>JBJYXV010000077.1:12794-352928 GCA_046260155.1 Anaerolineales bacterium
TACGTGCTCACCATCCTGGCCTTGATCGTCGCAGTTCAACGAGTCAGGCCGCCTGCTGCTTTGACAAAACCTTACGAGCGTGGTGGTTAGCAATTATCGATTGATGCCGTAGATTACCGATGAGAGATATACAGGAGGTGATGTTATTGACAATGATATAGATGATATTGAAACAGGGTACCAATCCCCGATTGGATAATTAACAAAAAGAAGGAAGGAGAACATGAAAAATATAAAGTGGTTAGGTTTAATATTGTTGATCGTAATGTTAGTCAGCGCTTGTGGTGGGGCAACGCCAACCGCGGAGACACCGGAAGAACCAGTTGCAACCGAGGAGGGTGGTGAAGAACAACCGCCTCCAGCGCAAGAGGGTCCTTTCCGGGTGGCGGTTGTGATGCCAAGTGCGATTAATGATTTGGCATTCAGCCAGAGTATGTATGACGCTCTCGTTGCAATCCAGACTGAAATGGGTGCGGATAATTTCGATTTCGTTTACTCAGACAATATGTTCGTGGTTGATGATGCCGCCTCAGCTCTGCGGGATTATGCCAGCGAGGGCTACGACCTGGTGATTGCCCATGGTTCCCAGTACGGTGGTTCACTGCAAGAGATCGCACCAGATTTTCCCGATACAAGCTTCGCCTGGGGAACGACAGTAGATACCTTTGTAGATCAAGGTATTAATAATATCTACGCCTATGAAGCTCGCTCTGAAGAGGGCGGATACGTGAATGGTGTTATCGCAGCTACGTTAACTGAGAGCAACGTGCTTGGTGTTGTTGGTCCCATCGAAACCGGTGATGCAAAGTTGTACGTGGATGGTTTTAAGGCTGGTGCTGCAGCGACCAATCCTGATGTGGTTACGAATGTGAACTACATTGGATCGTTCAGCGATGTGGCGCTGGCTTCAGCTGCTGCCGAGACCCATGTTCAGGCTGGAGCAGATCAGCTCACAGGCACTGCGCAGATGGTGGTCGGTGCAATTGGTGTGGCAGAAGAAAATGGGGTAGCCTGGTATGGTACCCAATCCAGCCAGACCTCCTTGGCTCCAGATATCGTCGTAGCGAACCAGGTCTATGACTGGACGGTCGTCCTGGATGAGATCATCAGCAAAATCAAATCCGGACAGCTGGGCGGAGAGGCATACGCATTGACTCTCGCCAACGGCGGCCTGGTGATGGATTACAATCCGGATTACGACCTGCCAGCTGATGTGAAAGCACTGGCTGATGAGACTGCACAGGGCATCATCGATGGCTCAATCGTGATCGGTGAAGCACCTGCTGCAGAGCCTGAAGCGGAAGCTGCACCTGTAATCTTTGGTATGGTTCTGGTGGGTCCCAAGAATGATCACGGCTGGAGCCAGGCACATTATGAAGCCGGGCTGTATATCGAGGAGAATCTTCCAGGTTCAAGCATGATCGTATTTGAGTCCTTGAATCCTGCTGATAAGCCAGAAGCCACCCTGGAAGGCGTGGTGGATGACATGGTAGCTGAAGGCGCAACCCTGGTCTTCACCACTTCAGACGAGTTTGAAGAAGACACGCTTGGGGTTGCAGAAAAGTATCCGGATGTTGTGTTTATCAACAGCTCGGGTGATGATGCCCTGACTGGAGAAGCACCTGCGAATCTAGGAAACATCATGGGTCGCATGGTAGACATGAAGGCCATCGCAGGCTGTGCAGCAGCGCTGCAAACGGAGACTGGTAAGATTGGCTACCTGGGCCCATTAATCAACAACGAAACCCGCCGTTTAGCTTCTTCTGCTTACCTGGGAGCCCGCTACTGCTACGAGAATTATCGCGGGATGAACCCCGATGATCTCGAGTTCACAGTGAGCTGGATTGGATTCTGGTTCAATATCCCGGGTGTGACCCTCGACCCAACCGAAGTCACCAACAACTTCATTGACTCTGGCGTTGATGTAGTTTTGAGCGGCATTGACACCACCGAAGGCATCGATGTAACTGGCCAGCGTGCTGCTCAGGGTGCCGCGGTCTGGGCTGTGCCTTATGATTTCGAGGGCGCCTGTGATAATGCCCCTGACATCTGTCTGGGAGTACCCTATTTCAACTGGGGTCCAGCATACCTGGAAACAGCGACAAACGTCAGTAATGGAACCTGGACGCAGTCCTGGGATTGGAATGCTCCCTATTGGGAAGATCTGACCGATAATAGCATTACACCTGTTGGTTGGGTTAATGGTCCCGGTATGCCTGCAGATAGCCAGGCTACTCTGGATGAATTCATTGCTGGTCTTGCCTCTGGAGAAATCAATGTCTGGTCAGGGCCGATTGCTCTCCAGGATGGCTCCGAGTACATCGCTGAGGGTAGTACGGCAACCGATGAAGAGATCTGGTACCTGCCGCAGCTGCTGGAAGGCATGATTGGCCCAAGTGAGTAATAAAGTTTTCCAATCCAAAGTCCCGAATTTTTGATTGGATAAATTTACAAAGCCGGCTGATATGCGGGGTTCTTCCCCGCATATCAGCCCAATTCTTGGAAAGTTGGCATTAATCTATGGCTGAAAATAAGGAATTATTGCCATCAGGACAGCCCAGGATCGCCCATATGGAAATGCAGGGAATCACCAAGCGATTCCCTGGAGTCTTGGCAAACGATCATGTTGATTTCGATGTGTATTCTAATGAAGTGCATGCCTTATTGGGCGAGAATGGAGCCGGGAAATCGACCCTGATGCGTATTCTCTATGGACTTTACCAGCCTGATGAAGGGCAGATCACCATCGATGGTCAGCTGGTAAAGATTGAATCACCTCACGATGCGATTCAGAATGGGATTGGAATGATCCACCAGCACTTTATGCTGGTTCCAACTCTGACCGTCGCTGAAAACGTGGCACTAGGTCTTCCTTCCTCCAGAGGTGTGCTTACCGATCTGGATAAAGTCTCTGCAAGGGTGGTGCAGCTGGCAGAGCTGTATGGGTTAGAAGTAGACCCGGAGGCGTATGTCTGGCAGCTGGCTGTTGGCCAACAACAAAGGGTAGAGATCATTAAAGCCCTATATCGCGGCGCAGCTCTCCTGATCCTTGATGAACCAACGGCCGTGCTAACTCCCCAAGAAGTCAATGAGCTATTTGTAACCCTGAAGCAAATGGTTGCTGACGGGCACGCACTGATTTTTATCTCCCATAAGCTGCATGAGGTCATGGATATCAGCAACCGGGTCACTGTTTTGCGAGATGGCCGGGTAGTAGGCCAGGCAGCGATTGGAGATGTCACGCAGGGTGAATTAGCGCGCATGATGGTCGGACGAGAATTGATGGCCAAGCCTGAGAAGGAGGAAATTGAACAGGAAAAGATCTATTTGGCACTAAATGATGTTTGGACAGACAATGACCTGGGTACACCTGGATTGCAAGGAGTCAGCTTTGAACTGCGCGAGGGAGAGATTCTGGGTGTCGCAGGTGTGTCAGGAAATGGGCAGCGTGAACTAGCACAGGTGATTAATGGATTGCGCCCGATCACGAAAGGCACGATCCGGGTTGGTGAGAAAGATATTTCACACAGCTCTCCTGCAGAAGTGATTGACCAGGGAGTGTCTTATATCCCTGAAGAGCGCATGGTGGATGGGATGATCAAGGAATTCACTGTTGCAGAAAACCTGATCTTACGTGATTATAATAAAAGGCCATTCTCAAGGGCAGGTTTCTTTAACTTCCGGGCGATTTCTCGCCAATCGCAGCAATTGATCCAACAATATAACGTAAAAACTCCCTCCCAGGATACCCCGGTTAAGAGTCTTTCGGGAGGCAATATCCAGAAGCTGCTTTTGGCGCGGGAGCTTTCGAGGAAACCGAAAGTTGTTGTTGCAGCCCAACCCACGCGCGGCCTGGATGTCGGTGCCACTGAATATGTCCACCAGGTATTGATTGACCAGAGGGCGGAAGGAACTGCAATTCTGCTTATTTCGGAAGATTTGGATGAAGTCTTGGCATTATCCGATCGAATTATCGTGATTTACGAGGGGGAGATCATGGGAGAAGTGCTGACAGAGAAGGCAACTCCCGAGCAATTAGGCTTAATGATGGCAGGAGTCCGTCCACAAACCGGAGAATTACCAAGGTGAACCAAAAGTATCTCGGCTATCAATGCTCCCTGTGCGGCGAGCAATACCAACCTGAGATGGAAATTTATGTTTGTCCCAAGGATGGTGGTAACCTGGATATTCTCTACGATTTTGCTAAACTAAAACGAGACGTCTCTGTAGATTCGATCCTATCCTCTGGCGAAGCATCTATGTGGCGGTACCTGCCTTTACTACCCGTCAAGACAGCGCCTGATTTTGCTACACCGATAAAATCTGTTGGCTGGACACCGCTCTATTCGCCATCTACATTGAAACAAAAATTAGGGTTATCAGATTTATGGATTAAGGATGAAAGCCGCAATCCTACCGCGTCATTTAAAGATCGCGCCAGTGCTCTGGTTGTTGCGCGTGCCAAGGAGATAGGGGCTGATGTTATTGTTACAGCCTCCACCGGGAATGCTGGTGCAGCTCTGGCAGGCATGGCGGCAGCGGCTGATCACCAAGCAGTTATTTTCGCACCACGCAGTGCTCCCCCAGCAAAAATAGCCCAGCTGTTGGTATATCAAGCAAGGGTGCTGCTGGTTGATGGCAGTTATGACCAGGCCTTTGATCTCTCAATTCTGGCGGCAGATGCATTTGGCTGGTACTGCCGCAACACGGGATACAATCCCTTTACGCTTGAAGGAAAGAAAACAGCAGCCCTGGAAATCTGGGAGCAGCTGCTGCGGGCAAATGATAATAATGAACCACTGGCAATCTTCGTTTCAGTTGGCGATGGAAACATCATCTCTGGATTGCATAAAGGTTTTAAGGATTTGAAAGCATTGGGTTGGCTTGGGCAAATGCCGCGCATATTTGGAGTCCAATCGGATGGCTCTGCAGCGGTGGCCAACACTTTCATGGCTGGTGATGAGGTTATCCACCCGGTTTCCGCAAATACACGTGCAGACAGCATATCAGTGGACTTGCCTCGCGATGGTGTAAGAGCGGTCCGGGCTGCCCGGGAGACAGGAGGGGCATATGTCACTGTCCCAGATGAGGAAATAATGGCGGCAATACCGGTGATGGGTCAAGCGGGAATATTTGCCGAACCCGCTGGGGCAGCAGCATTTGCAGGCTTACAAAAGGCACTGGAGAAGGGTATGATTAAAGGTGGAGATCCAGTCCTGGTGCTGAATACCGGCAGCGGATTGAAAGATGTTCAAGCCGCGTTGACGGCTGTTGAGCCAGCTCCGATTATTGAAGCAACCCTAAGTGCTGTTGAAAGAGCATTGGATAAAAGATAAATCCACCAAACGATATTCCAAAAAGATACCATCATCTATCAGTAGTTCCATGCAGAAACCTGTTTACTCGATCATTGCGCCAATCTTCAATGAAACTGGAAATATCCCAGAGCTGTACCGGCGTTCAAAAGAAGTCTTAGATTCTACGGGGGAACCCTGGGAATTGATCATGGTTGATGATGGCTCGACTGATGATTCGGCCGAGATGATTCGCAAGTACGCAGGCCAGGATCCACGGGTGAAGCCGATCATCTTCGCCCGCAATTTTGGTCACCAGATCGCAGTCACTGCAGGCCTGGATTATAGCCGGGGTGAAGCGATCGTGATCATCGATTCGGATCTGCAGGATCCACCAGAATTGATCTTGGATTTAATCGCCAAATGGAGAGAGGGTTACCAGGTTGTGTACGCAGTGCGCGAGGAAAGGGAAGGGGAGAGCTGGTTTAAATTATTTACCGCGTCCCTATTTTATCGGATGATCTCCAGTATCACGGATGTGAGGATTCCGTTGGATGCGGGTGATTTTCGCCTGCTGGATCGGAAGGTGGTTGATGTCCTGAACCAAATGCGGGAGAGACATCGTTTTCTGAGGGGCATGTCATCCTGGGTTGGATTTAAACAGACCGGCGTACCTTATCGCCGGGCGGCTCGTCAGGCTGGAGAGACAAAATATCCTTTCAGAAAAATGTTCCGCCTGGCGATCAATGCGGTAACCAGTTTTTCATACTTCCCGCTCCAATTGGCTACTTATATTGGATTTATCGCTGCCGGGTTGAGTATCTTGGCGATCCCGGTTGTGATCGCGATCCGCTTATGGGGAACTCAAACTCCACTGCTGGGCCAGGCAACCACCCTGATCGCGGTCCTGTTTCTGGGAGGTGCCCAATTAATCTCGTTAGGAATCCTGGGGGAGTACATCGGTCGTCTTTACGATGAGGCCAAAGGAAGACCCTTGTATATTGTCCTGGAAGCACCTCAAAAATTGGATGAGGATTGATTCTACCGGGAAGAACTTATCTAAAAAAATAGAGGTATAAAATGATCGAATTAACGATTCAAGAAGAGCAACGTGAAAGAGGAATCCAGCGTGCAAGAGATCGAAGAATTATCATCCCTACCTTTGCCCAGATGAAAGATCCATCTCTGATCCCAGACTCAATGAAACGGTCACTGTCAAGCATCGGTTTATGGGATCTAGTACCGGAGAATCTGTTTCGGATCACCTGGAAAAATGAACCTACACCGAAGGGAGGGGGATTTGATGGGGTGAATTTTATCGAATTTCCTTCGAGTTTTACGGGCACGAAAGCCAGAATTATAGCTCTGGTTGGAAAATGGTTTCCCACGGGCGCTCATAAGGTAGGTGCAGCATTTGGCTGCCTGGTGCCACGCTTAGTCACAGGGCAATTTGATCCCACAACCCAGAAAGCTGTCTGGCCTTCAACAGGTAATTACTGCCGCGGCGGTGCTTACGACTCCCACCTGCTTGCCTGCGAATCCATCGCCATCTTGCCGGAAGAAATGAGCCAGGAGAGGTTTGATTGGTTGGCGAAAATAGCAGGAGAGGTGATTGCGACACCGGGCAGTGAATCGAACGTAAAAGAGATCTTTGATAAGTGCTGGGAACTTCGAGCTAGTGGTGAAAACTTGGTGATTTTTAACCAATTTGATGAATTCGGCAATTATCTGTGGCACTATGATGTTACTGGCCATGCCATGGAAGAGGTTCTGGATCAGGTAATGGGTTCCAGGGATCATTACCGCGGTATGGCATCTGCCACGGGATCGGCGGGAACGATCGCCAGTGGCGATTACATGAAGCAGCTATTTCCAACCAGTAAAGTCGTCGCCAGCGAAGCTTTGCAGTGCCCGACTCTATCGGAGAATGGGTTCGGCGCCCACCGGATCGAAGGCATTGGCGATAAGCATGTGCCCTGGATACATAATGTAAAAAATACCGATCTCGTCGTGGCGATTGATGACAATGCTGTGGTCAATCTGGCGCGATTATTTAATGAACCTGCTGGGCGTGCTCATCTTGTCTCCAAGGGCGTTCCGGAGGAGATCGTCGGGCAGCTTGATTTGCTCGGTTTTTCGGGTATTTCCAACATGCTGTCGGCAATCAAATTTGCCAAGTATTTTGAATTCGATGAAAATGATATCGTTTTGACAGTGCTGACCGACTCGATGGAGCTTTATGGCAGCAGGTTAAGAGAAATGCAGGCTGAATTTGGTGAATATAACCAGATTAATGCAGCAGCAGATTTTGCCAGATACCTGCAGGGGGTGACAATTGACAACCTGCTGGAGCTCAGTTATGTTGATCGCAGGAGAATCCATAATTTGAAGTACTTCACCTGGGTCGAGCAGCAAGGAAAAACTTATGAGGAAATCTTAGCCCAGTGGTACGAGGAAGATTACTGGACCAGCATTCAATCTCAGGTGGGAGAAATAGATGCTGCAATCGAAGATTTCAATGCCAGGGTTGGTCTGGGATAGAATAGTTTTGAGAATCTAGCGGCTATCCATTCATGGCGGATCGACCCTGCCAGCTTCCAAAGGAGATAGTAGGATGGAAATATCACTAACTCCTGTATCTTTGGTCCTGGTTGCTGTGATAACCCAACCACGTGATCTTGAAATTGCAAGGATCTTCGGTTGGTACCGCATACCCTTGAGGACTGCACCAAAGGTGATCGCTGTAGATTATCTCGCTTTTTACCAGACGAAATCCTTTGGAGACCAAAAATGGCGCATTGAATTCGTCGCACCTGTGAGAGGACATGAGCTGACAACTCGTGAACAAATACTGCGGGAAGAACCAAATCACCTCCGCGCGAAAGATGAATATTATAAGATTCAGCTGGGTCCATTGGAGCAGTTACCGGAACCCATCCTGGCGGAAAAGTGGCACAGAATTACTTTCCTTTATACAACGGGAGAATACCTGCTCAAAGCGCATACAATCAGCGATCTGGTTGTTCACTCTGAGGAACGACAAATCCTTTGGAAAGCTTTACGGGAGAGATTGTCCCACGTGAAAGAATATAAGACCATCCAATTGGAAGATGAACCTATTGACGATGGTGTCATTGCTTTGCTGCTTGGGATAGATGGATTCCAAGGACAATTCTGAGGTCAGGTGTTGTGAAAGATGCGGAGATGCAGATGAGAAAAGTTATAAAATCCGGAACCCTGGTAACCGCTTCGGAAACCTTTAGTGCAGATATTTTAATCGATGGCGAGGTGATCGGCTCGGTTGCGGAAAATATCCAGCTCCCAGGAGTAGAGATCGTTGAGGCTGAGGGAAAACTTATTTTACCTGGCGGTATCGATCCACACACACATTTTGATTTACCCATGTTTAATACGGTATCCTCTGATGACCACTATACCGGGCATAAAGCAGCTGCGTTTGGTGGGACGACCACAGTCATGGATTTTATACCCCAGGATTTTGCGTCTCTAAAGGAATCATTTGATTTTTGGTACGAGAAAGTCTCTCCGAAAGCGGCAGTTGATTATGGTTTTCACATGAATATCACTCGTTTAGATGAACAAATTGAAGATGAGATTCCTCATCTACTGGATCTTGGAATTACAACCCTTAAAGTCTTCATGGCATATAACGGACGCCTACGGCTACAGGACGGCGAAATCTTCCGAGTGATGAAAGTTGCTGAAAAGCACGGGATGTTAACGATGCTGCATGCTGAAAATGGGGATGTAATTGATATTCTGGTTGCAGAAGCTCTGGCAGCAAAGCATACCTCCCCGGTATGGCATGCACGAACCAGACCGGGGTGGGGCGGTGTGGAAGCGGTCTTAAGAGGTGCTGCCCTGGCCAAGCAGGCGGGTGCAGCTCTTTATGTCGTTCATATGAACCAGGCTGGTGAAGTCGACCAGCTGCGCTATGCACGTGAAAATGGGATTCGTGTGCTTGGTGAAACCTGTCCCGCATATTTATTTTTCACGGAAAAGGATTTAAACCGCCCGGATGGAGCAAAATGGATCTGCTCGCCCCCGATGCGGTCTGAAGCGGATAACCAGGGATTGTGGAAAGCTTTGGCGGAGGGCGGCTTGCAAACACTCGGTACCGATCACTGCCCGTTCTTTTTCGATGGCACCCAACCGATAGAATATGAAGGACAGGAGATCGCTATTCCCGGAAAAGAACTGGGCAAGGACGATTTTACTAAAATTCCGAATGGACTACCCGGGGTTGGTGATCGTCTTCCTATCCTGTGGACCTATGGGGTTGGCGCAGGAAGAATCAGCGCCAATCAATTTGTTGCCCTTACAAGCACGAACGCGGCCAAGATATTTGGTCTCTATCCCAAGAAAGGCTGCCTGGTTCCTGGGGCTGATGCAGATATTGTCATCTGGGATCCAGACCGGAGATTAACTTATGGTGTGGACTACGCTCATCACCGGACTGACTATAATTTATTTGAAAATTGGGAGCTGGTTGGTTTTCCCGAGAAAGTGTTCCTGCGTGGAAATTTAATTGTTGATCATGAACGCTGGCTCGGTAAACCAGGAGGGGGGAAATACCTGCACCGGAAACCAAACGCGCCTGTGTTGTAGTTTTTTAGTCACCCAACGCATTTCGTATCAAGATTATGTTTGTACTGCTCTCTATCACATTACTGGTTCTGGCGGCGTCAGCAATGTTGATTCTACGTCTTATGAGACCTGGTTTTGGCTACCAGTGGTTGATTGCTGCAGGGAGTACTTTTGCAGCCTGGCTGCTGGTTTTACTGAGCTTGTCGATAATCCCCGATAGCCTGCAGATTGCCTCCTGGGGGCCAAAGACAGCCTATCCAAATTCAATCATCTTGAATCTCGACCGGATCTCCTGGCCGATTACCGCAGCTGTTGGCACGTTGCTCGTAGCGACCGTACTGAGTGATGTTGTGCGCGCCTATGATCTCAGCTGGACAAATTGGGCGAGCAGCCTGTGTGTGACTGCACTTGGGATCGTGGGGATACTATCTGGGAATTTATTGACTTTTTTCATTACTTGGACAGCTTTCGATCTCACGGTTTTAGTAATCCTGCTGCTGCAATTGGAGTCCGGGAGTTTACGACGCAGAGCAGTTCTGGTCTTTTTCATTCATTTGCTTGGCACGGTTTGTTTATTAATTGCAGGTGTGATTTCTGTCAGTGAAAACAACTCGGTACTCCTAGAACAAAGTCCACCAAGAGCAATTCTGTTTGTTGTGCTTGGCGCAGTGATTCGTTTCGGGGCTTTGCCCTTTACTTCCAACATGCTTGAAGATGCAAACAGTCGGCGAAGTTTTGGGACCATCAGAAGCCTGGTTTCAATGTCGATTGTGACAGTATTGCTTGTACGGATTGCAGCAGCCCTTGAGCAGGTCGTATTCCCCGGGAATTTGTGGCTGGGGATATTCAGTTTGTTGGGCATTATCGCTTTGCTGTACAGTTTTACCTGGTTATTTTCCAGAGATGAAATCAATGGCCGTCAGGCCTGGATTATGGGATTTGGTATGCTGGTGATTGCATCAGCCTTACGAGCCGAGGTAAATTCAAGTTTATCCTGGGCTCTGGCTGTAATTTTTTCGGGTGGGTTGATTTTTCTCGCATCGGTCCGCGACAAGATTACTGTATGGATAACTATGATTGGCCTGTTGGGAATCTGTGCAATTCCATTCACACCTGCATGGGCAGGATTGGGATTATTATCGGCACCATTTAATATATTCCTCATCCTTTATTTCGCCGCACTGGTCTTAATGATTTTGGGGTATACACGTCATGCTACCCGGTTGAATCCAGGACCGCCAGGCCTGGAACGTTGGATCAAAGTGGTTTACCCCTTCGGACTGATCCTGCTACCCCTCACGCATATCGGTCTCGGATGGATTGATATGCCTGCGATAGGAAACTTGTCGCTCTCAAGTTGGATTATCGGCCCTATGGTAGTCATCTTTGCTGCGTTCGGGTTTGTAGTTTGGCAGAGAGGTGGTGAGAAACTACCTATAAAATTAATCAATATGGTTACGTCCGTGCTCACTTTTTCCTGGATGGGATCAATTTTCCAACCGCTTCATGGTTATCTTGCCCGATTGATCAATTTCACCTCGAAAATTCTTGAAGGCGAGGGGGGATTCCTTTGGGTATTATTATCGATCGTGCTTCTCCTGGCCATACTGGTTACCAGCGTTGGTATTTGAATGACAATCCTTCAATCCCTAACTTTACCAGCAGTGATCGCAGCTTTCCTGTGCGCTGCTATCCAAATTATCAACTGGAATTGGCGCGTAAGTATCGGTTGTTTAATTGTTCAATACGCCTGCGTTTTTATTCTCGTTTCCGTCAGCTGGCCAGTTGAGCCAGCGCTCGTTAAATTAGTCGCTGGATGGATAGCATGCCTGGTTCTCGGCTTGGCATTGTTTAATTTACCAGCAGCTAGTACTCAAACGGAAAGGTTTCCTGCCTCGGAAATTCTTTTTCGAATCATCGTGAGTATATTGGCGGGAATGTTTGCTTTCACGAGCGGATCGAAAATAGTTTATTGGTTCCCGGAAATATCACTAGAGCAAGCTTATGGATGCATGATATTGATTACCCTGGGTTTGGTCCATCTCGGATTGACGATGCAGCCATACCGGGTGGTCATTGGTTTGCTGACGGTATTAAGCGGATTTGGAATCATTTATGCTGCAGTAGAAAGTTCCGTGCTGATCACTGGACTGCTTGCTATCATCACCCTGGGTCTAGCGATCCTTGGTTCTTACCTGCTTACGGCTCCGACTATGGAGGAGGCTTCTTGAATTCAGCATATATTTGGATCCTGTTCCCGCTTATGATGGCGGCGGTTCTATTATTACTGATGAGATGGAGGACTCTGGTTGCAATTATTGGAACCGCGATTTCCATAACCCTTGCAGGATTAGCTGCCTGGTTACCGGCTCAAGACCAGCTCGTTATTTGGCGCTGGGTGCTTCCATTTTCGGATACCTTTGTCATCTTCGGCAGACGCCTGGTGCTTGCTGGGGACGACCGACCAGCCCTGATCATCCTCTTTCTGGCCGCTGCACTGTGGTTTGGTGCAGCACCCCTCGCGCGTCCTACCAGATTGTTCGTTCCATTTGGATTAGCCATGGTGGCTTTATTTACAGCTGCTATTGCAGTTGAACCTTTCCTTTTTGCAGCGGTTTTGATTGAAATCGCGGTATTGCTGAGTATCCCTTTCTTATCCCCGCCAGGGAGCAGCGTCAGTCACGGCGTTCTACGCTACCTTACCTTTCAGTCCCTGGGTATGCCATTTCTTCTAATTGCTGGTTTCCTTTTCACGGGCATTGAGGTCAACCCCGGTGATCAAGAGTTTGTAACGATTGCTATTGCCCTGCTTGCGATCGGTTTTGCATTAATGTTAGCGGTATTTCCTTTTCATACCTGGGTTCCAATGCTGGCTGAAGAAACGCATCCATACCCGACTTTCTTTGTCCTCCTGCTGCTCCCAATCGTAATTTCCATTCTTGGGCTTGGTTTCATCGACAATTTTATCTGGATCAAAGATAATCCGAATACAGGAATTCTTGTTCAAGTGATTGGGGTAATCATGGTGATCACCGCAGGTGTTTGGGCAGCAGTTGAGAAGAACCTGTCCCGGATGATCGGATTCGCGGTGATATTGGATATTGGTTTTTCCCTGTTAGCGATTAGTTTAACAACTGGTGAAGATTCTACAATTTACCGGATGCTGTTTTATGCCGGGTTGTTACCCCGTTCATTGAGTCTCGTTGTTTTGGCATTGGCATTATCGATTTTAATCAACAGGCTTCCCGATTTTGACATCGGCGAATTAAGAAGCCTGTTCAAGAAGAACCCTGTTATCTCGATCAGTATTGTTGTTTCCCTTTTAAGCATTGCAGGTATGCCATTATTAGCAAGTTTCCCTCAAAAATTGGGCCTGATCGAGGGGCTGTCATCACAAGCCACAGCAATTTCTACCTGGGTGATTGCAGGATCACTTGGTTTGATCATTGGTGCAGTTCGGTTACTACGGTCCATGGTTTCAGATGGTGATGATCCAGAAGAATCGATTCCAGGATCGAGACTGGCGAATGTTTACCTCTGGATCGGTATTGGATTGCTGTTCCTGGTTGGACTGCTTCCCAATATTTTTCTCCAATTGGTAACCAGATTTCCGGGAGCATTTGGGGCGCAGGGGTAAATTGCTTAATGCTATAATTCGCAAACCCTCGAGACTTTAATTCCATATCGGGATTTTTCAAATGGAGGCCAGACATGGAGTTTGACCAGGTTCTCAAACAGCTAGATTGGTTGAATGATGAACGCCGCAAGGATAAGGATATTATTTCAAAACAAATTGAGCGTATCACTGCTCTTGAAGGAAATATATCTGCAGCAAACCAGCAGATCAAGGAACTCAATAGTGAAATCGTGCGGTTGACCGCAATTGTGGGTCGCATGGATGAGTTTGATTCTGCACTTCGCCAGCAGCGCCTCGAAATCAACCAGCATGTCGATGAGATCGACAAGCAAACTAAGAAACGCGAAGAAGAAATGGAGAAAGTACGCCGGGTGGAATTGCGCTCAGTGGATTCCAGTATTGCCGAGCTGCATAAAGAGATTGAGGCTTATTCTGGATTCAACCGCAGTCTCCAAGCGCGGGTGGAAGAGGATGCCAGATTGGCAAAACAAATCGATGAACTACGCCTCAAGATTCAGGATATACAGCGCAATGAAGAAGAATACACTCGTACGTACCGCATCCTCGATGATGGCCGCCGGCAAGATTCTAAACGTCTAGTCGATTTACAGGGCGAAGTAGCTGCTTTGAGAAAAAGAGGGGATGAACAAAGAGGTCAGGTAGAGGTACTTTTTTCATCCACGCGAAAATTGGAAGGTCGCTTAACTGAAGTATTGACTCAAAACACTGAACGCCAGGAAGCTCAAGATACTTTCATAGAAAAACAAGCCATGCAGCGGGTCGAGTTTGAACGTACCTGGAAGGATTGGCAGGCTCAAATTGAAAAGATCGATCGACAATCGATCGATGTTGAACAGCAATTTCAATCTCTGGAGAATACTCATAATGATGTGAAAAGACTTAAAGCATCGATCGAGGAATTGCAATCCAGGATCGAAAGAAGGATCAACGAGATCACAGAGGTTCAACGCCTGGCAGACGAACGGTTCAGACAGGAATGGGTCACCTTTAAAGCGGATGATCAAAAACGTTGGACAAACTACACTCTAACTCAGGATGAACAGAGGAATGAATTATCCAGGAATTTTCAGGAGTTAGGAGAACAGCTGGTTGATATTAGAATCGGCCAGCAGGAATCACAAGATTTGATCCAGCAGATGAATGAGGAGACTGAAAAACGTCTCCAGGCTATGCTAGCAATGACACATGAATGGGTTGCTGCATACGAGCGCGGCGTCAGCAGGAATAGATAATCGACCCAACCATCCTTCAGTAATCCAGAATATTTCCCATACAGGATTGAGGCGAGCTAATGCGCGTAATCGGGACCGCAGGTCATGTAGATCATGGTAAATCCACGCTGATCGAGGCATTGACGGGAATCCACCCTGACCGGTTGAAAGAAGAGCGGGAAAGGGAGATGACGATTGATCTGGGTTTCGCCTGGATGGAACTGCCAGGGGGAGAACCGGTTGGGATCGTGGATGTTCCCGGGCACCGAGATTTCATAGAAAATATGCTAGCAGGCATTGCAGGCATCGATGCGGCTTTGTTTGTGGTCGCAGCAGATGAAGGTGTCATGCCCCAGACTCGTGAACATCTCGCCATCCTGGATCTGCTTGAGATCAATGGCGGGGTAATTGCATTAACCAAGATTGACCTGGTACCTGAAAGAGAATGGCTTGATTTGGTCGAGGAGGAGGTCCGCGAGGCTGTTCAAGGTACGGTGTTACAGGGGGCACCGATTATCCGCGTGTCTGCGAAGAAGGGACAGGGTATTGAGGATTTACTTGCTACCCTGGAAGAAGTTTTAGGAGAGAAACCGCCCAGACAAGACCTGGGACGTCCGCGCTTGCCCGTGGACCGGGTCTTCTCCATTGCAGGTTTCGGCACAGTTGTAACTGGCACAATGAGTGATGGACACTTCCTCGTGGGAGAAGAAGTTGAAATCCTGCCCAGCGGCGAACAGGGTCGTATCCGTGGGCTGCAAACTCATAAACAGAAAGAGGACATTGCTGTCCCGGGAAGCCGGACAGCTGTGAATATCTCTGGAATAGCCCTTGATGAAATTCATCGCGGTGATATTGTCACCTATCCGGGGAGTTATAAACCCACCAGGCGCATGGATGTAGATTTTCACCTGCTTTCTGATGTATCCCAACCGTTAAAACACAATACCGAAGTGAAACTATTTGTCGGGTCAGCAGAGATTTTAGCGCGCGTGCGCATGTTGGGGAAGGATGTACTCAATCCGGGAGAAGATGGTTGGCTGCAGCTCGAGATGCGCGAACCAGTGGTGGTGATACGTGGGGATCACTACATTCTAAGGCGCCCATCACCTGGAGAGACATTGGGAGGGGGCAGAGTGGTTGATCCACATCCCAAGGGACGCCATAAACGATTCGCCGCAGGTCTAGAAGAACGGCTGGAATCTCTATCCCAAGGCGCACCAGAAGATATTTATTTGCAGTCCCTTGTTGTGCTTCAGGCAGCACCCATACACGAGGTCACGCAACATTCGAACCTGGAAGAGGAGGCTGCCAGAAGTGCCCTTGGGCAGCTGGTTGATCGGGGAGAAATTGTGATCCTTGATCCACTGAATGATAATTTGTCACCCAGCAGCAACACCCTGGTTACTACAAAAGCGTATTGGAACCAGCAATCCACGACAATGCTGGGAATCGTCAAGAAATACCATAATGATTTTCCCCTTCGGAAGGGTATCCCGAAGGAAGAGCTGAAAAGCAGGTTGAGAATTCAGCCCCGCATCTTCTCCAGCTTGCTTCGCAAATTGATCGAGGATGGGATCCTGCAGGAGTCAGGGCCACTGATCCTGCTACGAGGCCATGAAATTAATTTCAACCCGCAACAGCAGGTAAATGTCCAAGCATTGCTTGAGAAGTTTTCTGCAGCACCTTATTCTCCACCTTCTGTTAAAGACTCAAAAATGGAAGTTGGGGATGAGGTATATCAGGCAATGGTAGATCTTGCTCTTCTGGTGCCTGTTTCTTCCGAGGTGGTGTTTCGTAAAGAGGATTACGAGCAGATGGTGGCAGAGATTCGAGGTATGCTCACCAAAATGGGTTCGATATCTGCTGCTCAGGTGCGCGATCACTTCAACACCAGCCGTCGCTATGTGCTGGCACTGCTCGAGCACCTGGATGAGATTGGAGTAACGATCAGGGAAGGCGATTTCAGGCGGCTGAAGTAATCTCTTCCAGCTGGGGAGATGTGTAGACCCACTTGCCAGCGATCATCGTACCCAGGGGGTGTATATCACGGATCAACCCAGGATCAATTTTGAATATATCCTGGTCCAGCACTAACAGGTCTGCCAGAAATCCTGGAGCCAGTTTTCCCAAACGATCTTCCATGCCGGCAGCATAAGCTGCGCCAGTGGTAAAACCTTGCAGGGCTTCGCGAAGCGAAATTCTCTGTTCCGGATACCACCCCTGGCTGCCTGGAGAACCATCTGCGCGCCTGCGGGTTACTGCTGCATGGAGTCCCCAGAATGGGTTGGGTGAATCCACCGGAGCATCTGATCCGAATGCCAAGATTGTGCCGGCTTGGAGTAGAGAATTCCAGGCATATGCATCCTTCGAGCGTGCCCCCCAATAGCGATCAGCTGCAAGATAATCCGAGGTAGCATGAATGGGCTGCATGGAGGCAATCACATTCAATTCTGCTAACCTTGCCAGGTCGTCCGGGTGAATGATTTGGACGTGTTCGATCCGGTGACGGAGTTGTGAGCTCTTCCTCTCAGGACCCAGGTCCACTAACTCTCTGCGTAATTGTTCAAAGGCCTGCAGCACCTCGTGGTTAGCGGAATCGCCAATCGCATGGACGGCCATACTCAAGCCGTTTTCAGCAGCGTACCTGCCTTGTTCGTAGAGTTCTTCTGCATCCAGCATAAGCAGCCCGCGATTTTCAGGTTCTCTTTCGTAGGGCTGAAGCATTGCTGCGGTGCGGGGTCCAAGCGCACCATCTGCGAAGGCCTTCACTGAGCCAACACGCAAGAAATCGTCTCCAAACCCTGTCTGCAAGCCGAGCTCGACAGCGTGTGGAAGAGATTCAAGGGGAATGGATTTGGTAACCCTTATTTTTAATTTCCCGCCAGTATGGAGATCTTGGAGAGCCGCAAAACAGGTGCGGCGATCAAAATCGTGTGCACCAGTGATGCCCATTTTCAAAAGTCGGGATTGTGCCTGTTCTATCGCCTGGGAAACCTGTGGGATAGAAGGAGCAGGGATCATTTCTGACACCAGGCTCATTGCAGTTTCAAACAGGATACCTGTTGGTGAGCCATCGGGATGCCGCTGGATCTGCCCTCCTTGGGGGTCCGGCGTGTGGTTCGTGATACCTGCTTGGCGGAGGGCGATCGTGTTTACCCAGGCAGCGTGCAGGGATTTTGCGGTGAGATAGACGGGATTTTCAGGTGCGATTTGATCCAAATCGTTTGCATTGCCAAAATCCTCTGGCCATTCATTCTGATTCCACCCATGGCCTAATATCCACTCCCCTGGGTTTGCTTCTTTCACATGGGCAGCAACATTCTTTATACATGCCCCCTTTGAAGCGGTTTCACAATCTACCCTTTGCAGACTAAGAGCATAATGCTGGAGATGGATGTGGGCATCGGTCAATCCAGGGATGATTATTTTTCCGTCCAAATTCTGAAGAGTACTTGACTCACCAAACTGGACGACCAGATGATCCTGATCACCAATATTAAGTATTCTTCCGTGCTCGATTACCAGCGCTGAAGAGATTGGATTACTTTCGTCCTGGGTGTAAATACGAGCATTGTATAAGATCTGCCTGGGAGAGTCACTGTGCATCATTTTAATCTACTGGTGATTGAATTAAGGGGATGTTTGGGGTGAAATTGTTTCCTCAGGGATTGGGAGTTAAACCTTAATCCCTGAGAATAATCTCGAGCAGGGATTCCAGTTCTTCCTCAGAATAGTAATGGATGGTTAAAGTACCCCCATTATTCCTTTGGTTGAGAGATACTTTCGTTCCGAGGTGCTGGCGGAGCTGTTCCTCAAGGGCCTTGATTTCCGGATTCGGCGGTGCTGTTGATTTCTTGCGTGGTCTTTCCCCAACCAGCTTACGAACCAGTTCCTCGGTTTGGCGTACATTAAGATTTAATTTCAGGATCGATTTTAATGCAGCACTCTGAGCCTCTTCGGTGGGAAGTGATAAAAGTGTGCGTGCGTGCCCCTCACTGATCATACCTGCAACCAGGGCTTGCTTCACATCATCGGGGAGATTAAGCAAGCGCAGGGTGTTCGTGACCGTGGTGCGGTTCTTTCCAACCCGGGCAGCTATTTCTTCGTGTGACAGACTAAAATCTTCAGATAGCTGCCGGTACGCCTCTGCAGTTTCCAGAGGACCCAGATCGGCGCGCTGGACATTCTCAACCAGTGCTAATTCGACCAATTGCTGGTCAGAGGCTTCACGGATGATCGCAGGTACGCTCTCCAGCGCAATCAGTTTGGCCGCCATCAGCCTTCTTTCACCGGCGATTAAGGTGTAGCTGCCGGGTGAATCCCCGGTGGTGATAATCAGTGGTTGGATTAAGCCGTGCTCGCGAATGGAACTAGCCAGCTCTTCCAATTCTTGTTTGTCAAAACTTGTTCTGGGTTGGCGCGGGTTGGGAAATATACTGCCAGTTTGAATCTGCCTAATACCACCCTCTTTGTGTTGCTCTTCTTCTGCGGGCAGAAGGGCATCCAGACCTTTTCCGAGTCCTGATTTTTTAACCATGTAAACCTGTTTTCCGATCGTTAATACTAAACTTCAAGCGCTGGTATCTCAACGCCATCACCGGAGAGCAGCTCCCTTGCAAGTGCAGTATAAGCTTCGGCTCCGTTGGAAGCAGGTGCATAAACAGAGATAGGCTGGCCATAGGAAGGCGCTTCCGCAAGGCGCACAGTACGTGGGATGACAGTTGCAAACACCAGATCAGTAAAATGGCTTCTCACCTCATTTTCCACATCGTTGGAGAGATTAGTCCGACCATCAAACATGGTCAATAATACTCCCCGAATTTGAAGACTGGGAAATATTGCATTGCGGATTCGATCCAGAGTCCTCTTTAGTTGGCTCAATCCTTCTAGCGGTAGATACTCGCATTGAACTGGGATGACCACTCCATCTCTCGCTGCAATGATACCGTTTAAGGTGAGCAAACCTAAAGAAGGAGGGCAATCGATCAGGATGTAATCATAGCGTTCTCGAACAGCCAATAAGGCATTATTCAGGTAGTTTTCACGCGCAATTTCGCCTACCAGCTCGACTTCCGCGCCTGCCAATTCAGGTGATGCGGGAAGCAGGGAAAGTTTCAAACGTGGATTGTGGAGGATGTGATTGGCAGCAGGAGAATCACCAATCAAGGATTCGTATGTCCCGCCCCGCACTGAGTCTTTATCAACACCCAGGCATGCGGTGGCATTCGCTTGAGGATCAAGGTCAACAAGAAGCACTCGCTGACCGAAGTAAGCCAAATAGGCACCCAGGTTTATCACCGTGGTTGTTTTCCCAACACCACCTTTTTGATTGACCAAGGTGTAGGTACGACCCATTCTATAGAACCTCGGCCATGCAGTCTTGAATTTCTTCCGGGGTGGGAATACTTTGTAATCCACTCCGGGTGACTGAAATCGCGGCGAGCTGTGTAGCAAACCGGGCTGCTTCCCACGGATCGCGGGTGGTATACATGCGATAGAAAAAAGCCGTCGCGAAGATATCTCCAGCGCCTGTAGTATCAACTTCTGTCACCCTGGGTGGTTTGAAACGGCGAACATCACCATTCCAGAACAAACGCACCCCTTCAGAATTTTCGGTAACAGCCAGAACACGGCAGGCGGAAGCCATTTCTTCGATCCTGGATTCATCAAAACCCAAATCTTCTATGCTAATCACCGCGGCGCCCACCTGGCTGAGGACAAAAGTTGCTTCTGGCCATTCGGTAGGCAATACAGAGCCTGTCGCATCCCATGTCCGCAGCCAGCCCTGGGGTGTGGTGCCGACCATTGAATTGGTGAGATGGCGAACAATCGTTGGTTCAACTTCCTGGGCGACGGGTCCTAAATGGACTATCGAAGCGTTCAACCATTCTTCAGGTATCAGGTTCCGATCAATCGTGTTTGCAAGATGGGATAAAGTCTGGAGGCGCCCTTCTTGTGTGACTATATTCTCAAAGGTTGTACTGTGCTCAGCTGGTAAATTAATCATCGGGATACCAGCCAGCGGTCCGAGGGGCAGTTCTGCACCCCAGGAAGTAACAATGCCGACACGCAAGTTTAGAGCACGAGCCATCAAGCTAGAAAAGGTGGCAGTTCCACCGAGACGGAATCCATCAGGGGTTTTATCAAGCGTGATGTGCCCGATCATTAAGTAATCGATAGGTTCAATATTCATCTGGCGATACATGCATGAATTATACCTGAAGAAGAATTAAGAAATGCATGCGGTAGAGTTCCGCATGCATTGCGATATATGGCCGTTCAAAGAAAAATTTTACTCAGGAATAATAGTAACTTTCCGGCGTGGTTCTTCCCCAATACTTTCTGTGGTTACCCCTTCATTATCTCGCAGTTCAATGTGGATTATGCGGCGCTCGCTGGCTGGCATTGGTTCTAATACCTGCCTGCGCCCTGTGTTGATCGCCTGGTCTGCCATGCGGCGGGCTAATTGGCGCAGCTGGTTCTCGCGGCGAACCCGGTATCCCTCAATATCCACAATAAGTGGTATCGAGCGGCCGATCTCTTTATTGATGATCAGGCTTGAAATGTACTGCAGTGAATTCAAAGTTTCTGCCTGGCGACCGATCAGGTAACTGAGATCATCGCCCTGGATATTGACCCGGATTGGGACACGGTTGCGTGAATCCGTGTCGGGAAGATATTCGGAAGTGACTGTTGCCCGCACCCTCATTTTCTCAAGCAGCTCTTTCACCACTTCCCTTGCGATATCCAGGATGTAATCATCACCGAGGAAGGGAATTTCTTCTTCCTCGGGAACCATTTTACTGATCTCAGCCGTGGTTGGCTCTGGTTCAGAAACGGGTGGTTGCTCAGCTCCGGTTTCTTCAGCTGCCATGTCTGGTTGTCCGGGATCAGAAATCATGGTTAAGCGGATGCGCGCCTGGCGATTTCCCAGACCGAAGAGGCCTTTACCACCCTCATCCAAAATTTCGATATCTACGGCATCACGGGGTACACCAAGGTCTGCGAGTCCCTGGTTGATAGCTTCCTCTACTGTGGGTGCAATAATTTCTATGTTCGTACGTCTATCATTCATATTATTTCTTGTCTGTATTTGAAGTAAAACGAGATGGCAGAAGATTTCGCCAATCCAACCTGCCCATAAGGCCGTATTGAAGGATGCCGACCGCATTGCTGGTGACGAAATAGAGTGCCAGTCCAGATGGGAAGCTGTAAGCCAGGTAACCCATGAAAAGCGGCATGTATAAATTCATCGCCCGGCCCATGTTTGCACCTTGTTCACCGGTCGTGGAGGGAGGTGTCATCAGCTTGGACTGCAAGAAGGTCGTGCCAACAACCAGTATGGCTAGAATGGGAATTCCAAAACCAGCGATAGTAATTCCAAAGTCTTTCTCAGGCTGGCTCAAATCCATCCATAAAAAGTAGTTGTTGAGGGGAATCAGAGCGGCGGCGTTGTAAAAGGGGTATATATGCTTGGTGAGTTCCAGTAGCTGCATCGGAGTCACAGCTAAAGCGCGGATGATCGCCTGATAAAGTCCAATGATGATTGGAAACTGGATCAGCGTTGGGAGACAGGAACCAAAAGGACTGACACCCATCTCCTTGTAAAGATTCATCTGCTCCTGAGCCAACTTTTCCCGATCACCCTTATATTTCTTTTGAATATCCTGCCATTTCTTAGATTTCTGCAGGTCCTGCATTGAGCGGGTGCTCTTAATCTGCGAGGCGGTGAGTGGGTATGTGATTAGCCGCACGAGGATCGTAAATACGATGATGGCTAAACCGAAGTTTTGTCCTAAGCCGCTGTAAATCCACATCAGTGAATTTATCATCGGGTTGAGAATCAGCGTGGACCAAGCTTGACCAAATATTTCCATGTAAGTAAACCTATCAGTTTCCGGATGCTAGTAAATTATTCAGCAGGGTTAAAAGTCCATTGCTGAGCACCATTTTCGTTTACGGCAATTAACAAATTATCAGACAAAGTGAGGGCTACCAGGATCAGACCATTTGCAGACTCTGGTGCGGTATAGATATTTCCACCAAGGGTTTGCGACCACTGAACCTTTCCGCTGGTATCCAGTTTGAAAAGGATACCAGCCTGGCTGGTGACATATATGTCCTGGTCCATCACCAGGGGTGAACCAACGATTTGCCCATCCAACTGTTCTGATGTCAATTCCCATTCCTGAGCACCGGTTTCGGCATCGACAGCGTAGAAGTAACCATCTAAATCACCGAAATACAGCACTCCATCAGAAATTGAGGGCCCTGACCAAATCCAGCCACCTTCTGCGGTAGAAAACTCCCAAACAATGGCTCCGTTATCTGCATTCAGTGCAAATAATTTTCCTCCAAAGGTGCCAACGTAAAGTTCGCCGTTATCATTAAAGGCGGGCGTACCAACGATAGCTCCTCCAAGATCGTCTGATTGCCAAATTTCGGTCCCATTTTGTGGATCAATAGCGTAAACAGTATGATCCATTGATGGCAGGAACAGGCAACCGCAGGCTTCATTCGTAGCGGGTTTGGCCCAGGATTCACCCTGGGAGGTAAAAGTCCATTGCAGGCTACCCCCCTGGTTCAATGAATACAGGTTTTCATCAGCTGCAGGAGCAAAGATTGAACCATCCTCGACTAAGGTACTGGCAATGTAGCGATTTGTTGCATCCGGGAAAACCCAATTCTGCCTGCCGGTTTCAGTATCTAGGCTGTACAAATTAGAGTCATAGCTGCCAACGATCAGCTGTCCATCATCGGTCAACGAAGGTGCCGCATAAAAGGTGACATTATTGTCAGCCTCAGCAGGAAAGCGCCAGTGTTCAGAACCATCTTCTAAATTAATTGCAAAAACCTGCGTATTATGGGCGACATAGGCGTACTGGTCGTCAACGGTTAAGCCTGGCCAGCTGGTACCAGTGTTTGCAGACCCAGAACAAGCGCTGACCAAGACTGCTAAACCGAGGAAAATGAAAAGGTATAGATATTTTTTTTGATTCATTCTATGATCGTTTTATTTGATATCTGATCCATGATTTACGGGACGGGATCATACCCTCCGGGATTAAACGGATTGCAACGCATGATACGCCAGGTTGCCAACCAGCTGCCCTTCAGGACACCGTGTTTGTATATCGCCTGGTAGCCATAATGCGAGCATGATGGATAGAATCGGCAAGAATTCGCCGGTAATCCACGTGAAAGGGTTTTCTGGTACAAGCGGATCAACCCTAATAAAACCAGACGTGGTAGATAAATTAAACCAAGGGGTAAATCTCGCACCCTGGGTTCGTTTGGATAATCGTGATCGTGATCGAAATGAAGTTCACTCGTCATGGGGTTTTTCCAATAAGTTTGCCTGGGTTAATAAATCGATCAGTGCAGTTTCAACTTCATCAAATCTGGCGTTTACCATCGGTTTGCGTGCCAAAACCACCAAATCCCATCCAGGGTTGATACCCGGGATGAGGGGGCGGATTGATTCTCGGAGGACACGTTTCATCTGGTTTCGTTGGACTGCTTTCCCGATCGAACGACCTGCGGATACTGCAAACCTTGATTGATTCATCTCATTTGGGAGGGCAATCAGCACAACAAGCGGGTGGGCATAAGATTTTCCGAAACGCCTCACCCGCTTGAAATCGGTACTGCTGGTCAAGCGAAATCTGCGCTTCAAATATTTGCCCCAAAATAGCCGTTGACCTTAGCCGTTCCAATTTGTTTGCTTGACGTGATTATTTTTCTTTACCGCCAGTCGATAACGCCCTTTCAGACGCCTGCGCTTGAGCACTTTGCGTCCATCTGGCGTAGCCATTCGGGATCGAAAACCATGCACCCTTAATCGACGACGTATCTTCGGTTGATATGTACGTTTTGGCATCACACTTTCCTATATGTATTTTTTCACCCACCTTGCTAGAGGTTTTAGAAATTTACCTGAAACATCCGGGAAGAGGGGCTTCTTGTCAGCAGACGAATGACGATTATACCCGATGGGGATATTTTGGTCAAATTTATTTCGTGTATTATCTCACAAATCTTACCAATTCGAATTGCGACTGGTTCCTGGACGGGAGGTTGGGTGAATCTTCCTCAATGAGGTATTTAAGCCGGGTGGTAATCTGCTACCGGCTTTCACCAAGAATCAGGATTACGGTGATCTCCTTGCGGTTTCGAACCACCTTAATCGTGACCTGCTCACCTGGTTCGTGCCGAAACAGGGTGTTGATATAAGTATGATCCTGATCCAGGGGAACGTCATCGATATAGGTGATGATATCACCCTCGCTTAAGCCGCTGACCGCAGCAGGACTTCCTGGAAGAATGTTGGAGATATAAGCGCCCCATTGCACCGGCAAACCGTATATCCGAGCGATGCGAGGCGTAATAGCCTGCCAGCGGATTCCCATTTGCGGGCGAGCAAAGTACCCTTTATCTACGATTTGTTCTGCAACAATCCGGGCCGTGTTGATTGGGATCGCAAATCCCAATCCTTCAGCGACGGTATTGCTAGATCCTGAACCGCGCACAACGAGCGTATTTATACCCACCACATCACCCGCCAAATTCACCAGAGGGCCACCAGAATTTCCCTCATTAATCGCAGCATCTGTCTGGATCAAGTCTTCCATCAGAAAGCCACTGCCGGTGTCCAGCGAACGACCCGTGGCGCTGATCACACCCACCGTTACCGTATTCACGAAATCACCCAATGGTGAACCGATGGCAATCACTGTTTCACCAGGTTTTAAGCTATCAGAATTACCTAATTGGGCGATCGCGGGAATATTCCCATTCGTTGAAAGGACCGCAAGATCTGCATATATATCTGTCCCAACAATTTCTGCTGGCAGTTCTGTACCATCCGAGAGCACCGCGACTACCTGGGAAGTTCCTTCAACAACGTGATTATTTGTGAGGATAAATCCTTCAGGTGATATGACCACGCCACTGCCGCTGATCGTGCGACCAGCCAAGTCACCCACCACGGTTACAACCGACGGGGCGACTGTTTCCACCGCCCCAGTAATGGCTGTTTCTATTGAAGTGGTGGAGATATCAAGATTTACCTGCTTGGTAGATGCTGGTTGAGTGGTGACTGCTGGAGCAGGTTCCGAGTTCTGCAGGTAATTAAATACGTAAACACCTCCAGCCATGGTGCCGATCAGTGCCGAGGCGCCAGCTACGATACCGATTACGATCAAATAGAGAACGGACCGGGTGGACATGAATTATCGTCTACGACCGCCCATACCTCCCACCAGGCTGGTGAAATAAAACAGCTGCATGATCGAGGTCAGCAGTGCGGCGACATAAGTGAAGGCGGCAGCATTTAATACCTTGTTAACACCCTTTTGTTCTTCACTGCCAACGATGATCCCCGACTGCACCAGCAGCTTTTTGGCACGTGCTGATGCGTTCAGTTCTACGGGCAGTGTCGCCAGGGAGAACAAAGCTCCTGCGGAAAACACAAATACACCGAGCCAGGCCAATCCAGCCCACTGCATGAACAACCCGATGATGATGAAGATCCAACCCAGGGTTGAACCGATATTTACCGCTGGGATCAGGGCAGAGCGTATTTTGAGCGGGAAATATCCTTCGTTATCTTGAAGCGCATGCCCGAGCTCATGGGCGGCGATCGCTACTGCTGCGACCGAGGCGGACTGGTAGACACCCTGTGAAAGCCGCAGTACTTTATGCCGCGGATCGTAGTGATCAGTCATTCTTCCAGACACCGCTTCAATGTTCACATCGTAAAGACGCCCTGTATTAATGAGTCGTTGAGCGGCTTGTGCGCCGGTTAAGCGGCTGCGGGTTCCGACCTGGCTCCACCTGCGGTAGGTCGAGCTCACATACAGTTGAGCGATCATTACCAGCAGGAAAGCCGGTATCATATATACCCAATAATTTACATTGTAAAACAACATCTTGACTCCTCCTTTTTAATCAAGGCGAGGACAACAATTCGATCGCTTTATCGAGTTGAGGATCTTTCTCGTTCAAGAAATCATCCTCAGTCAGGTCGACTTCAATATCAGGTTCTACACCCAGCTTGTGGATTGTGCGACCGTTCGGTGTCAGCCAGCGAGCGATGGTAATCCTTACCAAACCCTGGTCATCTGCCAGCGGGATCCAGTTTTGAACAGAGCCTTTACCGAAGGTGACTTTCCCTACCAGCGTGCCTCGTTCGTAATCTTGAATCGCTCCAGCCACAATTTCTGATGCGGATGCGGAACCCTCATTTATCAGCACCACCAGCGGTATATCAGTCGCAAGACCCCCTCCTACAGCATCAAAGGTATCGCGGCTGCCGTCCCCATATTCCTGGTACATGATCACACCCTGATCGATGAATTGAGAGCTGATCTCTACTGCTGAATTACGCTCACCTCCAGGATTATTCCGCAGATCAAGGATCAAACCAACCGGATCCTGGGCAAGCAGGTCTTCGAGGGCTGCTGCCATTTCATTGGTTGCTTTTTTACTGAAAGAGGATAATTTCAGATAGGCAATATTTCCATCCAGCATTTCGTATTCAACCACGGGAATGATGATGCGGGCTCGTTCAAGTGTCACCTCAAACGGTTTTTCACCTTCCCTGAAAATGGTCAGCGTCACGGGCGTTCCAGCAGGTCCGAGCACTTTGCGGATCACCAGACTGCCATCAATGCCGGTCATATCCTCACCATCGATGGCGATGATCTGGTCGCCGGGTTTCAAACCAGCATTTTCGGCCGGTGAATCACGCATCGGGCTTACGATGGTCAGGTATTCTTGGGTTGTGTCCACATAAGCACCAATACCCTCATACTCACCTGTGAGCTCAATATTCGCCTGGCGATACTGCTCTGGGTCCATGTAGGATGAATGCTGATCTCCAAGGGATTGCATCATACCTTTAATAGCGCCCTGCATCATCAGCGTATCATCTACTGGCTGGTCGATGTATAAATCGTGGACCAAATCCCAGCTCTGCCAGAATGGTGCAAACAGGTCTTCCAGCTCTTTTGGAGTGCTGGTCGCTTCAGGGGGAGTGGTGCCCAATAATTCTTCAACTGTTTCCTGCAATAAATTGGAAGCAGTGGAAGCAGCAGACGAGTTTGAAACCTGTGGGGTTACCTCGACTGATTCATTACCCCCGACCAGCATTCCCAATGAGAATGAACCTGCTGCCAAAAGCAGGACGAGTAAAGCCGCCCCACCGATTAATATTAATTTTTTTGCCATACCTGCTCCATAGCTCAATATTACTGTTTAATCTAAAATTACCATACAATGATTAGAACAAAATAAGATCAAGGCAAGGGAATAATCAGAAATCCAATAATTGGGGGAGGTATGAATTAAATGATTTAGGGTCGTTTACCTGTTCAACATATGACAGCAGTGCATCGCCATCGATCTGGTACAGCGGATGACAGGAAGTGGGCAGCGCACCGCCTGGGGCATAAACAACTGCATCGATGAATTGGGTGACCAGGTCAGCCCGATCCAGTCGCTCGACGATCTCTTCAGCAGTGAGGATAACTTTATCTGCGGCCAGGCTGAGCTCTTCATCGACACCTGTGTTCATACCGATGACTGCATTTCCCTCCCAGTCTGCCTGGATGGCATGGATTACCGCGACGTCCGGTTTAATGGCTGGAAAAGCGATCAATTCCTCGTCTGTATATGGATCAACGACTGTCCGAATATCGGGACGAAGACCAGGTAAATCAGTTCCAAGCCAGGCTCTTGCAGGCAGAAATCCTATACCGGCTAACGTTGCCCGCAATCCGAGCGCCATGCTGGCTTCGGTCTCTTCGATCACCGTAATCTCACCCCTGTTGGCGTGATGGGTAAACATCGGTGCCAATCCAAATATTTCCAGTCCAAAATAGCACGACCTGACGGTTGATACAAGCCCTGCGCCAACCAGGAGATCGCTTTCGAATCCAGCTGTGAAAGAGAGCAGAGTGAGGTCACCAGGTTCCCCGGTTTCTTGAAATTTTCTAATCAGTGCTTTGCTGAAGGCCACAGGTCTCCGGTAATTGGTCATGCCGCCCAAAGCCAGTGTGCCGCCGGGGGTTACCATTTGAATTGCTTCCTGGAGGGTGGCTCTTTTATCAATCATGATCCTTTTCTTCCTCGACAGGTGGGTGAGATTCCGAACGGGATTTCAAACCAGCAACGATCTCGGAGAGTTCCTGAAGCGCTTCATCTTCATCCTGCCAGGGATTGCGGGCGCGCCGGGTAGCTTTACGCATTAAATCAACAGTCATCACACCCTGGCCTCTGCGGAGCGAAAGATAGATCATGATGTTGATCAAGATGATCGCACCAACTGTCAAGCAAATAACCAATGCTGCCCGATCAAGATCCATCAGCTCTCCCTGCTTGCCTCCGATCTCCCCTGGAACATTATTCTTGCTCGTTTTCGCTTGACCATAAACCTGGGAGGGCGATCGGCAGATCAATTAATCTTTCAATGGAACAATTCACCCCTGTATGTTTTTCTGCGCTGCCAACGAGCACTGTCGTGAATCCCGCCTGGTAAGCCGGGATCAAGTTGCGGATTGAATCATCCAGGAGGACACAACGACCCGGATTCGGTTCGCCCGCCAGCTCCAAGGCGCGCTGGTACGCATGCTGTTCGGGTTTGCATAGAAACCCCAGGGCACGCACATCGATAATACCTGCAAAGCAGTCATCGATCCCAAGTTCGTGCAGGACACGATTGGCGTGATCAGCATCCGCATTGGTAAAAATCCACTTCTTTTGGGGTAAACTGACCAGCAAATTTCGCAGTTCAGGATCAGGCGACAAATATTCATCCAGTGGTAGATCATGAACATAGGCCAGATAATCATCTTCATCGACCGTATAATGGGTTTGGAGACCGCGGAGGGTCGTTCCATAGGTCTCATAATAAGTCTGGCGTATTTCCTGGATTTTTTCGGGTGGAAAACCAAGTGGGCCTTGCAGGTAATCCGTCATGCGGACGCGAATCGCCTCCCACAGACCATTATTGTTTGGATAGAGCGTATCATCCAAGTCGAAGAAGAGGACCGACCAATGCATTTCGTTATTATAAGGGATTTAGGATATGCATGCCGATCCGAATTGCCAGGTACAAGATTTTCACTTTTATGATCCACCCCGCCTTACCAGCAACTGATATAATTTTTTCTATGCCCATCCACATTTTAGCACCTGAGGTTGCCTCTCAAATTGCAGCCGGAGAGGTGGTTGAACGTCCAGCCTCGGTGGTCAAGGAGCTTGTGGAAAATTCCCTGGATGCTGGTGCCACCCAGATTTCCATCAACATAAAATCCGCTGGGAAGCGTCTCATCGAGGTAGCAGATAATGGTTCGGGGATCAGCGCAGAAGAATTGCCTTTAACGATCTCTCGCCACGCAACAAGCAAACTTTCCACTGCCGAAGATCTATTTCATATCCACACTCTTGGATTCAGGGGTGAAGCCCTGGCTTCTATTGGATCGGTTTCTCACCTGACGATAACCTCTCGTGCATCAGACTCGGACATGGGTGCCAAGCTGAAAGCGGCTGGGGGAAATCTGTCTGCCGTCGAACCAGCAGGTACGCCTGTCGGAACAGTGGTCAGCGTGGCTGACCTATTCTTTAATGTCCCTGCAAGATTAAAGTTCTTAAAAACAGATATCACTGAACGGCGGCATATTGATCAATTTGTCACCCGTTATGCGCTCGCCTACCCGGGAGTTCGCTTTCAATTGCGCCAGGATGACCGGGTGACGGTTCAAACCAGCGGAAGTGGTGATCGCCGGGAAATCCTGGCTTCGCTGTATAGTGTCGAACTTGCTGAGCAGATGCTGGAAGTGTTAGCAGAATACGAGAGTTTGTCGATTACGGGTTTCACCAGCGCGTTAAGCCACACACGTTCTAATCGACGCGAAATCACATTTTTCATTAACGGCCGTTGGGTTCAGGATTCGGCTTTAGTCGCTGCGGTTGTCCAGGCGTACCATACTTACCTGATGGTAGGTCGCTACCCACAGACAGTATTATTCGTGGAAATGCCGCCAGATATGGTAGATGTCAACGTTCATCCGACAAAGGCCGAGGTCCGCTTTCGAGAACGGGATCAAGTTTTCAGCGCAGTTCAGCGTGCCACCCGGAGAGCATTATTAGCCCATACACCTGTCCCCGGGATGGGTTTGGAAACTCAGGGAATACCAGGTGATAATTACAGGTTTCGCCGGGCAAATCCATTTTCGCTGCGGGTTGAACAAGAAGCCCAGCAATCTGAAATCAGTTGGGAACCTGATAATCCAGAGGCAGGTACGGCAGGCGTTCCGCTGCTGCGCCTCGTAGGCCAGATTGCAGCAGCATATCTTGTCGCTGAGGGTCCTGATGGGCTTTATCTGGTTGACCAACATGCTGCCCATGAGCGGGTGCTCTTCGAACATTATCTCAATCAAAGGCAGGAGGTTATCCCCTCGCAGACTCTATTAGAGCCTGCTGTGGTTGAATTTTCAGCAGCTGATGCGCGCCTGATCAGTGATCAGCTGCCCCTGCTGAACGAGTTGGGGTTTCAGGTTGAAACCTTTGGGGTGCATTCTTTCCTGGTGAGATCTATCCCACAAGTGCTTTCCGGGATTACGCCTACAGCAGCGCTGCGGGTACTGGTTGAGGATTTTGAAGAGGATGAGACCCCGCTCCAGGCAGAACAAGAGGCAAAGATGATCGCCCGCATCTGCAAGCGGGCCGCGGTCAAGGCAGGCCAGGTTTTATCTCCTCAGGAACAGCGAGCCCTGCTCACCGATCTTGAGAAATGCCAGGCACCACGTACCTGCCCGCACGGCAGACCGACCATGATACATTTATCCGTAGATTTACTGGAACGCCAATTTGGACGGCGGGGAGCCCGTTAGCGGGTGTTTATCGGCAGGTGGACTGAGAAAGTAGTCCCAACCCCCAATTCGCTCTGAACTCTGATCGTACCTCCGTGAGCCTCGACAATCTTCTTGCAGATCGCCAATCCAAGACCAGTACCCTGAACTGTATGCTCAGTTGTTTGAGAGCGGTAGAACTTATCAAAGAGGTGATCGATCTCCGCGGGCCTGATACCCTGCCCGGTGTCATTCACAGATATCACCAATTCCTCAAGCTGGTGATGAGCCGTAACGGTGATCGTTCCCGAAGGTTTATTGTAATTAATCGCGTTGCTGATCAGATTCAGCACCACCTGTTTGATTTTATCCTGGTCAGCCTTTATCTCTGGCAACTTTTCCCTCAAGTAGAGATTTAAACGCAGATTTTTTTCACTGGCCTTAGCCTGCATCATAGCCACGCAATCCTCCAGCAGTTGCGCGGGATCGAACAGCTCTGAATGGAATGGTATCCGGCCAGATTCCAAACGTGCCAGGTCAAGGAAAGAAGTGGTCATATCGATCAGGCGTGTGGTTTCTGAGTCAATGATGCCCACTACCTTTTGCAATTGATCCTGGTTGATATCTTTGCGCAGGAGCAAATGGGATGCAGTCCTTAAAGATGCTAACGGGGTGCGCAGTTCGTGTACCATTTCAGCGATCAAATCTGATTGCTGGAATAGGCGCGCATTTTCGATTGCTACCGCAGCTTGAGCCCCCAGGTCCATCAAGATTTCCTGATCATGAGATGTGAATTGACCACTGCGCTTGTTGATCGCTTCCAAAGCCCCAATCACCTTGTCTTTGGCTACCAGAGGTACACCGAGCAAGGATTTTGTTGTGACATTGGTGGCTTTGCCGACCTGGGCAAAGTGGCGCGGGTCATTTTGCGTATCATGGATGATCATGGGTTGCTTATTGGTCACGATCCATCCCGCAATTGAGCCCTCCACCGGGACGATTAAACCCCGCATGAGCGGTTCTTCGAGATTGGTGGCTGATTCGAAATACAGCTGGCTTTGGATTTCGTCATACAGCAGGATCGAGGCAGCTTCAGAGCCACAGACATGGGAAGCTGCTTCGGTGATGCGGTCCAGCAAAATGTTAAGATCCACAGTGGAAGCCAGATTGCGGGAAATTTCAGCCAATCTGCGGTAGCGTTCAAGCAGTGAGGCTTGGGAGGTTTCAGCCATCGATCACCGCTTGAGAGATTAAAGGCAGGATATCTGCAACATCCCCCTGGATTCGCACTGCAGCCCGGGAGTCAAGATAAGTTGGAGTGTTGTTGATAATAATCAACTTGGCGCTGTTTTCCAGGGCTCGATGAGGCAACAGCGCGGCTGGTGTGACCTCCAAGGATGAACCAGCCACAAGCATCACACTGCATGATTGACAGGCTTTCTCAGCCAGAAGCCAGATCTGTTTAGGGAGCTGCTCCTCATACAAGATTGCATCCGGTTTTAAAATATGGTTGCATTCGGGACAGCGCGGTGGGGTTCCATTTTCGATAAATCCGGTGATGAAATCCCTGGAAGGAAATTTCTGGTAGCAGCCGGTGCAAGTGAGCGAATCCAGGGTACCGTGAATTTCCAGAACCTGCTTTGACCCGGCGCGCTGGTGCAGACCGTCAATATTCTGGGTGATGATCGTTTGCAGGTAGCCGGCTTTTTCAAGTAAAGCCAGTGCGTAATGCGCTGGATTAGGCAAGGCGTTGATAATTTGCATCGCCAGTGGGTGAAGCCAATTGAAGAATTTTTCTGGATGGTAGCGAAAGGCACTCAGCGAGGCTACCTCCATAGGATTGAACCGTGACCAAAGCCCGCTGCCAGGAGTGCGAAAATCCGGGATACCAGAAGGCGTTGAAATGCCAGCACCGGTAAAGACAACCCCACATCTTGCTGATGCGATCAGGCGTGCTGCAATATTGACCAGGTCCTGAACTTCTATAGATGGTTTGGACTGGTTTGAGAGCATCAGTTCGATCCAATCAAACTGTATGTTAATTGGTTGATCTGTTGTGCTGTCAGACCCTCTGGTTTTAATACAACAAATGGAGTATGTTCGATCGAGGCTTGATTGATCAATTCACGGTTGGGCGAGAAAGAACTCGTGATTGGTAAATCGAGTTCCTGCTCAACCATCCCAAAAGAAAGTTGAAGGCTTGAATGAATGCGGTTGAAGATCACTAATCTGATCTGGTCTGAGTCGATCTCCAACAGCGATAATTCTTCCAATAAATCCTTGGTCTGGTCGATAGATTGCCTTGAAGGTTCGGCGATCACGACCACTTCACTGCAGTAAGGCAGTACTTTTTGATTGATGGCTCCAACACCAGGTGGTAAATCGAATACAGAATAAGTGGCAAAGGTCTGCAAGAGACTGGCGAGAACCTCGAAATTGTCGACCCTGGTTGAATATTTGGCATCTTGAAGCCTTGGAGAGCTGAGCAGTAAAGTGATCCCCGGGCTGTATTCGATCAGTTTTTCTGCGACCAGTTCGGCATTGATCCTTGCCGGGGGAAGATCTAAAAGGGAGTTGCTGCTCATCTCCCAACCATAGCCCAGTTCAAGGGCCAAACTGCCCTGTCCAGGTCTGAAATCAGCCAGGAGCACCGGTTGTTCATTTTGTTTATATAGAGAAAAACCGAGGTTTAATGCAATCGTCGATACCCCCATGCCACCTTTGGCAGCCAGAACGGCGATCACTCCTTCAGGTTTCGGAGATTGGACGGGAGGTTCACTCTCTTCTAGCGGTGAAAGCAGTTGGTTGACATTAGAAAGTAGCTCCCGGGTCGAGATAGGCTTGGTGAGATAGATATCTGCGCCAAGTTCTAAACCCAGCATTTTGTCATCATACCCGGTCTTGGCGGTGAAGATTAGAATTGGAATACCGCGTGTCGCTTGATCCATGCGCAGCTGGCTGGTAACAGCATAACCGTCCAATTCAGGCATCATGATATCGAGGATGATCAGATCGGGAGATTCGCTGCGGGCCAGGTCTATCGCACGCTTACCAGTCTTGGCGGCGATGATCCCAAATCCCTCGGTCTCCAGCATCATGCCAACCAGACGCAGGGTATCGACATCATCATCTACAATCAGAATTTTTCCTGGCATGTCACTTCTCCAAGGAGTGCTAAATTTCAGTCTAGCATAAACCCAAACGCTCGACAAGTACCACTTATGCAAGGTGCTGGAAATCCAGACCTGCAACCTCTAAGTGGAACTCGCACTTGGGCTATAATCTACCTGATATGTTGAGTAATTTGAAAAAAATCTTGCAAGATGAATGCCAGATTGGTTTCGAACGACCAACTTTGGTAGCTGTATCTGGTGGGGCTGACAGCCTGTGTGTTGCGGATTTCCTGCATCAACACGGGTATTCTCTGGTGGTAGCCCACTTTGATCACAAGTTACGCCCGGGATCATCCTCCGAGGCGAATATTGTTAAGGAATTTGCCCAGCAACGCGATTTGCAGTTTGTTCTGGGCGAGGAAGAAGTTCGCGCACGGATAAAGGAAGGGGTGACATCGGTTGAAGAAGCCGCGCGGAATGCACGGTATGAATTCTTGTTTCGATATGCAGAGGAACTTCATGCCCAGGCAGTGGTGGTGGGGCATACTGCGGATGACCAGGTTGAAACCTTCTTAATGCATTTACTGCGCGGGGCCGGGTTGGGTGGACTGAGCGGTATGCCTTACCGCTGGCTGCCAAATACCTGGCATGATCGCATTCCCCTTGTGCGACCTTTGCTCAGCTTCTGGCGAGAAGAAACCACAGCATACTGCCAGCAAAGAGGGCTTGAGGTGGTTGTTGACCCGACCAACTCAGATCCATCCTATTTTCGGAACCGTTTGCGGTTGGAGCTGATCCCTTATCTGGAGACTTTCAACCCGTCAGTCCGCAAATTAATCTGGCAAACTGTCCAGGTATTAGGGGGTGACCGGGAGACGATCACTCAAATCATCGACCAAGCCTGGTCACGTGTACTGGTTGGTTCAGGCGAAAATTATGTAACTTTGGATACCGTCCTGTGCAGCACATACCCTCTGGCAACCCAGCGCCACCTGATCCGCCGCGCAATTGGCCGTTTGCGTCCCGGTTTGCGGGATATCAGTTTTGAAGCCGTGGAGCGTGCTGTTGGACAAATTCAGCAATCGAAGCCCTTTGCTGAGGTAGATTTAATTGCTGGATTGAAAATGGTCTCTGAGGATGACAGGATGTGGATAGCGGAATGGTCTGCGGAGCTCCCGGTGGTGGATTGGCCCCAGGTGAATGTTGACCCGGTGACCCTGGATATTGGAAGCGCAATTGATCTTCACCAGGGTTGGCAGCTCGCAGCTGAGCAGGTGGAGGTCGGATCTATCCCTCCTCAAGCGATACATGGGGTGGTTAACCAGGCATACCTGGACCTGGAACGGATCGAGATGCCTTTAATGGTTCGTACTCGCAAGCCGGGAGATCGCATTCAGCTTTCTGGCTTGCAGGGTCGATCCCAAAAGGTGGCAGATTTTATGATCAATCAAAAGATCCCCCGCAGGGCGAGGGAAAAATGGCCGTTGGTATGCAGCAGTGACCAGATTGTATGGGTGGCTGGTTATCGTGCAGCTCACTTTTGCAGGATCACTAGTCAAACAAGCCAGGTGTTAAAACTTGAATTGAGGCAGGGAATTTCTACAAAAAAGTAAAGCATGGTTATTTTAAGCAGTTCTAACCCAGGCATTAAAATGATGGAACCAGAATTAATCAATGGCGGGCAGGAGCAGCTCACCATCTTGATCAACGGTACAAAAATGCACCAGCGAGAAGGCCAATTAGAAGCTCTTCTCCTGGATGGAGCCCAGCTGAATTTGTGACTACCCGGAGTGGGGGATTATAAAGGTATAATTGTTTCTAATTGAAAACCTTTAAGAAAGGACAATTTATGAAGATCTTTTCCCGGAAAAAGAAGAGTAATCGTTTCCTGGAACTTCTCATCCAACAGGCGGAATTTACCGTGAAGGGATTGGAAGCGCTCATGCTCTACATGAAGCAACCAGATATAACGATTGCAGAGCAGGTCTCCAAGATTGAATCCCAAGAAGATGAGGTACGGCGGATCCTGATTGACGAACTGAACCGAACTTTTGTAACCCCTTTTGACCGGGAAGATATCTTTTCCCTATCGCTGACGATTGATGATATTCTCGACTATGCTGAGGAAACTGTCTATCGCATGGTTACTTTGAATGTTGAACCAAACCAATTCCTTGAACGCATGGTATCTTTGCTGGCCGATGCCGCGGTGGAGATCATGCGCGGGGTTTCGGAATTGGTTGATCATCCCAATGTCGCCAATGACCACGCGGTCAGGGCGAAGGCCCTGGAGAACCGTGTAGAAAAGGTCTACCGTGAAGCACTGGCAGACCTTTTCCGTGATCCAGAAGATTTAAATGATGTAATGGAAATATTAAAACTGCGCGAGATTTACCGCCATCTCTCGAATGCAGCTGATCGTGGTGATCAGGCTGCTAACGTAATCGGTGACATCGTGGTGAAATGGCAGTGAGCGGTTATCCTTCACCCGGTCCTGATAATCTGCGTATTTTCATGCGCACTTCCCGCCACTGAATTTTTGAAATACCCAATTTCTGGCGGATTTTATCCGGCTCCATACCGGATTGCCAATCACTGAGCGCACATGTCCAGCGGCACATCTCGAAAGAGATGTGCTTTTCTAATCCTGCCTGCACACCGATATCTTCCAGGAGGTATTCCAGGCGGCGGGGCGACCATGGAAACAGCTCTTCGCTCAAATTGTACTGGGAAGCATAATTTGGATAGTGTTCGACCCAGCTATTGGGAAGCGGGATTTTGCGTTCTTTGAAGCGGTATTGTGGATTTGCGTAGCGCACGAACACCAGGGCTCCACCTGGTGCTTCTAAATCGATGTGGTTGAGCCGCAGCGCCAGGGTTTCGCTCTTCTTCAAGCCAGTGTTGATTAAGAAATCAAACAAGGCCAGGTAGCGGGAGTCATGAGGAGCTTCCTGCCAAAGATCCTCGGCAGCTTCCAGGGCTGCGCGTACTTCCTCCGGGGTGAGTACTTGCGGCAGAGGGCTGATGACGGATTTCTGGATTACCTGTTCCGCTGGATCGACCAGCAAGACACCGAATTCGTGCAGCCAGCGGAAGAAGGCTTTCAGGGACGTGATCCGCCGCGAGAGCGTCTTCGGGCTGCAGGGTACGCCGCGGCCTTTCTGCATCCAGCTGAGGAAATTATTTAAATCAGTGGTGGAAATGCTGCCCAGTGTCTTGTCCGGGGGCAGGTAAGAAGCCAGTAATTTCAGATCACCGATAAAAGCCTTGATCGTATTTGGCGAGCTCCCCTGGTCTTCCAGGTAATAACGCCAGGCGTTGATGGCGGGGATTAAATTCGTCTGGGAAGTGACGTGAGCGGTGAGAGCCTCATCAGGGGACATAACAGCCTCCAATTATTGCGGATAGGTTATTCGTATAGCCGTAGTTTAGCCGAAAATAAAGCGGGTGTCAACCTGGGATTAAGGCAATTAAACCAGGTGGGAGAGATGGCAACGGTTAGGTAAGAGTTGTTTTGAATTGCCATTTCGAGTGATGTTCGTCTCGACGAGAAATAGATGGAGGTAAGATCATCTAACCACTGCACGTACCTGGTTTATCCCCCGTTGGGGCTCGAAATGGTTTATGGATTTTTGTGTGAATGCAGCACCGCAGATTTCACGGAAGCCGGATGCTCCATTTGCGAAAACGATCAGGAAATCTACGAATTCAGGCGATTAAACCCCAGATCGGGAGCGATACCCCGCATGGCAGTAATGACATTGTCCACATGTTCCCATAACTCCACCCCGAATTCTTCTGCAGCCCGGGCGATCTCCTCCCGGTTAGCACCAGCTGCGAAGCGCTGGTCTTTCCATTTTTTCTTCACGGATTTGACTTTCAAATCGTCCAAAGAACGTGAAGGGCGCACCAGGGCAACAGCGGTGATTAAACCGGTGATCTCGTCGTTGGCATACAGTCCTTTTTGCATGGTGGTCGTCCGGGGTACCCCGGTGTGATCGGCATGGCTGAGGATAGCCTGGATAATTTCTTCGGGTACGCCTCTCGCTCGCAATATGGGTGCCCCTGCCTGGGGATGTTCTTCCAGGGTTGGATGGATTTCCCAATCAAAATCGTGCAGCAACCCAGTTAACCCCCACAGCTCTTGATCCTCTTGCAGTTTTTCGGCATAGAAGCGCATGGCAGCTTCCACCGCCAGCATGTGGCGGATCAGGTTCTCATTGGAGATATATTCTTCGACGATGGCAAGTGCTTCGGAACGTTTCATTGTGCTTCCCGTGGAAAGATTGGTTCCGGTTCCCCCAGGAACGGATGGGGTCGTGAAATATGGACCTGCCAGAATGCAACTGCGGTGGCAACTGTTTCCCGCAGATTCCAGAATACCTGGGATACACGCCGGTACTGGCGCAGATCCGCAGGCACGCCGACAGCAGAAACACCAAGCATGTTGCAGGTATACAGAGCCCTGGGCAGGTGGAATGCTTGGGTAACCAGGATTGCAGAGTCGATGTGGAAGATTTCTTGCGCCCGGTAGCAGGTATCGTATGTACGGCGACCGGCAGCATCCATGATGATATCCTCGTCAGGCACTCCAAGGGTGATTGCATATTCGCGCATGGCACCTGGTTCATTATGATCCGGCGTGCTGTTATCACCGCTCATGAGCAGTTTTTGCACTTTCCCGGACTGGTAGAGATCAACCGCAGTGGCTACGCGGTCACGCAAAACAGGAGTGGGGGAGCCATTCCGGTAGAGGCCCGCGCCAAAAACGATGGCTACTTTCCTTGCAGGAGTATTTGCAGTCTCAAACAGCCGCGGCCCGGCATGAATGCGGGTTAATAAGCGGGGGATTGTCCCGATCGCCAGTATCAAAACCACCGCGAAGATAAATAAACCAAAGATCATCTTGATAATTTTACTCAGCACGGGCGAATTTTACCATGCTAAAAGAAAACTACCTGGCAACTGCCAGGTAGTTTTAGAAAGGTCTAATAAAAGTCTAAAAATGGTAAATCCATACTATACAAATCTCTGGCGGATCATGGAGCTGGTGTAATCCATGGTGGCTACCACGATTGCGATAGCGATCATCTGCGTGCTGGCAGCCCGGTAATCGAGCAAGCGGATGTTCTGCTGCAGTAGGAAGCCGATCCCGCCACCCCCGGCGAAACCTATGATGGTTGACATGCGCACATTAATGTCCCAGCGGTACATGGTAAATGAGATGTAAGGCGAGACAATTTGCGGCACAACGGCATAAACGATCATCTGGATGCGGTTGGCACCGGTCGCCTGAACCGCTTCAAGGGGACCGGGCAGAATACTCTCGACCTGCTCGGAGTAAAGTTTTGCCAGGGCGGCAGTGGTGTGTAATCCCAGGGCTAATGCACCTGCGAAGGGACCAATCCCCACCCAGACCACGAAGATGATCACGTAGATCAATGGCTCAATCGAGCGCGTGGCGTTAAGTATGGTACGGGTTATGGTGTAAATCACCGAGCCTAAGGGGAGTGCCAGCTTGGGTTTTACCCACAGAGCCAGACCGATCCCCAGCACTGCACCCACCACAGCTGGAATCACAAAGGTGCGGTTGATATCAGCTATCTGGTACAACCAGTCGATCCCTGCCCCAACCAGTGCAAATATGGCTGCTCCAGCGATCCCAGAGCTGATGACATTGGTTATTTTCACTGCACCTGGCGACCAGCGGTCCGATATATGTTGGCCGATGCGACCGCTATAGTTGCCAAGAACCCCACCGGTCGCAAGAGCTGCTAGGATTGGAGTGAGCATGCGCAGGATATCGGATAGCTGGTAAATGAAATTTCCCAGGAATCCAAATGAACTTAGACTATCTTCCAGGTAATTCCCGATAAAATAACCAATATAAGCGATAAAGTTAATCATGAAAAGCAGGATCACTGCCGCAACTGCCAGCATAAGCATGCGAGCGATTCTCACACCCAATTTTGGCTGTTCGAGTTCTTCCGGTGGTACTGCCCACCTGATGATCAACCAGATCAGAACGACGCTGACCGCAATACCTCCTAATAGAGCCCAAGTATTATCCGAGAAATTTTCGCTGGTTCGGCCGATCCAGCGAGCAGCCTGGATACCCAAAAATATCCCTACCAGCCATCCCAAGAGGGATAACGAGATACTGGTCAGAGGACTTTTCACTTCTTCCATCAAGTTGCGTGCAGCTAAGAAACTAATTAATATTGCCAACATGGTTCCAAAAGTGGTTGCTAATAAAGCCAGGAAGACAGTTTCGAGGATTTTATCAATCGTAGACCAGGCGAGGGGAGAAAGGTGTGGTGATCCGACATTCACACGAGCAGTCGCCCGGACGGTTTGCGCTTCCTCTACTGGCTGGCGGTTTGGCAGTTCAGTTTTTATCTCGAAATTTCCCTGTTCATCGGTCTTGAAGTTTCCAATTTGCAGCTTGGCACCGCTGGGAGGGATAAAATTAATAGGTCCTGCGGATTCTGGCGCGAGGTTATAACCATATATGGTAACGAGGTCTTTCGGACCAGCACAGGGTGGGTCGATGACCAGGTAGGGGCCGGATTGATCGACGACGTTTTCTGGTACACTACCTTCGGGGCAGGGTAAGTAAAACGGGATATCGATGTCCACTTCCTCCTTGTTATATGCGATGATGTCTGGATGAGCCAAAGCGCGGATGATGCGCGTGAGTTGGGTCAGGCGTTCTTCGGAGCGGGTGGCTTCGAAATCCACGTCGGTGACCTGGAACGCAAAAGCATAGATCACGATCACCACGATGATAGCTGCAAAGATAGCGATGGAACGGAGTAAAGATCGATTTTTTTTCACAATGTCACACCTCAACCGATTCGTTCGGCTTCTTTGCCGTAGATATCTTTGAATTTTTCGTCATCGATTTTATTGGGGGGGCCATCAAACATGAGCCTGCCTTCATTGAGGGCAATTGCCCGATCGGCGTAGCGATGGACTAAATCGAGAAAGTGCAGACTGCAAAGAACCATGACCCCATCTTCAGTGTTGATTTTTTCCAGATAGGACATGATTGAGTGGGCCAGCACCGGGTCCAGACTAGCAACTGGCTCATCGGCTAGGATCATCTCGGGTTCCTGTACCATGGCGCGGGCAATGCCCACCCTTTGCTGTTGACCGCCACTTAATTCGTCGGCGCGTTTATACGCTTGATTGGCGATTCCTACCCGGTCCAACTGGGCTAGAGCCATATCGATGTCTTTCTTGGGGAATCGATTGAAAACACTCATAAAGGGGTTAACATAACCCAGGCGCCCTGCCAGTACATTGGTGAGAACTTTTGAGCGGCTGACCAAATTGAAATGCTGAAAGACCATACCAATTTTACGGCGGATGCGCAGCATTTCATCCTGGCTGGCCTGGGTAATGTCCATGCCGTTCCATATGATCTGACCGGCTGTAGGCTCAACCAGGCGGTTAATGCAGCGCAACAAAGTGGATTTGCCGGAACCGCTCAGGCCGATGATAGCCAGGAACTCCCCTGGTTCAACGGTGAAGCTGACATTATCCAGGGCGAGGACATTGCCAGGATAAATTTTTTGGAGATTTTTGATTTCTAGCATTTGTTTTTTTACTTTATCCAGAAAAAATTGTAGATTGTTGAAGATCGTCGATTTGCAAAATATTATATGATGGCGACGTGATTGTTATACTCAATAAATGGATTAGTCCACGTATTTCCGTTGTAAATAGTACTGCCCTGTCGATATTTTTTTGATTAATCTTGAGGCTTGGTATTGTTTAAGGAAGCCCCGGGTCGATGATACCCGGGGCTTATTGTATTCATGGAATATTTTTATTCGCCGATGTTTTCCAGGGTGATGCCCTGCTGTTCCATCAAGATGCGAATTCCGTCGAAGTTCTCATCGTAGATCGGTTCCGCAGCAGTCCATCCATAGAAGTCTTGGGAGCAGATCGTTTCTTCTCTTTCTTGGCAGGCAGGCGACTCCAGATAGTCGATGATAGCCTGCACGATGGGTTCTTTCAATTCTTCAGGGAACTCGGGTGACCAGGACATAGTATCGTTGGGGATCTCGTTGGAGATGGCCAGGATGCGTACCTTCTGGATAACATCCGGGGCCTGCTCAGTGATGCTCGCGCGGGCATCCAGGACACGGTAGCCGCCGCAGAATAAGTTACCATCCTCATTTACTGCGCATTCTGAGATCAGATCGTCGGGGATATCCGGGGGATCACCCAGCTGCCAGGTGCCTTCCGGAAGCAGAGGTGGGCTGAAGAATGTGGTGGCGAAATCAACTTCGCCATTGTAAACTGCCAGAGCGCTCGCAGTGTGACCACCAGTTTCAACTTGCTCACCTGGGGTGACTCCCAAATCACTCAGTTCGGCCAATGGGACCAGGTAGCCAGAAGTTGAAGTAGTTTCACCAAAGCCCCAGGTTGCACCTTCGAGATCTTCCAGGGTCTGGTAATCGCTGTCACGTTGAACCAGGTACTGTGCCCAGTAGACATTCCAACCATAGCGGGAGGATGCCAGGGCAGGCTCTACGCCGCACAGCTGGTTAGCGAGAGCGTATCCCATGGCAGGGATGAATCCGACTGTGTCGGTCGGGGAAGCGCACATCTCCTCGAGTGTGGCTGCGTAGGAGGTGGGCACGCTGACCTCGTAGTACAGGCCGGTGGCTTCATTGAGCATTTGCTCGATCGCATCGCCGCTCTCGATCATAACGTCAACATTGACGGAGGGCACAAAGAGTACTTTGATCGGGTTTTCTTCGGTACCAAGATCGGACACCTCTTCTTCATAGGCGCCTGAGCCGAGCTCGCCAAATAAGGCAACGATATCATCCTCGGACATCTTGAACCACTTGGCATTAATTTCCTGCAGGAATCCATCTGCCTCCATCGAGGCCAGGACTTCGTTGAAGGGTTCTACCAGGTCGCTGCCCTTGGGGAAGATGAAGCCCAGTTCGTCAGATGAGATCGAAGGACCGACCAGTTTCAATTCGTTTGCATAGACCCCAACATATCCCAATCCTGCGACTTCATCGATGATCACGCCATCTACATCGCCGGAGCGGAGAGCCTGGATGGCCAGTGGGAAGGTGTCCGTAGCAAGAATTCGATCTTCTGGAAGGTATTCCAGGGCTGCATTATAGTTTGTAGTTCCTACCTGTTCAGCTAACGAGGTGTCTGGATCTGCAGCCAGCTCGTCAACAGATGCAAAGCGATCATCGTCTAGACGAACCAACAAGCGCTGATCGATACTTACATAACCATCCGAGTAATCAACCTGTTGTGCACGTTCCTCGGTGATGGTAATGCCGTCGGCAGCCATATCGAACTGCCCATCGGCAACGGAAGCGATCATGGTATCCCATCCAAATTCTATATAATCGGGAACACAATTCAGACGGGCGCAGGCTTCGTTGAGGAAATCGTAATCCCAGCCAGCAGATTCGCCGGTTGCCAGGGCTTCAAAGTTGAAGGGAATATACGCATTCTCTACTGCGATGGTGATCACCCGCCCATCCAGGTCGGGCAGCATCATCTCTTCTTCGGTTGCTACAGGTTCTGGTTCCTCGGTGGGTTCTGGTTCAGCCATTTCCTCGGTTGCAGGCGCTTCCGTGGGCGTTGCAGCAGGGGCGCAGGCTGCCAGGACCATGCTGGCCATAATCAAGAGACTAATTAACAGAAAAAGCTTTTTCATTTTTGTTTTCTCCTCCAGAGAAATAAAGGTAATTTTTTTTATTTACATTGAAAAAAATGTTGTTTCCTTCTTTCCGTTCCACCTCCTTTCATTGGCACATATGGATAATGTGAAGTTTATTTCAGCGTTCTTCACCTGCTGCCATGCGCTGCTCCATGAATTTGACCCCCATCGAGAGGATCAGCGTCATGCTCAGGTAAAGAAAAGCTACTGTATTATAGGTCTGCGGGTAAAGGAATGAAGCCGCAGAGTATTTCTTACCCAGCTGGGTGATCTCTCCCACACCAAGCACGGAAACCAAGGATGATTCCTTTAACATGGAGATAAAATCATTTCCCAGGGGCGGCAGGATGCGGCGCACTGCCTGAGGCATGACTACATAGCGCATGGTCTGGATCCAATTTAAGCCCAATGCGTTGGAGGCTTCTAATTGACCTTTCTCGATGGATTGGATGCCAGCCCGGAAGACTTCAGACGAGAAGGCGCCGTAGTTGATCGCCAGGGCGATGATACCCCGGATGACAAAACTTACACCGCGTGAGGTCAAAGTGCTCAAAGCATTGTCAGGGGCCAGCCAGCCCATACTGGCCATCCATTCACCAAGGGCGTTAAGCGCATCGATACCAGCGGGGACAATTACCAATGCCGTATAAAATATCAGGACGATGACAGGTATACCCCGGATGATCTGCACATAGAATGTGGCCAGATTCCGGATCACAACACTGACAAAATTCGTTCCTTTTGACATCTGTGCAAACGCTGTGATCAATCCAATAATGAGTGAAATCGCAAAGGATATCAGGGTGACAGTAATTGTCAACCGGATGCCGGCAATCAGGTAAGTGATGATATCTTGATATGTGGCGTTGGTGGCAAAATTGTATACTAATAAAACCCCCAGAAAGGCCAAGATTAATCCCCACCAGGGAAAATCTGCCCAGCGATTTACAATGCGGGTCTGCACCAAAGGAGTGGCTTCGGTCGGTTTTGTTGAGGTTGCGGAGCTCGAGGTGGTCAATGTTTACTCCTCCGGGCATGCGCAGTATTCTGCATTGAAGTAACCTGGTTTGCCAATAATAGAAACAAACCTCACATTTAATGATGTTTGTTTTAAGTCGCGTGAGGTTGAAATCATGATCTAATGGTTTCGGTTACGCGTCGAGATGTACCGATCACGGACTCTTAAATGATAACCCGATTTATGGCTGAAGGCAAGTGACATTACTCACTTATGCAAAATATACACTAATCTCAACCCCTTGCATCCTGACAATGCCGCGGTTACAATGCCATGCAGATGGAACTCGAACCGAAATACCAGGAAACCCTGGACTACCTCTACAGCTACATCGATTTCAGCCTTCAGAAAGTCTCCCGCTATTCTCCGGAAAGATTTGAACTGGGTCGCATGCGGGATTTTATGGCTTTAATGGGGGATCCACAAAATGAATACCGCATACTGCATATCGCAGGCACCAAGGGTAAAGGTTCAGTGGCGGCCTTGTGTGCCAGTGCTCTCCAGGAGAGCGGTTTGAAGGTTGGTTTGTATACCTCTCCCCACCTGGAGGATTACGCTGAGCGCATCCAGGTCGATGGGATCCCTATCGCGCATGATGATTTAATTGCTCTCGTGGATGAGATTAAACCCAATCTCGCCAAAATCCCGCAGATTACCACGTTTGAAATCACCACCGGGCTGGCATTCCTGTATTTTGCCAGGCGCAGGGTTGATGTAGCTGTGGTCGAGGTGGGATTGGGTGGACGCCTGGATGCGACCAATATCTGCCTGCCAGATGTAACTGTGATCACCTCCATCTCGTATGACCACACCTACCTGCTGGGTGATACTCTGGCTGAGATTGCAGGGGAAAAAGGGGGCATCATCAAACCAGGCATTCCCGTGGTCATGGCCCCACAGGTAGCAGAAGCACGGGCAGCCATTTCCCACATTGCCCGTGAAAAGGCTGCACCGCTGATTGAAGTTGGCGTGGATTACCAATACCTCCCCGTGGCTAAATCTTTGTCCGGTCAGAGTCTGGAGGTATGGTCTGCAGCGGATGGTGAGCTGGAAGCGTCACATGCCCGGCTTTCAATCCCACTGTTAGGTGCCCACCAGGTGGTGAATGCAGCCACGGCTTACGCGACATTGATGGCTGCAAATGCGGCTGGAATTCCTGTCACAGATCATGGAATAGAGCAGGGATTTCAGTCTGTGCAGTGGCCAGGGCGTTTTGAAATCCTGCGCCAGGACCCACCGCTGATCATCGATTCTGCTCACAACCGGGATTCTGCTCAAAAGCTGTACAATGTACTCGAAGATTACTTTCCGGGTCAAAAGGTAGTGCTGGTCTTTGGTGCATCGGAAGACAAGGACATCTCTGGCATGTTAACCGAGCTGCTGCCCGCGGTTCACCAGGTAGTGATGACCAAGTCCACCCACCCGCGGGCTGCTGAACCTGAGGATCTGGTCGCAATAGCTGGAAAGTTAAACTGCACAGCCATTGCGAGTTCTTCGGTTGAGCAGGCCTTGTCTGAAGCAGAGCGCCTTGCTGTTGGAACCCGGATCATCCTGGTTTGCGGTTCAATTTTTGTGGCTGCCGCGGCTCGTTCTGTATGGATGTCAAGCATTAAGCCAGGTGGGATCGCCTCCATTGGGAAAAAAATATGAGCAACCGAGATTGGTTTTACAGGGAAGAAGATGAGTTTGGAGAGACTTTGCACCGGCGCACTGAGGAGCTGTATGGCGTGCAGGACGCCTCGTCGGATGCTGACGGCTATATTGAATGTCCCGCGATCCCGCTGCGCGACCTGGTGATCTTCCCCCGCATGGTTTCCCCGATTTTCGTGGGTCGTGAGGCTTCCCTGCTGGCAATTGAAGAGACCCAAATGGAAGACCAGACGATGATCGCCTTGCTGCAAACGGACCCGGACCAGGATGACCCTGGGATGGATGATTTTTATCCGATTGGAGTGGAGATTGCAGTGGGGCGCCTGTTAAGCATGCCGGATGGATCGAGTTCTGCTTTAGTCCAGGGACGCCGCAGGCTGGAAATTATTGAATTCACCCAGGTCGAACCTTTCCTGATGGTGCGGGCAAGAAGGATCTTTGAATCTGGCAAAGTCAATCGCCAGATCGATGCGACCATGCGCACTACGCTGGATTTGTTCCAGCGCGTGATCCAGCTCGATCGAAGCCTACCCGAGGAAGCTTACCTGTACGCCCTGAATATCGAGGAACCTGGCTGGCTAGCAGACATGATCGCCACGACGATTGCACCTCCGATTGAGGAACGGCAGGATTTGCTGATGATCCCCAAGCCGCTTGACCGCTTACGGCGTGTGGTCAAATTATTAGCCAAGGAAGCTGATGTCCTCGAGTTAGAGGATGAGATCCACTCGAAAGCTCAGGGAGAGGTGGATCGCAGTCAGCGAGAGTTTTATCTGCGCGAGCAGCTGAAAGTCATCCAATCTGAACTGGGTGAAGGAGACCCATGGTCCAGGGAAATCAGCGACCTGCACAGCCGGATTGAAGGTATCTCCTTGCCAGATGAAGTCCAGGTCCGGGCATTGAAAGAAGTGGATCGCCTGTTGCAGATGCCACCGCTCTCCCCAGAAGTTGGGATTATCCGCACTTACCTGGATTGGATCCTGGAACTACCCTGGATCGAAGCCTCGGAGGACAACCTGGATGTGGTGCATGCCAGCGAAACCCTGGATAAGTATCATTATGGATTGCCGCGCATCAAAGACCGCATCCTGGAATATATTGCTGTGCGCAATTTAAACCCCCGGCGCTCCCGCCAACCCATCCTGTGTTTTGTCGGAGCACCCGGAACAGGGAAAACATCCCTTGGGAAATCGATCAGCGAAGCGCTGGGACGCCAATTTGTGCGCTTATCCCTGGGTGGTGTACGCGATGAAGCCGAGATCCGCGGCCATCGCCGCACCTATATTGGTGCACTTCCAGGAAGGATCTTGCAAACGATGCGCCGGGCGGGAAAGATCAACCCGCTGTTCATGCTGGATGAAGTAGATAAATTGGGTCAAGACTTTCGGGGAGATCCCTCAGCAGCATTGCTGGAGGTTCTGGATCCAGAACAAAATCATGCTTTTTCTGATCACTATCTTGAACTGCCATATGATTTATCCCGGGTGATGTTTATTACTACAGCTAACACGACCGATACCATTCCTTTTGCATTGCTGGACCGCATGGAAATGATCGAGTTCCCCGGGTACATCGAAGAAGAGAAAATTGAAATTGCCCGTCGATTTCTGATCCCTCGCCAGATGGAAGAGAATGGCCTCGAAGAAGGAGACTTCCAATTTACAAACCTGGCATTGGAAAGGATGATCCGGGAATACACCTACGAAGCTGGCGTGCGCAACCTGGAACGTGAAATTGGAAAGATCAGCCGTAAAATTGCCCGGATAAAGGCTGAAAAGAAACGCTATCCATCCCGGGTTGGCTCGGCATCGGTAGAACGTTTCCTGGGACCTGCACCTTATTTTAATCTCGAGGCGGAGCGGCGCAATGAGGTTGGCGTTGCTACTGCTATCGCCTGGACGGTGAATGGGGGTGAAATTATGCCCGTCGAGGTACTGCTGGTTGAGGGGAAAGGCAACCTGCAGATCACCGGGCAGATTGGCAACGTGATGCAGGAATCTGCCCAGGCAGCCCTTACCTATCTAAAATCACGCGCCAAACAGCTCTCTGTCAGCTCCGATGAGTTTGACGATGTGGACATCCACATCCACATTCCTGAAGGGGCGATCCCGAAAGATGGTCCCAGCGCTGGTATAACCATAGCCACCGCTCTAATTTCTGCTTTCACAAGCAGAAAGGTGCGTAAAGATGTGTGCATGACAGGTGAGATTACCTTGCGGGGAAGAATTCTCCCGGTCGGTGGGGTACGTGAAAAAGTACTGGCAGCGCACCGGGTGGGTCTAAAATCTGTCATTCTACCCAAACGAAATGATCAAGACCTGATCGATGTTCCTGAAAAAGTGCAGCAGGAGCTCAGGATCACCTTCGTCGATCATATGGACCAGGTTCTTGATATCGCATTATTACCAAAAAGGACCACCCGTCGTAAATCCAACTCACAGCATAAAAAATTTCCTGAAGAAACAGCGGCTAAAACCAGCTCCGATCGGACCTCGATTGCACCCCAGGCCTGACATGCTCCTGGCTTAATCCAGCGGACCGGGTCTGAGGAGATTGTTCAAAGTGGAAAAATTTGAATTTGATATCTACCCGGTGATTGCTCAAGGCATGTCCTCAAAGCGGTATTGGTGTACTGAGGATGTGTCGCTGAGCGATTTAGCTGCAATTTTAGCTGCTATGGCAAATACAGAGGGAGGTACGGTTTACCTGGGTATCAACCCTGTTCATGGAGGCATCGAGGGGGTTACGAATATACCTCAGGTAATGGACCGTGTATTTCAAGCCTGTTTATCAACGGATCCCACACTGGTAATACCAGTCCCCAGAATCATCCGGGTTGGTGAGGTTAATATATTGGAGATCAGCGTGCCGCAGGGTTTACCCCATGTTTATAATTTTGAGGGTCGTTTTTTATGGCGGACAGGCAGGCGTACAGAACCCATCCCGGCGCGGCATCTGCGCCAGTTACTGGTGGAACGAGGTATGCTGCAATTTGAATCCCAGCTGCCAGCGGATGCCAGCTACCGGGATCTTGATCCCCAGCAGCTGGCTGCATACTCAGATGCATATTTTGCAGCCTTGAATTTAGCGGATGATTATGAACGTCCCACGATTGAAGAAATCTTGCTGCAGCGCGGCTGCATCAAGAAGATGGGAGATGAACTGCGACCCACCTATGCAGCCTTGCTGTTATTTGGTCGCTCTCCCCAACGCTGGCTCCCGACTGCCCAAATCCTGGCAACCCATTTCTCAGGGAAGTCATTCGGTGATCGATTTGTTAAACTGGAGATCAATGGTTCACTACCGCAACAGCTGGTCCAGGCTGAGAAATTTATTCGTACCAATCTCCAAAATGTGGTACGCATGCTCAGCTTGACTCACCAGCAGACACTTGAATATCCCTTTGAAGCGGTGAGGGAACTGGTGATCAATAGTGTTGCTCACCGGGATTACAATGCCCAGGGGGACTGCATTCACTTGAACATTTTCTCCAACCAGCTGGAGGTCACATCTCCAGGGGAATTACCAGGTCCAATCACCATGGACAACCTGCTCAAATCGCGCTTCTCACGCAACCCGATTGTTGTTCAGGTTTTGGCTGACCTGGGTTTTGTGGAACGCCTGGGGTATGGCCTGGACCGGGTGGTGCAAGCCATGCGTGAAAATTTTCTCCCGCCACCTTATTTTGAAGAATCAGCGGGAGTTTTTCGGGTTCTGCTGAGAAATGAATCAATGAGCAAGGTATCACCTGATTTTTCCCGATACTCATTGGAAGGCCTCAATGAACGGCAGGTATCCGCGCTCAATTACCTTTCCTCAAAAAAACGGATCACCAATCGAGCATACCAGGAGCTGTGTCCTGAAGTTCACCCGGAAACCCTGCGCCGAGATTTATCGGATTTGGTTTCCCGGGGGGTGCTGGTGAAAATCGGGGATAAAAAAACCACCTATTACATATTCAAGTAGTGCGTTATGGGGTTGCTGGTGCTACGATGATCCGGTAAATACTGCCATTCCCGCGATCTGCCAGATAGAGTTCACCGCCTTCGTCCTCACCAAAGCTGGAGATCCGCAAGCCGGTAACGAGCAGGAGCGAATTACTCCAGTTTTCTCCTGTCTTCTGCAAACCCCAGATACGCCCTGAACAATAATCTCCGAAATAATATATACCCTGCAAGCTCGGGAAATCATTTCCACGATAAACATACCCCCCGGAAACCGCACAATCGGGGTTCATGGTGGGATAGGTGAAGACCGGTAATACCAGGCCGGTCTGATCGCAGGTACTGCTCTGATAACAATCCAGGCCTTCCATGATATTCCAACCGTAATTCTCTCCCCCGGTACTCGCGCTGGATTGGTAATCAATTTCTTCACTGGTATTTTGGCCGACATCCCCGAGGTAGAGATCACCGGTTTGTCGATCGAATGAAAACCGCCAGGGATTGCGTAGACCCAGAGCCCAGATCTCTGCCCGGTAGCCGGCAACGCCAACGAAGGGGTTGTCCGCAGGAATGCGGTAGTTTGGTGAAGGGGTGGTTCCCTGGTTGAAGATCAAGGGAAGGTATACATTGAAGTCGCCCGTGGAAATCAGGATTTCCCCTTTTCCAACGTCAATACGCAGCAGCTTTCCCAGCAGCGAAGCGGGATTTTGGGCATTGCCTTGCGGATCTCCGCCACCACCCCCATCACCCGTGCCGATATAAAGGTAGCCATCGGCTCCGAAAGCGAGTTGACCACCATTATGATTGCTGTAATCGGGGTGCGGCAATACCAGTATCTTTTCTTCTGAAGACGGATCCGCCAGGTTGGGATCCCCGCTGGTCGAAAACCGTGAAACCACGTTGTTCCCATCCAGCTGCGTGTAATACACATAAAAATTCGGATTGGATGAATCGTAATCTGGTGGGAAGGCGAGGCTCAGCAACCCTTCTTCATTGCCAGTCGACCTTACTCGATCCGTGATATCCAGGAATGTCGGTTGGAGCACACCATTGACCAGGATTTTGATCCTGCCTGGCTGTTCGACAACGAACAAACGCCCACTGCCATCCCCTGCGTGCGTGATATGGACCGGATTATCCAGGCCGCCAGCAACCAGGGATGTATTTATTGAAGGCCAGGGAGCAAGGTTGGGTTGGGCGGCTTGAGGTGTGGTACCAGCCGGGATGATTAAACCGGCGAGCAGCACGAAGATCAATATGTTCTTCATCATTCACCAATCCCTTAATCTTACGCGGTTTACCGAGGCTGGCAAGGGGAACAATGTACTAATATCCAGGAGCGATCTTACGGACAACTTTTATTTAAATGTTCTTCGAAAGTCTCGGAAAAAGTGTGTTTACCGGATTGGTCACAGGTCGCGCGGAAATAATAATAGGGGGTCTGGGCGGGGAATGCGACTGCCCTCATAGCCTGCAGGCTGGGGTTGGCTATCGGGCCCGGGGTTAATCCCGGGTATAAGTATGTATTATACGGAGAATCAAACTGTAAATCACGCGAGCTCAAGGGATTTGTCCACCAGGTATTTTGTTCCAAATTAAATCCACGCGCATACTGGACCGTGGAATCTGCTTCTAAAGCCATTCCGATTTCCAGCCGGTTAAAGAAAACAGAAGCGATTAACGGCATTTCCTCCCCCACAATCGCTTCCCTTTCTACGATCGATGCCAAGGTGACCGCCTGGTATACATTTAATCCCTGGTTTTGAATGCCACCCAGAAGTTCCGGGGTGAGATTCGCGGAAAACTCGCCAACCAGGAAGCTCACCAGCTGGTCAGCGGTGATATCTCTGGGGAGACGGTAGGAGCCAGGCGGGAAAAAACCTTCCAGGTTTCCGGTTTGCGGGAAATCCAGCGGCAGGTTTGCAAAATTACCCGGATTACTGGCAGCGTTGATAAACTCCTGTGGGGAAATCTCGAGACCCGATGTGGGCAGTGTGGCGGCGATTTCTTCCTTGCGCCAACCGGAGAGAATGGATAGTGTCACTTCGCTCGGTGTTGCATCCTGCAGGATATAAGCGATCTCTATTGGGCTGGAAGCCGGGCTGAGGGTGTATTCACCAGCCTGGAGGGTGGTGTCCAGACCTGTGTAGGTCAAAAAATTGATGAATGCTCCTGCGTTTGGGATCAATCCGGCTGATTCAAGCTGGGAGGCGATAACCAGTGGTGATAATCCCAAGGGAATCTGGAATGTTTCACTATCCCCAAGGGGATTGATGGGAGGCTGTAATTGATCGTTTTGCAGCAACAATTCGGCAGAAAGCCGCAGGCGCTGGATTGAACTGAGCCTTGGTGAGGGTGGTCCGAAAGTAGCTTCTGCGCGGCGATTGATCTCCAAGTAGCCACCAAAGAGCAGGCAGATTCCAAGGCAAAGTATGGCGATACAGCCCAAGGATAAAGTCCAACCGGTTCGATTATGGCGTTTGTTCATCTCTGATCTGCCTGGGCATCCAGGTATGATTGCAGGATCACGGTTGCAGCCAGATCATCCAGGTGACCTTTCCGTTTGCGCCGTGGAGTTCCCAATGCAATCTGTGCATCACGGGCTGCAAGGGTGCTGAATGACTCGTCCCATAACAGGATTTGCAAATTCGTTTGGGATTGAATTTCCGCCGCCAGGCGGGCTGCTCTGCGTCCTTCGAAGGTCGGTTGGCCATTTTCATCGAGTGATTGTCCGATGAGGATCATTTCAGCAGCATGTTGATTGGCAAGGTCGAGGATCGCAGACGCGTTCACCGCTCTGGAAACATGTTTTAACACCTGCAGCGGATTGGCGATAGTGCCGCTGGGATCGCTCAAAGCAATACCGAGGTTTTTGCTACCAGGATCGACTGCCAGGATTCTCATAAATTGCACACCATAGCTATTGTATTCCCTGCAAGGCATCCTGATCTGATGCCTGGATGATTTCGGATGAGATCACCTGGATGCGGATGGGCACAAAAGGGACCACCGGCCACCAGCTGGGTGAGGTCTTGATGCGAGGCGTACCGGTAATGGAAAGATTCTCCCTGAGCAGCTGGCTGGCGTGTTCAGGTTTGCGACCGAGAACCAGGTTGGTGGCTTGTTGAACGGATGGCTCGCTCTGCAGGCCGCGTGAAAATTCTATACGCCATGAATTGGTCAACCCATTATCGAAAATGGGATCGGATAACTGTTCAATGTGCATGGTATCCGGTAAAGCAGCATAACCCGCGGGCAGGTTCGCGTCCAGGATTGAACTTCCCAGCGTGTCAATGTCCTCGGCGGATACATATGGGATCGTAAATTCTGCTCGCAGGGTTAAATCGAGCTGACTGGCTGGTTGAAGATCCTCTGGATCGAATGAGGCAGAGCTTATACGTACAAGCGTCGGTTCTTCGGACAGCAGGATATCACCAGGCGATAAAAAGTCCTTGATCTCCTGGAGTGCGTTTTGAGAAAGTGAACCGATCAATTCTTCCTGGAGGCGTTCGCGATCTTCAGAATTGGGAGCCGGGCTGAGCGCCATGCTGCCTCCGGAGACCGGTGTGAGATTGGCGACAGTAGCGAGGACGCCGAGCTCTCCTTCAATTGCGAGGATCCTGCCCGCAGCAAGGTTTGAACTGCTTCCAGGGGAGATTGCCTTGATGGATACTGAGTTTTCCTGTCCAGACCCTGCGGGTATTCGAATTTCTCTTTGGGTAGCATAGCGGTGGGACAGGTTTGCTGTGCCGACGACAGTTCCAGCAGGGATGACTAAAGCCTGATCAGTGAGATTCCGGAATACCACTTCACCAGATGCATAACCAAGGGGAATGTTTTCACTGCCGGTTGTCTGGGTACTGCTGCGTCCTTCAACGGAAACACTGGTCCATTTCGCTGGCAGAATTCCGGTCAGGTTGATCTGCTCAACTTTATCATTCGCCTGGACATCCAATGTGATTGCCTGGGTACTTGTTTCAGGAGTTATATAAATCTGTGCACTGGGGATCAAGACAGCCGCAATTGATAGAACTGCGATTACTGCGAGTGAAAAAATTCCTATGCGTACCGGTTGTGGCAGCTGACCCACCTCACGGTTGGGGAGTACAGGTTCAGCCAGAAGTGTCTGGATCCTGGAGAGTCTCTGATCCCATGCGGTTTTGGATTTAAACTTGCCTGACTTGCGGTATTTGCGTTTCCAGTGTTCGGTTTGTGCTTTGCGGATCGAACGAAACATCGGGATCCCGAGCTGGCCGGCTTGAAAACGCACCTCTGGATCTGTGGTGACCAAAGCGATTTGGATACCGAGATCCTGGCTGTGACGCAGAAGTAAAACCAGGTCGAGCTGTCGATCAATCAGGTGACCACGCGCAGGCCAAACGAGGGCAATGCGCCCGGTCTGGCTCCATCCCATCTTGTCTTTAACCGAGATGGTGTCATCATGGGGCTCTAGCTGGATTATCTGGGTTTTCACGAAAAATTCAATCGAATAGCGAAATACAACCTAGCTGGTTGATAGTTTACTTTCGGCCCATTCCTGCGCCCTGGTTAAAGCCTGTTCGAGTTGCTCAGCATCTTTGCCCCCTGCCTGGGCGAGGGTTGGTCGGCCGCCACCACTGCCGCCGATCGGTTGGGCTGCAAATTTCACCAGCTCATCAGCTCGCGAACCTTTTTCCACCAGATCTTCAGATACAGCTGCTACCAGGATCGGCCGGCCATCCACTACCGAGGCCAACAAGATCACACCGCTCTGGAAACTTTCCCGGAAGCGGTCAACCATGGTGCGCATTGTATCTGCGTCTGCATTCGCTAATCCAGCGATCAGAACGGGCGTGTGATTCACCAGTGGAACCTTTTCAAGCAGCTGGTTGAAATCCTGCGCAGTCAATTCCCGGCGCAGTAAGTTGACCTGTTTGCGGGCATCGATCAGCTGGTCGAGGACTGCCTGGCTTTTATCCACGATCTGCTCGGCACTGGTGTCTAACAAACCAGCAGCCCGTTCCAGCAGGCCGAAACGTCGCTGTACAAGGTCGTATGCTTTCCTCCCGGTCACGGCTTCAATCCTGCGCAAGCCAGCACCAACGCTGCTCTCACTGGTAATCAGGAAGATACCAATTTCTGCAGTTTCAGCGACGTGGGTGCCACCACAGAGCTCGTAAGAAAAGCGGTGCTCGCCTCCGATAGAGATGGTGCGTACATTTTGCGCGTATTTTTCACCGAAGAGCGCCATGGCACCATCATCTATTGCTTCCTGGAGAGGTTTCTGGACGATATCCAGGGAATAGTTTTCATAGATATTGCGGTTAACCCCTGCTTCCACCTCCTGCAGCTCTTTCGCGGTCACTGCCTGCGGGTGGGTGAAGTCGAACCGTAATCGATCAGGCGCGACCAGTGATCCAGCTTGGCGGGCGTGATCACCTAATACACGGTGCAGCTCAGCATGCAGCAGGTGGGTGGCGGTGTGATTGCGCATGATATCCTGCCGGCGTTGGAGATCGACTCTGGCGAGCGAGAGATCCCCGGTGGCGGGTTCACCGTGAACAACTTCACCGATGTGGAGAATTACTCCGGTTGTCGGTTGGCGCATAGCTGTGACCGTAATTTCCCATCCTGGTTGGTCCACCGATGAGATCCTGCCGGTATCAGCAACCTGGCCTCCCGATTCGATGTAGAAAGGAGTTGCAGGGAGGATCAATCCTACCTGGTCGCCTGGGAAAGCTTTATCTACCACTTTCCCGTCCTTCACAAGTGCCAATACAGTCCCTTCTACCGCATAATTGTCATACGGGTCGTACTTAACCCCCTGGGAATTTAGTTCACCCTTCGATACCAGGTCAGAGAGCAAATCCTGGTAGAACTCGACATCCTCATCGCCGTGGACACCAAACACGCCTCCCGCTGCGGATGCTATCCGGTGCTGCTCCATGGCAGTGTGAAACCCATGATCATCGACCTCGATATCATGTTCACCTGCAATGTCACGGGTGATCTCTAGAGGTAACCCATAAGTAGCATACAGGTCGAATGCTGTCTCACCCGGCATACTATGCTGACCCTCAGCTTGCGTTTCTTCCAGAATCGCATCTAATTTTGTAATACCAGCTTCGACGGTCTTCTGGAAGCGGACCTCCTCGCGAGTAAGATTATCCAGGATCGTATTCTGATTGCGTTCTAATTCATGAAAAAAATCTCCGTAATTGTCGATCACGCTCTGTGCGACCTGGGCCAGGAATGGCTCCTTGAGGCCGATCAGGCTGCCGAACCTGGCAGCCCGGCGGACGATCATGCGGCTGACATAATTCCGCCCGGTGTTACCTGGCACGACGCCATCCGCGATTAAAAATGCAGCTGCGCGTGCATGGTCGGTGATCACCCGGTAAGGGGTTAAATTAGCCTCTCTCTGCTGTTTGGTGTGTCCTGTCAACTGCTGGACAGCATCCATGATGGGTGAAAGCAGGTCGGTTTTATAATTCGAATCGACACCCTGGAGTACAAGGGCAATTCGATCCAATCCCGCACCAGTATCGACGTGTTTTGCTGGCAGGGGTTCGAGCGTGTTCGGGCCGGTGCGGTTGTACTGCATGAAAACCAGGTTCCACAGTTCAAGGTAACGCGTGCATCCATCCAGATTAACCTGGCAGTGGTGTTCGGTGTCATTTTCATGGATACAGTGTCCAGGTCCGAGATCGATGTGAATTTCACTGTTCGGTCCACTGGGACCTGTCTCCGCCATTTCCCAGAAATTGTCCTTGCGTCCAAAGAAAAGTACTTGCGAGGCGTTGAATCCGGGCTGTTGAATCCAATAATTAGCGGCTTCATCATCGCGCTCTATTTCACCTTTTTCATCTTTGAAACAGGTCGCCCAGAGTCGATCTTTTGGAAGATCCCATACTTCCGTCAGCAGTTCCCAGGCCCATGCAATGGCTTCTTTTTTATAGTAATCCCCAAAAGACCAGTTGCCGAGCATCTCGAAAAATGTGTGGTGGGTGTCATCACGTCCCACGTCTTCCAGATCGTTGTGTTTGCCTGCCACGCGCATGCATTTCTGGGAGTTAACGGCGCGTGTGTACGGGCGCTTATCTGCGCCTAGGAAGACATCTTTGAACTGCACCATGCCCGCATTGGTGAACAGCAGCGTTTGATCGCCGCCGGGGACCAGTGAGGATGATGGAACGAAGGTATGCCCACGTTCAACAAAGTAATCAATAAAGGTTTGCCGGATATTCGCTCCGGAGAACTGCTCATCGAACATAAAGACTCCTGGAGTTAAAAAACCCTGGATGGGGTAGTTTGCTCTTGCCAGACCAGTCAGGCTGATTAATTTGGCTTGAATTATACCAAGATGAACTGCATCAAAATACCCGCATTTGTTAAATGCCAACGAGGATTCTTACAGCAATGATACTAGTGGGAGTCTTTCTACGTTATAATGTTTTCCTTTGGAAGGGTGAGGGAAGATCCAAACCCGGAACAGGAAACATGAATCCATGAACTGAGAGGATGTCCTGATGATGGGTATAAAATTGGTGCCAGTTGCAGCTTTCTTTGAAGATGGCCAGCACCAATCACCGGGATTTTCACCTCCTGTGCCAACAAAAACTGCTGGTTGGTTTTGGGGTGATGCGATGTTTTCATTAATGGATGGCCGCAGGTAAGGGGCATAAATGTCTCCAACTGATCCAGAAAATGCAGCACCAATAGAAGGGGGAAAAAGCCGTTCCACCTGGAAATGGTGGCAGATCCTGCTATCTGTGGTTTTATTGGGTCTGCTGCTGTATTTCTTCTGGCCGCTCCTGGGGGAAATTAAAGCAGCAGCCAATTTGTTCCTTGTCGCGGATTGGATCTGGTTCTTGGTGGCGGTCCTAGTCCAAATCATTTCGTATGGATTTTTAACCTGGTTGAACGCGCTTGCCTTGCAGCCTTTTAATGGCAGGATTAGTTTTATCAGTTTGGCCGGGGTTTTAACTTCCATGGCTTTTATTGCTGTGGCTATCCCCAGTGCTGGATTAAGTGGAGTTGCACTGCGTGTTCACCTGCTGCGGAAGTATGGTTACCTGCCTGAGGAATCCTTGTTTTCCCTGGTGGTGGAAACCTCTGCAGAATTAATTGCCTTGGCATCCGTCGCGGTGATCGGTCTGGCTTACCTGGTTCAAAGCGGGGGACTTTCAACCTTAAATATCATCATCCTGGTGCTGCTTGGTGTCCTGGTCATTGTCGGGTGTGTGCTGATTTGGAGAGTGCTTGGTAGTTATACGCGCAGCCGCCGGGTGCTGGAGAAAATCGTCCGCGGTTGGAACCGGTATGGAAAGAGATTGGCGACGCTTGATTTTGATGATCTTGATCAGCGGTTGGTATTCTTCAACCAGAATATTCGTCGCTACCCGCGCTCTTCGTTCCTGATGTTTCCAGTTTCTTCCTACGGCAAGGTCATCCTGGATGTTGTCACGATGGGGGTGTGTTTCAAACTGTTTGGCTATTCGATCGAACCTGCAACACTGCTTGTTGGCTACGGGTTGATCCTGACCCTGAGTGGGCTCAGCGCTCTACCGGGCGGCCTTGTGATGACTGAGGCCTTTATTCCAGTCGTTTTTTCCAGGTTGGGCGTGCCGGGTTCGGTCGCCATCGCGGCGGGTTTGATGTACCGCCTGATCGCCTTCTGGCTGGTGCGCTTTGCGGGTTATGTTTCCTGGTTGCTGCTTGAAAAAAGAAAATGAGCAATCCAAGCGAGAGAAAATATCTGTATTTTGCTGTTTTTGCTTCTGGGATGACCACCCTTGCAGTAGAATTAGCTGCCTCGCGACTATTGGGCAATATATTCGGGACCAGCAATCTGGTTTGGGCCAGCATCATTGGCCTGATCTTAATTTACCTGACCGCCGGTTATTTCCTCGGGGGTTGGTGGGCTGATCGATCGCCTAATTTCCGGACAATGTACCTGATTATGGCCTGGGGTGCATTTTTGATTGGATTGGTGCCCCTCGTGGCGCACCCCGTATTAAGGGCCGCAGCCAACGCCTTTGACCAGCTGCAAGTCGGTATCCTCTTCGGATCTTTCAGCGGAGTTTTAATCCTGTTCAGCGTACCAGTTACGCTGCTCGGGACCGTCTCTCCCTTTGCAATCCGCTTATCGCTCCGCACGCCGCAGGAAGCAGGGCGCATCTCCGGCCGCATCTACGCCATCTCAACCCTGGGCTCATTTGTTGGCACATTTCTGCCAGTGCTTGTCCTGATCCCGACCCTCGGGACGACAAAGACCTTCGTCGTCTTCAGCGAGTTCCTGATGATTGTCGCACTGATCGGGATGTGGATTTCGTGTGGGTTCCGTGTTGCACTGCGCTGGTTTTGGATGCCGCTGGTTGTCATGCTGCTGATGATCCTTGGTTTCGGCCAGGGAATTAAATCCACCAGCGGGCAAATCTATGAAACTGAATCCTCTTATAACTATATCCAGGTGCTTGAAGCAGATGGGTACCGTTATTTGCGGCTCAATGAAGGCCAGGGTATTCACTCGGCATACCATCCCACTGAGCTCAATTATTATGGTCCCTGGAAGCAATTTCTGGCAGCCCCATTTTTCAACAAACCACCGTTTTCCCCCCAGGATATTCAAAGCATGGCGATTGTCGGCCTGGCGGGTGGCACTGTTGCCCGGCAGGCCAGCGAGGTACTGGGACCCATCCCGATTGATGGTTTTGAGATCGATGGCGAAATTATTGAAGTGGGAAGAAAATTCTTCGATATGAATCAACCAAACCTGAATGCTCTTTCCCTGGATGGTCGTTGGGGATTGGAACACAGCCAGCGAAAATATGATTTGATTGCTCTCGATGCCTATCGCCCGCCGTACATCCCCTGGCACCTGACTACGGTCGAATTCTTCAAGTTGGTGAGTGATCGTTTATCAGATCAGGGTGCAGTGGGTATTAATGTGGGTCGCGCACCTGGTGATCGAAGGTTGATAGATGGTATCGTCACCACCTTACAGCAGGTATTCCCTTCGGTGTATATCATTGATGTGCCGGATACCTTTAATTCTATTATTTATGCGACGAAGCAGCCAACCTCAACGGATAATTTGTTCTTCAATTTTTTCCAACTATCAGAACAGGATCAGGTTCATCCACTTCTACTGGAAGCCCTGCAGGTCAGCGCAATGAATTTGCAGCCATTACCTGAACCAAGCATGGTGTTTACCGATGACCTGGCGCCGATCGAATGGATAACCAATGATATGGTATTGAGATTCATGCTTTATGGAGATATGGAGGCATTGCAATGACAGAAGTACAAGCTGTAGAGAAAGTTCCTGCATTTAATAATTGGTTATCATGGTTGGTGACAGTCCTGGTTCCGGTGGTATTGATCCTGACTTCAGTGCGGTTATTACTAACCCCTGCATTCGTCCAACTTGAATACCGCACTCCAAATTTTCCTGCTGATCCTTATGGATTTTCTCAACAGGATCGCCTGTATTGGTCGCAGATCGCCCTGGATTATTTACTCAATGATGAAGGCATTTCGTTTCTGGAAGAATTGAAATTTGAAAATGGTAACCCGGTTTATAACGCCCGTGAACTGAAGCATATGCTCGATGTAAAAGAGGTTTTGCAATCTGCTCTTATCGTCTGGTATATCAGTTTGGCAGGGATCTTCTTGCTCGGGGCATGGGCGTATTGGGGGGGCTGGATGCAGGCTTATAAAAAGGGGCTTTCAAGGGGTGGTTGGATCACAGCTGCCATAATTGCCGTGATCCTGGTGGCGGTGTTAATTGCTTTCAGTGTATTTTTCGTATTCTTCCACCAGATATTTTTTGAATCCGGGACATGGGTATTCAGGTTCTCAGATACCTTGATCCGCTTATTCCCACAGCGTTTCTGGCGAGATACATTTATTGCGATTGGCTTGCTCTCACTGGTTGGTGGAGCTGCGCTTGGTTATGGTTTCAGGGACAGAACCGATAAGTCCTAGAAAAGAAGCTGTTTCAAAATCTATGCGGGGGGCAGTAATCCTACCCATCCTCCCGGGTGGTGAATACGGGTCTGCTTGGAGGTCGTGATTTTTTGGACAACAGCGGGGCTGTCTCCAGCATATGGGACAGCCCTGCTGCTTTTCAATCTAGGCGCCGAATTTCTCTAATCGTCCTGCGTGAGCGAGTGCCAGGGGGATGGTATTCAGGGCGGGGAAATTGCCTAAACTTCCATGCCCACAGGCCAGTTCACAGAAGGAATCCTGGTCGTCCGGTCTGATGGTGGCAGGAGCCCAGAATAGGAATGGGACGGGATGCCAGGAGTGGGTCTTCATCCGGGCTGGGGTGGAATGATCTCCCGTGATAATCAATACGTCCGGTTTCAAACCAAGAAGCTGGGGCAGAGCTTGATCAACCCCTTCGATAATCTTTGCTTTCCCTTCAAAATCCCCGTCTTCCCCTTTACTATCTGTTTTCTTGATATGGATGAAAAAGAAATCATGATCCTCCCAGACATTTTTCAATGCCTCAAATTCGTCCTCTGGGGTCTCGCCTTTGAACTGGATCACCTGCATACCGACCAGACTGGCGACACCTTTATACATTGGGTAGACGGAGATTGCCGCAGCATTCAAGCCGTAAGAATCCTTGAAGGTCGGCAAATTGGGGTCTGTTGAAAATCCGCGCAGGGTTAATCCGTTAGCTTTTTGATGACCAGCCAGGATCTGGTTGGCTTTCGCAATCCACTGGTTGAATAACACGGCGGTTGGTTCTGCAACGGGTAATTGGGCAACTGCAGGGTGGGGAGGGACTCCGGTGTGTTGAGGATCTGTATCCAGGATATCCGGATGGAGGTTCTCGCCACGCATTACGACCGCGAAACGATATTCCTTGACATGGCGGACTTCGGTCGTAACCCCTGGGACTTTAACTTCTTTCAAGCGTTCGACCAGCGGGATAGCCTCATCAGTAGGTATCCGTCCAGCCCGGCGATCAGAGATGTTGCCATTCTCGTCAAGCGTGCAGAAGTTTCCCCGAGCAGCAATGTCGCCCAGACCAACTTTCAAACCGACTCCTACGGACTCTAATACACCGCGGCCGATCTCATATTCCAGCGGATCGTATCCGAACAATGCCAGGTGAGCAGGTCCGGAACCTGGTGTAATGCCTGGCCGGATGGGTGTCGTTAATCCAAGCATTCCTTCTGAAGCCAGCTGATCCATGTGCGGCGTCTGGGCTGCCTCCAATTCCGTGGGACCGCCGGGTTTGACTGGCAATCCCCCCAGGCCATCCATGACCAGGAGAATGATTTTTGATGAGGAATCTTGTAAGAGCGGAGGAATGTAATCGAAGGGCATAAAATACTCCTTTTTATAAGCTGATTAAAGGGCGCAGAGCGGTATTAATTCCACAACTCTACGCCCATTTAATGTGATTGATGGTGTGCTAAATCTTCCAATCCGGGCTCAGCGTATTCTTGCTGATCAGCGGATCGCTTTTTCTGTCTCCCTGTCAAAGATGTGCATGTTCTCCATGTTAAAGACGAGCTGCATATCCTGACCAATGCTTACCTTTGTGCGTGGATCGACCCGGGCAACAAAATCGTGCTCCCCAGATTTCAGGAAGAGGAAAATCTCATTACCCATCAATTCAGTGATGTCTACCTTGGTATCCACTGGTTGGGCAGTGATTCCGCGCGGCGCAAATTCAGGGTTGATAATATCCTCAGGACGAATTCCGAAGATGATTGGTTTTCCAACTTGATCCTGGTAGGGTGCTTTGCGATCCTCCGGGATTTCAAGAGCAAAAGAATCAGCATCGACGATTAATTTGCCGTCACTTTGCTGCATTGTTGCGGGAAAGAAGTTCATAGCAGGTGACCCGATGAAGCCAGCAACGAACAAGTTGTCCGGGGCGTCGTACAGGTTCTGCGGGGTGTTAATTTGCTGCAAGACACCAGATTCGAGCACGGCGATGCGGGAAGCCATCGTCATGGCTTCGACTTGGTCGTGGGTGACATAGATGAAAGTCGTTGCAAGCTGCTGGTGCAGTTTGCTGATGTTGGCGCGAGTTTCAACCCTTAGTTTGGCATCCAGGTTTGAAAGTGGTTCATCAAAGAGAAATACCTTGGGTTCGCGCACGATGGCTCGCCCGACTGCAACTCGCTGGCGCTGACCACCAGATAGCTGGCGGGGTTTTCGGTCGAGCAGTTCCCCAATGCCCAAAATATCCGCTGCTTCATTCACCCTTCTCTTTATGTCTTCTTTGGGTGTTTTGCGCAGTTTGAGCCCGAATGCCATGTTGTCAAAAACCGACATGTGCGGGTACAGTGCATAGGATTGGAACACCATTGCGATATCCCTGTCTTTCGGAGGGACATCGTTGACGACCTGGTCGCCAATCAATATCTGGCCTTCAGTGATATCTTCCAAACCAGCCAGACAGCGCAGTGCTGTAGACTTTCCACAGCCCGATGGACCCACCAGGACCAGAAATTCTTTGTCTTCAATCTTGATGTCAAGATTGTTGACCGCACGGACATCACCAAAACGTTTTGTCACGTGATCGTACGTTACGCTAGCCATTAGATACGTCTCCTTTCTGAACGAGTATAGTGATCTGATTATAAGATCAAGGATCGAAAAAAGCAACACATTGCAGAAAACCCAGCGTGAGAATCGAGAATTTAAGCTTGATGATTCCTTGTGCTCATCATACAATGGAACCATGGCTGGATCAAAAGATGACACCCCGATTCGCAAACAGTATCTTGAGATCAAGAGAGAATTTCCACAAGAGATTTTGTTCTTTCGCCTGGGAGATTTTTACGAGACTTTCGACCAGGATGCGGAAATTGCTTCCCGTGAATTGGATATCGTTCTAACTACCAGGAAGGTTGCCAAAGATATACGCGTACCCATGGCAGGCATCCCTTACCATGCCATGGAAAATTATATTGCCCGTTTAATCGACAAGGGCTACCATGTCGCAATTTGTGACCAGGTTGGTGATCAACCGATAAATGGTTTGGTACCCAGGAAAGTGACCCGGGTGTTAACGCCTGGTACTGTGCTCGAGCCAAGCCTGCTCCCCGGAGACGCCAATAATTATTTAGCCTGTGCCGTGGTCAGGGATTTGCGGGCGGGTGTAGCGTATGTGGATATCTCAACAGGTGAATTTGCGGCGACCGAAATAACCAGCACGGATATTGATGCCGCTGTCAGGTCGGAGCTGATACGCCTGCATCCGGCCGAGATATTGCATGCTGATACAACATCCTTCGAGGAAGGAATGCCTGGATTTGCTACCTCCTGGCCTGGTTGGCGGTTTGAAACTGAGCGCAGCAGGCAAGTGCTGCTGGATCATTTTGAGGCTGCATCCCTGGACGGCTTCGGGCTGCAGGGGCTGCCGCTGGCGATAGCAGCCGCAGGGGGCATTGTTCAATACCTGGAAGCAACCCAACCATCAGCTCTCAGCCTCCTGACCGCGTTATCGACTTATCATTTGGATGAATTTATGACTCTGGATGCAGCGACACGCCGCAACCTCGAGTTGACAGAGACTATCCGGGGAAGTAATAAAGATGGCGCCTTATTGGGTGTCCTGGACCATACGGTTACCCCCATGGGGGGGCGATTGATCTTCCAGTGGTTAAATAAACCGCTCCTGGATGTTGAACAGATTCAACGACGTTTGAGCGGGGTGGCATTTTTTGTCTCTAACGGGCTCATGCGAGCAGAACTGCGTTCCAAGCTGAAAACTCTTGCAGACCTGGAACGTATCAGCCAGCGAATTGTGAGTGGGAATGGACAACCGCGCGACCTGGTAGCTCTGCGCGAAACTTTTCAGCAGCTGCCTGAGATCAAACAGCTGCTGCCTGGGGACGATCCGGCATTGTCAGAATTGCTGAAACGGTTTCATCCCTGCCGCCAGGAACTGGAGCTGCTTGGTTCAGCACTTGAGGATGAGCCTCCTGCGACGCTCAGCAATATGGGGATCATCCGCCCCGGGTATTCAGCAGAACTTGATTCTGTCCTCGAAAGTTCGCGGCATGCCCGGGATTGGATTGCGAATCTTGAATCCATTGAGCGAAAACGGACGGGAATCAAATCCTTGAAGGTTGGTTATAACAAGGTGTTCGGATATTACCTGGAAGTTACCAAGGCCAATGCGGACTTGGTACCAGCTGACTATATTCGCAAGCAAACCCTGGTGAATGCGGAACGTTATATCACGCCTGATTTGAAGGAATACGAAACCCTGGTTTTAAACGCAGAGGAACACATCCACGAGATCGAGGTTCGCCTGTTTCATGAATTGTGCGAACGATTAAGTCTCTCAGCGGAAAAAATGTTGGCAACTGCTCAAAGTGTTGCCCGTCTGGATGTATATGCCAGCTTGGCCGAAGCTGCGGTGATAAATGCATACGTGCACCCGGAAGTGGTTGTTGAGGATGCGCTTGATATCCAGCAGGGTCGCCATCCAGTAGTCGAGCAGATGATGAGCAGTGAGAGGTTTATGCCGAATGATGCGTTTTTTGAAAGTGATGAACGCATCCGCATCATTACCGGACCAAATATGTCCGGCAAGTCGACCTTCCTGCGGCAGGTGGCGTTGATCGTACTCATGGCCCAGATCGGCAGCTTTGTGCCGGCTGAATCAGCCCGGATCGGCCTGGTTGACCGCATTTTTACCCGGATTGGAGCACAGGATGAGATATACGCCGGTCAGTCAACATTTATGGTTGAAATGGTTGAAATGGCCAATATTCTGCATCATGCGACTAACCGCAGCTTGCTGATCCTGGACGAGATTGGCAGGGGAACGAGTACTTATGATGGTGTTTCCATTGCGTGGGCAGTGATTGAATATATTCATAACCATCCCAGCTTGAGGGCGAAGACCCTTTTTGCAACGCATTACCATGAGCTCACCCAGCTTGCTGAGCTGCTCCCCGGGGTGAAGAACTATAACGTGGCGGTAAGCGAAGCAGGAAACGAGGTAGTCTTCTTACATACGATTGTCCCAGGAGGTGCAGATCGCTCTTACGGAATCCATGTCGGGCAGTTGGCTGGTTTACCAAGACCCGTCGTGCAACGGGCGAGTGAAATTCTCCAGCTGTTGGAAGCATCCGCCGGGAAAGCTGCCCGGATCGACCCTCAAGCTCCCCAGCAGATGGCACTCTTTCCTGAGACAAATCCATTATTGGAAGAGCTGGATGATCTTGATATGAATACACTGTCTCCGATCGAAGCTTTGAACAAATTGTATGAGTGGCAGCGTAAATTCTTAAAGAAGGAAGATTGAAATTGTGGTCTGTTTTCTTTTATTCAGACCTTAATCATTTCTCGTTTGGGTGGGGAGATCGCTGGAATCAGCCAGCCTGATTTGAAGATTCGCTGTATTCCGGTTTAAAAGGAAAACACCAAGTAAAAGGGCAAATCCGATTGTGGACAAGATGCCTGCCGGGATCCTGATAGATAACAGCAGCTGATTCACCATCCCCTGGAAAATACCTGCCATACCTAATTGACCGAGCAATTCAGGTATGCTGATCAGATCGCTTAAACTGATTGGCAAGAGAGCAGCAAAGGTCCAATTCATGGTTGGAAAAATCAAGAAAGAGAAGATCAGGCTGATGATTCCAGCAGTAAAGAACGTACCTCCCCACCAGGTCATAAAATCTCTCAGGGAACGTACCGCTAACAGGGTTAATATCAGTAATAAAGTGACCGGCAGCAGGGGAGACCAGGTGACCAGGGAATTTACCAGCCGTAAGGTTTGCAGCGTCTCAGGAATTTCAGGCGTGGGATTGTGAGCTACCTCCGAAACCCGGGTTTGTGGTTCCGGGAGAGGTAAATAGAATTGAATCTGGTCGGGAATTTGACCAGCTGTGCTGTCCAAAAATGCTTCCACAAATGGATCGAGTTCGGAGAGGATAAAATCTGGAGGCCGGCAAAGCAGTGAATTAATCGAAGTCTCCATCCCTAATCCCGCCTGCAGGACACCAAGGAGCTGATCTACAGAGCAGGGTGGTTGTGCTTCGATGATCTGTTGGATAGCCTGAGTCCCTTCCGGTCCAGCAAGCCTCTGCTTTATATCTTCAACCGAGATTACAATAGGAGTGTTGAGAGGATCCGGAGAAACAAGCAGGATCTCGAAAACCTGATCGAGGGCTGATTCGCTCTGGGATTGCAGCCATGCGGGATCGATTAACTCCAACAAGATGGATTCCCACTCTTGTTGATCCAGGGCGATCAGTGGGACCTCCGCCTTCGAACTCGAGATGGGGCTGGATATTGTGTTTGCCAACTGTGCGGCAATCGATTCCGGAAGCCGCTGGTAGATATTTTCCCTTTGCAGGACTTGTTGGTAGAACCCGGGATCGAGCAATTTACCAATTGGGAAAAATGAAAAAATCACCCCAACCGTGGATAAGACGAACAATACTGCAAACATCCATGACAGGATCGTAATAAATATACTGTGCTTTGCCCCGACTTGCGTGGTGTTCAATCTGCCCTCGTTATTTTGAATGTTCTCGTACTTGCCAGGTTAAAAACCTGCGCAATTCTATCATTTGTATTCATCAGCGATGAACAAGATGAGAAAATTCAAATCCTTTTCAATCTTTCATTAATAAACAAGCCCAGGCTGTGTATCATAATCAGCCTGGGCTATTTGATGAAAGGAGTGGGATATTACTTCAGGCTTCAAGAACTGTGAACAATCCAACCAGATTGCCTGTTGGATCAGAGAATAGTCCGAACCAACCCATGCCTGGGATTTCGGTCTTGGGTGTGACGATCTTGCCGCCCAGAGATTCGGCTTTAGTGAGGGAAGCACCAATATCATCAGTATTTACATAAACGATAACTGTTCCAGCAGGATAATTTTCACCAAGGGGATTTAACCCTCCACCCAAACCATTCTCGGTTTCAAAAGTAGCGTAATTCATTTCCGGTATTTGGGAGACCTTCCAGCCAAACAAATCACTATAAAATTTCGCGGCGGATTCGAGATCCTGAGCTGAGAATTCGATATGAACGATATTATGGTCTGACATAGCATTGCTCCTCTGGGTTCAAGATTAAAAGGGGAATGTAATTATTCAAATAATAGCACAAATGTTCTAATTCGTCAAGGGTTCGCTGGAACCGGAGACCAGGATGGGTACCAGTCATCCGCCGGATCATTGGTCAGGTTATAAATATTGCTACCATCTGATTTCATGATAAAGATATCTTTGTTACCTTCCCGGGTGGAGACGAAGGCAATTTGGCGATCATCTGGCGACCAGCTGGGCATAGTGTCATCTGCTGGTCCATGGGTAATTTGGGTCTGGGTTGAAGTATTCAGATCAAGAATATAGATATCGCTATCCCCATCGATATACTTGGAAAATACCAGATAGCGCCCATCATGCGACCAGGCAGGGTGGGTGTGAGACCCTGGCCCATCAGTGATTTGTTTGGTCTCCCCGGTTTGGGTATCATACAGGTATAGTTGGAAGCCGGGTAAGCGGCAGGTGGAATTGAAAACCAAATAGCGTCCATCTGGAGACCAATCTGAGCTGTACTGCTCACCAGGGAGAGTCTCGAAGAGGTCGAATACATACTGCTTGCCATCCTCCACCAGCAAAGCAACCTGGTGGTAATTGTTTGGGCAACTTCCGCGCGGGGGAAAGCGATCCGTGTAGAGTGAAAAAGTCTTTCCATCTGGATTCCAGTGCGGGGCGAATTCATCATCCAGGCTGGTCTCAGGATCCTTGATCAAGTTCGTTGGGTTCGAGCCGTCTGATCCCATAATATAAATGTCCGAGCTGCCTTCGCGCCGGGAGCGGAATGCGATCCTGCGTCCATCTGGTGACCAGTCCGGATCTGCATCGACTTCAGGGGAGTCCGTGAGTTGGGATAACGAGCTACCATCAGCCTGCAGGTAAAAAAGATCCCAATTGCCTGTCCTATCGGAGGTAAACACGATACCGGTTCTGGGTTCTGATGGTTCTCGAGCGGTAGATGCGGCTGGACGGCTGCTGCAGCCAGCCAAAAATGAGCTAATTGCAATCGAAAGAATAAACGCAATTCGAAGCATCGATGAGCTTGATATCCCAGGAATCCAATTGGTCATATATGGATTACTATCTTGGAGGATAGAAGGGTTCAATCACCGATGAAGTTTTAGATTTTGAATGAGGATTCGAGTTTAATCACTGATCAAAAGTTACTTGATCCTTGAGCTGATTTGGATTGTTCGATCCTCGCGGGATAGCTTAGATTGAATTGATGAAATTGGTCACGATCTCGTTGAATTTCTTTTCCTGCTCCAAATTCAGTAAATGACCAGCTTCGGGGATGATTTCCAGCTGGGAGTTTGGGATGCCAGTGTGCATGGCTTCTGAATCGCTGATGGAAATAATCTGGTCATCCAAAGCGTGAACGATCAGAGTGGGGACATTGATCTCCCCGAGCATACCGGTTGAGTCCGGTCTCTCCATCATACCCTGCAGGGCAGATATCATGCCTTCGGGTGAAGTTTGCTCCATAATGCCAGTGACCTGCTGAACAAGTTCATGGTTTTCCCGGTATGTTTTCGGGGCCACTAGAGCCGGGAGCATACTTTCGATCACAGGATGGATTCCTTGCTGCCTGACTTTCGCAATAGCCTGCCCTCGATTTGTTTTCCCCTGGTCAGTGTCTGCCCCAGCCCGGGTAGAAGCCAGGATCAATCCTGAAAACAGGTCCGGGTGGTGGCGGTACAGGCTAAAACTTATATAACCGCCCATCGAAAAACCGCAGACGACCAGCGGTTGATCAACTTCCAGGGCTTTAATGAGTGCTGCACAATCCTCTGCGAGCAATCGCATCGGATAAGGACCAGGTGTCGAAGGTGAAAGCCCATGCCCGCGCAGATCGATGGCAATGATCCGCTGTTTTGTGGATAGGCTTTCAATCTGCGGGCGCCACATCTCTAGGTTGAGGGGGAAACCATGGATCAAGAGTAATGGTCGACCGCTTCCCCGATCTTCTACATTAAGTTGGAGGTTTCCGATCTGCATAATCATGAGTGTGCCTCCTTTGAGGATTAGAGGTGAGTAATATCCAGGCTTGAAGCAATTAATTTCAGGGCCTGGATATGTTCTGCGGGTCCATCCAAGCCAGCCTGCATTGTGTTGAAGGAAATATGGGTTGCTCCTGCTTCCTGCCAGCTCATCAGCAGCTGCTCCCAATCTACCGGGTTGCCTTCCGCATAGCGAATCCTGGCCTCAATACCGAACTCGGAACTCTTTCTGCCTGCCTGCTGGAGATAACTGCTCAGCCTGGCAATTGCGGGTTTTGCAGCTTCCGCGCTGGTATAGGTAGGCAGCCAGCCATCCGCCAATTTGGCAGCTCTCTGGAGAACAACCTCAGCATGGCCTCCAAACCAGATGGGGATTGGCTGTTGGATGGGCAGCGGATTGATCCCCGCATCTGGAATTTGGTGCCATTGACCAGAATAATCTACCAAGGGAGTGGTCCACAGGGCTCTTAATACCTCAACTTGTTCTTCAACCCGGCGGCCGCGGGTATGAAAATTCTCTCCCAGGGCAATATACTCGGGTTTGTTCCATCCGATGCCGACTCCCAGGCGCAAACGACCCTTGGAAAGAATATCCAGGGTGGCTGCCTGCTTGGCGACTAAGGCAGTCTGGCGTTGGGGGAGGATCAAGATCCCCGTTGCAAATTCCAGCTGGCTGGTAACCGCTGCCATATAGCTAAACAGAAGAAATGGTGAATGGAATGTGGATTTGTAATCATACGGCCCATTCCAATCTTCAAAACGGTCAGGATTGACACCGATCACATGCTCATAGGTAAGTACATGAGAGAAACCCAGTTCTTCTGCGCTTTGCGCCAGATCTCGTATTGCGATTGGGTCGGTACCGAATTCTGTTTGTGGGTAAACAAAGCCAATTTTCATGCTGTTTTTCCTTTGCTCCTCATCCAGGCATGGATATCTTCGATGTGCTCAGCCTCGTGCCCAAAGCTATCATCAGCAATCCATTTCCACAGAGGGCTGCTATCTAACCAGGGGTAATAATTCACGTCATTTAATTCCTTTTCTCCAAATCCACTAACCCTGCGAATGGTCTGCTCGCGTACTTTGAGAAAATCATCCCAGACGATATCCATTGAACGGGAGGAGCTTTGCTGGTACCAGCGTTCATTCACCTCATCTACCGTTTCTGATTTGAAATGGATGGTAGTAGGGGTTGTCCCTTGATTTGATTGCCAGAGCAGTTTAACCAGTTCAGCCTCCCAGCGGGTGAGGTGAACCAGCAAATCTTTGAGCGACCACTGTCCAACCACCCCGGGGATAAACATCTCCTGTTGGGGTATTTCTTTTAGTGTCTCGAGGAATTCTGCTCTCCCATTTGTTAATGCAGAGATAAGTTCTTCCTTTGTCATGGTAATGTATTTCCTTTGATTTACAGATTATCTGGCATCCCTTCAAGTTCCTGTTCTGATCTAACTGCTGGAATCGAGCAGTTCCAATTGGGATTTGATCTTGGTTACCATTTCCTGGTACTCTGCAAGTTTTCGCCTTTCTTTCTCAACTACTTGCTGCGGTGCCCGTTCTGCGAATGGACTGGCGAGCAATTTCTCCAACCGTTCAACCTGGCTGGTTGCCTCAGCGTAATCCTTGGCTAATCGTGCACGCTGTTCCACTGGGTCCACGATCTCAGCCAGGAGCAGGTAGGCTTCAATTGGACCCACAACCAGGGCAATATATCCATCTGGTTTTTCGGACAGTTGCTCGCTGATGGTCAATTTTTGAGCATCAAGCCGGGCAAGTGAGGCGAGCGTCCCCGCTTGTTGTTGGAGGATATTGGAATAATCTCCACCTGCCAGGATGGCTGGGATCTTGATTTTCGGATCGATGTTCTTCTCAGAACGCAGATTGCGGATCGAGCGAACCAGATCCATGATCAATGTGAAATCGGAGATTGCATCGGCTTCCCACGGACTTTCCGGAGATGGTTCAGGCCAATGGGCGATAATCAAGGCAGGTTCCCAATCAGGTGCATGCAGGGTTGAAATAGGTTGGGCTAACTCTCCAAGTGCGGTTTTAAGCCGGCCCCAGATCTCTTCTGTTACGAAGGGCGTGAATGGATGCAGCAGGCGCAGACAGGTATCCATGATGTTCACCAGGTTCCTGGCAGTAGAAAATGCAACCCGATTACCCTGTGAGAGCTGCAACTTAGCGATTTCCAGATACCAATCTGCAAATTCATTCCAGAAGAACTCGTAGATCTGCCTGCCTGCTTCTCCATACTGGTAATTCTGAAAAAGACGTTCTACATCCCTGACCAATGCGGACAGGCGAGCTTCTATCCACCTGTCTGCCAGGGATGGTAAAGGTTCGGTCTCCTGCGGCGGGAGTTGCAGGTCCTTCACCTGTTCAAGTGCGCTGAGGACAAACCGGGCAGCATTCCAAATCTTGTTCGCAAAGTTGCGGTTGGCTTCTACCTTTTTCAAGCTGAGATTGGTATCGTTGCCAGGTGTGGATCCGACGAGCAGGGTGAACCTTAGAGCATCCGTTCCCAGGTCATCCATGACAATCAGAGGATCGATCACGTTTCCGTAGGTCTTACTCATCTTGCGTCCATCCTCATCGCGGATCAAACCATGCAGGTATACGGTGTGGAACGGCACCTGCCCGGTGAACTCAAGACCATCCATGATCATGCGTGCCACCCAAAAGAAAAGAATATCGTAGCCGGTCTCCATCACGGAAGTAGGATAGAAATATTTATATTCGGGGGTTTCTTCCGGCCAACCCAGGGTGGAGAACGGCCAAAGGCCGGATGAGAACCAGGTGTCGAGCACATCTGGATCCTGCGCCAAATCTTCACTGTTGCAGCTCGGGCAATGCGTTGGATCCTCCCGTGAGACGATTACTTCCTGGCATGCCTGGCAGGTCCAAACCGGGATGCGATGCCCCCACCATAATTGCCGGGAGATGCACCAGTCCTGAATGTTTTCGAGCCAGTTGTCATAAACTTTTTTGAAGCGCTCCGGGATGATTTGAATGCGACCTCGGTTGACGGCCTCAAGGGCAGGTTCAGCGAGAGGTTGCATGCGAACAAACCACTGGGTGGAGATCATCGGTTCGATGATCTCGCCGCCGCGCTGTGAACGGGGGATGTTGATCATGTAGGGCTCTTCTTTGATCACCAGGTTCGCAGCCCGCATGTCCTCCCAAAGATTCGTGCGTGCATCAAATCGATCTTGACCGGCGTAGGGACCTCCATGCTGGTTTACCCGCGCTGATTCGTCTAAGACAGAGATAATTGCCAGGCCGTGTTTCTCTCCAATTTCATAATCGTTTGGATCATGTCCGGGTGTGATCTTCAGGGCGCCTGTACCGAACTCAACGTCCACGTAATCATCAGCAATGACGGGAATCTTCCTGCCAAGGATGGGCACAAGGACCTCTCTACCAATAAATTTTTGGTAGCGTTCATCATCCGGGTGAACCGCCAACCCTGTATCTCCCAGGATAGTCTCCGGGCGAGTGGTTGCGACAGGGATAAATTCTCCCTGACCATCGGCGAGCATGTATTTGAAATAGTAAAGCTTGCCCGGTTCTTCGGAATATTCCACCTCCAGATCTGAAACTGCGGTTCTGAGTCCAGGCGACCAGTTGATCAGGCGGGGACCGCGATAGATCAGACCTTTCTCGTACAAATGGACAAAAGCTTCCCGGACGGCTCTGGAAAGCCCTTCATCAAAGGTAAAGCGTTCTCGATCCCAATCGCAAGAGGCACCCAGTCGGCGGATTTGGCGGGTGATGATGCCGCCGTATTTTTCTTTCCATTCCCAGGTGCGCTTCAGAAACTCTTCCCGGCCGATTTGTTCGCGAGTCAAGCCTTCATTCGCCAGTGATTTTTCGACCTGCAGCTGGGTGGCTATACCAGCATGATCAGTTCCCGGGACCCATAAGGCAGGAATGCCTTTCATCCGCTGATAACGGATCATCAGGTCCTCCATAGATACGAACATGGCGTGCCCCAGGTGCAGTTCTCCAGTAACGTTTGGAGGCGGGATGGAGATCACGAAAGGTTTGATTTGAGGGTCAAATCCGGGTTGGTTCGGATCATTGCTGGGTTTAAAATAGCCTTCGGCTTCCCACCAACCATAGATTTTATCTTCTGTGGTTTTGAAATCATAAGTTTTTGGTAATTTAAATGCATCCATCTTCTCTCTCCAAAGTAAGTCTTGCTTCCTGGGGGTATTTTTTATTATTGGTAATAACCTTACGCTTATTTCTCATTTGTAAATTATGCATATTTATCAATGTGATTATTCCGATCAAGCCTGCCCGTGGTTTTCTGCAATGAGTTCAGATCATAAAAAATCCATCCAGTCTTCCATAATAACAGAGATCAAACTGCAATCTTTCGCAGGAAGTATCGAATGCTTTATCAAGGAAATGTGCAAGTATAAGCCAATCAAAGAAATAGACCAGCTTGAAAATTATCCTCATCGATGACCAAAGATACACCTGGATCAAGATGCGATTGGACCTCAATCTTCCTTGCACGAGTTATGCTGCTCAGATCCTGGCTCGCGAGAGTTATCTGTTCACTCAGCTGCGGGTTTGAGATCGCGATCTGCAGACACTGAAGCTCGGTGCCCAAAGATAGACTGTGCTCGCTTTTATAGCGCCTGACGGAAGTGGCGATCTCGAGTAAGATATTGCCCACTTCTTCAGCGGATGCATCTAATAAATAGGGGTTGGATTTTGGCCACATTGAGAGATGGATTGAGGCGAATTCACCTGGTTGTAAATCAACCAGGGGTGCAAATTGCGCTTGGTAAATGAATTCTGTAATATATGGAAGGAATGGGGCAAATAATTTGCAGATCGTAATCAGTAAAGAATAGAGAGTAAAAACTGCTGCTTGAGCCTGTGAGGATTCTCCCGTATACAATCTTTGCTTGCACATCTCAAGGTAATTGTCTGCAAAATCATTCCAGAAGTAATTCTCGATCTCGCTCTTAGCAGATGCATATTCATAATTTTCAAGGAACTGTGTAGCCTGTAGAATCAAATGTTGCAAGCGGGAGAGTATCCAGCGATCGGCTGGAGTAAGTTTGATACTTTCTAAAATGGTATGATCAATCTCAGCTGCTTGGGGTGGTTGATAATTTACCAGAAAACGCTCACTAAAACGGGCTACATTCCATAATTTGGTGACTAATTTGCTCCCCAATTGAATTTTTTGTTCGCTGATTAGCGCATCTTTACCCAACCCTGTACTGACTGCCCAATAACGGACGGCATCCGCTGAATAACGATCGATCATTTCAAGAGGAGGCATTGGTCCGCCTCCCCTACTTTTGCTAATTTTATCCATACCTTTACCAGCGATTCCCCACCCTGAGATGGCAATATCATTCCAGGGAAGCATCTGGTGGTGAAAATGGGATTTAGCGATGGTATAGAAAGCCCAGGTGCGGATGATCTCGTGAGCCTGCGGTCTCAACGAAAATGGATAGACCCGGTCAAAAAGAGGTTGCGCCAGCTGCTGATCTGGACATAACCAACGTCCTACGATTTGTGGGGTTAGGGAGGAGGTTGCCCAGGTTTCGAGGATATCTTTTTCAGGAAGGAAATCTCTACCTCCGCAGTGACAAGCCTGGGTGGGTTGATCGATATTTGGATCAACTGGCAGCTGCCCTTCATCAGCCAATACCACGTCCCCACAAGTTTGACAGTACCAAAGTGGGAAATGGATGCCGTAATAGCGCTGGCGGGAGATGCACCAATCCCAGGCAAGGTTCTCAACCCATGAGATGTAACGATGTTTCATATGTTTTGGATGCCAGTTAATCCTCTCTGCAGCTGCGAGCAACTCACTTTTATATTCAAGCAAACGGATAAACCATTGTTGGCTCATGAGAAATTCAACGGGAGTATCACAGCGTTCATGCACCGGGACAACTTGGGAGGTGGGTTGGCTTTCCAAGATCAGCCCTTCTCGGGCGAGCCGTGCTATGATGCTATGCCGCCCTAAATCCACCGGTATACCGGAAAATTCTCCTGCTACCTCGGTGAGCCTGCCCTGACGGTCGATAGCCTGGATGTGATCAAGTCGATGGGTATACCACCAATATTTGTCAACTGAATCACCGAACGTACAGCACATCACAGCACCTGTGCCCAGCTGAGGATTTGCAGCTGTGTCTGCCCTGACCATGACCCTATGTCCGAACAAGGGCACCTGAACTTCTTCCCCGATTAAGTCAGTGAAACGCGAATCTTCTGGGTGAACAAATATTGAAACACAAGCGGGCAGCAACTCGGGGCGCGTAGTGGCAACCGGAAGCAGCTCACCATTTGGTCTGGAAAACGCCAGGGTGACCAGTTCACTTGCCCTCTCCAGATCGTTGACATCTGCCTGGGAAATAGCCGTGCCACACTCAGAGCACCAGATAGTGGGTGCTTCTTGACGATAAACCAATCCTGCTTTGTATAGATCGATAAATGAGCGCTGTGAAGTTAAGCGTGAACAATGGTCGATTGTCCGGTAAGTATGGGTCCAGTCGATGGATAACCCTAAACGCTGCCAAACTTCCTGGTATTCCTTTTCCGCTTGTATGCTCACTTCCTGGCATTTCTTTACAAATTCATGGAGATCGATTTCTGAGGCCCGGATACCGAGCTGTTTTTCAACCAAGCGTTCAGTTGGCAGACCATTATCATCGAAGCCCATCGGGTATAAAACATTTTCTCCCCGCATGCGGTGAAAACGGGCGAATATATCTGTGCTGGTATACGAATAAATGTGACCCAGATGAAGCTTTCCGGAAACCGTGGGTGGAGGCGTATCGATGGAGAAAATTGGTCGATCATCACCCGGTGCGAAACTGTAGATGCCATTTACCTCCCAAAGTGTGTACAGGTTGGGCTCTTCTATGCCAGGCATGTATTTTTTGGGTAAAGGCATGTTTACCTCCTAACAAGAAGAATGGAAATTGCGGGGTTAAATAAAAAATCCCTTCCATCCAAACTGAGGACGAAAGGGCGTACTTCCGTGGTACCACCTCTATTCACTGTACATTACTGTCCAGTGCACTTTTCACCCTGACCAACATCAGGGTTTCGCTGTAACGGGCTTCCCGTGCTGGTCTACTCTCGGTGTCTGGCTTAGATAAGTGCAAGAAACCGATTTCTTCAGCAGCTACTCTGGGCGACATTCGAAGCGAGGCGTCTTTGGGGGCTCTCAGCCTGCGGCCATTCCTTCTCTGTCAGCGCCTTTGCAACTACTCCTCCCAGAGAGAGACATCTTCTATAAGCATGTTTGCAGATTATACCTATTTTGGTGTAACGCGTCAACTGGAGTTTGTTTCAGCGGCAATGAAATTCATTTCCCAGCTCAGATGTGTATTGCCAGGTAATTTTCCGGCAGTGGGAGCGGTGGATACCAGCATTCGAGTGGAGCGACATCACGGTCGCCGACGCATGCATAGATTTCAATAAACTGCTCTAGTTACACGCCAGGTCCCATCAGCCTGCTGCGGGTTGAAAGTTCAATGAAAGCGGATCTTGGGATTCAAGATGCTGTAGAGTAAATCCGCTCCCAGATTGGCCAAGGCAACACATAAGACAGTGACCATGGTTACCGCTTGCAGGAGAGGCATGTCACGCCGGTCGATGGCAAAAATCATCATGCGACCTAAGCCAGGATAATTAAATACATTTTCGATCACCACCAACCCGCTGATCAGCCAAGCGATGCTGATCGCGATCACGGTGATTGTTGGCAGCAATGCATTGCGCAGTACATGGTTAACAACCACAATGCGGCGGGGCAGGCCTTTCAGATCTGCTGTGCGGACATAGGGTTGATGCAGCTCGGTCAGCACACCTGCCCGGGTCAGGCGTGCGATATAAGCCAGCAGGACCAGCATGGCAGTCAAGGCGGGCAGGATTAACATTGGCAGGGTATCGAAGAAGGTTGCCTCTGGAGGGATGGATGAATTGGCAGGTAAGTAAGGCAGTCCCAGGTCTCTCAAACCGAATGAAAAAAGCCAGATCAGCACAAGCCCGGTGACAAACTCTGGAAGACCCACCACAGCTAAAGATCCTACGCTGATTACAGTGTCAACAGGTTTGTTTGCATTCAAACCGGCGATGACACCCAAGATGACCGCCACTGGGACAGAGATGACCAGCGTGACGAGGGCCAGTATGAGCGAATTGCGCAAACGGTCAATCACCATTGGGAAAATGGGAAGATTTGTGCTGTATGATGTGCCCCAATCCCCGCTAATAAAATCCCGTAACCAATTGATATACTGCACGGGCAGTGATTGATCTAATCCAAGTTCCTGGCGGCAGTTTTCGATGGCGGCTGGTCCTGCCTCCCGGCTTAAAACGATGCGGCATACATCTCCAGGAAGCCATTGGGTGACCAGGAATACCAAGAGTGAGGTGAGCAGGACGGTCAGGGCGAGGAATGCCATGCGGCGAAGAAGAAAAATGGACATGGAGAATTATTCTAAACCTGTGCCATCAGAGGTACTTTGTGCCTGAGAAGACAATAGATCTTCAAGTGGGATATGGCAGAAAATGCGCTTCTCTGTGCGCGGATCGATCTGCCAGCGGGGAGCTGTATTCGCACAAATTTCACCAATGAATCTGGGGCAGCGTGTGTGGAAAGGGCAGCCTGTGGGTATGTTTACTGGATCGGGCATTTCACCATCCAGATGGATAGGAAGATGGCTTGTTTGTGGATCGATTTGTGGTATGGCGGATATCAATGCTTCTGTATATGGATGGTGGGGTGGCTGGAAAAGATCGCTCTGCCGGGCAATCTCCATTAAGGTGCCCACATAAATTACTGCAATTTGGTCGGCTAAATATCCAATGACTGCCAGGTTGTGGGAAATAAACAATATACTGTTTTGAATATCTCTCTGCAATTCGTTGACCAGATTTAGAATCGCTGCCTGAACCGATACATCTAATGAGGATATGGGTTCATCGAGAATCAATAGGTCAGGTCTTGAGGCGATCCCCCTGGCTAGGGCAACGCGTTGGATTTCACCACCGCTCAACTCACCTGGATACCTGTTGGCATACGCAGCGGTTAAATGGACTGCTTCCAGCAGGTCAATCACCTTAGCATCCGCTTCTGATCTGGGAAGACCCAGCAGGCGGATAAACGGTCTGCGCAAAGTTTCACCTACCGTGAGATGAGGATTGAGCGCTTCCTGCGGATTTTGAAAAACAATTTGCAGTTGGCGCAATGTTTCCAGATCGCGCCTGGAAAGTTGGTCTGGAATGCTGACCTTGTGGAGTTTGATGACGCCAGCTCTGATCGACTGCAACCCCATGATGCTGCGAGCGATAGTGGTTTTCCCAGAGCCGCTTTCACCAACCAACCCCAAGGTGGTGCCAGATGGGATTACAAGATCAACTTTATTAACTGCCTGTACTCCTTTCCGGGGTTTCCCACGTAGGAAATCATTGAGCGATCTCTGGAGAGGGAACGAGATAGAAACATTCTCAAGTTCGAGCGTTTGGCTTCTCCCCTCAGCCATCCCTTTTTGTTGGCGCTCGATGGATGGTGGGGTTTGTTGAACGCTGATATCATCCAGAGCAATTTCCTGCCAGCGATGACAGCGTGATAATCTATTTCCCCCTGCCGGGAATAAAGAGGGTCGATTCGTGCAAACTTCAATCGCTACGGGGCAGCGGGGGCGGAAGATACAACCAGAAGGACCCTGGCCAATCGCTGGGATCTGTCCTAGGATTGGCTGCAGCCGGATGCGATCTTTTGTTTCTCCAAACTGCGGGATGCTATCCAGCAACCCCTGGGTATATGGATGGAGCGGTTCTGAAAATAGTTCTTTTGGATGCGCTTCCTCGACCAATTCACTGGCATACATAACGCCTACCCGGTCGCAGTAACGCGAGATCACCCCCAAATTATGCGTGACATACAGGACAGCCATATTCTGCTCGCTGATTAGTTCATCGATCAGATCCAGGATCACTGCCTGGATGGTGACATCCAAATTCGTGGTAGGCTCATCCAGCACGAGTAAACTTGGAGAGATGCTCAATGCCATCGCGATCAAAACTCTCTGCTGCATGCCGCCACTGATCTGGTGAGGGTAGCTGGTGGCAACCCTTTCTGGATCAGGCAGGCGGACCTTTTGAAACCATTCAAGCGTTTGCAGCTTGGCATCCGGCTCTGATAATTTATTCTGGTAGCGAAAGATTTCTGCTACTTGTTCACCCACGCGTATGGATGGATTGAGAGATGATTGTGGATTCTGGGGAACTAGTGCCACCTGCTTTCCCCACATCTGGCGAAGTTCTTGATCATCAAGTGCCCGCATGCTCTGGTCTCCAAGGTAGATATCCCCACTGATAATTGATCCTTTACTCCCTAAATAGCGCAGCACTGCCAGGACGAGGGTGGTTTTCCCAGAACCGCTTTCACCAACCAAACCGTAAGTCTCACCTGCATTGATGTGGAAGGAAACATCACGTACTGCTTGCAGCCAGTCATTTCCCTGCCGATATGCCACGGTAAGATCCTGCACATCTAAGATAGTTCTGTGGGTTGAACTTCTTGTTCGAGGGCACATTATTTTGCGTTCAATCAATTTGATCTGGACTCATGAGGCGTTTAACCCCATCCGCCATTAAATTAACACCGATGACAACCAGGGAAATTGCAGCTGCAGGAAAGAAAAGTGCCCAGGGGATCAGGGTTACATAAGCGCGCGCTTCCTTGACCATCAGGCCCCAGTTCGGGCTGGGGGGTTGTACTCCGACACCCAGAAATCCCAACGAGGCGACCAGGAAGATCGCATACGAAAAACGTAATGCTGATTCGACAGATAGAGTTGGGATTACGGAGGGCAGGATTTCGCGGAGTAATATTCTGGTGCGGGATTCTCCTCCGAGCCGGGCAGTTTCGATAAATCCCTGGGGTTTTACAGCCAGAACGACGCTGCGCACGACACGAGCCACGATCGGTGTGTAGATTACAACGATGACGAGTAATACGCTATATTTCGAATTGGCGATCGTCCCAAGGAGCAACAAGGCCAGAAGTAAAGCTGGAATGGCCAGCAAGCTGTCGAAGATGCGCATCGTAATCTCATCAAACCATCCACCTTGATAGCCTGTCATGAGACCGAATAGAGTCCCAAACAACACAGCGAATAGAGTTCCAAAACCAGCAAGGACCAATACCTCCCGCGATCCGAGCAGCACACGGCTGTAAACATCCCGACCGAGATTGTCGGTACCAAACCAATGTTCATTGGAAGGTGGTTGGCGGGCATCCGCAACAATGATCTCGTTGGCACCATACGGGGCAATCAGGGGGCTGATTAGAGCCACGATCAAAAAGACCAGAGTGATCGCAGTTCCAAATCCAGAAACTGGTCTGCTAAACAGCTGCTGGAAGAATTGCAATAGGCGCCGCCACCAGGATGGGACGACGCCTAGGCCATTGTTGGAGGATTTAGAAATCGAGTTCACATCTATTGATTGGCAAGTTGAACCGCTGCGAGGTCAGAACGTCCCGGGAAGGGTTTCAATTGGAAACCGGAAAATTTATCGCTGATGGCTCCCAGTTGTGAGAAGAAGTACGGGATCAACGTGGGTCCACGCTCAGCCAGCAATTCCTGGATCTGGTTATAAGTTTCAACGCGTTGATCTTCGTTCAATGTTCTTCCGGCAGTATTTGCTAGCTGATCAAATTCCTGGTCGCAGAAATGTGATTCATTCCAGATTGCATCGCAAACAAGCATCGTATCCAGGTAAAACTGCGGGTATGGTCGCGACCCCCAGCCAGTGATCCCCAAATCAACATCCAACCAGACGTCATCACCATAATAGACACTTTCCGGTTCTATGATTACTGTGACATCAATCCCCGCATCAGCCCATTGATCCTTTAATACCACCGCTAAATTCGGCCTGTTTCCAGTATCAGGGGTGTGCATCTCGAGCCTGATCCCATCCGGATAACCTGCATCAGCCAGCAGCTGTTTTGCAGCAACCACATCCCTTTGCGGGATTTGCAGGTCTTCATTGAAATATTGACTGTACATGGGGCCAATCGGGGTATCTTTCCCCATGGCTCCAAACCCTTGTAGGACCAGGTCAAATATCGCCTGCCTGTCAGTTGCCAGTCTCAGGGCTTGCATCAACCGTGGGTCCTCCCCAGGAGAGCGATCCGCCCGCAGGCGGATAAGGTCAAAACTGTTTGTGGCAGATTCAAGCGGGACCAGACCGGGTTCATCCTTGATCGTATTATATAAATCGGTGGATATCAACAACACAAGATCCACCTGCCCGCCGCGCAAAGCTTCCACCTGGGCAGTCTGGTCGTTAAAGAAGATAAATTCAATTCTCTCGAGATTCGGCCGATCTCGCAGAAAGTAATCCCCGTTGGCTTCCACGATCAACCGGTCCTCCGGATTATAGGAAACCAGCTTGAAGGGGCCAGTTCCCATGAAATCGCTGATGGGGTCAGAAGTATTGGCTTTAACGATTAATGCGTGGTTGTCACTGAGGTCATATAAGAAGAACGGATTGGACTCCTTGAGGGTGAAAGTCACTTCGAACTGGTCGCTAGCTTCAATACTTTCAATATTGCTGTAAAGATCTTTTGTAGGGGAATCCACCTGTGGATCGCGCAGGCGATCAAAGGTCCATACTACATCATTGGCGGTTAACAAGGTGCCATCGTGGAAAGTCGCATTTTCTATTAATGAGAACACATAGCTTTTGCCATCTTCGCTCACTGTCCAATCGTGGGCTAAGCGGGGGGCAATTGTATTCTGCGGGGTGATATCTACTAGGTAATCATAGACGCTGCTGGCGATAAGCACTTCGGGATCAGAAGAGATGAAAGCGGGATCAGTTTGCACGATCGGTTGGAGTGCTATCCTTAAAACCCCCTGCCTTTCCTGCTCAGCTGTTGGTTCCTGGGTCGTGCTGGGTTCCCCAGTACAGGCCTGCAGAAGGACGCCGAAGGCGATGATTAATATCAGGAAATGAATATTACGGACTTTCGGTTTGAATAGAATTTTTTCGAACACTTTTCTTTCCTCCAGTGATACCGAGCTTCTCCCTGCTTATTATCAATGTCCAATAAATTCTACCTAAATCAGGATGCAAGAGAAATCTACCTTCAGGGGCGACCCACCTCCAGCATGATTTCAATTAATCGTTTGCTCCAACCTTATGATCCAAAGTCCTGCCACCTTATTATGTTGAGCAATATACGGTATCCACAACAACTTTGAGAATATTGGTGATCCTCACCATTAATTCTTTGTGTATGAGAGTTGAGTCTGATCGGTGCCGTGCGTGAGAGTGGCTCTAAGAAATGATATTTCCCTAACGTATACCTGGTTGAGGGAATTTAATAGTTTCAAATGGTCTTCAGATTGCAGCAAAGCTTGTTTCTCATTAGGAGGCATCTGGAGCAATGCAGCTGCAAAATACCCAATCATGGCTGGATCATTGGGTAGATTTTCAGGATCGAGCTTGATCGAATCGATTTGGTTGAGCAGTTTGATGTATTGGTTAATCTTGGGAGTTAAATTGTCTGCAGCAGGCCGCAACTCTTCCGGTTCATTCACGAATAATGGCTGAATTTCAACCTCACCCAGGAGGTAAGGCAGGTCAGATTTCAAGGAGTTTATGCGGAACCGCTGTTCGGCAATTGTTGTAATATTCATGCGGCCTTGATCCAAATATTGAACGTCGATGATGCGCGCGGTGCACCCTACCGAGAACGGTTCCGCGAGTGGTCCGAGAGCTTCACTTCCACGTTTGATCAGCACGACTCCAAAAAGTTTGTCAGTCTCCAGGCAAGTCCGGATCATTTGCTGATACCGTGCTTCAAAGATGTGGAGCGGTAAAGACATTCCAGGAAACAAAACAGTATTCAGCGGAAAAAGAGGGAGCTCAACCATATCGAATTTAATTATACACCGCACTCGAATTTCAAAAACACAAGCAATAATCAAACCGGATAAATATCCTGGTTTTGAAAACACAACATGAACGGCAGGGTTGAGGCTATAATTTCTGGTATTCCGGTGCATGGAGGAGAGATGGACGCTGACAATTACGAAGTTATCTACCAGGTTCGCCAGAATCGATTAGCAGAAGCGATGAGTGAGGCGGGGCTGCGGGGTATGGCATTCAATGCAGGACCCAGCCTGACTTACTTAACAGGGCTTCACTTCCACCTCAGCGAAAGACCTGTAGTGGGGTTATTCACGATAGATGAGCCACCGATCATCATTCTGCCTGAACTCGAGGCCGGAAAATTAAACCATTTATCCTATTCAATCCAGGGCTTCGCTTATGGAGAAAATCCAGATACGTGGTGGAAAGTATTTCAAAATGCACTCAATAGTGCTGATCTCCGGCGCAGCCAAATTGGTATAGAGCCGCGCTGGATGCGGGTATTGGAGCTCGATTTCCTGAATAATACTGGCCTGGAAATAGATTTTTTACCCGGGGATGCCTGTATGACCGGAATTCGGATTAGAAAAGATGAGGCTGAGATTTCCGCCATGCAGAAAGCCGTACATATTGCCCAGGATGCTCTCCAATCGGCACTGCCGGCGATAAAACCGGGGATCACTGAAAAAGAACTGGCTGCCGAGATCACCGTACAGCTGCTGCGGCATGGTTCGAATTCCCAGCTGCCGTTCACACCTATTGTCGCTTCTGGTCCCAACAGCGCCAATCCACACGCCTTCCCAGGAGATCGGGAATTGAAAAATGGTGATTTGGTGATCCTTGATTGGGGTGCCAACGTAGACGGTTATTTTTCTGACCTTACACGGACCTTTACCCTTGGTGAGCCTGACAATGAGATGAAAATCATCGCTCGCATTGTGAACCAGGCGAATTCAGCTGCCCGGGAGGCTGCGGGACCTGGTGTGACGGCTCAGGAGGTCGATCAGGCAGCTCGGCGGGTAATTGAAGAGGCTGGATATGGCCAGTATTTTATCCACCGTACAGGACATGGCCTCGGCCTGGAAACACACGAGGCGCCATACATCCGGGATGGCAACCTGCTGTCACTGGAGCCAGGGATGAGCTTCACTATCGAGCCAGGGATTTATATTACCGGTCGAGGTGGAGTGCGTATTGAAGATGATGTCCTGATCACCGACCAGGGACTGCGCAGTTTCAGCGATTTATCCAGAGAATTAATCAATCTCGAGCCTCAGAGTTAGCCTGCATTCTTCAGGCAGGGAGGCTTTGGGATTTGCAGCCCTGAAAGTGGTTTATGAAACGAGATCTGATTCTGGTCGGTATTGCTATGTTTACCTGGGGGCTTGGGGAAGGTCTATTTATCTTCTTCCAACCAATATACCTGCAAGAATTGGGGGCGGATCCAATCTTGATTGGCACGATTTTGGGGGGTTTTGGGATGGCGATGACGCTGTCTCACATCCCGGCAGGATTTCTTGCGGATCGAATCGGGCGCAAACCAATCATGGTGGCTGCCTGGCTGACCGGTACAATTGCTTGCTGGATGATGGCATTTGCAACCACATTATTGATATTCACGATTGGTCTTTTCTTTTATGGAATGACATTATTTGTGATGTCTCCGCTGCAGAGCTATTTAACTGCTGCTCGAGGAAAATTATCGGTGGGCCGGGTGATCACATTGATGTCAGCCAGTTACAACCTAGGTGTGATCGTAGGCCCGGTTATCGGTGGGCGCATCGGGGACCAGTATGGGTTGAGACAAGCGTATTTTGTTGCAGGTGTGATCTTTGTTTTATCCCTGGTGGTGATCTCATTCATTCGTCCGCAACCCGTGGAGCAGGCAGTCACCAGGCAAGCTGGAAATCGCCTGTTCATTTCAAAACGCTATCTGGTATATATGGGGGTGATTTTCTTCGCTTTCCTGGCGATGTATCTACCCCAACCGTTGACCCCTAATTATCTTACCAACCAGGCTGGATTTGATTTGAGCCGCATTGGGTTCTTATTTTCAGTTTCCAGCCTTGGTGTCGTTTTCCTGAACCTGGTGCTCGGATCGTTGCCAGCGCTGACTGGTTTCATTCTTGGTCAGTTTGCAATGGTTTTGTTTTGTTTAATCTTATGGTTAACCAGCGATTATGCCTGGTATGTGTTTGGATTCCTGATGCTTGGAGGATTTAGAACTGCTCGCAACCTCGGTATTGCCCAGGTTCGCCAACTGGTGCCAGCAGCTAAAATGGGGTTGGCTTACGGTGTTGCAGAAACGGCAGGAGGCGCCGCAGTGATACTGGCCCCTATCCTGGCAGGATTTCTCTATACCCAGAACCCGATCTTAATGTATATCGTTGGACTTGGGCTCATTGTTGTTTCGATTTTCGTCAGTGTACGTTTCTCTCCAAGTCCGGGCAATTATGAATATTCAACAATTACCAGCGAACCCCGCTCCGCAGCCGATCGACCTGGAAGCACCGAGAGCTGACTTCCAGGCAATCCCCTTCATCGAATCGTGCAATCGAAAGCAAGCCGATACCGTAAAACCTATCTGGTGATACAAAAAATTTTCTGCTGTTTTTGGTCTCTTCGCCATGCGGTCCATGCACAATTTGAGCAGAATAGAGGTCCCTCAATATGGTTTTCTTGACAGGTATCCCTGCCTGAACCTTGTGATCTAATTCCCGCAGGATTTTTCGATACAATGGCTGCTCAAATTTCCCTAGGTTTTGAAATTAATTCAATTGAGATTCGGGGAGCCGCGCAGATAATAAAAAACCCGCTTATAAATTAGCGGGTTTCATCTCATGAACCGGGATTTACTCTTCTTTCTGAGCTGCCAGCTCTTTTTGACGGGCCTCGATCACCTCCTGCGCGATATGGGCGGGGACGGTTTCATAATGAGAAAATTCCATGGTGAACACACCTCTGCCGCCCGTCATCGATCGCAGGTCAGTAGTGTAGCGCTGCATTTCGGCTAACGGAACCTGAGCAGTTACGATTGAACGTCCTTTTTCTGTGTCCATGCCCTGGACACGAGCACGCCGGGTATTCAGGTCACCCATGATATCGCCCATATTCGCTTCAGGGACGGTAATCACGGCTTCCATAATCGGTTCGAGCAATACTGGAGCAGCATCTTTCACAGCCAATTTGAAAGCCTCGCGCCCCGCGATTTCGAAAGCAACCGGTTTTGAATCGACCGGGTGCTCTTTCCCATCGTATACCTCAACGTGCACCTTTTCGACAGGGAAGTGGGCGATCACGCCGGTTTGCATGACAGCCTTAACACCTTTTTCAATTGCTGGCATATAGTTCTGGGAAATTGCTCCACCGAAGACCTTATTCTCAAACAAGAAATTCTCATCCTGCAAGGGTTCCACGCGCATGAAAACTTCTGCGAATTGCCCGGCGCCGCCGGTCTGTTTCTTGTGCCGGTACTGAGCCTGTCCGAGCCTTGTAATCGTCTCACGATAGGGCACCCTGGGTTCTTCAAGATTCAAGCCGGTCTGGAATTTTGCTTCCGCTTTTCGGATGGCGACATCGATATGTTGGTCACCCATACCCTGTAAAATTGTCTGGTTCGTACTTGGTTCCTGGTACCAGGAAAGAGTCATATCTTCTTCACACAGGCGGGTAAGGGTCGGGCTGATCTTGGCTGAATCTGACTGGGTTTTCGGAGTAAGAGCCACCCTGTAAAGTGCATTGGGGTATTCAGGTATGGGGAGTTCAAGAGGTTGGGCTCGATCGCAGAGTGTGTCGCCGGTTGAGGTGGCAGTAAGCTTCGGTACTGCTGCAATATCACCTGCGTGAACAGTCTTCACAGAAATGGCTTCTTTTCCCCTGAGCAGATTTAGGTTACCGATTCTTTCTTCTGTTTCCTTGTTTTGATTCCAAACCCGGGTATCCGAGGTGAGCAACCCGGAATAGACTCTCAGGTAGGTAATTTTCCCTACAAATGGATCTGCAGTTGTTTTCCAAGCGTAAATCGCCAATGGTCCGCTGTCGCTTGCAGTGAGCTCCACATCGCCACTTTTTCCAGTGGCAGTAACAGGCGGTGCCTCATCAGGAGAAGGCAGCAGCTCAATGATCGCATCCAAGAGGGGTGCCAGGCCGATTTCGGCCGTTCCCGAGCTGACAAATGCCGGAACGTAAGAACCCGAGCGGAATACAGCCACTAATCCACGCATGATCTCTTTTGTATCCAGAGCTTCTCCCTCTAAATACTTCATCAGCAACTCGTCTTCCCCCTCTGCAGCTGCTTCAATCAGCTCATTATGGGCAGCATCAGCCTCGTCTTTCAGTTCCGCAGGGATTTCCGCCCCGGTTGTGCCATCTCCTGAATATGCTTTCATTGAAAGCAGGTCGATGACTCCCTGGAAATCTTGCTTTTCACCCCATGGAATCTGCAATGGAAGCAAGCGAACCTCGGAAAGTTGCTGGATTGAGTCAAGCGCTTTTTTGAAATCAGCATTGTCGCGATCCATTTTATTGATTACAACAAAGCGTGGAATATTGAATTGATCACAATACGTCCAGGCGATTTCCGTACCTACTTCTGCACCGGCCACTGAATCCACGATAACGAGAGCACCGTCCGAAACCCTTAGTGCGGATACCATCTCTCCAACAAAATCTGTGTAGCCGGGTGTGTCCAGAAAATTCACCTTGTGGTTTTTATATTCAACTGGGATCACTCCAGTTGATAGTGAAATCCCGCGGCGAACCTCCTCTTCCTCGAAGTCACTCGTCGTCGATCCATCCTCGATCCTGCCCAGGCGCGTCGTAGCTCCTGAAAAGTGTAGAAATGCTTCTGCCAACATTGTTTTCCCGGCGCTGCTGTGGGATACCAGGGCAATGTTGCGGATATTTTCGGTCGTATATTCTTTCATTAATCGTTCTTCTCCTATATATATTCTTTGGCTGACTGATTTTAAGGTAAGTCGGTGCTATTGTCAAAGACTAAATGTGGAATCTGGGAAAATAACCAATTTTTAGAGTTTTCATCACCATTGTCAGGTAGAATACTTGAAACATGAGCTGGTTAAGACATCTTTATTTCAAATTTTTATATTTCCGGCAGCCTCCCTGGGACACACAGATATCACCACCTGAGCTGATCGAATTTATCGAGCATCATCCTCCAGCCCGGGCGTTGGACCTGGGTTGTGGAACAGGTACAAACGTGATCACCCTTGCGAAACATGGGTGGCAGGCGATAGGCGTGGATTACGTCAGGCGTGCAATCGACCGTGCAAAATACAAAGCAGTGCAGGCGGGAGTAGACGTGAGTTTTGTGCTCAGCGATGTCACGCAGCTCAACAGTGTGAAAGGTGTATTTGATCTTGTGCTTGATATTGGCTGTTTTCACAGCCTGAACAATCGTGAAAAACAATCTTATGTAGCCAACCTGGGTGAATTAACTAAAACCGGGAGTACTTTCCTAATCTATGGGTTTCTTCGCGACAATCCCAGCAGTGGTCCTGGAATAGATGAAGCCGATTTGACCGGCTTGCAGAGATTTTTCAGCATAACGAAACGCGAGGAAGGCACCGACCATGGAGAGAGAATATCGGCCTGGCTGACTTTCGAGCGAAAAATTACAGATGTTCGATAGATGGTAGTTTGCCGATCACAAATGAAGATTTTATTTTTATTCATGGATGGAATTGGTTTGGGGAGCGATGATCCAGCCATCAACCCTTTTGCGAAGGTCGAAATGCCCAACCTGCAATCATTGCTGATGGGCAATAAGCTGGTGTTAGACAGTCTGCCAGACAGCACATATGGAAGCAAGATCGAATCTGATCGCGGGATGCTGATCGCACTTGATGCAGGTTTGGGTGTGGGTGGAATGCCGCAGTCCGCCACCGGGCAGGCGGTCTTATTAACTGGAGAAAATATTCCCGCAAAAATTGGCCAGCATTATGGGCCAAAACCAAATAAAGAAGTTGCAGCTTACCTGAGAAATGGAAACATCTTCAGCACACTCGCTTCTTTAGGATATAAATCTGGATTGATCAATGCGTATCCACAGGGGTATTTTGATTCTATCCAATCCGGGCGCCGGTTATATTCTGCGGTACCCCTGGCGGTGACCAGCGCTGGCATACCCCTAAAAACTCAAGCTGATTTAATCGCTGGTAGGGCATTGTCAGCTGACTTTACTGCGAAGGGCTGGCGAGAGCGTCTGAACCTGCCAGAAACCCCGGTATTAACACCTGAAGAAGCTGGTGAACGATTGGCATTATTGGCTGGAGATTATGACCTGGCTTTCTTTGAGTATTGGTTGAGTGACTATGCTGGGCATAGCCAGGATATGCAAGCTGCTGGAAATTTACTCATTACCTTCGACCAGGTTCTGGGTGGCTTATTAAAACGATGGGATGACCAGCAGGGATTGATACTGATCACCTCTGATCACGGAAACATGGAGGATCTATCTACCCGCCGCCATACGAATAATCCTGTTCCCGCACTGCTGGTCGGTGAACAAGCGCTGCGGGTGGAATTTTCTTGCGGATTAACTGATTTAACTGGAATTACACCCGCAATTTTGCGTATAATTCAACAAGATCGAGTTTTACCAAATAGCTCTTAATGCGCCCAGGAGTGAGATATGCAAAGAGTAGCAATTGTCACTGACAGTACCGCCTGCATCCCCGAAAATATGCTTGAAGAACTGGATATTCATTGGCTGCCATATTATATTCACAGTGGGGCGCAGACACTGCGTGATATGGTGACCATCACACCGGAAGAGTTCTATGCCTGGCTTCCAACAGCGAAGGAATTACCCCATACAGCCACTCCCGGTCCGGGTGAATATTTGAACATGTATCAGAAGCTGGCCCGGCAAGGAATACGCCAGATTGCCAGCATTCATATGACTTCGAAAGGCAGTGGTGCCTTTCAGGCTGCTCAAACTGCCAAGGGTATGCTGAAAAGTTTACTTCCCCAATTAGTGGTCGAGGTAATTGATACGCTCAATGTCTCAATGTGCCACGGGTGGATGGTGATCGAAGCCGCACGTGAAGCAATCCGGGGGGCATCGCTGGACAAGGTTGTCAATAAGGTCTCCCAGCTGATCCCGATCACGCGTATGCTGCAGACCGCGGATACTTTGAAATACCTGTATATGGGTGGCCGGATTGGGAAAGCTCAGCATCTGGTAGGAAGCCTGTTAAGCATAAAACCGATTATCAGCATGGAGGACGGGATTATCGTGTCTCTTGGTACTGCTCGCAGCCGCAGCCGGGCGTACAAGATGATGGTTGAAAAAATTGAATCTGTGGTGGGTTATCAGGGAAAAATTAAGATCGCATACGTGCACGCTGCTGCAAGAGCAGAAGCAGAACGAATCAGGGAACTGGTTGAAGAGCGGTTATCCCCCGTAGAAACGATCTTTGCTGAACTGTCACCAGCTCTGGGTGTCCATACTGGTCCGGGAACTGCTGGAGTGTGTTATTTCCCCCTGAAACCTTGAGTACGACAAATCCCAAAACTCCATCCCGGGAGACTATGGTCTTTTAACGCCTCTGCGCTTTCCTGTCTGGTCCCAAGGTTGCCTGATTCCTGCAGGCAAGATCAAGCAGGTGGGAAGATCTGCCAGCTGTTCTCCAGGGCGAGATCTCTCAACTCTGCATCTGGATAGACCGCAACCGGATTGCCGACCATGGTTAGTATTTGCTGGTCGGAAATAGAGTCTGCGTAAGAAAAACTACTGCTGAAATCGATCTTAATTTGATGTTGCCGCAGGTAGCTGCGGGTCAGGATGACTTTATCCGCACCGATACAAGCTGGGCTGCTGTTGAATCCAGTGAAAATCCCATTCTTTATCTCCAGCCCCGTGCCGATAGCATGATCTGCGTTTATCTCATCTGCCAGGCGTTTCAACAGGGGAACGGGTGTCCCGGACACCAGGATTGTTAAATCACCCTGTGTCTTGTGCTGGTTCAGGATATGGCAGACGTCTGCACGCCAGGTGGGCTTTACCCTGGTTTGGGCCACCCAGTCCCAAACCTGGTCTGCTTGATCCAGGGTATACCCTCTCAAGTACCAACCGAGATGGGCTGGCCAGGGTTTGCGAAAAGCTTCATCAGAGATGAAGCCAGCTTTCCAGAATATATAAAGCGGGAAATGGTATGCCATGTATATGCGGTGAGTCCACTGGCGTTTATTGTGCACCTTAAAATAATCGATGATGCCCTGCCAGACATGGGCACTGGTCAGTGTACCATCCAGGTCGAAGAAAGCAGCTCTTGTTGAAATGATATTTAGCCCTTCGAAAAAACCAGGTGCTTCGCAAATCTTAGCAATGACCCGCGAAGCACCCAATTGTTGATCGAAAATTTGAAATGCTATTCTGATTTTGCTGAGACGGATTCTTTGTGCTCGCGTACCAGTTCCCGGCGCAGAATCTTCCCGATGGTTGTCTTCGGTAGTTCGTCTCGGAACTCCACTTGATCAGGAACTTTAAAATCTGCCAGGCTTTCAGAACACCAGGATTTGACCTCTTCTTCGGTGAGTGTTTGTCCTGGTTGAACGACCACCCATGCCTTAACAGTTTCTCCCCGGTAAGGATCTGGAATCCCTGCGACGCCAGCTTCCAGGACTTTTGGATGGCTTGAGATCACCTCCTCCACCTCGCGCGGCCACACCTGATAACCTCCAGGCTTGATGAGCTCCTTTTTGCGATCAACGATGTAGAAATATCCATCCTCATCCATGCGGGCAATGTCACCGGTATACAACCAACCATCACGCAATGTGTTGGCGGTTTCGGTAGGCATATTGTGATAGCCTTTCATCACCATTGGACCTTGAATCACCAGCTCACCAATTTCTCCAACCGGTAAATCGGTGACTTCATCATCCAGGCTGACGATGCGGCAGTCAACATCAGGCAAGGGCAGACCGATGGACCCGGTCCGGTTTTCACCGAGCAGGGGATTACAGTGGGAAGCTGTTGGAGCTTCTGAAAGACCATATCCTTCGAAAACAATTCCCCCCGTCAGAGCTTCGAACTGTTCTTTTGTCTCCCGCATCAGAGGGGCAGAACCCGAGATGCAGGCCTTGATTGAGCTGAGATCGTACTTTCCGGCTTGTGCCTCCGGGGAATTGTTGATCAAATTATAGAGGGTAGGCACTCCTGGGAAGATGGTGGTTTTGTATTTTTGAGCATTCCCGAGCAGGTCCTTCAAATCGCGCGGATTGGGTATCATAACCAGTGCGGCTTGAGTTCTGATACCAAACAGCATCCCGGCTACCATGCCGTATACATGAAACATCGGTAGAGCCATCAATACCGTTTCTTCACCATCTTTGGCTTCAACCATCCAGCTGCGGATCTGGATTGCATTTGCTACCAAATTGCGATGCAAGGCAATAGCAGCTTTTGAGATTCCAGTTGTACCGCCGCTGTACTGGAATAATGCATTATCGTCCGGAGAGACCTCAACCTGGGGGCGCTGCTCTGGTTGATGATCGTTAATCAAATCTTGCATCCAATGATCACTATCAGCCAGCTCGATCCGAAAGCCATCTTTTTTCTCTTTGGTCAAAGTGAAGAGCAAGGACAAGATGGGAGGTAATGTTTCTTTGATGTTGGTCACGACAAAAGTTTTGATTTTCGTCTTAGATTGAATCTCTTTGACCATGTTGTAAAAGTTGCTCATTACCAACATGATCTCTAAACCAGCATCATTGGATTGGTGGATCAGCTCTGGAGCGGTATACAAGGGGTTTATGGCAACCACGATAGCGCCTAATTTCAAGATTGCAAAATATGCCATCACAAATTGCGGTGTATTGGGCATAAATATTCCAACCCGGTCACCTTTCGTGACACCAATGCTGGCTAAACCAGCGGCTAAGCGGTCCGTGATCTGGTCCATTTCTTTGTAAGTAATAGTGGCCCCTTTAAAAATCGTACATGCTGAATCGGGGTGTTCACGCGCTGCTTGTGATAATAGTTCGAATAATGGGATTGCAGGATATTCGATCGTTTCCGGTACACCTGCATCATAATGCTGCAGCCAGGGTCTTTCACTCATTTCCGGCCTCCTTATCTACTAATGACCCAGGACCAATGGAATCCTAACCAGATTCTGCTGTGAATCTAGTATATGGATAATGAGACTAAAAGTCAATCGAGTTGGAGCTTACAACGCAGTAAAGACTCGATCTCAAGCATTGGAATGTCCTTTGCGTTGAACCAATAGATGTCGGGATCATCCTGTTTGAACCAGTTTGCCTGTCGACGAACGAGCAGGCGAGTTCGTCGCCTGATCAAAATAAGCGCTTCATCAAGGGTTGTCTTGCCTTGCAAGAAATCAATGACTTCACGATATCCTATGGCTGAGAAAGAGGCTAAATCGGATGCGTATCCTTTTAATAACAGCGACTGGACCTCCGAGACAAACCCATCCGCAAACATCTGATCGATGCGCAGGTCAATGTGATTAAATAATTCCTGGCGCGGCAGGATTAATCCAATTTGAACCAGACGATAAATTGGGTTACCCTTCAACTGCTGATTAGAAAATTTCTTGCCGGAGTGGAAGATCACCTCCAGGGCCCGGATCGTGCGGCGGAGGTTACGGGAATCGATCCGATTGGCAGAATCCGGGTCTAAGACCGATAATCTGACGTGGAGGCCATCGCTGCCAATTTCATCCGCCCAATTTTCCAGAGCCTTGCGCAACCGGAAATCAGGTTTTACTTCAGGAATCTGCCAATCTTCAACAATTGCCCGGATATATTGACCAGTGCCACCGACAAGGAAAGGCAATCGATTTCGAGCCTGGATATCGTGGATAATTTCTTGAGCTTTTTGCTTGAATAATGTGAGACTCCAGATCTGGTCTGGATCCGCAACATCAATAAGATGGTGGGGAACCTGTTTTCGCTGCTCGAGACTGGGCTTGGCAGTGCCGATGTCCATGCCGCGGTACAGCAGCCGGGAGTCAGCGGATACAATTTCTCCGTTCATCTTACGCGCAAGCTGGATAGCAAACCCGGTTTTTCCAACTGCTGTCGGCCCAAGGATAACAACCAGGGGAGGTAGATCTCCAGCCACTTCATTTTGTTTATGGAGCAGAGAGTCATTTCCCTGCTCATCCTGCCGGGTTTTCTTATTCGTGGATTGCATTTTCGAAATGCTGAATCACGGGTTCACGATTTTTGTGGCGTTGAATCGCGATCACATCCACCTGCCAATCCTGTTGAAGCTCTGGGTGCTCTTGCAGATAATGTTGAGCAGCGGATATCAAGTGTTCTTGCTTCTTCGGTGTGACAGAACTTTCTGGATAGCCAAAGGTTTTTGAACTGCGGGTTTTTACCTCGACAAAAACAATTGTTTGACTGTCAGGGTGGTGTGCTGATGAGTGCTGGGCGATCAGGTCAATTTCACCATACGGAGTTCGCACATTACATGCCAAGATCGCATAGCCCTTTCCAACTAAGAATTCCTCAGCTTTTTTTTCTCCCCAATGCCCTAATTCCCGGGTGCTGATACTCAATTATTTGTCCTTCGTAAAGGTTTGATCAACCTCTGAAAAAAGTTTTGTTTTTTACCAGAATAATGTGCATATAACTCCTGGTAGCGATCGATCATGATTTGGGTTGTATTTTCGATGGAATATTTTAAGGAGGCAGTTTTTGCTTCTTGCGCCATTTTTTCACGTGACGCATGATCGGTCACCATGCGCGAAATTTTAGCTGTAAATACCGCCAGATCCTCTTCCGGAGACAATAAACCCGTTTCACCATCTTTGACAATATCACCAACCCCCGGAGAAACGATCCCCACAACGGGTAATCCAGAGGCAAAAGCCTCTATGACAGAGAGTGGATGAACTTCCGTCACGGAAGCGGTCACAAAAACATCCGCAGTTGCCATATAAGCGGGCAGTTCCGAGTAGGGGATCATCCCCGTGAATTTTACACGCTTATTCATGCCCATCACGCGAACCCGGTCCTCAAGGTTCTCTCGTTCGGGACCGTCGCCGAGAACCAACAGGTTGACATTTTCATAGGTCATTGCAATACCCGCGAAGGCTCTCAGCAGGAAAGGCAGATTTTTTTCTGGACCGATGCGACCCATATATGTAAGCAGAAGATCATTGTCATCAAATCCGAGGCTTTTCCTGGGGATTGGATTTTCCACTGATTGAAATGGCCGCACATCCACACCATTGGGGATGACGTCGATCGGCGCTTCTACTCCCAGATTTACCAGCACTTCTTTTAGACCTGCCGAGGGGGCGATTACCAGATCACATGCTTTACAAAAGGTGGGCATGTATGCGCGCAAGAATGCATCGCCCAGGGCTTCTGGCACCATTGGTAAATAAGCGTGGGCATAGAGGTCATATCGAGTATGGTTCGTGAAGACCAAGGGTATGTTGTTGGCTCTGCAGTAGCGGATGGCTAATTGACCGCTGGTGAAGGGATGATGGACATGGATGATATCCATCTTTCGGAGCAGCTTCTGAGCTTCCGAACTGTGGCGCGCACTGAAATACAACCCGGTATCGACCAGGGGGACACCACGCGTACGAATGATATTTGGTTCATCGTCTACATAGTCACCCCCACCAAAAGTGAACAGATAAACCTCGTGCCCAGCTTTTTCCAGAAACTTTTTGCTCAATGCAATCACATTGGTGATCCCGCTGATGTGAGGTTTATAAGCGTCTGCCATCATGCCAATGCGCATAGGTTAAACTCCAAAAAAATCGAGGGAGATGTTCTCCAATTGATAGTGTACAGTAATTTTACGATAAGAATCGGTTAAAATGGATTTGTGGATAGGACAAGTTACCTCCCGAGCACTGATCGGCTGAGCATATTGTCTGCAGCTATTCTTTTAGCTTATGCTGCCAGCCGATTTGTAGATATTCCACCCCGCGAATTTGGCTTACAGCTGCCCGGCTTTTACCTGGCTCTTGAAATTAATCTCCACTCTATTGTTACAATGCTTGTCGCCGGTTTAGCGGCCAGTGGGGTGGAAATGCTCTTGAGAGAGCACCCTGCAATGGGTGAGAAACGCACTTTCGAACACTTTTTTCTGCCGGCATTAACAGCCTGGACGCTGGGGATACCGTTGAGCCGCCTGGAAATTGGTTTCCAATGGATGATTAGTTTTATCGTCGGAGGAGCTATATTAATGCTGGTGCTTGTCGCAGAATATATCGTGGTTGATCCAGAAGATGAGCGCTATCCGATGGCAAGTGCGGCTCTAACTGCTGTATCCTATGCATTATTCCTGATCCTGGCTATTTCTTTACAATCTGCTGGAATTCGCTTATATCTGATCTTACCGGCATTACTCCTGGCCGCAGCTCTGGTGACCTTGCGCAGCCTCCACCTGCGCATAATTGATCGCTGGCTCTACCTTCCCACCCTGGTAATTATCATAATCCTTGCTGGTCTTATCTCTGCCCTGCATTATTGGCCGCTCTCTCCGGTTGCTTATGGGCTCCTGGTTTTGGGTCCAGCTTATTCTCTAACTAGCTTGATGGGGGCTTTAACTGAAGGGCAACCCTTGAGGAAAGCGATTATTGAGCCGGGTCTGGTGCTGGTTGCCGTGTTGGGGGCAGCCCTATGGATCAGATAAACTCCAAGCTATTACTTAAAAGCGAGCATTGGGAAACCATCATCGCTGATATCCTCGAACGAAATTTGGAGGAAGCATGTGGTCTGGTTGCTGGCATCGACCAGACCAGCTGCGAGGTATACCCAGTTACCAATATCCTGCACAGCCCAGTCAGATTCCAGATGGATCCCGAACAACAAATCAGAGTTTTTAATAGGATTGAAGATAAAAATTGGCAGCTCCTGGCGATCTACCATTCGCATTTACACGGCCCGGAAGGACCCTCCGCAACCGATGTCGCTGAGTCAAATTATCCAGGAGTGGTGAATCTCATCTGGTCAAATACTTCGGGTGAATGGATCTGCAGGGGTTTTTTGATCGAAGAGGGTCAGATTAAACCTGTTCCGGTGCTTCGAGTAGAAGTCTAATAGGCTGGCAGCGGGTTCACTCCTCATCATCCGAGGAAGCTGGGGGTTCCCCATAAAGCTGTTCGTAAAGTGCATACAGGTTGCGAGTGTGCAGGTGCTCAGCTAAACCCCCGATAAGGACCCTGCTCTTACCACATTCTTCTACCCCAATATCTTCCAGCAAATCCCACGGGTATTTTCTGCGAGCGGCTTTGCGTACCGCCCGGCGAATCGCAGAAAGGTATGCTAAATTGTCCTTGATGGAGATCTCAACCTCTCCACGAAGAACAATATCGCCGTGCCCTTGGACGACATTCTCAAGACCCATCTTCCCTATTTCCTTGAGGGAAATGATCATCTCATCAGCGTTACCATCCACGATATAAGGAATTGGCATGAAAACATCACCTGCGAACAGCACCCTGTCCTCTTCAACAATTACACCAATATTGTCTGCACTGTGCCCTGGCAGCGATATCATCGTTAGAGTTTTCTTGCCGATGCGCAGGTTCATTGAACCTTCAGAAAAGGTCATGTGAGGCAGGACGATTCTTCCTTGCCGGAAAGTGGTACCCTGCTTTTTTGCTTCTTCAAGAGAGGCGCGACCCTTGGTGTCACTTAACTCACGGCATAGAGCGGAGGATAAGATGGTTGCATTGGGGAACAGGTAATTTCCCCAGGTGTGATCAGCGTGGTAGTGGGTATTGATCACATACCTGACGGGTACCTGCAGCTCCTGCTCGATAAATTGGCGTATTTCCAGGGTTTCATCCGGTAATGCCAGGGTATCGATCACAATTGCCCAATTCGAGCCGACGACAGCACCGGCATTGACCTGGGCATATACATCACTTTGAAAAGAGTATACATTTTCTGCTACTCTTTCACGTTGAATCATTGGCTATATCCTGTAATTTAGGTTGAGTTGAACGAATAGTATGAAGATCTGGTCGCGATTCTCATAAATGTCATTGAACTAGGGAAGAATAGCACAAAGACGGGGGCAAAGTCAAGAGAGTTTTACATAATATGTCTTGTAGGTTTTCTTAGGCACGGCTACCTTGCACTGGGAGATGGCTTTCCTTGACAGTCCATAATCGCTCAGGTACAATTCCGCTACCTAAAGCCGGGGCCTGTAGCGCAGTGGGAGCGCGCTTCAATCGCACTGAAGAGGTCGCGGGTTCGAATCCCGCCAGGTCCACTGGCCGGGAAGCAGTACCCGCCCCGGTTGAATACAATTTTGGGCCCATGGCGCAGTTGGGAGCGCGCCTCAATGGCATTGAGGAGGTCGAGGGTTCGAATCCCTCTGGGTCCACTGGCAAAAGACGAACCGCTCACCATTCCGGTTGAGCGGTTTGTGTGTATGTCACGCTATGATTCAAAGGGGAAATTCGAAGATTGGGAACTCGAACTTTCATTGTGCGGCTTGAAATCAAGTCGCTCACGGTTCGAATCCCTGCAGGTGAAGGCTGCTCAAGCGGGAGTTCAGCAAGCTCAAACCGCAGTCACGCAAGCGCAGGCTACTCTGGCTCAGGTGGAATCAGCCTTACCAGTTTTGAAACTCCAGCTTGACAAGAGTTAGGTGAAAGCCCCGGAATGCCAGCTGATGATGAAATCTCGCAGAGCCAGTGAACAGCCAGAATAAATAACCGACAACCGCATTATGAGCAAGGAAAAGATGTGGTCCAGAATTAGAGCCAGGAGGTTGCAGGTCGAGGCCGTATTTGAAGTATCCGTAAGACCAGCATTCCTTGACGATTTCATTACATCCGGGTAAGATTCCTGCAATATGACCCCTTCGGATCGTCTTTTCCTTGAAATCAGGGAAGGGTGCGGTTCGGAACTGTGCCCTCTGGGTACATAGATATGAATTTGGCAGATTGATAAACCTTACTGCAATTCACCTTATGCAGAATATGCCAGAGGGATTAACAATAGATAATACTGCCAGAGCAGGAGTAGTAAACCATCCAACAGCGAGCAGGGAGAGCGAGGTGGGAGCCCGGCAATGTGCCCTTGGAGCACGAAAAATAGGTTGAACTCGCCTGCTCGGCCTTTCATGGCAAGCACCACCGGTGAATATTGGTCCAGCGAATGAAAAGGGAGATCGGATCAATCTAGCCGGCGGCGGGAACCGCCCGTTAGCGCGGTCCTAAGCGGTTTCAACCTTCCAGGGATACCCGGATTGGTGAAACAAGCAGGGTGGTACCACGGAGATTACCTTCGCCCCTGAATGGCGGAGGTTTTTTGATCTCCATTATTAACAGTAATTTTTTTTGAGGACCATCGTCCTCATTATTGGTTTTCTAGAATTTGGAGGTGTCCGATGAAAGAGTATGCACAGTTACAGATAAGGGCGATTGAACGCTGCCTTCTCGCGGACCTCCTTGGCCTCGATTTTTATGGATGTGTAAATTCGCGATAACAATTGGAATTCATAAAAATGAGGCTAGAAAAATGCTGGAATCCTATAATCCCCAAATAATCGAATCGAAATGGCTGCGCGAATGGCAAATAAGTAAGCTGTACCGTGCAGGTGAGCAACAAGACCAAGCGAAATATTACTGCTTAGATTTCTTTCCTTATCCATCAGGAGATGGACTCCATGTCGGGCACTGCCGCAACTATATACCCACAGATGTGATCTCGCGCTACATGCGCATGCGTGGATACAATGTGCTGCATCCGATGGGTTGGGATGCATTCGGAGAACCCACCGAGCAGTATGCAATCACCCATGGGATACACCCACGTGTAATTACCGATCGCAGCACAGCAAATTTCCGACGTCAGATGGAAATGATCGGAACCAGCTATGATTGGTCGCGCGAGATTGATTCATCGAAACCCGATTTCTACCGCTGGACACAGTGGTTTTTCTTAAAATTTTACAAACAGGGGCTGGTGTACCGGGATACTTCCTGGCAGTGGTGGTGCCCAACCTGCCAGACCACGCTTTCCAGCCACGAGGTTCAAGGAGACGTGTGCTGGCGAGACCATCCCGGTGTCGAAAAAAGAGAAATTCCCGCCTGGTATTTTCGGATTACTGAGTACGCGGATGATTTGCTGGCCAGTTTAGATCAGATTGAATGGCCTGAACGGATTAAAACCATTCAGCGCAATTGGATTGGTCGATCTGAAGGCTGCCAGATCGATTTCAGAACCAAAACCGGGCAGGTGATATCCATTTTTACCACTCGACCTGAGACCATCTTCGGCGTTACTTTCCTTACCCTGGCTCCAGAGCACCCGTTGGTATCGGAATTAACCAGCGATGGTCAAAAAAGGCATGTCTCTGCTTACTTTGACCAGGCATCGAAAATGGGCGAAGTAGAACGCCAGTCCACTTCCCGCGTCAAAACTGGAGTCTTCAGCGGAGGTTATGCAATAAATCCGCTCAACGGAGACCAGATCCCCGTCTGGGTAGCGGATTATGTACTACCATCCTACGGTTTTGGGGCGGTAATGGGAGTTCCAGGCCATGACGAGCGTGATTACCAATTTGCGCTTGAGCATGATTTACCCGTCAAATGCGTGATCGAAATACCTGGGGGCTCGCCTGAAAACTCACCCAGTGGTGTGTTCACAGGGCACGGAGTAATGACTCAAGCCGGGCCTTACAGCGGATTACCGAGCAACCAGGCATCAGAACAGATCGCTGACCAGATTGAACAGCACGGGAAAGGAAAGCGGATGGTTCAATACCGCATGCACGATTGGTTGATCAGCCGCCAACGCTATTGGGGAACACCCATCCCGATTGTCTATTGTGAGAGCTGCGGTGAGGTACCGCTATCCGAAGAAGACCTGCCTCTCTTGCTGCCAGAGATGGATGACTTTACCCCGGATGGAACTGGAAACTCTCCACTATCCCGGGTTGAAGATTTCGTTAATACCCACTGTCCGCGCTGCAACGAACCTGCACGGAGAGAAACGGACACGATGGGAGGCTTTGCCTGTTCATCCTGGTATTTCCTGCGTTTCACGAGTCCCCATTCCAGCGATGGGCCATTTGACCTGGAGAAGGTGCGTTATTGGGCGCCCGTTGATTTGTACGTCGGGGGAGTTGAACATGCAGTTTTGCACCTGCTTTATGCACGCTTCTGGACACATTTCCTGGCAGATCAGGGCCTGCTGAACTTCCGGGAACCTTTCACCAAGCTGCTCAACCAGGGGCAGCTAATGGCACCGGATGGCCGACGGATGTCGAAAGCCAGGGGAAATGTGATCACACCAGACAGCATCGTGGATCAGTATGGCGCGGATGCGCTGCGCGTTTACGTGCTGTTCATGGCGCCTTTTGAACAGGATGTTGATTGGAGCGAGGCAGGCATCAATGGGGCAAGGCGTTTTCTAAACCGAGTTTGGAATCTCTACGCAGGTTTTTATCCTGCAGAAGAATCGTATGACCATATTGATGCTGAACTTGAAGGAGTACTGCACCGTGTGATCCAAGATGTGACCCAACGTATTGAGCAGCAGCGGTTTAACACCGTGATCTCAAGCTTGATGGAGCTCACGAATTTATTGTATGACAGGTACAATTCTGAGGGCTGGCAGTCAGCGACCTACCGCCAAGCCCTGGAAATTTTGCTGCTACTGCTTGCTCCGATTGCCCCTTTCATCACAGAAGAATTGTGGAAGGGCACTGGGCACCAGGGGAGCATCCATCTCCAGGATTGGCCAAAATGGGATCAGAACCTGGTTCTCGACCAGCAGATCCAAATCCCAATCCAGATCAACGGAAAGAAACGCACGGTGGTCGAAGTGGATGCTCCGACCAGACGATCTGAAGTTGAAGCTGCTGCATTCGCCTCACCCGATGTAATGCGGCATCTCGACGGTCAAAAGATCCTCGAAGTGATCTATGTGCCGGGAAAGATATTAAATATCCGTACAGATCCAGCATCATAAATCTATTTGGATGGTAGGTGAAATTGAACGATTTATGGGAGGTAGAATGACGATCGCGTTGGGAACTGCATGGCATCCAAGAGGAGAGCTCAATCGTTTTCTCAACCTGCTCGCCCAGTTTCAGCAGGCATATAGCGGTATGGCTTTTGCCCTGCCACCGGAGGTTGATCCGGACCTGGTGGATCACCTCCAAGGAATGACCCGGGTAGAAGTAATGGTGACTCCAGATTGGTCCTGGGGGCGCTACTCTGCACTGCAGCTGGCGCTTGAGTTCTCGACCACACATATCCACTATGCTGATTTTGATCGCCTTCTGCGCTGGGTTGAAACCCGCCCGGAGGAGTGGCATGATGTGCTGGCAAAAATTCAAGAAAGTAATTGCCTGATCATTGGCCGGTCTCCTGCGTCATACCGGACGCACCCAAAAGCATTGGTCGAAACGGAAGCGATCAGCAACCTTGTGGTTTCCAATCTCATCGGCCTGCCGCTGGATGTCAGCGCGGGAGCCAAGGGTTTCTCAAGACGAGCATGCCAGGCAATTCTTGAAAACAGTAAACCTGGTTTTGCACTTGGTACGGATGCAGAATGGCCGCTATTGGTTAATCGGTTAGGATACCAGGTAGAATACCTGGCAGTGGATGGTTTGGATTGGGAATCTGCTGACCGGTACCGTGCCGAAGCAGCTGACCAGCACAGCCAAAAAGAAGCCGCGGCTTTGTATGATGCTGATCCTCAAAATTGGTCCCGGCGTATTGCTGTCGCCATGGAAATCGTTCAGGTGGCTCTGGATGCAGCGACCAGAAAAATAAATCCAGATTCAAAAACTTGAGTTTGATGCATAAATCAGTGAATTCATCCAATAAACTTGATTGGTTGGCTGGGTATTGAGGAAATTTGTACGAAAATATCAGCAGAATGGTTATAATCGCCAAGAAAAATGAATAACCTATTGTCTATAAAAGTCAAGAATGAACACACAAAATACCATGGAGAGAAGAATGTCTGAACAGCCGGTTTACAATCCAGGCGAGATCGAACCAAAATGGCAGCACCGTTGGGAGCAGGATGGTCTCTACAACGCGGATATCGACCCCTCGAAAACCAAATTCTATGCCCTAACGATGCTTCCTTACCCGTCCGGTGACCTGCATATCGGGCACTGGTATGCGATGACACCCTCAGATGCCAGGGCGCGATACAAACGGATGTGCGGATTTAACGTCATGTTTCCCATCGGTTTTGATGCATTTGGGCTGCCTGCCGAGAACGCGGCCATCAACCATAATATCCACCCAAAGGAATGGACCTACGCCAATATTGATCGCATGCGAGGGCAGCTGCGGTCGATGGGTGCGATGTTTGATTGGCGGCGCGAGGCGGTCTCTTCTGACCCCAAGTACTACCGCTGGTCGCAGTGGTTCTTCAGCCAGCTGCTTCAGCATGGGCTCGCATATCGCAAACAATCTCCTGTTGATTGGTGCCCGCACTGCAACACAACCCTGGCACGGGAGCAGGTTTGGGGGGAAGACCGCCATTGTGAGCGGTGTGGCACACCGGTCATAAAAAAGGATCTCGAGCAGTGGTTCTTCCGCACCACATCCTATGCTGATCAATTACTGGATTTTTCGGATCTGGATTGGCCGGAACGAGTCATTTCCCTGCAGACGAATTGGATCGGGCGCAGTGAGGGTGCCGAGGTGCATTTTAATGTAGACTCAAATGAGCTTACCGAAGAGCAGAGGCGCATCACTGTTTTCACCACGCGCCCTGATACATTGTGGGGAGCTACCTTCATGGTGCTTGCGCCTGAGCACCCGCTGGTTGAGGAGATCACTACCCAGGAACAAATTGACCTGGTTAATGATTATATCCAGCAGGCTGGACGCCTCACTGAAATTCAGCGTGAATCGGCCGAAAAAGAAAAAACCGGGGTATTTACCGGTGCCTACGCGATTAATCCGGTGAATGGATCGCGCATCCCAATCTGGATCGCAGATTATGTCATGATGACTTATGGAACCGGTGCGATCATGGCAGTACCAGCTCACGACGAGCGGGATTTTGAGTTTGCTTTGAAATTCGGATTGCCGATTTTGCCGGTGATCGATCGACCAGATGGTCTAACGAAATCCTTCGCACCACCAGGCAGCATGAAACCGGGTTTTGATCAGGCGCTTTCTGAGATTGGTATCGATTTTAAACTCCAGGAGAAGGGGTACTACATCAAGATACCCAATGAAAAATTAGAAGAATATTTGGCACTGGCGCCCGAATACCTGCAGGAGGATGCCTGGAATGAGGTGGTTGGGACTGGTTGGCTTTTTATTTTTAAGGATGGTGAGCTGAAATGGGATTCTCAGGAAAGCGAGGACTTGATCCTGGCACGCTGTAAAGCTTTAAATGCAAGCATCGGTACTGCTCGCACCCTGATGGAAATGCTTTGGGAAGTCGAATTCTATAAGGATGCGTTGTACCACGATGAACATGGACAGATGATCCATTCTGGGGAATTCAGCGGCACTCCAGGAGATGTTGCAGTCCAGCGCATCAGCGAGTGGCTTGAAGAGCGAGGTATTGGCAAAGCAGCTATCAACTACAGGTTGCGAGATTGGTTGATCTCCCGCCAGAGATATTGGGGTGCCCCGATTCCAATCATCTATTGTCCCGAACACGGAGCGGTGTCTGTGCCGGATGACCAGCTGCCAGTCTTACTGCCGGATGATGTGGAGTGGCTGCCAACCGGTGAAAGCCCGTTAAAGCTTCACCCGACCTGGAAGCATACGACCTGTCCCGAATGCGGAAAACCGGCGCTGCGGGAGACAGATACGATGGACACGTTCATGTGTTCCTCCTGGTATCACTTACGCTATTTGAGCCCGGATTATGATCAGGGACCCTATGATCCTGAGGAATATGATTACTGGATGCCGGTGGATATCTATACCGGTGGCATCGAGCATGCCACGATGCACCTGATTTACACCCGCTTTTTCCATAAGGCTGGCAGAGATATGGGGATCATGAAAGGCTCTGAACCGATGCTGCAGTTACGAAACCAGGGCATTATCCTGGGTGAAGATTCAGAGAAGATGTCCAAGAGCCGTGGAAATGTCATCGCCCCTGATGAGCTCGTCGAGCGTTATGGGGCAGATACCGTGCGTGCATACCTCATGTTCTTTGCGCGCTGGAATTTGGGTGCTCCCTGGAACAGCAGTGGAATTGAAGGTGTCGTTCGTTGGATGCGTCGAGTTTGGACCATGGTCACCGAGCCTGGAGTGGCTGGAACAGCGGACACAGATACATTACGCGAACTGCGCCGGAAAGTTCACCAGACGCTGCGCCAGGTGACGCATGATTTTGAGACATTTGAGTTTAATACCATCATTTCAGCATTGATGGAATTGCTCAACGAGATGAGCAGGGCTCGCGATCAGGGTGCAGTTGGCTCCCGAGAATGGGATGAAGGTCTGGATATATACCTGCGCATGTTAGCTCCGGTTGCACCGCACGTTGCGGAAGAATTGTGGGCATACCTTGGAAAACCGTATTCCGTGCATACACAAGCCTGGCCGGAGGTAGATGAATCCGCTGCCGCTGAAGAGCAGATTACGCTGGTCGTGCAGGTCAATGGAAAGGTCCGCGACCGGATTGAAGTTTCGGTGAATATTAATGAGGAGTCAGCCAAAGAGCTGGCATTGAACTCCGAAGCTGTCGCCAAATATTTAAAGGGTAAAGAACCACGCAAGGTAATCCTGGTTCCGGGCAAGCTGGTGAATATTGTCGTGTGATGCGTGAATTTTGTTCGAATCACTCACGGTTGATGAGTCTACTGTGGAGTAGTGCTTCAATTCCGCAGCTGAATACATTAGAATTGGAGCTATGAACAGAATTTTAATCTTCGATTTCGATGGTGTTTTGGCGAACTCGCTGGCGTCGATGCTGCTTTACGCACAGCAAACCTGTCATGAATTGGGAGTCGACTGCACTCCGACGAAGGATGATTTAGAAGCCCTGGAAAAAATGGAGTTTTCGGAATTAGGGCTCCAGCTGGGTGTCCCTGCGGAACAAATCGATCAATTTGTGAAACGGAATTTTGAATTATTTTCACGAAGCGAGAAACCAGTGCCGATCATGCCAGGGATGGACGCAGTTGTGTCTGGTCTGGCAAATATCAGCACCCTGGTGATCATCACTGGAAACAGCTGTGGAGCGGTTGAGAAATTTCTGGATGAATACCAGTTGAGATCAAAATTTCAGACTATCCTATGTGCTGAACATGAAGGCACCCGTATGGAAAAGATCCTCAAAGTTAAGCAGAATGCCAATTCAGGCAATACCGCGATATATATGATTGGCGATGCGGTAAGCGATATCCGCGCTGCCCGGGAAGCAGAGGTCAAGAGCATTGCTGTTGGTTGGGGTCACCAGAGTAAACAAAAATTAGCACAAGAATCACCATACCTAATTGTTGATAGACCTGAGGATTTACTCGAGTATTTCGTAAATGAGGCCAGTAAATAGCTGCTGATCGAATTTATTCATGCCAGCTCAATGATCAAGAATTTTATTATTTTGAAATTGATTTTCAAATTCCTTGCATGATAGGTATCAATATCAAATCTCTCTATCTATCAAATATTCCTTATAAATATCAGCTAATATGAATGAGGAATTTCCTGTTGGAGGCGATATGCGTTTTGAAGAATTAAACTGGTTTGACATCGAAAAATATCTCACGCTTGATGACAGGTTGATCATCATCATAGGTGCTTGTGAGCAGCATGGATATCTGAGTCTAGCGACCGATGTATCAATTCCCCAGGCCTTAGCGGATGCGGCCAGCCAGCAAACAGGGGTCCTGGTTGCACCGAGTGTAAATTTTGGCGCTTCACCATATTTTTTAGATTATCCAGGGACGTTAAGTTTACGACTCTCAACCTTAATGGATTTAGTAGAAGACATTATCCGATCCGCTCATGGGCATGGTTTTCAGCGCATCCTTGTGCTCAATGGACATGGTGGTAATGATGGTGTACGCGGCCGATTATATGAGCTGGCTAATCAGCTGGCAGACCTGAAGATCGCCTGGTATGCCTGGTGGCAGTCACACAGTGTGCAAGCTATCGCTGCAAAACACGAGTTGAAACCCGCCCATGCGAATTGGCTGGAAGCATTTCCATTCACCATGGTCAGCGATTTACCCGGAGAAGAGAAAATTCCCCCACGCGTCGAAGGAATTCTGAATGCCGGGGAAGCCAAACGGGTTTACGAGGATGGTGTTTTTGGGGGTGCCTACCAGACAGATGCATCCATCATGGAAGAGATATTCAATGCAGCTGTTGAAGATATCCTGCAGATACTCAAATTCGAAACCTGATCGATAGAAGCTTGATTATTGAATGGTTCGAAGAATTTTTTTGGTTGGGGTAGAATCAGCGCACAACGTCCCTGTAGAAACAGTTTTGGGACCGCCCGTTTTTGCGCATAGGTAAAGGTGACTCATCAGCAATCAGCCTGAAGTTTCAATAATTGTGCCGTGTTTCAATGAACAGCGGACGATTCAACTGCTTTTGGCTTCCATCTATCAGCAGACCTACACCCGCAAGAAAATCGAAGTGATCATCGCTGATGGACTCTCTACGGATAAGACCAGGCAGGAGATCCAGGATTTTACATTGGCACATCCAGATTTAGTAGTGAATGTGGTTGACAATCCACAACGCAATATTCCCTCTGCATTGAACCAGGCAATAGACGCTGCCAGGGGTGAATACATCATCCGCCTGGACGCACATTCAGTACCGGAAGAAGATTATGTTGCCCGTTCGCTCGCTACGCTTAAAGCAAACCTGGGAGATAATGTAGGCGGGTTGTGGGTAATCCAGCCAGGGAGCGATACCTGGCAGGCAAGATCTATCGCCAGGGCGGCTGCTCATCCCTTGGGTGTGGGCGATGCCCGCTACCGGGTCGGTGGTCGCCCACAGGCAGTTGATACAGTCCCCTTTGGGGCTTTCCGGCGTACACTTATTGAGCGTATTGGTAAGTTCGATGAATCCCTGTTGAGCAACGAGGATTATGAATTCAATGCCCGGATCCGCCGCGCAGGGGGTAAAATCTGGTTCGATCCGGGGATTAAATCGAAATACATCGCTCGCCAGGATCTCAAGGCCCTGGCCCAACAATACTGGCGATACGGGTACTGGAAGGCGAAGATGCTGAGGCGCTTTCCCGAGTCTTTCCGCTGGCGCCAGATGGCTGGTATATTTGTAGTTTCCTTTCCAATCCTGGCCCTGCTGGGCATCTTGTTTAGCTGGGCGCGCTGGTTGTTCTTCCTTGAAATTGCCGTTTATCTGCTGGCATTATTGATTGCCGGGTTGGATGCCGCGTTTAAACACCGTGATTTAATCCTGGTCCTGGGAGTTCCCCTGGCGATTGCGACCATGCATTTTTCCTGGGGTACAGCCTTTATTTGGAGTATGATTAGTAGATAACATGAGCGGTCCAAACCTGATTCGCAGATCGAAAAGGTGGCGTCTCCATACCCGGGAACGGCGAACCCTGTTAGTGTTAGGCGATTTCCTGATGGCTGTCATCGCCCTGATGGTTGCTCTTTATTTCTGGGCATTGGGGGAGATATTCTTGGAATTCTCCATTGAGTTTCTTTTAGAACGCCCACCCGCCTGGTATTACCTGCTGCCGTTTTTCTGGGTGGTTCTGCTGGTGGAGTTATACGATATCCACCGGGCTGGAAATTGGGGGGATACGGTGCGCGGCGTGGCAATGGCAACCTTGATCGGATTGGGATTTTACCTGCTCCTGTTCTTTTATTTCACTGATCCCCCGACTTCTCTCTTACCAAGGCGAGGTGTTGCTGGATTCTTTATTGCTGCACCTGTACTGACGCTGATCTGGCGTTTCTTGTACATCCGCATATTTAATGCCCCGGCTTTTATGCGCAGAGTGCTGCTAGTCGGCGGTGGAAAAGCCGGGATAACTCTACTGCGGGTGATTGATAATCTGTGGCCTCCCCCTTTTTATTTGGTAGGTATCATCGATGATGACCCCGAAAAAATCGGCACGGAAATCGAGGGACACAAAGTCCTGGGGGGCAGCAGCAGGCTCTTGGAGATCGTAGAGAATGAAGAAGTAACTGATATCATTGTTGCAATCTCTGGAGAGATGCAGGGCAGTACATTTCAAGAATTATTGGATACGCAGGAAAAAGGCATCGAAATCTCGCGTATGCCGTCCGTTTATGAAGAGCTTCTCGGCCAAGTCCCAATCAAATTACTCGAAGCAGATTGGATATTAAGATCGTTTGTTGACCAGAGCCGGGCAAGTGAATTTTACGAACTAGGGAAACGTTTATTGGATATCTTCGGTGGTTTCATTGGTGTATTGTTCTTGCTGTTTACCCTGCCTTTCATCAGCCTTGGCATATTTCTGGACAGTGGCAGACCGATCTTCTACACTCAAACCAGGGCAGGTCGGGGTGCCCAGGATTACCGGATCTTGAAATTCAGAACCATGTTCCAGGATGCAGAAGCTGATGGCATCCCTCAATGGGCAAGTGAAGATGATGAGCGTGCTACCAGCTTTGGAAGGCTACTGCGGAGAACACACCTGGATGAGTTACCCCAGTTTATTAATGTCTTGCGTGGCGAAATGAGCCTGGTTGGCCCCAGGGCTGAACGACCCGAATTGGTTGAAATGTTCCAGAAGCACGTTCCCTTCTATCGGGCCCGCCTTCTAGTGAAACCCGGGATTACTGGATGGGCACAGGTTAATTTCGGTTACGCATCGACGATTGAAGAGACAATTGTCAAACTGGAATTCGATCTCTACTATATTAAACACCGCAATCTAATCATGGATTTTATCATTTTGCTGCGAACACCAGCGACTGTCTTGGGGCTGCGCGGGCAATGAGAGCAGCTTTTCGCTCCCCAAACCGGCTGCTTTTCCTGGGCGATTTGGTTTTGATTGTTGCAAGTGTCATTGGCAGCTTTGCTTTGAGGCTTGAACTGGGACCGGTGTTTGTGTTCTACCTGCCGCAAATGGTCACCATGATTGTGGTTGCCTTGCTGGTCAAGCCGGTCGTCTACTATTCATTCGGCCTCTACAGCAGGGTATGGGCTTATGCCAGTATAAGGGAGCTGAAGCTCATCACAGCAGCGGTTTCGATCGCATCCGCTATTGTGGCGTTGATTATCGTGCTCTTGACCACTCTCCAGTATTACCAGGGGTTTCCCCGCAGCGTGTTGGCGATTGACTGGTTGCTTTCTCTCTTGGCTGTCGGGGGGTTGCGCTTTACAATGCGCCTGGTAGCTGAAAGCCGGTCTGGACGAGAAGGTGTTCAGGGACGGATAAAGCGCATCCTGATTGTGGGTGCTGGAGATGCAGGGGCTCTGGTGGTGCGCGAAATGCAGAAAAATCCACAGCTGAACCTGGACCCGGTATGTTTTGTGGATGATGACCCGAGCAAACAAAAGCAGCGCATCCATGACGTACCTGTTGAGGGCACCCTGGAAGATTTGGGGCGTGTCCTGGATACCTGGTTCATCCAGGAAGTGATCATCGCCATCCCCAGTGCACCCGGTGGTGTGGTTCGCCAGGTGATTGATATCTGCCGGGAGAAAGATGTTCCCTTCCGTACGATGCCTGGAATTTATGAGCTGATTGGCGGAAAGATCAATGTTGGCCGGCTTCGTGAGGTAGAAATCACGGATCTGCTCCGGCGGGCATCTGTGGAAATCGATACAACTTTAATCGGTTCAAATATCAGTGGAAAGCGCGTGATGATCACAGGCGCAGGGGGATCCATTGGGAGCGAGTTGTGCCGGCAAATTGCACGCTGGGGACCCGAATCCCTGATTCTCCTCGGACACGGTGAAAATACTATATTTGAAATTCTGGTTGAGTTGGAGAATAATTTTCCATCTCTTTCTCTCCACCCGGTCGTTGCAGATATTCGCAATCTCGATCGTTTATCGAATACCGTTGATCATTTTCAACCGCAGCTGATATTTCATGCCGCAGCCCATAAACACGTCCCCCTGATGGAAATAAATGTAGAAGAAGCAGTGACGAATAATGTGATCGGTACTCGCAATGTCGTTGAAGCTGCTTTGAATGCCGAAATTGATCGCCTGGTCATGATTTCAACAGATAAAGCCATCCGTCCAACCAGCATAATGGGATCGACCAAGCGCATGGCGGAAATGCTGGTCCTGGACGCAGCGCATCGTTCCGGAAAAGCATACACGGTAGTGCGGTTCGGGAATGTACTTGGCAGCCGGGGAAGTGTGATTCCTCTCTTCAAGCAACAGATTGCCAATGGTGGCCCGATCACTGTTACCCATCCAGACATGAAGCGCTTTTTCATGACCATTCCTGAAGCGGTCCATCTTGTCCTACAGGCAGCGGCGATGGGAAAAGGGGGTGAGGTTTTCATCTTGCGGATGGGAGAACAGATCAAGATAATGCAGCTCGCGGATGATCTTATTCGCCTCTCAGGATTAGAACCGGAGAAGGATATCGAGATTGTTTTTACCGGCATCCGGCCAGGTGAGAAACTGAGTGAAGAGCTGTGGGATCAATGGGCGACTTTTGAACCAACGACTCATAGTGATATCCTCCAGTTGGTTGATGAGGATTTGCTCAGCACTGCTGAGCTGCGGCAGACTGTGAATGAGTTATCTTTTCTGGCAGGCGAAGGTGAAGTCGATGCGATCATCCGCATTCTAGATGAAACCATTCCTGGTGCAGCCATCAGGAGCATCCCGCCGCCAGATTTAACTTCTGTTGTGTAATCAAAACAATTCCAATCTACCCGTACTGCCGGTAGCATAAAATTGATGACGATTAAGTCCCTCACCGAATGGAATGATTTTCTTTTGCATTGCCCGGACGCACACTTGCTGCAAAGTGGTCCCTGGGGTGAGTTAAAATCAAATTTCGGTTGGGAACCAGTTCGCTTGATCTATGAAGATCAACACAATAGATGGGGGACACAAATCTTGTTTCGGAAGCTGCCCCTGGGGATTACCTTTGCATATCTTCCGAAAGGCCCATTGCTCTCCAATCATGGGGAGAAAACACAACAAACCTTTCCAGACGATTCATTTTGGAGCGAAGTTGACCGCCTGTGTCGCAAGAAACGGGCGGTATTCCTGAAAATCGAGCCCGATGTTAATGTCCCCTTTGCCAGCTGGCAAGCGGGTGAAGTTCCAATTGGTTTCAGTTCGAGCTCACAAACCATCCAACCCCCGCGCACGATAGTCATCGATCTGCGAGCGAGTGAAGAGGAAATCCTGGCTCGCATGAAGCAGAAAACCCGTTATAACATCCGGCTGGCCTCAAAAAAAGGTGTGACTGTACGATCTTCAGATGATATTGCTGCTTTTTACTCTCTGATGGAGGTGACTGGAAAGCGCGACCAATTCGGAATCCACAGCCTGACCTACTATCAAAAAGCGTTTGACCTGTTCTATCCAACTGGTAACTGTGTTCTGCTGGCAGCCGAATCCGCAGGGCAGCAAATCGCTGGGATGATGGCCTTCGCTGCGGGGAGACGTGCCTGGTATTTATACGGCGCCTCGGCATCACTGCACAGGGAGCTCATGCCAACTTACCTATTACAGTGGGAAGCGATACGGTGGGCGCGATCAAAAGGCTGCTGGCAATATGATCTGTACGGAGTGCCTGATCACGATCAAGAATATTTAGAAGCGAATTTTAAGGATCGTTCGGATGGGTTGTGGGGCATCTATCGTTTTAAGCGTGGCTTTGGAGGCCAGGTTGTACGGTCTGCTGGTCCCTGGGACAGAGTATACAATGCCCTTCTTTACCGGTTTTACTTGCAATGGACAGCCCGCTCGTCCAGTGAAGAATAGCGAGGTCTGATCCTTATGGAATATCGAGTACAGGCAGGCAACCGGGAAGATTGGGATCAACTCATTTCAGGTTTACCAGGGAGACATTTTCTGCAATCCTGGGAATGGGGGGAAGCAAAACGTATCTCCGCCTGGCAGCCGATGCACAGGATTTGGTTGGATCAGGAAGAGCAAGTTTTCGCTGCCGCCCTGATCTTGACCCGCGCGATAGAGTTTAAAGGGATCAGGTTCCCATTGCGCTTGATGTATCTTCCCAGAGGACCGCTGATTTGCAACTGGAAGGATCAGTCATTGGTGTCGAAAGTGTTCTCTGATCTATACGCCCTGGGTAGAGAACAGAAGGTTATTTTCATCAAGATAGATCCCGAAGTCGAGCTTGGCAGGGGAATCCCTGGGGAAGAAGGCACATTAGAACACCAATGGACGCATGAGCTGGTAAGTTCTCTGAAACAAGGAGGCTGGGTCCCTTCTCAAGAACAAGTTCAGTTCAAAAATACGATGGTAATCGATTTGCGGCCTGATGCAGAACAGCTAATCGCAACAATGAAGCAGAAGACGCGCTATAACATTCGCCTGGCATCCCGCCGCGGAGTCAGCATCCGCCCGGGGAATTTAAATGATCTGGATCTTTTCTTCCAGATGTATGCAGAGACATCTATCCGGGATGGATTTACCATCCGCAATCCAGAATATTACCTGACGGTGTGGAAGGAATTCATATCGGCTGGACTGGCAGAACCCTTAATTGCAGAAGTGGATGGTGAGCCGATCGCGGGGGTAATCATCTTTAAATTTGCGGATCGCGCCTGGTTCATGTACGGCATGTCACGAGATGTCCACCGCGAAAAAATGCCCAATTACCTGCTGCAGTGGGAAGCGATGAAGAGGGCGAAGCAATCTGGATGCCTGGAATACGATTTGTGGGGAGCTCCGGATGAATTCGTGTCCAATGATGATTTGTGGGGTGTTTATCGCTTCAAAGCTGGGTTGGGGGCAGAAGTGGTCCGCTTGATCGGTGCGTGGGATTTCCCGCTTAATAGACTGCTGTACCGCAGTTATACACAGGTCATCCCCCGTATGCTTGACCGGATGCGGCAACGTGGCGATAATCAAACTCGTGGTCTAATTCAATCGGGGTAAATTAAACGAGGGTAAAAAAATGCAGCAAAAACTGAATTTCGCACATCTTCCAACTCCCGTAGAAGGACTGCCAAGATTGTCAGAGCAGCTCAAAGGGCCACAGATATTTATTAAGCGCGATGACCAGACTGGCCTGGCTTTTGGGGGCAATAAAATTCGTAAATTGGAATATTTACTCGCCGATGCCCAGTCCAAGGGGGCGAAAACCTTGATCACTGCTGGTGCGGTGCAATCTAACCACTGCCGACAAACTGCTGCGGTCGCGGCAAGAAATGGATTTGCCTGCATCCTGGTCCTGACCGGCGACAAACCACCAAAACCCTCTGGGAACATGTTTCTAGATTTGTTGCTCGGTGCTGAAATCGTTTGGGCAGGGGAAATGAATCGCGAAGAAGTCTTAGAAAAAACCTATGATAAAGCCAGTAAGGAGGGCAAGCATCCTTACCTGATCCCATACGGTGGATCGAACGCGGTAGGGGCACTTGGATATGTCTTTGCCATGCAGGAATTACTGGAACAGAAGCCTGGCGCAGATTGGCTTGTCATTCCTTCCTCTTCTGGAGGAACTCAGGCCGGCCTGGTCCTGGGAAGCCGCATGTTTGGATTTCAGGGGAAAATATTAGGCATCAGCATTGACAATTCAACGTTCGAGCTAACCAGGAAAGTGGCTGCCATTGCACAGCAGGCTGCCCAGACCCTTGGAGAAGACTACCGGTTTTCCCCCCAGGATATCCTGGTGAATGACGATTATTTGGGTGGGGGATATGGAGTGATGGGGAAATCTGAGGTAGAGGCGATAAGGTTATTCGCACGCAGCGAGGGTATGCTCCTGGATCCAGTGTACACAGGACGCGCTGCAGCCGGTTTAATCGATTTGATCCGCAGCAACTACTTTACTGCAGATCAAAATGTTATCCTCTGGCATACGGGTGGTTCCCCGGCTATCTTTGCTGATCGGTACCTGAGTGAATTGTTAGATTTTGGATGACTCAAGTCTCGACCGGTTCAGCTACCACAAATCTGAGCCCCCAGGTCTCTAATCCCTCTCTATCGAGGCAGGTTTGAAAAATCAGGTGAGGTTCACCCTGATAGTATTGGGTGAAAACCTGGTAGGTGGTCAGCCTTTCCCCTGTATCTAAATTTATGTAATGGCTCCAATTACTTCCTGGCGTCAATTTCTGATATTCAATGATTTCCGTGATGCGGAAGTTTTGTAGAGATCCATCACCATTGACAACCAGCACTTTCAAACCTTCTACTAGCTGGAAAAATTCCATTCCTGCCAAGTAATTATGGGCAAGTAATCCGATAACCCCATACTTTGCTGCTAACTGGAATTGTGTAACTGTCCCCGGCTGTTGGGATACAAAACCTGTGTTTCCACTTGGCTGCTGGACAACAGGTAATGCCATGAAGCCTGGTACATAAACACCCCGCACTGATGAAGATTGCCCGTTGACCAGATTATCGACAAAACTATTTAACGAAGGGATTTGCCCGCGAGAAGTCCAGGAATCGATTGTCGGCGGAGGAAGATGGATCACGCTGCCCAGGCTGGATATTTCCCTGCCGGTGATTGGTAGGTTAACCTGATTTGGAGCTGGCAGGGAGAAGGAAACCACCAATATAACTAAAATCAAACTTTGAGTAAAGACAATTAACTTATGCGAGCGATAGCAAGGCATTTTCACCAATTCCAATATCCTCCGGTTAGAAACAAGTAATAATTGTGACCTGTTTATAACTCACAACAGGTCAGAATCAGCTATTGGAACTGTAAGTTTATGTGAAATTAATGTGGATTATGCAGGATAGTTTGAATGGTATGCTGGAATTTCAAGCACTGCAATTAATTGACTCTTTCCTTTTGCCTTGATCGGTTCGATGGGGGAAGCATCGATGGACTCCATAATGTGCTGGTAAGTTGCTGCACTGATTAAAATCTGTCCCGGAGCAGCATTTTCCTGCAATCGTTTCGCTATGTTGACACTATCACCGATGGCGGTATATTCCAGCCGTTCTTGCGTACCAACCAGCCCTAAAACAGCTTCTCCCGAATGTACACCGATTCCCATCCCCAACCTCATTTCGGGTGGTAATTCATCCTGGAGCAGGTGGATCGCTGAACGAATTTTTATTGCAGCTCTCACGGCTCGTAATATATGATCGGGTTGCGGGATAGGGGCATTGAAGAAAGCCATGATCGCATCCCCCATGAATTTGTCGATCGTCCCCTGCTCACCGAGAATGGCTTCTGTAGCAGCGCCGAGGTAGCGATTTAGAACTGAAACCAGTATCTCTGGATCGCACCTTTCACTGAGGCTGGTATAGCCGCGTATATCAGCAAAAAGAGTGGTAATATGCGCGCGGGTTCCGCCCAAGTTTAGTTCATCCGGGTTTAATTGCTCGATGACTGCTGGAGCCACCATACGCTCGAAAAGTCGGCGTTGAGCTTCCAGGTGGTGAGTCTCGGTCACGTCTTCCATGACAATCGCTGCACCGAGGATCGCCCCATGTGCATCAATCAGAGGCGAGAGGTTAAATCTGAGGTGGAGTGGGGTATCTTTTTGTGACTTGTGGGTAATCTGCAGCCCCTTGATTTGTTGGTTTGTCCGGCAGATGGTGTTTAGATATCCTTGGAGATTGATCGCCTCAAGTAGAGGGATTTCATCGATACACTTGCCAAGTAAACTGTTTCTCGATTCTCCCAGAATATGTTCAGCGACACTATTTGAAAGTGTCACCTGGTGATCAAGGTCGGTGGTGAGCACACCACTGGCGATGGAGGCAAAGATATCATCCATCAGGTTTTTCAAGCCCGTCACTTCGGCGAGGGAAGTTTGCACGGACTCAAAAAGGCGCGCATTCTCGATGGCTACCGCGGCCTGATTTGCAAATGCTGCCAATAAATTCTTATCCGATTCTGTAAAAAGCCCTTCGCGGAGACGGTTATCAGCGTATATGACCCCGATCAGGGAATCTTTTATCTTGAGAGGGATGCAGAGGATTGAGCGCAGATTCAGCGAGATGACACTTTCCTGTCCACCGAAACGAGGATCACGCTGGGCATTCGTAGTCAGAATGGGCTGTCCTTCATGTAAAACCTGATTGACGATCGTATGGCTGAGAGCAGTATCAGCTTCATCCACGGATTCCTGTTCCCAATTACGAGCGATGTGAATGCTGAGCTGATCGTGATCATCCATCAGCATTAAAAAACCTCGCTCCGCGCCGGTCAATTGGACGATGGTATCCATCACAACCCGCAAAACATCATCAACCTGGAGTGATGAATTGAGCAGCTGGTTGATGTTTGCTAATGCCAAATAATTATTATGTTCTACTTTTTGGGTATGAATTTGCTCACTGATATTTGAAAGGGAAGTTGACAGCTGTGCCAAATCCTCCAAGATCGCTTCTGTATCGCCTGGAAATTCATCTGCAAGGGATACCTGGATTTTATCCGCCAGCTGGCTGAGGAGGGTTATCTGCCTGTCAAGTGGGAGTTGATCTGAATTGGTTGATCCGCTTTCCATTTATTACTCAGTTGGTAAACGCATTATTTGGTGTCGTTTGATCCATGCTTGCGTTTCGGATCTTGAAAGCGGGAGAAGAAACGCTGCAATTTTGCGAAGTAGGAGATTTTCCGGATCTCTTTCCCTGCCTGTTGGGCTGCTTCAGTATCTGCGGTTTGGTTACCATACATAGAATTCTGGTATGGGACGATAACTGCTTCAACGGGCTTTTCAGCCAATGGCAGCAGCTGTACCAGGAACTGCGCGCGTTCCGAAGGAGTGTTGGAAATCACCGGTTTCCTCCCGAGGCGGGAAAGGGCATGATTTAGCTCAATGTATGCACGCGACAATGGTGACAACTTTGCATGGTATGCCCAGCGCTGTAAGATTTTCGGGGATTTTATACCTACTCTTGCAAATCCTGATTCAAGCTGCACTGCAATGGGTGGCGACCCGCGTTGAATTCGGATCCGACGGATAAGCAAGACGATGGCGATAATTCCGATACCAGCTATTGATATATAGATGGGTGTAGGATCGAATATTAAACCAGCGATATTCACATCTCTACTGGCCGGGTTAGCGGCGGATAATTCATCCAGACGCTGGCGTGCTCGATCCTGAAAGTCATCAAAACCGGGTTGCGTGGGTGCTTGCTCTGATAGGTCAAGATCTAAACCAATTGGACGAATGATGGGCTGCTGCGAAGTGGTTGGTTCAAATTCAACCCACCCGATGTTAGGGAAATACACCTCCGGCCAGGCGTGGGCATCTCTGTGGCGTACAGTAAACTGATCGCCCTCAATTTGGATGTCCTGCGGGATATTCTCTCCACCCGGCTGCAGTGTTGGTACTATCCCACTTTCGCCAATGGAAACACGCTCACCTTCTGCATAACCAACCGCCAGGCGGGCGGGAATCCCGAGCGAGCGAAGCATGATGATTTCTGCTGTCGCGTAGTAATTACAGAAGGCTTCTTTGTAATCAAATAGCACCCAATCAATGGGCTCCTGGCCATCAGGGGCACCTGGAACGGTATCGCTATAGGTTAGGTTGGTGCGCAAGAAATTTGTAACTGCCTGCGTGATGTCGTAAGGGTTATCAAAGCTGGATGCGATTTCCTGTGCTAATTCTTTCGTGCGCGGGGTGATGGTTTCAGGTAGCTGTAGATAACGGGATGTCACCCAGGAAGGATAATCTGTACCCGCTTCACGCAGCTCATTCTGGCTGGCTGTCGTCAGGGAAGCCTCTACACGATAGGTGTCGCCAGCCATTAACACCGGGTCAGCTTTGAGGTGGCTTAAATCGATCGAACCATCGGGATTTACTGCGTAATAAGCATTCGCTGGCCGGCTTACCCAAACTGGTTGAGCAGGTGTTTGTAGATTTTGAATCGGAAAAATTGTCGTTATGGAGAATGTGCTGGTAACCCGGTCTTCGTATTCTGGAAAGTTAAGATTGAACTCGTCGGGTGAGAAAAAGTTAACTGTTGGTGATGTGCTTGACCAGCCGTTTTCATAAGTATCGTACACCCGCGATCTCCAGTAGTAGCGCACATTCAAGGCTGGCCTCGGGGGAGCCTCGATCATCATTATGGTTGTGTCACTGAGCGGGTTACCCCTGCCAAGAGGTAAATTTTCTCCGTAGAAATCTGTGACCACGCCCACCGAAGCCTGCAGGGAATAGAATACGTTGCTCAGTTGATTGCGAACTTCTGCCCATGGCTTGGTTGCGTTCAGCCAGACTTGCTCGGCTTGTGGAACAGCAGAGGCAACGGCAGGTACTGTCCAGGCAAACAGGACCAGGATCACCGTGGTTATTAATCCCAGGCGCAATGAATCAAGGCTCAAATAGGGAGGTAGATATGTCCCATCTTTTTTCCAGCGGTAGTTCAGATGAATAAAATTCATACGCGCCACTAGGAATAAGGAAAGGAAAATAAAACCTGCAATGAACCAGGCGCGGACTGGCAGGAATGGATCATAAATTTGGATGACGATCATCGTTAAGCCAGCCGGGATAACGGCTCGCCAGGCATTTCCATAACGCGTGAGACTGTATCCGGCGTAAATGCTCAATGTCCAGAACAGGATACCCATCAGAATATTGAAGAATAAATTATCGGTGACTGGTTTTTGTTGGAAGATTTGGTCAAGGATGATCAGCAGCCTGTTCCCTATACTGATCATTCTCTCGGGCCACAACACCCCCTTTCCCAATGTGAGACCCAAACGCCAGAAGATAATAAAAGCACCGTAAACGAAACCAAAAATTCGGACCACTCTTGGTGAAAAAGTGCTCATCCCAAGAGCCAAACCTGCGATAACACCCAGGATTGAGATCGTTTGGATGATATTTAATTCATCGGTCCAGTTTGTTGCATTTAACCGCGTGGCGGCAATATAGATCGCAGCAATCAGAAGGAGGACTGCAGGCCAATCCCACCAGCGGACTGGTCGAGCTTTATTGAATGGAAATTTCATAGCAGAAACCAATAAAATTCATTTGCAATGGGGACACATCATGATTACTTAGTTCTATGAAATAAGGTTCAGGTGCCAGAAAAATATTATATCAGCCTGGGTTCTCCGATTTATTTACCATGAATTCTCTCTAAGCTTACCCTAATTGTTGAAGTCAGGGATCAGGAAAAAACAGGTGGATTGCCCTAAAAGGTAAGACACCCTACTTTGTTTTGGGGATTTCGTGTTCTCGATGAAGATTTTTAATCCCCGCCGGGAGTGTTCACTGAAGGACAAGTACTGCTCGAAATTAAAAGACAGTCACCTTTCTGATTTTGGCGAGATTAAACTTGCCCCGAGTAACCCAAATAGCCAGGGGCTGTCTGCAACCCTTTGCAGACAGCCCCTTTGGGTTCCTCGCGATACTTTCCTTGTTAAGAATTTAAATTATCCTCGAGCCAGGACAACGAACGGCCTGGGTATTAGGGAAGATTGTTTCCCCATTTTCTCAGCAACCTATCCGCTGACTGCCTCCATTCTTCCTTTAACGTAACTTTCAAGGCCTGCGGATGCTTTGGAAAACGCTTCAGCCGTGGCTATCGTGGCAGGATGTTGATTGAACTGGTCGATTTCCATGCCATTCTCATCCCAGGATTGAATCACGTAGGGGATTTTGCTCATTTTATCGATCACTTCAAATGGTACGTCATCGTAGAGGATCTCCTCCTCGAATGTTAAATCGCCACATTTTTCGAACAGCGGACCCAATACATAGGGAGGCATGGTGTAGACAATGTCACCAGCAATTTTCTCTACATCCCAGAAGTGATTCTTCCCGCCCACAATCGGTCCGTAGCGCATAGAACAAGCCAGCATCTTGCTGGGCAAACCATTTTGTTTCAGCAAGTGAAACGCGCGCCGGAAAACATAAATTCCCAACCAGTGCTTATCTGCCCAGGTGAGCTGGATTCCTCTACGCTGTGCCTGCTGGTCAAGTACGGGATGTTCAGTTAATCGCCCGATCATCATCGTGATTACTGCGCGCCACTTGTCCATGTCAACACCATTCTTATTTGCGATTTCGACCCCTTCAGCGGCAGCGTTTGCAACCGCCCAAATTTGAGGCAGCGTAAAGCAGGTAGTGACATTGGTGGGAATTGCCATTGAAGTCAGCGTGCGCACCACTTCCACGCCCTGCGTACTGGCTGGAACCTTGATCATCAGGTTTGGAGCAATGGCGCGGATCTCCTGGGCAGTTTCAACCATTTTATCTATATCAGTCAACAGGCGGGGGTCCAGCTGTCCAGAGATATATCCAAAACGCCCCTCAGAAGCTTCCCAGATCGGCATCATCATCTCAGCGCCGCGCCTGATTACCTCTTTGTAAGTCAGCCAATAGTAATCGTGCAGCTCAAGACCCTTGTTAGAAGCGATCAGATCGTCGATCCACTCGTTCCATCCTGCCGGATCTTGGTTCACTGCAGTCAGTGAGAGTGGTGGATTGGTGGTGCATCCGCGGACCAGGCTTTGGCCAGGATCATCCATGACGTAAATCCGGTTGAGCTGCTGCTCGATTTCAGATTTTTTCTCTTGTGGTGCGTTTGCCACCATTTCTTTTACCCATGATTCAAAAACCAGGGGGGATGAATCCCACCAGATTTCCATGTCAGGATTTACCTGGGTAAGGCGTTCGAGCACACTTTCGTTCATTGATAGGCCTCCGTGCATATGATTAGTTTGGTGTTCTGCGATTTTTTTTCGGTCAGCTCAAGGGTAAAACCCCGAGCAGATAAAATAATTAACGGTTAAGAGTAACAGTTAATGAATACATATCTCCTCGGTTATAGCAATAAGTAAATTCCACCGGTGTGCCATCGTTTGCATAGACGGTCCGTTCCTTGTACAAGATTGGAGCACCGGGTTGGATCTTCAATATGGTTGCTAAATCCTGATCCGCTAAGCGGGCTTCCAGCTTTTGAACTGCCCGGTTGACAGGATAACCATACTGCTCAAATTTAGTCCAGAGATTCTGAACATCCAGGGGTTCAGCGTTTCCGCCCGCCAGATCGGGGAATAAATATTGGGGGAAATATGCATCGTGAAGCGTGACGGGAACATGATCAGCTTTTCGCAAAGTTTCAATATTTATGACCGGATCTTGCCTGGAGATCATCAGGGCTTTGGCAATCCTGGGTTTTGCTGGTATGACGGTCACATTGAGGATATTCGCCTCAGCTTTGATACCCTGGAGATTTGAATTATCGAAGAAATTCGTAAGCCGGCTATGATCTCTCTCAATATGAGGAAAGGAAACGAAGGTTCCCACACCGTGGCGCCGGTACATGAGTCCGTCATTGATCAAATCAGATATTCCTTGACGCACAGTCATGCGGCTTACACCAAACTGTGTGGCTAATTCCTCTTCCGCAGGAAGTCTTTGTCCCCGCTCCAGCTCACCAGACAGAATTCTCTCGCGTAATGATTCGCGAATTTTAATGTACAGTGGTATTCCTTCTGTGTTGGTGATATCGTTCATCAGTTAACTTGAAAATTATAAAAATCTGTATCGTCTAGATGTATAGATATCTATATTATAATGCAATAAATCAATTTATGTACCGTACTCTAGAGATGAATTAATGAAATTTATCACGGTAGATTTTATTTATGGTAAAATTTTCTCCATTGCCATCAATGCTGGCTCGTACATTGGTAAAATCTATTTTGAGGTGAAAAAACCCTGGTGAAGTCGATTTCGACTTCATCCAGAAGGGTTTGGTGTGTTTATGCCTAACGATTGGATCTTTATTGGAATTTTTCTTCTTCTTGCCCCTGTATTTCCAGCAGCGGCATTGCTGATACCGAGGCTGATCGCTCCTCGGAAACCAAATTCACTCAAATCAGAAACTTATGAATGCGGAATTGAAACATATGGTGAAACCTGGGTTCAATTTAAAGCTCAATATTATATTTTTGCCCTGGTATTCTTAATATTCGATATCGAAATTGTATTCCTGTATCCTTGGGCTGTAGCATTCGATCAGCTTCCGCTGTTTGCAGTTTTTGAGGGAGTGCTCTTCATCCTAATCCTCGTTGCAGGACTGCTGTATACCTGGCGCAAAGGTGTACTGGAATGGGTTTAGGGGGATCAAGGTTAAAATTTCAAAAGGCTGATGGAAATGTTTCCTCAGCCTTTTTATGCGTATTAATTTCAGTGGCAAATTATCGAATTGGAGAGTTGGAATGAGCGATCCGGTCAATTCCATAGCTGCTTGGTTAAGAGCGATTTTTTCCGGTTGGGGATTATCAGATGGTCTTATTACGGTGATATTGGCATTATTGGGTGTTGTCATCCTGGCGACCTTCGTCCTGGTTGTCGACATCTTGCTGGTGTGGATCGAAAGAAAGATGGTCGCTCGTTTCCAGGATCGATTTGGACCAAATCGCGTTGGGCCATTTGGCATCATTCAACCCATCGCAGATGTAATTAAACTACTGATCAAGGAAGATATCCTGCCAATTGGAGCGGATAAATTTATCTTCAACCTGGCACCAATCATTGCGCTGGCTACGGTTTTATTGTTATGGGCAGTTGTTCCCCTTGCCCCTACGGTAATCGGCGCCGATATCAATGTTGCAGTACTTTACGTGGTTGCGATTGGTTCAATCGGCACCCTGGGGATTATCATGGCTGGTTGGGCATCAAATAATAAATACGCCTTGCTGGGTGCTTTTCGCACAGTAGCCCAGATGATTGCGTATGAAGTACCCATGATCATCGCCCTGCTGGTTCCGGTGCTTCTGGCTCGATCAATGGGAATGCAAACCATCGTTGCGGCCCAGAGTCCCTGGTATATATTTGTTGTTCCCTTAGCAGCGGTCATATTGTTGGTATCGTCGATCGCCGAGTTGGGGCGCACCCCCTTCGATATCAGCGAGGCGGAGTCAGAGATCGTGGCAGGTTTCCATATCGAATACACCGGAATGAAGTTTGGGTTGTTTTACGCAGGTGAGCTGCTGCACGCCTTGACCGTGTCTGCATTGATCTCAACTCTGTTCCTGGGAGGCTGGAGGGGACCATTTGTTGACCAGGTTCCAATCCTTGGTCCAGTTTACCTATTTATCAAAGCTTTCCTGGTTTATTACCTGATCATGTGGATCCGGTATTCATTCCCCAGGGTGCGAATAGATCAAATGCTGGGATTCAACTGGAAATTCCTCACCCCATTGGCTTTATTTTTGTTAATCGTTGTAGCGATCCTGGATAAGGTATTGGCCGGCGTACCAACCTTGTGGTATTCCCTGGTGATGCTTGGCGCGAATTTATTGATTGTATGGGGTACGTTATTGATCTTGCGCAAATATGCACGCACAGAGCGTATTCGCATTGGTGAGGAACGACCAGTAGCTGTTTCTCCGGAAACAGATGTTAAAGAATTGGTTGGACAGGAGTAGGGTAATGACCGTTATGCACGTGGTTTTTCTAATTACCGCAGTCGTATCCCTGGGCGGAGCTGTGATGGTGGTCACCGCTCGCAATTTGATCCATGCCGCCCTGTGGTTGATCCTGACATTATTTGGTGTGGCAGTCATGTACGGGCTGCTCAGTGCAACTTTCTTTACCGTGGTCCAGGTAGTGATTTATATCGGTGCGATTGCCATCCTGATGATCTTTGCCATCATGCTGACTCGCAGGGTCAGGCAGGAGCCGGGCAGTAATGTGAATAAAGGCTGGTGGTTGGCTGGTTTGATAGCACTATTACTTTTTACAAGTCTGGTATGGATGCTGAGCTCCTGGCCTGGATTTCAGACAACCTTACAAGAATTACCGCAGGATTTTGATTCAATCCAGGTGCTCGGAACCGCATTAGTCTCGCCAGAAGGTTATGTGATCCCGTTTGAAATCGCCTCGGTTCTGCTGCTGGCAGCCCTGATTGGCGCAGTAGTAGTAGCTTGGGAGAGAAAATCATGATTCCTTTGTCTTATTTCTTAGTTTTTGCAGCTGCGCTTTTCTGTATTGGGCTGTATGGTGTTCTGGCACGCAAGAACGCCATTGCAATTCTCATGGGTATTGAGCTGATGCTCAACGCGGTTGTGATCAATTTAGTTGCATTCTGGCGCTTTCGCAGTCCGGAATCAATCACAGGTCAGGCTTTTGGTGTCATTGTGTTTGCGGTGGCAGCAGCTGAAGTGGCTGTTGGTCTGGCATTATTCATCTCCATCTTCAGACGCCGCAATTCGATCGCGGCCGACGAGATCGACCTATTAAAGTGGTAAGCGGAGGACAATAATGGAACCATCGATACTTGTCTGGTTGCTACCTGTTCCACCCATACTGGCATTCTTCTTGATTATTTTCCTAACCAACCGCAGCAAATCTCTCAGCCACATTTTAGCCATCACTGCAACTTTTCTTTCCTTCATTGGCAGCATGGTGATCGTGACGCTTGCAATTCGCTCCGGTCACCTTGGTGAAGAGCCATTTACATCCGTATTAAATTGGTTTCCAACCGGGGATACCTGGTTCCAGATTGGAGTCTGGGTCGATCCGCTGACAGTTGCGACCCTGTTCTTTGTTGCCATCACGATTTTGGTGATTATTTTCTACAGTGTTGGATACCAGAATTATGGACAGCCCAAAGGTGACCACGATCAACCTGGACTACCCCCGCATGGGGCGACCGTTGAAGATGAGCAGGGACATAAACATCGGGTACCTTCGATTGAACCGATGTATTCGCGGTTTTTTGCGTTTTTATCCTTGTTTGCCTTTGGTATGTACGTGCTGGTGATCTCTAACAACCTGCTGACCTTATTCGTGGGCTGGGAGATCATGGGTTTGTGTTCATACCTGTTGATTGGCTTCTGGTATGCAAAGCCATCAGCCCGGGCGGCGGCGATCAAAGCCTTTCTGACCACGCGTGTTGGTGATGTGGTTATGCTGCTGGGCTTGGCGTATTTGTACTCCCTGGCAGGCAGCCTGAGCTACGATGTAATTTTCTCCGAAGAGACGCTTGCCATGCTTACCTCGACCAGTGCACCGATCTTTGGGGTTTCGGCAGCAGTATTGATTGGATTGTTCCTCTTCTTTGGCACAGTTGGAAAATCAGCCCAATTTCCGCTGCATGTTTGGTTGCCGGATGCGATGGAAGGTCCCACCCCAGTTTCAGCGATGATTCATGCTGCAACAATGGTCTCGGCAGGTGTATACCTGGTGGTCCGGGTCTTTCCCATCATTTCTGCTGGGATGCACCATGGCGAACCGACCCTCACAATGAATGTGATGGCCTTTATTGGCGCCTTCACGGGTCTTTTTGCAGCTACGATCGCGGTTGCCCAGAATGATATCAAGCGCGTGCTGGCTTTTTCAACAATTTCACAATTAGGCTACATGATCGCCGCGATAGGCATTGGAGCCTATGTAGCAGCCGCTTTCCATTTATTTACCCATGCATTCTTCAAAGCTTTATTATTCCTTGGTTCTGGTTCTGTAATCCATGGGGTGGAGCATGGCGTGCTGCATACCGGGGAAGAGATTGATCCTCAAGATATGTTCAACATGGGAGGGCTGCGGAAGAAAATGCCCTTCACATTCTGGACTTTCCTGATCGGCGGCCTGGCCTTATCGGGTTTTCCATTCCTTTCGGCTGGATTCTGGTCCAAGGATGAAATCCTGGCGGATGCTTTTGCCCACGCAAATTGGCCGGTCTTGATTGTGCTGGCATTTGCTGCTCTGCTGACCGCTTTTTATACCATGCGCCAGATCACGCTCACTTTCCTGGGTCAAGCACGAACCGAATCGGCTGGGCACGCTGTTGAATCTAAATGGACGATGGTTTTACCACTGGTCGTCCTGGCGGTGTTTGCGGTTGTTGCCGGGTGGCCAGGAATTCCAGAAGACTTCCCGGTAATCGGCGGTTTTATACCCAATTTTGTGCACGAGTTCGTTGGTGAGACCCTCGCTGAACTTCCTGAAACGATCGCATTCCATTGGGTACCACTGGTAATCTCCCTGGTGGTGTCTTTGGGTGGACTGGCATTGGGTTGGTGGGTTTACCGGGGTTTGCCCGCTGGCGCACAAGACCCACTGGAAAAACTCCTCGGTCCGGTCTACAAATTGCTGCAAAATAAGTACTACTTTGATGAACTTTATGATTACATCTTTGTTCGACCTGCATATTGGCTGGCAAGCACTTTCACATATTTATGGATGGATCGCACGATCATTGATGGCTTTTTGCATTTTGTTGCGCGCATAATCTTCAGCCTGGGAGGCATTTTGCGCAATTATATTGATAAACCGGTGATCAATGGATTTGGTGATTTTGTCGGCGAAAGTGTCAAGCGTATTGGTCGTTCAGGTCGCTTTATTCAGACCGGCCGCGTCCAACAGTATATGGTCATGGCTCTAGTCATCGCGTTCGGTACTTTATTCTATTATCTGTTTTTCCTATCACAACCATGAAAAATATAAAAACCAATAATAACGAGGTTAATTTGACTCAGGGATTCAGGAGCGCAGAATGGAATTTATCTTTAATCACCTGCTGACCCTCATACTTTTTTCCCCATTAATCGTGGCAGTTGTGGTTGTCATTCTGCCTGGTGAAGAGGTTAAACTGATCCGCTGGGTAGCCTTCCTGGGAAGCCTGATTCCGCTGGCTTTATCTCTTATCCTTTGGGCGAACTTTGTTCCAGACCAGCCAGGATTCCAATTTCAGGTGCAGTATATCTGGTATCCACCGATAAACTCATCTTACCATGTAGGAATAGATGGAATTTCTCTAACCATGGTTATCCTGACCACTTTCCTTACACCGCTGGCTATTCTTGCATCCTACAGCATTAAGGACCGTGTCAAGGTATATATGTTCTTCTTCCTACTGCTCGAGATGGGCATGCTGGGAGTATTCCTCAGCCTTGATCTATTGATCTTTTTCGTATTTTGGGAGTTTGGGTTGGTTCCCATGTACTTCTTGATCAACCAGTGGGGTAGTGAGAAAGGGGAACGCGAGATTTGGGGACGTAAGATCAAAGCCAGAACCTATGCTTCCTTCAAGTTTATGATCTACACCATGGCTGGCTCGCTGGGCTTGCTCCTGGCTATCCAGTTGATCGGTGTGGTTGCAGGAACTTTTGATATGCCGGTGCTGTTCGAGAATATTGGCAACCTCCAGGGAACCTTGATGGGTATTCCTGTTAGCACCGTGAAGACGGTTGCCTTTTGGGCGTTTGTGATCGCCTTTGCAATTAAAGTTCCCGTTTGGCCATTCCATACCTGGCTGCCAGATGCACACACTGAAGCACCGACCGCTGGTTCGATGATCCTGGCGGGGGTATTGCTGAAATTAGGTGCTTATGGTTTCCTGCGCCTGGTGCTGCCGCTTTACCCTGAAGAATCCCATTATTATGCAGGCGCTCTGGCATTCCTTGCGACCATGGCGATTATCTTTGGTGCGCTGGCTTCTTACGGCCAAAAAGACTTCAAGCGACTGGTTGCTTATTCTTCTGTCAATCATATGGGTTTCGTTATCCTGGGGATTGCTGCAGCTGCGTTCGCCATCAACTCGGAAAGTGCAACATTAGCCTTGAATGGTGCTGTTCTGCAGATGTTTAACCATGGATTGTCTGCAGCCGGGATGTTTTTCTTAGTGGGGGTGATTTATGAACGCACGCATACCAGAGACCTAAACGAGTACGGAGGTCTTTTCCCTCTGATCCCGGTATATGGAGGGATTTTGATCTTTGTCTCGATGGCCTCCCTGGGATTACCCAGTATGGGAGGATTCATCTCTGAATTCCTTGTGGTGCGGGGTGCCTGGCCAATCTTTACCTTGTTCACTGTATTGAGCATGATCGGTCTCTTCTTTACCGGTGCATATATCCTGAAAGGAATCAAGCAGGTCCTCCACGGACCATTAAATAAGCGGTGGATTGGAAATTTGAGTGAAATCAATGTTCGCGAGGCGTTCATCATCACGCCTCTGATGGTGCTGATGCTCCTTATTGGGGTATGGCCATCAGTACTGCTGGACGTTATCAACCGGGCTGTGATGATGTTCTATTCGCTCTATTCTTGATTGAGGTTAATGATGGCATTCCCAATTCTTAGTGTAATCATCTTTACCCCCATCATCACCGGACTAATAATCTTGATGATTCCCGGTGAACGGAAGACCGAAGTTCGCATGACTGCCCTGGCAGCGTCGTTCATTGCTTTGGCTCTCTCAACCTGGGTGTATTTCTCTTATGACACTGCGGCAGGTGGTTACCAATTTGTAGAAAAATATAATTGGTTCCCACCGCTAGGGATTTCGTATCATATGGGGGTGGACGGGATGAGCACACCCCTGATGGTGCTGACCGGTGTGGTGATGTTTACTGGTGTACTGATATCCTGGGGTATCGATGACCGCCCAAGAGAGTTTTTTGCTTTCCTGTTTATCCTTGCCTCTGGTGTATTCGGGGTTTTTGCCTCCCTTGATTTATTCGGATTGATCTTCTTCTACGAGATCGCGGTCTTCCCGATGTACCTGCTGATCGCAATCTGGGGTTGGAAGGTCACCCGAGAGTATGCTGCCATGAAGTTAACCCTGTACCTGTTTATTGGGTCAGTGATCGCCCTGATCGGCATACTTGCCATGTATTTTTCATCCGGATTAAGCACCTTCAACATGCTGGAGCTGGAAACTGCCGGGTTCTCACCCGAATTTCAAAAATTCTGGTTCCCCTTTGTCTTCTTCGGATTTGCAGTCCTGGGAGGTATTTTCCCCTTCCACAATTGGAGCCCGGATGGGCATGTTGCAGCACCTACGGCAGTATCCATGTTTCATGCAGGCGTATTGATGAAATTAGGTGCATTTGCTGCCTTGCGGGTGGGGATTATGCTGCTTCCAGAAGGCGCGAGGTTCCATTTGCCATGGATTATCGTTCTCACGCTGATCAATGTAGTTTATGGTGCCTTTATCGCCATGGTCCAAACTGATTTCAAGTACGTGATCGGTTTTTCATCGGTTTCCCACATGGGACTGGTCTTGATGGGTTTTGCCACCTTGAATGGAGATGGCATGCTGGGTGCGGGTGTGCAGATGTTTTCCCATGGTATTATGACGGCTCTCTTTTTTGCTGTGGTTGGTGTGATATATGACCGGGCGCATACGCGGGAAATTCCACACCTGGGAGGGTTTTCACGACTGATGCCGCTGGTTGCTGCAGCTTTCATTGTGGGGGGTATGGTTTCGATGGGTATGCCAGGATTCTCAGGTTTCGTAGCTGAATTCCCCATTTTTATGGGATTGTGGCGCTTCCAACCGTGGATCGCGATTGTAGCCTCAATTTCGATCGTGATAACCGCCTCGTATATCATCCGTGTTATCGGCAGGGTGTTTTTTGGCAAAATGCCAGAGGAATTTGTTGGTCATTTCGGGGATGTGACTGTCCTGGATAAGGTAGCCCTGGTTTTACTCAGTGCAATTTTGATTGTTGTCGGCGTGTATCCAACCGTCATGGTCACGATGGTTGAATCTGGAGTTGAGAACATACTGCGCCTACTGGGAGGTGCTTAGGTGTTCATGAGCATTAGTTCTGAAATGATCCGTGCGATTCTTCCGGAGATCTGCCTTGCCGTGCTGGCCCTGTTGGTACTGGCGTACGATTTGGTCTGGCGCGGAAAAGAGAAACGCAATCTGGGGTGGTTAACTGCAGGCGGCTTGGCGCTGGTATTTATCATTACTCTAATTTTTGCCAGACCCGGCGATGTATCAACCCAGCTGTGGGGTGGCATGGTGCGCCATGATTGGCTGGGATATTCGTTTACCTTATTATTCATCTTCGGCGCAGCTATAACCAGCTTGTTTGCCATGGAAATGGAATTGCTGGGGCAAAAGGGTGAATTTTACCTGCTTTTGCTGGTCTCGACGATCGGCATGTCATTGATGGCTTCCTCCGCGGACCTGGTCATGCTTTTCCTGGCAATTGAAACCACTTCCATCCCACTCTATATCCTGGCAGGCTTTTTCAAGCAGGATGACAAATCGACAGAGGCGGGATACAAATATTTCCTGTTCGGGGCACTGACCTCAGCCGTCATGCTATACGGCTTCAGCCTGATCTATGGCTTTACAGGCACGACCAATATTTATGCAATTACCGAGATCCTGGTATCAAGTGACGTATCTTTGATATTGGCGATCGGCACACTTGTCCTGATCTTGGTAGGTTTTGGCTTCAAAATATCTGTGGTTCCTTTCCATTTCTGGGCTCCAGATGTATATGAAGGTGCACCCACTCCAGTGGCTGGATTCTTGTCAACAGCCTCCAAGGCTGCTGGCTTTTCGGTTCTGATGCGGGTGCTGTTGACCGTTTACGCTGAACCAGATGTGATCCCTTACTGGGTGATTATTGTTGCCGCATTATCCGTGTTCTCGATGACATTAGGAAATGCGCTGGCGCTCGCTCAGAAGAATATTAAACGCCTGCTGGCGTATTCTTCGATTGCCCATGCAGGCTACGCATTGATTGGTGTAGCAGCCCTTTCCGAATTAGGAATTGCCTCGGTCGTATTTTATCTATTGGCTTACGTGATCACCAACCTGGCAGCCTTCGGAGCTGTTGCCGCATTTTGGCGAATCTCGGGTTCTGATCAGATTTCAGATTATGCTGCCCTCAGCCGGCGCTCACCGAAATTAGCCCTGTTCATGCTGGTTACTTTCCTCTCGCTGGCAGGTATGCCTCCTCTAGGTGGGTTCGTTGCAAAATTCTTCGTTTTTGCAGCTGCGGTAAAAGCTGACCTGATCTGGTTGGCGATCATCGGTGTGTTGAATGCTATTGTTGGTTTATACTACTACCTGGTGGTGCTCAAGGTGGTTTACCTGTTCCGTTCCGAAGAGGAGGATCAACCGGTACCATTGACCCGTCCTTATACGCTGGCTCTCACCGTTCTTATCATAGGAATTATTCTTTTAGGTACATTATTTGGACCCTGGGCTGATTGGTCAACAAGGGCAGCATCGGCTTTATTTCTAGGTGGTTAAGGAATAAGACACTCGTTATGGTAGAGAGACCCGTTTGTTCAGACAAAGTAACCTTTATTTGTCCTTTTTTGCACATTGACGAGTGTTGTCTGCATGTGTTAGAATCGGCGCGCCATGAGCCAGACAGGTCAATCGCCTGATCATAAAACGGCGCTTAGCAAGTTCAACCTGACGCTGGCAGTCGTAGCCGGTCTCGTTGGTTTATTGACCGTTGCAATTATCCTGGTTTCATTTATTGCAGGCCGTTGGCTTGATAAACAATTTGATTACGGTGCTCTATTCACTGTTACGCTCATGGTTGCAAGCGTCCCAGTTACATTAATAGTCATGTTTTGGGTGGTGAAATCTGTCACCGCCCGTTTCGCAAGACCACCTGTGCAAAAATCTAAGCAAGAGGAGGAGGCCATCGATCGTGGAAACACCCTCTAGGAAGTGGCGATACGGTGTAAATCGTTGGATTATTTTGGGATTGGTCATCCTGAATATTGTTGCGGTGAGCTATTATTCTCCGGTGCTGCCGCACATCCAGCTGCCGGCTGAAAATGTATCTGAGACCCCGTTATTTGGCAATTTCTATTTAACCAATACTTTGGTGGCAACGCTGATCGCGGATGTGATCTTGATCCTGATCGCAATCGCTGTCAGACGCGCAGTAAGAAGTGGGGAATTGATCCCCAGAGGCATCCCCGGTGCTATTGAAGCAATTTTGGAGCTGATAAATAACCTGACCGAATCTACCGCAGGAAAATGGGCCAAGAGCATCTTTCCATTCTTTGCAACGATTACCTTATTGGTGCTGGTAGTAAATTGGATGGAGCTGATCCCAGGTGTGGACAGCATCGGTCGTTTAGAGCACAGTGAGCATGGATATCCAATTGAGCAGGTCATGCCAGGAGTGTACACGATCGTTCCCACCTCTGGTGAATCCGCAGGGGAAGCTCATGAAGGTGGATATGGCTTGATTCCATATTTGAGAGTTGCATCCACAGATCTAAACTTTACCGTTGGACTAGCTTTAATTGCAGTTCTAATGACTCAGGTAATGGGGGTAAGGTCTTTAGGTGCTACCTATTTTACAAAATTCATCAACGTGGGTGGTATTTTCAGCCGTCCAGCCTTTGGTTTACTCGACTTCTTCGTCGGGATATTAGAGCTGATATCTGAGTTTTCCAAGCTGTTATCGTTTTCCTTCCGTTTATTTGGAAATATCTTTGCAGGATCAGTGCTACTGTTCGTGATCGGTACCCTGATCCCGGTGTTTGTCCAGTCTATGTTTTTGGGTCTGGAATTTTTCGTTGGTTTAATTCAAGCAGTTGTATTTGGCATGCTGACCATGGTCTTCATGGCGCAGGCAACACAAGGGCACGGTGAGCATCACGAAGATGAAGGTGCTGAAGGTGCCCACGCATAATTATCAAACTCTCGCTCGCGGGCTTGCCCGTAATTGAAATCATAAATTCTGTAATAAACCACGGAGGTAAACAAAATCACATGGAAGTCGCAGCCGCAAGACTAATCGGAGCCGGTTTGGCAATGGTCGGAACAATTGGTGCAGGTGTTGGAATCGGGTTGTTGGTTAACGGTGCTGTTCAAGGCATTGCACGCAATCCGGATGCCAGTGGTGATGTCCAGACGAACATGATCCTGGGCATTGCCTTTACCGAAGCAGTGGCAATTTACTGTCTGGTAGTTGCCCTCCTGATCCTGTTCGTAGGATAAACCTGTGGTGCTTGTGGGAGTTGGTTATACCCACACCAGGTTGAATGGTTAGAGAATAATTTCAAGAAAGGAGCACCATAGTGGAAGGATTAGGACTTAATTTAGGCTATTTGTTCGTTCAAATATTTAACTTCGCGATCATTTTCGTAGTCTTGCGTGCATGGGTCTACAAACCGATCTTGGGCCTATTGGAGAGAAGGCGCAATGCGATTGCAGAAGGATTGGAAGATGCCCGGGTGGCTGCTGAAGCCAGGCAAAATGCAGAGCAGGAAGCTGAAAAAGTATTATCTGATGCACAAGCCAAAGCCAGCCAGATCCTGCGGGATGCAAACTTGAAGGCGGAAACCCAGGGCAAAGAGGTTATTGCAGCTGCAGAAGCAGAGGCAGCTAAAAAGCGCGATGAAGCTTTAGCCGAGGTAGAAGGTGAACGTGAACGCATCCTTGGAGATATGCGTGGGCAAGTAGCCGCCCTGGCGATTGCTGCTGCTCAAAAGCTGATCAATGCCTCATTAGATGAACAACGTCAGCGAGCATTAATCAATGAGTTTTTCTCGGGTGTAAAATCTGATCAGGTAGTTGTCCTGGAGGGTCAGGAACTCGGCGGCGCCTCTGCTGAAGTTACGAGTGCACTTCCACTGACTGATGAAGAAAAAGATACGGTCAAGCAGGATGTTCTCGCCAAAATAGGAGAACAGGCAACGGTAACATTCCGGGTAGACCCGGCGATTTTGGGTGGGTTGATCGTCCGGGTTGGCGACAAGGTGCTGGATGGCTCTGTCAGCGGTCAACTCCAGTCCATGCAGCAGAGTCTGTACTAAGAGATTTTTTTTCATGAATAAGATATAGCTTATTTTCTTAGAAGGTGATGATTACGCCCAGGGAATTTCCTTGGGCGTAATTCATAAATTATGTCCCAGGTATTTTTAGATCAGCTGGTAAGCCGCTTTCCACAGACTTTCCAAATCCAGGAACCAGGAATTAAAGTTACCGGAATTGCTCTTGATTCCCGTTCCACATTACCAGGAAATGTTTTTATTGCCCTTGAGGGGCAGTCTTTTGATGGGCACGAATTCATTCCAGAGGCTGTTGATCGAGGAGCTACTGCAATTGTCGGCACCCGTGATGTCCTGGATGTTCAGGTACCCTATCTCAGGGTCACCGATGCACGCTTAGCCCTTGCACAGATATCGGCTGCTTTTCATGGATTTCCAGCAAGAGAACTTACTGTAATTGGTGTTACTGGTACAGATGGAAAGACCACCACTGTAAATCTAATCTATAAAATCTTGGAAGCGGCGGGGATTCAAACTGGCATGATCACGACTGTTAATGCCCAAATTGGTGAAAGAGTATTGGATACCGGATTCCATGTCACAACACCAGAAGCCCCACAAATTCAGGGTTATCTTGCAGAGATGGTTGCTGCTGGAATCACACATGTCATCCTGGAGGTGACCTCCCATGGATTGGCACAAAAACGTGTTGCGGGATGCGAATTTGACATGGGTGTGGTGACAAACATCACCCACGAGCACCTTGATTACCACGGCACTTATGTTGAATACCTGGCTGCGAAAGGGGAGTTATTTGTTGAATTATCGAGGTCAGTCCATAAGGAGTCCAGGCTGCATCGTCTGGCAGTGCTCAACAAGGATGATAGTTCCTATCAATACCTGGCTGAATTGGTTGATAGTTTAGAACCAAGGGTGGAAAGTGTGGCTTATGGATGCAGTGGAGGATCCGAGGTTAAAGCGACCGATATTCAAATTCATCCCGGTGGAATCAGTTTTTCAGCAATGGTGGGTGATACCCCACCGCTGTTGGTGCGCAGCAATTTACTCGGGGATTACAATGTTTTAAATTGTCTGGCTGCTGTAGCTGCAACTGCGGTTGGATTGGAAATCGACGGCAAGCATATCCAAGAGGGGATAGCGAATCTGCCTGGGATCCCTGGACGGATGGAAGTGATCGATCTGGGCCAGAATTTCATTGCGATCGTGGATTTTGCACATACGCCAAACGCCCTGGAGAATGCACTCCGTTCTGCAAGACGGATGACTCAAGGAAAGGTGATCGCGATCTTTGGATCAGCAGGTTTACGAGACCAGGCAAAGCGGGGAATGATGGCAAAAGTCTCTGGCAGGCTTGCTGATTACACCGTGCTAACAGCTGAGGATCCGCGCAGTGAATCCCTGGATGAAATTCTTTCAAACATGGCTGATGGAGTGCGCTCACAGGGAGGAGTTGAAGGTCATGATTATTGGCGGATTCGAGATCGTGGCTCAGCTATCCGTTTTGGCCTGCACCTGGCAAGCCCAGGTGATGTGGTAATTTCATGCGGCAAAGGACACGAACAATCCATGTGTTTTGGTGAGATTGAATACTCCTGGGATGATCGCACAGCAATGCGCTCTGCGCTCGCAGATTTATTGGGTATTGAGGGACCTGCGATGCCTTATCTACCTACCCAGGATAAGTGAGCAGCTATTCACCCTCCTTCTGAGGAGGATATCTTCTCTGAAATAATGAACTCATCCATCAATAATCAACTATAATTTGATCCTTATCTATTCTTTAAAAATGCTTTTATTTTTAAGGAGGAATTAAATATGAAAACACTAGCGCACCTGCTGAAGCAATTTGTCCGTTTCCTGGTGGTCTGGTTTGTGGATACGATCTCATTGCTGCTCACATCCTGGACGATATCTGGGATAACGATTAATCCTGTTGGGGATTTCCCGGTTTTTGCTTCAGCTACCGCAGCAGCATTATTGTTAGGTATCGTAAATTTATTAATCAGGCCAATCATATTATTATTGGCAATGCCCTTGGGGTGGATTGTTTTATTTTTGCTTGGATTTATTATTAATGCCATTACCTTATTAATCACTTCTGCATTACTGCCGGGATTTGAGGTGAACAACCTGTGGTCAGCTTTTCTTGGGGGTCTGTTCTTGTCTTTTGTGAATACAATCCTGACCACTCTGCTCAACATAGATAGCGATGATTCTTTTTATGGCAATCTAGTTAAACGTCAAGCTGTCCGCCAACGTGAAGTTGCCGAGGATGAAAATACACGTGGTGTGGTGATGGTGGAAATTGATGGTCTGAGCTACTATCACATCGCCAAGGCTATTGAAGATGGTTATATGCCGCATATCAAGAAATTGATGGATGAAAAGGGGTACCAGTTATCCCGGGTGGATTGTGGCTTACCAGCAACCACCCCAGCCTGCCAGGCGGGCATTTTACAGGGAAATAACACAAATATTCCTGCATTCCGGTGGTTGGATAAAAAGACCAATCGCTTGCTAGCAGGAGGCCAGGCTGCTGCTGAAATCGAACCGGAACTTTCAAATGGGCAGGGTTTGCTGGAGGGAGGATCGAGCATCGCGAATATGTTCAGCGGTGATGCTACGAAATCAATTTTAACTTTTTCAAAAATTAAAGCCGAGACGGAAGAAGATAAGCGAAAACGTGCCCAGGATATGTACCTGCTGATGAGGAATCCATATTTCTTTATGCGCGTCCTGGTGCTTTATTTCATCGATATTGGACAGGAGTTATGGCAGGGATGGCAGCAGCGCAGAAAGGATGTAAAGCCACGGCTCAACCGCCTCCACGAAGGATATCCATTTCTAAGGGCAGCAACCAATATCTTCTTGCGAGATGTAGGAGTGTATCTCACGATTCTCGATATTGTGCGAGGTGTTCCTGCCATGTACACGCTTTTCGCAGGATATGACGAAGTTGCCCATCATTCTGGACCCTGGACCAAGGATGCCATGCTGACACTGAGCCAATTTGACCGTTCGATCGGCTTAATACTCACAGCAATGGAGGAAGATGCTCCGCGTCCATATGAGTTCATCCTGTTGTCAGATCATGGCCAGTCATTTGGGGCCACTTTCAAACAGCGCTATGAGGTTGGTATTCTCGATTTCATCAAGCAGCAATTGCCTTCAGGTACCAATGCTGTTGGCACAGGTGGTGGTGATGATGGAACAATCGGTGTAGCTGCCATGATGGGTGAGCTGGAGAATATGCAAGACAACAAGGTGGCAGGGGCGGTCGGACGCTCGATGCTGGATGGGACCCAGAGGGCGATGCAAAGCAATCTCGATCGAAATCCAGGGAGCCAGAAAGTTGATCCCGCCAAAGTCACCCTGTGCTATAGTGGAAACCTTGCCCAAGTGTATTTCGATTTGTTTCCACGCAAAATTACACTCAATGAGTTGAATGAAGCCTATCCGGGAATGGTGGATGCTCTTGTTGCGCACGAAGGGATTGGCTTTGTAGTGGCTTATGAAGATGATGGTGAGCCAGTTGCATTTGGCAAGGGGGGAGCTCGCAACCTTCACACTGGTCAAGTTATCGGGAAAGATCCGCTCGAACCTTACGGTGATGTCGCGCTACGTGCATGGCAGGTGAGACGCATCGCTGATTTCTCGAATGCTGGTGATTTGATCCTGAACAGCACGCTTTACCCGGATAATACGGTGGCTGCCCTGGAAGAACTGATCGGAAGCCATGGTGGGCTGGGTGGAGAGCAAACCGATGCTTTCATTTTTCACCCAGGTGATATGGTGATCCCTGAAACCCGAAATTCCCAGGAAGTCATGCCCATCTTGAAATCGCGCGTCGGTTTACCAGGGCCAACCCCAGTGCCTGATCTGCAAATGGAAAGTAAAGTAGATCCATGGGCATGGGCTGTAATCATGAAAGGCTTAAGCCAAGTCGGGAAGTGGTTAGGTTATGGATGGAATGCGATTACACTCCGCCGCGAAGCGTACCTGGCGGTAGCGAAAGATGCTTATATGACCGGTCCAGCGTTATTAATTGCATTAGTTGCACAGGTACTGCAATCGATAACCAGCCAAGGTCATTTTGACCTGGTGGACATTCTTGTCCGAATTGGCGCATGGGCCATCAGTGTTTTAGTGATTATCATGGCGACACGATTATTGCGTGGAAAATTGGGCACGAGTGGCACAGTAAGAGTTGTAGGGTTTGCCCAAAGTGCGCATATCCTGGAGTTAATTAATTTCATTCCGGTCATTGGTCCCGTCGCGCGATTATTGGGCGTTCTGCTCTCCTTCTTTGGCGTGTGGATAGGAACTGCAGCAGCGAATGAATTTAAGGGTTGGCGTACGATTTTATTACCCATTTTCTACATCATCGTTATGGTTGTGGGTTTATTCTTCCTATTTGCAGTCATTGAAGGCACCGCTCTCACGATCCAGAATTTAGCCATAGATTTTGGATTGACTCAATAAACATTTTTACAGTCCGATTTTAAGGTTCTGCCTGAATCAATAGAAGAAAGTAAATAGCAGCAGTTTACTTCTTCTTTTGATTTAGGTTTTAAACGAAAGGGTGCTCACCGGATGACACTCGCCTGTTAGTTAAGAGCCAATGAATTCCGGATGGGTTGAAGGGATGGTTATTTATATAAAAAAGTGCGTTGAAGTTGTTTCCCGGCTTTTTCGGAAAACCATGCTGGCGTCATTTCATAATTTCATTTCAGGTTTGCCCGGGATCTCCGGCTGGATGCACCCAATAGTCCTGGGGAGAAAAGCTGCTATCGATTTGTCTACATCTTAGTATGTATTGGTGGACGGAACACCTGGAGTACCGGGTGCTGATTATGATGAGGGGAGGGAGGGATATCCGCTTTCGCGGGTATGTTTACGATTCTGTTGAATTCCGAAACCGATTACCGGTATGCTACTTAAAACCAAAAAAATCAGAAAAAATTCCCCAAGGTTCAATTCATCATACGGGATGATATTTTTAAAAGGTGGTGCTTCCTGCTGTGATGGACTCTGCAAGGCATTATTCAAGCGGCCAAAAGATCGGCAAGAAAATCATTGAGACGATGAATAAAGCAACAGTAAGCAACGCGCCAACGCGAGGGTAGTCTGCAAATTTGTACCCCCCAGGACCGAAGACCAGTACGTTTGCCTTATGACCAACAGGAGAGAGGAAGCTGGTCGCGGCTCCGATCACAACCGCCATGGTGAAGGTTAGGTGATTGACGCCCAGCCCCAGAGCCGTGTCAATTGCAATGGGTACGATTAAGACAACCGCAGCAGCATTCGACATCGGTTGGGTGATCAGCGCAGAGAGTAAATAAATTCCAGCCAGCAGACCAATTGGTCCATAATCTCCTAGGAGATTTAGCAGATTATCTGCAAGGTATTGGGTAGTACCGGTGTTTTCCATTGCGAACCCTAAAGATAGCATGCCACCCACCAGAAACACCGTGCGCCAATCTATGCTCTCGTAGGCCTCATCCATGGTCAAGCACCCGGTAACAACCATCGATACTGCCCCAATCAGCATGGCGACCGCAATACCCAGGTCAGTGAGGATCGCCAACAAGATTACCAGGATCATAATACCTGCAGCAAGTGGTGCTTTGCGGGAACGATTACGTTCATACTCCACGGGCTCGAGGACTAAGAATTCATTCCCATTCTGCAAGGCACGCACTCTCCCTGGTGGTCCCTGGAGCAATAAAGAATCTCCAAAACGCAGTATGACATCTCTAAGATGTTCTGTGATCACTTCACCCTGGCGCCAGATAGCCAGCGTGGTTAATCCGAAGCTGTCCCTGAAATTCACTTTGCTCAACGTGCGTCCCACCATCGTTGATCGAGGTGCCAGGGTGGCTTCAAAAATATAGGATTGTTCGGTATCCAAATCCGATATCTCAAAATCATGGTCAGTATCGATATTAAATTGCAAGTCATCTTGAGCTGCCAGCAGGTTTTGAGCTGAACCTTCGAGGATCAGGTGGTCATTTTCTTGGATGGTGACATCGCGGTGAAGTCCGACCAAAGGTTTGCCATCCCGGATGATCGATATAACGGTTAAATCATGGTCTGCCCCTAATCCTGATTCATACAGGTTCTTCCCATTCAATGGGCTCTGCGGTGTTATTTGAACATCGCTGATATATTCTCGCAATTGGGATGAAGAAAAAGGATCAGTAGCTGTTTCTCGAACGGGAAGAAAATGGCGACCAACCAGCACCATGTACACGATACCAGTGGAGAGCACTAAGATGCCCATGGGAGTGATTTCAAAGAAACCGAAGCTGGGTAGATTCTCTGCAACCAGAATTCCCTGTGCCAGGATGTTGGCCGGCGTTCCGATCAGAGTCATTTTTCCGCCAAGCAGAGAAGAAAAAGCCAGCGGAATCAGCAGTTTAGAAACGGGGATGTCTGTTTTTTTCGATATGTTGATCACCGCAGGCATTAGAATCGCCACGGCTCCGACATTGTTCATAAAAGCAGACATGATTCCGCAGGTGAGCATGATCACTGTGATCAAACGGACTTCACTTGTGCCTGCCAGGCGGAGAATGGCAGAACCTAATTTGTCTGCAACACCTGTCTTGAACAATCCCCCGGAAACGATATAAACTGCCCAGATGGTGATCACCGCCGAATTGGCGAACCCGAGAAATACTTCCTCCTTGGAAACTAACCCGGCGATCGATACTGCAATCAAGACCAGCAAAGCCACCAGGTCGACCCGCAGTTTTTCTGTGGCGAATAAGATCAGGGCGACAAGAATGATTGAAAGCGTGAGGGCGATTTCTGTAGTCACAGTGAATTATTATTCAGCTGATTTATGAAGTGGTTTCATGATAAATTTCATCCCGTATTAAAGGTTGTTCTTCATTGGCTGGGCTGGATATGGGATGACAAATTATAACCTAAACAATTTGCAGATTTGGCAGGCGTGAAATCAGGGATTCAAGAAGTGTGCTTCAATACCAGAATTATCGGATCACATATGGGCTTTCACTTAATTGAATGAGATGGATATTTGTAAAGCGCTCATATTAACTGCTGAAAGAATCAAGGTTACCCGCTGCTGGATAGGAGTACCAGTAAACAGGAGGTGAAGAATCTAATGCAGTTGGCGGCACAGCTTTTATGGTATCCTTCCATCTGTTATCTTGGTGGGCCTCGCTAGCCTGGCGCAGGATGATGGATTCTAGAGGAATCAAAATTTTCTATGGCAACAAGTTCGATACCGGCAGAATTTACCCTCCCTGAAGAGTATTCAGCGAACAGGAGCGGTACTATAAGATGGCTTATTTCGCACACCCTGCGGTATTGGCCATTGGGTATTATATTGATTGGCGGGGCAGTTTCAAACGCTGCATTGGCTGCGGTAGTACCCATTCTGGTTGGACAGGCGTTTAATGTAATTCTGAGCGGACCGAACGGACCATCAGAATTGCTGAGGATTGCGGTACTGTTAGGAGGTACACAGGTATTACGCGGTGTTCTTCAATTTGGCCGGAATTTCAGTGCTGAATTGTTCGGGCAAAGATTAGAACGTGATATCCGTGAAGAGCTATATGTTAACTTGCTCGGAAAGAGTATGACTTTTCACAGTCTCCAACCGGTAGGCGATATCATGGCCAGGGCGACGAATGATGTCAGGGAGATCAACCTGATGTTCAGTCCAGGAATCAATCTGGTAGTTGGATCGGCAATTTTCATGTTTATGCCGCTGATCTTTGCCCCACGATATGATCCTGTATTAATCATCACCCCGGCTCTCTTCATTATTGGTTATATCATCTCGATCCGGATTTACTTGAGAGAATTGCATCCGGTTACCACAGAAGTAAGAAAATCTTTCGGTGAACTAAATTCCCGGCTTGCAGAAGCGATCGACGGTATTGAGACCGTGAAAGGTATGTCCCAGGAATTCAGCGAAGTTCGCCGGTTTATAGCCAATGCGCGCCGATATCGCGACGCAGTTGTCCACCAGGGCGATATTGAAGCGCGTTTTATACCATTATTGCTGCTGGCATTGGTAAATGCCGCAGGATTACTGCATGCGCTGATTTTGTACGACCAGGGGGTTATCAATGTCGGTGATGTAGTAGCTTATTTCGGTTTGCTCCAATTGTTAGGTTTCCCAACCTTTATTTCCTTGTTTGCATATTCGCAGGTGTCACTGGGTGTGGCTGGAGCCAAACGGATTTTAGATTTGATCAACCGTGAGACAAAGCTTGACCAGAACGTGGCTGGTTATCGAAAAGATATGATCGGTGAGATTGAGTTCAGGGATGTAAGCTTTGTTTACGAGCGTGGGGAACCTGCCCTGCAGAACATTTCCTTCAAAGTAAAACCTGGCCAAACAGTTGCCATCGTAGGCCAAACTGGTACAGGAAAGACCTCCCTCGTTAAACTGGTGAACCGCACCTATGATGTTACTTCTGGGCAGGTACTGGTAGATGGTGTTGATGTGCGTGATTGGAACCTGGAAGCCTTACGCCGCAGAATCTCGATCATCGAGCAGGACGTGTTTCTGTTTTCTCGATCGATCGCAGAGAATATCAACTTCGGGCTTCAATCTGCGCCTAAGGAATTGAGCGTGGAAGCGGCGAAAGCCGCCCAGGCAGATGATTTTATTAATGCGTTGCCAGAGGGTTATGATACAGTGATCGGTGAACGAGGGGTGACCTTATCAGGAGGCCAACGGCAGCGGCTGGCGCTAGCCCGTGCTTTTTTGACGGATCCACGCATATTAATTCTGGATGATTCAACCAGCGCCATTGATAGTGAAACTGAAGATCAAATTCAGCAAGCGATATATTCGGCGGCACGCGGCCGGACTACCCTCATCATCACCCACCGGCTTTCCCAGATTCGCTGGGCAGATTTAATCCTTGTTTTACGACAGGGACACCTGGTTGCTGCTGGATCTCATGATGAGTTGATGGGCAGTTCAGAAGCTTACCGGCGCATCTTTTCAGAACGAGGCTAAAAATTGAGCTTTTTTGCTGGTCTCGATACCGAGGCTTATGATCGCAAGTATACAGATCGCCAGCTAGCGAAACGCTTGGCGGGGTATTTTCAACCACATCTCCGTTCAGTGGTTGTTGTTGTAGTGCTACTGCTCATAATCGCCATCTCAGGCGCGGTGAGCCCCATTATCGTCTCGCGGGGTGTTGACCTGCTGGGAGAAAAAATAACCTGGGAAAATATTCTCCTGCTGTGCAGTGCGATCCTCGCTGCTGGCGTGATTTACTGGGCAGCGAACTGGATTCGCCGAAGATTAGTGGTTCGCATGATTGGCGATATCATTCTTTCAATTCGAACTGATGCTTTCCAAGCAGCAATGGACCACGATCTCTCGTTCTATGACCAATTTTCTTCAGGACGGGTTGTGTCAAGAATTACCTCAGATACCCAGGAGTTTGGCCAGACGGTCACCCTGGTTACTGACCTGATTGCTCAATTTATCGAAGTCGTTATCTTGGGGATTGTACTGATCAGTATTGACCTGAGACTGGCACTGATCCTATTTAGTTTTTTACCAGTCATATTTATCGTTGTGCTGGGTTTTCGCCGGGTAGCCAGGCTAGTGACGCAGCGTGGGATGCGCGCCATGGCGAATGTCAACGCAGCAATCAAAGAGACTGTTAGTGGAATTGCCATCGCAAAAAATTTCCGCCAGGAATCCAGTATTTTCTCAGAGTTCGACCTGGCGAACGTACAATCTTATAAAGTGAATGTCCAACGGGGTTTGGTGCTTTCGATGGTCTTCCCGGTCCTAAATGCACTAGGTGGAATTGGTACTGCGATCCTGGTATATGTGGGTGGCATGAGTGTATTTCAGGGATTGATCACTATTGGCGTATGGTATTTATTTATCCAAAGTTTGGATTATTTCTTCTTCCCTGTGCTCAATCTATCAGCTTTCTGGGCACAAATTCAGGCTGGTTTGTCAGCTGCTGAACGTGCTTTTGGCTTGATTGATGTTGAATCAAAAGTTGTCCAGGTTGACTCACGTCCAGCACCTCAGTTGAAAGGAGACATTCGCTTTGAAAATCTCACCTTTCAGTATGAAAAAGAAAAAGATCCAGTGTTGGATGAGTTTAACCTGCAAATCCAACCAGGAGAAAACATTGCGCTGGTCGGTCATACTGGGGCAGGGAAGTCCTCCATTGCAAGGTTGATAGCTCGTTTTTATGAATTTCAGCGTGGATCCTTGTTGATTGATGGTCTGGATATCCGCACCCTTGATCTGGAAAATTATCGCAGCCAGCTGGGAATTGTGTCACAGGCGCCATTCCTGTTTTCCGGGACGATTGCAGAAAACATTTGTTATGCCTGTGGTCACTTGAACCTGGATACCATTGAGCAGATGGCATACCAGATCGGGGAGGGAGAATGGTTGGAGATTTTACCTCAAGGCCTGGAAACACAGGTTGGAGAACGTGGCTCACGTCTATCGATGGGTCAAAGGCAGATTGTTTCCTTGTTGCGAGTGCTGGCCCAGCAGCCAGCCATATTTATTCTCGATGAAGCCACTGCAAGCATCGATCCTTTCACCGAGTGGCAGATCCAACAGGCGCTGGGATTAATTCTCTCTGGTACCACGAGTATTTTAATTGCCCACCGCTTATCCACTGTGAAAGCTGCGGACAGGATCATTGTCCTCGACCATGGAAAGATCATTGAAGAGGGCGATCACCAGAATCTTTTGAATCGGAGTGGGCATTATGCCTCGCTCTATAATACCTATTTCCGGCACCAAAGTTTAGAATATATTGAGCAATCGCGCAAATTTGCATCCGGGTGAACAATTAAATGGGAAATACGGACACCGGTAAGTTCGTTCTGCTGCCTGATCATGACCCAATATTCGAAGACCTGCCCTGGAGTTTCCCATTAGGCGAATGGTCAATTCACAGCCAAAACCGGGTGGAAGTCTCCCGGGGTTTGTCGCGCCATCCGGTTGAATTTGTCAATCTAAATGGAGAAATATATGCAATAAAGGAGATGCCCCCTGGATTGGCGGAGATCGAATACCATCACCTGCAAGCGATGGCAGAGTTGCGTTTGCCAGCAGTTAGTGCGGCAGGTTATGCAGCAATACACTTTCCTGAAGGTGAAAGGAGCATATTGATCACCCATTTCCTTGATAAATCCCTCCCTTACCGGTCCCTTTTTATGCGCAGGAGTCTAACAAGATATCGTGATCATTTACTGGATGCAATGGCAGGATTGTTGGTTCAGCTTCACCTGTCGGGAATTTTCTGGGGGGATTGTTCACTCTCCAATACACTTTTCCGCCGTGATGCTGGGGCACTGCAAGCTTACCTGGTAGACGCGGAAACGGTTGAGCGAAGCCCTGGGCCCTTAATGCCAACTCTGCGACATCACGACTTGCAGATCATGGGGGAAAATATCTCAGGAGACTTGGCTGATCTCTATGCACAGAACTTGCTTATGGACGGAAACCCGTTGGATGATACGAGCGATTCAATCCGCATCCGCTACCAGAATCTCTGGGAGGAGATAACCCGCCAGGTGATTATCAATCCGGATGAGAAATACCGCATCCAGGAAAGAATCCAGGCAATAAATTCATTAGGTTTTTCAATTGGTGAAGTCTTGATCGAACCCGGGGAAGATGGTGATAAACTCAGTTTTCAAGTTGTAGTCACAGATCGCAGTTTTCATCGCGACCAGCTGCTGGCATTGACGGGGGTGGAAGCAGAGGAGATGCAAGCGCGCTCAATGATGAACGAGATTCAGGAATTAAAAGCAACACTTTCCCATTTCAATAACCGCAGCACACCGCTCAGCCTGGCAGCTTATAAATGGCTGAATGATTATTACTTACCCTGCTTACAAGGTTTGCAGCCATTGATAGACCGTGGGGGGATTCCAGCAGAACTTTACTGCCAACTGCTGGAACATAAATGGTATTTATCCGAGAAAGCCAGACATGATGTTGGACATCAGGTTGCAGTTGAGGATTATCTGCAAAACATAGCCCCTGGTTAAATTGACGTAAATTTCCTGACATTCCAGTTAGATTCACTTGCAGATCGTTTGCCGGTCCAATACAATCACATCATGTCGAACATGCAGAATGCGATGCTCGCGCCTATTCGCTTTCAGTGGGGGGATAAGTTCAACCTGCTTGTTTCTCTAATTTTCCAGGTTCTCGCAATCGTTCTGTTGATCAGTATTCCATTCACTGTCGGTGGATGGCCAGCCGGTGATTCTCAATTGTATGCAGTTAATCGATGGATGTATTTGTATGTGCCATACTTTCTTGGGTTGATCTTCCTGGCAAGCAGCATTTGGGTATTAAGCCAGCGCAAAGACGATGCGGCGGGCCAGACGTATTCTATTTTCGCAGCCTTAATGGCAGTTAGCCTGTTCTGTTTATTTGATGTGATTACCAGCCAGCGTTTGTTCTCCATTTGGATGGTATCAGTTTCACTATCAAGTGGTGCATTGATAAACCTAGCATTTATCTATCCTGACCAGGTGAGATTCAATATTCCGCGCGCTACCTCACACTTTCTTGGATATCTGCCATCGGTGATTCTTGTTGTGCTGACCTTTGCTCTCCAGATTCTTTCTGGATCTGAGGAAAAATTCGCCATCATTTTATTGTTGGAATTGATATTCATCGTACTGGCATTCTTCTTTTTCTTCTGCGCGACGTTAATGCGCCGGATTGGATCCCCTTCACCTATGGTGAGAGAGCAAGCACGGTTGATTCTATGGGGTTATGGCCTGGCATTTGTCCCACCGCTAGTGTTGTCATTAGTAAACTTCATTCGCACAGATATTCAATTGCATCCAGCATTTTTCATTTTAATCAGTGCCTTCCCGGTTTCCCTTACCTACACCCTGCTGAGGTACAAATCGCTGGGTGGAATTTCACTGCTGAAAAGATCCATCATCTATGGAACACTTCTGGTATTAATCGCAGGCAGCTATGCATTACTTGTCAGTGGTTTGAGTTTATTATTGGGCAACCGGTTGGACTATAATCCTCCTATTCTAGTAGGTGCGATTGTGTTCCTGATTGCCTTGATGTTTTATCCTTTGAGGTCGAATCTCCAGGCCAGGGTCGACACAATTTTTTTTAAACGGGATGCTACCTTCCAAGTCAGCTTGCAATCCTTTGGCCATCAGTTAACCCGCCAAACAGAAATTATAAGCATCCTGAACCTGGTCAGGCAGGTAATAAATACATCTTTTTCACCTTCCGGGATCTATATTTTTACCATTGATGATTCGAGTAATTATTATGTGGCTGCCCCCAATACGGATGGCAGCTCAAGCAGTGAAATTCATTTTTCACGAAGCGGAGCTCTGGTTGAACTGCTGATCAAACAAGCCAAGACGGTCAATTTAAGCTACAGCAACAAGTTTCCCGCAGATTTGCTGGTCGATCAGGCTCGCATCGCAGTGCTACAAGCAGATCTGTTTGTGCCCATTTTGGGCCAGGCGGGCATGTTAGGGTGGCTGGCTATCGGCCCGAAGCGTTCAGGTGAACCTTATTCGACTGATGACATTTACTTCCTGGAATCTTTGTGTGATCAAACCTCGATCGCGTTAGAACGATCCCAGGTTATTTCCGCGCTTGAAAAACGCATCCACGAGATGGATACGATCACCAAGGTTGCGGAGCAGATCAATCAGAAGCTGGCTCTTGATGATTTGTTGGATATGTTCTACAACGAGACTCACAATTTGGTCCCGACTGTTGATTTTCGGATCACATTGAAATCAGAAGTGGGCGATGAATACCATCACGTATTTTATATATCAGATAATCACCGCGTGTTGCGACGGGAAAACCAGCCCTTTCTGGCAAAACAGAGCCTGGAGACCGTTGTAATCCAAAGCCAATATCCTATCGTGACTGGTGATTATGCAGGGGAATGTCAACGGCGGAAGATGTCTGCTGAATCAAAGGATATTCATGCCTGGATGAGCGTTCCCCTGATGGCTGGTGACCAAACGATCGGCGCTGTCTGTGTGGGCAGCCGTGATCCTGCTGTCATTTACCAATCCGAACAGGTCAATCTGCTCCAGGCAGTTGCAGATTTGGTTGCCGGTGCGATAGTAAAAACTCGCTTGCTGGATGAATCCCAGAAGCAAGCGCACCAGATGGCAACCCTGAACGAGTTGACGCGCAGTTTGACCTCAACCCTTGAACTTAACCCCTTATTAAACCGCATCATGGAGAGCGCAGTAGAGATATTGGATTGCGAGGCCGGCAGTTTGCTGTTGGTTGATGAAGAAACCGGAGAATCAGTTTTCGAGGTGGCAATCGGTCCGGTTGGCACAGACCTGGAGGGACACCGTCTGCCCCCGGGTACTGGCCTTGTGGGTCGGGCAATCGATTCTAAGAAAGCGATCATCGAAAATAATGTACGCAAAAGTGATGACTGGTTTGATGCGGATAAGAAAACGGGTTTTTCCAGCAAGGATTTATTGGTCGTACCATTACTTGTCAAGGAACAGGTGATCGGCGTTTTGGAAGTCCTGAATAAAAAGGATGGTTCACCTTTTTATCAGAAGGATTTGGAGTTGTTAACTGCATTTGCGGGACAAATGGCGGTGGCAATTGAAAATGCGCGCCTCTACACCCAGACCGATCAGGCTTTGGCTGCCCGGGTCGGTGAATTGTCGATCATGCAAAAGATTGATCAAGAGCTGAACGCCAGCTTGGATATTCAGCACGTAATGTCAATCACGCTTGAATCTGCTATGCGACATACTCAAGCTTCCGCAGGCTTGATCGGCTCAATGGAAAAGGACGGTTTGCGGGTCAATGCTCTACAAGGTTTCATAGATGAGAGCATTGAGGTTGGTTCCATGGTGACTGCCGATCATCTTGCAGGTCTTCAAGGAGCATTAATTCGCGAGGATGCTCCTGCTTTGATAACCAGGATTTGGCAACCCGAACCGGGGGATGGTAGGGGAAAAGAGCGACTGACTCACCGGGCTGAGATTGAACCTGCTCAACGAATGCCAGTTCTTACAAGTCAAATTCTGATCCCTATCAAGCGCAAATCGGAGATGAAAAGTGTTATCTACCTGGCAACTACAGCGAAGTCTGTTTTCACCCCTGAAGATGTTGAGTTCCTGTCTCGCTTGAGCGACCATGCCGCTATTGCGATTTCGAATGCCCAGCTATATGAAGAAGTTCAAGCTGCAAATAAAGCGAAGAGCGAATTTGTATCGGCAGCCGCTCATGAATTAAAAAATCCACTTACCTCGATCAAGGGTTACAGTGATTTGCTGGTAGCCGGAACCGTTGGCCCGGTCAACGAGGGACAGGCAGGTTTTCTTACCACGATACGTTCAAATGCTGAAAGGATGCGCACTCTCGTATCTGACCTGCAGGATATTTCCCGCATTGAAGCAGGCCAGCTGTTACTAAATCTGGAAAGCCATTCATTGGATGAAATCCTCCAGGAAGTAGCATCTTCGTTTGAAAGTCAAATCGCAGAAAAAGGGCAGCAGCTGGAAATTTATCTCCCAGAAAATTTACCACCTGTCTGGTGTGATAACACTCGCATGGTTCAGGTGCTTACAAATTTGGTCAGCAACGCAAACAAATACTCACCAGCTGGGGGTTTCATTAAAATAACCGCTGAACATATCATTCAAGGCATGCCAGCGGAAGGGACACCATCCCTGATCCAGGTTTCAGTCGCTGATAACGGATATGGAATATCGAGTGGAGACCAGAAAAAGATTTTTGAACAGTTTTTCCGGTCCGAGGACAGCAGGATCCGAGAATCAACTGGAACTGGACTCGGTTTAAGCATTTCAAAGAGATTGGTGGAGATTCAAGGGGGGAGACTCTGGTATGACACTGAGCTCGACCAGGGGACAACTTTTTATTTCACGATACAGACCGCAAATCACGATTGAAGGGTTCGATAATAATCAATCAGGATATCCCGGATACACCCAGGATAGACTTCAGGAATCAATCTTGATCAGTAAATTGGTGCTGCTGTTCATCAGCACCAATTTCATTTCTTTGACGCCCTGGGGCACGAATTATCCTGGAAAATTCTTGATTATCCAGCCAGATATGGAGGCATTTAGGACAGTTATCCACGACCAAGTTCCCCGGGCCTCCATAAAGGTGAGTTGACATAGGTTGGTGGCAGATAGGACAAACCAGGGTTCGTTCGAGTTCGGAAAAGTCGACCGCAGGCGGGATGAGGGGTGGTTTTGTTGACCTGGCGCGCAGATATTCAATGCTCATTAAAAATGATTCCTGGTTGATCAATATGCCTCGACAAGTCTGGCAGTGCAGGACTTGCGTCTGGTCGATAAAGCCGTAGACCAATCTCGTTCCGCATACGGGACATTCAATGTCACTCTCCGCATCCAAGATGCGAATCCCGTCCTCATTCTCGTCGGGAAAATGAATTGTGCCGCAGTAGTCACATGAAAAATGCTGCTTTTCCAGGTGTAGCTGCATCGGGGCACCACAATTAATGCAGTTCAACTCTAGATCCTGAGTGGTAAGAAATCTGGTGGTTTATTATTCATGCTGGATTTTCACGCGAAAACGGCATCAGCGGTGTACTGGTCCCCCTCGTAAATCCAGCATTCGATTATGCGAGCATCAACAACATGGTATTGGTTTACCCGCTGCCAAGAAACTTGTTGATCGTCTAATTCAACAGAGACATCCATGATCAGGACCAGGATGCCTTCACCTTGACTGGTGGCAATGACTTGCCCTTGCAATGTATTATTTGTCAATGCTATTTGTTTTTTCCAAAATTCCACCACACCCGATCTTCCATGATAATCTCCGGATACGCGGTTTTTTCCAGGGCAGTGCAATATCACCCCTTCTGAGAAGAGTTTTAAAGCCGGTTCTAAATTGCGCTGGTTAAAGGCTTCGATTAACTGCTGAATGGATTTGTCATCGAGGTATACCATCATCACCTCACCTTGGTTCGGTAGATAAAAAAATTGTTGTCGTGAAAGTAATTTTACCCGGAAATATTATTTGGGACAAATCCGAGGGAAGACGGATTAATAATCCACCTTTTCAATCCGCTAACGACTTGGGATGGGAAGAATTCCAGCTAATTGAGGTTCGCTTCAGATCACCTTATAGGAAGTTGCTTCATGATTTTCATGCTCAGTATACAGGGTAATTTTATTCCATCTTGAAGCAAGGTTCATTTACGTGAGCACTCTATGGATCAATTTCTTTGTCCTCTCCAATCCCAATCCAGGGGTGGCCAGAAATCAAGGAATTCAATTTACTGATTGGTAGGGACCGTAGACGAAGATGAAAGAACATCTGATGCCAAATTTCAAAACAAAAACAGCCCTGGGAAAATTCCAGGGCTGTTAAGGGGGGTAGCTGTACTAGGCAGGCAGATCCACTTTAGGTAGATATTTTATTGCCTCCTGGATTTCGTGCTCAGGGATTTCGAAATCTCGCAGCTGACCGTTGTGATAAGCATCATAAGCTGCCAGGTCAAAGTGCCCGTGTCCCGAAAGGTTGAACAGGATCACGCGCTCTTCACCTTTCTCCTTCGCATCCAGGGCTTCGTCGATGGCTCCGCGAATAGCATGGGCGGATTCGGGTGCAGGTAGAATACCCTCATTCCTGGCGAACATCACAGCAGCTTCAAAAGTGGCCAGCTGGTGTACGGCTCTCGCTTCTATGTACCCGGCATTATAAAGAGAACACAAGCTGGGGGCCATACCGTGATAGCGTAGACCTCCTGCGTGAATTGGCGCGGGAACAAAGCGGTGACCCAAAGTGTGCATCTTGACCACTGGCGCAAGTTTGGCTGAATCGCCGTAGTCGAAGGCATAAATACCCCTGGTGAGGCTCGGTGATGCAGTTGGTTCTACTGCTAAAAAGCGGGTGTTCTGTCCATTCAGCAGGTTTTCACGCAGGAAGGGAAAGGCAATTCCAGAAAAATTCGAACCTCCTCCCACACAGCCAACCACAACATCGGGGTATTCATCCGCCAGATCCATTTGCTTCAAACATTCTTCGCCAACAATGGTTTGGTGCAGGAGCACATGGTTAAGCACAGAGCCAATCCCGTATTTTTTCGTCCCACCCGAGGTGGCTGCAGCTTCAACAGCTTCGGCGATCGCGATGCCCAGAGAGCCAGGGCTATCCGCATTATCTTCAAGCACCGATCGCCCAAATTGAGTGAGATCTGTTGGACTGGCAAAGACCTGTGCTCCATAAGTCTCCATCAATATTCGGCGATAAGGCTTCTGTTGGTATGAAACTTTCACCATGTACACTTCCAAGTCAAGGTCGAATAATTGGCAGGCTAATGCAAGCGCAGAGCCCCATTGTCCTGCACCGGTTTCGGTTGTCATCGCCTTGGTACCAGTCGCCTTGTTGTAGTAGGCCTGGGGGATAGCAGTATTCGGTTTGTGGCTTCCGGCTGGTGATACCCCCTCGTATTTATAATAAATGTGTGCAGGAGTTCCCAAGGCTTTTTCCAGGCGTTTTGCCCTCAGCAGGGGTGTTGGACGGTAAACCTTGTAAACTTCAAGGACTTCATCGGGGATGTCGATATATCGATCTCTGCTTATCTCCTGCATGATCAATTCCATTGGGAACAGCACGTTGAGGAATTCTGGGGTAACTGGTTCCATGGTCTGCGGATGGAGCACGGGAGCCGGGGCAACCGGGTGATCTGCATTCAGGTTGTACCAGGTTCGAGGAAGATCAGTTTCATTTAGGATGTAACGAGTTTGGTCAGACATTTTTGGTTCCTCCATTCAAGAATAAGGTTAGCTGGTGAGGGATGGGAATTAAAAACGCGCCCATCCCCAGGTCAGGGGACGAACGCCAGGTCCGCGGTACCACCCCATTTAGGCTGACCAAATTATTGATCAAAAAATCCCGCCGGTGTTGCGACGGGATAAGAAAGCCAGCCTCACTTCATTTTGGGTACGGCCATATTATGGTTTATACCCTTTGCCTTGATAACGGTGGCAACTCCGGCGCGGGATACTCGTTGAGTTTCTTTCTCCCTGCAACTCCAAGGTCCATTCAGTGCTGACGTGCGGGCGGAATTTTCACCGGTCTACCGCTCTCTGGCCGCCGATTCAGCACATACTCGTCCTTTTCAACGTCTTTGCTTATTTAGTTACGTTGGATTATATGCAAAAGGAGCGAATTGTCAAGTCGCTCCTGATTCTTCTTCCGAGGATCAATAGGCCGGATCATGGGATGAAAGCAACGATCTTATTGCGACCTAACTCCCTTCTACTTAATGTTCTCTTCTTTTCTGACCAATACCTTGAAAGTAACTGCATACTGGTTCTTCTCATCCGCGGGATTGAATTCGGTCTCGATCTCTCGCCAATCAAGTTCTGAGTAATCTGGAAAATAAACATCCGCCGGCAGGCTGGCATGTACCTGGGTGAGATAAATTCGATCTGCCAAATCAATCGTCTGTGCAAACAGATCTCCCCCACCAATGATAAAAGCCTCGTTATCGGATCCCATGCGTGCAAAATCCAAAGCAGTATCAATGGAGTGAGCCACCATACAGCCTTCAGGTTGGTAAACCGGGTTACGGGTCACGATGATCATCGTTCTGCCTGGGAGGGGACTGCCGATTGATTCATATGTCTTGCGACCCATGATCAGGTGATGGCCCATAGTGAGTGATTTAAATCGCTTTAAATCTGCAGGGAGGTGCCAGGCAAGCTGACCCTCAAATCCGATACCTTGGTTTTGGTCCATGGCTACTATCAGGGAGATGATCACACGGATACCTCAGCTTTGATATGGGGGTGTGCCTGGTAATCCACCAGTTTGAAATCCTCGTACTTAAAGTCAAAGATTGAATGAACCTCGGGATTGATTTCCATCTTCGGTAATGGATATGGTTGGCGGGTTATCTGGAGCCTGGCTTGATCTAAATGGTTATTGTAAAGGTGGAGATCACCAAAGGTGTGAATGAACTCAGCAGCTTTGAGGTTGCAAACTTGGGCGATCATGTGAGTTAATATTGAATATGATGCGATATTGAAAGGTACACCGAGAAATGCGTCCGCTGAGCGCTGGTAGAGCTGGCAGGAAAGCTGCCCATTATTTACGTAGAATTGGAAAAGAAGATGGCAGGGAGGTAACGCCATCTTCTCAATCTCTCCGACATTCCAAGCACTCACGATTATCCTGCGTGATTGTGGTTTTGACTTGATCAAATCAATAACCTGTGAAATTTGATCTACAGTTTGCCCATCAGCGGTTTTCCAAGATCTCCACTGAACCCCGTAGATTGGACCAAGATCGCCGTGATCATCAGCCCATTCATTCCAAATCCTGACCCCGTTCTCTTGGAGGCTCTGAACATTACTTTGCCCATCAAGCATCCATAATAATTCGTAAATGATTGATTTTATATGCAACTTCTTGGTAGTTAATAATGGAAAACCCTCCTGCAGGTTGTACCGGGTCTGATAACCGAAAACCGAAATTGTACCGGTACCCGTTCGATCTTCTTTGGGAGAGCCATTTTCCAGGATATATTGCAGCATATCCAGATACTGTTTCATATTTCCCAACCTCCATTACCAAACCACTTCAAACCAATAAAAATAACTCTAGTTAGACAGAATACTTCTCGCATGGTTAATGTCTGATTGTATTTGGTCCACAAGGGCATCAATATTCGGGAAACGCTTTTCGTCACGCAAGTGGCTGATAAAATCCAATTTAACTTCTAAACCGTAAATTTGACTCTCGAAATCCAGTACATGGGTTTCAATTTGCACTCGCTCGTGTTGCTCTGCAAAAGTGGGCCGGATGCCAATATTGGTCACCGATCCATAAGAATTCCCATTAATCATGGCCCGAGAAACGTAAACACCGGATTTTGGTAAGGCGCGCTCCAGCCAAAGGGAAAGATTTGCGGTGGGAATGCCAATTGTATGTCCACGACCATCTCCTGGCACAACCTGCCCTTTGATGAAATACGGACGACCTAATAATTGGTTCACCAAATCTATATCAGCATCTTTGAGGGCAGATCGAATCCGGCTGGAGGAAACAACCTGTCCTCCCATCTCAACAGGAGCAATTGTACTCAACTCATAGCCGTGTACTTTTGCCAATTCATGCAGAAACTGGATGTTACCACCGCGGTTATGACCCAATGCGAAATCCGGGCCGACCATGAGATGTCGCATGTCAAGATGAGATATTAACAGCGAGATGAAATCTTCTGCAGAAATTTGTTCAACCTGCGGAGTAAAGGGGAAGGTTATTACCACATCCACTCCCAGCTCGCCTAATAGTTCCGCTCTCTCTTCAGGAGTGGTGAGGTAAGATGGAATCCGTCGTTTTCCGATGACAACCGCAGGATGTGGGTAGAAGGTGAGTACGACTGCTTTTGATCCGGAGTTGTGCGCCCGTGTTACCAATTTGCGAACAATATCCTGGTGACCGAGGTGAACCCCGTCAAACGTGCCGATCGTCAACCAAGTGTCTTGGAGTTGTACCCCCTCTAATGACTGGAAGTGGTGCATATAACAAACTTTACCAATAAGTTAATAAATTAAGTCTGAAAGAACACCTTGCGCGGCTGCCATTCATTTGTCTCTTCATCATACTCAAGCAGTGCTACCAGGTCCCCCTGCTGGCTGATCGCCCGAGCCCAACCTACAGCTTCAGGTTCTGCTGGAATACGGTGGCCGTGCCGCACCAGGTCCACCTGATCTGCGTCCAGCTCTACCATAGGCCAATCTCCAAGCGCATCAGCAGCCGGGATTAAATAGCGGTACCAATCGCCTGCTTGAAATGCTTCTTTGAGTCTTCGCAATGGTACTGCTTCGCGAAGCGTGAAGCGACCGCTTTTCGTCCTGCGTAAACCAATTAAATAGGCACCCGTACCTAAAGATTCACCGAGATCGTTCGCCAGAGAACGTATATAGGTGCCAGATGAGCAATATGCATCGATGACAACTTCTGGTGGATCCCATTCGAGGATATCCAGACTATATACTTGTATTTTACGCGGTTCGAGCTCTACATCTTCGCCTTTGCGTGCCATCTCGTAGGCTTTGCGCCCCTTGACTTTCACCGCAGAGTATGGGGGGGGAACCTGCTCAATCTCGCCTACGTAAGACTGCAGCATCTCATCAAAAACCTCTTCGGTTATATGGGATGATGAGGTTTCGCTGGTGATAACACCCTCAGAATCATATGTGTCGGTGGTATTTCCCAGACGAATCGTAGCCTGGTAGCGTTTATCAGAGGCAGACACATATTCACTTAAGCGAACAGCAGGGCCAAGCAGGACGACAAGTACACCAGATGCTCGTGGATCAAGTGTACCAGTGTGTCCGGCTCTCCTGATTCCAGTACCTCTCCGGATGATTTGAACCACATCGTGCGAGGTCAATCCAATCGGTTTATCGATAACTAAAACCCCTGAGACAACATTCTTGATCTGTTGTTTGTCCATATCCTCTTCCCGATCTATAATAATATAAATTCCCGTAGAACTCTTCTCAATCCAAGTTGATGCCTAAGATCTTCTTCGTTGTCTGGATCACGGTATCCTGCACCTTCTCTAGGCTTCCTTCCACGCTTGCTCCAGCAGCAGCTCTATGTCCACCACCACCAAAGTGCAGTGCAACTTTGGAAACATCATACTTTGGTATTGCCCGCCAGCTTACTTTCACAATATTCCTCTCCTGCTCGATAAATAGGATCACTACATCGAAACCCTCGATGGTTGAGAGAAAATTTATTAAATCCGCGTCATCCCTTCCAGGATAGCTTGTCGATCTTCGGTCTTCGAGAGTTAGAGCAGTCCAGATGATTTTGCCATCCCGCTCTAAATTCGATAAACCAGCTCCCCAGTATAGTGCCGCAGAAAAAGATCGATTAAGTAAACCTCGCTGATACAGTTCTGGCAGGTTTCCACCGGCTTCCATCAATCTGGCGGCGGTCTGCATGGCACGCGGTGTCATGTTTTGGGTTCTGAAACCGAGTGTATCAGTTATCATACCAAATAATAGCGTATCTGCAACCTGTTTTGTTATTGGATAGCCAAATTGGATTAAATAAATAGCTATTATCTCTGCTGTGGCTACGGCATTCACATCAATCAGATTGTACCTGCCAAAATTTGTGTTCGTTGGATGGTGATCAATATTCACATCTGGGATGGGGACATTGACCAAAGCATCGCCAGCCCGACTTCGATCAGAACAATCAACAACAATGGTCAGGTCAAATTCCCCGGAACCTTGTTTTTGCACCTGATCGATACCGGGTAAATGTCGAAAAACATCAGGTAATCCATCTGATAATACCATTTGGACATTCTTCCCGGATTCTCGGATGCTTAAACCTAATCCAATCAAGGAACCAATCGCATCTCCATCAGGTCGGATGTGTGAGATAACCTGAACACTCCGGGCTGAGTCAAGTTTTTGGAATATCTCCTTCAGGAGCGTTTCCTCGATCTGATTTGTTTCATTCATTTCCAAGAAGTGTTTCTCCTGAATCAGTATATCGTTCTTGACTTAATGAATCTAATAATTCTTCGATGTGCTCAGCCCGTTCTGGTGTTGGGTCCCAATGGAACCGAAGTTGGGGGAATGTCCTCAGCTCGATACGCCCAGCCAGTTCACTGCGCAAGAAACCACTTGCATGGTTGAAACCTGAGAGTACCTCTTCTGCCACGCCAGATCCCTGGGGAGAAAATACATAAATATCCGCATATGCTAATTCACGATCTACTGAAACATCGGTGATATATGCGCCGCTAATACGAGGATCTTGAATATTGAAAATCAGCATCTCAGATAATTCTTCATGCATCCGATCGGAGATTCGTTGAGCACGGCTTTTTGATACCATTCAATTATTCCTGGTTGCTAAACGGGAACTTCTTCGACAATATAACTCTCAATTATGTCACCCTCTTTAAAATCATTAAATTTCTTCAAAGTGATCCCGCACTCAAAACCATTGCGAACTTCTGTTACATCATCCTGAAGGTGTTTAAGAGATGCAACATCGCCATCATACAGGGCCTCTTTCCCCCGCAGTACTCGAACTTTTGCGTTGCGTCGTAATTCGCCGTCAATCACGTAACAACCGGCGATCGTACCAACCTTGGAGATCTTGAAAGTAGCACGCACTTCAGCATGTCCAATTACTGTCTCCTTGATTTCGGGTTCAAGCATGCCTTTTAAGGCTTTCTCGATATCTTCCACCAGGCGGTAAATGATATTGTAATTACGGATCGAAACACCTTCTGTTTCCGCCAGGCGTTGAGCTGCTGAATCTGCTTCAACATTGAATCCAATCACGATCGCTTTCGATGCAGCGGCCAGCATAACGTCGTTTTTGCCGATATTGCCAGTTCCTTCGTGCAGGATGTTGATCGAGATATCCCCAGTTCCGAGATCGTCCAATGAAGATTTAATTGGTTCCAGGGAGCCCTGAACATCCGCTTTAATGATCAAGCGCAACTCGCGTACTTCGCCGGCTTGATACTGCTCGAAGAGCTGTTCTAATGTCACCGCATTTCGCTGGCCTTCAGCAGCACTTTTCTTCTTATTTTTTCTCTCAGTGGTTAGCGCCCTGGCTTGCTTATCCGATTCCACTACCTGGAATAAATCCCCCGCGGTCGGGACATCATTCAAGCCCATGACAGCGACCGGTGCTGATGGCGCTGCATTGGTGACCTGACGACCCAAATAATCAAACATTGCCCGTAGACGTCCATGTGCAGTACCAGCTACAACAATATCGCCAACATTTAATGTGCCATTTTGAATTAATAGAGTTGCCAAAACTCCCCTTGAGCGGTCTATTTCTGCTTCAATAACTGTACCAATGGTGCGACCATTTGGATTTGCCCTGATCTCTGAATTATCTGCGACTAACAGGATTGCTTCTAAGAGATCATCCAATCCCTCGCTGCGTTTCGCAGAAAGCGGAACAACGATGGTGTCGCCATCCCATTCATCCGGGACCAGACCGATTTCGGCAAGCTGCTGGTTGACACGTTCAGGATCTGCGTTTGGTTTATCGATTTTATTTAATGCGACAATGATTGGTATTTGGGCAGCTTTCGCATGGGCAACTGCTTCTCTTGTCTGTGGCATTACGCCATCATCTGCAGCGACAACAAGAACGACGATATCTGCACCCTGGGCGCCGCGTGCACGCATAGCTGTGAAGGCAGCATGCCCAGGAGTGTCTAGAAAGGTAATTAACCGGTTATTATGTTCTACCTGGTAAGCACCAATATGCTGTGTTATTCCACCTGCTTCATCATCGACAACACTTGTATGCCGGATTGCATCCAATAAAGTTGTCTTTCCGTGATCGACATGCCCAAGAATAGTCACGATCGGAGGCCGGTTGACTAAATCATCCGGGTTTTCATTCGCGATCACCCGCCGCCAGAGTGGGATTTCCCCAATTTCCTCATCGGCTCCTGCTTCCTGGGATTCGATCGTTGCGTCGTATCCCATCTCTGCAGCAACAATTGCAGCAGTGTCAAAATCAATTTGTTGGTTGATATTGGCCATGACCCCATTGGCCATCAGGGTTTTGATAACTTCAATTGGGCTGGCTTGGATCGATTCTGCCAGTTCCCGAACGGTTATAACTGAGGGTAATTCGATTGATTTATTATGTCCATTCTCGCCCATTTGGCACCTCCTGCCATATTCTGCTAGTGGCCCCTTGAAGCGAGTTTGTTGGACCGAGTTAGGCGCTTATCTCAGTGTTGTACACTCGCCAGCCTTTAGGTTTTTGCCAAGAAACCCCCCGATAATCATTGGTATAAACTATTTCTGAGCATTTGATTCGTCCGATAAAGTTTCCATGAATTCAGCCAATCTTTCGATATCGGCGGTTGTTAATTCTGTTTTGAGCGCCTTGGCTAAGGCGTGCTGGATACCAATTTCCCAACATTGAATTTGTTCATGAAGGTAAGCACCGCGGCCAGGCATTTTACCGCTGGGATCAACATAAACCCCTTCCGGGCTGCGGACAATCCTGATCAATGACCGCTTGTTAAGTACTTCCCGGCATCCGACACAGGTCCTTCTTGGAACATGTTTACCCTTTCTTGGCTTGTTAGGCACCTAGGCAGCTCTTCTGTGTGCAGAATTAGAAATCCCAATCTGATTCCCAGTCTTCTTCATCTCGTTTACGTTTCCTTTTTACGATAACGACGTCCTGATCTGGGTCATACTCCATTTCAACGAATTTCTTTTTCTTTTTCTTCTTCTTCTCACGCTCTTCCTCTTCGTCGGCGCCTTCATCTTCAAAATCATCTTCAGCTAATTCAATATCGAAGGCATCAGGCTCAAGTGCGAATATTTCTTCGAAGGAGGCTTCCGCTTCTTCTTCTGGAGCAGCAGCTTCAGTTACTTTTTCTTTTTCCACCAGATCTTCAGCTTCGACCTCGATGGTTTCGGGCTCTGCCTCAGGTAAGGTTTCTTCCTCTTCTGCTGCAACCTCTACTGTGTCAAGCTGTTCAACCTCTGGTTCTTCTGCCTCGGCAGATGGTTCGACTGCCTCCACTTCTTCAAGCACTTCTTCAGCTGCTGAGACTTCTAGTTCTGGGTAGGAAACCTCAGCCAAAGCACTTTGAATATTTTCCATGGCTTTCGGGCCGATACCATTCAAACTCAAGATAGCATCTGAATCCAATTCCAATTGCAGCTCTAAATCCCCAATCGATGCATATCCCGCTTCGACCAGTAAATTGGTGATTCGTTCCGTGAAGTTAAGGTCTTCTATTGGCATTTCGAACGCAATGGCTGGTATCTGCTCCCGTACCTCAGAAATGACCTCCATCTCTGCAGCTCGTTCAGCCTGTTGGATACCGATGATGGCTCGTTCAACCCGGTCAACAAATTGACCCAGGATGGAGTATTCCTCAGGAGTAACAGGTCGCCCCTCATCCTTTTTCACCAAAATCGCTTCGATTTGCGGTAATATGTCAGATTCTGCTTTTGCGATTTCGGCAAGTTCGGGATCATTTTGGAGCCGGTAGATTGCATCGCTAGTTGCTTCAGGCAGGCTTTTAATATCAATCCGCCATGCAGTCAGTTTTGCTGCTAAACGCGCATTTTGCCCGTCGCGCCCAATCGCCAGACTGAGCTGATCCTCCGGCACGACCACAGTAGCTGTTTTTGCACCTTCAGCATGTTCATCGAGAAAAACCCCGGTCACCCTGGCAGGACTAAGTGCCTTTGCGATGTATGCAGCTGGATCAGGGTTCCATTCGATGACATCAATTTTCTCATCATTCAATTCTCGTACAATTGTCTGGATGCGGACACCACGCATGCCTACACAGGCGCCAACTGGATCAACGCCCGCCTGTAGGGCAGAGACAGCAACTTTCGAACGATGACCAGGTTCACGGGCGATGGAACGGATTTCGACCAAGCCATGATAAATTTCTGGAACCTCATTTTCCAGCAGACGGCGCAGGAAATTGCGATGAGCCCGGGAGAGGATCAGTTGTGGACCGCGGGGAGTAGCTTTGACTTCGGCAAGCAAGGCTCGCACACGATCGTGTAAGCGGAACCGTTCTCCAGGGATTTGCTGGTTGCGGGGCATTAAACCTTCCGCCTTCTTGTCTAAACCCAATGTGACCGCTTGAGAGCTGATTGCTTGAACCACTCCACTGACGATCTCTCCTAATTGCTTGTTGAAATATTCCAATTGGGCTTCACGTTCAGCTTCCCGGATGCGTTGTTGGATCACCTGCCTGGCAGTTTGAGCTGCCACCCGACCGAAATTATCCGGGGTTGTTTTTACAATAACCATGCTGCCGAGTTCAGCTTCAGGTTCCACAAGCTGTGCGTCTGATAAAGCAACCTCTGTCCGCTGGTCTTCCACGTCATCGACCACTTCTTTCTCGGCAAAAATCTCCACCTTACCCGTCACCGGGTCTATTTTAGCTTCAACGTGTTGGGCGTTGGAGGCATTAACTGCTCTGCGGTATGCAGAAACCATCGCCGCCTCAAGCGCCTCCAGGATTACTTCCTTTGGCAGTTGTTTTTCTTCTATTACTTCGTTGAACGCTAATGCAAATTCATTCTTCATCCGTGCTCTTTCTCCAGCTTTTCGTAAAACTTGAAGGGTCTGGCATGTAGGGCTCTATACACAAAGAAAAGTGGGAATTGCCCACTTTTCAACGAAACCTATCTTGCCACCACCCCATGGGATTCTCATTCTAGCATGGAAATCCTCGAGGCGCAAGGTCAAAATTTCTTTTCCATCCTCCAGGCAGGTTCATTGACAAACCGGCGATGACCTTTGTCATCCAGATAAGACCAGATGCCTGGTTCAGGTGCAACCACCTGGTATCCGGCCCTTTCATAAAGGCGCCGGGCATCTTCATTATCACGGGCAACATTCAACGAGATATGGTTGAAGCCACGCCTCTCCAAATCCACCTCAACAGTTTTCAGCAAATAGCTGCCGATACCCTGACCACGGTAATCAGGACGAATTCTGAAACCATAAATGTAGGCATACTTGGTCTCACTGGTTAGTATCTGATTGGGTCCATAGAGCTGGATAAAGAGCTGGCCGATGAGCCCAAAATCTGGCAGCTCAACAATCCACATGATCACATCCCCGAGCTCCTGGAGCCGGTAAGCTTCTGAAAAAATATGGCGGAAGTGCGAAAATTCACCCTCCCATTCAAGGGCTTCTAAATCGGTTTTTTCAGCCTGCCGGATGATGATTTGTTGTTCTAATGCTGTTGCAACCATTAATGTTTTTGTTAAATTGGAGCTGGAAAAAGGAGCGAGGTATTTGAAAGTTATTCTTTTGATAGCAGTTCTTCAAGCAAGGTTTCTTCTTCCTCAACTGAGCTGATTGTACCGTCAAGCCAGCCCTCGCGCAAGGTTTGCAGGATTTGGCGATAAATTGGACCAGGAGGCAGACCCATATTCTTCAGCCGGTTCCCATCAGCATGGGGAACAATCTGGCGCCACCTGAACACATAATTCCAGATTACCTGGCGTGTAGTATCATCTTCAAGAGCGAGGTAATTCGCATAGATAGCAAGCGGTTCTATGCCTTCCAGCGAAATAACAACCTCACTCGGTTTCATGTTGTTCAAAGTAGGTATTTTTCCCCATAAATCCTGTGCAGCGAGGATATCATTCGCCAGTTTGCTTGGCATTTTCAAACGTTTGATCACCTTGCGAGATTGGTTCCCAGTAAGACGCAGCATCCACAGGATGTAACCGAGTTGGGTCCGTAATTTATCTCCATCAAGTTCCAACTGCCACTCTTCCTCTGGAGTTATATCTGCCAGGGATTGAATGCGCAATGAAAGCCATTCATCGCACATCAAATTGGTCTGTATAGCTTTCAACAACTGCAGCTGATCCAGTCTGGCTAACATTCTATCGGCCCGGGTTTCAGTAAAAATGTGATCCAGCTCATGGCGGACGCGGTCACCAGATACCCGTTCAATCAGGGGAACAGCCCCTTTGAGCAGCTCTAAAGTCCTTTCTTCGATCGAAAAGTCAAATCGCTGTTCGAACCTGACCGCCCTCAGCATTCGGGTTGGATCATCCACAAATGATAATGAATGCAGAACCCTTACCAGCCCGTTCGTTAGATCATTGAACCCTCCCCAATAATCGTGCAGTTCGGCGTAATGGTGACCATCCAACCGTAAAGCGAGTGTATTGATAGTGAAATCCCGGCGATGCAGATCTAATTTTATGCTTCCGCGCTCCACAGTTGGTAGAGCAGAAGGATATGTATAAAACTCAGTGCGTGCAGAGATCAGATCGAGTGAATCTGGAAGCTGGTCATATCTTTCTGCTTCCCGTGCTTCTGAACTGGTATCATTTTTGGTCGCCGATACTCGCTCAGCCTTAAACCGGGCGATGATTTGTTTTTGGTAACCTGCAATATGCCATTTTGATGTACCAAATCGAGCATGGCTGGTGACTCGACCACCGTACCGGTCTGCCAAGGTTTTCGCCAGTTTGATGGCGTCGCCTTCGACTACCAGATCGAAATCAAGACTTGGGCGGTCCAGGAGCATATCCCGCACAAATCCCCCGACAATATATAATGCCGATCTCTGGTCATATGCTGCCGTTGCCACAACTTTCAGTAAATGGAGACGAGCTGGAGGTAATGTCATCTCCAGCAAGTTAGCTAAATTTTTTGGCTCAGGAAAAGCATTTCGCCGGGTGAGGGTCTTCAGTAAATCCGTGCGTGTCACAATACCGATCACTCGATTCGTTGCTTTGTGAACCACTGGAATTTGACCCCAGCCAGTTTCAGTCATAATTTGCTGAAGTTCATCAACAGAATCTTCCGGGGAGACCTGAACATGGCCGGCATCCATTAACTCAGCAGCCGTTAGATTCAGCTTATGAGATAACGCACGGTCAACCGCACGGCGGGTCAGCAAGCCCAATATCTGGTGTTTCCCCTGGGGTTCATCAATCACGACTGGATAACCTTCATAACCGAAGCGCTGCATGCGGAGAGCGGCTTCCTCCACTGGGGTATCCGGACTGAGTAATTGTGGGTCGCCAGACATAATTTGCGCTACTATGATGGCCGGTTTTACGTATTCAGGCAGGATGTCCAACAGCTCCTGGCACACAGCATCTAATTGGCGATCACGAATAAGAGCTGCGGCTGCACGTTCATGCCCACCTCCCCCGAAGTGCTCTGTAATCCGGGCAACATCGATATCCTCATTATTGGAACGAGAAATCATCTGAACCCCACCCCGGGTTGTCACCAGCATAAAAAGCGCTTCGGGGTCCAGTAAATCACGTAGTTTATGGGCAACCGTTGAAAGCTCCTCATCCATATGCTGAGCATCCCCACATGCCAGTACAATGGAATGGCCATGGATTTCATAAGAGTTCGCGGATGATCGCAAATCATCGTAGAGTTCTTGCTGCTGGAGAGAGAGTGGGTGATTCAAGAAATCTGATGCAATTTCCAGGCTGGCTCCTTGCTCCAACAGAAATGAGGCGGCATTCAGGTCTCGGGCGGTTGTGCGGGTGTAGGTGAGCGACCCAGTATCCTCGTAAATTCCCAGCAACAGTAAAGTAGCCTGGATGGTGCTGAGGTGAATATCCTGTTCGCGAAGAACTTCTATGAAAATTGTGGCTGTTGCACCTATTTCATCGGAAGTGACATTCCAATCCGTTGGCAATTCTTCCCGGATTGGGTGATGATCGATGATCTGCACCTGGGAGCCTGCATGCATTCCCTTGACGCTGATCATGGATTGGGTATCCACCAGGGTAACCTTATCGATCGGCTCAGGTGGCAAATCGCGTGGATCTATGAAAGGTAATTCCATCCCATACAAGGTGATAAAAGCACGTACATTGCGGTTGAGCTTGCGGGGAAGAACGGGTATAGAACTTTCGTATGTAAGATAAGCCCCCAACAAGGAGGCCATTGCATCAAAGTCTGCCTGTTCGTGAGTAAGGATGATATGCATTGAACTGCACGCAGTTTCTAAAGAAGGTCTTCTGGTACCTTATTGTAATCGACAATTCGTCGCTATAATAATACCCGTGAACACCGAGTGGAATGAAATTGTGAATGTTTGGGAGATGCTGCTTTCCAGAAAACCAGATTGGATCGAAAAAGCATTTGAATCTCTCCATCCGGATGAAAAGAGAGCCGTTTTGATCCATTTGCAGAAGATGGTCAGTGAACCAGGATGGCAACCAGAGCAGAAAATATCTGCACAGGCTGCCCTAGATGCTCTTCTCAAAAATCAACCATAACGAATATTCTATTATCAGGCGAGTACAGTATTGAGGCACAGTGTGGGGGTATGAAGAATAAATTGGGATATTCAGGATGAGAGGGCAGTCATACGCGTTCTGGCTAGTTCAATGTATTCCTGGTTGACCTCATACCCGATGAAATGGCGTTGATCCCTTGCTGCGACCAGGCAGGTAGTACCGCTACCGGCAAAAGGATCCAGGACCACATCACCCTGAAAAGAGTACAGCTGGATCAACCGGTGGGGTAATTCCTCGGGGAATGGAGCAGGATGGCCAATTTTTTTTGCAGATACAGCAGGAAATGTCCACACACTCTTCGTCCATTCCAGGAATTCATCTCTCTGGATGGTGTTTTCTTTTTCACCTGCCTCCCGTTTGAAGGTGTTCTTGGAAAAGACAAGAATATATTCATGCACATCCCGTAAAACGGGATTAGAAGCGGATTGCCAGCTGCCCCATGCAGTTGACTGGCTGGCGCTGGAGGCTTTATCCCAGATGATCTCGCCCCGCATCAGGAACCCGATTTCGATCATCACCTGGATCACATCCTTATGAAGTGGGATATAAGGTTTTCTGCCAAGGTTGGCAATATTGATGCAAGCTCGCCCACCAGGAACCAGAACCCGGTAGGTCTCACGCCAGACCTTCTCAAGCATTTGGAGGTATTCCTGCAAATTTAGATCCTGGTCGTAATCCTTGGAAGCATTGTAGGGAGGGGAAGTGACCATCAAATGGACACTTAAATCGGGAATTTCATCCATACGCTCACTGCTCTTACAGAGCAGATGATCGATTACACCGACTGGTATCGGGTTTTCATGGTGCTCAACTTTCTGGTCACCGGGCAGATCATTGTACAGCCGGCTGGCGTAGAATTTTTGGGAGTCATGGCTGATGCGTCCCGATGACCCGAACGAACTCGTCTCTGTACCCTGTCTTTTATTTTGCGATTTACTCATTGCTCAAATTGTCCTTCGTTGTATCTGTGGGTGGGTAATTCTTTTTCACATCGGGTGTTGACAGCTCACGACTTTGCATTTGAACTGAAAGGAAGAATGAATTCCAGGCTTGGTCCTTCTCTATTAAAATATCTCTGAACCTTTTTTTCCTGTATTGTTTCATGGACCAAGCAATTTGCTGATGAGCGTATGTGGTGATATTTATAAACTCTGTGCGCCCGTTAAGATTCGATCCGGGACGATTGCTGACCACATCTAGTTTACCATCGCAGGAGGTCCCGTCGTGGTTTCGGATGCTCACCTGGCTGCTGATCTGAAATTCCATCGATCGCGAGCTAGAGTGTTGATTTTCTTGCGAAATATTTGCAGTATCAAACACCGCCCACGTCTGTTTGTCACCAACTAATAACCATGCGGCGATTCACCTGGTTGACCAATCGCAAATTGGTTCATATAATCGATAATTATGGATATTCAAACCCTGACCGCAGAAATGAACGAATTTGTGACTGCCCAAGGCTGGTACGATTCTGATAGCCCGAAACCCCAAACTTTACGGAATTTAGCAATTTCCTTATCTCTCGAGGCAGCTGAAGTCTTAGAACATTTTCAGTGGGATGATCAAGAGTCCGATCGTGAAGATTTAGGGCAGGAATTGGCGGATGTAGCTTTATATCTCCTGCAGATCGCGAGTGTTGCCGGCATCGATCTCGAGCAAGCCATCCTTGATAAATTAGCCCATAATTACGGTAGAAACTGGGAAGGATAATACAAGGTGAAGATCACTGTATTTGGTGGATCCAGCCCGTTGCCAGGAGACGAGGCATACGAGCAGGCGTACCAGCTCGGGAAGTTAATTGGGGAGGCTGGGTTTACTGTTATGACCGGTGGTTATATCGGTACGATGGAAGCGGTTTCCCGGGGGGTTAATGAGACAGGAGGCAGGGTGATTGGGGTCACCTGTGATCAGATTGAAGCGTGGCGACCAGTATCTCCCAACCCCTGGGTCCAGGACCAGATGCGCTTTGCCACTTTGCAAGAACGCCTTTACGCGTTAATTGAAAATTGTGATGCAGCTCTGGCGTTGCCAGGAGGAATTGGAACGCTAGCGGAAGTTGCCGTGATGTGGTCCCAATTACAAACCCGGTCCATCCCAAACCGACCGCTGATTTTGATCGGTCCAGGTTGGCAGTCTGTCTATGACCAGTTGATCAACCAGTTCGAAGGATATATACCAGTAGAACACCGGCAGTTCATTACCTGTGCAGCTGGTGTTCAAGAAGCGTTTGATATGCTGGCTCCCGAGATTGATCTCATCTCCGAGTAGCTGGGTAAAACAGGACCAAATAAGAAAACGAAAATCGAAATATGCAAGGTGGAACATGGCAGTAGAAAAATTAACCCCGCAAAGTGAAAGTTTTTCAGATTGGTACAACCAATTGGTGCTTGCCTCCGAGCTGGCAGATTACGCACCAGTCCGGGGATGCATGGTTGTGCGCCCTTATGGTTGGGCGTTATGGGAAAACCTGCAGGCAGCCCTGGACGAACGCTTCAAAGCCACAGGACATGTAAATGCAGCTTTTCCCTTGTTTATCCCAATGTCCTTCCTGGAAAAAGAGAAGGAACATGTTGAAGGTTTTTCTCCTGAACTGGCAGTGGTAACTATTGGAGGCGGTGAGCAGCTCGAAGAACCATGGGTTGTGAGACCAACCTCTGAGACCATCATTGGCTATATGTATGCCAAGTGGATCCAATCGTACCGAGATTTGCCAGTCTTGATCAACCAGTGGGGTAATGTTGTTCGCTGGGAGATGAGGACGAAACTCTTTTTACGCACACTGGAGTTTTACTGGCAGGAAGGGCATACCGCTCATGCTACCAAGCAAGAAGCTGAGGAAGAGACATTACGCATGCTGGATGTGTATACCGACTTTGCGATCAATGAAGCAGCTGTTCCTGTAATACCCGGTCGTAAATCGGACAGTGAAAAATTCAGCGGGGCGATCAACTCCTTCAGCATCGAGGCGATGATGGGCGATACGCGTGCATTACAGGCGGGAACATCCCATTTCCTAGGACAAAATTTTGCACGGGCGTTCGATATTCAATTCTTGGACCAGGACAACCAGCTGCAGCATGTATGGACCACTTCCTGGGGTCTCTCTACTCGCTTTATCGGTGCCATCATCATGACCCACGGTGATGATCAAGGTTTAATATTACCCCCCCGGGTAGCTCCCCTACAGATAGTCCTGGTGCCAATCTATCGGAATGATGAAGAAAAGACGGGTGTTATGCGAGTCGTTGATGAAATCCAAGCAGAATTAAGCGGCATTCGGATGAAGGTCGATGCCCGGGAAGAGGTCAGACCAGGTTTCAAATTTAATGAGTGGGAATTAAAAGGAGTTCCACTGCGCATCGAAGTTGGACCCAAAGACGTTGAGAAAGGGACAGTCGCGCTGGCTCGCCGGGACTTCCCCGGGAAGGAGGGACGCAGCTTTGTGTCCCGTGAAAATCTCGATGTGCAAGTACATGATTTATTAGAAGAGATTCAGCGTTCCTTGTATGAGAAAGCAGTAAAGTTTCGGGCAGAGAACATACATGAACCGGAATCTTATGAGGATCTGAAAGAAATCGTTGCAAATGGTTGGGCTTATGCATGGTGGTGTGGTGATCCTGAGTGTGAGCAACAAATTAAAGCTGATACAAAGGCTACCACCCGCTGCATACCCCTGGAAGGAGCGCAAGGGGAAGGCAGGTGCATTTATTGTGGAAAAGCAGCTGTAGAAAAGGTGCACTTTGCCAGGGCTTATTAACCAATATGCCAGCGATTCACCCGCCCCGATTAAAAATTCAAACGATTGAATTGGTCCAAACTGCATCTGATCCGGAATCTTTTTGCCGCGCATACCATGATTTCCTGGATTATTATGCAGATCGAACTTACCGTCCAAGTAAAATTGGTGAACCACCCCCTTTACTGCCTACCTACCAGGTACCGAAACCAGTTTTGCGTGTTGTGGAGAAGGAACTGGCTGTTTGGGCTGGTGCAAACCGCACACAAGGGCTCGAGTTAGCAGATGCATTATGGCAAAATCCTTATCTAGAGTTCCGGACAACTGCAGCTACATTGCTCGGGCAGGTATTTCCTCTGCCGGTGAAATCAATTTTCAGAAGAGTAGAGACCTGGATCCAACCAAAAACTGAAGAGAGGTTGGTGAATGTACTTGTGAACTCTGGTCTGCAGCGGATATTAATTGAATATCAAAATTTGTATGTGAACCAGATGGACATCTGGTTGAGATCCAGGAATACTGAACGGAACCGCATAGGGTTGAAGGCCTGCCTACCCCTCCTGGCACGGCGGGAATTTGAAGATTATCCACTGATATTCAAACGACTGGGGAAATTTATGCGATCAGGAGATCATCCACTGCGGGGTGATACCCTGCTTGGGCTCAGAGAACTGATCACTCAAACTCCAGAAGAGACAGCTGTCTTCATCGAACAATTGCTGCGATCAACAAGTGAAAATCAACATATTGCATGGTTTGTGCGCAAAACCTTAACTGATTTTCCTGCATCCACCAGGCAGCAACTCCGCCAGGTTTTACTGGAGACTCGGAAGTAAATCTGCGCTACTCCATAAGATATGAGTTCTCTGGTATAATCAGCCCCGCTGACTAGCCCTGCTAGTGGTTGCATTCGAGCGACTGCTGGTCAGGAGACCTGCAGTAATAATAATAAAGAAAGGTTTGCAGACGTCATGAGTTTGGATAAGGAAGTTAAAAAGGAATTAATCCACGAATTTTCGCGACATGAAGGAGATACGGGATCTCCCGAAGTTCAAGTTGCAATATTAACTAATCGAATCAATTATCTGACTGACCATTTGAGAGCGCACAGGCATGATGAATCCTCACGCCGTGGTTTATTAAAACTGGTTGGTCGTCGGCGACGATTATTAGCCTATATACGCAAAAAAGATTACCAGCGGTACCAGGCATTAACCGACCGGTTGAATATCCGTCGGAAGTAAGCAAGCATATATGAGTAGATGGAAAAGGATTCCCATCTACTCTTTTTTGAAATGTAAGAAGCAAAGTTTGAACAACAACGATTTCTACTGTGCCGCCAGGGGTTACAGAACTGCGGAAGTTCTTCTGCCAGGAGCACATAATTAATAATCTTCCAACACCAGGAGGTTGGGAATTGGAGACTGGTGGCAACCAGTGATTCCCTTCGGGTATTTGTGTTGCCAGCAGCTTCCAGTCCCTGATCCCTGGTGAAAAGCAAAAGGAGTAAATATGCAAACAGAAGTAAAAAGCTACACAACCACGGTTGGTGGTAGACAGATCATCATGGAGACAGGGAAACTTGCGAAACAGGCAGGTGGAGCTGTCACCTTGCGGACAGGTGATACGATGGTATTTGCCACCGCCACGATGGGAAGAGAACCCCGTCAAGGGATCGATTTTTTCCCATTAACGGTTGATTATGAAGAAAGGATGTATGCTGGTGGTCGGATTCCCGGTTCCTTCTTCCGCAGAGAAGGTCGGCCGAGTGAAGAGGCTATTCTCATTGCGCGTCTTACTGATCGACCGATCCGACCCTTGTTTCCAAAGGATATGCGAAATGATGTGCAGGTGATCCTGTATTCATTCTCTGCAGATACTGAAAATCCGATCGATATATTAGCCGTAAATGCTGCTTCAGCAGCATTAATGATCTCAGATGTACCCTGGGGAGGACCAGTTGGTGCTGTCCGCGTTGGGCGGATCAATGGTGAATTTGTGATTAACCCAACTTTCGATGAAAAGAAAAATTCAGATCTGGATCTCCGTCTGGCCGGGACAAGGGACGCCATCTTGATGGTCGAGTGTGGGGCAGAATTTGTTCCTGAGGATACCCTGGTTGCTGCTATTGAGCTTGGACACCAGGCACTTCAGCCGATTATTGATCTACAGCTGCAGATGGCTGCCGAGATTGGAAAAACCAAGCGTGAGTACCCCGAATTTAGTTTGGATGAAAGTCTAAAGAACTCTGTGTTCGAGTTGGCGATTCCAAAACTCGAGGTGATATTTGATCAACCTTACGAGATCTCTTCAACGTATGGAGCTATTGATGATCTTCTAGAAGAAATCATCAATGAACTCTCCCAGGATGATGAATCGGTTACGGGAAACATAAAACAAGCTTTTGAACTAGCGGAAAAAGAAGTTGTACGAAGCCGTATTCTGCAAAAAACACTTCGTCCTGACGGCCGGGGTTTAACCGAAATACGTCAAATTTCTTGTGAAGTGGATGTTAGCCCACGAGCGCATGGGTCCGGACTTTTCTCCAGAGGAGAAACCCAGGTGCTGACACTTTCAACGCTTGGAACACCTCGAGAGGCGCAGGAATTGGACACGCTCTCACCGACAGAATCGAAGCGCTACATGCACCACTATAACTTCCCGCCTTTCTCAACCGGCGAAACACGCATGCTGCGTGGTTCATCAAGAAGAGAGATCGGGCATGGTGCGCTTGCCGAGCGAGCTTTAGTGCCAGTCATTCCACCTGAAGAGGAATTTCCCTATACAATGCGCCTGGTTTCAGAAGTGTTATCTTCGAATGGTTCCACTTCGATGGCTTCTGTGTGTGCCTCAACTCTGGCCTTGATGGACACCGGTGTGCCGATCAAAGCTCCTGTCGCAGGTATTGCCATGGGATTAATTAAAGGTGAAGGAGATCAATACGCTGTTTTGACAGATATTCTTGGGATGGAAGATCATCTTGGTGATATGGATTTCAAAGTCGCTGGAACGAGAGATGGAGTAACAGCCTTGCAAATGGATATCAAGATAAAAGGTATTACTCCGCAGATTATGGCACAAGCACTCGAGCATGCTCGCCAGGCACGACTTTCGATCCTGGAGAAGATGTTGGCGGTCATACCGGAACCAAGACCTGAGCTAAAATCTCACACTCCGCGCATCACGGTTGTCAAGATACCGGTTGATAAAATCGGTGCTGTCATTGGACCTGGCGGAAAGACGATCCGCAGCATACAGGAAGAAACCAACACGCGAATTGACATCAATGAAGATGGATCGATCTTCATCGCTGCCACGGATGGTGAGAGCGAAGCAATGGCTCGCGATCGAATTTTAGCGCTCACCGAATCACCGGAGATCGGGCACATTTACACAGGTCGAGTTGTCCGGATCACCGATTTTGGTGCATTCGTCGAGATTCTACCCAACACAGATGGCTTGGTGCATATATCCCAACTGGACAGCGAAAGGGTAAACAAAGTTGAAGATGTTGTGCGCATGGGCGATGAGATCACTGTGATGGTTTCAGATATCGATCCAACGGGGAAGATACGCTTGTCCCGGCAGGCGGTATTGGAGGGTTGGACTGCAGAAGAAGCCCGAGAAAAGGATCGGGCAGGTAAGAACCGGAGTTCTGGCAGTCGGAAGCGAAGCGATCGCTACCGGGGTGGCAAATCCGGAAAACGGGATTGATTCCCCGCAAGTACCTAAAGCATTGGGCGTTCCTTTGTTGGTTTAAATGGAACGCCTTTTTGTTTGGTGCCGAATGGATCATCCAGGAATAATTGTGTTGCCGTTGGGGGGATAGAGGTTCAGGATATAATTACTTTCATAGGGCTACTTTATAGACCATGAGGAGCGGTGAATGAAATCTGATTTTATTTGGATGGATGGCGAGCTGGTACCTTTCTCAGAGGCAACTGTTCATATCATCACACCGACACTTCACTATGGTTTCGGAGTATTCGAGGGGATCCGCAGCTATGAGACACCGAATGGTCCTGCAGTATTCCGTTTACAGGACCATTTGCAGCGCTTCTTAAATTCCATTCAAATACTTGGGATTCTTGATTATCCTTACAGGTTGGAGCAGATCCGCCGGGCGATTTTTGATGTCATGCGGGTTAATAAATTTTCGGGGTGTTACATTCGTCCCCTGATGTATTTGGATGGACCCCTGGGCTTGAATATTGACCTTTCGGTTCCCAAATTGGCAATTGCTGCCTGGGAGTGGGGACCTTACTTGGGCGAGGAATCACAAGTAACAGGAATCCATATGATGGTGGCTTCATTTTCTCGTTTACATCCTAATGTCAATATGACCAAATCAAAAGTCACGGGTAATTACGCCAATTCAATGCTTGTGAAATCCCTTGCCCTTCGTTCAGGATATGATGAAGCCGTGATCCTGGATACAAACGGTTTTGTTGCTGAATGTACCGGAGAAAATATCTTCGTCGTGCGGGATGGAGTACTTTACACACCACCAAGAGCTTCGGTTCTAGAAGGGTTGACCCGGGATACGGTGATGGTATTAGCAGGCGATCTTGGTATCCCGGTTGTTGAGGAAGCGATCACACGTGATCAGCTGTACATCGCTGATGAGGTATTTATTACTGGCACAGCGGCGGAGATTGTTGCAGCTCGAAAGATCGACTTCAGGCCAATTGGTAATGGGAAGCCTGGAAATGTAATGAAATCCTTGCTGGAGCTGTATTTGGATACCGTTCACGGGCAAGGGAAACGCTCCCAAGAATGGCTGGAATATGTCCCTGCAAATTGAATCATCTAATTTCTACAATTTCTTGCAATATATTAATGTAACTATTTTGTCTTTCCCCGCATCAGAATAATGGAGATTATGAGAATAAGTATTCATTTATCTCCCAAATGCTTATAAGGTAATTTTGTGAGGCATGTAATTAAGAATAATAAGAATTATAGGAGATCTGATGGACCTTAGATTAAACAGCACAACTTCACCGGGAGATCAAAAGGAAGAATCCGTCAGGGTGCTGATCATCGGCTCGGGACCGGCTGGTTTATCAGCAGCCTTGTATGCAGCTCGGGCTGATCTCCAACCCGTTGTATTGACGGGTCTGGAATTAGGCGGGCAGGTTTCTTTAACCTATGCTGTAGAAAATTATCCCGGATTTCCAGAAGGAATCGGGGGGATGGAAATGGTGGAATTATTCCAGAAACAGGCCGAACGCTTTGGTGCCAGGATAGAATATGATCTGGCTGCTGAAGTTGATTTGTCGGAACGTCCTTTTAAGGTGTTAACTGAGAATGGAAAACGATATTTAGCCGAAGCTATTATTATCTCAACCGGAGCAAGCGCAGTTCATTTGAATGTCCCGGGGGAGGCCGAATTCACAGGTCGTGGAGTATCATACTGCGCAACCTGCGATGGCTGGTTTTTTAAAGGTAAGCAAGTATTCGTAGTTGGAGGGGGTGATAGTGCGGTAGAAGAAAGTCTATTCTTAACCCGTTATGCCGAGAATGTGACTATCGTTCACAGGCGGGATGAATTACGGGCAGGAGCTGTTTTAACTGACCGTGCGAAATCAAATCCAAAAATTAAGTTTGCCTGGAACACCGTGGTTGAAGAGATCTCAGGTAATGGTGCTGTTCAGAATGTAAAACTGAGGGATACGCAAACAGGAGCCAAGCGTGAACAGGCAATAGATGGAGTATTCATCTTTATTGGCCATAAACCGAATACAAGTTTGTTTAAAGGGCAATTGGAGCTGGATAGCAACGGATATTTGATCGTGGATGACCGGATGCAGACCAAGATTCCAGGTGTCTACGCCGCAGGAGAGGTGGCTGATCCTCATTTCCGCCAGGTAATCACTTCAGCTGGTATGGGTGCAGCTGCTGCTATCCAGGCTAACCGTTTTCTAGATGAAAATCCCTTAGTGGATTAATAAGAACAATTTCCCCCTGGGCAAATCCTCCGGGGGATTTCACAACAAATTTTCAATGGGAGAGTAAAGATGAAGAACAAGGTCTCGATCATCGGGGCAGGTATGACAGGAGCCACGACCGCCCACTGGTTGGCTGAGCGAGAATTCGCTGATCTGGTACTGGTGGACATCGTGGAAGGTATGCCCCAGGGTAAAGCGCTTGATTTGCAGGAATCATTGCCGGTGATTGGTAAGGATACGATTATCAAAGGAAGTAATACCTTTGATGCGACCGCAGGATCTGACATTGTGGTTATCACTGCCGGTTTACCTCGAAAACCTGGCATGAGCCGGGATGACCTATTATCAGCAAACGCGGAGATTGTACGCAACGCAACCCTGGAATCACTCAAGTACTCACCAGATGCGATTTTTATTGTATTAACCAATCCACTGGACACCATGGCCTATCTGACCATGAAAGTCGGTAATTTGCCCCCGGAGCGGGTCATCGGGCAAGCAGGAATCCTTGATTCAGCACGCATGCGGGCTTTTGTTGCCATGGAGCTGGGAGTCAGCGTTGAGAACATTCATTGTTATGTGCTTGGCGGTCATGGCGATTCTATGGTTCCCCTCGTACGCCATTCCAATGTTGCGGGAGTATCCTTGAATGAGCTATTACCTGCTGATAAGTTGAATGCGATTGTCGAGCGCACCCGCAAGGGTGGCGGTGAGATCGTAAGCTTGCTCAAAACTGGAAGCGCTTTTTATGCTCCCGGTGCAGCAGTCGCGCAAATGGTTGAAGCAATTCTGAAAGACAAGAATCTGATCGTGCCAGCAGCAGGGTATATGCGGGGTGAGTACGGGTTAGAGGATATATTTTTTGGCGTACCGGTACAGCTAGGTCGCCAAGGCATGGTAAAAATCGTTGAGTACCAGCTCAATGAAGAAGAACAAACTGCATTGAATAATTCTGCTGAGGCAGTCAAACAAACAGTAAGTGATTTGAAGAATTTAGTGGATTTCTAGGGTTCAAAATTCAAAATCGTTATGGAGATCAATTATGGGACTGAAAGATGATTTTTCCGTTCAACTTCCATCCTGGCGTGAACGAGTTTCCAAGCTGGTTGGTGAGCACGCAGATGTTGTAGTAGATCAAGTGACAATCGGGCAGGTTTATGGTGGGATGCGCGGCGTCAAGGGACTGGTCACTGATATTTCTTATGTTGATCCAAACGAAGGGATACGTTTTCGTGGCTATACAATCCCAGAAGTCCTGGATTTGTTACCAAAGGCACCCGAAAGCAAAATGCCGTATGTTGGTGGATTATATTACCTGCTGCTGATCGGGAAAGTACCTACCCGAGAGCAGGCTTTGGACGTCGAAGCAGAATGGAAAGCCCGTGCACAGATTCCAGATTTTGTATTTAAAGTTTTAAAATCGATGCCAAGTGAATCTCACCCCATGATGCTGTTTTCCACCGCGATTCTGGCGTTACAAAACGAATCGGTTTTTGCCCGCCAGTACCAGGAGGGAATGACCCGAGACGAATACTGGAGGCCGATGCTTGAAGATAGTTTGAACTTAACCGCCAAATTGCCTTCCCTAGCAGCTTTTATTTACAATATGAAGTATAAAAATGGTGAATTTATTCAACCGAAAAAGGATTTAGATTGGGGAGCGAATTTTGCTTATATGGTTGGCAACCCATCAGCAGAATACATGGATTTAGCTCGCCTATATTTCATCCTTCATTCGGATCATGAAAGCGGGAATGCCAGCGCGCATGCCACCCACCTGGCAGCCTCCACTTTGTCAGATATCTATTATGCTCTCTCTGCTGGCCTCAACAGTCTTGCTGGACCGCTGCATGGTTTGGCAAATCAGGAAGCGCTGCGCTGGCTGCTTGATATCCATACAGAATTTAATGGCGTTCCAACCAAGGACCAGTTATATGATTATGCCTGGGAGAAGCTCAATAGTGGGCAGGTGATCCCTGGTTATGGTCACGCGGTCTTAAGGAAGCCCGATCCCCGTTTTACGGCACAATTTGAATATGGTCTCGAGAACCTGCCGGAGGATGAGGTATTCCAAATTGCACATCTTGTCTACGAAGTCGTGCCAAAAGTATTAATAGAACAAGGAAAGGCGAAAAATCCAGCTCCGAATGTAGATGCAATCAGTGGAACGCTGCAGTATCATTATGGGATCAAAGAATTCGAGTTTTATACAGTGATGTTTGGGGTTGGGCGGGCTTTGGGAGTTTCCGCCAACGCCGTCTGGTCGCGGGCATTGGGCCTACCTCTGGAGCGGCCGAAATCACTCACCACTGCCATGCTCGAGGAGATAGCCCAAAAATCTAAGAGTTCTGATTGACCAGAATTGCGATTAAATAAAAGTGCTCACCGGATCCGGTGAGCACTTTTTATTATAATTCCAATTATCAAGGAAAATTAATTATGGGGTGGGTGTCGTTGCAGGTGAGAGACTGCCGGACCACATGAATACGCGTCTGTCGCTGGCCATACCAGCCGAGTCCCAAATTGGATTGCCATTTTCATCCGTACCAGTCTGCCGGGATGTCATGACGAACCAGCGGTAAAGATGAGGAATGTCATCGGCAGAACGGAAGGAAGCGGGGATTATGAATTTAGTATCGGTTACATAATCGACAAGTCTCCTGCTATCTCCATCCGTGAAATCTACCACAGTAATTTCGTAGGCCTCGTTTTCGAGTAAGGTGCCGATAGATGCCCACTGCAGGGTCACGGTTTCACCTGCCTGGTTAAATCTTGCACCGTCCGCTGGCAGCAGCAAGCTAGGGGCATTGTAAGGCGGTGGGAGGGTTGCGGTGGGGGTAGGACCGGGAGTTGGGAAGCGCTCACAGAGCGGGATAGTCAGATTCATCCCAAATAAAACGGTTTCAGAAGACAAGCCATTGTATTCCTGGATCACTGCCATGGGTACATTGTATGCGTTTGCAATGCTGCTAAGTGTGTCGTTCTCCTGAACCACATAATCGACCTTCTCGCAGGCCTGATCGGTTGCATCAGCTGCGCTGAGCGTTGCAGTGGGGAGGGACGTGGGAGTCGCTGTTGGTTGTGGTATCAACAACTGCTGGCCTTCAACAAGCGTATTACAATCAGCTGGCAGGTTATTCAGCAGAACGATGCTCTGGATCGAAACCCCAAATGTGAATGCAATCCCCGCACAAGTATCTCCTGCTGCGACAGTATAGGTTGCCGGGGTGGCAGTAGGTAAAGGTGTATCTGTAGGGACGGGTGTTTCAGGCGTGGATGTAACTGTTGGCGTCACCGTCGATGTGATTGTAGGAGTGATGGTTGGTTCTACAACACGTCCCGTTTCCTGGAGGGCGAAGTAAACCAGAACTGCACCGATACCAAGGAATAAGGCGAGCATGATCAAGGCAATCGGCAGGCTCAACGTGATTTGAGGCATCCGGCTGCCCTGGACTGCCTTGGCTTTACCCTTGGATTTTTCTGTGCCGGATAAATCACTCCCACACACCAGGCAGCGAGTGGCATCTTCGCTCACCCGGGTTCCGCAGGTTGGGCATAATTTTGTTGGTTTAGATGGGGTTTCAGATGTCATAAGCGTGTCATTTGGCTGGTTTTTCCCAGCAGCGGGGATTATACCAGCCTTTTATCTGTTTAATTGTTTTTTCAAATAGTCTGAATAGATTCTAAACTTACAATCCAGATCCATGACAAATTCAGGTACCTTTAACCAAAGAGCCATTGTTGATTGCACCATGGTATACTGCGGCGCAAATGCAGATATACAGTCTATATTTACACATCCCTTTTTGCCACCACCGCTGCAGTTATTGTGATTTCAATACTTATGCAGGAATTGAAACACTTGTCCCTGATTACGTGGAAGCATTGTGTCACGAAATTTGTTTCGTCGCTCACAGCTATTCCCAAAAAATTCCCATTCAGACGATATTTCTTGGTGGAGGGACTCCCTCTATACTTCCCAGTGACCAATTGAAGCGTATTTTCATCACCATACAACGAGAATTTGACCTTCAAGGGGGACTTGAAATCACATTGGAGGCCAATCCAGACCGCTTGAGTTTTGATTATTTGAAATCTATTGTTGAAATGGGGGTTACCCGCCTCAGCCTGGGTATGCAATCTGCCAATCCAGAAGACTTACAATTGCTGGAGCGCCAGCATGGATATTACCAGGTTGCAAAAGCAGTCAGCCTGCTCAGGAAAGCAGGTGTAAGGAATTTGAATCTCGATTTGATCTTCGGAATTCCGAATCAAAGCTTGAGCAGCTGGCAGAGAACAATTGAGCTGGCTACCTCATTAAATCCAGACCATCTTTCTTTATATTCACTGACGATTGAGAACGGCACACCGATGGGGGACTGGTTAAGAAAGGGTCTGCTGGTAGAACCTGATCAGGATATAGCGGCGCAAATGTATGAATTGGCACAGGAAAAATTAAGTATCCTTGGCTACCAACAGTATGAGATTTCAAATTGGGCACGGCAGGACCAATCTGGAGAGCTGTTGGCGTGCCAGCATAACCTGCAGTACTGGCGTAATTTACCCTATTTAGGTTTGGGAGCCGGGGCACATGGCTATGCAAACGGAGTGCGGACAGAAAACGAGAGCAATCCCTGGAGTTATATCCAGAGACTCTCCGCTCCGATTGATGGTGATAAATTGTCAGCTTCCTTCCCCATAACACCCGCCGTGGTGAATTGGCAGTCAATCACTAGAGAAGATGAGATGAAAGAAACCATGCTGATGGGATTGCGCCTGACTCAAGATGGGATATCCAGAAAAGCATTTCTTGCTCGATTCGGTACAAGCATGGAAGATATCTTCGGGACAGAGATAGAACATTCCATTCAATCGGGATTGCTGGAATGGGCCCAACAAAATGATGACAGGTTGAGACTGACTCCCCGCGGTCGACTATTAGGCAACCAGGTTTTTATGCAGTTCGTTTAGAAGGATTATATTTCACGCTGAAGTAAACGGTTGGTTAAATCCATCAGCGCCTTGCTCGCCTCTCCCATCGGTGCTGCCTGGTCCAAGGCTTCCAGCGCTTGTTCTGTCATCCTGGCAGCAGCTGCCTGGGTTTGCTGGCGTGCCCCCTCCGCCTCTAGGAGTTGCGCTAGTTCCCCAGCTTCACTTTCCCTGATCGGTCCAGAATCCCATCTGGTTTTAAATGGTCCCTCCTGCTGTAACCCATAGAGAACCGGCAGGGATTTTTTCCCGGCCATTAAATCACTTTCATTTGATTTTCCAGTCAGGGCAGCGTTTCCCCAGATACCAAGGATGTCATCTTGAGCCTGGAATGCTAATCCGAGGTAGTTTCCGAAATCTCGGAAAGCGGTACGTTGTGAATCTGTACTTCCAGCTGCGATTGCTCCCAGCTCCGTGCAGGCACCTAAAAGCGCAGCTGTCTTGCCAGCTACCATCTGCCAGTATGCTTCAACTGAAAGCTGTCCACGTGATTCATAATCCAGGTCCAAGTATTGGCCTTTGGTGAGTTGCAAGCATGCATGCTGGAGTGTATTAGCCGCCTGGATGGCAGTATCAGGCGACGTGGTATTTTCTAGCTGCAGCAGGGTGAGATGGGCGATTGTCAACATTGCATCACCTGTATTGATCGCCTGTGCGATCCCCCAGCGCTTCCACACGGTCTCGCGGCCTCTACGCAAAGGGCTGTTATCCTGTATATCGTCGTGAATCAGGGAAAAATTATGCACCAGTTCGACAGCAGCTGCTGCAGGTAATGCGCTTTGCCAATTTCCACCAGCTGCCGAGCAGGTTAATAACACCAATAGGGGACGAATTCTTTTACCACGCGCTTCTGGCCCTGCACCCTCTCCCTCCCAACCCAGATGGTAGGCTAGCATTGAAAAATATGGATCCAGTTCGGGTTCTCGCTGAGATTCGATTGCGTAGTGCAGCTCCTTCTCCAGCGAGTCGACCATAGTTGAAATATTAATTTGTTCTTCCATTGCATGCTCGATTATGATGTGCTAAGTCAGGTTTCGGAAAGTGGAGTATTTTTTAGCTGGTTGATATTGGCAGCACCAGCTGCAAACATTGTCACCTGGATTTGCTTCCGGATCAACCCTATTGTCTTAATGGTTGCCTCCAGAGATTCATCGGCAGCTTTCAGGAAAGGTCCTGCCATCCCACCCAATGAGGCACCAAGAGCAATACATTTCGCAATATCAATCCCGTCCCGCAAACCCCCAGAAGCAAACAGGGTGACATCTGGTGCGCCTGATTTTACATTTAATAATGACTGTATGGTTGGTATTCCCCAGTCAATGAAGGCAGCTGCCAGTCGTGCCTGGTAGGGATCCCTTGTTCGGTGCATTTCAACTTGTGTCCAAGACGTTCCACCTGCACCAGCCGCGTCGATCGCTGAAACGCCTGCAGCTGCGAGCTGCCTGGCAGCGTGCTCTGAGATTCCCCAGCCGACCTCCTTGATCACGACCGGTACAGATAGTTTTTCGCAAACAACCCCGATCTTTTTTAACAAACCAGCGAAATTACCATCACCCTCGGGTTGGACCGCTTCCTGGAGCGGGTTAAGGTGCAGAATCAAGGCATCCGCTTCGACCATGTCCACCGCGAGCTGGCATGCTTCATACCCGTAACCATAATTTAACTGAACAGCTCCTAGGTTCGCGAATAATAATATATCCGGGGCGAATTTCCTTACCTGGAAGGTGTAGCGTAGATCTGGATTTTCAAGAGCTGCCCGTTGGGAGCCTAGGCCCATGGCAATCCTCGCTTCTTGAGCAGCTTCCGCCAAGTTGCGATTGATTTTTCCGGCTTGTTCAGTACCACCGGTCATCGATGAAATCAAGATCGGTGCTCTTAATTGACGATTGAATATCTCAGTGTCAAGATGGATATGTTCAAGGTCAAGCTCAGGGAGTGCCTGGTGAATAAAATGATAACGTTCCAAACCAGTAGTCAATCCGGATTTAACATCCTCTTCCAGGTTGATTCGAATGTGATCACCTTTTCGAGAACTGGTTTGCGTAACTTTTGGCATTTGGCGGTGTTCCAGTGAATTGAATAACGCTTAACTGATTGGGATTTGGGTGCCATTATAATCGATCCTGGGTCTCTCATAAACTTGACACCCATCCAATCCAGTCTTGACATATCCGGCGTGCAGGATACAATAATTGATATCAAATGCAGGAGGTTTTTCCATGGCAGATACGTTTGAGCAAGTCAAGGAAATCATTGTAGATCTTTTGAATGTAGATGAGAGCAAGGTGACCCTTGATGCGAGATTTCGCGAGGATCTGGAAGCCGATTCCTTGGATTTAGTAGAGTTAATCATGGCTTTCGAAGATAAATTCGGCGGGGAGATCTCTGACGAAGATGCTCAGAACATCACAACCGTCGGAGAAGTGGTCCAGTATATCGATGACCACATGGTGAATTAGTATCAATTGTTTTACAGGAAAAGGCGCGGTTCAATCCGCGCCTTTTTCTTGATTAAGTGGTTCTAATCAAATTTTATTGACAACTATTCTTATCCAAATTATTATTGGAAAAATTTTAGGAATCACGCAAGAATTTTGCACTGACTACTAAGGAGGTATTCGGCATGCAGAAAGGGAAATTCTCTCTCATTTATTTTGTAATGATCTTGGTAATGATCAGTATTACCGCTTGTACACCATCCCGGATCTCAGTTGATGAGTATAACCAAGGGGCTACTGAACCACCAGCTGTAGCCCCAGAAACTACCGAAGAAGTTGTCCCTGAATCTGGCGAGCAACGGGCTACTTCCACGCCGGTTGAGGCCAGCAGCGAGAATTCTGATGATGTACCTATAGTGGATGGTGCTTACCAGGTTCAAAAAGGAAAAAGCAGTATTATTTACCAGGTGGATGGCAGTATCGAGGATGTGGTTGCTTTTTACCAGACTGAATTACCCAACTATGGGTGGGAGCTTTCAGGACCTCCTGATAATGCGATTGGAGCAATCGCTACGATGTTGCGAGAGAATGCGAATGAGGACCTCTTGGCTATCAACATGCAATACAACAACGTGGGTGATTTTGTTAGAGTTACGATTACTCTATCTCGTTCAAAATAGCTCGTTTTTTCCCAAGAGAATATAGAAGACAAGGTCTGCGGGATATCAGAACCACAGACCTTTTTTGGAAGTGAAAGAAATTACCCCGCAGAATTTTATTATTAGCTAAGTAAGAAGATTGGGGATCTCTTCTGGATGAGAAGCGACTTTAACTCCTACTTCCTCCAGTGCCTTGATTTTATCTGCGGCGGTTCCTGAGCCACCTTCGACGATAGCGCCTGCGTGCCCCATTCTTTTTCCTGGTGGAGCGGACTTCCCGGCGATAAAAGCCACGACTGGTTTGGTTAAATTGTCCGCGATGTATTCTGCGGCTTTTTCTTCATCAGAACCACCGATTTCACCGATCATCACGATTTGTTCTGTGTGTGGATCTGCCTCAAACATACCCAGGGCATCGATGAAGCTGGTGCCGTTGATTGGATCGCCCCCAATACCGACACAGGTAGTTGCACCATGCCCGACCAATTTTAATGCGTAAAGAACTTCATAGGTCAGTGTGCCAGAGCGAGAGACGACACCCACGCTGCCTGGCATGGAGATATCACCCGGGATAATGCCCACTTTTGCTTGACCCGGCGTGAGTAAACCTGGACAGTTTGGGCCAACCAGGCGGATGCCTTTCTGGTCCAGGTAATTTCTGACCCCCATCATATCCTGGACCGGGATACCTTCAGTGATACAGATGATTAAGGGTATCCCAGCGTCTGCTGCCTCATAGATGGCATCTGTGGCAAACCTGGCAGGGACAAAAATCACACTTGTATTTACACCAGTTGCCTCCTGGGCGATGCGTACAGAATCAAACACGGGGACTTTACCATCCAGGACCCATTCTCCACCTTTACCTGGCGTGACACCAGCGACGACGTTCGTTCCATAGTTGAGCATTTGTTCCGTGTGGAAAAGGCCTTCATTACCGGTTACGCCTTGAACCAGCAGGCGAGTGTTTTTATCGACGAGGATGCTCATGCTAAGCTATCTCCTGTGCCGCAGCGATGGCTTTTTTGGCTGCACCGACCAGGGTTTCTGCGGTGATCATGTTGGCTTGTTTGAGGATCTCTTGACCTTCTTCGGCATTGGTTCCGACTAAGCGGATCACCATTGGTATGTCGGTGCCAACTTCATCTAAGGCTGCTAAAATTCCCCGGGCGACCTCATCACCCCGGGTAATCCCACCAAATATATTGAACAGCACCGCCTTGACATTTGCATCAGATAGAATGATCCTCAAAGCAGCAGCTACTTTTTCAGCACTTGCACCTCCGCCGATATCAAGGAAGTTCGCCGGTTCTCCTCCATTCAGCTTGATGATATCCATGGTTGCCATTGCTAACCCAGCCCCGTTTACCATGCAGCCGATGTAACCATCCAATTGGATGAAGGATAAGCTGTATTTTCTGGCTTCAGTTTCTGCTTTTGGTTCAATATCTGCGTCTCGCATTTCCGCCAGATCAGGATGCCTGAACAATGCATTATCATCCAGCACCATCTTTCCATCCACAGCCAGGAGCTGGTTTTGCGATGTGATTACCAGGGGATTGATTTCAGCCAGGGTGGCATCACTTTTAAGGTAAGCCTGCCAAAGCCCCCGGCAGATCTGTCCGAATGATCGCCAGAGAGCTCGTGGTAGATCGATTCCGGCTGCTAAATCACGTGCTTGATAATCACGCAAGCCTAATAAGGGATCGATGTGGATTTTAAATATTTTTTCCGGGGTATCCTTGGCTACCTGTTCTATTTCAATCCCGCCAGCAGAGGAAGCCATCATGACCGGCTTTCGTTCTGCTCTATCATTTGTGATCCCCAGATATATTTCTGTTTCAATATTTGCCGCTTCATCGACGAGCACTTTGCGAACCGGTAATCCCTTGATTTCCATTCCCAGGATCTGGGTGGCTAATTCTTCAGCCTCCTGTGGGTTCTTCGCTAAACGTATGCCGCCAGCTTTGCCACGTCCGCCTACCAGTACTTGAGATTTAATGACCACTCTACCACCCAATTCTTCAGCGATCTGTTTTGCTTCAGCCGCACTTGTCGCCATCCGACCGGCAGGAATCGGGATACCGAAATTTGAAAAGTATTGTTTGGATTGATACTCGTGTAATTTCATTCAAATAGACTCCCCTGTTAAAGATATTGATAGATGCGTTTCTGGGATCGCTCCGGGATTATACCATCGAGGTTCACGGGAGGTTAAAATGCATAACCCGATTATTCCCTGTGTCCGTAACCCAGACGCCACCCAATGGATCGATTGCAATTGCTCCCACCAGGCTAAAACCATCATTACCTTCACTATAATCTCCCCAGAAGCGTACCATTTCACCTTCATTGGTGAATTCAAGTACTCGCACACCCTCGGGATCAGTGGCGAAAATGTGTAACTGGTCATCGGCAGCCAGGTAGGGTTTGTTATCCAGGGATTGCCCATACCACCCGAAGATCTCCCAGGAGTTTAAAGGCTGGAAGCTACCAGATCCGTCCGGTGTAAAAGATTGGATGCGCTGGTTCCAGGTATCAGCCACGTACAATATCCCATCATTATCGAGGGCCAGCCCGACCGGTTCATAGAACTGGCCCGGATCGTAACCCTCTTCGCCAAACTCTGCCAATCCTTCGCCATCCGGACCGAAGATCACGATGCGTTTATTTCCCGTATCGCTGACGATCACCCGCCCATCGGGATCGACAATCACATCCCTTGGACCCCAAAAACCATCCAGCTGCTCAGCCTGGCCGAAATAACCCCACATGGTAAGGAATTCCCCCTCTGGTGAGAATTTCTGTATGCGGTGATTCCAGGTATCTGCTACGTACACAGATCCGTCAGGAGCCACGGCAATTCCCCAGGGTTCATAAAAAGTTCCACCCGGGGCGGGTCCTGAAGCCAGATCTGCGAAACTTCCCCATACCTGGAGGACGGTCCCATCACGGTCGAGGTGTTGGATGCGGTGGTTATCTGTATCAGCCACATAAAGGGTTCCATCCGGGGCGACAGCAATGCCGCGCGGGCGTTGGAATTGACCTGGTTCTGTACCTGCGAAACCAAGGACAGTATCAGCGTTCAACAGCGTTTCCTTGCCTTCGTAGGGATCTGCAACAACCTGATCTGTACTAGGCCCGACTCCATAATTCCAGATCATGGAGGTGATGTCCTTGCGGATGTACATGCGCATTAATTCCGCGGGCTGCCAGTTAGGTAAGCTCATGTCACGACCAACCACCTGGCCGTATTCGGTGAAATCCCGGTTCAGCCAGATTTGAAATAACGCCGAGCGCATGGCTGGATTTGTGATCGCGTTCCAAATCCGTTCCCAGGTTAAGTTGTAGTAATCCTGGTTAGGCCACCACATGCGAGTGTATTCAAATTTGTCAAAAGCCTGCCCGACAATGGGTTCAATCTTGCCGTAATTCTCACTACCCACGATGATCACGGGTGAATCGCGCAGATCCCGGGTAGGATTTTCTGCAAAATACTTTGTATTGGGATAATTGCGCAGATACCACCAAAATGGATAGGTGGACTTGTTGTCATAAGCCACGACCATTTGTTCGCCATTAGTCGTTCGGCGGGAAATTTCGGTGATCTGGTCCATGATTTGTTTTGGTCCCTGGCCTGCATGGGCATAGACCAGGTACTCGTTAGCAAGATCAAAGTTAATATAAGATGCAGTATATGCAGCCCGAGCGGTTAATAAAGCAAGCATGCTGAGAATGATTATTCCCGCAAGGCGGGTGATTTGTCCCAGGGACCAGGTTTTTAACAGGTACACTAGACCGATGCCGCTGGCCGCTGTCATCAGGAGGGCCAGCAGAAAGGTGCTGGTCGCCTGCAACTGGGGAAGCTCCATTCCCTGGAACGGGGGAGTCACACCGAGAATAGTACCGAGCAAACCAGCCAAACTCAAGGTGAAGATTATGATCAGGAGAACAACCAGGACTCCTCGCCTGGCTTTCAAACGTGACCAATCAGTGGTTTCTAAAAGATAACCAAACACCCATCCAGACAACAGGATCATGGGTAGTGCGATATGGACTGTTAACCAGGGCATTTTCTCCCCGGCGTAGGTGTAAGCCAGTAAGCTGGTGATTGCCCAGAAACCGAATAGAGTTACCGCTAATCGCTGGGGGTTTGGTCTGCTTTCGGATTCCTCCTCGACATCTCTGTTTTCTTCGGGAAAAATATCCTTCTTGAAGATCGCCAGCCCTATGGCAAGCAAGCTGCCAATTGCAGTGAGAAATTCATAAATCGGAATCTGGAGAGCTGCATAGTAATACCAGGGTTGGTTACCGCGTTCTACTCCTTGCTGCACCAACCAATATCCTAACGATCCAACCATGCCGGTGAAGAATCCGATCCCGTTCGTAAAAAGGGTTGTGTACAAGACGATAAATATTGAATAAAAAAGGGCTGCATTAAACAACCACACTCGTGCGTTCCACCAGAGTCCGACCAGGATGGCGATGATCGTTAATGGAATCATAAAAATAGCGGTTCGCCACATACCCAAGCTGGTGTAATCCAGCGGATCCCACCCGAGCAGCTTAACCGGAAAAGGTGCTAACATCGGCAGGATTAATGTACCAAGCAAGATCAGCAAACCAAATGATTTCTCCGAGCGCAACTTGGATAAGCCATAGCCGCGGATGATGAAGAATATCGCTACAAATAAACAGATTACACCGATCGCGACTGCCAGCACTACTGGTAAAGAAATGGATGATCCGAGAAATTCTGGAGTGTCACCTGGCACGGCGGGGGCAGCGGTCACCACTTCCTGAGGGGGAGTTTCCCCACCCTGGAAGAGCAGGAAGCCAACCCCGGCACCCAATGCGACGAGGACCAGGATGATCGTGATCATGAACCGATTGCGGTATTCAGGTTTTGACCAGGGTGATTGGTAAATCCTGGCAAGCAGGTAAATGGCCAGGAAAATCATCATTTGAGCTGTATAAATATAAGAAGTTTCTTTCGTGGTGAAATGCAGGGCAGTCGCAGCTGTTAACCAAAACAGGTAGCGTGTGGAACCAGATTCAAGATACCTCAACACTGCCCAAAAGGAGACCAACCCAAACAAGACTACGAAGGCTTCGTTGCGAGCATACCGCCCATAGTAAAGCATATACGGGGAAATTACCATCAGCACTGCGGCGACTAACCAGCCTATTTTTCCCAGGTAGCGGCGATAATTCCATAAGAAGAGGATGGAAATTACACTGGCGATGGCATGCGGAAGGCGGGCACTGAAATCGCTATCACCAAATAAGAAATACGAGAGAGCGATCAAATGGAACTGCAGCGGTCCATGCGTGACAGGATCGTGAGAGTAGCCACGACCTTGCGAGAGAAGCCAGGAGAAATAAACATGGGAAGTCTCATCATGGCTCATCACCCGCGTACCGAGCATATATGTCCGGCTGATCAGCGCGACCAGCAGGATCCCGACAAATATAATTACTGATGATTTAATTGTGATATCCGCAAATACAGGACGATCCAACCAGTTTGTTTGTTGACTTTGATGAGTTGCTTCAGTCGAGTCCATACAGCTCCCAGTGTAACACCATAAAATTAGATAAAATTACGATTCGGTTGGTAAAATAACCTCAAGATAGTCTGAATGGTAATGAGGCTTTCATGGGTGGTTTTCAGTACTGTTTGAGGGATTCAATTTCTTTTTTACTCAGAGGGCGTGACTGACCAGGTTTTAGTGAACCGACCTGCAAGGTGCCAATCCGTACACGGATGATTTTTACCACAGGCAGGCCAATCTGTTTTCCAATCTCTCGAATTTGGCGCTTGCGGCCTTCGCCCATGATGACTCTCAACCAGGCTCCTTTGCCTTTGAAACTCTCCAGGCGCACTTTTGCTGGAGCTGAGCGATATCCATCTTCCATGACTACCCCTCTCCGCCAGGTTTCCAATTGCTCCTCATCAGGATGGGTAGCCACCAGCACCTTATACTCCTTCTGGTGACCATAGCGAGGGTGGGTTAATCGGTTGGTTAATTCGCCATCATTGGTCAGCAGGATCAAGCCTTCGCTGTCCGCATCCAATCTGCCAACCGGGTATAGGCGCCCAGATTCATCGACCAGGTCGCGCACCGTTTGACGTCCTTCCGGTGAGCTGGCGGCGGAAATTACTCCTCGTGGCTTGTAAACTGCAAAATATTTCAAAGGCTCCGGAGTGCTGACCAGCTTGTTGTTAAATTCGATGTGGTCTTTTTCGGGATCAGCTTTCATACCTAAGGTCGCAGTGCGCCCATTGACTGTGACCTGTCCCTTCGAAATAAATTCTTCACATGCCCGTCGGGAACCATAGCCTGCACGAGCCAGGATTTTCTGCAATCGTTCTTCCATTTTGTTATTCCAGGTGTTTATTATAATCGAGAGGATTCAAGAAAGCTCAACATCCGGGTCAGCATTATTTTCATGCCCATCATCACGCAGCTGCTCCTTTTCAAGTTCGGGCATTTCTTCAATTGAGTTAAGGCCGAACTGCTGTAGGAATTCAGGAGTTGTGGCATATAAAATTGGTCGTCCAGGACCTTCAGCTCTGCCAACATCCTGAATCAATCCTTTATGCAGCAAACTCCTCATCACCCCATCGCTGTTGACGCCTCGGATGTTGTCAACCTCGGGTCGGGTAACCGGCTGCTCATACGCGACGATTGAAAGTGCTTCCAAAGCTGCTTGACTGAGATGACTGTTGATTTCCAACCCCAGGAAGCGTTCCACGATCTCACCAACTTCAGGTGCAGTTGTCAGCTGGATACGCCCGGCATGCCATTGGATCCGCAAGCCTCGCTCCTGGTAATCCTGGGCAAGTTCCTGTAAACCTGCTTCGACCTCAGCTTCGGTAGTTTCTAATGCTGAGGCCAGCTGGGTAAGATTGACAGGGACAGGAGCGACAAATAATATAGCTTCAAGGCTGGCTTTCAATTTTCTCATCTTTTGAATACGATTAATATCGGACATGCTATAATCAGTCCTTGAAAAATTCTAATATCCTGTGAAAAAAGTATAAAAAATCATGATGAAGCACGGAAATATTATCGTTCTAATTATATTCGCATTAGTGTTAAGTTCGCTAGCCTGTAACCTGAGTTTCAGCAGGCCTGCCTCCGAGAAGAGCGAGACCCCTGTCGTGACTGCCCCAGTGGAGGAAAACTTGGCTGGATCGAACCAGGATGCCGGGTCCTCCGGATCGGTGCAGTTTGAAATCACCGAGAGCCAGATCGCTGAATTAATTGATAATCAGCTCCAGCAGCAGGTTGGAGATCAATTTTCTAATCTCCAGGTCTATCTGAGAGCAGGTCAAATCCAGATCATTGGCAACCTGGAAAGCCAGGGAATCTCTGCCCCGGTTGAGGTGGTTATCGAGGTCAGTGTCGATCCTGTTGGACGACCGCGGATGGATATTATATCTTCACATGTTGGTCCGTTTCCCGTACCTGGCGATATTATTGATGAAGTCGAGCGCCTGGTGAACGAAGCTTTCCAGGAAAAAATTGTCAGCCTGGCACCAAATATGCACATTGATGATATCGTCATTCAAAACGGAGTAATGACGGTATACGGTCATCCCAAATAGAAAATCGGATGGGAAAATTCTTCCCTGCACTCAACATTTTCTGTCTTATTCTGGGGGTCAGCACGGTTCTGCTGACTTCTTGTGCTGCTCCACAGGTGACTGAATCGGTAATAGGAGTACGAATCACTGCAGATGGGGAGGAAATATCTATTGATGTACCTGCTGGAAATACGGTTGATGGGGCTTTAAGGGCTGCCGGGATCATATTGGGGGCATTAGATCGTACCGATCCGCCTCTTTACACCGTATTAAACGATGGATCTCAAATTAGCGTTGTGCGAGTCGAGGAAGAATTCATTATTGAACAAGAAATAATCCCTTTTGAAAGTCAGGTCGTCCGCAACGAATCACTTCCCGAGGGACAGGAGTACTGGCTTCAGCTCGGCGAAAATGGACTACGTGAAATTACAATTCGCCAGGTATTTGAGGATGGCGTGAAAAGTTCAAGCAATCCAGTGAAATCAGTAATCGTCCAGGAACCGATTCCACAAATTAAGATGGTGGGTGTTCAGAGAGCATTTATTCCTTTTAATATCCCGGGCAGGTTAGCTTACCTGGTGGATGGGGATGCCTGGATTATGGAGGGAACAACCGGTGAAAGGAACCAGATTGTCTCTTCAGGTGATCTGGATGGCCGCATCTTCTCCCTATCGCCGGAAGGAGATTGGTTGTTATTCACACGGGGAGATGAAGATCCAGATATCATCAATACTCTCTGGGTTGTGCCGATCGACGGCGAGGATGGGACAGAAATTGATCTGGAGGTCAGGAATGTAGTTCACTTTGCCGATTGGAAACCAGATCAAGAATTGACCATTGCTTATTCGACAGTCGAACCGCGCTCTGGTGCACCAGGCTGGCAAGCCAACAATGATTTGCAAATGCTAACCTTCTCACCAACCGGATTTGTGCGGCAACTGCCAGAAATACTCGAGACAAATTCTGGTGGGTTGTACGGGTGGTGGGGAACGGAGTTCAGCTGGTCACCGGATGGCACGAATCTATCTTATGCCAGGCCGGACGAGATCGGCCTGGTGAATTTTGAAACCAATGAGCAAGAGCCATTGAAGAAATTTTCCCCGGTGCAAACATTTGGGGATTGGGCTTGGGTTCCGAGTACCTCTTGGAGTCCGGCTGGAGATTTGTTGTATAGCATAGAGCATGTTCCACCGGTGGAATCCCAACAATATGATTTAGAAATTTTGACTGTGGATGGTGATACCCAATTTGTGTTGTCACCTGAGGTGGGTATGTTTTCTTACCCAGTCCCATCTCCAATTTTAGATCTTGAACCTGAAGAGACTGCTCACCTGGTTGCTTATCTTCAAGCACGTTTCCCTAACCAGAGTGAAACCAGCCGGTATGATTTGACCCGCATGGATCGAGATGGTTCAAATAAGTTGATATTGTTCCCACCGGAGGGTTCCGAAGGTTTGCAACCTCAAGAAATGGTCTGGTCGCCGGATGTGCTTGAAGAAAATGGTAATTATGTGATCGGGCTGATTTACCAGCAGAATTTATGGCTTGTTGATAGTATAACTGGTGAAGCCTGGCAGATCACTGGAGATGGGTTAACCAGCCGCATAGACTGGAAATGATATCGGGAAAATTAGTAAATACTGGTTGGTGGTTTATTCGTAAAATACATATTCTAAGGATAGATATATGAGGATACTTGTAACAGGCGCGGCAGGATTCCTTGGTTCGAATTTGTGCGACCGGCTGATTGCTGAAAATCATGAAGTCATCGGAATGGATAATTTCATCACCGGCAACCCGGATAATTTAGCACATCTAGCAGGGAATAAGGGTTTTTCGTTCATCAGGCATGATGTTTCCAATTTCATCTTTGTTCCCGGAAAGATCGATGCTGTGATGCATTTCGCTTCCCCTGCCAGTCCAAATCCGAACTCTCCCTATGGATACTTGAACCTGCCGATCCAGACCCTCAAAGCTGGTGCATTGGGAACGCACAATACGTTGGGGTTAGCCAGGGCACAACGAGCTAAATTTATCCTGGCTTCAACAAGCGAGATTTATGGCGATCCACTGGAGCACCCACAGACGGAATCCTATTGGGGTCATGTCGATCCAATTGGACCGCGATCTGTCTATGACGAGGCGAAAAGGTTCGCAGAAGCCCTGACCATGGCCTACCATCGTTTTCATGACGTGGACACCCGGGTGGTGCGGATATTTAATACCTACGGACCGCGCATGCATCTGGATGATGGCCGGGTAGTACCAAATTTCCTGCAGCAAGCGATCCAAAATCAACCCCTGAGCGTTTATGGTGATGGTTCCCAAACACGCAGCTTCTGCTATGTGGATGATCTTATCGAAGGTATTTATCGCTTATTGCTATCCAATGAACATCAACCGGTAAATATTGGCAACCCAATTGAGACAACCATCCTGGATTTTGCGCAATCCATCAACAGAATTACTGGGAACCAAGCTGGCATTATTTTCAAGGAGGATGCTCGGGGAGAAGGTGATCCACAACGCAGGCAACCAGATATCTCCCGGGCAAAGGAAATTCTTGATTGGGAACCGAAAGTTGACCTGGAAGAAGGTCTGGCAAGAACAATCCCCTATTTTAAGCAGAAAATGGGCTTGGAATGACGCTGACCTCGATCATCACGGATCCACGTGAGAGAACCCGCTTCCTGCGTTTTGCTATTGTAGGTATCTTCGGGGCGGTGGTGGATTTTGGAACTTTTAATTTGCTGACCAATTTTGTCGGTTTTTCCGCTGTCTTGGCCAGTGTTTTTTCCTTTGTCGCAGCAATCATCAGCAACTTTACATGGAATCGCTATTGGACATACCCGGATTCGAGATCGAAACCTCTTGGTGCTCAATTAATCCAATTCTCAGCTGTTAGCATACTTGGATTGTTGATCCGCACACCAATCATCGCTGTGCTGGAACCACTTTTCTACCGTATTCTTTCTAATTTTGCAGTTTTCCCAGTAGAATTCATCACGGCTGAATTTGCAGCAAATAATCTCGCGCTGGCTATCGGGGTGATCGTGGTCATGTTCTGGAATTTCTTTATCAACCGCTACTGGACCTACAGTGATGTAGAATAATGATTGGTGGACGATGAAAATTGTAGATTTGTCAGGAACTGAATAATCTCTGGTTGAGCAGGTATAATTTCTGATACATGGCTAGATCAAATAAAGTAATCCCAATTTATACTACCTCCGGGGATACTGGAGGCTTCCTGAATTTTCCTTATATCTATAACCAGCTTGGAGATTGGATTGGCTGGGTGACGAAAGAAAATCAAGTCTACTCGGTCTATGGTCGCTATGTTGGTTGGTTGAATAAAGACCACCGGATTCTTCGCCGCAGGGCAGAAAGCTTTCATAAACCGGATCTGCAACCTCCACCAAGCCCACCGCGAATGTTACCGCCTGCAACTGTGCCTTTGCCACCTTTGATGGCAGAATTGAAGTACGAAACCGTGGATGTGCTCGAAGATATGCCTGAACTGCTGCCAGGGCAAGATGATTTTGCCTACAGCGATGATGAGTTTATCTGAGAATTTCAGGAATTGTCAAGAAATCGAATGGATAATTGGGTTGATATATCATTGTGGTTTTTTAAATCTAGGTAAATTTGCAGATTATCAAACCTGCTCAAATCCAAAAGATTGGAATTTTTGCTATACTAATTACAACCTATAGCAGTGCGTTCAGGAGAGCCAAAACAATGAGATCATGGAACCCTTTTAAGAGAAAAAGCAGGCAGCAAGAACAAGAAGTAATCCAGGAACCAGGCGAAATCAAGGATCCCAATGACTACGCCAGCTTTATGCAGCGAGGGTGGGCATATCATGCCCGGGGTGAACAGGAGAAGGCGGAATCCGATTTTCGGCGTGCGATATCTTTTTCTCCAGAATCGCCAGATGCGATATACGCATTAGGTTTGGTACTGAAATCCCAGGGAAATACTGGGGAAGCGATTGAGACATTTAATCAAACAATGAAGCTCATCAAGCAGGGGAAGATCGAAGACCATTCGAAATCAGAGATGCTGAGGCGCCTCACACTGGCGCATATCAATGAATTAACAACCGGGGATTGGAACCTGGAGGCAGAGATTTGGCACGAGTCATGATGGATCACCGCGAGCGTATCGAAGCTTGCATGGCTAATGAGCAGGTGGATCGACCTGCTGTGGCTCTTTGGCGGCATTTTCCTGTCGATGATCAAGATCCATTAAGCCTGGCAGAGGCTGCGATTGAATTACAACGCAGGTATGATTTTGATCTGGTAAAAATATCGCCTTCATCTTCCTTTTGTATAAAGGATTGGGGCTCACAGGATGAATGGAATGGAGCAGTGGAGGGAACGCGTGATTATACAAAGCGTGTAATTCAAGTTCCGGATGACTGGGAAAAACTGGCGCCCTTGGATCCTAACCAAGGATACCTTGCTGCGCAGCTTGAATGTATGCGCTTGATTGTTGCCGAACTGAGTGCTGAAGTACCGGTCATTCAAACCGTTTTCAACCCGTTATCACAGGCGAAAAATCTGATTGGTGCAGATGATCTCTCAGTTCACCTGCGTAAATATCCCGAACAGCTGAAAGCCGGGCTGAAGACCATTGCAGTCAGTATTCAGCGTTTCCTTGAGGCTGGATTGGAAACGGGCGTTGATGGAATTTTTTATGCAGTCCAACATGCACAGTATGGTCTATTTTCTGAACAGGAATATGAAAGTTTCGGGACCGCATTTGACCGGCTGGCTTTACAACCAATTGATAAGTATGCGATCAATATGCTCCATTTGCACGGCAGGCAGGTTATGTTTGATCATTTCCTTGATTATCCTTTCGGAATCATCAACTGGCATGACCGGGAATCTCCGCCCTCATTAAAAGAAGCAAGGGGGAAATTTTCAGGTGCGCTCTGTGGGGGTTTACGCCGCCAGGAGACGATGGTGCTCGGTACTCCCGTGCAGGTTAAATTAGAGGCGCGGGATGCAATCCAACAAACTGGTGGCAGAGGCCTGATCCTGGGAACAGGATGCGTGATGCCAACTATCGTTCCAAGAGCGAACATTGTTGCTGCGCGCCAAAGTGTGGAGGTGTGAACCTGCAAGTGTGCTTGGGAGCTATTATCCGGCGATCGAGGTACCTCGATCGCCGCTTATGTTATGAGAGTGATTTCTGGCAGTGCAAAAGGGCGTAAATTAGCCTCTGTACCCGGTGATTCAACTCGACCGATCACGGATCGGGTCAAGGAATCGCTGTTTGATATCATCGGTCCTGATATCCAGGGGGCACGGTTCCTGGATTTGTTCGCGGGGACAGGGAGCGTAGGGATCGAAGCTTTGAGCCGTGGAGCTGATGCAGCTCTCTTCATTGATGTAAATCACAGGGCGATCAAAACCATTAAGGGGAATTTGAATCTTACACAGTTGGAAGATCACAGCCAGGTGATCCAAGCGAATGCATTGACTTTCCTGGATGAGCCAGACAGAACACAGTACGACTATATCTATATCGCACCACCCCAATATAAAGGAACCTGGTTAAAAGCATTGGAGGCTCTCGATAAAAACACCGATTGGCTGTCCGCCTATGGATGGGTGATAGTCCAAATCCATCCAAGGGAATATTCGCTGCCCATGCTCGATCATCTGGAGGAGTTTGATCGCAGGAAATACGGGAGCACTTTGCTCATTTTCTTCCAGGTCGGAAATGTTTGAGAAAGGAAAAATCCCAGCGCAAGATTGGAATTCGCCACACCGCAGATATAATCCGTTAACTGGTGATTGGGTATTAATTTCTCCCCAGCGTACACAACGTCCATGGCGTGGGCAAGTGGAGTTGGTTAACCAGGCAAACCTTCCTGACTATGATCCTGATTGTTATCTATGCCCGGGGAATGAACGTTTTAGAGATCAGCGCAATCCCAGATATTCTTCGGTCTATGTTTTTGACAATGATTTTCCTGCGCTTCTCAATCAGGATATGGTTAGCCGTTCGCAAGGGAATCCAGATGCTGAAAAGCTCAATTCAATAGCGAAGATTTTGGGGAAAGGAGATGAAATTAATGCCTTATTTAAGGCTGAAAAGGAAAATGGCATCTGTCGAGTTGCCTGTTTCTCTCCAAAACATAATGCAACCTTACCAGACTTAACAATCGACCAAATTAAACGGGTCGTGCAAACCTGGATTGACCAGACATTGGAGATCGGAAAACAGGAATTCGTGCGCTATGTCCAGGTTTTTGAGAACAAAGGCGAACAAATGGGGGCATCGAATCCGCATCCACACTGCCAGATTTGGGCGACTGAACACCTGCCAAATGAACCTGCAAAGGAATTGAATTCACAGTCTGCTTACCTCTCTCGTTCTGGCAAATGCTTATTGTGTGATTATTTAGGGGCCGAGAAGCAGATCGGAGAGCGCATTGTGGTTACTAATGAATATTTCACCGTTCTGGTGCCCTTCTGGGCTGTATGGCCATTCGAAGTCATGCTGCTTGCAAACCGGCATATCTCGATGCTTTCGGAATTATCTGCTGAAGAGATTGATGGATTGGCAGATATCCTAAGGCGTTTGACGATCCGCTTCGATAATCTCTTTGAAACCAGGTTTCCCTACTCAATGGGGTTTCACCAGGCACCTTTAAATGATGGACCCCATCCAGAATGGCATTTACATGCCCACTATTACCCACCCCTGCTGCGTTCTGCAACGGTACGTAAATTTATGGTCGGTTTCGAGCTGCTGGCTTCACCTCAAAGGGATCTTACTGCTGAGAGCGCTGCTGAGCGCCTGCGTAACCTGGATGAGCAGCTGTATCGAAATACCTGATTGGTGGTTAGAAAAGACCGCGCATGGTGAGCAGGAAACCAAACAAGATCATTGGTATACCCACCGGCAGCAGGATTACGGTGATGCACAAAACGGCACCAATGATAATCAGCGCAAAACCGATCAGGACAGCGATTAATCGTCCGGTCAGCCGGACGATCCAGGTGATTAACCGCCAAATTGCCCAGAACGGCCATAGATACCAGGGTACATGTTGGCTCGAAATACTTTCTTGCGTCATTCTTCACTCCCGCGTAAATATATTTTTCTGAACATATGTTCAGATTTTTTATCCATTAATTAATACGAAAAAAAACTCACCAGGTTTCAAAAATCAGCTCTCGATTCATTTTAGTCGCGGAATAAGATCATCAAACGATCATCAACATCATACATGTAATGGGCGGAAAATGGTGCTTCACCCCGACGGGTACCCAAGACACGCGGCAGTAATACCGGTAAATCTTCCACGAGCGGCAGGCTGTCCAGCAGGTTGAGTGGTACCCATTCCAGTGTCCCTTCTGGCGAAGGGGGTAGTTCATTACTATGATCGCTGTGGGTGGCAGGGATTTCCCCTCGCAGGACAAAAATTCCTACACCTACATTTTCACCGGTATCGACTGTGATCAAGCCACATAACCAGAGGTCATTGATCTCATATCCTGTCTCCTCTGAGAGTTCCCGGTATGCCGCAGAAAGTATATCTTCTCCACGTTCAACATGCCCCCCCAGACCATTGTAAAGCCCCGCCCAGAGACGTTTGTTAGGACCTCCCTTTAAAAGTAAAAGATTTTCGCCCCGGGTAAGAAAAATCAGGGTTCTGGGGATAATCACATAGCGATCCAGGTTGGCTTTTTGATCGGAGCTGGGCATAGGGCAACCTTGATTAATTATTCTGCAGATAAAGGATCAGTATTTATATACAACACAGCTTCTATTATATCCGGAGAGTAATATACGTCATAATTTCGATTGTTTACGAGAAAATTGTCAACTTGGTTGCAAAGGTGGAAAACAACGGCTATAATCGAGGTAATATCGAACAGAATTCACTAATTAAGGAGACAGTGATGGCAGACGAAAAAGAGCAGATTTACGGCAAAGTCACCGAGGACATGGATCCTTTTAAGAAAATTTTTACCAAAATTCCAGGATTTGGTGGATATATTGAACGCCAGAAGCGACGGGATTCGGATAAACTACTCCGTGAATACTTATTTGACCATTTCCGCGCACTGGAAGGACGTGTTTCACGTTTGCAAAGAGATTTTATCAGCCAAGGCGAACTGAAGTACGTCGATGACTTGGAAGCGACCGCTATCAAGCTACGCACCTTTGCTGACCGGGTAAAGACTGCCAGTCGAGGATACTCAGGGCTTTTCGATGCAGTGAATATCAATGAAGCAGAACTGACGCAAATATATGAGTATGATGCTTCATTGCTCACCCTGGTAGATGAGGTCGACCATGCGATCGATAATGTTGAATCTTCGGTTGGCACTGATGGTCTTCCAGCAGCGATCCGCCATCTGGAGACAAAAGCAGCGGATTGCGTCCAGGCGTTCGATGATCGTGAACATGTGATCCTTGGATTGGTTGGCTGAAATATCGGGCGAGAGATCTTATTATCCAGAATAATAGAGTAGGAGAAAATGTGATGGCAAGAGTATTTGACGTAATTGAATACCCAAATGAGATGAAGGATGAGATCGTACATCGGTTTCCAGAGGTGGGTGCTGGAGATTTTCGAATTGGATCGCAAGTGATCGTTCGTGAATCCCAGTCTGCGGTATTCTTCCGCGATGGAAATGCGCTGGATGTTTTTGGTCCCGGGAGGCATACGATCACAACTGCCAATATTCCATTGCTGATCAACCTGATCGGCAAGGCATTCAACGACCGAACACCTTTCCCGGCGGAAGTATATTTTGTATCCATGCGCGAATTTACTGACCAAAAATGGGGTACTCCTCAACCGATCATTATTCGCAATCCCAATATGGGGTTGGGGGTTGCCCTGCTGCAAGGGTTCGGGACTTATAGCTTCCAGGTAAGCAATGTCCAGCAATTTGTGACCCAGGTCGTCGGCACCCGCGGTACGCTTGACACAATTGAGATCGAAAACCGCATGCGTTCGATCCTGCTTTCTAAACTCCAGGATTTGTTGGGTGAGACCGCAGCAACCTCAGACGTGCCGCAATTAATTGGCATGACCGAAGAATTAGGTGCAGGCGTACGTGCCAAATCGCAGGATGATTTCCTGGCAATTGGTCTATCGTTAAAAACTTTTTATATCTCTAACCTGAAGCCTTCCAGTAAGTCCGCTGAAGAACTGCGTGCGATGGGTATGCTGGATATGCAGACCTATACCCAGCTGCAGGCAGCAGATGCAATGCGTGACGCTGCCCAGAATCCCAGCGGTGGGGCTGGTTTAACCGCAGGAATCGGTGCTGGAATGGGATTAGGAAAGGCGATCGGTGACTCTCTAGGGGGTGCGACTGGTTCAGCTGCGGCAGGTGCTGGTGCTGGACAACCAGCAGGTGGCGGTCAACCGGCTGGTGGACTACCAGATGTCATGACACCAGCGGAGGCTGCCTCGGCGCTGCGTGTTTCTGAGGAAGATGTGATAGCTGCAATTGATGCAGGTGATTTAAAAGCCCGTAAACTGGGCAATGCTTATCGCATCAGCAAGGAATCACTGGAAGAATTCCTCAAAGGTTAATAACCTGAGCTCGAAAAATGTAGAAGGGCTGTCCTGATTGGGTTTGGGACGGCCTTTTTTATTGCTGGTATGGATCACATGGGGGGAATAAGGATTCCTCATCCCGGCTGGGATGCCTGGTCGGGATCACCCCGGCTATTCGATGATCAAAAACAGCACCGTTTCCAAAATTCGCGGGTTGAAAATCCTCCCTGCGAATTATAAGGAGAGGGGCAGATCCAACGAATTTCTTCGGGTCAGGCTTGATTTATCGAATCTTGAATTTCCTTGACCAGATCGAGGGAGATTGGCTTGCTCTTGGCAGTTTTGCGGATAAAATCCTTTAGTTTCTTTGCTTCTAAGGTTGGAGCTGGTGCATTTTCAGCCTCGACAACACATTTCTCATTTGTCATCACTAGTGCTGCTGAAACTTCCGGAATTTGTTCTTTATCCAAGTGGTCCTCGAGGAACCTGGATACGGCGTGAAGCTCAGAACCGATTTCTAAATCCGGCCTTCCCAGATTTTCCTGAGCGAAGATCTTCAGGTAAATGCTGCCACCTTTCTGACGCCAACGTTTTTTATTATCATCATAGGTGATCGTGCCTGCCTGTTGGCGGGGCATCAGTACCCAGATTCCTGCCGGGCCAACCAGCAAATGTGAAGTAGGGGTTGAGTAGTGGTAAAGGCTGTAGCGTCCATCCAATCCCTTCAGGGCATCATTGAGCATCTCATCGGGTCTCGGACGTCTTCCCCAGCGATTGCCAAAATAAATACCAATCTGGGACAATCCAAATCCCACCAGCAGGGCCACGAGGGAGATGGAAAACATCTCGGGCCGGGTGAACGAAATGAACATACCTCCAGCGAGGATTACTAAACCTGTGATGCTGGTTACCTGCCCAATACGGGCGTTGCGTTTAATCAAGCGATCGTTCGAAATTATTTCCATTTAATGTATTTTTCCATTCCTATCATCTAAAGTTCATCCCTCTCCAGTTTTTCCTTGGTAGCGTTTCAAAACCAGGCAGGCATTCTGCCCCCCAAGACCAAAAGAATTGGACAAGGTCGTATTCACAGCGACCTGGCGTGCCTGGTTGGGGACATAATCCAGGTCGCAGTCGGGGTCAGGTGTCTCGTAATTAATAGTTGGCGGCAGCCAGCCATGCTGTATGGCCTGTGCGCAAACGATTGCTTCCAGGGCACCAGTGGCTCCCATGGCGTGTCCAAGCATGGATTTCGTTGAGCTGATTGGGATATTGTATGCTTGTTCTCCAAACACTTTTTTAATCGCCAGGGTCTCCGTTCGATCGTTCAAAATGGTAGAACTCCCATGAGCATTGATGTAGTCAATATCTCCGGGGTTTAACCTGGCATCTGAGAGCGCCCAATTCATCGCTCGAGCGGGTCCTGCTCCTTCTGGGTCTGGAGCTGCCATGTGGAAGCCATCCGAAGAAGCCGCATGACCGGCGATCTCCGCATAGATGCGCGCACCTCTTCTGCGGGCATGCTCTAATTCCTCGACGATCAGAACCCCCGCCCCTTCAGAAAATACGAATCCCTCCCGGTGCAGATCGAAAGGCCGCGATGCCTTTTCAGGTTGATCGTTGAAGCTGGAAGGTAATGCTCGCATGGCGATGAAACCGACCAGCGCAAAATCCCGGATCATCGCTTCCGTTCCACCAGAGATAACAACATCCGCAAGGCCACGACGGATCAATTCACATGCTTCTCCCAGAGCCTGGGTGCTGGTTGCGCAAGCGGTGGTGATGGTGAAGTTTGGCCCCAGGCATTGGAATTGGCGTCCAATAACAAAGGCGGGCATATTGGGGATCGTTCCAGGTAAAGAGAAGGGGTTTACACGTGAATATCCCTTTTCCAGGTAAACCTTATTGTTATCTTCATATACATCCAAACCGCCAATCCCGGTGCCAAAATATACAGCGGCCCGCTCTGGCTCAGGCATTGTATCTGGCAGTCCCGCATCCTGGACTGCATTGATGGCAGCCGCTAATGCGATCTGTGAGGAGCGTGCTAATCTGCGGGTTTCTTTCTTGTCCAAATACCTGGTGGGTTTAAAATCCGGGATCTCACCAGCAATTTGGCAGGGTAATCCACTAGCATCGAAGAGGGTTATCTTGCGTACACCAGAACGCCCGGCTAGCAAGTTTTCCCAGAAATCCGCGACTGTATCACCTAAAGGCGTGATAGCTCCAAGACCTGTGATTACGGCACGTTTATGATTCATGAATCCCCTACCAGTGCCGCTGTGGACAGCTGCTCTTCAATCGCATCCTGGATCGCATTCAGGAGATTGGTTGTTACTGCCTTGTGTGCGTTGCGAACTGCACTTACCAGTGCATAGGCATTCGATCGACCATGGCCGATAAACACCAGGCCATTCACCCCAAGCAACGGAGCTGCACCGACCTCTGCTGGATCCAACATCTCCCTGATCACACCAAAAGCTGGTTTCGCCAGGGCAGCCCCGACTTTTGTCCTGAAACTACCCAATAATTCCTCCCGCAAGGAATCAATCAGAAGTTTTGCCACAGCCTCGCTTGATTTGAGCAGGATATTCCCGGTAAAACCATCCATAACCACTACATCTGCCTCGCCTCCAAACAACTCCTTTCCCTCTACATTGCCAATGAAGTTTAATGTGCTCGCTTCCAATAGGGGGTAAGTGCACTTGATGAGCTCGTTGCCTTTACCAGCTTCCTCACCATTTGAAAGCAGTCCAAGGCGGGGTGCTTTTTTATCCAGCACTTTTTGGGCATATATCGAGCCCATGATGGCGAATTGGTAGAGATGTTCTGGTTTGCACTCTGGATTTGCACCTATGTCGAGCACCACCGTATGGCCACCTTTGACAGGAAATAAGGCGGTTAATGCGGGCCGTTCTAAACCGGGGATCAACCCCAATCGATAATAAGCTGTAGCCAGGGCGCCCCCGGTGTTCCCAGCAGTCACAAAGGCATCCGCTTCCCCATTTTTCACCAGGTCGATACCGACAGCCATCGAGTTTTTCGCTTCCCGCCGCTTGGCTTTTAAGGCAAGCTGGATGCCTTTGTCCTGCATGGTGATTGCTTCAGGGGCATTCACAATCTGGATCCTGGTAGAATCCCCATTCAACGCAGCCAGTTCATTTTGCAGTTGGTCTGCAGGGCCGACCAGCAGAATATCGATATTGAGTTCATGAGCGGCTTGCAGTGCGGCACGTACTTCTGGTTCTGGGCAATTGTCGCTGCCTAAGGCATCCAGGACAATGCGCATAGGTACTCCTTTTACGATCAAGACCAATCTTGGAACTCAGTTCATAATCTGACCGGACTGATTCCACTCCCTTACTTGACATGCGCCAAGGTACGATTATAATACGCTTGCTTCTGCGCTGGTGCTGGAATTGGCAGACAGGCATGGTTGAGGGCCATGTGCCGCAAGGCGTGTGGGTTCAACTCCCACCCAGCGCACTTAACCGCCGCAAGGCGGTTGATCCTTTTTGGTAGATATGATGAATACATTTTTTGTAATTAATTCCGGTTAAGCATAGATGAATTTGGAGAATAAAGCAAGAGGTATTCATCGAGTTCCATCTGTAGGATATTGTCTGTAAAGTTATTCTACTGGTTGGAGAACCCCACCACAAATTTGGAGTAGTAAATGGCAGAATTTCCCACACAAGATTGGTTAACAGCCTTCGAAGAGAAGCTCAATACAGATCAACAGTATGCAGAGATCGCTAAGAATTGGGAGGGAGACATTATTTTTTCAATCCATCCAGATGGGAAATTGGATAAACAGATAGAAATATATTTAGACCTCTGGCATGGTCAATGCCGTGACGCATACTTTATTGAAAATGGTTCGAATCAGCCAGCTGCTTTTATCCTGGCTGGAGACTATGATGATTTTGTTCGTATATTAACCGGTGAACTGCACCCCATGCAGGCAATGCTGACTCGCAAGTTAAATGTCAAGGGAAGTATGGGAATATTGATGCGGAACGTCCCCACGGTGCTGGATTTTGTACGCTGTGCCCAAGAAGTCACCAATATCGCTTAAAATTTAATTTTTGATCTTCTCTCTCTGCGCCTGGTTGTGGGCAGCGAAATCCATCCATCACTCGAAGAGAGATAGGATAGGTTTCATCGGCGAGGTTTAACAATGTTTGCAGGTATCAGGATAAAGCAGGTTTCCTGGCAACGAGTTGTGATATTCTTCGCTCCCCATGGCTGCGGCCTGGTTGAACAACTCCTTCGGCAGAATGGATAATTTCAAATCCTTGAAAGGAGAGTTTGAGTTCGCCGGGTTCCAGGTAGTAACTGGGGTTTGCTTGAGCAATGCTCGCAGCAGCGAAAGTTTCAAATAGAATCAGCCCACCTGGTTTAAGCGCTTGCCGGAATACCGGGATAGCCGCCCGTTCCAGGAAGTGGAAATTTGTGATCACATCGAAGAATTGTGCCGGCAACCATGGTTTTGACAGGTCAACCACGGCTAATTCAATAGCACAACCGTCATTCTTTGCCTTTTCCATCGCCAATTTAAGTGCATACTCCGAAATATCCAAGCCGAATACTCTAAGACCATGTTGGGCGAGATAGATGGCATTAACGCCCACACCGCAGGCAGCTTCCAGAGCTCTGCCTTTTTTGGGAACAAGGTGAATAAAGGATGTCAACAACTGGCGTGGTTCAAGCTGCATCCAGAAGTCTCTTTCAAGCCTGTATTTCTCATTCCATTTATCAGATTTCGGATTTGACATTGCGATTCGACGATTCCAGATCAAAAACCATTTTCAATTGCAGATCACCAATACCAGGGAGGGGTGAATCCTGTGGATCTTACCAGGTTATCCGAATTATCAGCGCCTGAGAAGCGAGTTGAATGAGACAGCAAGATATTTTATTAAATCGTTAGATACCAGCCCTTGCGATTGAAAAACCTGATAATCCAGCTTAGAACAGCCACGAACACTACAGCCTGAATTGCCACCAGCCACAAAGGTGCTTCGAAATACCAAACTGGGAATGGGGGAAGAACAAACCAAGCTAAAAACAAGCCATGCAACAGATAGAGCAGTAAAGGATTCTGGCCGAAATCAGTTAGAAGCGGGAAATGGATGCGATAGTGACCATTCAGGATGTAAAATGCGAAAAAAATTAACCCGCTCAATCCCAGGCTGACCAGCATATAGCTGGCAGATGCACGGTGCTTGCTGATCGGCACATAGATCACCAGCAAACTACCCAAGATCAGTATAGCCATTGAAAGCCACGCGAAATAGCGCCTGTTCTTGGGTCTTAAGAGAAAGAAATCTCCCATTGATGTAGCAATTACCAGCATTGCACCCCAGCTCAGGGCACCCTGAGGACCATTATGGACTGCATATATGACCTCGGATAACCAGTACCGGTCCAGTAAAACCTGGTACAAACCGAGTAATAGAATCCCAAAAATCCAGCGATATTTGGCTTGAATCCTGATCAGGGGTAAAGTGATCAACCCCGCTGCTCCCAATGCCTGCAGCAGCCCCCAATTCGCCATAGGAGGATAGTTTTTTGATAGAACTCCCCCCAAAGTGATCAAGAATCCCAATCCGATCAATGCGAGATTCCGGGAGAAGAAATGATTATAGGTTTTCCAAGGTCCATACCGGTCCAGCCGTCGCCTGAAAGACAACCCATAAGTTAACCCGATAGCAAATACAAAAAGTGGTGCCACCAGATCAATAATGGTATATCCGATATCAGGAGCATGCTTAAGCCAAGGGGGGACGGTATTAATATTGTTTATAAAATCTGCCAGGATCATGAGCAAGATCGCAAATCCTCGAAATTGATCGATGGCTACGATGCGTTCGGGGGCAGGGGTTGGTGCAGTAGAATTACGCTTTGAATCGGACAGATTCAGGAACCTTGTTATGTAAATCGGCGTATTGGCAAAAGTATCTTCAGGGGCTGTATAAAAATTCTTTATTTACGACCTGATTATAACCTCGTGGGTAGCACGTCCGGTGCCTTTATTTCGATTCGGGTGATATCTCTTTGCTGAATTGACTCCAGGCCTATCCGTTCATCCCGGTGATTGTACGGTTGTGACCAGAACTGTGGTTTCAGATTAAACGGGCAATAAAAAGATTGCGGGCACACTCCCTGCGCCCGCAATCACCATAATGCCCCTTAGATTTCCCCGCCAGGCAAATTAATGAATTCGAACTTGCTCTTGAATTAAGACCTCCCGGAGGTGGCTGAAAATAGTCACCAGGGGCAAGTGGTTGGGGCAGGCTTGCTCGCACATACCGCACCCGGCGCAAGATATCATCCATTCTTTGACCTGGTCACGGTGATAATTCCCGGATTCATCCCTGGTCGGGTAATCCGCTGTGCAGAGTGGACAACTGGCGAAGCATTCCCGGCATTCTCCACAAGTTTCAAACTGTTTTATTAGGGCGTCTACATTCCTTGGCAGGATACTCTCCAGGTTTTCTTCCAGCCGCTGCCGGGTATGAGCACCGCGTTGTTGCAGCTTGGCAACGATATATTCCCGCTGTTCAAGCAGATCTGGATCGTTTTCGGCTTTGACTTTACCTCCAGCCAGCAGGGTGGTTTTCACCTGATCGGATGCATCGATCAATATTTTTTGGCGTACAGGTAATCCGATGACCCCAACATTGATATCCGCTTGACTGCTAATTTGGGACCTGCATGCCTGGCAGGCTGAGCGGAAGCGGTAGGAAGCGATGCCTCCCTGCCTGGCAAAGTTTAAGGTTTCCCGGGCTAATTGCTCGCCGGACCCTTTTCGCTCCGCGCGCCACTGGTAATCATCTCTCGAATAGGTGCCCAGGCAGTCGACGCAGATCGTGAGTAAACGTTCTGAGTGTGTTTGCTCACGCTTCTGCATCTCAATCAATGCTCTCATCTCGCAGGGGCGCAGGATGACTCCCAGACGTGAGTCAGGATAATCATCGAGCAATTGAGGGATATATTTTGCGGAGTTCTGGGTCATCAGTGGTCTAAATGGATTCAACTGCTCGATTTGCCCTGGATCGTCAATCAGTTCGGGTTGAGAACCACCGTTCATCGATACCATCAAGCGATCGAGCTCGAACTCATCCCAGGTGGTGACAATCAAATTCTGGATCACGCCTAACGGGTCGCCGTGAGTTTTAACAAACCAGGGCTTATCCATAGCAACCGCTCCTTGCGGAATATAAATTTCCATCCATTCTATGCGTTCTCTTTTTCAATCTGATCAGCCAAGATTTCTGCGAGGTCCAGGACCTGGATTTGGTCACCCAGGCCTTTAGAACGGATGGCATCATCAAACATCAATAAACAATAAGGACAGGCAGTTGTGACAACATCTGCGCCTATCTCAATCGCATCGTTTAATCGGCGGTGATTGATACGTGTATTCGCATCCGTCTCCATCCACATCTGTCCGCCACCTCCACCGCAGCAAAAACTATTTTCACCTGAACGCTTCATTTCCACCCAGTTTTGGTTCGCCTGCGAGAGTAGCTGGCGGGGTTGAGCATAGACCTGGTTGTAGCGACCCAAATAGCAGGAGTCATGGAGAGTCAGGTGAGTGCCGTTGGAGGAGGGTTTGAGTCCTTCTACCTGGATGCCTGCCAGGAATTCGGTAAAGTGCTGCACTATAAATTCACCACCAAAATGAGGGTATTCGTTCTTCAGAGTGTTGAAGCAGTGGGGGCAGTTTGTGACAATGCGTTTAAATTTGATGCTGCTAAATATTTCCAGGTTTTGCTCAACCATCATTTGGAAGAGGTATTCATGCCCCAGCCGCCGGGAAGTTTCTCCACAGCACATTTCATCCAGTCCTAGAATTCCAAAATCGACTCCAGTATGATTCAGAATTTCTATCACCGAGCGAGTGACTTTTTTATTCCGTTCGTCGAACGCACCTGCGCATCCGATGAAAAGTAAGACGTCAGTTTCATCCCCTGGTGCCAATTGGCGAACATCCAACCCCTCCGCCCAAGATAAGCGATCCTCCGGGGGCATACCCCAGGGATTCCCCTGCCGCTCCATGTTTCGCATCGCATCCCCAACTGATTTTGGCATTTTCCCGGTGGTCAAAACTTGGTATCGCCTGAGGTCAATAATTTCTTCGACAGGGTTTACAAATGCTGGGCAGCGGTCGAGACAGGCACCGCAGGTGGTGCAATACCAGGGGTTATCTTCAGATATTGAACTGCTGATCAATTCAACATCCTGCCTGCCATTACCATTTGTCTCGACGAGTGTGCCTTGCATCGCGCTGCGCATCGCCTGGATGAATGTCTTCGGTGAATAAGGCATGCCACTCAATGCCGCAGGACAGACCTCCTCACAACGTCCACAACGAACGCAGGCATCGAAAGAGAGCAGCTGTTGGGATGTAAATTCAGAGATTTTTCCAACACCCAATTGCTCTGCTTCTTCAATGTTATCAATTGCTGCAAGCGTATTTGCCTTGCGTTCTGGTTTGAAGTAGATGTTGAGAGGAGTATAGATGAGATGGCGAAGTTTTGTGAAAGGGATACTGGCAACGAAGACTAATCCCAGTAGGATGTGACTGATCACCATGTATTGCTGCAGTTGTGCTGCAGCAGCCGGCGTCAACCCCGCATTTCTCATCAGATTGGCGATCAGATTACCAACCGGTGACCAGGTTGCCCAATCGGGGTTGAGAGCGGCCAACCTGGATCCCTCTGTAATAAATCCTGCTATCGGGATCAGAGTCAACATGGTCAAGGCGTAATAATCATCCCAGCTGGAATCGAGGGTTTTGGGGCGTAAAACCAGCCGGCGGAAGGCTGCCATGATTACACCGAGCAGGATAGCAACGCCAGCCAAGTCCATCACCAATTCAAATACTAGATAGCCGGATCCACGGGGGAATGGCAATTCTAAGAAGGGAATAAATAATGCCATCTGGGTTAAATTTACAAAAGTACCCAGCACCTGGATCGTGACGCCTCCAAAAATCAAAAGGTGCATCAAGCCAGGATATGCTTTGTCCCAGATACGAACTTGCAGTACAGCATTTATAAATAAATCTCTCAAGCGAGAGGCAAATTTCTGCATCGCGGATCGAACATTAGATAAGCGGGTATTAGATGCAGGAGCACCAGCAAGCGATTCAGTCGTCATGCGGCACCTCCGACATAAATATCACCATCGATTATTTCGACCACGAGGGCTTCCAGTGGAGTTGGCGGTGGTCCTGAGACCACAGCTCCATTAAATGGGTCGAAATATCCTTCGTGGCAGGGACACTCGATCTCATAATCCTCAGGATTCCACTTAACGATACAGGCAAAATGGGTGCAAACCGCGGAATAGGCGCGCAGTCCTTCCGTGGTGTTAATGACAATCGCCGGATATCGCCCGAAGCGAATTGTCTTACTTTCCCCCTCCTTCAGCTCGTCTTGCGGGCAGACCAGGACCGGTTCCGAGGGGGTTTCTTCCAGATTAGCAGGATAAAAGAATGCCACTATAGGTCCGAAAATCACTGCCAATCCGGTAAGGGCCAGGACGCTTTTACCAAGGTTGATGAAGTCTTGCCGGGTAAATTTTGACATGCTAACTCACCTCTCCCCAGATGGTCATGGCTATCAAGATGATCATAAAAATAACCACTCCTATCGCCCGGTTTCGGTATGCCCGGGTTGTTTTATCGGGTTTGCGATCAATAAAAGGCCAAAGTGTGATCACAAGCACTCCCGTGATTGGGAGCACGGCTCCTGCTGTCTTGGAGATATATTTGAGCAGCTGGTATAAACCCAGAAAATACCATTCTGGTTTTACATGTGCGGGCGTATTCATCGGATCTGCAGGATCACCAAGCCCAAGTGGTGCCAAGAGACCGACCAGACCGATTAGTATTGCGATGACAGATACACCAAGAACCACTTTGGCTTCATTGCTTACATGGTCCGGGTAAAATGGTACGCTGTCAGCTTCTGATGAGGATTGGATTTCTGCCATTTTTGATTCCTTGTTAGTTTGGCATGCTGGAGTGATTTCGTAATCACTCCTAGAGCGGCTCGGCTATTCCCTGACGGCGAATCATCAGGAAATGTGCGCCCATGGAGGCAATGGTTACCAGCGGCAGGATCAGGATGTGCAGCGCATAGAAGCGAGACAATGTCTGAGCCGCGACATCCCAACCTACCCTGGCAAAGACGAGGATCAGGTCTCCTATGACCGGGATTGCAGCTGCAATCTCGGTAGCTACTGTTGTGGCCCAAAAAGCACGTTGATCCCACGGCAGCAGATAGCCTGTCAGGCCAAAACCAAGCGTGAGTAAAAGGAGCAGCACGCCGCTGACCCAATTGAATTCGCGTGGTTTTTTGTAAGCACCCATGATAAAGACCCTTATCATGTGGGCGGTACACATCAATATCATTCCGTTTGCAGACCAATGATGGATCATCCTCACCGCAGAACCAAAATTGACCTGGCTTTCAATAAATTGAATGCTCGCATAAGCCTGGTCTGGGGTGGGTTGGTAGTAAAAGGCCAGCATTATTCCTGTGACCCCTTGGACAACAAATAGAAATGCAGTAATTCCCCCCAGGCAGTACCACCAGCGGCGTGCAAAATTAGGAACCGGCTTACTTAAGAATTTTGAAAGTGGATCGGAAATCTCATAGCGAGAGTCAAACCATTCAGCAGTCCGGGAGAGCAGCGGTTTCCAGGGTTCCCTGGTTACCCAGACACTCGAACTGCGGTATATTCCAAATGCGAAGATTAATCCTGCCCCACCGAAGAAGATCCAGCGCACCAGAGGAGTCCAGAGACCAGTTTCTTCTCCAGTGATGTGGCAGTGCAGGCAGGGATCTCTGTCCGGAGGAGGCAGAGTAGCAGCAGTATATTTGGATGGCAGGATGCGGTGCATACTCTCGGAAAAAAGTGACTTTACGTAGGACCACTGGACTGGTGAATCCCCTGCTGGCTGAATTTCGGGTGGCGAGGAACCAGCTTGACCTGCGTCCCACAATCCAAAAAATAAGAAAATCGCCACTAGAATTCCCAGTATGGCGATGATTCGATATCGGTTAAATTTGGTTTTCATGCGCTCCCTCGAGTACATAGGTTCAGCGAGATCGGTTGAATATGCCGTGTACATAGCATACAGATATTTCTTAATTACAGAAACTGGTGCATACCTGATATCTGATCAGGTAAGGGCCCTAGATTTCTTAAAGATAGACCCTAGGTAGATCACGATTTATATTAAATCATGGGAAGAATGACCTAATGGTTATCTAAATGTCAATGATTTTTTTCTGAATGGCGTATTTGATTAATTCCCCCCGATCGTGCAGGTCCAGTTTGTTCATCAAATTCGTGCGGTGTGATTGGATTGTCTTTACCGACAGACTCAGGATTTCCGCGATTTCTTTGTTTGTATAGCCTTCCGCAATCAGCTGTAATACCTCTCGTTCCCGTGTGGTTAATCCATTGGTCGTATCTTCCGGCCGGATATCTCCCCAACGCAGGTAATCTTCGATCACGAGGCGGGTGATCGCCGGTGATAGGACTGCTTCTCCCTGGTGAACGGTTCGAATTGCTCCCAGGAGATCGCGTGCTGCGGCATCCTTTAAGACATATCCGAGTGCTCCCGCTTTTAAAACCTGGCGTATATATTCCTCGTTTTCATGCATGGTCAGGATGAGCACCTTTGCTTGAGGGTAATCCCTGCGAATTTGACGAGTTGCCTCCAAGCCGTTTAAAAGGGGCATGGCGATATCCATGACCACCACATCCGGGTTGAGTTGGGAGACCATCTTCAGCGTTTCCTGGCCATCCTCTGCTTCACCAACCACCTGCATATCCTCTTGAACTTCGATTAAGGCCCGGATTCCTTCACGTAAAATTCTGTGATCATCCGCAAGCAATATGCGTATTGGTTTCATTTCATCCATCTCCAGCCGCAGCGCAGGGCACGCCGATCTGTATCCGGGTACCTTTTCCTGGAGTGGAAGCTAATTCAATACTTCCACCAATTAGTTCTGCTCTTTCCTGCATACCTAATATACCCATGTGGTGGGACTGCACAGCTTTTTCCTTCACTGAATTTGGATCGAAGCCCAGCCCATTATCGACGATATTGAGTATGACTCGATTTTCTTCTTCGACCAATGTAATCTCCGCATTTGTGGCTTGGGAGTGCCTGACGATATTATTAATCGCCTCCTGGGAGATGCGGAAAAGCGTTGAATTTACCCTGGGGGGAAGATTACCACAATTCCCGTATTCCATCACCTCTACCATGATTCCTGCATGTTCCAAGTTTTCGCGGGCATACCAACGAATGGCTGGCAGAAGCCCGAGATCATCCAATATCGCCGGTCTCAATCCATAAACTATTTTTCGGAGATTTGCGAGCGCATCCTGCGCCAATGTCCGGGTTTTCGCCAGCTTCTCCTGCAAATCCTCCTGATCATCAGGGAGGATATTTTCGAGGTGCTCTAAATTGATAATCATCATGGATAAGGATTGACCGGTATCATCGTGCAAGGTCAGTGCGATCTGCATCCTTTCTTCTTCTAATGCGTTGATTGCTTGCCCCGACAAAGCATGCAGCTCCTGATTTCGTTCATTTAACTCCCTAACCAGTGAATCCAGCGTGATCGCCAGCTGGGAAATTTCGGGATCGGTTGGTTCCAGGTAATGGGGATCGATTTGGGGGTCGCCTGCCTGGACCTGATCGACCAACACACTCAAGTCACTCAAAGGGCGCAGGGCGTTTTTAATGATCCAGAAGTTGATGATTACACTAAGAGTTGTACCGATGGCGATGAACAAGAGCATCAATCCCCAGTCTGCTGATTCGTCTGCCAGCCTGCGGATGATAAATGTGCCTCCCACAGCACCAATTGCGATCACAAAAGCATTACCGATCGTGATGCGGTATAAAATCGGGGTTCGTCTGAGATTTTCCTTGAGATAGGTGATAATACCCACGTTGGATGGCAGATTAAAATTCTGCCGAAGAGTCGCGCAACCTCAAGATGAGATGTGCGATATCCCGCATCTCTCCATCAGGGAGTATAAAGTAATTATCAAGGATGCACTTGCGAATAAAACCCAGGTTCTGGAAAGCCCTGATCACGGTTGATTGCTCGTTAATAATTTGAGCTTCGAGCATATACATATTGCGCCGCTTGGCGATATCAATCAGAGCCTGGATCATGCGAGAACCCACACCACGCCGGCGGACCTCTTTCGCCAGATAAATCCTGACTGCAGCCCGGTGACGGCCTGGACCTTCAAAAAAATGCAGGGAAGCATTACCTACCAGGTGTTCATTGATCACCGCAACTAATGGCAAAACGCGATCATAATCCAGTTTATCAACCCAACTTGCGACCAATTCGGCATCCGTGACATTATGGAGCATATACCGCAAATCTTCTGGAGATACTTGCTGAAAGAGATCGATCAATTCCTGGCGATCATTCTTCATCAATGGGCGTAGCAGTACTCTACCACCATCGGATAGTGTTATCAGCTGCCGGAAAACCAGATCATCTTTGGTAACCATGAATCCATCTCCTTGTGATGGTTGTAACAAAGTTCTAAGGTAATTATCGATGATTTCAAGCAGGATTTATAGTGGCAAATGTCCTCTTAGAGATAGGATAGTTAGCATGTACCTGCTTCGACTCTAGATTTGAGACTGCAGCAAGCGTAATAACGACTGGCGGGCTAATAAATCTGAACTGATCATCCCCAATACAGATTTTCCAGACACAACCGGCATGGCGGAAATCTCGTGGTGTTCTAACTTGCGAATTACATCGAGAATGCTGTCCGTCGGAACAGCAGAGATCACCTCGCGGGTCATTACCTGCTCTAGCGGCAGGTTATCAGGAGAACCAATAGAAGTTGCCCGGGTGATATCCCAATCAGTCACCACTCCTGCAAGTTGATCGTCATCATCAACAACCGCTAAGATCGGGCTAGGTGAATTAATCAGGGCTGCCGCTGCAAGTTTAACAGTGCTTGCGATCGGAATGGTCGGGATAGATTCCATAATCTCTACGGCTTTTTTATCGCTCTCGCGGGCAGCGATACGCCGGATGCTGATTTGTTCAGCTGCTTCGTTTGGCAGCATATCGGCATCAGATACCAGCAGGTCGATCATCTCCCGAATATTGCAGCGGATAACTTCATCGCGGTGAGATTCGGCAGCAGCCAATCGTTGTTCAGCCAACTCAGAGAATTCTTGTGCGTGATCTTCAAGCCAGTCTTCGACAGCGCGTGCATTTCCCTTGTACTCATCCGGAAATCTCAAATGGCCAGGAGTTTTAATCAGCTGCTCCTGGGCGGCAAAGATTACACCTCCTGAATTTACCATATAATCCGATGCGATCATGACGCCCATTTGCCGGTAAACAGCCCGTTCCATGCGTGAGCGAAAAACCTTGCGCTCTGGATCGGGAGAATAGGTATTGGCACCCTCGATAATAACGTGCCAGCGACCGATCTGGTCAACTAGCATGCAGGGGTCAGAGCCAGAATCTGTATCAAGATAATTTGCTACTGGAGCAGCTGGGATGAAACAAAAAGCAGATTCACGGAGCAGATCATCAGGTTCACTGGAAAATTTCATCCCTGATGGTGTGTTTTCCTCTTCCATTAATGAATTAAGAAAATATTGCCGGGTCACTGGGCCAGATTCCTGCCAAATGTTGAATAAAGTATCGACCGGCAAGCCATCTTGATGATAGAGATATCCATTCTCGTCGCTCAAGCCGGTCACGCGAGCACCCGGCAGCCAGCTGCACAAGAAACGGGCTGCGTGAGCACCAACCGCGCCACAACCCTGGATCAAAACCGTCAATTCTTCTGCCCGGGGAACTTCCAGGTTCTCAAATTGGGATAATGATCTCAGCCGGGGCATCTCCTTCAGTAATTCATCAAGCGCGATGATCACCCCTCCAGCAGCTGCACCCAGCTGGTCGATCTGGTTGCCTCCCATGTCAACAGGTTTAGAGACGGCATTATCTAACCCGGATTCGACGGCGATGGTCTTCATATCGGCATCGTTCGTACCCACATCCGGCCCAGGGAGATACACATCGTGGTAGCGGTAGAGCAGGTGTGCAAAACCTTTCATAACCTGGAGGCGCTCTTGGGTTGATAAGCCGTATTCAGCGACGATTCCAGATTTCCCACCACCATAGGGTAAATTTGCAGCTGCGTTCTTCAGGGTCATGCCGCGCGCTAAATTGTGTATCGCAGCAGGTGTCACGTTCGGCAGCATGCGGATTCCACCCATTGATGGTTGGCCCATGGCCAGGTTGTCGACCACCAGATAACCCCCGATCTCCTGGGGAGACCCTTCATCCCACATTGCAACGACTAACCGGGGGCCCAGTTTATCCACTTGAATTCCCAATCTGGATAGGCGTTCTACGTCAAGGATGCCAAATTCGAGGAAACACCTGTCACCATCCCTGATCAAACGGTTCTCGAAGGTTTGCAGGGGTAATCGTTTTCGCAAAAAAGCGTTCATTCGCCTGGGTATCATTGATTGCTCATTTCACAAATGAAGATGGGTGGCTGCGATGAAGGCAAGACCATTTTTGGTCAGCGCTTGTGCGGTCTTATTTGTTGCATCAATCTTGTCAAGATAATTTTGGGTCAGGTAATCCCAGTCTCCGCTGGCGATAATTTCTTCCTTTTCCCGGAAATAGTCGAGAATATCGGAAGGGTGCTCGCGAGTAGAATCGATCTCTGGATCGGCGCCTTCGTGTTTCGCAGAGATATTGCGTACGTGATCTGCGATTTCAACTAATTCATCCCGACGATTGTAAGGCTGGCGAACAATACTTTTATAAGTCTCGGTTATGTGGTGCTCAAAGCGGACGATCTCTTCAAAATCAAATTCCCTGCGAAATTCAGCAGTGATTTCCATTGTTTCGTTGTTGATCGAGTTGCTCCAGTTGAATCCAATCAGGGGAGAGCTGCCATCCGGGCGAGCAAATAACTTGGCACCCAAAAGGGTCCAAAAGGCTGCGTAAGGATTATCGTTGCCCATATATACGGAAATCTTGAACTCGATATTAACCCCGATGCGGTAAAGCAGATAACCGAGCAGGATCGTGCCGGCATTGATGTTAAGCACCTGGCGGACACCATAGTTGGTGTAGTAATAAAGGTATTCGTCCAACCATTTCAGGGCGTATTCATTCGGCTGGCCGATGCCGCCGAAATAGCCGGTGATCGTCTCCGGTCCTCCCAGATGGATATTCGATCCATCTGTGCCTTTGGTGTCTAGGGTGTCCACGTAAGAGGCACCGATGATCTGCATTGCAGCTGCGATGGCTGGAAGATCACCATCCGCTTCCTGCTCTTTCATCTTGCGTACTTTGATGAATCTCCCGGGCATTAGATTACCCTGTTCAATCACCCGCTTTGCAGCAAGAATCACCCAAGGAAAATATTGGGTTCCACTGACTTCCAATGTGACTGGATAATCTTCATTGAACTGCGTGTTATCAAATTCTTTCCCCAAAACTTTTCGACGGTAATCTGCAATTGAGATAAAGGCCTGGTTTTCCCGCTGCTGTTTTAACCATTCCAAATCTTCGAGATAATCAGGTTGAGTTTCTTCAACCTTCTGGAGCAGGTTTTCCAGTTTTCCTGCTTCCGATGCTTTCTGATTGATCTCTTCTGGCGAGCCATATTTATTAACTACTGCCAGAAAATCATTGACTAGCCGCATGTCGGGATTTAGCAGCAGGTCGTTGATCGCCTCCAGCCGTTCGACGGGGATGGCTAATTTTTTTCGAAGATCACTACCCATCTCTTGTCTCCTGTAGATGTTTTGACGATATTTACTCATCCTCGAGCAGTTTTAATAATTCATCGTACTCCTGATCCGGCATTCCAAACCAATTCTCTGGTTGTGGGAATTTACGCTCAGTGACTTCCTGCACGTACTGGTGCAAACCATCCTGGATCATCTGCCCGGCATCAGCGAATACCTTAGCCATGCGGGGTTTAAAACGCGGGTACAAGCCGAAGGCGTCATGATAGATCAAGAGCTGCCCGTGCGCTTCCAACCCTGATCCCAGGCTGATGATGAAGCAGTTCTCAGCTCTCTCGGTGATCAATTTGCAGAGCCGGTCTGGTACTAGCTCAAGCAATATAGAAAATGCGCCAGCTTGTTCCAGTGCCTTGGCATCATCCATGATTTTTTTCGCTTGAAGAGCACCTTTCCCCTGCAGGCGGAAACCACCTAATGCACTCACGCTCTGGGGTGTCAATCCAAGGTGACCCATAGCTGGTATTCCAGCAGCAACGATGCCTGCCATGCGGTCAGCCATTTCAGCCCCACCTTCCAGTTTAACAGCATCACAACCGGCTTCTGCCATGAATCTGCCTGCGTTCCTGATCGCGGTTTCCACGCTGGGTTGGTAGCTCATGTACGGCATATCACCGATTAACCAGGCATTCGGGGTGCCAATACGAACTGCTTTTGAATGCCTGATCATATCTTCCATGGTGACCGGCAGTGTGCTTTCATAACCAAGCATTGTCATTCCCAAGCTGTCACCAACCAGGATCATATCCACGCCAGCTAATTCCTGAAAATGAGCAGTTGGATAGTCATAGCAGGTCAACATCGTGATTGGTTTATTTTCGGCTACTTTTTTGAACAAATACGGCAAGCTAACTTTCTTCCTCTCGGCCATGCAAATCTCCTTCGTATTGGACTGGAATTTTGGAATCAAAATTGTCAAAAATATATTACAGAAAAGCAGCTCTGATTTCAAATATGATTCGTTCGTTTCTGCATATGACAAAGGTAACAAGATAAGTATATATCAAGAGTGGAGTGAAGAAGTGACAACTTGCGTAGGTGAAGAGGACATGCGTCAATTGATTTTTCTCGTGAAATAGTCCACAATTATGAGATACTGGATATCATTGAGAAATAATAAAAAAAGACAAGGAGTGATAGATGTCAACAGCACGCGATTTTCCTGGATTACGGCCATTTAAACCAACACCCCTGAAGGTATTAGATCCAGTCCCATCTGATATCGATATCGCCCAGGCGGCGGAGTTAAAACCGATCAACCTTGTGGCGGAAGAATTGGGATTAATGCCAGAAGAGCTGGAACTTTACGGGGCTTACAAAGCCAAGGTTCGGCTCAGCGTCCTTGATCGCCTCAAAGACGTCCCAGACGGCAAGTATATCGATGTGACTGCCATCACACCAACGCCTTTGGGGGAAGGCAAGAGCACCACGATGGTGGGGTTGAGCCAGGCCCTGGGGGCGCACCTCGGAAAGCGGGTCTTCACCTGTATCCGCCAGCCCAGCCAGGGTCCCACTTTTGGCATTAAGGGTGGCGCAGCGGGTGGTGGGTACAGCCAAGTTATTCCGATGGAAGATTTCAACCTGCACCTGACTGGTGATATTCATGCCATCACCGCTGCCAATAACCTGCTGGCAGCTGCCATCGATGTACGCATCTTCCACGAGAGCACCCAATCCGACGAGGCTTTATTTAACCGGCTCTGCCCACCCGATAAAGAAGGGAATCGCTATTTCAGCCCCACTATGCTGCGGAGATTGAAGAAACTCGGCATAGATAAAACAGACCCGAACGAGCTGACAGCTGAGGAACGCAGCAAGTTTGTTCGCCTGGATATCGACCCTGATTCGATTACCTGGCGCAGGGTGGTTGATACCAATGATCGCTTCTTGCGGGGTATCACCATTGGACAGGGCCCAGCGGAAAAGGGTCGCACTCGTGAAACAGGTTTTGATATCACGGTCGCCAGCGAGATCATGGCTATTCTGGCATTAACCACAGACCTTGCGGATATGCGCGAGCGTTTTGGCAGAATTGTGATCGGCACCAATATGCAGGGAGAAGCAGTAACTGCTGAAGACCTGGGAGTAGCAGGTGCGATGACTGTGCTGATGAAAGATGCGATCAAGCCGACCTTGATGCAAACACTTGAGGGAACACCAGTCTTCGTCCATGCGGGACCCTTTGCTAATATTGCTCACGGGAACAGCTCGATCATCGCCGATAAAATCGCTCTCAAACTGGCCGATTTTGTTGTTACGGAATCGGGATTTGGAGCAGATATCGGTATGGAGAAATTCTTCGATATCAAATGCAGGTATTCAGGCCTGATCCCGAGCGTGGTGGTCATGGTAGCTACCGTACGAGCGCTGAAGATGCACGGTGGAGGTCCGAAAGTTGTTGCCGGGAAACCCCTCGATCCGGCTTACACCGAAGAGAACCTGGATCTGCTGCGCGCAGGCTTACCGAACCTGAAAAAGCACATCCAGAATGCCCTGCGCTACGGCATCCCGGTTGTGGTAGCAGTTAATTCATTTGCAGACGACACCGAGGCTGAAGTTGAGCTGGTGCGGGAAGCTGCCCTGGAAGCTGGGGCTGAGGATTCGGTTGTTTCCAGGCACTGGATGGAGGGTGGTGCAGGGGCAGCGGCTTTAGCAGAGGCAGTGGTCAAGGCGGTGGAGAAGCCCAGCAATTTCAAATTCCTGTACCCGCTGGATATCTCGATCAAAGAGAAGATTGAGATCATATGCAAAGAAATTTACGGTGCAGATGGAGTCGATTACGAACCAGAGGCTGAGGCAAAAATCCAGCTGTACACGAAACTTGGTTTCGATAATTTGCCCCTGTGCATGGCAAAAACCCACTTGAGCCTGAGCCATGATCCTTCTCTGAAGGGTGTACCCACTGGATTCCGGGTGCCTATTCGTGACATTCGTGCTTCGGTAGGTGCTGGTTTCCTTTATCCCTTGTTGGGTGCGATGAGCACCATGCCTGGATTGCCAACCCGACCTGTATTCTATGATGTTGATGTGGACTTAGAGACCGGGCGTGTGGTTGGACTGTTCTGATCCCAACAGGTAATGAAAAAGATGCCCGGCCTTGAATTAGGCCGGGTGTTTTTGTTGGTCTGGAAGATTTTGATTAATTTGAAGCGTAGCAATACGTGTTTATCCTAAAACCGATAATCTGTCAGCGCGATCCCTGTTTACTTTTGTTCCTTTTGCAAGTTTATCCGAGAACCTCGCCCATCATTCCGGCAACACTCCGGTAGACTGCAGAATCATCTCCCAATTCAACCAATGGCCTGCCGCTGAACTCGAAATCCATCAGATCATCATCGGAAGGTACCACGCCCAGTAATGGTATTGGTAGCTGCTCGATGGCAGCCTCCAGGGCTGGAGGCATCTCCCCGGCTAATCGATTAACGATCAGGTATGCATTCTCGACCCGAATATCGAGTTCGGTGCTCAATTCAGCGATACGTTGGGCAGCAACCAGGCCCCTTTGAGTCGGATCAGTTACGATCAGTAAATGGTTGACATCCCGAGTGGTACGTCTACTGAGATGCTCCATGCCAGCCTCGTTATCGATGACCACATAGCGGTAGTTTTTGCTGATGCTGTCGATAACTTCGCGCAAATTATGGTTGACCGCACAGTAACAACCCGGTCCTTCGGAACGACCCATGGCGATTAAATCAAACCGGATGCCTTCCGATAATGACGAGCGAATCTCGTAGTCCAGGTATTCATGTTTAGAGACACCACCTGGCAATGCACCCATTGCTGCCCCTCCAGCAGTTAATGAGGTCTTTACCTGGGTGAGCATATCCTCACGAATATCACCAACGGTCCATTCCAGGTCCAATCCCAGCACCATGTTTAGATTACTGCTTGGATCAGCGTCTATCGCCAGGATCGTCCCATCTTGAGATTGTGATAAATATTTAATAACCATGCCTGCGATGGTTGTTTTACCGACGCCTCCCTTTCCGGCTAATGCTATAGTTGTGGTCATAAGTTGATACCTTTTTTAATAATACCTCATCCTGAATTACCGTTATTTATTCCAGTATAAAATTCACAGATTGGTTAATCTTGCTCAGATTTTTCTTTGTCAATTTGTGATTCTAATGCGGTGGCAATCATCTCGGCTGCACTGCGCAACGCAGGGACGTGATCGTAGACTGGTGCACCTAATCGATCCGCTTCCTGGACTGCCATGTCCGCAGGCAGCATCCCCAAGACCGGAAGGCCAGGGGTCTCAGCCAGCAAGAAAGCCGCCTCCGCTTCATCCCGGATCTTATTGCCGACTAAGTATAACCTGTTCAGGCCAATATCCTCCGCCAGGGACTTGATTTGGGCTGCAGTACCCAAGCTGCGGCGGGTCGGTTCTACCACGATCAGCATAGCATCAACAAAATCAACTGTTGACCGGCCGAGGTGTTCCACGCCCGCGTACATATCCAAAATTAAGACATCATCCTTGCGGAAGAGGAGATGGGTGAAGAGGGTTTTGAGCATAGCACTTTCAGGGCAGATGCAGCCCGAGCCACCTAAGTCCACCGCCCCCATTTCAAGCAAGCGTACATCACGATATTCAACGCTGAACCGATCTGGAATGTCATCTACGCGGGGGTTGATGGTGAAAAACCCCCCGGTGGTGCCAGGTTTTGCACCTGTGCGCTCGTAGATCAGTTCATCCATTTCTGCAATTGGGTGCAGCTCGGCCAGTTGCTCAGCAGGAAATCCAAGTGCTCCAGCTAAACAGGGTGATGGATCAGCATCAACTGCCAAAACATTGCGCCCAGCATCCGCATACACCTGCGCCAGCAAGGCAGCCAAGGTAGTTTTCCCGACCCCCCCTTTACCACTAATTGCGATTTTCATTCAGTTTCTCCAATTCTGCGATTAATCGCCTGGATAACATGCTGGCAATAATCGCACCCGCGTCCGTTGGCAGGTGGTGGCTGATCGCTGAGTCGAATAACACCTGGTAGGTAGCATTGAACTCATCATCGCCCTGCCAGGTAACTACGAGCAGGTTCACCATCGGCAGGACATTATACTCGTAAGCTGCATCACCCAACAAGTACACTCTCTTTCCGCCCAGATTTTGAGCTGACAGGCAAAATTGCTCAAAATTGTTTTGAAAAACAGAGGCGAGCTGCCCTCCGGTGTAACCCTGGAACGCCTGGTTGTAAAAGCGTCCATCTGGCAGCTCAGAGAATGAGACCCATCGACCTGATGGCTGGGTACCATCGCAGGTCAAGAAATAATAGAGTACAAGTGCCGTGGAAATGCGGGAAACCTGGTCCCTGGTATGCCTGTCAAAGGGGACAAGTTCCGGGAAGGACAGCACAACTTCCTGTTCCCAGAGTGAAAAGTGGAACTCTCCAATGCCTGGCTCTAATTGGTAAAAGTTGGTTCCTGTGCTCTCGGCTAGCGGCAGGGGTTCCTGGGAAGCTATCTTCTCACGCAGATCATCCAATCTTGCTGCCATCAAATCAATTTTTGATTCTCCCGGCAGCCAAAATTGATTATTCATCAACCGCAATACAGGTAAGCGTATCAATGACACCTGGAATGGGTTGGATCACTTCTGACATAATACGGCCCAAATGAGAGATGTTATCTGCGGATACGACTGCAACTGCATCGTAGGGACCAAAGGTGATGTAGGCTTCTTTAACTGATTCGATCTGCTGGAGCTGCCTGACAACTTGGGGAATTTCTCCCATACGAACTTCAATTAATATAAATGCTTTCATGAATTGCAATCCTTTTTTAAAATGATCCGATACCTGTGTATTTAAACGGTTTTCCGGCGTAAAAACACCGACCAATATATCGTGGCTACAAATACCGAGCCGCCAATAATATTACCAATTGTTACCGGCAGCAAGTTGTTGATCAGAAAGGCGCCCATGGTCAAATTACTGAGATCCAAGTTGGCTGTAGCTGCGAACCCAGGATCAAAAGTGCTGATCAGCATCCCCATGGGGATGAAATACATATTGGCGACGCTATGTTCGAAACCAGCTGCGACAAATGCAGTAATTGGGAAAATGATGGCAGCGATTTTATCAATAGTGCTTCTGGCGCTGAAGGTTAACCAGACTGCCAGGCAAACCAGTATATTGCACAACACCCCGAGTGCGATGGCCTGTGTAAAACCCAACTGAACTTTAGAATTTGCGATCCCCAATGCAGTGGTACCCACTGAGCCATTGCCAAATAAATACTGCTTGCTGACAAAAACCATTACAGCCAAAGAGACCGATCCGACGAAATTCCCGATATAAACGATCGACCAATTTCGCATAAGTGACCTGGTCGACACTTTTCCACTAGCCCAGGCCATGACAATGAGATTGTTACCAGTGAAAAGTTCCGCGCCGCCGACGATTACCAACACCAACCCCAAGCAGAAAACCAAGCCAGTCAGCACCCGCACGACCCCATAAGGCAGCACACCGGCAGAACCAGCAGCCGTTGTGGTGGCGAACATGGCACCCAGTCCGATAAATGCTCCCGCTAGAACTGCCAAAGCAAACATCGTCAGGAAAGGCATCTCTGCTTTGCGCTCTCCTAAATACTCCGCTTTGGTAGCCATTTCCTGCGGCAATAGAGCATCAATGTTCATTTCTCTAGCCATTGTGAATTTAAACTCCTGATTAGAAATTGATTACCTTTGCATGCCTAATCTAATGGATAACTATACTAAATTCAAGGGACAAAGATCACCATTTAATCCTGTAACTAAGCAATAATGTTGTGAATAATAACCCAATTCTGAAATTCGTCGTTCCAGTTTTGAACATTTGAGATCGAAATTTCAGTTTCCATCATTCCAGCGCCGGAAAAAATTGTTTGGTGATCAGGAGATATTGGTTAAGACTTCATCCCCAACCAATAAAGGTGGGGATGAGGAATAGAGCAGCAAGAATTTGCTCTTTCAGATCTGATTGACAGAAAGTAAATCTCCCGCACGGGAAATGAATTCAGCTGATAAGGTCTTTCTGCCTAAGCAGCGGCCTTGGATCGATCAGATTTTTATTCAAAGCCATTTCCCGCTCAGAAAGACCCAATGCCAGTGCCATCAATTGGGTGATGAACATGACCGGCATTTCCTGGTCCAGGCTCATCTGAAACTGGCGAGCATCCAGGTTGGTGTGGCATAAGGGACAGGCAACAGCGATCAGATCAGCCCCGGCTTTGCGAGCTTCATTGATCAAGGTGCTGCTCAGATCCAATACAATGTCTGGGCGCGTGAGGGAATGAGCAGCACCGCAGCAGGTGGTTTTATATGACCAATCAAGAACCTGCGCACCTAAAGCTGTCACCAAGTCATCCATTTCGGTTGGGTTTTCTGGGTGGCGTGCCCCGGTGACCTGGGGAGGGCGCGTTAGCAAACAACCGTAGTAGCATACTACTCGCAGGCTATTTAATGGCTTTTTCACCTTGGCAGATAACTCGGCTGGACCGACATGTTCAAAGATGGTTTCGGTAATCGATTTTACTTCTACTGAATCCTTGTAGCTATAGCCGATGCTCTCTTCCACGGTTCTTTTTTGATCTAAATCATGACGAATCTCGTATTGCGCTGCCTTGTGCCGGTTGAAACATGCTGCGCAGGGCATCGTCACTTCACTGAATCCACTTTGCTCTATCAGGGAAAGGTTTTCCATGGGTAATCGCAAGGCAACCTCCGGATCGGCACGGTGAGCTGAAGAACTACCGCAGCACAGCCAACCTTCCGGTTCGATAAACTGCAGATCCAAAGCCTTTGCGACAGCCAGAGTGGAAGTGTTAAATTCAGGGCTGGTAGCGTGAAGCGAACAACCAGGATAATAAGCGATCGCCTTGCTTGCACCAGGGATGGGTTTTACATTGCGAGGCGGTCTCGTGTAAGTGGGAAAGAATGGGAATTTATTCCTTGCGATCATCTTGAAGCCCATGTCCAGGTCTTCTGTAATTCTGTGGGTGCGGATATTGCGCAGTTTCAATTCAGCCATCAGACCCAATTCATAAGAACGTCCCCAGAGCCGCACCTCGCGCAGAAAAGCCTTGTTCATGTTGTCCACTTCCTGGATCGGTGGCTCTATGCCGTGATCAAGCGCTTCCCGGGTCAGAAAATCCATAATTGCAGCAATGTTTAAATCCTGGGGACAGCGAGTAGTGCAGGTCTGGCAGGAAGCACACAACCAGGGCGTTTTTGCTTCCAAAGCAATATCCTCCTGTCCTAGCTGGATTGCGCGCATGATTTGATTCGGTTGCCAATCAAAGTAATTGCTCACCGGGCAACCGCTGGTGCACTTGACGCACTGATAGCACAGGTAAACGTTCTGACCCAGTTCAGCCTGTATTTTTTGTGCCAGTTTGGCGTTAATCTGTAATCCTTCATGCTCAGGTTGTGTCTTATTGCTCACTACCAACCTCCTCAAGATCGATTATATCGATAAATGTGACCATCAAGCTGGTTCCGGAGCGGGTTCCGGGATAACCGGACGGGGGAACAACCCAGCGCCGTCGACAATTGGTTTGACCGCTTCCTCCCATTCGATCGCCATAATATGTACCCCAGCCACGCCTTCAATTTCCTGCAGCTGCTGGATTAACTCGATGCAGATTTGGATGCCGGTTTCTTTCCAGGCGGCCGAACGAGCTTTTTTATCTTCTTTGGTCAAATCATCTTTGCTGATCTTAGCCCATGGAGCTCCAGCAGCGGTCATGCGATCGATCATCTCATCTGGGATCAGGATTCCAGGTACATTATTTTTCATATAGCGGGCCATGCCCGGGCTCTTCAATGGTCCGACACCGGCCAGGATGTAGATTTGTTCATGCAAACCGAGCTTGCGGACTTTTTCCATAAACACTTTGAAGGCTTCGAGATCATATATCAGCTGAGTTTGGATGAAGTTCGCTCCTGCCTTTACTTTTTTCCCCAAGCGGTAAGGACGGAATTCCAACGGATCAGCAAATGGGGCTGAAGCGGCCCCGATGAAAAATCTCGGCTCAATTCCCTTCATCTTGTCCCCGCACTGGAAGACGCACTCATCTCTCATATCTGCGACCATCTTAATCTGCTGGATCGAATCGATATCAAATACGTTCTTCGATGTTGGATGGTTTCCAAAAGACTGGTGATCACCGGTGAGGCAGAGCAGGTTCCGCATGCCCAATGCGTAAGCACCCAGCAAATCGCTCTGGATCGCGAGCCGGTTGCGATCGCGGCAGGTCATCTGGATAATTGGTTCCAGCCCTTCCTGGATGACGAGTGCGCCTGCCCCAATGCTGGACATGCGCACGATGGCTGTCTGGTTATCGGTAATATTAACTGCATCACAATAGCCGCGCAGCAATCCGGCTTTCTGGCTGATGACCTCCCGGTCAGCATTTTGAGGGGGGCCGAGCTCACCAGTTACTGCGAAATTACCGGCGCGTAGAACTCGTTCCAGATTGGAACCAGCTAAATACCCGTTCGATCTTGGATTGGTGGTCATCTTCTATTCCTCCTGGCTAGCAAGGCGAAGGTCATCGCGAATAATTTTTCGAGGTCCGCCATCCCGAGAAGCCTGCCAGTTTTTCGGTGGTTGCAATTCCATTAAGACTTCTAATTTATCCATACTTTTTAGGCGATCATAAATTAATTGCCAGGCGCATTGCGTGTCCGGGTTTATTTCACAATGACCATCTTCTGAACCGCCGCATGGCCCGTTGAGGAGCGATTTGGAACAGCGAGCAATGGGGCAAATACCCCCGGTTAGACCGAGAATACAGTCTCCACAAGCTGCACATCGTTCAGTCCACACGCCCTGCTCTTGAGGTAAACCCAGGAAAGTGGTGTTCAGGCCGGGAACAACCCAGGTGTCCGGAAAATGTTCAGCAATTGCCTGGACCCCAATCCCGCAACCAAGCGAGAGGACTAGGTCTGCAGCTGCTACCTGTTCAGAGATGGTGTCCAGGTATTCCCATTCACATTGGCGTTGGACAGTGACGTCACTTACCTGGCGAGTCACGCCATCTAATTTAGAAGCCATGCGCAGGGAGGAAGACAGAATTTCGGCTTCACGAGCACCACCTGCGAAACAAACCGTGACACAAGTCCCGCAGCCGACCACAAGCACGTTATTTGCACTCCCTACCAGTGACTTTATTTCATCCAGTGATTTTTGTTCTGCAATAATCATCTCAGTCGCTCCTCTAAAAGTTGGTTCTTGATACCTGCATCATTCATAATTACTCAAGCGGTTGGGTAAATTCGGAATCCATTCCGGTATGTGGATTTTGTTCTGTACCCGACTCATCGCCGATTTGTCTTAAGGGACTAAACCCGATCTTTTTCAGAGCATCGAGCATCTCGGTGGTTGATTCTGCGAATTCGCCACCCATGGCGGCTGATACATTCACCAATTTAATCCGCTCCGGTTCCAAGCCAATCTCCTGAAGTAATTTTTGAGCATATTCAACTCGCCGCCGGGCATTGAGATTACCTTCCAGGTAATGGCAATCACCTTCCAGTCAACCAGCCACCATGACACCGTCTGCGCCATCCTCAAAAGCGTGCAATACATAGAGTACATCTAGCTTCCCCGAGCAGGGCAGTTCAATGATCTTGATCGCCTGGGGATATTCGAGGCGCATAGAGCCTGCCAGGTCTGCCGCAGCGTACGCGCAATAGTGGCAGCAGAAAGCGACGATCTCGAATTGGTCTTCTTTCTTGTTCATTCGTGTATCTCGATGCTCGAAATCGGTATGAAGCCATCAGGCATAGGTTCAACCTCAAACATGGCATCCATCTTGGCAATTGTCTGCAGGTCCTTATAATGAAGCAGCTGGATTGCCCTGGCAGGACATTCCGCGACGCAGGAACCGCATCCATGACACACGGCGGGTTCGATGTAAGCAGCTCCTACTATGTTCCCGACGCCTGTGAAGTTGCCCGTCACTTTGGGGACGTCGTAAGGGCAGATACGCACGCAGGTCAGGCAGCCTACACAAGCCTGGGGATCAACGACTGCCACCCTGGCATTGGTCTGGATGGTTTCCTGGGATAAGATGCCTGCCGATCGCGAGGCTGCTGCCTGGGCTTGGGTGATCGTTTCGTCAAGGAATTTTGGATAATGCGCCATGCCCGCCATGAAGATGCCATCAGCGGCGAAGTCGACTGGACGGAGTTTGACGTGTGCCTCCAGGAAGAACCCATCCATGTCTAATGACAATTTCAGCTGGCTGGCCAGGTCTTGTGTACCAGCGGAGGGAACTACCGGCGTGCTCAGGACCAGGTAATCAGCTTCGATTTCGATCTCTCTACCCAGAACTGGTTCCCATACTTTGACCCGCAAGGCTTGGTCATCATTTGCACCTGAGGAGTCACCTGGAAACAGGACCTCGGGTTTACGATCAAATTCGTAATGGATAAACACGACCCCGGCTTTCCTGGCTTGTGTGTAAATCTTTTCCTTGAACCCGTAGGTGCGAATATCTTTATAGATGATGCTCACCTGTGAATCTGGATTTTTCTCCTTGATTTTCAATGCATTTTTTAACGCAGTCGTGCAGCAGAGCCGGCTGCAGTATTTTTCTGCAGGACCCACGCATTGCACCATGACCACGGACTCGATGGGCGAGTCTTGAGCTCCTTGAGCGAGGATCTGCTCGAACTCTAATTGGGTGACAATGCGCTCATCCTGCCCATATCCGTATTCAGTGCCTTTATATTCGATACCGCCGGTGGCGACGATAATGACACCGTGCTTGACCTCAGTGATTTCTCCATTCGTTTTGATACGTGATTCGAAATTCCCTTTAAAACCACTGGTATTGAACAGCGTGGAGTTGAGATGGATGGTAATTAGGGGGTGGTTGGTCACCTTAGCGACGATCTGTGTCAGGTATTCGCCTGGAGAAAGTTGATCTCCACGATCATCAGGGACGAAATATTGCAGGTAGCGCAAATTCCCACCTAAGACTGGTTCGCGTTCGATGATATGTACCGGGAAGCCCTGGTCAGCAAGTGAAAGTGCGGCTGTCATACCCGCCGCACCCCCCCCGATGATCAATGCACTGGGGTTCATTTGAACCTCGGAGGTCTGCAGGGGTTCCAACCGGGTGACACGCGCGACAGCCATGCGTACTAAGGTTTTCGCTTTTTCTGTGGCACCATCCCGATCATTGGAATGAACCCATGAACATTGGTTGCGGATGTTAGCCATTTCGAAGAGATGCGGGTTGAGACCCGCATGCCGCAGGGCATCCTGGAAGAGCGGTTCGTGAGTCAGGGGCGTGCAGGAAGCTACCACGACCCGGTTCAAATCCCGACCGACCACTTCTTCAATAATATGTCCAATGGTGTCCTGGGAGCAGGTATATAAATTATCTTCTGCAAGAATGACCCCAGGCAGGGTGCTGGCATATTCGGCAACTGAAGGAACGTCCAGGTAACCGCCGATATTGCTTCCACAGTGACAGACAAAGACACCGATGCGCGCTTCTTGTTCAGATACGTCTTTTTCTGCAGGGTATTGAGGGAATTTTGCCAGGCTGAAGCGGGCTGGGGAGAGCATCTTTGCGGCAGCAGCTGCTGTTCCGCTGGCTTCGATCACCGTTTCGGGGATGTCCTTTGGCTCACGGAACGGTCCTGCGACAAAAATACCCTCCTGGCTGGTTTGCAGCGGGTCAAATAAGGTCGTATGGCAGAAACCATATTGATCGAGTTCAACCCCCAGGCGGTGGGCGAGCTCTTTCACCGAATTGGAGATCTCCATTCCTACTGATAAAATAACCAGGTCAAATTCTTCCTCAAACGTTGTCGCTTGATCTTCGAAGGGGGTAGCGTAATGGACTTTAAGGTTGTGAGTGAGCGGATCTTCTTTTACTTCGCTCAGCCGACAGCGAGTATATTTCACGCCATACTTCTTCTCAGCCCGCTGGTAATATTCTTCATAGCCCTTGCTGAAAGATCGGGTGTCCATGAAGAACACCTGGCAGGAGACATCTACTTCGCCACCGTCGCGGCGTGTCTTTGTCTTTGCATGTTCGAGGGTCATGATGGCTTCCTTGGCGGCGTACATACAGCACACCGAGGAGCAATAATCATGAGTTTGATCACGACTTCCCACGCACTGCAGGAACGCGATCCGTCTAGGTTCCATGCCATCGGAGGGGCGTTGGACATGCCCGCTGGTAGGGCCGGATGCCGACAATAAGCGCTCATACTGCAAGGAGGTGATCACATTGGGGTAACGACCCAATCCGTATTCTTCTGACAATTCGGCATGGTATGTTTGGTAACCAGGGGTCAAGATCACCGCACCCACTTCAATTTGGCTTTGGCTGGGCGGCATATCGTGGTTGATCGCATCTACCCCACACGCAAATGTGCAGCTCATGCACTCTGAGCAAATACCGCACGCCAGGCAGCGGGCAGCTTCGGCCTGGGCGCTGAGGTCATCATAACCTCCCTCAACTTCCATGAAGTTATCGAGACGCTGTTCAACTGGTAGCTCAGGCAGGGGAATTCGCTTCTGGACGACGATCTCGCCTCTTGCAATGCGCGCGTCGATTTCCTGTTGCTCGAGATGCACAACGGGTAATGGGGGTTTAGGGGCGCGTTCGAGCTGATCACCGCTCAGGTAGCGGACGATTGATTCCGCAGCTTCGTGTCCGCTGTGAACCGCTTCGATCACAAAAGCTGTACCGGAAACGCTATCTCCTGCTGCGAAAACACCAGGTCTGGTAGCGGCAAAAGTGTTTGGATTGATAGCAATAGTCCGCTGTCTGGTCACCCCCACACCAGCATCGTCAGGGATGAATGCCAAACCGGCTCGCTGCCCTACTGAGAAGATCACCGTGTCACATTGGATAATATGCCCAGAACCCTTGACCTTATCGACTACTAAATTTCCAGTTTCATCGAATTCGAATGAATTGACCCGCATGCATTCCAAGCCATTAACATGGTTTTGTTCATCTGGAAGAATCTGTTCAAAGGAGCGTCCAGCATAAATGCTGACTCCTTCAAGTTCAGCTGCCTCAATCTCCCACGGATGGGCTGGCATTTCGGTGCGGCTTTCGAGGCAGGCCAGGGAGACCTGGCAGCCGAGGCGTACTGCACTACGGGCGACATCAATGGCTACATTGCCTCCACCCAGTACCAATACATGCTTGCCCAGGTCATCTTTGTTATCGTGCTTATATTTTCCCAGGCGAACATCTCTCAGGAAATGGGTGTTAATCAGGACTCCCTCTAAATCAGCCCCAGGGATTGGCAGGCGAATGCCTTCATGGGCTCCGACGGCAATCAATACTGAGCTATAACCCTGATCAAATAGATCATCCAAGTTATTGACCCGGGTATTGAGATGTAAATCGACCCCCAGGTCAATGATATCTTGAACTTCGCGTTCGATTATCTCGCTGGGCAAGCGATACTCTGGCACGCCCAGACGCAGCATTCCACCAGCAACGGGCATGGCTTCGAAGATTGAGACGGGATACCCGGCTGAAACCAGATCCTGCGCAGCGGTTAAACCACATGGACCAGCCCCGATGATTGCCACGCGCTGTTCTGGATATAAAACCTGTGCTGGCTCTACCAGGTTTCTGGGGTTTGCGTAAACCCGGTCCGTAACGTAACGTTTCAGTGCCCGGATGTTGATAGGCTCATCAACCTTACTGCGATTACAAGCCGTCTCGCAGCGGTGATTGCAAATACGCCCACAGATGCCCGGGAATGGGTTGTCCATTTTGATCACCCGCAACGCATCTTCCAAACGCCCCTCCCGGATCAGGGCGATGTATCCTTGCGCTCGTTGCCCGGCTGGGCATGCATCCCGGCAGGGTGCGATGCCGCGTTTTTCAATGGCATATGCGTTCGGGACCGCTTGCGGGTAGAGTTTATACGCAGCCCGGCGCTTGTTCAAACCCTCGTTAAATTCGTCCGGTATTATAACCGGGCAAACCTCGGCACAATCGCCGCAGCCCACACACTTCGTGATATCAATATAGCGAGGTTCGTGGTGAACGGTAATCGTAAAGCTGCCAGGTTCACCCATGATATCTGTAACGGTTGAATTGGTGTGCAGTTCAATGTTTGGATGGCGGCTTGTCTCGACCAGTTTTGGCGAAATGGTACACATGGCACAGTCATTCGTGGGGAAGGTCTTATCCAGCTGCGCCATCTTCCCGCCAATGGCTGACTTCTTTTCGACCAGGTGAACTTTAAACCCCTGGTCCGCTAAATCCAGGGCAGCCTGCATCCCCGCGATGCCACCACCGACGACCATTACCGCGCCGATGGGTACTTTTTGATCAGGCATAGGCTTACTGGTTGCCATCTTGGCTGGATATCTCCTATCCGGGTGTGATTCGCCTGCCCCGGAACTCGATTTCGTCCTCGATCTCTATCTCTAATTCTGGCTGTTTTTCGCCTTTGAGCGGGTTGGGTCCCAGCTCACGTATGCGATCTGTCATCTTGTCTACCGAATCAGCAAAGGTGTGGGCCTGGCTGCCTGACATAAAGAACATATCCAAGCGTTCGCTGCCAATGCCAATATCATCCAGGATTTTTTGGGCACGTTTTAAGCGTGCTAATCCACGTTCGTTACCGCGCACATGGTGGCAATTACCAATCGGGCAGGCCACTACATACACGCCATCTGCACCTTGTTCAAATGCTTCTAATAGATAACGGATATCAGTTTTTCCGGTACATGGCAGCCGGACGAACTTGACATTTGCCGGGTATTGGACACCTAAAGCCCCGGCGGTATCTGCGGCCATGTAACCACAATAGATGCAGTAGAAGGCAGTAATCTCCGGTTCGAAGGAATCTTGCGTTGTATCTTGTACTGTCATGGGTATAAGTTTCCTTGAATTCAGTCGCCTGCGACTGGTATTCGTTTCCAGGTCCCCAAACCTGCTATGTCTTTGAGCATGATTTGCTCGTCAGTGTAATGAATCAGCTGAATTGCATTGGCCGGGCATTCTCCTGTGCAGGTGCCGCAACCCTGGCATAATGCCGGGTCAATGAATGCAGCCCCACCGAGACCACCGACTCCCGGCCGGCCTTCTTCGGTGATAATGCGCGGTATTTCGAATGGGCATGTACGGATACAGGTAAGGCACCCGACGCATTTATCAGGATCGACTTCTGCGATCACCCCTCCCAGGTAGAGGGTCTCTTGAGAGAGCAAGCTCAAAGCCCTGCCTGCAGCAGCCAGTGCATGGCTGATGCTTTCCTCGATGAATTTCGGATAGTGGGCCATGCCGGCCAGGAAAATCCCATCTCTCATGAAATCCATGGGACGCAGCTTCAGCTGTGCTTCTTCAAAAAAGCCTTCACTCGAGAGTGGGACCTGCAGCTTGCGGGCAAGCTGCGGAGTGCCTTCTGAGGGTGCGATGGGCATACTCATTGGAATTAGATCGGCTGGCAGGTTGAGGGTCCTGTCTAGTGAAAGGTCGTGAACCTTGACATAAGTCTGGTTATTCTTAAATTCAACTTCAGGCGGGTTTTGATCCGTGTAACGCACGAACACTACCCCCAGGCGGCGAGCTTCGGTGAAGTACTCCTCCCGGAAGCCGTAGGTAACAATGTTCTTATATAACACTGTCACCTGGCAGGCGGGGTTGAAAAGTTTTAATCGGATCGCATTCTTAATTGTGTTCGTGCAGCAAACACGTGAGCAGTATTCTGGAGTCCCCTCGGACTGGACGCATTGGATCATGACGACATCGTGTAAAGCGGCAATGTCTTCGGGGTGGTGAATGATCTTCTCTTCGAGTTCCTGCTGGGTAATCACCTGCGGATATTTCAGAAGAGAATTCCGGCGGGCTTCCTGGGCTCCTGTAGCGACGATAATAACCCCATGTTCGATGAGCACGGAATCACTGGAACCATTGCGACTTGTTCGCAGCCTGGTTCTAAAGTATCCAACATGCCCCCAATGATCCTCAATTTCGGTGCGGGTATGGACGATGATGCGTGTGTGAGCCCGCACACGATTGATCAAATCTCGCAGCAATATTTGGGGGTTGTAGCCTTCAGCTACGTAATACAGATTTTGCAGATTGCCCCCCAGGTTTTGTGAACGCTCAACCAGGTGAACTTCATATCCACTGTCTGCGATGGCGAGGGCAGCGGTCATCCCGGAAACACCACCACCGATCACCAGTGCACTGGGCAAGCATTTATGTCGTTGTTTTGTCACGGATTTGGCAGCCAGTACCCTCGCAACAGCCATGCGCAGCATTTCGGTAGCTTTCCGATTTGCCAAGGGTATTTGATCGTGGTGGACAAAGCTTAATTGTTCTCGTAAATTGACGACTTCCAAGAGGTATGGATTGAGTCCTGCGCTGCGTACGCTGCGCTGGAACAAGGATTCATGGGTGCGGTTGCTGCAGGCTGCTATCACTACCCGGTTGAGATTTTGTTCCTTGATGCGCTCAATAATCTGATCTTGAACCTCAGGGAAGCAAGCGTATTCGATCATGTCCACCGAGACGACTTCAGGGAGATGGCTGACAGCATGAAGCAGGTCGGGTATATTCACGACTTCGCTGATCGTTTCGCCGCAAGTGCAGGCGAAGACACCCACGCGCGGTTCTTCTTCACTGACATCGCGTTCAAGCGGAAGGCCGTCTTCAGCCAGGAACGGGTATTCGCGCGTATATGGGTAAGTGTGCAGGCGATTATTGAGCAAGCGCATCACTTCGGCTGCAGCTCCACTGGCATCGATGATCGTCTCAACGATTTCCTTAGGTGAAGAAAAAGCACCACACACATAAACGCCTGGACGAGTAGTTTGCAGAGGCGTAAATTTATCCGTCTGGCAGAACCCGTACTGGTTTAATTCGATCCCCAGATTATCCGCCAGGTATTTTGCTGACTCGGGTGGCTGCAAACCGGTGGCGAGAACAACCATCTCGAATCTTTCCCGGTGCAGCTCTCCATTGGGAGTCGCAAATTGCAGCAGTAAATCACCAGTCCTGGGGTCTTCCCTGATATCTGAGACCCGGCAGTGGTTGTACTTAATGCTATGCTTATCCCGAGCTTTTGAAAAGTAAGCACTGTATTCCTTGTTGAAGGCGCGTTCATCCATGATGAATACACTGCATTCAATATCCGCACCAAGTCTTTGTTTAGCCAGGATGGCTTCCTTAGTGGCATACATGCAGCAGATGGATGAACAAAATGGATTGGTTTGATCACGAGAGCCGATGCACTGCAGCCAGGCGATCGATTTGGGCTGTTTACCATCTGAAGGACGGGTGACAATGCCCTCAGTTGGGCCAGAACGGCTGGCCAAACGTTCGTACTGCATGGCCTGGACGACATTCGGGAATCGGCCATAGCCAAGTTCCTCTAATCCATCAGCTTCGTATATCTTGAAACCCAGGGCCAGGATGATCGCGCCGACTTCCACCGTGACTAATCTCGGTTGTTCTTCCAGGTTGATAGCCTTCGTTGGACAGATCGAGACACATTCTCCGCAATCTTCACAATAGGGTCCCTTATCAATTACATATGCATCAGGAGTCGCCCGGGCAGCAACCTTGTAAGCAGCTTTTCGCATCGTCATGCCCAGCTGGTAGGCGTTTGGCAGCTCGACTGGGCAGATTTCAGCGCATTTACCACAACTGGTGCAGCGATCAATATCTACATAGCGTGGTTCTTGACGCAAGGATACGGTGAAGTCACCAGCCTGCCCCTCTACTTCAAGAATATTGGTGTTGGTTAATATTTCAATATTGGGATGCTGGTTGTGCTGGATGTAGGCTGGTGAGATGGAAGGCCGGGTACATCCATAACCGTGATCTGCAGTCCCGCGGCACAAGACACAATCATGTTGTGGAAACATGAACCCTAATTGCGATACTCTACCACCTAAGCAGGGTGTTTGTTCAACCAGATATACTTTGAGCCCCGCATCAGCCAGGTCAAGTGCGGCGCGCATACCGCCAATACCACCACCTACAACAAGTGTCGCAGCTGGTTCAGTCCCAAAATTCTGTGAGGTCGATGTTTGCATTTATGCCTCCCCCGGAGGTTATGGGGTTTTATCACGCAAAATAGCGAATAGGATAAATCCACCTATTCTTATCGTTATTATAGACACAGGCTTATTTTTATGTATGTGTCATTCGTCAATTTTTTTCGGGTAATATGTCCTTTGTTTTACGTATTAATTAGACCCCCGCTTCCTGGGGGTCTAATTTGAAAAACAGCCGAAGATGCGTAGAATTTTGTTTTCGAAATCCTGCGGCGTCGATTAGAGATTGGGAAGCAGGTAATCATATGCACTGAGCGAGGCTTTTGCTCCTTCACCTACTGCAACCAAGACCTGTTCTGCATGACTGTTAGTCACGTCCCCCGCAGCGAAAATACCCGGGATATTGGTGCGGGCATAGCAATCCACTTTGATCCTACCCTCATCATCTAAGTCAACCAGAGTTTCAACCATTTGTGAGTTGGGGATCAGGTTCATTTCGATGAAAGTGCCTTCCGCTTCAATGACCTGCTGCGATCCATCTGCACCTTTTATATGGAGTTCGCTCGCGTAACCATCACCCTTCACTTCTGTAACCGAGTAATCCTGAAGAATTGTGACATTTGGAGAATTCGCTAATTTTTTTCCTAATGGGGTGTTGAGTGCTTCTCCGGAAAGACCGATCAGGTGGACATGTTTTGCAACAGTTGCCAGCTCTGCAGCTGAACGCAGAGCCAGATCGCCTTCGCCGACAACTGCAGTATTCCGATCGATGAAAAGCGGCGCGTAACTCAATGCGGAATAGCAAAGGCCGCGCATGATAAATTGTTTCTCACCCGGGATGTTCAGCCGCTGTTGTTTTGTCCCTGTGGCGATCACCAGCGCTCTTGCCTGTAATTCTCCACCTCCACGCGTGGATATGTTGAAGGTCTCCCCGTCTTTTTCAATTCGATCAACCGGCTCCATGTGGCGGGCAAATTTCAAATATTCGAGCTCGCTGCGGAACTTATTCACCACCTCAAGTCCGCGGATCACCTGGTAATCTTCAGTCCAGGGAAGAGCCAAACGATAATTTGTTTTGCCTCCCAGATCCTTCGAGACCATTAATACATTCAACCGCTTGCGGATGGCATAAACTGTGGCGGTTAATCCTGCTGGACCCCCTCCAACGACGATTAAGTCGTACATTTTTCACCTCTTGTGTTTTCTCAAATCACAGTCTCTAAGTTCATTTAAGCGAACTACTCAACTGGGGCATCCTCGATGAACTTCTGTTCCATCAGCGTATGGGTCAGGTCACGCGAGCGCTTGATTATGCGGTGAGCGTGCTCGAATAACTCATCATAGCTCAGACTGAGCTTGGAGACGCCCTGCTCCTGGGCTTTGATAGCCACAGCAGCAGCCTCGCGTGGGAAGACCTCCCAATCATCCATAGTAGGCAGGATTTGTTCTTCACCAAGCTGGTCACCGACGTGATCTGCCAGGGCTTGTGCAGCTGCATAACACATCTCATCTGTTATGGTTGTGGCGCGCACATCCAGCGCTCCCCTGAAAATACCAGGAAAGCCGAGTGAATTGTTCACCTGGTTGGGGAAATCTGAGCGACCTGTAGCGACGATGCGTGCACCTGCGGCTTTTGCTTCCCAGGGCCAGATCTCCGGGACCGGGTTGGCACAAGCAAATATGATGGCGTCATCAGCCATCAGCTCGACCCATTCAGAAAGGATAACACCCGGTCCAGAGCGGCTCAAGGCGATGACAACATCCACGTCTCTCATCGCTTGCGGAATACCCCCTTGCCTATTTTCGGCATTTGTAGAATGGCAAAGCCGCCACTTATCGACGTATTCTGCTTTTCTGAGCTCAAGATCATCACGATGTTTTCCCAGGATGCCTTTGCTGTCAACCATGAAGCAGTTTGCTGGGTCAACCCCCCAACCGAAGATCAGCCTGGAGCAGGCTACATTAGAAGCACCTGTTCCGATGAAGGCGATCTTCACTTCGCTCTTTTCTTTTTCAACGATCTTAAGCGCGTTCATCAAAGCTGCCAGGGTTACAGTTGCAGTGCCTTGCTGATCGTCATGCCAGATCGGAATTTCCGCTTTTTCTCGCAGCGTATCCAGGATATAGAAGCACTTTGGTTGTGAAATATCTTCAAGGTTCACACCTCCAAATCCGGGCTGCAGCATGCGAACTGTATTAATAATCTGGTCAGGGTCTTTTGTGTCCAACATAATGGGCACACCATCGACTCCTCCCAGGTATTTATACAGCAGAGCTTTGCCTTCCATGACCGGTAAACCGGCTTTGGGACCAATATCACCCAAACCGAGAACCCTTGTACCATCACTTACCACAGCCACTGTGTTCCACTTGTTGGTGTATTCATATGCCAGGTCTGGATCATCGAAGATCGCCCGGCAGGGGGCAGCCACACCCGGTGTATACCAGATAGCAAAATCATTGAAGTCACGAACACAGCATTTTAAGGTTGTCTCGATTTTCCCCCGATAGAACGGATGCAGCAACATCGCATCCGCAGAAGGTTTCTTAGCCTTTGCTAATAGATCATCAATATTCACAGGATCTTGTTCTTTAAGCATGTTATTCTCCAATTCCAGAGAAGATAAGGATCCGGATGGAACATTTTCTTATTGCTGCAGATAGGAATCTGCATAGATGACTTGATTCAGCAGCACCTGAACAGTTTTCCATATATCTACCTGTTCCGGGTCACTGAAGTCGACATCCTCCATTTTGGGGTCTTCCATATTTGCGGTGCGTTCTGCGAGTTTGAGGTACAGTTTGCTGACCGGAGTGGAGTCATCTTTCTCTTCAAGGATGCGGATTGTCTCCTTCAACCCTTCGTCCAAGGGGTCAGCGATCATCATCTGCAAGCCGACTCCCATCAGCATGGCACAGTAAACGCGGTTGATTAACGCGCGGTTTTCGCGAGGGACTGCATTAGAAACGTTTGACAAACCGACAGAAATTTTTGGTGCAGGTTCCCAGGCATATTGCAGTGTCCGAACCGCTTCCAGGAGGTGTGGGCAGTATTCCTGGCATCCGGAGACAGTCAGCACGAGCGGGTCGATGATCAGATTTTCCATTGGGAAATCGATCTCGAGCATGCGTGGGATTAACTGCTCCAGGGCGATCGTAACCCGATCATCGGCAGATATTGGAATTCCACCGCTGCCCATGGTAAGTGCGATCAACTTGGTATCATATTGCTTGGCTACCAGGGGTACCTTCTCCAGACGTTCGGGTTCAGCTGAAGTAGAATTAATGATCGGTTGTGCTTTGGTCACTTTTTTCAAGCCAGCTTCGATCCCCATCAGGTTGGTACTATCAAAACTGAGTGGGACATCCGTAACCGCTTCAACCGTCTCGACCATCCACGGAAAGATCTCTTCCCAATCTTTTTTTCGTGGACCAAGATTGATATCCAGCGCCTGGGCTCCCCCCTCAACCTGACTCACCGCCAAGTCTTGAAAGAATCTTGCATCCTTTTCTTTCAAGGCAAGTTTGACTTTATCTGAAATGATGTGGATATTTTCTCCAATAATGTACATACGTGCCCTCCCTTCTGAGTTATGATTGATCTTTTTTGGATATCGCCGCTTCTACCGTTGGAAACATGGTCAGGTCCGTATGTGGCAGGAACAGCGCCGACATAAAAGCCTCGTAGAATGTGTTATCAGCGGATAATTCAATGTAAGTCATCCGTGAAGCAATCTCCTTGATCCGCTGGCGTGCCTGGCGATCCAGCAAAGCTAAATATGCGCCGCGCACGGCAGTGTTTCCCAGGAACTGGAATTTGTCCCAGGGTAAATCTGGAAGTAAACCAATTTCGATGGCTTTCTCTACATTGATGTATTTCCCAAAAGAACCTCCAATTAGAACTTGCTCGACCCAATCCAGGGGGATGCCGACATTTTTTGCCAGGACCGAGAAACCAGCATAGATGGCTGCCTTCGCTCGCAACAGGTTATCAACGTCAACATGTGTGATCGCGATATCCTCACCTGTCCCCGTCTCTTCTGCATAACAGATCACATATTCCCATCCATGTTCTCCTTCCCGTATGCGAGCAGTCTTGCTGCTGTCCGCAAAATTCCCCGCTTTATCAATAACTCCGGTCAGGAACATCTCTGCCAGTAATGCGATAAGACCGCTTCCACATATGCCGCGCGGTTTGATATCTCCGATGACTCGAAAAGATGGTTCAAGATTCAGATCGTTGATCCAGATATCTTCAATGGCACCTTTTGTGGCTCGCATGCCATTTGCAACCCCAGCACCCTCAAAAGCTGGTCCCGCTGAACAGGCACAGGTAACCAGCCATTCGCGAGAACCGAGCACAATCTCTCCATTCGTACCAACATCCATAAACAGGGTAACTTTTTCTGTGTCGTCCAAGCCAGAAGATAGAACTCCGGCTGTGATATCTGCCCCAACGTAGCTGGCTACCCCGGGGAGACAATCCACAGTCGCTTCTGGGTGAAGGTTCAGGCCCAATTCACGAGCCAGCAGCGGAGGAACCTGGTTGACGGTAGTGGTGAACGGCATCAAGCGGATGTACTCAGGAGGGATACCCAGAGCTAAATGGATCATGGTGCTGTTGCCGACAACGGTTGCTTTTAAGATATTTTCTGGAAGCAACGGAGGATCAGAGACGATGCGTTTACACGCGGTGTCAAGCAGTTCATTAATCGAATCTACGACGAGATTCCGAAGCTGCTCGCCGCCGCCATTTTTTCCAGCAAAGATGATCCGGGATACGACATCCTCACCACGTGAGATTTGCTTGTTGTACTGGGCAGTTTGGGCTTTGACTTTACCAGTAATCAGGTCAACCAACCAGACCGTGACCGTGGTTGTACCGATGTCGATCGCGGCTGCCCATAAAGGTGGTGGGATCAATTCTTTTCCTGGCAGTAAGTCGATCAGGCGAGGAGGAGTACAACGATCTTCCTCAGAACCAGTATCCAGGATGGCGGTCACATCCCAATTCCCTTCCCGCAAGGTATTACCAATTTTCTTGAGAAGTGGTAAAGAAATGTGAACATCATCGATGCCTGCCTGCTGGCGCAGTCCCGTGCTCAAGCGTGACCAATCATCAATTTGATCACTCATATCTGGTGGTGAAAGTGTGAGTGGGAAAGCCTGGATTGCCTGATCTAAGTTGAAGTCATACCCCTCAGGAACGGTGATTTCCGCAACTTTACGGTCGCTGGTTAGCAGACGTTCAATTTTATCCTGCTCCGGGACAGTGACATGGATGTCATCTTCAACAATCGATTGGCAGGCAAGTGCAAAGCCAGCGGCAAGGTCCTCCTCAGACAGCCGGATCGTGCTTCGCCGGCGGACGCGACCTTCAGTGATTTGAAGAGTACAGCGTCCACAGCGGCCTTGTCCCCCGCATGGTTGATTCAGGTCAATACCAGCCATCCTTGCTGCTTCTGACAGCAAGGTGCCGGTTTTCACCGTAACCGGTTCGCTTTCCCCATCGAAGGTGACAATGTGATCAGCCATGAATTTTTTTGTTTATCTCGATCAACCTTGAAAGATCTGTTAAAGCACTTGTTTCATGAAGGACGGCAGATCAACGGCTTCACGCGGCCCGACCCGGATATCCCAGCCCGGAAGTTCTTCTTCCAGCTCACCCGAGAGAACAGCAACATGACCAGGCAAAACAATCTTCTTTGCGCTGACTTTATCAGCTGCCTTGAATTCCTTTACAGCTTTTGCAATGCGTTCCGCATCGAACTTGCCAGCTGCCCAGGCAGTCAGGACGCTCATGCCCTCAGCATCAGTCACTAACAACCAGGCGGGTAAACCAGAGCCCTCAACTTCATTGGCCACACTGAAATAAGTGATGCTGAAGTTGGTGGTAACCAGCAGTGGATCTTCAGGTTTGGGACCGTTAATTTCGTAAAGACCCGGCTGGACCTGGATCGGTTTTTGCGGATCGGTGTAAATATTCTGCCTTAAGACCAGCAGAGGATAAACCAAGGCAGGAGAAAAGTTATCGATAACGATAAACCCGGCGTACTTGCTGATCGCCTGGGCTGCCAACATGCTTTCCATCCCTGCATCACCGGAATCACCAGGAAAAGCAATGATTGGAAATCCCAAAGGTTTGAAATTCTTCTTCAACGCAAGACGCCTGATCTGTGTGCTGTAGGTCAGCGCAGTGCTGAAATCGCGCCCGCCCGGGTCGACCACCAGATTTTCAACACCATTCTCGGTGATTTTCTGGGTAAGATCTGCCAGGCCATCCAGCGTGGTTTCAATCACACCTAAAGCGGATTTGTGTTCCTTTGCCAGGCCTGCCATGGCCTCCCAATTTTGTGAATCGGCCCCATAGATCAGGGGTGATTCCCCTTCCAAAACCTCCAGGCCGGATTTCATGATTTCCGGATCGCGGCTCATCAGAACGAGTGGTTTTTGGCTTGCCTCTCGGACAGCAGATATTGCACTGGCAAACTTACTGGCATCTCCTGAGACAGAGGCAATCGCATAACCATCGATTGAGAGGTCAATGCCGACATAATTGACTTTATAGGCGTCTGCAGCAGCGACCTTATCTTTGATTTCCGCATCTCCTTCGGAATCCAGGATGCGTAGGATAATTCCCGGTTTGTGATAGAAGGTCTTCTCGTGGCGAAAGAGGACCACCTCGTTACCTGCCTGGGTTTCATAGCCATTGGATTTCAATGTCACCAGGCGGATGGGTGGGGCTGCGGATTCTGCCAGCTGCGCTTTTGATTCATCGCTGACATAAGGACAGTCCGCCAGTTCAACTTGCTTGGCAGCCAATTTCATGGCAAATGCCAGGCAGGTTGGAAAGCCACATTCTTTACAATTCGTTTGGGGAAGTAGTTTATATATTTGTATTCCAGTTAAGGCCATTTTCGCCTCTCCACATGTATGTTGATTTAAGCGAGTATATTTTTGATCAAGCAAATTCAGGAACAGTCATCAATCCTTCAATTGCTAATTGAACGCGCCTGATGCTTTCAGGATGTCTGAGGACAACGATATCTGCACCAGATTCAAGTAATGTCAGTGCAGTGAGGGTCTCCCAGTTGATTCCTCTTTCTTCCCAATCGCCCCATTCTTCTGGAACACCTTCCCCTACCTTGGATTCTTTGGTTTTCCAGGCTTCAAATCCCGGGGTGACGATCATTGGCAGCTGTGTCATGTTGTCGCCTTGCAATGCTGCCAAGCGAAGACGCTCCATTGCAGAATAGCCATACTCGATGCCGTATCCCAATGCACCAGTCGTCGGATCCATTAACACCCTGTCGAGTGGAAATGCCATGTCTCCGATCAGGATATTGAGCTGCTTGGCCAGGTTGACATCCATCGGGGTGCGAGCGACAACCAGGTGATCATTCGCCATGGCCGTTGCCACGATTGTGCGGTAATTCTTGTCTTCACAAATGCCCAGCACCAGGCGTTCACCCTTTGTCGCTTCGGCTACGGCAACCAATAACTCGTTATCCAGGTCCGCCTGTCCGGGGCCATTTACCAGCAGGGGCAGTCCGCTTGCACCTAGTACCGCTTTAACCGTCGCAACTGCGGATTCGGGCGTGGTTGTCTCTCCCGCAGCATCGGTCAGGCTCAGTGACAGCTGGATCAAATCACATCCAGTGTCTTCGGCGGCTTTCGCCCAATCTGCCGGATTGTTCACAGCTTCTCCCCAGGCCTCCAATAATAGTGCTGACCAGTCTTCCGGCTTGCGGTCGCGGATTTCAACCGCGATCACAGGTGCATGCGGCATCTCGGTTTCAAAATGCATGAATGGCAGGCTCTTTTCACCTCCGACCGTGACCGTTCTGCTTCGGCTGCCACCTTGATCTGCGGTCGCGCCAAGGGTCACGCTGCGTACTTCGCCAGGCCATGTATCTTTGGGTATTTCTATTGGCATGAGTTTATGCTCCTTTTGTGTCTGAAGATCGTCATTTGAACGAAAATAATTTCAATTCAATCTTTATAACCGGTAACCTTTTTACGGCTGGCATCGCGACGCTGGATAAATCCGTCCAGGGGTGCCTCACGGTCAGCCTGGAATCCCAAATCGCGGAGCTCAGCGCTACTGCCAGCAGCCAGCAGGCGAAGGAAATGTTTATAAGAAATTGCCGCTGCCGGGTAATCGACACCTGCCGCGTGATGCATTAAAAAGAAGGTTCGCACGCCTTGGTCTTGAAGGAGCTGCGCTGCGGCAGTGAGTGGAATTTCTGGTGGTACCTGGGGAACATTTTCTCTCATCACCTGATGGGCTTCAACCTGCCTGTATTCGTCCTGGGTGAAAGCCGCAATGAGTTCTTCCTGGCCAACCACGCCTAAGGTTTTGCCTTGATCGAGGACAATCACATCATCAAGGTCATTATCGAGCAACAACTGAGCAATTTCGGGAACAGTAGTTTCGGGATTACAGGTCACCACACCAACTGTCATCAAATCGCGCACGAGGTGAGGGAGATCTGCTTCAGGCATACTAGCCTTCATTTTGTGGATAGCAGTCGCAGGGATAAGAACTTCTGGGGGACACGCATGAGGTCCTTATCCCTGTTCTCTGTCTAAATCAGAAAATTGGATCCATGACAAGTGCTGGATGATTATGCTCCTCCATCCAGGCCAGCAATTCATCTACCGAGGTAGCATTGCGTTCATCAGCGATCTTGTTGATCAGGTCTGGATCACCTTCGCGCTCAGCAGCTGCGGCCAGCTCATCAGCCATGGTCTCTTTGAGCACACTGCTCATCCAAACCACTCGTTTGAAGCCTCCATCCGCGGAGATAAACTTCGGGCTGATAAGATAGAATTTGCCGACTCCCATCACACCGGGTGTTTGCAGACCACCACCAGCAATACCTGCCAGGGTGCTGAATGTCATCCCGGCGGGTGTCATGCTGGTATCTTCACGGCTTACCACCATCACACCGTTTGACTCAGGGATCAACATGACGATGCACTCAAAGCATCCACAGGCAGTCATCGGATTTTCCATGATGGAGTACATGGCAACTTCCTCAACCACACCATGTGAGCCAACCTTGGCATAATCGTTTGTACCACTCCAATACCCCTTTTCCTTGTCAACCACACTACCGAGTTTGATGGGTTGGTTCGGACCAGTGGGGTTAATACTGAAAGATGCTTTGCAATCCAACCAGTTATAAGCTCCGCACAGCCCCAGACGTTCTGGGCTGACGACACAGACATGGTTGGGAGCAAATGACTGGCAGAGTGTGCAGGAGTAGAACTCATCGACGGAGTCGTCAGTGAGATCGGCGAGACGTTTATTGCGGAAGTCATATGCTTCCCGGGCTTTTTCTAACCAGGCTTGCATTTGTTCCGGTTCGGTATAAAGGGTGACTTCCACCTTATCGACAATGGCGCCAAAATCAGAGTGGAAACGAGCATGCAGGATCTTGCCGAAATGCTCCAGGTTAAAACCTTTATCAGCCGCAGCATTCGAAATTCGAATCCAGGCGATATCCCGCTGGCCAATGTGCTGGATACCTGAGGCACCATTAATGAAGTAGTGAATCTGGCGTTCTAGCACTGGTTCAAAATCTTCCTGCATCTCACGCCCGGCAACCTTCACCACAATGCCTACATCCATGCTTCCTTGCGCATCAACATCAGCGAAGCCAGGACCAACCACCTCAACTTTTCCATCAATGACATCATCTAAAGGAACCATGTGCAGGTATTCGAAGCAGCGGGAGTGCTTGCCACCAAACTCGACCCGCATATCTGCTTTCCGAACAACTTCACCTTCGAATGCAGAACCATATGGTACCGGGACCGGTACGTCGGCGATCTTGACCTTGACCCCGCGAATTTCAATACATTTTTGCACCATCAGCTCAGCACGTTCCAGGTCATCTTTCGCTTCGATTTCATTAAACGGCATGCTGACGACATGCTCATAGGTTGTCACACCCGTTGGTAGTATTTCTGGGATCACGGTATCGGCGATCACCGGGAAGCCGAAATTTATCGCTCCCGCAGCTGCCGCATACTTCAAATCGTCAACTTCTCCGAGGGCAAGAACGAATGCAAAGACGCGGTTCTTGTTGTAAAGCAGGATATCCCGCGCCATACCACCTTTCAAACCACCAAAGGTGAGAGCTGAGCGGACAGCGAAACCCAGCGCATAGATGGCGCTTAAAGTGTCCGTTCCGAAGGGTACCGTGTAAGTATCGTATCCCAGCTCGACGCCTTCTTCAGCCAATTGGTGGATGATGCTGCGACCATTCACATTGCCTGAGAGGAAAGTCAGGATATTGCGTCTCTGCAGTTCGCGCACCAGTTTGACTGCCACTTCGTTGGATTTAGCCGCACCAACAATGGCTGCGAAACCTGGCATACGGCCATCCACTAACTGGATGCCCCAGGAACGCAGCTGGATATCATCGATGGGGCCATTCAGGTGGCCGTCTGCACCGTTTCCATTACCATCTGGACTTGTAAACGAAGTGCTTCCCGCCAGGTTTAAACCGGGCATGGGCTCTGGTTGTAAACCGTATACAAAGCGGATCGCTTCGATGGTCTCAGCAGCGATCAGGGTTGCCATACCGCTATCCAGGGTTTCACCAAGATATGGGGTCCATTTATTTTTGGATGGAACAGGATGCAGCAATTTTTTTGCATGCTGCATCGCTGGTTCCAACTGCCCGAGAGTCTCAATTTCAAGACCTGTCATGCCGTTGATCAACGGCAGGTAATAAGCCGTATTTGGAAACCCTACTGGAGTATCAGAACCTTTTTCAGCCAATGCTTTTTGCAGCATGAGTTCAGCTTCTGTGACGATTGCATTGGCACCACGAATGGCGCGCGATGCGATATAACGGGACATGAATGAACCTCCTATCTAGTCGGCTGCGACGCCGTAAATGGCTGCAGCACGTTCTTCCACTGGTAGCTGCTCGATCTCGAGCATGCGGGCATCACCACTCTCGCCGAAGCGATCTGGATCGTATTCCGGCAGGCCCAAGGCAGCGCGTTTCTTATCAATGTGTTCTAATGTCTTGGCGATCATTTCATCTGGATCGGCGATGAATTCCATCTTACCCCCATATCGCTCCTCCCAGCCTTCACTGATGAATTTAGAAACGATATCGCTATCGGAAACTCGATCGGGCATTCCGCTAACCGGGGAACTTCCACCGAAAATGACGTACGCGCCCGAGGCAACACAGTAAGACCCGATAGAGAGTGCTTTTTCACTCATCCATTCTGGTGCCAAGCCGACTGCAGGAATCTGGTCGATGTCATCACCCAGGCCTCCTTCTTCCACCATTTGCGTAAGCACGGTCAGGATGCGGGAATTATCCACGCAGGAGCCCATGTGAAGCACGGGTGGGATCCCGATCGCTTCACAAACTTCGCGCAATCCATTTCCAACCTGGTCAATGCCTGCTTCGCCGAGCAGCAAGCCCAGCTTGGCACTGGCAATCGCCCCGCAGCCGGTTTCAACGACCAAGACATCTTGCTTCAGTAGCTCCCGGGTAACTTTAACATGCAGGTAATCCTGGGAGCTGCGAGGATTGTTGCAGCCTACAACAGCTGCCACACCCCGGATGCGACCGCTGATGATGGCGTCATTGAGGGGTCGGAATGATGCCCGGTAGCTGCCACCCAGCATGTAATTAATATACTCGTGGGAGAAACCGGGAATCAGGTCTTCTTTAATTTGCGGAATGTTGGTCTTGCCTCGATTGCTGTAATTGTCAATCGCTACCATCAGGATTTCTTTGGCGATGGTGAGGGCCTTGTGTTCGTCGAATTCGATGTGGGTGCCGCCCTTGATCTTTACCTTGGGAGATGTGGTGATGATCTTGGTGTGGAAGTTGCTTGCCAGTTCAACCAGGGCCTGCATGATACACTGCACATCCACCACCATAGCTTCGACCGACCCGGTCAGGATGGCCAGCTCCTGGTGGAGAAAGTTGCCCGCTGCAGGGATACCCTGGCGCATTAGAATTTCATTGGCTGTGCAGCAGATGCCTGAGAGGCTGACCCCTTCAGCACCAGCAGCTTTGGCATATTCGATGATCTCGGGATCTTGAGACGCGGTCACGATCATTTCGCTCAAGGTCGGTTCGTGCCCGTGAACCACGACATTCACCATATTGTCCTTCAAGACTCCGAGATTGGCTTGTCCCAATATCGGCGCAGGAGTCCCGAAAAGGATGTCCGCGCAATCTGTTGCAATCATGCTACCACCCCATCCATCCGACACTGCGGTGCGGATGGCATGGCTGAGGATATGTTCAGGATCCTGGTCATCCCCGATATGTGTCCGGTGCAGCGATTCCACTATTTCCCGGTCAACACCGCGCGGCAGGACGCCTTGTTTTTTCCAGACTTCTTGCCGTTTCTTAGGTGCGGTAATCACCGGTGCGACGATGCCATGCTGCTGCCCAAATTGGGAGATATACAGGTCGGCCAGGTCGTTGGCGATTTCCTCCGGGGCACGCCCTTCGATGGGGATGTCGTAACGAGCTGCCACCGTGCGCAACTTGGCGATATCACGCAGGTAGTAGCCTTCAGCTTCACCATTAGCAACGGCTTTAAGGGTGAGCGCCATATCACGTCCGTGATCGGAGTGGGCTGCAGCACCTGCTGCAATAGCCCGGATCAAGTTACGGGCCTGAATGGTATCAATGGTGGCGCCACAAACGCCTGTTTGCCCGTCTTTTGTTAACCGGCAGGGTCCCATTCCGCATATCTTGCAGCACATTCCAGCACTACCAATATTACAAGGTACCATGTCATCAGCCCGGCTGAAAGCCGTGCTGAGGCCCAGCTCATCAGCATGAATCAGCATCTCTTGGGCGGCTGGATCGATGGATTTTTCTTCTACTGTCCTTTTCTTAGGCATTGTTTAGTTCTCCTCCTCCACAGTTTGGATGACGCCCATCCCCGGGCAAGGCCACAGGGGGCGTCCGACATAGCTCACTTCTTGGGCAAAACCAATCGTTTCTTTCATGTTTTCATAAACTTCGGTGTGGCGGAAGTAAACTCCATCCCCATTTTTTGAAGTAGCCGGGATTCCTGCTTCCTGGAGGATCGCGAAATCACCGAGATACCCAGCTTCTGTGAGTTTTGAAGTGATTTCATCCTCACTGACTTTGTCCGGATCAAAGGTGACATCTGCTACCTTGAACGCGCTGCTGGCATAGACATCCTGTACTCCAGGTATCTCTAACAGCAACCGCCGGACCTCGACGACATGGTGGTCTGCGTACATCGCAGGAAGTTCAAAAGATTTTTTTTCCATTTATACCCTTCCAGATGATGGATTTGTGTTGCTTAGCTCTCGAATGAAAAGAATCCCAAAAATTACCTTCCTGTGCATTGGAAGAGAAAATCCAGGATAATATTATTGGACCAGGGTCCAAATCACTTATTACCAGCAAATATCCCGTTTGCCTCCTTTATTAATCCAGTAAATCTACCCGTAAAGATTGGACATTATTCTTGATAGGGAATATATTCTCTATTTATTATGTCTCAGGTCCGAATTGAAACAAATTTCCTAGGTATAGTATAAATAGACCTTATTTTTGTTTTTAGTACCACCTGTCACGAATAGCATGGATATTTGTCACTGCTGATTTTGGGTTTAAGGGTTGAAGAAAATTGGGGGAGTATAGATATTAAATTGGATAAACTTGATCTATTACAGAAAATGGTTTTGAGAATCTGATCTTTTCGGGCGGTAATTATGGATCGCCACTGCTGTCCTGGATCAACCTGGAAGGTTTCGTGGTGGGGGTCGCCATCACGTACCTGATAGCTTCACTGGTGAAATTTTTTTAGCGGTCCGAAAGGAAAATAAAAGACTTCCAAATTTTGGAAGTCTTTTGTTGGCTGGGGGTCGAGGATTCGAACCTCGGCTTACGGTTCCAGAGACCGCTGTCCTACCGCTAGACGAACCCCCAAGGGGTGTGGGGGCATTCTATCATGGGTCATTGGAAGCTGTCAAATCGGGTGATGGTCAAAACCGGTGCCGATGGGGAAAACTGATTAATTGGGGAAGAAGTATTGGAAATTCATCCTGTGTGGATATAATACCTGCAGTATGATTTCAGATAATTTTGTTATCATTGGGTGATCACAAGATCACAGACTTTCGGGAGCAGGGATTTTATGGATCAATCTGAGACGGGTGTTTCAACGGATTTTATTCGCACGATCATTAATGAAGATATGGAGAGCGGTAAGTTTGGGGGTCGGGTACACACTCGCTTCCCACCGGAGCCGAATGGGTATTTGCATATCGGGCATGCAAAGTCGATCTGCTTGAACTTTGGTGTTGCCGTTGAGTACGGCGGGCTCTGCAATTTACGTTTCGACGATACAAACCCCTCCAAGGAAGAAGTGGAATACGTGGAATCGATCCAGGGGGATGTTCGCTGGTTGGGGTTTGATTGGGAAGATCGCCTTTACTACGCCTCTGATTATTTTGAGCAGCTCTACGAGTATGCGCTCCAATTGATCAAAAAAGGGAAAGCCTACGTATGCGATTTGAGCTCCGACGAAATGCGTGCTTTCCGGGGGACATTAACGGAACCCGGCAAGGAAAGTCCCTACCGCAACCGGTCTGTCGAGGAGAATCTCGATCTGTTTGAGAGGATGAAGGCTGGAGAATTTCCAGATGGATCGAGAACCCTGCGGGCAAAAATCGATATGGCCTCGCCAAACATTACCCTGCGCGATCCCGTGCTTTACCGCATTTTGGATATGCCCCACCACCGCACTGGTGATAAGTGGTGCATCTATCCGATGTATGACTATACCCACTGTTTATCGGATTCGATCGAAGGGATCACGCATTCGTTGTGCACCCTGGAATTCGAGAACAACCGGCCGCTCTATGATTGGGTGCTGGATCAACTCGAGGTTTATCACCCCCAGCAGATTGAATTCGCGCGGCTTAATCTTTCCTATACGGTGGTCAGCAAGCGTAAACTATTGCAGCTGGTCAAGGAGGGTATCGTGGAAGGTTGGGATGATCCCCGCATGCCGACCTTATCGGGTCTGAGGCGGCGCGGGTATACAGCCCGGGCAATCCGAGATTTCTGCAGCCATATCGGGGTGTCGAAAACCAACAGCGTAATCGACATTGCTCTCCTGGAACATTTTATCCGCAGTGATTTAAACCAGCACGCCCCGCGAGTCTTCGGGATCCTGCGCCCGCTGCGCGTGGTGATCACAAACTATCCAGAAGGCCTGGTTGAAGAACTGGAGGCGATCAACAATCCTGAAGATGAGACCATGGGTACTCGCAAGGTGCCGTTCTCACGCGTGATCTATATTGAGCAGGATGATTTCCGTGAAGTTCCCCCTCCCAAATACCGCCGGCTCATACCGGGAAGGGAAGTCCGCCTGCGATACGGCTACTTCATCACTTGTGTTGATGTGATCAAAGATCCCGAAACAGGGGAGGTGGTTGAGATTCACTGCACCTATGACCCCGAAACAAAGGGTGGCAACGCCCCAGATAACCGCAAAGTAAAGGCGACCATCCACTGGGTCTCCGCTGAACACGCCACCCCGGTACAGGTACACCTGTACGACCGCTTGTTCAAGACCAGCAATCCGGATGAGGCTGCACCTGGAGAGGATTTTAAGTCGAATGTAAATCCTGATTCACTGGAGATCCTGGAAGATAGTGTCGTTGAAAACAGCCTGGCTCAAGCCACTCCAGGTCTTACTTATCAATTCGAGAGACAGGGTTATTTTTGTGTTGATCCAGTACCTGCGGAAGATGGGAGGCTGGTCTTTAACCGCACAATTGCCCTGCGTGATTCGTGGGCAAAGATAGATAAATCTTAGACTGTCGAATTACACGAGTAGAAATTAGCCCTGGTTATTGAGAGTATCCAGCATTTCGATGGCTGCCTGGATGCGTTCCAGTACGGTTTCTTTACCGATCACCGCCATCGTTTCGAACAAAGGGGGACTCACGGTCCGCCCGGTGACCGCGACACGCAGGATGCCAAATAGTTGTCCCGCTTTTAAACCCAGCTGGTCTGCGGTGGCGCGCATAGGCTCTTCAGCCAGCTCCTTATTAATCTCTGGCATTTCTTTGAGTACATCGTAGGCCAGCCGTGCAGCCTCGGTTGACTCTCCAGGGGACATGTTCTTCCCAACCAGGTCCTCTGGGAGTGGGTGGACTTCATCTTCAAAGAAGAAGCCTCCCATTTCCGTTGCATCCTCCAGGGTTACAATCCTTTGTTGAATTAATGGGGTCACTTTTAGTAATTTTTGATCACCAACCTCATATCCAGCCTTGAGGAAGAAAGGTTTTAAACGTTCTGCGAGATCGGGAACTTCAAGGCTGCGGATGTGCAGGCCATTGAAATGGTCGAGTTTTGTAAAATTAATCGCGGCGGGAGAAGGGTTTAGACGTTCAATTGTGAACTTCTCCACCAGGTCTGGCAAAGTGAAAAACTCGGTATGATCATCATAACTCCACCCCATTAAGGCGGTCCAATTCAGCACTCCCTCTGGTAAATATCCCAGGGATGCCAGATCGGTCAGATAGATTGAGAAGCCATCCTTTATTAATTGGTTCGTATCGCGCTTGCTCATTTTCCCCTTTCCACTTGGCTTCAAGAAGAGAGAGAGATGGATCCATTCCGGCTCCTGCCAGCCGAATGCGCGGATGATATGTGCGTGAAGGGGAAAAGTAGGCAGCCATTCCGATCCACGGATCACATGGGTGATATTCATCAAGTGATCGTCCACCATGGCTGCCAGGTGATAGAGTGCCAATCCATCTGATTTTACGATGATGTAATCATCTATATTTTCATTTTCAACGGTGATATCGCCCCGCAGCGTGTCGTAAACTGTAATCGATCCCTGCTGGGGGGTTTTAAACCGGATCACATGCGGTTCACCCTCAGCAATTCTTCGAGCTGATTCTTCAGGTGGGATGCGGCGGCAGGTGCCATCATAATGAGACGGCAATTTATTTCTCTGCTGGTTCTGGCGCATTTCCGCTAAACGTTGCGGAGTACAAAAACAGTAATAAGCATGACCCATTTCAACCAATTTGGCTGCATGCTGAAGGTAAATTTCTTTACGCTCTGATTGGTGATAAGGTGCATGGGGACCCCCGATGTCTGGCCCTTCATCCCATTGAATCCCCAACCAGTGAAGGCTATCGATCAGCTCCTTTTCCGATTCCGGATTGTAACGCTTACGATCCGTATCCTCGATGCGCAGGATAAACTGACCTCCACTCTGGCGGGCGAGAAGGTAATTATATAGAGCTGTGCGGCCAGAACCTAAATGGGTTCTGCCTGTTGGTGAGGGAGCAAAGCGCACCCGTACGGGTTTCATTTGATTGCGGTCCATGTGTCTCCTGAACGAAAAGGTTATTTATATCGTTGGTTTGCAGGATTGATTCAGGCAGATTTTTGGCGTAATATCACACTCTCGACCAATCCAATTCCTAAGAGTAAGGAAAGCATGGCACTTCCTCCATAACTGAGGAATGGTAATGGTAAACCAGTAGCAGGAATTAAACGCAAGTTTACTCCGATGTTGACCAGGGCCTGAAAAGCTACCAGAGTAGCCACGCCATAGCAAATGAGGGCACCGTATGTGTCACGGGAGAGACGTGCGGCTCTCAAAATTCGGTAGATCACAAACAGCAATAAAGCAATCACGATCAAAGTTCCCACAAATCCGAATTCCTCCGCCAGAGCAGAGAAGATGAAATCCGAATGGCGCACTTTAAGAAATCGCAGCTGGACCTGTGTGCCGAGGTTGTAGCCTTTTCCAAACCAGCCTCCAGATCCGATGCTGATCAGTGCTTGTTGGATGTTATATATGTCTCCGTGTCTGGCATTTGGATCCGGAAAGATGAAATTCAAAATCCGATTTTTTTGGTAATCTGCGAGCAGTGGAAAACCAATGATAGGGAGAACAATACCAACCCCGGCAAATGCTGCAAGCATTTTAAGATTGAGTCCGCTGGCCCATAATAGTGTGAACCAAATTACGAGGATCACAATGGAAGTACCCAGGTTTGGTTGCAGAATGATCCACAATACGATGCCAGCCGTGAGAAGCAAGCTGCGAAACATCACGCCCGGGATATTTACCCGTCCGATATTGCGTGAGAAAAATTCCGCCAGGGCTAAGATAATGATGATTTTAGCGAGCTCTGATGGTTGGATCGAGAAGTAGGTTGTCTCAAACCAGCGAGCAGATCCGAAAACTGCCTGCCCAACTACAAAAAGCACACCCAAAACCCCAGCCATCCCATAATAGAGAATCCGGTTGACGGAAGCCCACAGGCGGTAATCGATGGCAGTGGTGATCAGGATCACACCAAAACCGATGATCACAAAAATAGCCTGCCGCTGGTCATAACCAGCCAGGGTAATATTTCCAGCAATGGCTGAACGGATCATGGCAATGGAGAAAATACTGAGGATTGCGACCGCGCCGAGAAGCCAGAAATCGAAATGCCGCCAAGTGGTTCTTACATCACTCATACATGCTTTCGACTTCGTCTCCGTCCTGCGGGGTTAAGGGCGATATCTGCGATCAGGCGTTGTTGGCGACCATCCTGGGTCATTTTTATGTTTACCGAATTCGGGTCGATCTCAACGTGTCTTGAGATCACCTCGATTAACTCGTCTTTTAACGTTTCCATCGTACCTGGATTCATATCGATCCGGTCGTGGATCAACACTAATTGCAGCCGATCTTTCGCTTGTTTGGCACTGCTTTTATCCTTACCCAGGATCCGGTCAAGAAAGGTACTCATATCAATCAGCCCCTGAACGCATTAAACGAGAGATGCGACCGAAGAAACCATTGCTGGATTCCAGACTTATAAAAGGAACTTCCTGTCCTTCAAGCCTGGAAGCAATATTCCGAAAAGCCTGTCCAGCCTGGCTTTTTCCGTCCAGCACGATAGGGGTACCCCGGTTCGTACTTAGGATTACATTCTCATCCTCTGGCACGATTCCAATTAATTCGACTGCGAGCAATTCAAGTACATCATCCGGGGAAAGCATGTCTTCCCGCTTGACCATTTCGGGTTTCAACCTGTTCAATACCAGCTTGGCGGGACCTTTTTCTTCCGCTTCGATCAAGCCAATGATGCGGTCCGCATCGCGCACAGCTGAAATTTCAGGATTGGTGATTACTATTACCACATCAGCAGGAGCGATTGCATTGCGGAACCCGCGCTCGATCCCGGCGGGGGAATCGATCAAGACCCACTCACTCTCTTCTCGCAGCTCCTCCACCAATCGGATCATATCACTCGGGGAGACCGCGGTTTTGTCCCGCGTTTGAGCGGCAGGGATTAAGAATAGATTTGGTAGCCTTTTGTCGCGGATCATTGCTTGCCTTAATCGACAGCGTCCCTCGACGACATCTACCAAATCATAGACAATTCGGTTTTCAAGGCCCAGAACGACGTCCAAATTCCGCAGGCCAATGTCAGCATCAATGCAGACCACGCGTGCACCTTCAACAGCTAGAGCTGTGGCGATGTTCGCAGTAGCAGTTGTTTTCCCAACGCCGCCTTTGCCTGAGGTAATAGTGATTACTTTATTGATCATTTCTCTCCCTCAGCATACTACTAATATACCATCTCCATCTACATTTCATCAGGTCAAGGCTTCCAAGGCATTGCCACAACCTGTCCATCGATGATGCATGCCATTTCTGGTTGGGGTTTCCCGCGTCGTTTTGGAGTTGTTGCGATATGGTCGGCGATGCGCAGCTGGGTTGGGGCCAGGTCCATGGCACACACGATCGCATCTTGATTACCCTCTGCTCCTGCATGAACCATCCCTCTCAGGTGACCCCAAACGACGATATCTCCACCCGATACGATTTCGCAGCCCGGGTTGACATCACCGATGACAATTACGTGACCTGAATTTTTGATACTAAACCCCGAGCGGAGCGTTCTTCGTACCAGCACAGCTTCTTCCCCATTCAAAGCAGTGTCAATCGTGTGAGAGGTCCGTTCAGGGATGGGCTTATTGATGCGGGTTGCCAATCCAAGCAGTTGGGCATTCTGTTGAGTGACATGTGAATTGCTGAGCACTGCCCAGAGCGCCAGACCATCATTGGAGAGCATGTCGCGGAGCTGACCCAATTCTGCTGCCCGGATGTTGTGATTCCCGACATCCAGGATCAGGCGCCCTCCTTTCAGGAAATCAGATTGCTCCTTGATTTGCTCCTGCAGCGCAGTTTTTGCATCCGACCAATCATCATCACGAATCGTGATCAATAACCCCTCACGGATGCCCTTGATTTTAACCTTGGCATGCTCTTCCATAATTATGTTATCGGCAGAGGTCGGATCGGGCGTATTCTGTCGGAATCCGCTCCCTTTCTAGGTTTGAAATTGATTATAGCATGATCTATTATGGATTTTGGGCGGCTGTATCCCCGGCTTTTATCTCAAAATACGCCTCTAAGAGCTGTCTTACAATCGGTGCTGCCACGGAAGCACCTTCGCCACCGTTATAAACAAATGCAACTACTACGATTTCCGGATCTTCGTAAGGGGCATACGCTGTGGTCCAGGCATGTGTGGGCCAATTGCCGGGAATGCACAAATTCTTGTCATTTGCATATTTATCACAATATTCAGCAGTCCCAGTTTTTCCGGCTGCAGAGATATTGACATTTTCAAATTCATCTGCCAGTGTTCCGTTCACCACCGCCATGCGCATACCTTCCTGGACTTTCTCAATTACCCAGGGTTCGACTGTTTTCTTTTCGCCAGTCAATTTGCTTTCACAACCTCCCGGACTGCTGGGATCGTCAAAAACATCGATCACAGGTTCGGTGGTAATATCCCTGACTTGATCGGGTAAGAAGGATTTGATCAGGTTCCCTTCGCTATCCAGGATTTCTTCGAGAATTGTGGGACGCATTAAGACACCATCATTGGCAATCGTGGAAGCAGAGAGCAGGACCTGGAGAGGTGTAGCGATCACAAAACCCTGGCCAACACTGGCGATATATGTATCTCCACTGGACCAGTTTTCTCCCTGATTGATCCTTTTCCAGGTTGGATCGGGGATCAGCCCATCCTCCACGAGGGGGAGCTCGATGCCGGGGTAATCCCCGTAGCCCAATGCACGTGCATAGGTACCTAAACGACAGATACCCAAACCTTCTGGAACCTCATCTTCGTAGCCACCGCCCAGTTTATAGAAATAGACGTTACTGGAATTGGCTAATCCGTTCACGAAGTCGATCTCGCCGAAACCTGCTTTGTTCCAGTCAACAAATTCTCTGGGCCGGGGATTAAGTTCGTTCGCAGAAAATTTTTCTTCGACCACGATTTTCGGGGGTGCTTTTATGATCTGTTCAGGAGTGACCACCCCTTCGTTCAAAGCTCCGACCGCGGTGACCAGTTTAAAAACAGAGCCAGCTGGGAGCTCATCTCCAACAGCATGGTTGAGCAATGGATTAAGTTTGTCTTCAGAAAGCTGTTCATAGTAATACTGCGGAATTACCCTGGCCATGCGATTATTCTCATAGCTGGGATAAGAAACCATGGCGAGAATTTCACCTGTCTTCGGGTTCATGGCGATCACGACACCGCTGTTCATGCGCATCTCGCCCAGATATGCATTCCAATCATCGATTTCACGGGTCAAAATTGACTCTGCAGCGCTTTGCAAGCGAGAATCTATGGTCAACTTGACATTAAGCCCGGGTGTGGGATCAATGGGAGGGATCACATCACGCAGGATTTGTCCACCAACATCTACCTCAACCAGGCGTTCACCGTTGCGACCACTTAGAATACTTTGGAAATACCTTTCAATTCCCGCATAACCGACTTTATCGCGGTTTGGTACAAAATTTCTCTCCACGTAGTATTCTTCCTCTGCAGCTGAAATAGGGCCTAAAAATCCAATGATTGCTGCAGTTAAGGAGCCCGTAGGATAGTCCCGAACAGATTCTATTTCGATGTCGACCCCAGGCAAATCCACGGATTTTTCCTTGATCATCATGGCGGTGGTGCGGTCGATATTGCACTTGATCAGCACTGCTGAATAAGGTGCTGTGGTTTCTCCATAGTCAACAATTTGAGCGATACCATGTTCGGATCGGCAGGGAACATAAGGGTTGTCAGTGGTTACTTCGTTTAAATTGATCGGTACATCAACCATCTCGCTGATCTGGCGGTAAATTTCTTGAATTTCCCCGACATCATCTGGCAGTTCAGCTGGAACGATGATTACGTTATAGGAGGGGATATTTTGTGCCAAGATGTAATCATTTCGGTCAAAAACAATTCCCCGCTGCGTGGGCAAGTTGATCTTACTGATCCGGTTTTCTTCAGCTTGGGCAACCCATTCTGTGCTTTGAAGGATTTGTAAACTAAATAAGCGCCCCAGATAGATCACAAAAACAGCTGCAATGGCGATACCAAATACAAGAATTCGCCATACCTGGACATTATTGTTGAGATTTGCACTACCGTTCATCGAATAAATTCTTTATTTTTTTGTACCGGTTTAATATCCATCAAATAGAAGCCGTCAAATTTTCATCATCCAATCGAACTCAAATCTCGATTGTTTCCGGGTAAAGCCAACTCGCCAGGTCTCCGATTACAGCATATACCGGGACTGCAAGCAGCAGATTTAATAAAGCGCTCGGAATGGTTATCAGATAAAAAGCCTCGATTAGCGGAATTGAGCTGCCATTGAAGACAAGCACTCCGACAGTGATAATTTGCGAGATCAAGGTCGCCAGCAGGGTAGCTGTGACCATCGCTAGGAGAGGGCGCTGCCAGAAGATTCGCCGGATATAAAGTGCAACACCCGTTACCGCGACATAAGTTGGTATGATCGCGATGGCTGGAACAGCTGTCGCCAAGCTCGCAAGCACACCCGCGATAACTCCCCAATGCCAGGCGGTGGTGACCTTATCCTGAACAGCCCAGGCAACGACGATCAGCAAGACCAGGTCGGTCGTCCCATAAAGCAGCTGCACCTGACTGAAAATTGCAGACTGCAGGATCACCATTAAACCCAGAATTGGTACTGCCAGGACAATCGCCATTCTACACCATCAAGAAATTCATTATGATTGATTTCAGTAAATTCTAATAAATTCGGACTCAAGGAGTTTCAACACCGGGGATCAAGGGTGCTATATTAACTGGCCTGAAATTTACAATCACCAGGACGATTTCGAGCTGTGAGAAATCCACTACCGGTTCGACCGCGGCAGTTTGGAAGAGCTCTACCGGACGCTGGCTGACACCGCTTACCTGCCCGATCAGCATATCCGGAGGATAATTGCCTCCCAATCCTGAAGTAAGTACGAGGTCACCACTCCCGATTTTTGCATCCTGGGGAATGGCCCCAACCGTGATGTCTCCAGTGATCGAACCCTGGAGCAAGCCTTCAGCACCAGAAGGTTGGATGCGCACATTGATTGCTGTATCAGGATCAGTAATTAATTGGACCCGAGCTCCATCTGCGGTAACCGCGGCTACCCTGCCAACCAACCCCTGGGAGGAGACGACCGGCATACCCCGGCGCAAACCATCATCGGAACCCCGATTGATAATAATATAGTGCAGGAAAGGACTGATATCCCGGCCGATCACAGCCGCAGTGATGTACTCATTTTCGGCATGTGTGCGGGCAAAATCCAGCAGTGCTGAGAGGATCTCAATCTCAGAATTTTGCTGCTGAAGTTCAATTACTTGCGATTGGAGCCGTGCTACCTCTGCTTCTAATTGCTGATTAAGTTGGGTTAACGTAGCAACGTCGCGCGGCTCGGTCATGAAATCCCTGATCGCCTGAAAGCGGCTGGCTAACCAGGTTTGGGCTGTGATGAAAGGTGAGAATGCAATCCGCGAGATAGGAGTAAGGTATCCGCCTAATGCCAAGAGGAGGATGCTAATGATCAAAATCGCCAAGGCGGCGATTTGAAATGTACGAGGTAAATTCATCCTACATCAGGCTCAATCGTGACGCGTGCTGCCCCGTTCTAGACCAACCATGAACTGTGCTAAATGATCGTAATCTTCGAGGATCATTCCTGCTCCCCGTACCACGCAGGTCATTGGATCCTCAGCCACCCACACATGGATATGCAATTCATCAGAAAGTCGACGGTCCAAGCCACGCAACAGGGAACCACCACCAGCCATAGTAACCCCAGATTCCATTAGATCAGAAATAATTTCCGGAGGGCACTCATCCAGCGCATCCTTAATGGTATCGATAATGGTCAGCACCGAACCCGAAATCGCCTCCCGGATTTCTACCGATGAAACTTCAACTGCTTCCGGTAAACCAGTGACCAGGTTACGACCACGCAGGGTGAGGGTCATTTCCTCCGCAAGATGGTAAGCAGACCCGATTGCAATTTTTGCTTGTTCTGCCATGCGTTCCCCGATCAGCAGATTATATTTATTGCGCATGTAATCGACGATATCCTCATCCATTTCATCGCCTGCAACACGCAGTGACCGTGAGATGACAACGCCGCCCATAGAGAGGGTTGCCACTTCTGTTGTGCCTCCACCAATATCCACGATCATACTGCCGCGGATTTCTGAGACGGGTAGACCAGCCCCAAGTGCAGCAGCCACAGGTTCTTCAATTAAACCCACTTCGCGAGCACCAGCGGACATAGCAGCATCATAGACTGCTCTTTTCTCTACTTCAGTAACTCCTGACGGGATTCCCACCACGACGCGCGGACGCGGAACAGGAACAATACTCTGCTGGTGAGCCTTTCCAATGAAATACTCCAACATTGCTTCGGTGATCTCAAATTCCGAGATCACCCCATCCCTCAAAGGGCGCACGGCTATGATATTTGCCGGAGTGCGGCCAACCATTTCTTTTGCTTCAGCACCGATTGCTTTCGGCTCGCGTGTGCGTTTGTCAATCGCCACCCAGGAGGGTTCCCGGATAACAATACCCTTCCCGCGTACGCTGACCATGGTGTTTGCGGTGCCTAAATCTATGCCGATATCTAGTGAAAAAAACCCCAGCAGCCAATTTAGTGGGTTAAAAGCCAAATAGGGGCTCCTTTGCTTGAGGATTTGAGGGTGTAGCTGTCCTTCCCGTAATTATAAAAGAGTTCAGATTATTACCTCACACACCATCAAATTCAGCGGAATTATACCATTGAACCTTTTTTCTCGAAGTTCAAGGGTACCTGCTTATCGGTGGGAAGAAGGATCAAGAGGGTGAGTTTCAATGTATAATTACATCCCGATCATATTCAATGCAGGAGGTGGTTTTCATAAGATAAATCTGCACAAATCATTGATGAGGGAAGACCAGCGCATGGGCTCGTTTGGCTACGCCGGGGTTAACTGGTTGGATTTTTAAATCATTTCCAGCTTTTGCTTCCAGTGGATGCCAGAGGAGTTGACGAGGAAGAGGGTTCCCGGTCGCAGGACCGGGCTAATCTCAGGAAAATCGTTAGAACCTGGGAAAAAATCGAGAGATCAGCGGAAGCCCTCTGGGCATGTCACTGTCCAGCATCTATCCCTCCAGGTAAAAAAACTTGTGACAATACTATCCAAGTGATTGGATGGGCAAAGAACAGGTAGTGATTCAGGAAAATATTATCCACCGAAAAGTTTGCTAGTATTTCAAGTTTACCAGGGCAGCTCTCGGTCAATAAATTCTGGAGGGAATCCATGTGCGGAATCGTTGGTTATATCGGTCCCAAGGATGCGACGCCGATCATCCTGAATGGGCTGCGTCGCTTAGAATATCGGGGTTATGATTCGGCGGGTATCGCAGTAATTGAAGCGGGGCAAATAGAAGTCCGCCGAGAAGCTGGAAAGCTGGATTGCTTAGCTGAATTGGTTCGTGAATCTCCTTTGCATGGCGGAATTGGGATAGGGCATACTCGTTGGGCAACTCACGGAGAACCAAGCGCCAGGAATGCTCACCCGCATGTTGGTGCCAGCGGCACCGTAGTCCTTGCCCATAATGGGATCGTTGAGAATTATTCGGAACTGCGGGATGAATTAGCCGCAGAAGGGGTCGAGTTTCAATCCGATACTGATACCGAAGTCATTGTGCAGCTGGTCGATCGTTATCTCACGCTAGAGGAAAGCTTTGTCGGTGCAGCCCAAAAGGCCATCTCTCACCTTAAAGGCGCCCATGGTATCGTGATGCTTTCAACGCGTGAAAGGGATAAAATCGTTGCCGCTCGAATCGGAAACGCAGGTGGCGTCGTGATCGGATTTGGTCAAGGTGAAATGTTCGTTGCTTCGGATATGCCAGCCATCCTGGAGCACACTCGCCAAATGGTGTTCCTCGAATCAGGACAAATTGGAGTAGTGACCCGGGATGGGTTAGAAGTGAATACGTTAAATGGAAAACCTGTCGAATACGAAGTGAATACCGTTCCCTGGGATCCTGTGGCAGCGGAAAAAGGTGAATACCGTCATTTCATGCATAAAGAAATCCATGAACAGGTGCGTTCTTTAACTGACACTATTGCGGGACGTGTGGATTTTGACGGAGGCCGGATCTTCCTTGACCAGCTCAACCTGACTCCTGAATTAGCCCAGCGATTAAACAAGATTTTTATAACAGCCTGTGGAACAGCATCGCATGCAGCTGTGGTGGGAAAAGTGCTCATTGAGCGCATCGCTAATCTACCAGTCGAGATGGATATTGCGTCTGAATTTCGTTACCGCGATCCGATTTTGGATCAAAACACAGCTGTGCTGGTGATCAGCCAATCCGGAGAGACTGCGGACACCCTGGCTGCCATGGAAGAAGCCAGGCAGAAACAAGCAATATTGTGGTCGATTGTAAATGTAATCGGTTCGCAAGCCATGCGTATATCTGATGGTTATATATCCATGCAAACCGGACCAGAGATTGGTGTTGCTTCGACCAAAGCCTATACAGCACCCCTGGTGGACTTATATATGCTGGCAGTCCTGCTGGCAGACAAGCGAGGAGTGTTAAGCGATCGCCGAAGACGTGAGCTGGTTGCAGACCTAAGATTGATACCTGATTTAGCAGGTCGTTGTCTCGACCGGGAAGCGGAGGTAGAGCGGATCGCCTGGGAGTTGAAAGATTATTCGCATTGCTTATATTTAGGTCGGGGGATTAATATGCCAACTGCTTACGAGGGGGCACTGAAACTCAAAGAAATCTCCTATATACATGCAGAAGGTTATCCTGCTGGCGAGATGAAGCATGGTCCGATCGCTTTAATTGATGAGGAGATGCCCGTAGTTGTCATCGCGCCTCGCGATCCCTGGTACGAGAAAATGTTCAGCCAGATTGAGCAGGCCAAGGCACGCGGAGGAATTGTCGTCGCGGTGGCGACAGAAGGTGACCAATTAATCCCTACAATTGCAGATCACGTCCTTTGGGTGCCGGATACTCCCTGGATGTTGAGTCCGGTAACCACGGTGATTCCTTTACAGTTGCTTGCTTACCATATTGCCGCATTTCGTGGGCTGGATGTAGACCAACCCCGCAATCTTGCCAAATCCGTCACTGTTGAGTAAGTCTTCCAGGTTTATTTATGCGTTGGGCATAGATTTCCCGGGGATGGGTGTTTACAGATACATGAATACTGTGTGAGAAATTGCTCAAGGCGAGGAGGATTCCCAAAATGAGCTTATAATAGTCGTTTGAATTTTGGAAATTGAAATAATTTTCAAAGGTGCATTTTGAAGAAACAACTGTTGATCGCTTTAATAGTGACATTGGTAATAGGGGGACTCTTTTTCTGGTTTGTGGATCTGAACCAGATGATTAAGCTGTTACGGCTTGCCAATTGGCGATATCTTTCCGCAGCAATTATTGCACTCGTAACTGCTTACATTTTATTGGCCATCCGCTGGCGGTATTTGCTGGGCAACCATACCGGATTGACGGCGGCTTTTCACTCAGTCAGCATATCCAATCTGATCAACAGCCTGACACCAATCCCGGATTTTGCTTTGCGTGTATTGATCACAGGCCGGGGGTCTGGAATGTCAATTTCCAGCGCAACTTCCGGCATGGTCATTGAGAGATCTTTAGAACAGGTCATGCGTGTGCTTGCATTTTTGGTTGCACTGCTAACCGGGTATGTGGTGGTAATCAACTCGGCCTCAATTGTGGTCAATGCTGCTTTAATCATTACCTTCCTGGGATTAATCGCCATACTGCTACGCAATGCTGAACGGTTCATTTCCTGGATCCAGTCCCAGCTTGCTCGTTTTTCAAGGTTAGACCAATCCCGTGTGGAGCGTGTGCTCAACGACTTGAAAAATGGTTTGAAAATGGCGGGTGGTCCCCGGCAGCTAACCATTGGATGGCTGATGTCTTTTGCTATCTGGGGTGCTTTTTTTGTGTTTGCTTACCTGGTATTAATCGGTTTAAACATCAATTTACCCATACCGCAAATGATCGCAATTTCGATGTTAACGCTGGCAGTAGCACCGCCTTCTGCCCCAGGTACACCAGGGATATACCAGGCAACCATTGTGGGCGCTTTATCATTAATTGCCGGCCTGGATCTGGCTTTAATGACAACCTATGCGATTATGATCCATATCCTCCAGATTTTCCCGCTCATGTTCCTGGGTTTTTGGGGCTTGTTGAGGACCAATCTTTCAGTGCGCGGTTTGCTCCGCCAACGACAAGCAGTACCAGTGGTTCAAGAAAAGTATTAATCCCAAGCGCATTCTCAAAATCCGAATTAGATCAACTGACTTGAGGTAGCAATCCACTGTTTCAAGTCGATTTGTGCAAATGGATTAAAATAAAAAAGATTGGATACTGCCCGGCAGAAAATAAGTTTCTTGATAAGGAATGCCAGGAATTGGACCAGCAGATGGAATTAATTGATATGTTAATCGCCAGATTGGAGCGGCTATCTGCGGATTCGTATTGGGCTCACCGGGCGAGCGGCGTGCGCGGTTCATTATTGAGGATGTCCGAGGAAGATTACCCAGATTCTTACCAGGCAGCAAAGTTAATAGAACGGGGATTTGATTTCCTGGAAAGAGCTGCAAAAGAGAAATGAGGTGCCCAAGCGCAAGGATCGCTGCTCTGCCCTGGGTATCTCGCTTTATTTTCAGGTGGTAAATAATATTCGATCCGGCTGCAATCGCAAATTTCAAAAAGTGTGATTTTTTTCAGTGGTCTTTGGGTTATTTTTGCGGGACTGTGAAAAGACAAATACCGCCAGGCAAATGAGCGCTGGATTCGATCAGTGCAACCTGCTCATCCAGAAAATTCGCGACCATGTGGGCATCCATACGGCATAATTCGGGGTGCTGAGGCCGCAAGGTTGCAAAAGGACAGTGTTCGAAAATCACCCGCGGACCAGTTGAGTGGGCCTCCCAGCGAGCCTGATAATTGAGCTGGTTGAGTTGATTGACTGCTTGAACGAGGCGTTTGCCAGGCGGTCCCTCGGATTTGAAGTTCCCCCAGAACTGTTCTGCAACCAGTTGGAGTTTATTATTTGCGCCCATCTCCGAACAATGCTCCATCAAAAAGGTGAGTAACGCAGACGCGAGCAGATCGTAGTTGTTCTGAAGGGATTTTGAAGTCAGGCTAAAGGTCCTTGCCGGTCGTCCTCTTCTGCCCTTCTGTTTTGGGTTAGAGCAGACGATGATACCCTCCTCACTCATCCTCGATAGATGGTAGCGGATATCTGCCTTGGTCAAACCCAGCGCCCGGCTGAGTTCAGCTGCGGCAGCCTCTTCACGGACTGCGAGAATATCAAGGATACGCTGGCGAGTGGATTTGGTTGGCATTTAATCCCTTTGCGAGTTTGGACTGATCTATTCTAATTTTATTCAGGTTGATTAATTATAAGCTTCTCTGTAATTAACGCAAATTATTTTTTGCGTTAATTGGATTAAGAATTTGTAAATTTTTTGCGTTATAATTGGTTTTTGTGACTCCAGAATTTGGTACCATAACCTGGGAAGATTCTTTTGCAATTGCTCAGGCTTTGTCCAGAGAAAAACCCGAAGTCAATTTAGAGGATGTCTCGCTGTTGATGATCTATCACTGGACGCTTGAATTACCGGGTTTTGATGATGATCCGGAGTTGGCTAATGACGGGATCCTGGAGGCTATTTACCAAGAATGGTATGAGGAGGTAGATGGGATATGACGGAAAATTTCAGTTCCCCTGAATATGATATTCCTCCCGATATGGAGGGCCAAGTAGCGATTACTACTTTGGACAAGGTCTACAATTGGAGCCGGCGTAATTCGATCTGGCCAATGATGTTCGGTTTAGCCTGCTGTGGGATCGAGATGATCTGTGCAGCCACCAGCCGATTCGATTTCTCGCGCTTTGGTATGGAAGTTATGCGACCCAGTCCCCGCCAGAGCGATCTGATGATCGTTTCTGGAACTGTGACCAAGAAAATGGTCCCCCAGATCGTTCGTCTTTATAACCAGATGCCGGAACCAAAGTATGTTCTTGCCATGGGTGCTTGCGCTTCCGGTGGTGGCCCATTCAAAGAGGGCTACAGTGTAGTGGATGGAGTGGATAAGTTCATTCCGGTTGATGTTTACGTTCCTGGCTGCCCTCCAACGCCACAGGCATTACTGCACGGATTGATCACTCTCCAGAAAAAGATCGATCACCAGTCCATTAAATCTGTGCGCTGGTACAGCAAAGACCCGCTAGATCCCATTCCAGTTCCAGTATTGGGACCGGATCTAATGGATCCCCGTGAATATGAATTGATCAAACAACAAAGCAATGAAAAGCTGGCAGAGGATCAAGAGATCTCCACGGCTGAAGGAGCCTAATTGGGAGTGAGAAGATGAGCGAAGAAATTCTGGTTGAAGAGAAAACAGATTTTGAAAAAAGATTTCCCGAGATCCTTCGTGACGAACGAGATGGATACCAGGGATACATCATTCCAGCTGAAAAGTTAGTTGAATTTGCTGTCGCGCTGCGGGAAGAATTTGGTTACGACTTTTTATCTTCAGTAACTGGCGTGGATTACATGCCCGAAGACAAGATGGAAGTGGTTTATCATGGATTCCAGACAACCGGGGGCCCCGGAATAGTTTATAAAGTCCAGGTACCGCGGGATAATCCCGTGGTTCCATCGCTTACCCCAGAATTTCCAGGTGCTGCGTTACAGGAGCGGGAGGCCTGGGATTTAATGGGAATCCACTTTGAAGGGCACCCTGATCTCAAGCGAGTTTTATTGTGGGAGGGATTCGACGGTCACCCATTGCGCAAGGACTGGCGAGAGCCATTTTTCGAAGAAGAAGGGAAACCCTTCAAGAGTCGCTGGCCTGGTGGGGATGTAATTCGCATTGAGGATAATAACCCATTTAATAAGAATGTAAATTATCCTGCGGGGTTTGACCCTGCTGATTGGACCGCGCCTGGTGAGTCTGCTGTATACCAAAATGTTGGGCGGCTTGATCACGCAGTAAGTGAAACAGCGATCGGGACAGATCAGATCGTAGTTAATTTAGGTCCTCAACATCCATCAACGCATGGTGTTTTCCGAATGGTGGTTCGCCTGGAAGGTGAGACCGTTGTTGATTTGGAACCCGTCATGGGCTACCTGCACCGCAACCATGAAAAAATTGGCGAACGTAATACATTCCTGATGAATATCCCCTTTACCGATCGGTTGGATTACTTCAACTCGATGAGTAATAATTTTGGTTACGTTTTAGCCGTTGAGAAATTGATGGGGGTCAAACCTCCCGAACGAGCCGAGTATATCCGGGTGATGATGGCGGAATTAACCCGCATCGTAAACCACCTTGCTGCGATTGGGTTTCTACTGAATGATTTGGGGGCATTCTTCACACCCTTATTGTATGCGTTTGAAGAGCGTGAAATGATCCTGGATATATTTGAAGCAGTCAGCGGGTCGAGAATGATGTGCAACTATTACCGCTTTGCGGGTGTTGCCAGAGATTTACCAGAAGGAATATTTGAGAAGGTAAAGGATTTTGTTCACGATCGACTGCCGAAGAAAATTGATGATCTGGACGCATTCCTAACCAACAATGAGATCGTCCGCACCCGTGCGATTGGAATCGGCGTGTTAACTGCGGAGGATGCAATTGCTCACTCTGCCGTGGGACCAGTGCTGCGCGCCTCCGGTGTACCCTATGATGTGCGTCGCGCTGATCCTTATGGTATCTATGATCGTTTTGATTTCGATGTAGCTGTTCGCTATCATGGTGATATCTATGACCGCTACCTGATCCGTCTGGACGAAATCCGCCAGAGTATACGCATCCTGGAACAGGTCATCCGGGATATGCCGGAAGGACCCATTCAAGAAGGCAAACCGCAGTACCAGGTGCGTGTTCCTGCGGGAGAAGCATATGGACGTGTTGAAGGTCCCAAAGGAGAATTGGGTTTTTATGTTGTATCCAATGGAAAGCCTAACCCCTGGCGATACCATGTACGGGCACCATCGTTTATCAACCTGACTGCCCTTGGAGTGATGTGCAAGAATTACAAGATTGCTGATGTTGTTTCTATCTTGGGTTCTATTGACATCGTTTTGGGAGAGACCGACCGCTGATCTGGAGGTTTCTTCGCGGTTTTTCGTGGAAATAGCGTCAAAGACGGAGTTAGATTATGAATGATTTTTATGGCAAGGGATTGTTGAAGGGTTTGAGCATTACTTTCAAACACTTCATTAATACTTATCTCGAGGATATCCGTTGGTTAGTACGCGGGAAGCAGCGTTATTACACTGAAGAAGGAATTGAAAATCGCAAGAGTGCAAGTACGAAGGGAATCTTCACTGTTCAGTATCCAGAAGAGAAATTACCTGTACCCGAGGAGTTTCGTTTTATCCCATTTCTGGTTTATGAGGTTGATGAGAATGGGGAGAAAAAGGATCGCTGTACATCATGCGGGATATGTGCAAAGGTTTGCCCTCCGCAATGTATTTGGATAGAGCGTACAAACGATCCTGATACTGGACGCCCAGTCCCTGAACCCGCAGAGTTCTATATAGATGTTGATATCTGCATGAATTGCGGTTTATGTGCGGAGTTCTGCCCCTTCGATGCCATCAAGATGGATCACGATTATGAGATCTCCGTATATAATCGGCAGGAAAAAAATATCTTCAATAAAGAGCGGCTTTCAAGACCAGTTTCGTATTATGCTTCCATTCGGCCGACGAATTATGCCCGTGAGGAGGCAGCCCGTGCAGAAGCAGAAGCCGCAAAAGCCGCAAAACAAGCTGCGCGGCAGCAAAAGCAATCTGCCTGACAAAGGATTAATGAGCATCGATGCCTGGTTTCCAGGTTGATCTTCTGAATATCAATTTGATCGATAAATCTCTGAAGGAAAATTGTAATGGTGAATAATAATCCAGTTAGTGATGATGCCGTCATGGCGGCCTTGAGTAAAGTTCAGGAACCCGAGCTGCATAAAGACCTGGTAAGCTTAAATATGATTCGTGATTTGCAGATTGATGGCGGGAAGGTAAGTTTTACTGTTGTCTTGACGACGCCGGCCTGTCCACTTAAGGATCAAATAACGCGAGAATCGCGAGAAGCGGTTGAAGCTATACCTGGTGTAGAAAATGTAACGGTTAAATTGGATGCCAACGTGCCGTCTGATGGAAGACCGCGGGGCATCGTCGAGCTACCGATCCGTAACGCCATCGCAGTAGCATCTGGAAAGGGAGGAGTTGGAAAAAGCACAATTGCAGTCAACCTGGCAGTTGTTTTGGCTAAATCTGGAGCCCGGGTGGGGTTGCTGGATGCGGATATCTATGGGCCTAATATCCCGACCATGATGGGCGTCGATCAACTACCGCCCGCAGGTCAAGATAAGCTCGTGCCAGCGGAAGCCTATGGTGTGAAATTCATGTCGATCGGATTCATGGTCAAAGCAGATCAGCCGCTGATTTGGCGTGGGCCGATGCTTCATTCCGCTATTCGCCAGTTCTTAACTGATGTTGAATGGGGAGAGCTGGATTACCTGGTGATTGATCTTCCCCCAGGTACTGGGGATGCTGGATTGAGCCTGGCGCAATCACTTCCATTAAGCGGAGGATTAATCGTTACTTTACCCCAGCAGGTTTCGCTGGACGATGCCCGCCGGGGATTGGAAATGTTCCGCCAATTGAATGTACCGATTTTTGGTATTGTTGAGAATATGAGCTACCTGGAACTCCCCGATGGGACTCGCATGGATGTATTTGGCAAAGGTGGGGGTGAACGCCTGGCTGAGGAGAGTGGGGTACCATTTATTGGTGCTATTCCGATGGACCCGGCGGTTCGTAAAGGTGGCGACGAAGGAGTTCCGGTTACGATCAGCGATCCGGATTCACCAGTTGCCCGCGCTTTGAACCAGGTGGCTATGGACGTGGCAGCGAAAGTCAGCATTGCTGCGGTTCAGAAAAGTGATTTCATCCCAATTAATCTGGTTGGATGAATATGGACCAAACAGAAACCAACATCGTAGGAATTCGTTTCCAGAAGGTCGGAAAAGTTTACCATTTCGATGCCAAAAATTTTAGCGACCTGCGTACCGGGGATTATGCTGTTGTTGAAACAAGCCGTGGGAAACAGTTAGGAGAGGTTGTTCAATTACTTGACGAACCATCTCAACCTCCCCATGGTTCATGGAAACCGATCACTCGCAAAGCTACCCCGCGTGACCTTCTCCTAAGGCAGCTCTGGCAGCGCAAGGCCTTGGAGGCAATGATCCTTTGTCGCGAAAAAGCGGCTGAGATGAAATACAATGGGGTCAAGATTATCTCTGCTGAATATACTTTTGATGGAAAAAGGCTCTCCTTTTTATTCAGTACAGAGACAGAAGAACGGATTGATCTCAAGTCCTTGAAGAAGGTGATGCAAAAAACTTACAGGCAGACGCGAGTGGAAATGCGGCAGATCGGCCCACGAGATGTTGCGAAGATTATCGGGGGCATGGGAGCTTGCGGAATGGAATCCCAGTGCTGCTCAAAATTTTTAACCGAATTCAGCCCCATCTCAATCAAGATGGCAAAAGAGCAGGGGATATCATTGACTCCATCGGAGATCACGGGGATGTGTGGACGGTTGCGCTGCTGCTTGATTTATGAGTACCAACAATACGTTGAGGCCCGCAAGCAGCTTCCCAGGCGAAACAAACGCGTGATCACTCCCCAGGGAGAAGGCAAAGTAGTGGATACATATCCTCTCAAGGATGCGGTGCTCGTCGATGTGGAGGGGGTGGGATACGAGGAATTTGGTCGCCTGGATATTCAACCTTGGGATGAAACAGAGGCACTGCGCAGGAAATCCCAAGAACCCTGCGGCAAGCACGAGAATGGCGGGTGCGATTGTGGGAAGTGATTAACTTGAACGCTGACGACATACCGGATCGTTGGGATACCCCACAAAAAATCCTCGTAATATTGGCACATCCGGATGATCCGGAGTTCTTTTGTGGTGGGACCATCGCTCGCTGGGCGAACGCTGGACACCAAGTTTCCTATTGTTTGCTGACCTGTGGAGATAAAGGAACAAAAGATCGTGCCGTGACACCTGATGTTCTCTGCAACCTGCGCCAGCAAGAGCAGCGAGCAGCAGCAGCAATCTTGGGGGTGCATAAGATCCGCTTTCTTGATTATCCCGATGGTTATTTAGTGCCTGATCTAGAGCTGAGAAGGGATATCACGCGCGTGATTCGACAGGATCAACCGGATGTTCTGGTGACCTGTGATCCTACCAACCTGTATGTTCGAGATACGTATCTAAACCATCCCGATCACCGGGCTGCAGGCCAAGCATCCCTGGATGCAGTTTTCCCGGCTGCCCGGGATCACCTGAATTTCGTGGAATTATGGCGAGATGAAATGCTCGAACCCCATATTGTGCGTGAAGTTTGGATTTCTCTAGCCAGGGATCCAAATGTTAGTGTAGATATCACCGAGTTCTGGGAATTAAAGTTACGTGCCCTTAGAGAACATAAAAGTCAAATTGGCGATCAGAGCGAGATCGAAGAACGGATGCGATCCAGGCACACTCCAGACAGTACTCCTGAAAACCCGCGCTTTGAAGAATATTTCAAAAGATTAGTCCTGGGATAATCAATTTTCCGGTAGCGGCTGTTTGATTGTTGGCCTACGAGGCTCAATGAAGAAGGTACAGAGAGATTTTTTTCGATACCAAGCTGATTAATAAAAAGAATATAGAGGCAGCATGATTGATTATAGAAATGAAGCAAAACAATTATTTCCATATACCAGGGAGTTAAGAAGAGATTTTCACCGTAACCCTGAGTTAGGGTTTCAAGAAGTACGCACTGCTGGCATAGTGGCCCGCGAGCTTACTGAGTTGGGGTTGGAAGTGAGTACGGGGGTTGGGAAAACCGGGGTCGTGGCTACACTTGAGGGCGCCAACCCTGGCCCTGTTTTGTTAGTCCGGTTTGATATGGACGCGCTACCGATCCAGGAAGAAACCGGTGCAGAATACGCTTCTCAAACACCGGGTGTCATGCATGCCTGTGGTCATGACGGACACACAGCAATTGGTTTGACCGTTGCACAATTACTTGAGAACCACAAAGCAGAACTGAGGGGTACTGTCAAGCTTGTTTTCCAGCCTGCTGAGGAAGGATTGGGGGGTGCCCAAGCGATGGTTGCTGATGGCGTCCTGGATAACCCAAAACCTGATCAATGTCTGTCTCTCCACCTCTGGAACGATAAACCTCTGGGATGGATTGGGGTGACTCCAGGACCAGCTATGTCTGCATCAGATCGATTTACAGTAAAGATAACTGGCCGGGGTGGTCACGGTGCTTCTCCGCATCTGTCGATCGATCCCATCACAGCAGGTGCTCAGGTCATTACAGCTCTGCAAAACATCGTTTCACGAAATGTAGATCCTCTTGAAGCAGCTGTAGTGACAGTGACAAGCATGATCGGTGGTGAAGCTTTTAATGTTATCCCGGAAGCGGTTGAACTTCGCGGCACAATTCGCACTTATAACCCAGATATCCGCCGGATTGTATTAGAGCGTTTTGATCAAATCACCCGCGGCGTCGTTGAAGCAATGGGCTGCCAAGTGGAGCTTGAATTAAGGCGAGTGACTCCGGCAGTGGTTAATAATCCCCAAATGGCGGAAAAGATTTTCAACATTGCCAGTGAGGTCTTTCCAGAAGCAGAGATATCAACCGAAGAACGCACCATGGGTTCTGAGGATATGTCCTACATGATGGAGGATATCCCGGGGTGCTATTTCTTTATTGGTTCAGCTGATCGAGAAAGGGGGTTGGATGCAGGTCACCACCATCCAAAATTTGATTTTGCCGAAGATGCACTGGTAACGGGTGCTGCTTTGATGGCGTCTGTGGTCAGCGATTTCATGAGATCATGATGAGACTTCCAGGACAGCGATCCCGGGATCATGGTGATGCAGCTGGTCAGCGGTTTGTTTGCATTCATCGCTTATGAGCGGATCATTGAAATTTAATCAATTATCAACAGCGCATCGAATGCGCTGTTTTTTTTTATCCAGACAACCTCGCTGAGCCAATCCACCGATGGTTTCGATTATCTGGTCTGGACCAGAAAAAACAAGCTCACGAGGTAGAAATTGATGCCTCACTTTCCAACTGCAAGCCTTGAAAGCGTTGACCTGGTTCCAGGGTTGTGTTACAATCCATATCGTCATAATAATCCTATTAATCACATGATTGGATTGGACGTGTATTGTGATGATTTCAAAAAAACTGTCCTCGGATTTTCTGGATTTTCTTGCAGAAACCAACCAGATAGATGAAGAAGGTGACCGATTACCTTCCTTACAGGTCTTGAGCAAACAGCTGGGTGTGAGTGTTTCCTCACTGAGGGAACAAATGGAAGTTGCCCGTGCACTGGGCTTCGTTGAAGCAAAACCCCGCACCGGGCTGCGGCGCTTACCTTATTCATTTTTCCCCGCTGTAGATCAAAGCTTATCGTACGCTATCGCCATTGACCAGGAGAATTTCCTTAAATTCGCGGATCTACGCAGGAAAATCGAGTCAGCTTTTTGGTACCAGGCAGTATCGTTGTTAACTGAAGAAGACTATCTTCATCTTCAGCAGTTAATTAATCAGGCATGGGAAAAACTGCGCGGCACACCCATCCAGATCCCCCAGCAAGAACATCGCCAACTGCATCTTTCCATTTACCGGAGATTAGATAACCCGTTCGTTTCTGGCATCCTTGAAGCATACTGGGAGGCTTACGAAGCGGTTGGTCTAAATCTTTATGCTGGATATTCCTATCTGAACGAAGTTTGGACTTACCACCAGCAGATGGTTGATGGTATTTGTAGTGGTGATTTAGATGCAGGTTTTCAGGCACTTATCGAGCACACAGATCTGATCCGCCACAGGCTGGTTGATAGTGAAGATGGAAAAATGAAAGTGACCCAATCTTACTAATTTTCCTGCGGATGAATGAACCAAAAGGAGCAACATATTATATGACTGCAATCCAAACGAAATTAAAGATAGAAAAGCCCCTTGATTCCAGAGTCATTATTAATGATTTCTCGATCACAGTTGGTACTGCAAATGGCTCTGGAAGTCAGACATCGAATTTGACTTTACTGCGTTCACTTTTTAAAATGGGAATTCCGGTCTCTGGAAAAAATCTTTTTCCCTCAAATATTCAAGGTCTCCCAACCTGGTACACCATCCGGGTAAGTAAGGATGGTTTCCTTGCCCGTCGGGAGGAACACGAGATTGTTGTTGCGATGAATCCTGGTTCATTTATCGAAGACCTTGCTGGGGTTCAACCGGGTGGGGTATTCATTTACGCAAACGACATTAATCTCCCCATTGACCGGGAGGATATCGTGATTTATCCAATGGCGGTTCAGGAATTGGTGCAGGAATCTGATGCGCCATCGAGTTTGAAGAACTATGTCGCAAATATGGTCTATGTGGGTGTCCTGGCCCAGCTATTAGGAATCGAATTAGAACGCATCTATCAAGCATTGGATTTCCATTTCAAGAGCAAGCAAAAGCCAATCGAATTAAATTTTAGTATTGTGAAAAGTGCTGCAAAATGGGCAGAGTTGAACTTAGAGAAGCGTGATCCTTACCGGGTGGAAGCCATGGATGAAACCCACGACCTGATCATGGCTGACGGCAATACAGCGGCTGCATTAGGGTCGATCTATGGTGGGGTGAACTTTGCTGCCTGGTATCCGATTACCCCGGCAACGAGTCTGGTTGAGGGACTGGAAGAATATCTGCCGATGTTGCGTAAAGATCCACAAACTGGGAAAAACACCTACGCTATCGTCCAGGCAGAGGATGAGCTGGCAGCAATAGGCATGGCTATTGGCGCTGGATGGGCGGGATTGCGTTCGATGACCTCCACTTCAGGTCCAGGATTGAGTTTGATGACCGAATTTGCTGGATTGGCATATTACTCAGAAGTCCCATTGGTTATCTGGGATATCCAGCGAGTAGGACCCAGCACGGGATTACCGACCCGTACATCCCAAGGGGATTTGTCCATGGTTAATTATCTTGGTCACGGAGATACACAGAATGTGATCCTTCTGCCTGGTTCTGTCAATGAGTGTTTCGAATTCGGCTGGAAAGCGTTTGACCTGGCTGAGAGACTTCAATGGCCAATTTATGTACTCAGTGATTTAGATTTTGGGATGAACCATTGGATGACAGAACCATTTAAGTATCCAAACACACATATGGACCGGGGAAAAGTACTTTGGGAAGATGATATTGAGCAATTATCAGGAAAATGGGCGCGTTATAAAGATGTTGATGGCGATGGCATTCCATATCGGACAATTCCAGGTAACCAACACCCTGCAAGTGCCTGGTTTGCTCGAGGCACCGGGCATGATGAAAATGCTATCTATACAGAAGATGCAGGAGAGTATGAGCGCAATATGATGCGCTTGAAAAAGAAATATGATACCGCTAAATCCATGGTACCCAAACCGATCATTGATGTGAAGCAGGACGCGAATATTGGCATTATTGCTTACGGTTCCACCTTACCTGCGGTTCAGGAAGCCCGCCACCATATGGCAGAGAAGGGACTGCAGACGGATTTTCTCCGGCTACGAGCCGTTCCTTTTACCCAGGAAGTTACCGATTTTATTTATGATCATGAAAGATCTTACGTGATAGAAATGAATCGTGATGGCCAGCTTCACCAATTATTATCCTTGGAATATGCACCTGTGTGTGCAAAATTAACCTCTGTTGCTCATTTGGATGGTTTACCCATGACCGCCCGTTTCATTCAGGACCGGATCGAGCAGGAGGAGGAAAAACGAAAATGACAAATCAAACCAAAAAAGCACGGGGAAAATTAAATCTCGTTGGGTTGTCGAAAACCGATTATAAAGGGATGCCGACGACACTTTGCCAGGGTTGTGGGCACAATTCTATTTCCAGCCAGATCATCGCGGCCTGCTATGAACTTGATATTAAACCTGAAACGATTATCAAATTTAGTGGGATTGGTTGTTCAAGCAAAAGCCCTGCTTATTTCCTGGGACGTTCTTTTGGTTTCAACGGACTGCATGGGCGCATGCCATCCTTGGCGACTGGGGCTATGTTTGGTGATCACCATCAGATCGGCATAGGAACCAGTGGGGATGGGGACACTGCAAGCATCGGAATGGGCCAGTTCAAGCATATCATGCGGCGCAACCTGCCGTTACTGTACATTGTTGAGAACAATGGTGTCTACGGATTAACGAAGGGGCAATTTTCAGCCACTGCGGAGACAGGTTTATTTCTCAAAGGACACGGTACGAATCAATACATGCCTGTTGATATTGCCTGGGAAGCGGTTGTCGGGAACGCCACATTCGTTGCGCGGTCATTTGCCGGTGATCCCAAGCAGGTCAAGGAGCTGCTGAAGGCAGCTTTAAGCCATAACGGTATCGCAATACTTGACATCATCAGTCCCTGTGTGACCTTCAATAATACGGATGCTTCTATGCATTCTTATGCCTGGGGTCGCGAGCATGAAGTTGCCCTGCACGAGCTATCTTATGTCCCACCCCGCGAAGATATCCTGGTGGAGTACGAAGAAGGTGAAGTGCTGGATGTCACCATGCATGATGGCTCATCGGTGGTTCTTAAAAAGCTTGAGCGAGATTATGATCCGACCAATCGCAGCCGGGCGATTCAACTGCTGGAAGAAGCAAACCGGAAAAATTGGTTGATCACAGGCCTGATTTACATTGATACAAACCAGCCATCCCTGTTCGATTTGTACGATCTGCCGGAGACGCCGCTCAACCGGTTGGCTGAAGATCAAATGCGTCCTGAACCCGGGACCTTAGACCAGGTCAATGCAATGATGTTTTAGGAACCAGAAATTTATCTGACGTGAGGTCAGTTACCTCGTCTTCCCTGGATATTGAGATCGTACCTTGAACCCTCGGGCGGATAGATTTCATGTCAGGTCCTGCCAACGCACATCACCCTCAACTCTAAACACTGCCTGTAAATCCAGCTGATCCAGTTTGGCGCGTTTATTCTCATGGCTGCTATCCAACAAATTTCCACATAACTGAATTGTCAATGGTTTTCCTTCTTACTGGAAATCTTCAATCAGCTCAACCTGGGCTAACCTGACTTCGACTGGAGATTGGCCTCACTTATATTCCTTGATAAGAAATTCGTTTCCCGTGATATTTTCATGAAAGACCCCGCGTGTAAACTCATCCCAATGATCGATTAGCCATTCAAGAAAGCGATCTCTTTTATCCATTCTGGATCCTACTTACTGGTTGCCACTAACCGGAGAGGGGCAGTCTAAAATTTAAGGCAGACTTATTCAAGCTCGATGCCCAGGGGATTGAAGACATCATCAAGAATCAACTTTACTGATGCCTTAACACCTTTCAGGTTTTTATTTTTGCAGGCCTCTTTGCACTCAGTAACATTTTTTGAAGGTTTCGAATAAGGGTTTCTTTGGTCATGATTTTCCTCTGGAGAGGCGTTCAGCATCATTCCCGGCAAGATAACAAAACACCCCGGAAATATTCCGGGGCGTGGGCCGACTTTATTTGTTAAACTTTATTAATCGCTGACCTGATTTGTAGGGTTAAACCTCAGCCAGTGTTAGCGTACCTGATGTGGGTGGTTTAAGTGGTTATTTCTTCTGCCGATGGTACTCTTTGATGAATTTCTTTAGGATGTGGACGATCTGCTATGTATTGAGCGATCTTCTTTTAAAGCAATCTCCTCCAAGGTTTTGTTTGAATCATCTGGTAATCACAGAAGAAAATTCGCCATGAGGGAATTAGGTACAGCCTTGAAATTAAATCAATAAAAAAATTTTCGCAATGATATATATTCCTGCCAAGAAAATGAATACAAATAAAACGGGTACGGATATATATATGAATACCTTATATCGTAAGGTCAGTTTGAATTGTGTGCAGATAATGATGTTTCGTCCGACCAGAATACCGGTGATCAATCCAGCGAATCCACACAGGATAACTATGATGATAAATGCAAGTAAATCTAATTCTGGAATACCCGAAGGATAATTACTGAAGTAAAAGGAGGTGCCTACAGAACAAAAGAAACAAGAAATACATAAGGCTACAGCTATACCAACCTGCCATTTGTTTTCGCCCACTGCTGCCTCCTGAAATTCAATCAGCTTACGTTTTGAGATTACAGGAAGATCAATCCTGTATCAATAAAGTCATCGTATCGGGGTACAGTCAAGCAATTCCAAGAATCACGAAAAGAGAAAGTTCAACACCAATGTATAAATGGATATTTCTGTTGTACCCAGGATTATTCTTGATCAGGACCCTCGAATATGCGCCTACCCGCGGCCAAGCATTCGCATCTATCTAACCTGTTCAAATCCAAGCCTCTCATTTGATAAACTTAATTAAGTGTTTCAAGTGGTTTGTACTGGAAGGCCAGATCCTTCAGATCTTCTATGTGCTGACAGAATGTCAGCATCACTCTAGACCCTTTTTAATTTCCTACACTATCGTCCCTTTATACGTTGGATGACGAATTAATATTGCCTTCGATCACACCCAAGTTACCAAACTAACTTGTTATCCGGTCGGAGAGAGCTGGTGTAGTTTCAATCTTGCTGGCGGTATTTCTTCCAGTAGCGCTGTATACCTAGAAGGGAAATTTCAACTGGATTAGCAGCCTGGTAGACTGCCTGGTCAACCGCTGCGATCTGGTCAGCGTGAGATCTTTCGGTCTCCCACTGGATGAATTCAGCTTTTAGCTGCTCAGGTGGGAGGGAGTGTGGCATGAATTTATCCATCCAGGTTTCAATACCGTCCAAGGCACGCTCAATCGCGTCCAGATGCCATCCTGGATCTAGGAAAATGCCGAAATGGGTCGGGATTATCTGCAAAAATGTTTGTTGGCGAAGCTTATCCAAGCTTTGCCGCCATTCGATAGGGTTGAATTCTGGTGGCGGCATTGGCAACCGCAAATGACGCGACCCGGTCATCCTGACCCCACCAATATCACCGCTGAAACAGGATCCATCCATCAGGTAAGCGAAGTGGTGCGAGGCATGCCCAGGTGTTTCCAATGCCTGGAAGGTTAACTCCTCGATTTGAATCAGCTCACCATCTTCATGCACAACCAACTGTGACGCAGGAACTGGTTTGAATTCTCCCCATAATAAATCCATTTGGTCCCCGTAAATTCTCGCGGCGCTCGAGAGCAGTTTTCCAGGATTGACCAAATGTGGAGCCCCGATGGGATGCACATGAATTCGTGTTCCGCGTTCGGCAAACCATCCTGCTGCCCCGGCATGGTCGAGGTGGATATGGGTGAGCAGTATATCGCTAATATCCTCGGATCTGAATCCATGGTCGGAGAGCTGTGATTGTAATACCGGGATTGTCGAACCAGGTCCACATTCCACCAATACAGCGCCCTGTTTATGTGGGATAAGATAGCTGGCTATTGCGCCTGGTATCCCCCGAAACATCAGATCTAGCGTCATGATTTTTTGTGTATTCCCCTGGGAGGAAATATTCATCGTCTCTCTTTTTACCGAATTTTGAATGTAAGTATACTGTGATTTTGTTCTGAATTGCTATTGAAGGTATGCTAAAAGCTGGAAAGTTACAAATATTACTTGACAAGGGTTTAGAAACTCATATAATCATAATCAGTTTACAATTTTGTTAAGTCTCATGCAGGAATATTAACATTTAGATAGGGAGGTGCAGGTATAAGCAGAAATTAATCTGATCCATTTAGAATTTATCATATTGATCAATGGATTCTTTTCGATTGCAAGCGAAGGAGAGCAATTGAGAGGATTCAGTGTAATAATTTCATACACCCACCCAGTTACAGGAGATTCGTATGGCACTCGCACAAGTCGTATACCAAATTTCCACTGACAAAGATTTTGCTTCCCGACTGCAGACCGATCCGCAGGCCACGCTGGCTGCAAAAGGATGGTCCTTGAGCAAAGAGGAAATTGCCTTCCTATTGTCAACTTTGAGAAGCAATACCGAGAGAACCGAGTTCCGGCATGTTGTGAAGCCGCTTCTCGCTCTTCGCTGGTACTAAAATATATCTCTTTTCAACAACAGAACACTATAATTCAGTATTCCATCTGATCAGGAAGAGCTGGAATATGAGTTTTGCATGGCCAGGCTTGGTCTCAGCCATGCAGCTTGTGATTCCTGAGCCTGGTGAGAAAACAGATTCCCAACGAGACCCTGCTCGTTGGGTAACCCTGCCAGGTCTATGCTGTCAAGCCGTTGGAGGAAGACCCAATTCAACACTCGAAGTCAGTGCAGCCTGGTTTCTACTTTTTACTGCAGCTCATATTGTTGATTCGATTGAAGATGGGGATAATGATCCACTGATAAACAAACTTGGTGGCACCGGTGTGGCGATTAATACCACAAACGGTCTATTTCTCAGTGCCGTCATGTTATTACAATCGATGGATGCGAAAGAAATACCCAAAGGGTTGGTGGCAAAAATTACAGCTGATTATTTAGAAACGATCCTGGGTATGACCAGCGGCCAGCACCTTGATCTAACTCTGCAAGAGATTAGCCTTGATCAGTGGTGGCAAATTGCTGAAGCAAAATCCGGCGCTTTTTTTTCACTGGCCTGCCGGTCCGGAGCTCAATTTGGGACCAGCGATCCGCTGAAGGTTCATGCATTCAGTGAATACGGATTTCATGTAGGGCTCATGCTGCAGATAATGGATGATCTTGAAGATTTTCAATTACTTCTAAACTCCGGGGAGATCGCCTCTCCTAGATCCTTGGAGAGGTCTTTAGCAGCCGCTTATGCACATGAAATCCTTCCTAGTGCAATTAAGGAAGAATTCACTCAACTAATCCGGATTGGTGCAGCGGGGGAAGAGATGTCTGATAGGTTTTTAGACATCCTGGATGAATGCGGAGCAGGTCTGTATATGGTAGCTGAGCTTGAAAAGCATTATGAACTTGGGATGGCCGCGTTACGTGAAGCACAACCCGCTTCTCCAGCATTAGAAAAATTGGAAGAGATTATCGGTGTTTTGAAGGCGAATTAACTTGGAATTTTCACTCGATTGGTTTTTATCTATTGGGAGCGTTCATTTATGGGGTAGATCCTATACAGGGGAAATTGAATTATCCGGGAATTAATTTGTGAATCGACAGATTTGTAGGGTCGAGACCTGCTAAGATTTGATACACACCATTTGTGCTACAATAAAAATCGGATAATCAGGTGGAGGGTGTGTAAACCTTGTCGGCTTCACGGCGTTGGTGGAGAAGTTTTCCTTTTGTGTTGGCGCTTATCTCACTCATCTTCATTGGGTGGAGCGCCTACCTTTCTTTAACTTACCCACATGACGGCATTGTCACATTAAATAATAACTGGGTCATAACGGAATTAGATACTTTTGGCAGTGAAGAAAACCGGCTTAAGGTAGGGGATAGGATCGTTGAAGTAGATGGTGTCTCACCCGTCAAAGCGATTCCCTTCTACGCAAATAAATCACCTGGCGACTCAGTAGACCTTGTCGTCATTCGTAATGGGGAACCGATCGCCTTATCTATCAAACTTTTCAAGCCGGGGATTGAGTTAATCGTCGATCTGGCAGTTGTTCTCGTTTTAGCACTGGTTTTTTGGGGAATGGGAGTCGGTGTCCTAGCATTCAAACCGGGAGACATTACCTCGAGCCTGTTTTTCTTATTCACACAGGTCAGTGCTTTGATGTTGGTAACCGGGTTAAGCTCCCTAGCCGGACCGCCTATCTTTTCCAGCATTTTTAATGCATTACTGTGGTTGATCGGTCCCCTGACGGTACATCTACATTATTACTTTCCCCAGCCGATCTACCTGCGCCGACGACGCCAGGCATTGCTGGGTTTGTATGCAATCGCATTGCTGGGCGGCCTGCCATATTTAGTTTTCGGAACAAGTACCATCCGATCCCTCCTCTGGTACTCTCAGCTTTACACCGCTGGATTAATCTTCTTGGCGATCAACCTGGTGATAGTGATTGGGTTATTGATTTATGATTACCGTTTTGCAACTACTCCCGGTGTGCGCAGTAGAATCAGGATAGTAGTGCTGGGGGGCGTTTTGAGTTTGATACCCATCATCACACTCACTCTTTTACCAGATGCATTATTCTCCCAACCAATTTTTTCCTACACAGTAGCATTTCTATTCTTGGGATTGTTCCCTCTAACTTATGGGTATGCAATTGTTCGGCACCGCTTGATTGAGATTGATCGCTATGTAAACCGGGGAGCGACCTTTATCCTGGTCTTCTCGGTTATGGGCGGTGTGTATGCCCTCCTCTATGCAATCCGCAGCTTGATCCGGCTCGATTCAATGCCGGATGCGCTGACGAACACTGTCCTCGTTCTGGTTTTGGCCAGTTTGTTTCCACTGTTGTATCGCCGCATCCAGAGGGTTGTTGATACAGCCTTTTATGGGAGTTGGTACGATTACCGTTCAGCAGTGACGAGAATTACGAGTTCTCTTGAACAAATCACCGAGATGTCCTTGCTGGCGCGGACCGTTGGGGATCGGGTGGTTAATGTCCTGCAATTGGAAGATGCGTGTATTTTTCTGCGAGACCTGGAAGGAAGTTTCTCAGTTGTGGAAGTCGCACCTCATCCGAAAGAAGCAGACCAGGATCCCCTCTCGTTTCAAACCTTACCGAAAAACAGCTTAACCTACCTGCTGAATATTGGTGCTGTCGGACGCGAATCACTGCGTGAGACTCTGGCCGAGGTAAAACTCTCTCCTGAAGAGCACGAACTATTGGCCAGCGAGCAAATCTATTTATGGGTTCCTGTTATCGGGCACGGCCAGGTGTTAGGATTGTTGGCTTTAGGTCCGAAAAAAGGCGGGGATATCTTCAGCGGGGAAGATATGGATATCTTGCGCATCGTGTCCCGGCAGATGGGTCCATTGATTGAAAATATTCACCTTGTGACCCGCTTGCGACAATATGCGGCTGAATTGGAAAAAAGAGTTGAAGAGCGTACTGCGGAACTCTTTGACGCGAAAGAGCGAGTCGAAGCTGTTCTTTCTAGTGTTGGAGATGGTGTGGTTGTCACTGATTTGGAAGGTAACATTCTGACTGTCAACCAGGCTTTTGAAGATCAATCCGGATTCCGATCTGCAGATGTGGTGGGTAAACCCCTGTTTGACGTGTTAAACGGTGATGAAAATCGGGAGAAATCGAACGAGATTGAGGAATCATTGGAAAAGGATTCGCGCTGGAGCGGTGAATTGAGTACGACTCATAAGAATGGGCGTCATTATGATGTGTTGTTGACCATTGCACCGGTTCGCAACCAGAATGGTGAGATTATTGGATATGTCAGCAGCCAACGTGACATCACCCAGTACAAGGAACTTGAACGATTAAAAGACCAATTCATTCTTGAAGTATCGCACGAACTGCGGACCCCAGTTACAAATATGGGTCTCTTCGCAGAGCTGATAGAGCGTGGTAAACCAGAAAAGAAAAATGAATACATGCATGTGCTCAAAACAGAGATTAGTCAATTGATGCGCATGATCGAAGATATTCTTGATCTCTCCAGGCTCGAAGTTGGCAAACTCAAAAGGACCACTTTCACAGATCTGGATCTAAACTTGATCGCTGAGCAGGTTGTTGCTGCTCACTGCCCATTGGCTGAGGAGGGTGGTCTTGAACTGATCTTTGAGCCGGCTGATCATTTACCTCTTATCCATGGCGAGCAAAACCAGATAGCCAGGGTGTTGACAAACCTGTTGTCCAATGCCATTCGTTATACCTCTGAAGGGTCTGTATCCGTCAGTACGTACGAAAGCGATTCGGGGGTGTGGGTTGAAGTACGAGATACCGGGATGGGTATTGACGAAGCAGATTTTCCCCATCTTTTTGACCGTTTCTACCGAGGACAGAAGGTGAGCCAATCGAAGATCATGGGCTCGGGATTGGGATTAGCGATCGTGAAGGAGATTGTTGAACTTCATGAGGGCAAGATAGATTGGGAAAGTGTTAGTGGTGAAGGATCTACTTTCCGAATCTGGTTCCCTGAATCTGAAAAAGTCCTGGCGATGTAATCCGAAATGACTGAGGAAACGATATTACTGGTAGAAGATAGCGATGTTCTTCGCACGGGGTTGAAATCCCTCCTGGAACAAGAAAACTATTCCGTGATTACCGGGGGAAATGGTGTGGAAGCCTTGGAACAATTACGCTCCATGACGCCTGATTTAATCCTGGCAGATATCTTGATGCCCGAGATGGATGGTTACGCGTTGTTTGAGGCCGTTCGGAGCCGTCCGGAGTGGATCTCAATTCCCTTCATCTTCCTCACCGCTCGCCGCGAGCGGAAGAACATCCTGGCTGGAAAACGCTTAGGTGCGGATGATTACCTGCTTAAACCAATCTCCCCGGATGATTTATTAACTGCGATCCGGGCTCGCCTTGGCCGTAGCCAACAACTGCTCTTAGCCCAGATCCATGAATCATATGAAACAACATTGATCATGCTTGCCAATGCAATTGAAGTACGCGATCCATATACCCGTGGTCATGTAGAACGGGTGATGAATTATGCTCAAACAATCGCTGAATATCTTGGATGGTCAGCGAATGAGATCAATAATCTTCGTTTTGGCAGCATCCTGCATGACATTGGGAAGATTCACATTTCCGGGGAGATTCTCACCAAAGCCGGACCCCTGAGCGAAGAAGAATGGATCGAAATGAAAAAGCATCCTGAACTAGGTGCCGAATTGATCAAGGACATTCATTATCTATCCGCAGCTAGACCAGTCATTCTGAATCATCATGAGAGATGGGACGGGAGTGGTTACCCTTATGGCTTGGTGGGGGAAAAGATTCCAGTGATCGCTCGCATCGTAGCCATCGCCGACTCGTTCGATGCAATGACAACAAAACGACCCTACCGCAAAGCATTAACTCCCGAAGAAGCGTTTGATGAGGTGATAACTGGGAGTGGTAAACAATATGATCCCTTGATCGTGGAAGCCTTCCAGCATGCCTGGGAGAATGGAGATATCAAAGAAATATTCCTCGCCTTTCCATGAGATCTATGTCGATTTCTTTTTCGAAGTAGAAATTCCATTAAACTGTGATTGAGATCGAGTGGTACCCTGTGGCACCATCAGGTTGTGTTCCGGATCTTACGTCAGTTTGAATCTCACCAGTGGCATCGATCGCTCGCACCGCAAGAACGTGTTCTCCAGGGGTTAATTGAAGATCAGCTCGCCAGAGCACCCAGGTGAGGTTTGAGAGGGGGCGATCCAATTCGGCTGTTTTCCAATCTCCATCATCCACTCTCAATTCGACGCTCAGGATACCTCTATCTCCAGAAAATGCGATCCCCCCGGCCATCACCTCACCAGGAGAATTCTCCTGTGTGGTGTCAATCACAGAGGTCGTTTTAATAATCCCACTCTCAGTCCAACCTCGTTGCTGCCAGAAGCCTTTGTAATCATTGTTGACTGCTTCAATCTTGATGATCCACTTGGGATTCTTAATGCCATACCGTCCCGGTGTATATAACCTCAGGGGGGACCCATGTGTCCTGGTCAGCGGTTGGTTGCCCATCTTGTAACATAATAGGGTTTCAGGATCTAAGGCTGCCTGTACTGGTAGCGATTCAGTATATCCATCAACTCCAGTGAATTTGATATCAATCACATTCGGATTCAATTGTGCAGATTCAAGAACATCTTTCAAGCGCGCACCCTGGAAAAGGGTTGTCCCGATCAGATCGCCACCGACCAGGTTTGAGATGCAGGTCAGGGTGGCATATTGATCGACCATCGGGAAGTTTTGTAAATCTACCAGGCTGAGTGTGAGGGGATTTTCTACTAGTCCATCAATTTTTAGAAAATAAGAGTCCGCAGGTAAATCGGTCTCTCCGCCTTGTTGGCGCAAACGCTGGATCAGTGGATCGTCGCTGTCCAGGAAGTCCTCATCGCCTGGCGGCAGCAGATTGATGTCCACCCGGTAGAAGTCTTCGATAGGTGTGATTTCCGGGCGCGTTCCAGGAACTGCCTGAAATCCTGCTTTTGTTGGGATGGCACTGGGTGGAGGTTGGATTGGTTCTGTTGTCACCGGGTTTTGGGTGATTTCCACTGGTTCATTTCCTGCTTTCAGCCAGCGACTGGTCCCGACCAGGATCGCAGTCAATCCTGCTGAACCAATGGCGAGTTCAGCGACCACACGTTTCCGGTTAAGGTCTTGATGCTGGGTGATCGCTGACAGATAGCGATCCGCTCCCCAGGCAAGACCCAGTCCCCAGAACATACTCGCGGCGAGCAGCCAGATGAATTCCGCAGATAGCTTTACCTCTCCTGGTTCATTCCAGCTTGCCAGCAGGATTGAAACCAGTCCCAGGATCAAGCCATACAAAATCCCGTGCATCACCCAGGATGTTTTCAGGTTCCCCAAGGTAACATTAAATAAACCTGAAAGCAAAGATAACATGACCAATGCCAGCAGGTACGCAAATGCAATCTCAAGCAACTTTCCAGTAGCGGAGGTTTGACCTATTCCAATGAAGGTGACAAATTTGATCAGCGTTTCAACTGCTAGTGTGATCACCTGTCCAGGCAGCGACCAGGATAAAAATTCAAATAATTGAAATGGAACGTGAATCCAGCCGAATATGTGCTGTCCGGCAGACATAAGAGCCAGCCACGGCAAGCTGATAAAAAAACCGACAGTAGTGCCTGCTATGAACCGTTCTTTCATCTAAGGTCTGGTGAGCATGTCATACGAGGGTATCTTGTAGTGTTGCTTTGAAGGCCAACGATTATCCGTAAGACTGTAATTAATTCGAGCTGCTGGCCTGGTCCAGGGTATTCTTTTCCTCAGGCGTTAATCTCAAACCTACTGCACCGAGGTTGTCCTGCAGCTGCTCAAGAGTGCGCGGGCCGATGATCGGGCTGGTGATTAGTGGGTCACTGAGCAACCAGGCCAAGGCTATTTGGGAGATGGTTTTGCTGCTTTTCTCTACGCCGATGGTCTTCATCTTCTCTAACAGCAGCCAATTACTTTGAGAAAAATGCTTTTTGACACCATTTGCCCGCTCGCTTTCTACTTCGGAGCCTTTTTCATCGTACTTCCCAGTTAAAAATCCACCTCCCAGCGGGCTGTAAGGTATGACTCCTAAACCGTATTCTCGGCAAATTTGAGCGAGTTCCTGTTCGAATTCTTTTCTATGCACCAAGCTGTAATGGGGCTGCAGAGAATCATAGCGGGTCAGGTTGTCCCGATCCGCATACCAGAGGGCTTGCATTAAACGCCAGGCCGTGTAATTTGAACAACCGGCATAGCGGACTTTACCCTGGTGGACCAAATCATCCAATGCAGAGAGGGTTTCTTCAATGGGGGTATTTTCATCATACCAATGTGTCTGGTAAAGATCTATATAGTCTGTCTTCATCCTCCTGAGAGACCCTTCGACAGCGGTTAAGATATGGGCACGTGATAACCCCTCATCATTTGGTCCTGGTCCCATTGTTCCCCGAACCTTCGTTGCCAGGATAACCTGAGTGCGATCAATATTGTGGCTGCTCATCCATTCACCGAGAATCTCTTCCGAAATACCTCCAGGGTTGCCTGCTGCCCACCGGGAATAAACATCTGCGGTATCGATGAAGTTAATTCCCTGATCGAATGCTTGGGATAATATTTCATACGAAGTAGCTTTATCTGCAGTCCAGCCAAACTGCATGGTTCCCAGGCACAGTTCTGAGACTCTCAATCCGGTGCGGCCTAAGTTGCGATATTCCATCTAATCTCCTCGAATTTACGATATCGATTCACACAGGTAGTCCTGGAATTGGTAGTTCCCTTTGTAATATCATCGCTATCCAAGACCAATGGGGCAGTTGTTCGGGCTAATCGTGTTTTTCAATTGAAAACTTGTTGCCTTCAGGATCAGCGCCATCGCACACCCAAACACCTGGTGCAGCTGAGCGAACATCTCCCATCTCAACCTTCTTGCCTAATAAATATTGGCGAGCAGATTCAATATCCTTGACACGAAAGACAAATTTTGGTGCATCTGGTCCCATGCGACTTTTTCCTCCTGCGTGGAGGGCAAGGGTACAGGATCCAGTGTCCAATTCTACCCAGAATTCTTTATTATAATTGCTCATATCCTGCGGAAACTTCACCCTAAACCCGAGAGTATCCCGGTAGAAAGATACCTGTCGCTGCATGTCCTCGACGTAGAGGATGATTTCCATAATTTCACCAATTTCACTAATCATATTCAAACTTACCTCCATAGATTCCATCGCTGACGGTGGATAGAAATGGTTTGAGTTTCACCCTCTTCATGCGGAAGGATTAATTCACGATGTTAAAAATCTGATTTACGGGAGATTGCAAATCAGATCATCAACGATGATCTCTTGTTTTTTGGATCTTGGATAATCTTTATCCCAATTATACACCGGATAATTTGGGGGTCATTTGACTGAAAATAGGCTCGTGAAAACAAACAAGCGTGGGCAACTGGCCCACGCTTGTTTATAAAATGCGGCTTGCCTGGTAATTATTTCATTCTCGCAGCCTCCAGTGCTGACTGCATTTGCTCCAGGTGGGTATTAAAATGGTAGGGATCTTGAAGCAAGCCATAAGCGAGGCGCCAGTATTCTCCTTTCTGGGCGACAAACTTATCAGGCAGGTTGGCGAGAAAATGCAGGGTTTCAGACATATTAAGTTTATATTCATTGAAGAGGGCATCTACCGATGAAAAAGCAGTGATGGTTGCCTCAATGTATTCGTCGATATTACCAGCATAATCATCTGCAAAGCGTTCATGCCCCCCGACTAGCTCAGCCATGTACTCCTGGTAGCCTCGTTCACCATGAATGAAATGTGCGAGCACTCCTTTTATACTCCATTCCCCTGGGGCAGGTTTAAATGAGGCTTCCTCTTCGCTTACTTCGCTGAGAAACTTGTCCAACTCTGTTTCTATCCCTTGATAAATTTTCGCGACTGCATCTGCCAATCCTTTCGCCGTCGCTGGTATTTCTGGAATGGGTCTTCCGGAGAGAGTCATGTGTACATTTTCCTGCTTCCCGTCCCGGAAGAAGATCACTTCGATGGTGTCTCCTGCTTTGTGAGTATTGAGGGCTTGATTAAGATTTTCAAAATCAACAGTTGGCATACCACCCATGCTGATTAATACATCGTTTTCTTGCAAACCCGCCGCTTCGGCACCCATACCAGCTACGGTGCCACCCAGGCGAATTCCCTGCGCGGATGGCAGCCCGAGTTGCTCTGCGATCTCTTCGTTCAAATCATCTACAATTATACCGAGCATCGGCCTGTTTACAAATCGCAGGTCCTTCCCTGTTGTGATCACTGAATTTAAATTTGTGAGAGCGTTTTCCCATCCCTTTTTGATCTCTGAACGGATGCTTTCCCATTGCGCACTGCGCCCAAGTCCTTTGTGATCTACTTTAACAAGTGTCCCTTCTTCTCGAGGGGAGAAAGTTACCTCCACCTCAGTTGGTGAGGGGTCTCGCTTGCCGGACCAAGTGAAGACCACTTTTTTGCCAGGTTCCACTGATTTGAATTCACCGCTGGTGTAAAACCCTGATTCCCACCACATGTACAATCTGCCTCCCGGACGAGGCACAGCCGTTGCCACATTGCAGAGCCAACCTCGCAGAGCCGTTGCGTTGGTGAAAGCCCGGTATACACTGTCTGGATCAGTCTTGATCATTTGACTGAAGGATAAGGTATCTGATGGCATTATTATCTCCTTTGATTCGTACATTATCGATTTCTTATTCAACTATTTTGAGTTGAATATGGTTCACTTTTAACCATGTCAGGGGTGATCGTGTTTTGAAAATATTCCTTTAGATCATATCGGATGTGGTTTGTTCTAAAGGATGCCCACAGGTGAGGTACTCACCTTCTCCGAGATCCATTTGGTGAATAAGGTTCAAAACAAAAGCAATTCACTGATTTTTTCTATGATGGTCTTCTGATTGGGCAAAATATATTCCATCATGTCCAAGTTGTAAGGGATGGGTATGTCCGGAGTTGCCAGGCGAGTTACTGGAGCATCAAGATCGGTGAAAGCCTGCTCGTTAATCACGGCACTGATCTCCGCACCAAATCCGGCGGTTAGCGTGTCTTCATGAACGATCAAGACCTTTCCAGTTTTTCGGACGCATTCGAGAACGGTGTCTTTATCCCAGGGGATGATGGTTCGTAAATCCACCACCATGACCCGGCCTGGAAATGACTGGCTTGCGGCAAGACAGCGGTGGACAGCTTCGCCCCAGGAGATCAGGGTTAATTCATCTCCAGTTACCAGGATTTTAGCGATCCCAAAAGGGAGGCAATAATCATCACCTGGATAAGACCGGCGGGCTGGAGCAGTATCCAAAAGCGCCCTGTGTTCGAGGAAAAAGGTTGGATCATCACCCCGCAATGCGCTTCGCAGCAGCCCAACTGCATCTTCTGCATTGCTCGGGAAGGCAATCCGCCATCCTAAAGTGTGGGCATAGATCGCTTCACCCGTGACGCTGTGCCAGGGGTCGCCGGTTGTTTTTCCGTAACCTACCGGGATCCGCACGACAACGGGTGCAGCAAATTTATTTGCTGTCCTCCAGCGCACAGTTCCAAAATCTGTAATTTGTTCAAAGGCTGGATCCGCATATTTTCTGAATTGAATCTCAGGAACGGGAAGTAATCCTGCATAGGCAAAACCCAATGAACGTCCGATAATGCCTTCTTCGGAGAGGGAGGTGTCAAAGACTCTCGCATCACCGAAGTGAGACTGCATATCCCTGGTGGCACCGTGGACACCGCCCTTTGCTCCGACATCCTCACCGAAAACAAGTATGCGCGGGTTAAGGTCCATTTCGTAGGTTAATGTGCGGCGAACTGCATCAATCAAGTTCATCCTAGGACCAGCAGGTTGGGGTTGGCTGCTTGCTGTATTCGGCAGAGCATTTTCTGGTCTTAGCCCACCTCTTTGGGGTGGAATGCCAGTGAAGAAAATATGGTCCGTGGCTTTACCTGGATCTGGGTGGGGATTTTCGATCGCCTCTTTATAACAGGATAAAACTTCCTGCTGAATTTCTTTGCGAAGTTCAGTCCAGGACTGGTTGGTGAACTCTCCGGAAGCTTCAAGAAATTCCTGCAGCCTGAAAACCGGATCCCGATTCTTTTCTGCTGTCAGCTCAGCTTTTTGCTTATAAGCTTGATCATCAATGAAGGTGTGTCCCTGTAAACGCGGTACTTTCAGGCGCAGCAGGCAGGCACCTTCCCCTCTGCGCAGGTGCTCAACTGCGCGGCTAATTGCCTGCCAGGCAGCTTGCGGGTCGGTGCCATCGCTGTCGAGCACCTTTAAACCTTGGAAAGAAGCCAGGTTTACAGCGATATTTCCACCTGGCGTCTGCAGTTGGCTTGGCACAGATAAGCTGTAGCTGTTATCTTCAATGAAGAATAGCACCGGCAGTTTCTGCGTTGTGGTGATATTCAAGGCAGACCAAAATCCGTTTGTAGCGGTGCTGCCGTCACCACCATGAGCTACAACCAGTGCGCCTTTCCAATCTTCTTCCCCGAGAACCTGCTGGTGATAAATTATGGCTTGAGCCCATCCAGCTGCTGGAGTGAATTGGGCACCGACATTTCCCGACGCTGGAAGTACTGTCAAGCCATTCCGACGAAGCAGGTGATAGATAACACCGGTATCCCGTCCCTGGCTAGAAGTGTTGGAAAGTGCCATGCCTGCTGCGAGTGCGCTGGTTCCATCCAATCCACTGGCTAGGAGCAGAGGTCGGGAGCGATAATAGACTGCAGCAGCATCATGGCTGTGCTGTAATGCTTGAGCCAGGAGTACCTGGGAGAGCTCGTGACCTTTTGCGGAAAATTGATATTTCACCTTACCCTGCGGCGCGAGCTGCTGCTCTTCAAATAGATCCAATTCGCGCGAGAGAAGCACAAAGCGGGCTACGCGCCTCCAATCAATTGGTTTATTGATCATAAAAAATCCAAGCGAACCAGTTAATCAGGTCAATTATACTGAAAAATGTCGGGATTATTCTTTTATGCTTGAATTCGGGTTAGCGACTCAACAGTCCCTGGGTAATCAATATCCCTGCAAAGATGACCAGGATGATGCAACTGACCAATAACATTCCCCTGACAACATGTGACCCCAGGCGGCGGGCTTGGGAAATAAGCAGGGCGATTCCCAACAAGCTGCTGACCATCATGCCGTAAAAACCGAACAGGAAAGATGCAGCAAAGCCAATCGATTGGCGACCTGCTTCGAGGAGAATTGGCCCGCTGAGCAGGGTCCAAAATAGATAAGGCCCCGGTGTGAGGAAGTTGGCAATTACACCCCTTCTCAGGCTGCCTTTTTCAGGCTGCTCATCGTCGATGTGTACAGCTGTTCCGCTGCGCCATGAGGAAAAGATTCTCCACGCCAGGTACAAGGCGAACAATCCTCCCACCAGGCTGATGGCTCGCAGGAAATACGCTGGGAGTTGGTTTAATATCAGCAAGCTGAAAAAGATGATCGGGATATCACTGATCAAGGGAGCGAATGCGATGGGTGCTGAGCGTCGAAATCCACTCGAGAGTGATTCTGCTATCAGGTAGGTCTGGAATGTACCTGGGGTGATTGCAGCGGTTAAACCCAACGCGGCGCCTTGCAGGAAGAAAGTCAGGAGGGTCGCTTCGGTCATCGGAGAGGTAAAAAAATTTTTGGGGATTAATCAATCAGAAGAGATTGAAGCCTGAGTTGGAATTGTTACGAAATTATCTCTCTGCTGTACCAGGCGTTCCTCAGGACGACTGCGGAACCAAAGCCACAGAGTCTGCAGCAGCATAGCTATTGTAAATGTAGCCATTGCCCAGAAAAGACCGGTATAAGCGCCCCGGGAAACCCCAACCCAAAGTAAAACAGCACAGGTCACCAGGTAAACCACCACAGCTTCCGTAATACCGCGCGTGCGCCCACCGTGAAGTAAAAGACCCTGGAACCAACTTTGAAGCACTGCCATGCCCGCAGTCGGAATACCGAGCACTAATCCGATCACTGCTATATGCGCCAGTTCTGGCTCCAATCCGGATATAGTTTGGAACCAGAACAGTGAAAGGGGAGTCAATGCCATGATTAAGATCAGCAGCGTGGTGAAACCCATCAGGTACGCAGTGAAGCGGTGCAGCCTCTGGGAAGAGAGTGGTTCTTCAAGTAGTGCGACGACGACTTCGTTGTAAGCCACACCCATACTGCGGAACATGAAAGTCAATCCGGAGAGCACTGGCCAGACCGCAAGAGATGATAATGCAAACGGCATGCGGCCCAGCGCAGCGCTGCCAATGGGCTGTACAAGCAGGGTAAGCAATGATGTCAGCACCAGGGGTAAATAAAAACCGAAAAATCTCTGCCAGGAAAGCGGGGGTTGAACCGGTGTTCTGTTTTTTACTTGATTCTTTACCACAGGACGGACTACCAATCCAGAGTAGACGGCCTCGCTGATTACACCAGCTGCGACTGCGCAGGTAGCAACAATGATTCCCTCATACGTGCCAATTGCGTACCCAATCGCCAGCACGAGCAGGTCTGCACTCAAGCGCAGCACGGTACCAACACCAACCTTTTTCGATTGGCTATTGCGGATCAGAATTCCCTGATTGAAGCGCCGGTAAGCGATTGAGAAGGTCCAGGGGGTCATGATCATCAGACCGATGCGGCCTGGTTCGACGATTACCTGTGGGGCGCCAAGCAGCTGTTCAGCAACGAAATAATACAGCGGTGTGAAAGCGATCAATATGTGCAAGCCGGTAAGAAGAGTGCCTGACACCAGCATAAAACGACGGATCAATTGATAGGATGTTGAATCTTTGCTCAAGGCGGTCGAAGCAGCCAGCAGCATGATGATCGGAGATTCAATGATCAACGCCAGTGGAAAGACGATACCTCCGTACGCAGCCAGATTTATCTCCGGGTTTGGCAGCCTGGCCATCACAGCACTCAGGACTGGCAACTCAACGCCCATCAACAGCCAGCTGGCTGCCAGAGGCCACCAGGTATTCAAGATGCGGCTGTAGGATAATTCGGTTGCATTCTCAGCAGGAAGCATCCACAAATTATACGTCACTTCTCCACCAGAAGTGGTATTGACACTACCTGGAACTGAATATCTAATCGCTTGTTCTGACATTTTTTTTAGGATTCCCTAAATCTTCCGCGGATCAATAAAAAAGGATGATATGCTTGTATCCTTGATTGGTTTAATCCAATACAACAAAGTTTCCGAGGAGTACAGAATTGGAAAATCAAGTAGTTGAACTTGAGGTTGGTGATCCCACGTATTTGGATGCTGCGCTCCAGGGGCATGCCAGTGTTTGGCGTTATATACTCGGTACGCTATCAATTTTGTTTATCTGGTTGATTATTGGCGGGGTTGCAACAGCGATATTGCTGATCGGTTTCGGTATTTACCAAGGTTTACCGCTGATGGATCTGACCCAGCTGGTCTACGATCCCAGCTTATTAGGTCATATTCCTTATTACCTGGTGCTTAATTTTGGATTTGTTTTCTTCTGGTTTGGCATCTGGCTGGCAGTCAGGTTGATCCACAGGAGATCAATGCGCAGCCTGGTTACATGGCGGAGCTCTGTGAGCTGGCGCCGAGTTGGTTTAGGCTTCATACTCTGGGCACTGTTATTGGGTATTGGCACACTGGCTGAATACTTAGTATCCCCGGGGACATTCAGCGTCACTTATGATGCTCGCGTTTTCATTCCTTTCGCAATTCTGGCGCTCCTGATCACACCCATGCAAACTACCGCTGAAGAACTTTTCTTTCGCGGCTATCTAGTCCAGGCTGGTAGCCTGATCAGCCGGAATTGGGTGTTCCTCTCGATCTGGTCTGGTGTATTGTTTGCCCTCCCACACTTCTCGAATCCTGAAGTTGCCGAAAATACCCTGCTTGTGCTGTTTACCTTTTTTGTTCTGGGGGCATTCCTGGCCTGGATCTCCCTTAAAGACGGCACGATTGAATTAGCCATTGGTATGCATGCTGCAAACAATCTCATGGCAGGTTTGCTGGTTACCTTTCCTGAATCCGTTCTACCCACACCGGCCATCCTGACAACCACGCATTTTGACCCACTCTTTTCCTTGATCGCGGAGATCATCATGTGTGCTTTGTTCTACCTATTGGTCTTCGTTAGAAAGGGCGGCAGGAAACAGGTTCCCCAGACCGGGCAAAGTATGGGTTAATTGCTCCGAGGAGCACGCTATGTACTATATTTTTGCAGTTTCTGATGCGACCGGAACCACTTCAGAAAGGGTGCTCAGAGCTGCCTTGTCTCAATTTGACGCTTCGCAAATCACGGTAACGCGTTTCGGTGGGATACGAACACCCAAGCAAGTCCGTGAAATCGTGCACGAAGCAGAAATGAAAGCCGGTTTTATCGTGCACACATTTGTCAGTGAACAGCTGCGCCGTGTGGTGCTCAAGGAAGGGCGTGACCATAATGTGACCACGATCGACTTGATGGGACCACTACTGGCGCGTCTTGCGGAACTACTCTCGACTCCGCCTCGTTCTGAACCGGGTTTGTTTGACCCCTTTGATCCCAGCTACCTGCAACGCATAGATGCAATCGACTTTACAGTCCGCCATGATGATGGTCAAAATGTGCATGATCTCAACCAGGCTGAAATCGTGCTGGTTGGAGTTTCGCGCACATCAAAGACTCCACTTAGTTTCTACCTGGGTTACCGGGGATGGAAGGTAGCCAATATCCCCATTGTTTGGGAGATAGAACCACCCAGAGAGCTCTTTCAATTGCCTAAAGGACGCGTGGTGGGTTTGTTGATCAACCCTGACCGCCTCTCCGATTTGCGGAGAGTGCGCGCTGAGCGAATGGGGACTTTCAGTAAAGGATATGCAGATCTCGAGCACATCCACCAGGAACTCGATTACGCTTTCCGCTTATTTGAAAGGCGCAAGGATTGGCCACTGGTGGATGTGACGACCAAGTCGATCGAAGAAGCTGCTGCGGAGATCGTCGTCCTGTTGGGCAGATCAAAGCCATCGGCCTGATCTTTCATCAATTCAGGAGAACTGCCGGCCTAACAACGAAGATCGTACCCCGGACAACCTGTGTATAATGTGTGTTGGTACAATAAAAACAATAGGACCAGGATTTGTTTGATGAGCGAAGCGACAATAGATCAGAAAAAGCAGATACAGGCTAAGGAATATTCTCGAATCCAGCGTCGGTTAATGCTGCTCGATCTTGGGCTGGCAGCTGTATATGCAGTACTCTGGTTGGCAGCTGGATGGTCAGTCGCCTTGCGGGATGCTTTGTATGGGCTGACAGATAACGAATGGTTGGTAGTAGCGGGTTTCGTACTGGCCTTTGGTGGGTTCTATTTCTTGATCGACCTTCCGTTAGGATATTATTCTGGATATATCCTTCCGCACCGCTATGATCTTTCCAACCAAACCGTGGGGGGCTGGATTGGAGACCAGGCAAAGGGTGTGCTGGTAGGTGGTTTCTTAGGTTTATTAGTGATCGAGATCGTCTATTTTGTGCTCAGGATTTCTCCTGATTTGTGGTGGCTCTGGACAGGTTTACTGTTACTGCTTTTCAATGTCCTACTGGCGAACCTTGCCCCCGTGCTTCTAATGCCGTTATTTTATAAGTTTGCACCATTGGACGAAGAAGATGAGGACCTGGTTGTGCGGTTGATGAGCCTGGCTGATCGTGCTGGAGCACGCGTGCGTGGGGTCTATAAATTTGATATGAGCCGGCGGACAAAAGCTGCCAACGCGGCCGTTACTGGCCTGGGGAATACGCGCCGCATCCTGCTCGGGGATACACTGATCAGCGAGTTCTCTGCGGATGAGATCGAGACCGTCCTGGCGCACGAACTTGCACACCTGGTCCACCATGATATACCCATCGGTATTCTCGTCGAAAGTTTGATTACTTTGGGGGGACTTTACCTGGCCTCCCTAGCGTTGGATTGGAGCGTGATTGCCCTGGGGTTTAATTCTATTTCCGATGTAGCCGCGATGCCGCTCTTTGGATTGGTGATGGGTTTATACGGGTTGGTCATCATGCCACTCGGAAATGCCTATTCCCGCAAGCGAGAAATTCGGGCGGATGAATACGCACTTAAGATGACCGGTAATGGCGCGGCCTATGCCTCAGCCCTGGCAAGATTGGCAAACCAGAATCTGGCGGAAGCAGATCCGGAACCCTGGGTAGAAATCCTGCTCTACTCACACCCCGCATTGAATAAGCGCATCGCCATGGCGGAAAACTACCAGACCTGAACAAACTGCCATTCACATGGGGATCTCCACTGAAGAGTGAGGCAGTGGGGATTTTCTTCTTAAACAGCTCAGATTGATGATCTCAGGGAGTTATTATCCCAGGGAGCCGACTTCCTGTTCGACCTGCTCCAGGATTTCCCCAGATTTGACCAGGGTTTTCATCTGGTTGTGATCCGGATACAAAGGCCGGTCTTCATCCAGGTGAGTAACATATTTCCGGATCACCTTGTGGGCAGCCTGGACACCTTTGCCGGGCGTAAAGTCGCGAAAATCCAGGGCTTGAGCAGCAGCCATGAATTCAATTCCCAGGATGCCATAACCATTGTCCAGGATCTGATGGTTTTTGATAGCCGTATTCATGCCCATAGACACGAAATCTTCCTGGTCGGCTGCAGCCGGGATGGATTGGATGCTCGCCGGAGCCGAAAGCATGCGCTGTTCAACAATCAAAGTATCGGCAGTGTACTGGCTGAGCATCATCCCGGAAAACATCCCAGCTCCCTTGGTTAAGAAAGCGGGCAAACCAGCACTCAAGGCCGGGTTGGTGAGGCGGTTCAGCCTGCGCTCAGAAATCACAGAAACCATGGTGAGTGCCGCTCCTGCCATATCCATCGGCAGGGAAACAGGAGAACCCTGGAAATTCGCCCCGGTCAGGGTCAATTTGTATTCAGGAAGGAAGATCGGGTTATCCCCAACACCGTTTAATTCGATCTCTACCTGGCTTTGGGCATAGTCCAATGCATCGTGAGCTGCACCGATCACCTGGGGAGTAGAACGCATTGAATAAGCGTCCTGAACTTTGGTTTTAATCGCCCCGGAAACCAGGTCACTGCCCTGCATGCACTGCATTAGGGCTTTTGCGGTGCGAACAGCCCCGAGGAATCCACGCACTTCGTGCAGCCTGACATCATAGGGTTTCAAATTTGCCAGCAGTGCTTCCAGGCTCATTGCGCAGGCGATCTCAGCCTGCTTCAGCCAGCGCTGCATATCATAAAGCTGCAGGGCACTCATAGCGGTCAGCAAATTAGATCCATTGATCACTGCCAACCCGTCCCGGGCTCTCAGTCCTGGTACAGGGATGCCTGCTTTTTGCATCGCCTGGCTGCCAGGCAGCCGCTCCCCCTGGAAGAAAGCTTCGCCTTCACCCATCATCAGCAGGGCGATCTGGGACATAGGAGCCAGGTCGCCGCTGGCCCCGACAGAGCCTTTCTGGCATACCACCGGGGTCAAGCCCTTGTTGAGCATCTCAACCAGGGTTTGTGTAATTTCCGGCCGGCAGCCCGAATTTCCGTGTGCGTGCACATTGATGCGGCCTGCGATCGCAGCGCGAACATATTCGATTGGGGTTGGCTCACCGATGCCTGCAGCATGGTTGTAAATTAGATAGCGTTGAAACTGTTCGACCTGCTGGTCGTTAAGCACCACCTCGGAGAACTCACCAATGCCTGTGTTGACGCCGTACATGATCTCGTGAGCTACAATTTTTTCCTCCAACATCGACCGGCAGATTTTGATCCTTTGGACCGCCTCTGGATGTAGTTCAACTTGCTCTCCATCCCGGGCGATGCGAACCAGCTTATCAATCGTAAGACCAGAGCCATCTAAGACAATTGACATGGGTAATTTCCTCTTGTATGGTGTGTGATTTCGAAGGTTATGTTGATGGTGATAATTTACCAACTGCAGTATGCACGCATTCTAATTTGGAGCCAGTTAATTATAGTACGATTGGATCTCGACGGAGGGAGAAAGGATGAAAAAATCCCTTTACTGTGATGGCGCACCTGTATTTTATTGTGCATAGATGGCAAATCATCCGGGCATACTCAGCGTAAAAGTGACCTGGGATAAAACTCACGTAATGACTGTATTAAAGTCATTATTACCATTTTATGACTTGACAGGTACCATGAAAATTTATTAAAATGGGTGTGTACAAAACATCACTTACCTTTGATCAAGGGGTCAGGAAATGGATTTCTGGTACAGCGCTGCGAAAAGTATTGTGAGGGCGTATATTACGCTTTTTATGCATGACATCAAGGTGGATGGTGAGGAGAATTTACCCCCTGGACCGAAGATAATCGTCGGCAACCATCCCCACGCAACAGACGCGTTTATACTGCCATTCATCGTCAAAGAGAAGATTCATTTCTTCATCCAGGAAGAAACCTTCACCTTACCCATTATCGGTAAGATCCTGGAATTAGCAGACCAGATCCCGGTTGTAGTTGGGCAGGGACAGGATGCGATCGCCATGGCGCGTGATCGACTGAGTCGGGGAAATGCGGTGGGAATTTTTCCTGAGGGTCGCATGAGCGGGTCGCGCGAAGTTCGTCGAGCGGGTACTGGGGCTGCGCTGCTGGCACTGGAAACCGGTGTACCACTTGTCCCGGTGGGGTTTTACGTGGAACCGAAGTTTATCAGGGAGGTCAAAGGACATTTTCACGACCGGGATACCGTAGGCTGGTGGCAGTTTGGTGGTAAGTGCGTGGTCAACATCGGCGAACCCTGGCAGCTAATGATGCAGGAAAAAACCGATCGCAGCTATCGCTATATCAGGGATTTTACCGATAAGCTGATGAACAATGTCCAGGAGCTGGTCAACCAGGCTGCCAAGTCGTTTAATTATTAATCACTTTCTATCGATCAATTTAAATCACCTGGATTTTCGGGTGGTTTTTTTTACCTCGCTGGGGCGCTTATTTGATATTAGCTATTGGTGTATTCCTGCGAAATCGATGGATGGGTTTGCCCACGAAACAGCAGGTGAAACCTCACAACTTGAAGCTGATGAAGAAATTGGCGAGAGTCCCTTCATCCTCGTCCCTGATGCCCAGGCGGTCTCATTCGGGGACCGGTGTTTAAAAAACAAATATCCAAGTGTATAGATACCGAGGAAGGGCTTTTTCAACAATACGTAATATTTTAATCAATCAAATGACAGATCTGATGTAGATTGGAAGGAAATAAAAAGTTCTGCTTGAACTCCTGTTATCGCTCGAAGACTTTCAACACGCCGCCTTAATTCCATTTTGTGCTGGCATTTATCATTAATGATCACTTCTCCACCAAATCGTAAGAATCACATATATCCTGACGTTTTGTTCTGAGATAGATATTTTTGTATACTGGTATTCACTAACTCGGGAGTCGTGAACGGAAATTCACGTAATAATTCAGCAGGCATGACAATCTCCGATGCGTCCCGGAAGTTTGAATCGGATCAAGAGGATTTCGTTCCAATGGACTTGATGAGATTAACGAACTTTCCTGTCAGCCGATAAACCTATTCGTTATATCGCCAGAGAATTTTCCGGGAGGTGATTCATGGCAATCGATGTTTCATCACTTTGGGATTTCAACAAACCTGAGATCAGCGAAGAACGTTTCCGATCAGCGCTTTCCACTGCATCGGGTGATGATGTATTCATCCTTCAGACGCAAATTGCCCGCACCTACGGGCTGCGGAGTGATTTTTCCACGGCCCAACAAATTCTTGCAGACATGGAACCACAAATTCAATATGCCGGCGTTGAAGCCAAAGTTCGCTATTATCTTGAATCAGGGCGGACGTATTCGTCTGCCACGCATTCACCCGAATCACAGACAGATGAAGTAAAAGAATTGGCTCGCACTGCTTTTAAGCAGGCGTTTGAGCTCGCGCAAAATGCAAAACTCGACGATCTAGCTATTGACGCTCTTCACATGATGGCCTTCGTAGATACCGTGCCCGAAAAACAAATTGAGTGGAATCTCCAGGCGTTAGCTCTCGCACAGTCCTCATCTCAGCCGGACGCCAAGAAGTGGGAAGGATCTCTCCATAACAATACAGGATATGCTCTTCACCTTTTAGGACGCGATGAAGAAGCCCTTTCGGAATTCAAACTGGCCCTCGCTGCCCGTGAGAGAGAAGGAAATCCCGAAAGGATCAAAATTGCACATTGGATGATCGCCTGGACCCTGCGATCACTCGGCCGTTTGAACGAAGCAGTTGAAATCCAGCTGCGCCTTGAAAAGGAATGGGACCAAGCAGGGGACCCTGACCCCTATGTCTTTGAAGAACTTGAGCTTCTCTATCAAGCACTAGGCGAGGAGGATAAAGTTGAATACTATGCGACTCGTCGAAAGGCAATAATGTGAATTGCAGGACATAACAGCTAACGCAGAATGCATTGGGTAGCAAATTAGTGAAATTCAAAATGACAGGAACTATCTTTGTATGATTCATGATGACCGGCCCTCCGCAACTGGCAGCTCCTTGCTTTCACGTAAGAACCCCTGCGAAGCGGCAGCCTATAGGATTACTCCAGGATGCAGGTGGCACGTTTCCCTGCGCCTAGCTTCCCCGCTACCTTTTTGAGTGGCGGATGATAAGAAACGAAAAAGAAAGGTATAAATCTCCTGGGTTCGCTTATGGGTTCTATGAAAATGATTTAGAACCAGCTGTCATCAGGATGAAGGAAATCCAGGTGAAAGGGATGGAAGCATATTGCGCGGAAAATTATTCTTCTATATACTAGTAGAAACTTGCTACTGCAACTCGATCAGTGCTAGATGGGAAAGATGAAACTACCTGCAGGAGGTGCAAATAGGATCCGGATCATAGGGACTTCTTTGAATTCGAGTATTGAGGTGCATGTTTGTCAACCTGCCACCGTCAGTATGCTTGTTAATCGTTGTGCAGCTTTCTTACGATCCGTGTTCTATTAGGGGCTTGATACCCATGAATCTGAGCAGGTGTAAGAGATTTTCAACCTAAGTGACATGCACGATCCTGATGGGATCAGCGATTTTAATTGTTAAGGAGGCGGCATTGAAAAAATCCGAATTCTGGGATGTTACAGTTCCGAGAGTACTCAGCACCTACGCCATCCTAATCTTTGTGCTGCTGTGGGTTGGGTTGGCTATCGCACTGGTGATCAATCGAGAGTGGCTGAGCTTGCTGTGGAATTGGGTGCAGGCGCTACCTATCGTCGGGGAAATCATTATCTGGATATTGTTTCTTCCCATCATGGTTGGGCTTTGGACCTGGGAATCCTCCTGGTCTACTCTCGTAAACCTGCTTGTGTTGGTCGGAATCGTTGGCTGGACTCTGCTTGCTGCCTCCAGTTTTAAACAATATGTACTTTAGGTCTGCTTTTATTAACCTGGTGCCAGTCCGGGATTCGATTGAACCGAACCAAGTTTTGGAGCAGGAAGAATCGGTGCGATCATTCACGCACCATGACAAACCTGGCTAGGTCATGCGGAAATGATCCAGATTGGGATGATTGCTCAGACTATGAATTTCTCTATGTATCAGCCAGCCGTTCGCTGCACTGGTTGAGATTTGTTCTGGATAACCTGGCAGCTGAAATTCGGGCAGGCCTGAGGTAAAAGAAATATCCTGCAAAGCGAACCGTTGAGTTCAACCGGTGTCAGGCTGGTATCGCCAAATCGAAAGGATATCTATGGGAGAAATAATATAAATGCCACATCCATTAGTCAATCAATTGAGATTTACGCGAAGCGAATTTTTACGCGGTGTCAAAGGTGTCACGGAAGTAGATGCCCAAAAACGTATTTTACCGATGAACTGTATCAGTTGGAACATCGGACATCTGGCGTGGCAAGAACAAAAATACTTTCTGACTTATGGGCAGGGTGAAATTCTTTTCCCAGATATTAGAAAAAATTTTGCTTATGGTGCTCCTGCCAGTACCCCATCGCTCGTGGAAATATTGGCGGCGTGGCAAGCCATCACTCAGGCTGTTGATCCGTGGCTGGATACTTTGACATCAAACACTCTTCAAATGCACGTGATCAGTAGAGGCAAGCCACTCAAGGTCACGCATGGAAATCTATTGCAACGGGTAATTTATCATTATTGGTATCATCTTGGGGAAAACATGGCGATCAGGCAGCATATGGGGCATAATCGTCTGCCGGAATTTGTTGGTGATATTGATAATAAAGCACCCTATGAACCAGAACAATCTGATAACATGAATTGAATCTTGCCTCTTAAGATTCTATAAATTTCAACGAACGCAATAAGGGAAAATTGCAATGACCAAACCCCTGGACTCTTTACGAAATATCTATGAAGGTTGGGGTGGTTATCAGCAGAGTCTTGTGAATGCCGTCAAGCCATTAGCGCCAGAACAATTAAATTGGTGTCCTGCAGAGAATTTCTTTTCAGTGGGGGAATTAGTGCGGCACATCAGTTTAGGACGGCTTACCTGGCTTCTGAGAATGGGCGCGCCTGGAAGCTCTGATGTTGCCAATCAAATCGACGACTGGCAACAGGATGGTGATGGCAACCGGAATGTTGTGGAAGAATCAATCGCCATTTCGGACCAATCAATCGAATTGGTACGCTGGCTTGATATTACCTGGCAGGTCATCGAGAATTTCCTTTCCTCATGGAATGTCGCAGATCTTTGGCAAACCTATAGGCACACATGGAATGGGAAAGTTTATTGTGTCTCGCGCCAATGGACAATTTGGCGGTTGATGAATCACGATATTCATCACGGTGGGGAATTGTCTCTTATGTTGGGTTTACAAGGCATAGAAGCATTTGAATTGAGCAGTCTTTTTGGTCATACTATCCAACCGCCTCTATCAATCGAATGAATAAAAGTGTTCCCCATAACAGCGACCAACGAAGCATGCACTCGAAACTTAAAATTTTTGCTTATCCAGGAATTTTTCTGTGCCTCAGCCTCATTTTGCTCGGATGGTGATTCACCGCTCGCCACTGAGCTCAGACTCATTGGCCCGATCGATGGAATCAAGCATTCAATATGCGATGGTTTTAAAAAATGTAATATGCAGAAATCCAGGAACCCCTCCCACAGTGGGAGCTGGCATCCAATGGTGATTTGTTGAAATGGCAACTGTTTTTATGAAGTGGCTGGAAACCAGCCCTAAGGATTACGACCGGGGGATCCAATACCTTACATTAGGAAGGATCCAGCGCATCAGGGAACACATTGTAGATAACTACATTTGCCAAGGGTTACGAGTGCTGGAGATCGGCTGCGGCACTGGTACACTGACCATGATGATGGCGAAGAAAGGCGCGCTTGTTACAGCGATTGACTCTTCACCCCGGATGCTGGCTGAAGCGGAGAGCAAAGTCAAAGACGCACAACTCGAGGAACTTGTCAGCTTGAAGTATATGGATGCTGCATTAATTGGCGAGCGGTTTTCCACGGCGTCCTTCGACCTGATCGTCTCCACCCTGGTCTTCAGCGAACTTCCACCGGGTGACCAGCAATTTGTTCTTGAGACCAGCCAAAAATTAATAACACCAAATGGCCGATTGTTGATTGCTGATGAGGTAATTCCTGCCAAGTCCAGCACTCGGCTGCTCTTTTATCTTGTGCGCTTACCGTTGGTGCTGTTAACCTGGCTGATTACCCGGACAAGCACCAGGTCCTTACGAGATTTTGATCAGATGCTGACTCAGATTGGATTCCACACCGATGTGGCTGCGTCATTCCTTGGTGGAAGTCTGGTCCTGTACGAAGCTTTCCCCGCCGAATCTGATCATCTCAAACCTGAACTACCTGCAGCGGTAATTGGAAGATTAAGAAACCGCATCACTCTCCGGACTCTGTTGCTTGATTTATGGCTGCTTTTCTTCCGCATCATCCCGCCTTATCCCAAGGTGCGGACAGGATTGTATGCAGTTGGCCATCCAGATGCGGATTCGCCCGTGCTTGTGACGGGTAATTTCGACCTGACCGTGCGGCGGTTGGTTAAAGCGATTGACGGCAGGGTAAACGTCTGGGTGCTGGTAGCCGATTCTGCTGGAATCAACGTCTGGTGTGCGGCTGGAGGTGGCTATTTCAGTGCAGAAAAAGTGATCGCCGCGGTAAAGTTCTCACATCTAGACGAAGTTGTCAACCACCATGCCTTAATCCTGCCTCAATTATGCGCTAACGGGGTGGACGGCTGGAGGATACGCAAAGAAACTGGCTGGGGAGTCCATTGGGGGCCAGTACGTGCAGCGGATATCCCTGCTTACTTGGCCAGCAAACGCAAGAAATCAGACCGGATGCGTTGGGTAAAATTCCCGTTCAAGGATCGGTTGGAGATGGTCACCGTCACGCTGGGTTTTTATGCTCTGTTGATATTGCTCCCGGTGTTCATTTTCTGGCGGAATCTGTTCTGGCCGGTGACTGCCAGCTTGTTGGGCTTATCATATTTTTATGCAATCGTGCATCCCTGGCTGCCCGGACGGGATGGACTGATAAAAAGCATTCCATTGGCGCTGATTGCTCTGGCGGGTTTCTTCATCTATAGTGCAATCTGGGGACCAATGCCAGTCCAACAATCCTTTCATTGGATCGTGGGACTGACCGGGTTATCCGTTTTCACTGCTGCCGAACTGCAAGGTATGTCCCCGCTGATGCGCGGTGAACAAGCTAATTGGGGCTGGGAGATAATCATTGCTCTGGCACTTGGAGCAATTTACTGGTTGGTTCCACCAGTCATTGGGTGGAGGTGATCTCATGAGTGGAGAGCCAACTTTGCGTTCAACCTTAAAAGAGCATTTGAAATTCGCAAAAGAATTACGCTACTTGGAAATCCATTTTTATCCGGAGAAATGTAAGGGTGTTTGGCAGTGCTACAACGTCTGTCCGGTTGGTTGTTGGACCCCGAACTACAGACAACGGGTGGTTGTTTTCCATGATCCCGAAAAATGCATCGCCTGCGGTGCATGTGTGCTGCAATGCCCGCAGGAGGCGATCGAATTGAAGTGAGCGGTCACTGGAGGATAGCTGCGGGTTAACTCCGGCGGAGCAAGGATGGACGCGGCTGCCAGTAGCGTTCAACCCGGTTTGGGTGTGTCCAGGGACCAAAACACGGACAGTTTAACCACCCCTTCAAAGCCCCTGGAGGTGAAATGAGCAACTGGAAAACTATCTTGAATGCTGATCCTACAGATTGGCTACTGGAGCCCTCGCACCCCTCTGTCCGCTATTTCACCCTGCGCTGGATCTTTGATCGACCGGAAGATGACCCGGAAGTCCTGTTAGCAGCTCAGGCAATCGCACAGTCTGCTCCCATCCAGAAACTGCTGTCCAGTCAACGCCCGGAAGGGTATTGGGGGACAGATGCACGCCCTCATCACGGCACAAAACGGTACTTGGGAATACTGAAGTGGTTAGGTTACAAGGATGGTCCTGGTATTCGAAAAGCCATGGATTATCTGATCAATGGGTGTCTCCAGGAAGACGGATCCTACGCCGTTGAGCTGAAGGGACGCATGGTCAAACTACCCTGCCATGCTGGCGATTTACTCAGTTTAATGCTCTGGTCCGGATACGAAAATGATCCCCGCACCAAGAAATTATTGACCTGGCTCGTTGATATCCAAGGTGAGGATGGAGTCTGGCCCTGTATCTCCAAGCTGCGGCCTTTCTCCTGTCTCTGGGCTACCGTTGACATTCTGAGAGCCTATAGAGACTTGCCAGAAAATTGGGTTACCCAGAGTATTGTTACCTCCAGGAACCTGGCGATCGAGCAGATCCTGGATTCGAATTTATACCAGTATGGCACCGGAAAGGTCAGCTCCCGCTGGTTTGAATTTGGCTTCCCGCTGCGCTTTGACACCGACATCCTGGAGGTGCTTGAGTTGCTGGCTCCTTATGTATCCCCTGGAGAGGCACGGATACAGGAAGGGTTATCCCTGGTGCTGGATAAACAGACGGTGGAAGGGCGCTGGTTATGTGAAAAGCATCCAAAGGGTGGGCGCTGGATGCAGCAGTTTTTTGAGTTTGAGTCACTCGGAGAGCCTTCTAGATGGGTCACGCTGCATGCCCTGCGGACGTTGAAAACATTGTACAATGATTGATCGTGATGCTGCCAGCAAGCTATGGACGATGGGTAAGCCTGCGTGATGATACAGCGCCTGACACCCGCACAGCTGCAACCATTTGCCCGCACAAAAATAAGAAACTCCTGAAAATTATAAGATGGAAGTGACCAAAACCCTGTATATAACCAATCGAGAGGATTGGCGAAACTGGTTGGAAGAGCACTATAGAGTCGAAAAGGAAATCTGGTTAATTTATTACCGGAAGGAAACAGGAACTGCGCGCATCCCGTACAACGCGGCGGTAGAAGAAGCACTCTGCTTTGGATGGATTGATAGTATCATCAAGAGTCTAGATGAGGAGCGAACAGCTCAGCGGTTTAGCCCGCGACAGGCTAGAAGTGAGTACTCGCAGACCAACAAAGAGAGACTCAAAAGATTAATCCAACGGGGGAAAGTAATTCCGGATATCCTCGCCGATCTAGCAGCGGTAGACCTGGACCATTTTGAGTATCCTGCTGATATAATGGCGGCTATTCGTGAGAATGGACAAGCCTGGGAGAACTTTCAATCGTATTCTGGATCTTATCGGCGGATTCGCATCGCGTACATCGATGCTGCCAGAAAAAGACCAGGCGAATATGAAAAGCGATTGAAACATTTCATTCGAATGACAGAGGTAAACAAGCAGTTCGGTTTTGGGATAGAAGATTATTATTAGTGAGAGGGATACCCTCTGAGCATGGGTATGAGATAGAGCGGACATTCAAAGTGTGCACCGGAGGGGTATGGCTGAACTATGTGAGTCTCGATATCGATGAACTCGGTAAAAAATTAACGTGATCTCGTATTGCATCACCAGCAGGGATCGCAATTCATCAGGTGACAATTATCGTGGCAGTCCCAGAGAGGAGAATTGAAAATGGCAGAGGTACTGTTATTCCACCACGCGCAAGGATTGACCCCCGGGGTGGTCGAGTTTGCTGACAGGCTGCGCCAGTCCGGGCATGTCGTCCACACGCCCGATCTCTTCGATGGCCGCACCTTCGACGACTTGGAGAGCGGTATGGAATTTGTTGAGCAACTCGGATTTAGTGAGGTGATTGAGCGCGGGGAGCGAGCGGTGGAGGGCTTGCCGGCTGAACTGGTCTACGCTGGGTTCTCTCTTGGAGTGATCCCGGCGCAAAAGCTGGCCCAGACCCGGCCCGGGGCGCGCGGTGCACTGCTGTTCTATTCCTGTGTACCGGTAGCGGAGTTCGGATCGACCTGGCCGAAAGGTGTGCCAGTGCAGGTGCATGGTATGGATGCCGATCCAATTTTTGTGGGTGAGGGCGATATCGAGGCGGCTAGGGCACTGGTCGAAGAAGCCGACCAGGCGGAGCTGTTCCTCTACTCTGGCGACCAGCACTACTTCGCCGACAGCTCACTGCCCTCGTACGACGCCGAGGCAACCGCCCTCCTGATACAGCGGGTGCTGGATTTCCTCGCTGCACTTTAGCAGGACGACACCGGACCAGACGACCATGGGTGGAACAGGGGCGCGCTAGAAGCCGGGTACCTGAAAACCTCTGCAGTCCCCCAAAAGCGATGAGAATACAGCAGATGTCAGACCATTCATCTAACTGGCAAAGGCTGCAGCTAAACAGTGCATTGATCAGCTGGTTGCTTGATTCTGACCCGGCGATCCGCTGGCAGGTGATGCGCGACCTGACCGCAGCACCTGCGGATGAAGTCGCGGATGAGCGCGGGAGGGTCGCAACCGAAGGCTGGGTGCGCAGCTGCTCGCCATGCAGGGAAGTGACGGCCAGTGGGGAGGTGCGGCATGGAACCGCGGGTGGGACTCAACGATGCACGTGCTCATGCTGCTGCGACATGGGCCTGGATCCCGCCAGCGACCAGGCAATCCGGGCCTTGCGCCTGGTTCGCGACAAGGTTACGTGGAAGGGATGCGGCCCGCAGGAATGTGACCGCAATACCTTCTTTGAAGGCGAAATTGAGCCGTGCATCAACGAGCAGGTTGGGGCGGTCGGCGCTTATTTCGAACAGGACGTGCGGGGTATCATTGAGCGTCTGCTCAGCGAACAGCTGCCTGATGGCGGCTGGAACTGCAAGGCAGTCAATGGTTCATCGCGGTCGTCGTTCAACACCACGATCTGCGTTCTGGAGGCTCTGCTCGAGTATGAACGGGCGGATCGAGGCACACCAGAAGTAACCGGAGCCCGTCTGCGGGGACAGGAGTACTTGCGAAAAGCTGGTGTCGCACCCGATGAGCGTGCGGCGGAAGCGATCGACCTAGTGGCGTCGAAGCGTGATGGCGATGGACGGTGGACGCTCGAGACAAGGTATCCTGGCGTGATGCCGGTCGAGATAGATGAAGGCGAAGGCAAACCGAGCCGCTGGATCACCCTGCGTGCCTTACGCGTGTTGGACTGGTATACAGCATGAGATTATCTTAGAGGCTGCTGGATGGAGAACGACCTCTCCAGGGGGACCGCCCAAACCTGGGTGGCTTAGCTTGTTTAGAACCCTCTCTCTCTCCGGCAGAAGGTGAGGCCTGCGTTTTTGCCAGTTCGCTCCGCTGCTGCAGTAATGTCAAATATTTAGATCAGGCGGCTCGCACAATAATTAGGAGTTTCTAAATTTAGAAAATGGGATCAGGAGTCGTAGATGAGAAAAATCGTTGTTCTAAGTTTCATTACACTTGACGGAGTCATGCAAGCTCCTGGTGGACCCGAAGAGGATGACAGCGGGGATTTCAAGTATGGCGGATGGACAGTTCCATATTTTGATGAAGCTTTAGGCAAAATAATGACTGGGCAGATGGGCCATCCCTTTGATTTGTTGTTAGGGAGAAAAACCTTTGAGACCTTCGCTGCATATTGGCCGCATCATGAAGATGAAGGGGCAGGCATCAACAAAGCGACAAAGTATGTTGCTTCAAATACGCTAACAAAACACGAGTGGAGTCATTCGGTTTTTATGAGCGGTGATGTTGTCCAAAAAATAAAGCAGATCAAGGGGCAGGATGGCCCGGAATTACAGGTGCACGGCAGTAGCAATTTCCTCCAGACATTATTGGAGCATGATCTGGTGGATGAATTTTGGCTTAAAATATTTCCTGTGACTCTCGGTAAGGGAAAACGTTTGTTTGATAAAGGGACGATATCCGCTGGCTATGCACTGGTTGAATCCAAGTCATTACCAAGTGGAGTGATCATCGCGAACTTCAAACGTGCGGGAAAAGTCGAAACGGGATCATTTTAACCCTGGGTCAGCACAAGTAATTTTATGGGTGAATGGGATCCTCAGCAGCTAAGTACCCAACAACACAACCAAGGCGAATTTAGAAAAGCGGCGCACCCCCGACGCCCGGGATTTCACACCTTGTTACGGTTAATCTTGGGCTGCATAGGTCGCTAGAGGAATTAGTTTTTGAAAAAAATATGGATTTGAATAATCCGGTGATCAAGCTCTGTGTTGAAGGAACCCGGGCCGAATTTCAAGGGCAGATCGATGAGGCGCGTGCCTGTTATCAAAAAGCCTGGGAATCCGCACAAGATGACTATGAAGCTTGCGTTGCGGCTCATTATATGGCTTGCCATCAAGATCAACCAGAAGAACGCCTGCATTGGAACCAGGTTGCTCTCGAAAAAGCAGAAGCAGTAGGCGACGCGCGCGTTAGTGAATTTTATCCTTCGCTGTATTTAAATCTGGGTCAATCTCACGAATTGTTGGGAAATCGAACTGAAGCAAAACATTACTATGATTTAGCGGCTGAGCTGGGGGTACTCCATAACGACTCATAATAACGGTGGGCATTCTATCCGGGTATGCAGTAATAATTGAGAATATGGTTTCGAAGAGGGATTAAGGTTAGAGTAAACTTCATGCTGTAAAAACCAGGTTTCAAAGAACAGCAGGTCATGGTTACCTTATCATATGGGAATATGTGTCCAAATTGAGATTGATGGAAGAATGTCCAAGCCGCTCTTGAACAAGCGTAGGATGGGCGCCTTGTGGCAACATGAGAGTCGCTGATGTGTGCCAAATGTCGTGAAAACGAATCTTAGATAAACCTGTTTTCACCTGATCCAGTTCCTTTTGGACCTGAAGATAGGAAACTCGCTCATCAGGGTTGGTTAAACCTCAAAGGTCATTTCACATCGGTGGCGAGTGCAAGCTTTCACTCCAGTGGGTTCGTCCGGTAACAGTCCACAATATTGGCAGTGCATTAGCCTGGTTACAGGTATTTCCTATATTCACCGAATTAGTTTCGTATCACCTCGTGCAGTCAATCTGTTCAATTCTATGTGCTGAAAATGAGCTTGGGGTTTCGATAGAGATATTCCATTTCACCAGAGCTTATTGCGGTAGCGATGGCTGGGAGACCGTCGGTATATTGTGATAATTTTTGGCTTCCGAAAAGGCGGAAGATCATTATGGGTAGAGTGAAATGGGTCTCGATCCTTGCCTGGGGATAATAGCGATTGGCGATGAGCTGCTGGATATATGCAGCATGGCTCTCGATGAGGGTCATGAAAGGCTGGATTTCGTTAAGCGCCTGCAACAGCTCTCCCAGATCGATCTGATCTGGTGAGGAGAAATAAGGCGCGATGACCCTGTGAACGGTTTCCTCTATTTGCTGGAATATCTCTGGGTGATTTATATGCTGCCCACGATGTACGAGCTCATGGGCAATCACAACGCACAACCCATCCAAATTGCTATCGTCCACATTCTCGCGAACCACCAGCAGTTCCCCCTTTCCAGTTTGGTAAGCTGCTTGCACGCTGCTTTCGACCAGGTATTCCACCAACCGGTCGAGCAAAGGTCGCGGCATGTCTTCGTCCACGAAGAATCCCAAGTCGCGCAGCCGCCCAAGAAGGATCTCCTCATAACCACGTTCCTTTGGAATCACCTTGGAGCGCAAATTCACCAGATCCAAATTCCAACCAGTAGTTCGCTCTACCAGAGGCGCCACCCGTCCCAGCAGTGCTTCAATTAATTGGTCATTAACGTCAAGTTTGCTCATTTACCTCACCATGAATTGATCAATTCTATGCCTCTCTCAACTTACACCCTGAGGAACTGGCGCAGTTCGAGGGGGTCCAGACTCCGCTAACGTGAAAACCTATTTTTAACGATATCCTTCAACCCCTTGTATTCCAGGCTCATGTCTGCATACATCTCTTTCAGTTTCTGGTTCTCCAATTCCAGTTCTTTGAGCCTCATTAAGATTGCTGCATCCATACCGCTATACCTGGCTTTCCAATTATCGTGTGCACTTTTACTGAACCCGCATTGTCAACTGAGTTCATCGACAGCAATGCCTGCTTCAGCTCCCACCAGGATTCTAACGATCTGAGTTTGAGTGAACCTTGATCCTTTCATTGGAATCTCCTGTTATTTGTGCCAGAAGATTCCACTTTTGTTTGGTACTATTTTCGGGGTTGGTATCCAGCTTGCGGAAGCAAAGATACTTGATTTACCAGGTATGCTTTCCGGTAAATATCTAAAGAAGAAACCTATACACCCAGATAATTCCGCCTGATGATTTCACCTACAGACTGGTTGGTGAGCGGTGAGTAGCCTGGCAGGGGAAGGATCCGTTCGTGAACCGTATCGATGATCCATTCTTTCTGGGGGAAGAAGGCTTCTTCCAGCTCCGCAGGAGGCGTGATCCAGTTGCGAGAACCAACAACTGCTACAGGGGCATCGAGGTAGTCGAACGCAAACTGGCTGATGTTGGAGGCCAGGGTGTGTAGATATGAACCACGTTCACAAGCATCTGAGGCTAGCAATACGCGGCCTGTTTTCCTGACAGATTTCAAGATCGGTTCATAATTGAGTGGATTGATAAAACGAGCATCAATCACTTCTACATCCAGATCGTAAAGTTTTTTGAGGTCCTGGGCTGCTTCCAGGGCGCGGTAAAGGGTAGCGCCAAGGGTGACGAAGGTAAGATCTTTTCCTGCGCGCCGGATGGCAGGTTCACCCATTTTGATCTCGTAATATTCAATGGGGACTCCACTTTCGACAAATTGTTCTGTCTCGTTGTAGAGACGCTGGCTCTCGAAAAACACGACCGGGTCCGTACCGTGCAATGCCAGGTTCAGCATGCCTTTTGCATCGTATGGGGTCGCAGGGAACATGGCTTTTAACCCGGGAATATGAGCGACCAGCGAGGTCCAATCCTGGGAATGCTGGGCACCATATTTTGCACCCACGGAGACACGTAAAACCAACGGCATTTTCAGTAAATTGGCAGACATGGCCTGCCATTTTGCCATCTGGTTAAAAATTTCATCGCCAGCGCGTCCCATGAAATCACAATACATCAGCTCTGCTACAACGCGACCTCCAGAAATGGCATAGCCGACCGCCGTGCCAACGATCGCTCCCTCAGAAATTGGGGAGTTGAATAATCGATGGTAAGGCAGGCATTCCGTCAGCCCGCGGTAGACACCGAATGCCCCTCCCCAATCTCGATTTTCCTCTCCATATGCGATCATGGTCGGGTCTTCATAAAAACGATGCATCATGGCTTCGTAAAGGGCTTCCGCATAGGTCAGCGTTTTCAGCTTGGGTGTCGGTTCTCCATCCTTAAAACCAAAGCGATGCTTGGCATAGGTGATCTTCAGGCGGCTTTCATCTTTAGGGATCAGGACCCCAGGTTTTCCATCTGCCATGCGGTCGAGATATTGATTGGAAAACATCATACCGCCGATCGTGTCAGTATTGACATCCACGCGGGGCGAAATCTCCAGCGAAGCTGCAGCTTCCAGGACCCGGGATAACCTTTCAGAAATTTCCTGGTGGACAGCATCCAGATCGAGCTCCACCGCATGGCCATTGCCCTCAAGGTAATCCCGGAACCAGTCAATAGAATCCTGTTCCCGCCAGAGATCTACTTCGGATTTATCACGGTATGCTGAAGCATCTGAGGGTGAATGACCAGAGAAGCGATATGTCAAGGTATCTAGAAGTACAGGACCCTTCCCTTCTTGAAGTACATCAATTTTCCTTTCGATGGCATCTGCAACGGCAAGAGGGTTGAAACCATCGACCCTTTCTGCGTGCATGGCTTCCGGATTTACGCCTAAACCGACCCGGGCCAGGATCTCGAAACCCATGGTTTCCCCCATGGGTTGACCGCCCATGGCGTAAAAGTTATCCATGAAATTAAAAATGATCGGCAGCCCGCCACCAAGTTCTTGATCCCACAGGGTGCGGTACTGGTCCATCGCGGCGAACATGATCCCTTCCCATACTGGCCCGCAGCCCATCGATCCGTCCCCAATATTTGCAATGACGATGCCCGGTTTGCGGTTAACCCGTTTGAATAGCGCTGCTCCAGCGGCGATATCCGCCGATCCGCCCACGATGGCGTTGTTTGGCATCACGCCAAACGGCGGAAAGAAGGCGTGCATTGATCCGCCCATACCCTTATTAAACCCGTGCTCCCGGCCAAATATCTCAGCCAATGTCCCATATAAAACGTAGTCGGTAGCCAGGCTCTTTGCATCACCCCTGGAAAACTGCTCTACCACGCGCAGCAAATCCCCCTCCATATAGGTTTCCATGGTCTCCACCAGATCACTCTCGTCCAGCTGGTGGATTGCAGAAAAGCACTTGGCGAGGATCTCTCCATGGCTTCGATGCGAGCCGAAGATAAAGTCAAATGGACTCAGATGGTAAGCCATACCTACGGCAGCGGCTTCCTGACCGATGGATAGATGTGCCGGACCCCGGTGGGTATATTTGATTCCCCGGTACTCCCCTTCCATTTTTATGCGATCCAGCATGGTTTCGAATTCACGGATAAACACCATATCGCGGTAGATGCGCACCAGGTTTGCGCGGCCATATTTAGCGGTTTCTCGCACTGGATCCAGGACATATGCATTAATGGGAATTTCTACACTTTCTATTTTTGAAGCTCCCCGTACGTCCGAAGGATTAATCGAAATTGCCTTTGTCATCATTCACCTATTGGGTCTCAATAAAAGAGGGTAATCAAGCAAGTTAATAAGCAAGCAACAGCTGCACATCTGCGATCCCCTGCGCGATGGCACCCAGAAAACGAGCTGCCGGTGCACCATCCACGACCTGGTGGTTAATGGTGAGCGACAGCCCTAGGTAGGGAATAAAGGTCACCTCGCCACCAGAGTCGACTGGTTTTAGATTGATGTTTCCCACCCCTAAAATCCCGACCTGAGGGGGGTTTAATATCGGTGTAAAACTCTCGATCCCCAGGCCACCTAAATTTGTGACAGTGAATGTACCGCCTGATAATTGATCGGGATTAATATCACCATTCACACAAGCCTGTGCCTGCCGGCGTGCCTCTTCCGAGATTTGCACCAGGCTTTTTTGATTTGCCGAAAATATTACCGGTACAACCAGCCCGCGCGGGGTATCGACTGCAACGCCTAAATGAACCTGCTCATACTGGTAGATTGAATCATCCTCCACGACAGCATTGAGCTGCGGGTGATCAACTAGGATGCGGGATACCACGAATAAGATTAAATCATTGATCGTCACATCCCTGAGACCCCTTTCCTGCGGGCTCTCCTTGAGCTGCTTCCGATAAGCAATCAGGGACCTGGCATCGGCAGAGGCGTTGAGGGTGAGCTGGGCGGTGGTCTGCAGAGAGTGCAACATCCGTTCAGCGATCAGGCGCCGCATACCCCGGATTGGGATTGTTTTTCTCTTCCCAGCAGGGGCAGGACCTGCAATCCCGCTGCCTGTTTGCACTGCTCCATGGATCAAATCCTTTGACATAATCCGGCCCCTGGGTCCGGAACCCTCGACAGGAGCGGTGAAATTGCCTCCTTCCAGCATGGATTTCGCCACGGGTGAGATCGGTTTTCTCGCTTCCAGGGCTGACTGTACATCGCGCTCGATCACGCGGCCTCCAGGCCCTGAACCATTCAATTGGAAGATATCGATTTCCTTCCTGGCTGCCAATTTTCTCGCCCTGGGGGATATGAAAACCCCAGATTGGCCTGGTTGTGCAGATTCTTGATATCCCAAATCCGCCTCTCCATTCCCGTTATTCAGATCGGAGGTGAGTCCCACAGAAGTTTCAGGGATAGTGCTCTCTGGAGTGACCTCCCCAGGGCTGTCTGGCCTGAAGGCGCTCACATCCTCGCCAGATTCACCAATCACAGCGATGTTCGTAAAAACAGGCACCTCATCTCCGGCCTGGTGGAAAATCTCCAGTAATTTGCCTGACGCAGGGCTGGGAATCTCCAGAACAGCCTTATCGGTTTCTGCGTCGCATAATGTCTCACCTTCAGCGACTTCATCCCCGATAGATTTGTGCCACTGGAGGATGAGACAGCTTTCTACTGTATTCCCTTGCTTCGGCATTACAACTGCAGTTGCCATAAAAGATGCCCTCAAATTGATTCTTTGTTTATCGAATAATCATTTCAACCAGGTTTTGAGGCACAGAAAATCTCCAAAATCTATTTAAACCAAGATCACTTCTGGACCGGCTTTGCGAGCCTGATCTACGAGGTCGGGAGGTGCTTGAGAATCGGTGATTACGATGTCCGCTTCTTTCAAGCGGGCGAAGGACGTTAGCCCCACCCGGCCCCACTTGGTACTATCCAGGACAATAATGATTTCTCTGCATTTCGCAATCAATGAAAGTTTAAACTCGGCTTCTTCCGGGCTGACATCCGTCAGGCCATCTGCCATGGTAATCCCATGGGCGCCAAAAAATCCCTTTTGAATGATTAACCTTTCCAATAACCCCAAATTATCAGGACTGACCAGCGAGGCAGTATCCTGTCGCACCTTTCCCCCCGGCATCACCACGGTAACGCCTGCTGCATCCAACATCTCCTGTGCTATGACAAGGCTGTTGGTCAGGATGGTGAGATTCCGGTGGTCCCTCAGGTGTTTGGCGATGGCCAGGGTGGTGCTGCTGCTATCCAGGAAAATAGCATCACCGTCGGTCACCAAAGCAGCAGCTTCCTTTCCGATGCGCAATTTTTCATCAATCTGGCGCTGGCGGCGCAAGGCCAGGGAGAGCTCATTAAATCCCACTTTGTAAGGGATGGCACCGCCATGGGTGCGGATAATCAAATTTTGGTCAGCGAGAGATTGTAAATCACTGCGAATCGTCGCACCTGAAACGCCTAATTGGTGGCTGAGCTCGAGCACAGAAACCCGGCCTTTTTGCTTCACATGGTTCAGGATTTCGATGCGCCGCTCTTCAAGATATAAACCTTCTGAAGTAGTCATGAGAATTCGAAAAATACCTGGATAAGGAGAGTTGTTCCTTTTGCTTGTAATTACTTTCATTTTACAATAAAATAAAACAAAATGCAAGCGTGGTGAAAAGACCTTAGAAATTTGTAAATTTGCCTGAATCGGCACTTTTTACAAGACTGGTTCACCATCTGATGGAAGGTGAATTGCTCGTTAAGACCAGCTGTGAAAGGTTTTGCGGGTTCCTACGGATCAGATGGCCAAAGGCTCGCATCACATTTTTGGGGAGTTATCTTTTTGTAATTTTCCCCGGGTCCACTTCAGATAATAATCCCCCAGGAATCCCTTTCGACGCGAGCCTGCACTAAGAATGCAATGACCAGGGACCCAGGCCGCGCTGGTGCGCTTGGCATCTAACCTTTTTCAAAATGCGCAGATTTGGGAAGAGAGCAAAACCCGGATCGATTCAAGGAGGACCATTCTCCGGGGAAAATCAAGCAATCTGGAGCCTGTGCAACCGGATCGGAGTTCCTGGTTTCAATAGGGAGGTCAATATCTTGAAAGCGGATGTGGGGCTCTCCGCTGCAAAGGCAATCCAGTCTATCTATTGTGTGAACTGTTCCAATTTTGGAAGTGATTGTAAATATATATAGATTGCCTTCAATTCATCATCAGTAAACAGCTTATAAGTTTCCCAGGGCATGTGTTCGTTATCCAGCTGGTGGCCACCCGGTGCGGTACCAGTCCGAATCGTGTTGATGAAGTCCTCTTCTGACCAGAAACCAACTTCCCCTCCAGGTGTGATATTCGGCGTAATGAGCGTTATGGTTGGATCTGGGAATTCGGCACCAGCTAAATCCTGTCCATGACATTCCTGGCAATCATTGGTGCTGATAAGATACCCACCATACTCCACGGTCACACCACGTTCAGGAGCAGTGACGTTAATATCATGACTTACCACTTCCACCGGTAATTTTGGGAACTGACCTGCGCCAAATAATATTTTCGCAACAGGCTTGAACTGCTGGCCCCTGGTCGTATTATCTACTGGTGGGATTGTCTTGAGGTAAGCAATGATGGCGCTTAAATCCTGGTCGCTCAACTGCGATGTGGAATAAACCGCGGGCATAAAAATCGGTTTTCCTTCCGGATCGATGCCATGACGGATGGCGCCCACATAATCTTCATCGGAGGTATATTCCTGCCCGATCCCACCTGCACCGGTTGTCAGATTGGGGGCGTCCAGAACGCCCAGCATCGGGTCATCCAGCAAGTTGCCACCGCTGAGGTCTTTTCCATGACAACTTTCGCAAAGTGTCTCCGCACGATGCTTTCCAAATGCAATGCTTGCTTCATCCGTTGGGATGCTTATGTTCGATGGGGGAAAATCGTATGTTTTGTTGAGGCGGCCGTTTCCGATTAAGAAAAATACAAATCCTGCAATAAGTACCAGACCAACCAGTGAAACCAGCACAATGCCAATCCATTTGAATACCTTCTTCATCTCCCAAATCCCTTTCCCTGTTAATAATATTTAAAATTAAAACGAATTGATATTATACGCCTTAAAATGAAAATTATGGTAGACAATATCCAATTAATTTCTGCTCTGAAATGATATAGCAGCGGTGAACCGGCATACCCAATTCTATTCGTTAGCTTCGCGTGAAAACCTGGCTTTTTTCTCCCCCAGATTCCACAACTTCGGGGTTAATCTGCCGGACAGCCAGGTTGATTATGGAGAACCATTTATCGAGCAGGTTCGATGGGTAGCCGTACGGTGAACTGGCTTCCCTGCTCCAGGGCACTGGTCAGCTCGAGGGTACCACCGTGCGCATTGACGATATCGCGGGCGATGGTCAATCCGAGCCCCAGGCCTTGGGGGAAGCGACTCGTTTTCTGGCTGCGGAAAAAGGGTTCAAAAACGAGCTCGAATTCCTGGGGGTCGATTCCCGGGCCATTGTCGCTTACCCGGAACCAGATCTCAGCTCCTTCGACCCCAGCGCTGACCAATAAGCTGCCACCTTGAGGTGTGTACTTCACAGCATTGCTCAATAAATTGCCCAATACCTGTGCCATCCGTTGTTGGTCAATCGTGATCGCCGGTAGGTTGACCGGGATATCTGTGTTCCATTCCAGGCCCTTTTCAAGGGCTGCAGCACGCCAGGGTAAGATAGAAGATGTCAGCCAATCGTTGAAATCTGTGGAGCGCAAGTCCAGGGACATGCTGCCGGTCACCTGTCCGTGCAGCAGGGCAAGATCATCCAGCAGAGGCTGCATACGTTTGATCTCCCGGTTGACGCCTTCAAGCAGTTCGTGTTCAACTTGATGATCTACATTTCCGGTAATCAACATATGGACTGCTGATCGGATGGCACCCAGAGGACGTCCCAATTCATGGACGATATTGGCCAATGAGCGGCGCCTGGTTTCCTCCAAGATCCTCAATCTCTCAGCTAAAATATTCACCGCAGCAGACAGCTGGCGAATCTCGCGTGGACCTGCTTCAGGAACCGGGTCGATATCAATCCCGGCAGCGATATCAATGACACCAGTAGCTGCCCGTCCAATGGGACGCTCAATTTTCCCCGCCAGGTAAATCCCGATGATCACTCCGATGATCAACTGGAAGACCAGGATGATCAGGATTGATGTGCGCACGTTTCCGATATTGGAATAGATACTTTCCAGGGATTGAGACACAGCGACGATACCGACCAGCTGCTGGCGAGCATCAACCACCGGGAGTAAAACTTCGACAGATGGATTTTGCAGGGTGTAATGAATCACCACGCTCTTTTCCCCCTGCATTGCTGTATCAAGCCCCTCGATCTGTGATGCATCTATTGTTTGGGCAGGTGATTCAGAAGAGTAGGAAGCGATCAGGCTGCCGTCTGATTTCAGCAATAAAAATTGACCCTGGACGAGTTCGCTGATATCGGAAATAAATATCGCGGCCTGGTCATCTTCTTTCCAGACTTCCGGTTGATCTTCTAATGCCTGGATGATCAGATTAGCGCGTTCAGTTAACCGATCGGTTAATTCCGCCAGGACCACCTGGGTTTCCAGCGTATAAATCAGGATTAAGCCTGCTAACGGGATTACAATCAACAAGGGGGCCAAATGGCTCAGGATGAGGCGGCTGCGAAGGGAGGCCATGCTTATCCAAAGTGCGGTATGAGTTTGTAGCCAACCCCGCGCACATTTATGATCCGCTGTGGATCATGGGGCTCAGCCTCGATTTTTTCTCTCAACCAGCGGATGTGGACGTAGACGACCTGTGGTTCACCGATATATTCTGCTCCCCACACGCGCCTCAGCAGATCGTCAATTGTCAATATCCGCCCGGCTTCCAGGGCCAGGGTATGTAGCAAATCGAATTCACGTACCGTGAGATCGATCTGCTGTCCGGCAATTGAAATAGTATGCCCGGTCGGGTCGATCGTGATATCTCCCACGGTGAGAGGATCTTCAACCGGTGTGTGTTCACCCAGATGTGAGCTGCGTCTCAAGACTGCCCTGACATGGGCCAGCAGGACATCCGGATTGAAAGGTTTGGTGATGTAATCATCTGCACCCAGCTCAAGGCCCAGGATTGTGTCCAGCTCCCGTCTCCTTGCGGTGACGAAGATGATGGGTACATTCGTATCACTTTGGAAGTGGCGCATGGCTTCCAGGCCGTCCATCCCCGGCAAGCCGATATCAAGCAATATCAGGTCCGGTCGATCACGCCGGGAAATCGCCAGGGCATCTTCAGCGTTTTCCGCTGGCGATACCCGGTAACCGGCTTGCTCCAATTGCAGTCCGAGACTACGCCGCATGAGGGCATCATCATCAACAACCAGGATATGTTTTGCCATCTACCAACCTTTACCTGTGGGATGCTTATACACAATAGGAAGACCATCCAAGGGTGATTTTACTCTAATTTCCCAGTATTTTTTTTGCGTGCATTTTGCAAGCAGATGGTGAAGATTTATGGCGAGAATTATCTACCGGTGGAACAAAGGGTTGGCAAGTTTCAATCTGCCGGCCAGAAAACCATGACTCCCTGATCTGATCGTCTTCCTGTAGATTGATTAATTTCAGAATATTGTTTTATCAAATGACCCCATTTGTGACACTGTTTCCATGGTACTCAATGGAATCCATCCATCAAGGATGTCATTGGGTAAGGCTAGGTGCGCCCAGCTGCCTTGAACATCCAGAACCTCGACTTCCGCACCGCTCGATAGGCTGAAATCAGTAGTAAATTCGTCACCAGGACTGCTGTTAATGGTGACTTGATCGGCGATGATCACTGCTTCCGGTCTGATTTGCTCTGTATAGAGCCTGGTGCCCAGGCTAATTCCCATCATCAAGAAAATCAGCGCAGTTAAAATTAATCCGTATTGTGTAAAGCTGCGCATCTTTCCGGGTTGGATCCGGCGAAAAGCAATGAACAGGAATCCGAGCAAAAACCACAGGCCGAGAGTCAAGAGGGCGGTTTCATTCAACGTGAACCAGGAGCTGGAGAAATCAGCCAGACTTTGGATTGGATTGCTGGATGCAACAGCGGCTTCATTGACTGATTGGGTGCGTGCAAGTGCCAGGTTTTCCCGGATTTGAGGGTCGCGAGGATTCAAACGGGAAGCTCTCTGGTAGTTAAGGATGGCGCGACCCAAATCACCCTGGGCATAATATGCATTACCCAGGTTGTAATACAGGGAGCTGTTCGCCATCCCCTGGGATAACAGCTGCTCGTAAACCTGTCCTGCTTCTGCATAGCTTCCAGTGCTGTACAACTGGTTTGCAACTTCCATAGCCTCGACATCGAATGAATCACTGGAGGCTAGACTGTAGATTCCAGCAACCAAACTGCCAAACAATAAAATCCCGATCAAAGTGATGGTGAGTAAATTATGTTTCATAGCTGTTTTCCTTCAAAATGGCAATGCATGCATAATGATCTTTATAAAGGTTACCCGCTCAACACCCCCGCTAAGGTACTACCTTACAGGACCTTGTCTAATTCAGCAATCAGTGATTTTATCTCCTGGTGAAATTGACCAGTATTTACATCATGGATGGGGGCATATTGAGCCATTTCGCTGATTGTTTTACAGGTTCGTACCTGTTTTACCAAATCATGATCGACCCCATGAGCGAGGAGTAACCCTGAAATTTCAGCCTGTGTTAATCCACTGACAGAGCGATCCAGCTTATCAGAAAGGTAATCGATCAGGATGTGACCGACAGCATTAAAGTAACCCCCGGATTCAGGATTCTTTTTTTTCAATGCCTGGTAGGCTTTTTTTGCTGCTTTACGACCACGCCGGGTACCTTGATTGTCCAGGATATTCTCTCTGCGCTTCTGCCAACTGAAATGACTGAAAATTAATACCACGGGCAGGAGCCACAGCAGCCAGAAACCTGGTTTGTTGATTAAAGATGAAGGAAAGAAATCTGTATCAGGCGTGTTCTTAATGGGTAGCAAACTGCCTGTGGTTCCAGCCTGTGAATGCTGCTCCTCGATCGAGACAGGAGCAGGTGCTTGCCCGTCCGGTTCTACAAAAATGCTGAAGGGTTCAGTCCTTGCGGTCTGGTAGGTTCCAGCCTGGGGATCAAAATAGCTGAATTCAATTGAGGGTAAGGTTAATTCACCATCTGTGGTTGGAACAAGAACTTGCTTGATCGTACGGGTGCCGATTATAGTACCCGCTTCGACCTGGATATCGGTCGATGCCTGGCTATCAAAAGCCCGCCACTGTGGTCTAACCTCCCATTGAGGATCGGTAAAAGTCTCGAGGTTTCCCTCTCCACTGATCGTGACGGTGAGTGTAACGGCATCATTGACTTTTGCCTGTTCAAGGTCGACCTGTGCCGCAATGTTGAAATTTCCTACCGCACCAGAAAAATCCTGCGGAGCACCTTCAGGCAAAGGCTGTACAGAGATGGATTCCGATCTGGTCTGGATGGTAAAGCCACGTGAAAAGATATCTCCTTCGCTGGTGATCTTAGCCGGGTCTATCTCAACCTCGCCCAGGATGGTCGGGGTGAGTATCGTTTGGATCTCGGTCATGTGGATTTTTCGCCCTGCGAACTGACCTCCAAACTGGGTTTCACTGGTTTCGGGATGGACCCAGAATCCGGAAAATTCTGGTGGTTCGTAAATACTCCTGCCTGTTGCAGAAGCTGGCCGGTAATAACGAAATGTGTAGACTACCTGCTCTCCCAGATAGGGTGATGCATTGTCAACCTCAGCTTCGACCAGATATTCGTTTTCGCGCAGTTCTGATGGCAGTTTCGCCGAATCGAGCGGCTCCACTGGCCCCTGGATATCAGGCTGATTATCGAGACCAAAGGATTGTAGTAAACCGGAAAGGGATGGGAAGCCGGCAATGGAAGGCAGCGAGGGGAAACCAGGTGCAGCAGGTTGGGGTGGCGATTGCCTTTGACCGGTCCCCTGGGAGACGGATACCTTTATCGGAGCGGTCTGGTATGCTTGGCCATTCTGGTCGGTTAAGATTGGGCCAATGGTCATCTCACCTGCAGCACTGGGATGCAAGGTATAGTGAAATACCTTCTCAGAGTTCACAACACCATTAATAATGCTCAGCTGAGTACTGGTACTGGTCGCGACAATATCAAAACCATCCAACGCTGGCAACCTGGGTTCGGATGCGGCAGCGGATCCGGTGTTAATGGTGACGCTTAATATCAGATACTCATCGGTGGTAAGCGTACTGCGGTCTACTTCTGCGGTAATTACTGTCGGAGCCTGGGCATACACCGGAATTGACAGCAGGCTTAAGAATATCGTGCTCAGGACTGTAATGTAAATCTTGGGTTTTCTATTCATTATTTGATCCGATCAATAGTTGCTTGAACTGCTCCTGGGTGAGCAAAACAGTATCCCAACATAGAAGCGATGCTTACCAGTCCTGGCGCGGAGGCGGCTGGTTTGCAAACAGGTACTGCCCCAAACGTTCCTGCAGGGTTTCCATGCTGCTGCCGATGGCGGCTAATAGTTGGCGTGCTTGTTCTTCTGTCATGCGCTGACCTGGAGGAGGCATCTGGCCCGGTTGATCGCTGTCAGGTGCACGATCGTCTTCCTGAGGCTGGCCATTGCCGTCTCCCTGCTGGTCTTGATTTTGCGGATCCCCTTCCCGGGGCTGTTCACTACGATCATCTGGGTTGCCTTGATCTTGTTGATCAGTTTCCTGGGATTGATCACCCTGGTTTTGTTCCTGGCTGTTTTGAGATTCTTGATCTTCGCCAGAGCTTTCCTGGGATTGATTTTCCTCTTGACTTTGGGATTCATCCTGTTGGTCTTGATTTTCTTCTTGCTGCTGATCCTGCTGCTGCTGCAAAGATAATTCCAGGTTGTATTTCGCCTCCTGGTCATTAGGATCCAGTAGCAGAGCCTGGGTATATGCTGCGACAGCCTGGTTTAAATCCTGAGCGTTGTATAACGTATTACCAAGATTGTAGAGACTGCTCTCGGCGAGTCCTTCTTCATCCACAAGCTGGAGCGCCGTTTGCATTTGTTCCAGGGCAGCTGAAAAGTCTCCCTGCCGATACAGTGTATTGGCTGCGTTGAAGTAAGGTTCAGCTAGCTGAGGAGATTTCACCTGAGCGGACTGGTAGAGCTCGAGTGCTTCCAGGTAAGCCTGTTCGGCAAATGCCTGGTTCGCTTCCTGGTTCATTTTTTCAGCTGGTGCACTGCAGGCAGCCAGGAGAGCTGCTGATGCAAAAATTAAAACCAGGATAATGAATTTTGTATGAAGTGTGCGCAATCGTGGCATATTAAGGTCCTGTATGATTAATTCGAAGAAAGGAATGTGTTATCGGGTTGGATCTGGGATTTGCGTCTGAAGCGGACTGTCCAGGAGGGGATGCCATCTTTCACCAGGCGATCCGGGATCAACTCGCTGACCACAAAAAGCACCAGGGCGATCCCCAGGAATATCTGGAAGCGCTCGATCTGGGTGGTTTCAAATCGGCCCTGGAGCTGGGCTTTCTGCAAATTGCCGATTTCAGAGAGCAAGGATTGCAGTTCACTTCCATCTGCACTGGCACGGTAATACTTACCATTGCCGGTTTGGGCAATTGATTGCAGGGTTCTTTCATCAAGCATAGAAAGCACGACCTCTCCATTCTGGTCGCGTTTGTAATCGATTACGCCCCCATTTTCATCCATAACCGGGATTGGTTCTCCTTCTGGTGTTCCGAAGCCGATGGTGTAGATCAGGATATCTTCATCCGCAACGGCTTGGGCAGCGGATAATGGATCAGTCTCGTGATCCTCACCGTCGGTCATCACGACCAATACTTTCTGGCTGGAAAGATTTGGGTCAAATCCCAATGCCGCGGTACGGATCGCCTCCCCTATCACTGTGCCAGGTCTAGATATCACCTCAGGACTCGCACTATCCAGGTAGGAAAGAGCGCTGTAATAGTCGGAAGTCAGTGGAACCTGGATGAAACTGGCTCCAGAGAAGAGCACCAGGCCAACCTCATCACCATTCAATTTCTTCATTAGGTCTGCTATTTCCAGCTTGGCGCGATCCAGGCGGGTTGGTTTGATGTCCTGGGCTAACATACTCTGGGAGACATCCAGAGCTACCATTACCTGTAAACCTTCCTGGTCGATTTCCCGTACTTCGCTCCCCCATTGAGGACGAGCCAAAGCCAGGATGAAAAAAGCTAATGCCAGCAGCAGCAAGGTATTCCGCAAACGGCGACCGGGCCAATTAATGCTGGTGGTGAGCTCCCTCAGCAGGGAGCTCTCACCAAGTTTGCCCAATGACTGCCGGCGTTTATTATTAGCCCAGTACATCAGCAATCCAACTGCTGGGAGTGTTATAAGGGCGAAGAGGTATTCTGGTTTCGCGAAATTCATCATCTACCTTCCAGTGGGGACAGGCGTGGGTTAATATTGTCCTTTCCTGTCCCATCATTACTGATCAAAATTATGGATTAGTCCTGAAAATAGTTTTTCTTAATAAGATCTCTACCAGGAAGATCAATATGGCAGGAATCAAGAAAATAGCAGCCAATTCGGTATACTGGTTGAAGACCTGAACTTCCACTTTTGACTTTTCCAGGGTGTTGATCTCATCGTAGATCTCTTTTAAACCAGAGGTGTCTTCAGCGCGGAAGTACCTGCCGCCGGTGATATCTGCTACCTGTACCAGGGTCTCTTCGTCGAGCACGCTTTCCTGGTAAACAACCCGAGAGCTGCCCTGAACCGGTACTGGTACCTGGCCAGGCCGGGCAGCACCGATGGTGTAGACCTTAATGCCAAGAGCTTTGGCAGCCTCCGCAGCAGAAAGGGGGTCTATCTGCCCGGTATTATTCACTCCATCAGTGAGCAGGATGACGACTTTGCTTTCTGCTTCGCTGTTAGCGAGCATGTTGGCCGCGTTGGCGAGGCCAAGTCCAATAGCAGTCCCATCCTCGATTCCGAGATCGGTTGCCAGTTCAACCTGGTCCAGCGAGCGAGTGAGCATATTGTGATCGAGGGTGAGCGGGCTTTGATTAAAGGCTTCCGATGCGAAGACCACCAGTCCCAATTTGTCATACTGCCGCTCGCCGACAAAATCACCGATAACTTGCTTGGAAGCATCCAGGCGATTGCTGGGTTCGAAATCTAAAGAAGCCATACTGCCTGAAATGTCCAGGGCAAGGGCGATCTCAACGCCTTCTCCGGTGATAGTCTCACGTCCTTGGACGAATTGAGGCCTGGCGAGAGCCAAGATGGCGAGGGTGATGGCGATCAGGCGCAGAACGAATCCCAGGGGTTTTAATTTGATCCGCCAGGAGGTCGGCAAACCATGCATTAGACTGGTTTTCGTGTATTGTATTGTGGCTGGTAATATCGCTTTCTTGTTTTGGAAATACCGCACGGCCAACAGCGGGATAATCAAGACCAGGATCAACAGCCAGGGTGAAGCGAATTCGAAATTCATAAGGTTACCTCAGCCTTATTCTTGCTGTCATTTTCTCCAAATTTGGGTTCGGGCGGGGTGGGTGAGATTTGAACCTGCTTCTCACCTTCAGTTTCAATCACAACCGGCCTGGTGCGCTCGATAATGCCACGTCCCCGGATCAATACCTGGTGGGCGCTGGTGATATCGGGTGTGAACTTTGAGAATTTCACCAGATCACTTGCAACCAATAACTCAATGAATTGATCGGCCGCATCCTTTTTTACTGTTGTTCGTTTCAAGTTAGACCTGATCTCGCCAGTTGTGCGTTCGAGTACGGGGAAATGGTATGTGTTTTCCATATAAACCCGGATGCACTCAGAGACAAAGGTGTAGTGCTCCTTAAAACGCCCGGTATGGGGTAAATCCAAGCTTTCAATGCGGTCCAATTCATCCAGTGCAATTTCATGCGGCAGACGATTGTCAACAGCTGCCAAGGCAAGCTGGTTGCGACGCCTGCGAATTAAGAAGTATGTGGCAGCGATTCCGGAAGCCAGTATTCCCAGTCCAATCAACCAGGCGAGATAATTTATGTAAGGTAAGTCTGCCTGGGGCTTGATATCGCGCAGGTTTGTATCACCTTCTACGAGTACAGAAGCAATGGTCACGGAGACAGGCTGGGCAGTAATCTCTGTCAACTGGCCTGTGCGATCGCTCACTGTTAAATTCAGGGGAGGAGTTTCAAAAGTACCCGGTGAGAACAACCTGGCATCGATCATTTGACTGGTAGTTTCCGAGCCATCTGGATTAGTAACCGTGGTGCCTGATGATTGGGAGTTGACCAGGAAATCACCCCAGTCCGGTTCCATTTGCGGGAGGATTACCTCGTACCCTGGAGGATGGTTCACGACAAGCACCAAAGGAAGGGGATCGCCGACGGTGAAATCACCTTCTTCAACTCTGATTTCTGCACTCACCAATGATTCTGCGCTTGCCCCAACTGAGCCCAGGTTGATGATCCCCAATATCAGCAGGGGAAGGATTAAGAGAGGATTTTTCATCTTTTTTCCTAAATATGGAAATTCTGTTGATTAAGCTCAACGGCGCAACCGACGCGCACGTTCATTAAAGAAGGCGGTCAAAGAAGCGGTATAGTCTTCATTCGTGGCGATGTGGATATGATCAACGCTGGCTTGTTTGAAGATACGCGACTTATCAGCTTCTTGCAGCTGATTGCGCAGCTGGAATGAATCTCTCCAGGATGCATCGCTGGTATCCACCCAAACCAGTTCACTTGTTTCTGGATCTTCCAGGGCTAACAAACCAACATCAGTTAAAGTGTTCTCGAGAGGATCGTGCAGATCAACTGATATCACATCGTGTCTCTTGTTTGTGACAGTTAATTCTCTCTGGTAGCTCTCTGCAGGTACAAGAAAATCGGATACTAAGAAAATGATGCTGCGGCGCTTTAGGATCTGGTTGACAGCATCCAGCGCCAGCTTGATATCCGTGCCTTTCCTCTGTGGTTCAAAAGCCAGCAGCTCTCGAATCAAGCGGAGCACATGGCGGCGACCTTTGCGCGGTGGAATGAACAGCTCAACCTGGTCGGTAAAGATCAATAAGCCGACTTTGTCATTGTTGGTGGTCGCAGCGAAGGATAGGACTGCAGTTAATTCAGCTGCCAGCTCTCGTTTGAAGCGATTTACCGAGCCAAAATTCTCTGAACCGCTTGCGTCCACCAGCAGCATCACGGTCAGCTCCCTTTCTTCGACATAGCGCTTTACATGTGGTTCACCCGTCCGCGCAGTCACGTTCCAATCGATGCTGCGGATGTCATCTCCAAGCTGGTAGGGCCGCACTTCGTCGAATTCCATCCCCCGCCCTTTGAAGATTGAGTGATACTCTCCGGCGTAGCTGTCATTCACCAGCCTCCGGGTTCGAATCTCGATCCGGCGGATTTTCTTAATTAATTCGGTGGTTAACATTGTGTATTTTGCTTTCCATCAAGATCAACGACCGGTAATCCGGTAATCTTTGATGCTGAGTACCCATCAAGGTACGTCAGTGTGGTTCAGAATTCGGCTGACGATGTGATCGGAGGAGATACTTTCCGCTTCTGCCTCATAAGTAACGATTACACGATGGCGCAGCACATCAGGAGCGATCTGCTTGATGTCTTCTGGAGTGACAAAGCCGCGACCCTGGAGAAATGCATGCGCCCGGGCAGCAGTGACCATATTGATGCTGGCACGCGGGGAAGCACCAAACTGGATCAGGTTGTTCAGATCGCTGAGCCCATTATTCCCTGGCTGGCGGGTGGTCAGGATCAGGTCGAGCACATATTCTTTGATCTTGTCATCGACGTAGATCTGGCGTACCATTTCGCGCGCCTTTAAGATGTCTGCCGGTGAAACCACCGGATCCACCTCAGGCAGCATTGTGCCAGTCATACGATCGATGATCAACCGTTCTTCATCGCGGTCAGGATAATCGACTTTGACCTTGAGCATAAACCGGTCGACCTGTGCTTCAGGTAAGGGGTATGTTCCTTCTTGCTCGATGGGATTTTGTGTCGCCAATACCATGAACAGATCATCCATGATGTAGGAGACATCCCCAATGGTCACCTGTCGTTCCTGCATCGCTTCCAGCAGTGCACTCTGCACTTTCGCTGGTGCGCGGTTAATTTCATCTGCCAGGATCAGGTTAGCAAAAACAGGTCCCTGGTGAACACTGAAATCTGCTGTGCGCGGGTTATAGATCTGGGTGCCGATCAAATCGGCCGGCAGCAAGTCTGGGGTGAATTGAATGCGTGAAAAATCCGCCTGTATTGCCTGAGCCAAGGTCTTGATCAGTAATGTTTTTGCGAGACCGGGAACGCCTTCCAACAAGATGTGTCCATCGGCTAACAAGGCGATCAACACTCGTTCCACCAATACTTCCTGGCCTACCATTATCTTGTTAATCTCGGCCAGTAAATCCTGGAGGAAAATGGCTTCTTCCTTTACCTGCATGTTTAACTCTCGTACGCTTGACATGGTCATGAATTTGTCTCCTCTATTGTTTGAATCAATTTTTTTCATGTGTTAATTACTCACTTTGGGAAGACATTTATTCCCGTGGATTGCAAGTAAGGATAGCAATTGATCAGAGATTTTGTCTTTATGCCAGGCTAGGAATTGTATTAAGTGAAGCTTAAGAAGGTCAGTGGAAAGGGATAGGTGTAAATCTCGTCCCCCAATATCAGATTTCGAAGATCGGCAAGTTGGGTGTATTAAAAGTAAACAACACTTAAAAGAAGCACAGGATCATGCGAAAATGAGTTCAGAGTGGCGACTGAATTATGTGAGCATAATAACGCTGAAGGAATTGATAATCTATCCAATTCAATAGTGTGAAATCTCCCCCGGAAGTTTCGGTGAAAAGGGGCAGTGAATTTTTCCCCCGGAATGGATCTCTTTAACAAAATAGTATCACTACTCAGATGGGGAAAACTTGTCGGGCAGTCAATTCATATCAGAAGTTTGTGCGTTCGATCCGAAATGGGGTATCGCTGGTGATCCGGCTATCGAATTCTCTACCGGCAAGGTGTCCAGAGAACACCGCTTGGGCGATGAGATGCGGCGCTTCGGCATCCCCGATCACGCGCAAGGACTCCAATTTTCCCTTTGCAAAGCCTGGTTTGAGGTCTTGATTCAAGGAATTATTTGGAAAACGGTCCGTCACCAGGACGACCGCATCCGCCGCTAATCTATCAATTGTCCCTGTAATCGCATGTGAGAGCGCGACATGATCTTCATGGATAGCCTGCAAGCGATGCTGGGTTTGTAAATGCACTCCCAATTTCATCAACCTTCTTTGAATATGCTCTTGTTCGAGTGTATTTTTTGACCAATAAGAGATTAAAGGGGCGGGGGTGACCAAAGAAACCAGACACCCTGCCTGGGAGAGAAATTCTGCCAGGAGGCTAGCCATGTAGTAGTGGTCATCATCATAAATTACCACACGTTCACCGGGAAAACCTGTATTGATGATGGTCTCTGGTGTGAAAACATGGTGTAATTGATGTCCTGGTATGGGTTGCCATTGGCTTCGCCCAATTCCATCCACTCGCCATTTCGCACCAGTGGCGAGGATTACATGAGTAAATCCAACTTCGAAGATATCTTCGGCTGTCGTTGGGCTTCCTGGAAAGACAGATACATGATCCATCTTCCCAATCTGCGTTAACCTCCAATCAATGACACGACGCCATTCACTCAAACCAGGCAGAGATGATTCGAGATTTACCCGGCCGCCGAGCTCTTTATGGGATTCTACGATGATGACTCGGTACCCACGCTGTCCTAAAGTACGAGCACATTCAAGTCCCGCTGGCCCACCACCTACCACCAGCACCAGCTTGTCACTCTTCTTAGGGGCAATACGTTCGGGATGCCAGCCACGTCTCCAAGATTCTCCCATCGTCGGGTTTTGAGTGCAGCGAATTGGTACACCAAGAACATCAGCGCTTGCGCATATGTTGCAACCTATGCACTCGCGGATATCCTCAAAACGGTTTTCCTTTACCTTATTCGGTAGAAATGGATCAGCGATCGAAGGGCGGGCTGCGCCGATAAAATCTGCGATACCCCGTTGGATGAGTGAGACCATAGCATCAGGCGAGGTATAACGACCAGCTGACACGACCGGTTTGCTGGTGAGCGCTTTAACAAAGCCTGTATAAGGCTCTTGAAAGCCCGCCTGTTTGAATCTCGCAGTTGCAGAGTCATTGCTCCAATCGCTGATGTTGACATCCCACAAATCGGGGAGTTCTGCCAGCATAGCAACGATATCATGTCCTTCACCCTGACTATCGATGCCATCCTTCCCAAGCAGTTCATCTACTGCTAGACGGACCGCCACTGCGCAGGTGTCACCTACCGCATCTTTTGTATCTTCAATTAACTCCCTCAGGAAGCGCACTCGATTTTCAAGGCTGCCACCATACTCATCACAGCGGTCATTGTACCTGCGCAGTAGAAAATGCATGGCCAAGGAAAGGTTGTGGGCAGCATAGCAGTAGATGATATCAAAGCCGGCACGTTTCGCTCGCAGCGCCGCCGCGCGGTGCCAGCGGCGAATATTGTGAATGTCTTCCTTATCCATGCGCCGTGTTTGACCTGGATGATAACCTGTTACACCTAATGAGCGTGGTCCCAAGCCGGGTGCACGTGAATACAAATTGGATGCGTGGTGTCCACCATATGTCAATTCGATACCAGCAAGCGCGCCGTATTGGTGTACGGCATCCACCATTAAACCTAATGCGGGAATATCCTCATCGTCCCAAAGCCTACCCTCGATATTGGGGGCAAGATCGCTTGTATGGTGAATCTCAACCTCCTCAGTGCAGACCACGCCCCAGCCGCCTTCCGCTTTTATGCGGCGCATTTCTGCAAGCGCCTGCGGCATGCGGTAACCCATGCCATTACAATGGGGTACTTGATAAAAACGGTTTGGAGCTACAACCGGACCGACTTTTACTGATTCAAAGAGAACAGCATACCTTTCTTCCATAGGCTCAGGTTCTTACACGGTTGAATACGAAAATTGGGTTGATTACACCTGCGGATTTCCTCTGCGGTAATGAATAAATTGCTCATAGACCGGCAAGCAGATTAAATTTTGTATCCCGTTTTTTCTGCCAGTCACTTATTTCAGCTCGCACTCATTCCATATTTTCAATCGATGTGAAACGAAATATTTTATTGGTGGAAGTCTAGCACAGAGATTCTGTTTGCTCAAGGATACTGCATTGATTGTATGCCAGCGAGAATAAAGATCGGTACCGATTGCTATGTAAATATTTTTTCCAGCAGGAATTGTGAATTAATGAATAGTAGGTCAGAGGAACCCAAAGATTACACCACAAATAGGAGCACACTCTAACCTACTAAAAAAAATTCGCTTGCCAGATGAACTACATGAACCTGTCCTTGGGCAAGAACGCCAAGCAGATTTTTTATGAGTGGTTTTCTACACCTTCAAGCAGTTTTCTCAGTTCTTGTTCGGCCTGCCGGATCGGGATCGATAAGGCCAAACTCCACTCATTAATCAAGATGCTCTGGCTGTGTTCCAGGGTGGAATTGTCAGTATCGTTCATCTTTTTGAGACGCTTGTGCAGAGTGAGGTCGCGAACTACTCTGCAGATCGATGCAAGCTCGTGATCTTTCAATTGCTCAATTAACTGCAGCCTGCGTTCATTGCGATCCGAAGAAAGTGGCTGTCCTGGGCTGGCGAGAATCTGGAAGAGATCTTTGAAATCTTTCCTGGGCGTGGGCAACCGAAGGCTGCCGTTGTTGATCTCGTCAACAGGCACCCAGAGCATTAGCTCGCTCATCTGCACCACATAATATTGGCGGGTGCGACCGGATAAGCTTTTTTCATCCAGCTGGATAATTACTCCCAGCCCGTGGGCCCAATGAATAACCTGATCTCCTACCTGGAAAGGGGTTTGCTGTTCAGTCATATCTTATACCCTGCCAATCTTTTTATACGTTACCTTGAAAATGTGTCTTACCAAATTGAATATTCATGGGAAGACCGGAAAAATCAATAATTAATAGCGGCGAGAGCCACCGCCATCGTTCCGGCGTTTTTGCTTCTTGGAGCTGCCTTTTCCAAAACGATCATAATCGTTTGAGTAAGATCGCTCTTTATCCTTGGGAGGTTGAGCTTTGTTTACTTTGATCTTTCGATCGCCCACTGATTTCCCGTCAAGATCCTTTTTTGCTAGCTCTGCTTCGCTCTGAGAACTCATTTCCACAAACGCAAAACCTTTTGAACGACCTGTATCGCGATCTTTGATCAAGGCGACGGAGACGACTGTGCCAGCACTTGAAAAAAGCGACCGCAAATCATCTTCTGTGGTCTTATACGACAGGTTGCCTACAAATAACTTTGTATCCATTCGGGGGTCTCCAATTTTTGTTCAGGTAAAAGAAAACCACCTGTCCTATTTCGGGACAGGCGGGGGGTTCACAAATCCTTGATAAGCTATAATTAACTTTATCATAAATCTTCAAAGTGTGACCATATTTGAATAATCTCTCATAATGACTCCCCATCTACCAGCAGTCAATTTTTCAGCATAAAGCTGCATTTTGATTAACTTGGTTGTTAAATACTTTAATACAATTCTAACAGGCATGTGTTATGATATACCAGTAAATCGCGTCAAATGCGATTGTTGTGAATCTCTGATTATCCAGCTCGACCCCCAAAGTCTCGCAAAGAATTCAGAAATTGTCAAATAGCCAGGCCAGCATTGCTGGTTTGTTGCACGGTTTGACACATAACCGGAAAATTTTCAGCGCAGATTTTCGAATTGCGCATTAATTATTAATACAAAGATAACATTGAAAGGTATCAAGGATTAAGAACAAAAGAATGAACAAGAACTTAAAGATTATTCCCCTCGGCGGCTTAGGGGAGATTGGAAAAAACATGACCGTATTGGAATATGGCCGCAACCAGATTATTGTTGATTGTGGGGTTATGTTTCCTGAAAGCGATATGTACGGGATCGACCTGGTGCTACCCCAGTTCGAATATGTCGTGGAAAACCAGGATACTTTACGCGGCATCGTGCTCACCCACGGCCACCAGGATCATATCGGTGGTCTGCCGTATTTATTGGAAGCCCTCGATCTATCTGGTAAGAATGTGCCAGTTTATGGTACGGACCTGACGATCGGAATGGTCAGGCGGAAATTAGAAGAGATGGGTGGACTCGGGCGCACCCGGCTAGAGGTGATCGATGATCAGAAAACCCTGCACCTGGGACCATTCCGGGTGAGCCCGTACGCGGTGGCGCACTCCATTCCGGCTGCGGTCGGGTTGGTGATCGACACGCCTGTGGGCGCGGTTGTGCATACCGGCGACTACAAGATGGACGAAACACCCACCGGTGGTCGCACGACTGACCTCGACCGCATGCGGAACCTTACACCCAACGGGGTCCTGGTTATGCTGGGAGACAGCACTAACGCCGACAAGCCCGGAAGAACGCCAACCGAACAACTGGTGGCAGAGACGCTGGACAGGTTGTTCGCTGAGGCGGCTGGGAACCGGATTATCATTGCCACATTTTCCTCGGTGCTGGCCCGTCTGCAGGAGATTATCCGGCTATCCGATAAATACGGGCGCAAAGTCGCGCTGACCGGGCGCAGCCTGCAGCAAAATGTAGAGCTGGCTACAGAATTGGGATACCTGGAAGTTCCCAAAGGTCTGTTCGTGGATATCAACCACTCCATGCCGGATGAAAAGCTGGTCATCATCGCCACTGGTTCGCAGGGTGAGCCACGCTCAGCCCTGAATCGTATGGCGACCGGCGAACATCGACAGGTGCAGGTGCATGCGAACGACACGATCATCATTTCCGGCGGAACTATCCCGGGTAATGAGGAAGATGTCAGCCGGATGCTAAATCACCTGTTTGCGCGTGGCGCCAATGTGATTTACGGTTCGCTGGCAAGTGTGCATGTCTCTGGGCACGGCAACCGGGAGGATATGCGCATCATGCTTCAAGAAGTGCAGCCACGCTTTCTAATCCCGGTGCACGGTGAACTGCGCCACCTGCACCTGCATGCCCGGCTGGCCCAGGCGAATGGATTTAAGCCAGAACAGATTCAAATACTGCAGAATGGAACTTCCTGGGTGACCGATGGTGAAAAAGCCTGGCTGGGGGATGCGATCCCCGCCGAAGATGTGTATGTGGATGGCTCCCTGGTGGGGGAAATTAACAAAAATGTGATGCGCGACCGGGAACGACTCTCACAGGATGGTTTCGTAATTGTGACAGTACCGATTACGAAAAAATACAAACTGGCCGGTGAACCCCGCATCCTCAGCCGCGGTTTCCTGCATATGGATTCATCCGAAGACCTGATCAAGGCTGCCCGGGATGCCGTAAAGCGTGACCTGGCTCGTAATGGGGACAGCAGCAGCCACGAGCAGGTTGAAACCGTGCGGAAAACCCTGCAGGATTTCTTCTACAACGAAACCTTATCCCGACCGGTGATTTTATCGAACTTTGTACGCGTGTAAACTGCTGATCGATTGAAAACCGGATCCTATTATTATTGGAGATCCACTCTGGTCAAAACATGCTTGGGGTAAATCGATCGCAAAGTAAGATTG
>JBJYXV010000078.1:0-4157 GCA_046260155.1 Anaerolineales bacterium
CTGGCTTCACCAATCACTTCAATGCCATATTTATCGGCAGATAGTAATGCTCTTAACCCCTTGCGCACTACGGTGTGGTCATCTGCGATCAGCACGCGAATCATTTCCTGTTCCATTACCAATCTCCTTCTGCTAGATCAAGACAGGTTGACGGGATCGTGAGTTCGATATAGGTGCCCTGACCTGGTTCGCTGGTGATTGCCAGCTTCCCTCCCATCATTTCAGCACGCTGCTGCATATTCTTTAGACCCATCCCAGGATAACGTCCTTGAGGGTCAAAACCAACCCCGTTGTCCTGCACACAAACCAGCAACTGCGCCTCCTGGCAAGAAACGCTAACCGATACCTGTGTAGCTTCAGCATGCTTGACCATATTATTGAGGGCTTCCACCAGGATGCGCCAGAGCTCGTGCCGAATATGATTGGGCAGACTGATCTCACCTTTAATCTGTTGGGAAGCTTTGATACCCAGTCGATTTTCCACCTGTTTGAAACGATCCTTCAACGCTGAAGCCAGGTCTTGATCCTGCCGGCTTTCTCGCAGTTGGTACAACAGCAAGCGCATTTCCCGCATCGAGCGCAGTGCGGTTTCCTCCAGGTCTTGCAAGTTTTCCTGCAATTTCTCAGGATTGCCGGCTTCGGCCGCATCGCTGGCGGAACGGGCAAACAGGCTCAGGCTGTACACCGATTGGCTGATGGCATCGTGGATCTCACGCGCCAGCCGCTGCCGCTCTTCTACAGCAGCCAGTTCACCGGCTTCAATCCGCAAACGGTTATTCTCCACAATAATACCAATCAACTCAGCCAGGGCATTCAGCAAGGTCACCTGGAAAACGGAAAACGGCTGTTCAGCCACCCGGTAGCAGCACAGCAGCCCTAAAGATTTTTCTCGTGTGCCCAGCCGGTTCGCAAAATAGGCGCCGAAATCCGGCAGGCAGAATGGCTCGGGAAATTTCGGCACATCACCAGCATCACCCAACGGCGTATAAAGATCCGAACTATCCATCCAGACGCGCAGTTCATCATCGACTTCAATCACGGACAGCAAATCCAGGAAATCGGGTTGGATACCGCGCTGGGCGATCAACATCAGGTTGGCCTTCTTTTCATCCAGGATATAGATACCGGCAGCATCGCAGGTGGCGATTTGGGTGATCGAAAGCAGCGTGGGCTGCAAAATATCTCCCAGTTCCTGCGATTGGTCTGTCAGCATGGCCATGTCCAGGAAAGTGGTCAGCTGCCGGGTTCGTTCTGCAACCTGCCTTTCCAGGGAATCGATCAGTCCTTCGCGCTGCAGCAGGCTTTTCAACATATCAGTGACCAGTTCCAAAGCGCGCAAGTTGGTCTGGACGCGTTGGGCTGCCCCTGATAAGTTGCTGCAGCCCAGAATCGCCTGAATCCTTTGATTGATCACGATTGGCGAGATCACAAAAGACTGTACATTTCGTTCCCGCAGGATCCCCAGATTGATCCCCAGGTCGTCTCGCACCGTGCTGGTATCCTGGATATAAATGGTCTGCTCTTTCAACAAGCGCTCTTGCAGGTTCCAGTACGATTCCAAAAAATCACGCTGGTCTTGACCGGATATGGGTTGCAATTCTGGATCATACCACTCCGTGAAGGCACTCACCTGTCCGACGTTCTCCAGGTCGAACTCAGCCAGGAAGACGCGCCTAGCAGCCATGATCCCGGCCAGGTCTTCCAGGGAAGCCCGAATATTCCGATAAATTCCGGAAGTTTCTAACAAACGAGCCGAAATGGTAGCCAGTTTCGCCTCAACTTGCAGGCGCCGTTCCAGGTCTGACTGGGCCTGCCGCCTTTGTTGGATTTCTGCATTCAGCAGCAGATTCGACTGGCTCAAAGCTGCTGTACGGTCTTCAACCCGTAATTCCAACTCATCTAATGTTTCTTTCAATTGGGTTTCGATCCCCCAGCGCTGTAAGGTATTCCCAATCATCTCTGCAGCGGTTCCCAGCATCCCAATCTCCCAGGTATTCCACTGCCGTTCAGTCTTGCAGTCATCAAAGCCGATAAATCCCCAAACAACCTCTCGATCCATTACAGGGAAGAGCAAAACAGAGAGCAGCGGAGGCGATTGCGCCAAAAAAGCATCGCGTAAATTCGGCGTGCTGGCAAACACCTGTTTGATGGGTCCACCATAGGGCTTCCCCTGGCTGAGTGCCTCTCCAAATTCACTTGGCATACTCGATAGTGGAAACTTTCGGTTAGCAGGATTATTAATATGCACGGGGATTCCCTGTGCGCATACTTCCGCTTTCATCCCAATACAACGACCAAGTTCAGGATCATCAAAGCTGCGAAAAATATATGTCCTGCTGGCCTGCGCCCCATAGAGCAGTTGTTCCAACGCTTGCTGAAGTAAATCCCATTGTTCGCTTTCAATTTCTGCCACCATCATCAGAATTTGCGAACAACCCGCCAGGGCCTGTTGATACTTGAGTTGCTGGTTCAACTGGAACTCGGCCATTTCTCGATTCTGGTTTTCCGTTTCCAAATCACGGTTGATCCGCACCAATTCCAGGGTGCGTTCGCTGATTTGCTCCTCCAGGTTTAACGCTCGATCCTGCAAATCGGATGTTAAACTCCGTATGGTCTTCAACATGCGGTTAAAGGCCTTGGTTAATAAGCCAATTTCATCGTTAAAGATCACTTGGACGTCGCTGTCCAAGATTCCCCGATCCACCTGTCGGATACCCTGTAGTAAATTCTCCAGCGGTTCTACCAGCGTATGCCGGAAAAACAGCGGAAAAACCAGCAAAATGAAGGCGCTGGAAGTCGCGATCAGCACCAACCACTTTAAAACCTCCACGCTGAACGCATCCGCTTCCGCCATGGCGGAATAACCTATTTCATAGGACCGGCTGCCAACCGAAAAGATGTACCCCCAGTAATCTTCCATACTGCTGCCAGGCGGGTAACTCCAATAACGCCGCATGATTCGCCAATCGTCTGCGGTTGGCCCATTCACCAGTGGGCTTGCGCTTTCGAGCCACCCAGCTTGATTCTCTTCAATCAGCACATCCAGATCAAAATTCTCTTCCTGCTCAGAACGAAAAAGTTGTCGATAGCTGCCTGCGTCCTGAGGGCTGACCTGCTCCCAAGAAACCACGTAAGCGACATTATGCGGTTCACTGATCAGATCCCCAACACTAATCAGTTCATTATGAGCAGCAACAAGTGCCTGCTGGCGATGTTCCGATAAATCGCGCTGCGCTAGGTAGAGTTCGACCGATGCAAAAACCGCAGTGATCAACAGCACAGAGGATAAGGTGATCCCTACCAGCTTGGCCATAAAGCTGTGGATTTCTGGCGCAAAGTTAAAATACACCAGCGCGATCGCAATGATCGCCAGGATCGAACCAATATTCGATAGAATAAAACCAAAGGGGCCTGGAAATGAAACTAAGGTTTGTAAACCAGGCAGAAAAGCCAGAGACAGTGCCATAGCCAGGCTGCGAAATGCTTTGGCATCATTACCTTGCGGATGAACCAGATACCCCCAGACATTTTCAACAACTTGTCTTTCCGAACCTGCTTGATCTTGCCTGGAAAGATATACACAACGCCGCAAAAAAACCAGCACCACCAGCAGCGTCCCCAGCGGCAGCAGCAGGTAATAGGCATCGCTGACATTCAGCCCTGGAGACCAATTATTTAGGAAGCGATAGCTGAAAACCAGGCAGTAGCCCAGGGCCAATAAAACCAGGGCACCCACCGCGCCCCTCACGACTCGCGATTCTAAAGAACGCTCAACTTGCGGTAGGCTGTAGGCAAACTGAACCAGGGCAAAACCAGCAATCAGGATCCAGAAATCCTGCCATGGAACGAACAGGCGGTCCCAATAAAAAAAAGCGTTCGCCAGGATAGTAGTGAAACCAGAGATTGCCACCAGCAAGAAAAAGGCGATCAAGGCGCGCGAGGCTGGTGTTTTGGGACCCTGGCGCAGTAAATAAACTGCCATACTTGCTGATAAAATGAGCAGAGTCAGACCGATAATGGTATAACTGCTAAAAGCGATGTGCAGGGGGTAAGTTGTCATTTCTCATTTAAACAGTAAAAAATACTAGAACTTACCGCGTAATTATACTCATAATACGAATGTCCCCCATAATACTTTACCAAACCAAATCAATCAA
>JBJYXV010000079.1:0-78656 GCA_046260155.1 Anaerolineales bacterium
TCGATGATCTCTGCCTGGCTGGTGATGCCCAGGGCGAGCGGTGCAGCCAGCTGCAGCTTGGGACGCGGGTTGTAACCCTGGCTGAAGACAAGAGAAAGATCTGCTCGCCGCAGTAGCCGCTCCCAGGCACGGTACAAATCCAGATGGGAGGTAAAGCGCATCGGCTCGGTTTTAGCAAATTTCACCCGGATGCGCATAGTCGTTAGCTGGTTGTCGTTTGTACTACCCAAGCTGGGTTCCTCAACGGTTCCTGGCAGGTACGGTGACCTGGATTAGATCTTGTTTCTTGCCGCGAGGTGAAACATCCGGGCAGCCCCAGGATTCACCCGGATATTCCCTGCGTAAGTCAGCGAAAGTCGGGAGAATTCCACAGGCATAGCAGTTATCCCGGCAATCGTCCAGGGTTTCTCCTGATTGGCTGCGATGCAGGTCCTGGACCATAAACGATTTGCGCACGGTGGTGCTGATATGGTCCCAGGGCAGGTTTTCGGTGACTTCCCTTTCCCGGTGTGTATAGAACCCGGGATCGATCCCCACTGCTGTAAAAGCTTCCATCCAGGCTTGGTAATCCAGCTGGTCCTTCCAGGCATCGAATTTTGCACCCCGCTGCCAGGCTTCGTAGATGACTTCGGACAATCGCCGGTCACCACGCGATAGCCAGGCTTCTACCATGGTTTCTTCGGGTTGGGTCCAGGTCAGCTTGAGACCTTTCCCGCGCAGCTGTTTCTTGAGTAGGTCCTGTTTCGCAGTGATGCTCTCTTCAATATCGCAAGGCACCCATTGGAATGGGGTATGCGGCTTGGGCACAAACGTGCTCACACCTGCATGGAGATTGGCTCGCTTGCCAATTTCCTTACGGCCTTCCCTGAGCACCGCTTTGCACAGGTCAACAATTGCCTGTACATCTTCGAGAGTCTCAGAAGGATGGCCAATCATGAAATACAGCTTCAGGGTCGGCCAGCCGCGCGCATAAACCTCACGAGCTGTTTCGAGCACCTGCTGGGTACTGACTGGTTTGTTGATGATCTGGCGCATTTTCTCAGTCGCGGCTTCGGGTGCAAGGGTGAATCCGCTCCGGCGTTCGTCCATGATGGCATCCATTAAATCCACCGAGACTGACTCGATGCGTAAAGAGGGCAGCGAGATTGAAAGGTGGCGCCCAGTGAAGCGCTCTTTGACCTCGTTGACTAATTCGAGTATATGCGTGTAGTCAGAAGATGACAAGGATAGCAGCCCGATTTCTTCAAAACCAGTGTTGGCAACTCCTTCTTCGATCGCCTTTACAATCTCCGCAACTGAGCGTTCCCGGACAGGTCGGGTAACCATGCCCGCATGGCAGAAACGGCAACCGCGTGTACAGCCGCGCATGATCTCTATCGGGATGCGATTGTGAACCGTATCTACAAAAGGCACCACGAGCTTGGTAGGTGGCGGGGGTAATTTTGGGACGATTCTTTTTTCAATTGGTAAGGCGGCTGATTTCTCGATACTTACAATCGAAGAAAGCGTACCATCTTCTTTATATTCTGCCCGATAAAGTGAGGGTACATACACACCTCCGATACAGCTGAGAGATGTCAACAAATCAGCTTTTTCTGAACCGCTTTCTTTCCAATGCTGGTAATGATCGACGATTTCATGGATCACCTCTTCACCTTCTCCAATCACGAAAGCATCAATGAAGGCATGCATCGGCTCCGGGTTATAGGTTGCATGGCCTCCCGCAATAACCAGCGGATCGGTCTCATCTCGCTGGGAAGTGAACAGCGGAATGTCAGCCAGATCTAAGAGATTCAGTGTGTTGGTATAGAGAGTCTCATACGGCAGGGAAATACCTAGAATGTCAAAATCTTTGACTGGGTGCTTGGTTTCCAATGAATAGAGAGGTATCTTAGCCCGCTTGAGCTCAGCTTCCATGTCTGTCCAGGGAGAGAAAACCCGTTCTGCAAGAGCATCAGGACGCTGGTTGATGATTTCATACAGGATAGCCAGACCCAGGTTTGACATGCCTAAATCATATATATCCGGGAAAACCAGGGCTACACGGGTTTTTATTCTGTCCCAATTCTTGACCACCTGATTTAATTCACCACCGGTGTAGCGTCCAGGCTTACGAACCGCAGGCAGGATGCGCTGGAGCCGGGTTTCAATCGTGGAGGGTGTGTTAACCATTAATTTCCTCTACAGAGTTTTTGATATCGAACTAATTAGGTGATTATAACCCAAATTCAGTGTTCAACTAGCCATGGTTGAACACCGGGTAATCGCGGTTTGGGCAAAAAAAAACCTTCCCCTATCAGGAGAAGGTCAATTCTTTCGTCTGAATGGTATTATTCAAACAACCACGGATCTAGCGCCCGGCTCCAGGTAACAAGCTCCTGGTCTGAAAACCAGAGAGATACTTCTGTGCGACCATTTTCTACTGAATCGGATGCATGGGTCAGGTTACGACCGACTTCCAATCCAAAATCGTGGCGCACGGAACCAGGCGCAGCTTCTGTTGGACGGGTGGCACCCATCGTTTGGCGGACAGCAGCGACTGCATTTGGTCCTTCCCAGACCATTGCCATAACAGGTGCTGAGGTGATATAGGCAATTAGACCATCATAAAAAGGCTTTCCTTCGTGAATTGCGTAGTGTGTCTTTGCTAGTTTCAGGGGGACCTGCATAAATTTGGCTCCAACCAGCCTCAATCCCCTGCGTTCAAGGCGTGTGATAATTTCGCCAATCAGACCACGCTGCACGCCATCGGGTTTGATGAGTACGAGAGTTTGTTCCAAGGTTCCTCCAAGGTTAACTGATTAGATCTTCGGCTCGATTGTAGGCGTCTAGCGCTTCCTGGAGCATATTGGCATGCATGTAGGCGTCTCCCAGTGATTGGTAAAGGGAAGAATCCTGTGGGAATTTATTCAATGCAGCTTGAAGATCGCGAATAATTTCATCCAAATGCCGATCTTGATTGATTAATTCTTCATATTGGCCAACAGCCTGATCAATTTCTCCTTGAGTAATATTCTTCCAGGCTGCCTGCAGTTCAGGGATTTCGGACTCAGGAACCTCGACTTCAGCGACCAGGGTGATCATCAGGTATTCCTTGAGATCGCCGATCATGTCTGGTGTTATACCTTCAACATTCTCGAGCTGCTCAAGATCAGAGAAAGTTCCGGAGTTTGCACGGTAATTGACAATATTCTGGGCAAGGATAAAACCGATACCTGGTAGTTTCTCGAGCTGGGCAATTGAAGCAGCATTCAGGTCGAGCTTTTCAGCGCTTAATTTGTCCTGTCCTACCTGTTGTTCTGAGATATCTTCTTCAAGCATCTCCGGAGTCCATTCGGATGGAACTGTTTCAGCAGCATCTGCCTGCTCTTCGTCCAGCCCGCTCAACCAATCCGGGATTTCGCCAGGGGGTTCACCTTCTGGGAGACCAGCTTCAATGGCCTCAGATGGTTGTTCAGCTAATTCCTGGTCTGTTTCAATTTCAGAGAGTCCAGCTTCAAATTCACTATCCGTTTCTTTCAGAGAGGCTTCTTCAAGTTCAAGTTCGGATTCTGGAACCCATTCTTGTGGTTCTTCTTCTTCAACGGTTTCCACCTCCTGCTCGCCGGTGGATTCTTGATCTTTGCTGAATACTTCCACAGCAGCACCTGCTAATGCAGCAGCAGCGAGTTTACCGTGTTCTTCTTCCAGTTCAACCTCTGAAGCTTCTTCCTTGATCCATTCGGGTGGTTCGTCCTGACGACTGTCTGCAGGGGTAAGCAGTTCTTCTTCTGCTGCCCCTTGTTTTGCTGCCAGGCTCTCCAACCAGGCCATGGCGGCATCCTGATCTTCATCACTCAAAGCTTCACCAGCAGGGGCAGATAGGATTTCAGCTGCTTCGATCTCTCCTTCAGGAGATATTTCAGCCTCGGTTTCAGTGATTTGTTCGTCTGCAGCTGCTGGAAATTCAGAAATTTCACTCTCGGGTGCAGAAATCCCTTCTTCCTCAACCAGCATGCCCCCGATATCTTCTATTTCGGGTTCTTCCTCGATAACTATGGGCTGGGTCTCTTCATCCTCGAGCAGTTGTGATACCGCAACACCAGCAGCCGCTAGGCCAGCTACACTTATGCCTTCCTGCTCTGCTTCAATTTCCTCTTTCTCCTCCATGTCCAAGATTTCTTCAGAAGCTTCTTCAGTCTCCGGCAGTACTTTTTCCTCTGCGCCAGGAACAAACTCCATCACCCCAACTTCCTCCGGGGCAAGCTCGGCTATGTCCGCTTCTGTTTTAATGATTTGGTCTGGATCAAGGATTTCAAGCGCCTGCTCTTCAGCGGTCTCTTTGGTCTCAAATTCATCAGCTAATGTCTCGACAACAGTCTCTTCTTCAGTTTCCATCAAATAGGCGTCGCCTTCACCTTCTTCTTCAAAGATCTCGCTGATGTCGCCTACAGGGGCAGATTCCTCAGCCTCCGAAAGTTCGGTTTCCATCGCTGACATCAACCAGGAAGGAACATCCTCCCCGGATAAATCCGTGAAATCTGCAGCGAGCTCTACTATTTCTTCGGATTCACCGGCTGCTTCCATTTCAGCTTTGTGCTGGGCTTCCATCTTTTTGAGCCAGAGAGGGATCTCTGCCCTGACGATCCCTACCTGTTCGTTAGAGTCGACTTCTTCTTGAGGAATTTCATCTGGAGATACTTCAGAAAGCCAATCCGGAATCGTTTCAGGATATTCACCCAGCTCTGTATCTTCGGCGATATCTTCAGTTTCACCGGTCTCACTTAGTTCGCCAATGGTAGTTTCTACCCATTCGTCCGGGTTGATTTCCCGGTCATCTACAATATAATCCGGTACCGGTGGTTCCTCTTCGAGTACGTTTTGTTCATCGAATACTGGGGCAGGTTCAGGCGATTCCATCTCGGTGGGTATATCTTCACCTAAATCCCTCAGCCAATCCGGGATATCTCCATCATCCTGGGTGAGCTCCAAGTCTTCTGCGGATTCTCCCCCCGCATCGTCATCACTGAGCACAGCGCCTATCATGGCACCTGCAAGAGCAGCTCCAGCCAAATCATCTACTTCGATATCAACCTCGCTTTCTGGCGAAAGATCTTCCTCCATCACAGGAACTTCGGAGGCGGACTCTGAAACAGAGAGAATCTCTTCTTCCTGATCCTCAAGAGTTCCATCTCCCGGGAACACGGGTTGGTTTTCGTCAGCAGACAGCTCAGCTCCAGTTCCCGCAGCTGTTATGATTTCAGGGGAAAATGAGCTTTCCTGATCCGTTTCTTCCATTGCTTCTCGGAGCCAATCTGGAGTTTCAGAAACACTCCCCGGTTCTGCTTCGCTCAACCAATCAGGCACATTTTCAGCTTCCTCGCGGTCTGCGGTCACCGGAATAGACTCTTCGTCTTGGCCTGAATCATAATCTGGTTCGATCGATGATGTTTCCGTTTCACCTGCACCTTCTTTATCCTCCCCCTGCTCTTCTTCATCGAGAAGATTGGCTGCCATCCAGTCTGGCAGGGAATCCTCTTGTTCATCTTCAACAGTGTCTTCAGGTTTTTCAATCTCAGATTCAGACACGGCGTCTTCTTCGTCAGAAAGGATGCCTCCGATTGCCATGGATCCTGCTGCGACCGTTAATCCAGCCAGATCTGCTGATTCTGCTTGCTCTTCGGAATCAGCTGTCCCGTTCATCCAGTCGGGAAGTTCTTCAGTTTCCTGCTCATCTATGGGTATTAATTCGCTTTCATCCAATTCTTCTAGCTCTGGTGGCACCACCTCACCGGTTTCATCCGTAGCGGCTTCGGTTTCATCAGGAACCGTGGAACTTTCCTCGAGCCACTCAGGGGCGGGTTGTTCTATTTGCTCTGCTTGCTCTTCGAAATCGACTCCCAGGGTTGTCGCCCAGGCGGGTTGAGCGGACCTGGAGATGTCTTTTGTTTCATCGGAATATTCATACCGCTCGATTGTGACCGCCCCATCTGGAACCTGCTCGAGGGTTGGGGCAACAGGAGATAACTGGAGATAATAGGGATCCAGTTCGCCTGATCGCTCCCTGTATTCAGCGGCTTGTTCAGCCCGTTCAGTCTCGGGTAGCACTTCAGCCAGGATGCGGTTGGCGACCATGCAGTAAGGCAGCTTGTTAATTAAAGCGTTACAAGTTTCGAGAGCCTCCATGCGAGCACCGGTTTGAAAATACATATCCGCAAGCACCACTTGAAGGTCTGGTCTTTGGGGATCACTGGCCAATGCCGCGCGTAATTCTGCGATTGCTTGCGAGTAAAGATTGCTTTTTGCAGACATTCGGGCTAATGCGCCGCGCGTGAGCTGGATCTTTTGAGGGGTGATGCCGTCCCGCAGTCCATATAAACGACGCAGTTCAACCTGGACAGCAGCATTGGATGGCTGCACTTCAAAGGCTCGTTCCATATGCCAGATAGCTGCATCCAGGTTACCTTCATCCTCGCGGATTATGCTCATGCCAAGGTGCGCGATGAAATCATCCGGGACACTAGAGAGCACACGATGAAATACATCCGCTGCATCAGCGAATCGCTGCGCTTCTAATAGAGCTTTCCCCATCAGGCGGTATGTGTCAATATGCTTTGGGTAAACTTCCAGAATATACCGGCAATGAGCGAAAGCTTCATCGATTTGATTCTTGTCGATCATTACCTCGATATCACGATTATAGGCGCGTAAAGCAATACGGGCCATAGGCTCACCCCTTTCCAAATAACTTTAAGGTGATCATCAATCTCCTGTTGAAGGAGTAGATTCGAGGTCTACGAGGCTTTTCGCGGGTTTCTTACTCTGGTAGATCGCCCAGATTAATGCCGCAACAGCCAGAACCACGACCAACCAGCCAGTAAATCCCAGGCTTTTATATACTACAACAATAGGCGCCACGATCAAAGCCACTAAATTCACCACTTTGATCATTGGATTTAATGCTGGACCAGCAGTATCTTTGAACGGATCGCCAACTGTATCTCCTACTACACTCGCTTTATGTCTTTCAGATCCTTTCCCGAGATTTTTCTCCGGGTCGGACGGTTCATCCTCGATCAGCTTCTTGGCATTATCCCATGCTCCACCAGAATTATTGAGGAAAACTGCCAGAAGCTGGCCTGAGAGAATGATACCAGCAAGAAAACCACCTAGAGCCTCGACCTGGAAGACCAAGCCAACGACGATCGGCGAAAGAACTCCAATCAAGGCAAGCGGGATTAATTCTTTCTGAGCAGCACTCGTTGAGACCTCAACGGGCCGTCCATAATCAGGCTCAACTTCACCGGTAAGAACACCAAGCTTAAACTGGCGTCGAACTTCCCTGATGATTAATGAAGCAGCCCTGCTGACCGCCATAATGGCGAAAGACGAGAAAAGCCAGGGAATAGAACCTCCGATCAGCATGCCGACAAATACAATAGGCATGGAAACCCGGATACCATCTACCAGGGCAGTAGGATCAACCCGGCTGACATCGGTGATGAATGACCCAAATAGAGAAACCGCTGCAATCACCGCTGAACCAATGGCGATCCCCTTAGTTATTGCCTTGGTTGTATTTCCAACTGCATCAAGGTCAGCCATAATTTGTTTAGCATTCTTGGTTTCCTGGTCATCTCTTCCGTGCCAGGCCATCTCGCCTATTCCATTCGCATTGTCTGCTATAGGACCAAAAGAATCCATGGCAACGTTGTTCCCAGTCAGGGTTAGCATGCCGATCCCAGTTAGTGCAACTCCATATAGGATGTAAGTGAAATCTAGCACGGGTTCATTGGAGATGCCACCGAATATTAGGACGGATGCAAATATTGTGCCAGCCAAAACAAGTACCGACCAGGTTGAAGACTCAAATCCTGAAGAGATACCTGAAAGGATCAAGGTTGCTGGTCCAGTATCCGCAGATTCCTTGATGTCCTTAACTGGCTTGCCATGCGAACCGGTAAAATAGTCCGTCAAGCGGTCGATCACGATGGCAAGTATTACGCCTGTAGTTGCTGCCAGGAAGGGGCGCCACCAGCCACCTGGTACGACATTCATGTAAAAAACGGAGATGATCCCAAACAGGACAACGGAGATTGCAGCTGAGGTCAGGAAACCGGAGAAGATCGACCGCATTGCATCCCCACTTTTCCCTTTACTCCCGCGCACATTGTATGTACCGAAGATGGAAGCCAATACACCGATACCCCGGACCAGTAATGGGAAGATGATCCATTCAATACGACCTGTCATACTGAAGAGAGCGACCCCAAGGATCAGGCTTGAGACAATGGTGACCTCGTAAGATTCAAAAATATCCGCAGCCATGCCTGCACAATCACCGACGTTATCGCCAACCAAGTCAGCGATGACTGCCGGATTGCGGGGATCGTCTTCTACCAAGCCAGCCTCAACTTTCCCAACTAAATCTGCACCGACATCCGCTGCTTTTGTGTATATGCCGCCGCCGACTCGCATGAAAAGTGCGATCAACGTGCCCCCAAATCCGAATCCCAGGAGAGCATCGGGGGCAGCCACGCCAAATAACATAAAAATCAGGGTACCCCCAAATAGCCCTAAGCCATCGGTAAGCATCCCTGTGATTGTTCCGGAGCGGTAGGCAATGCGTAATGCATCGCCAAAAGAATTGCGAGCTGCAGAAGCGACACGCACGTTACCCTGGACAGCCATGCGCATACCGATCTGTCCTACCATGAGTGAGAAACCTGCCCCCATGATAAAAGCAACCGCTCGACCGATGCCAATTAAGGTACGGATTTGTTGATTTTCAGGGATGGTTAAGCTTTCGGCACAGTGCTCTAATCCATCCACGGGTACGCCTTTGAAGGCCATGCAATACCAATCCGAGGCCTCAGGAGTGGGAGGAACGATATATATCGATGCAAAAAGTGCTACCGTCAGGATCAGGATTAACGGTAGGATGGATAGCAGCTGGCGGCGCAGGTAAGCGTTTGCACCCGATCTGATCGCATTCCAAACTCTTTGCATCTCAGCTGTGCCCTTATCCTCCTTCAGAACCTGGTTGCGCAGAAAAACTGCGTATAATAATCCCAGGATTGCAATCCCAAGAACTGTCCATATTGCTATTTGTTCAAAGGGTTTAAGCCCATACATGTTGTTACTTCCTCCAGGTTGAGTGATATTGGAATAGGAAAAACAATGTCAATTCATGATTAAGTAGATATGGCAATTAGAGTTTTCTCCCCTGACAGTTGCAGAGATTTTGCCAAGTTCAACTCTTTGACAAAAGTTCATTAAACCTATGAAACTTGCATTCCTCTGTGGATAATTTTCACCATTCTTGTGAAACAGTGTAGCTGGTCAGATTGTAAAGGTGGGTTGCGAATGTGTCAAGAACAACGATTACCAACACGATGAGATTAGGGTTTGATGAGAACTGGAATTTCTCCTTGACTTGCCTATTTCATTTAATGTATATTGTATCGCACGAGCACGAAAAAACATAAGACTCTGCGGAAAATTCTATAAATTAAGCACTGGCGAGAGCACATTCGCTGTGCTTTTTGTTGTGTCGGGAAGCAAATTTTACCTCTTTAATCAAGCAGATAGTACACAAGGAGATCAAATCCTAAGGGGAATGAGATTTTTCTAATTTAGAGTATGTTCGATTTGAATTGGGTATTGATTTTGGTTAAGAATTGTTGTATTCTGGTTTAATGATTGCTGAGCGTAACAACCTCAAATTACAGGTTTTGGAGAACAAATGATAGATGAGGAACTGCTGAGTTCTATCGAAGAAAAAGAAGATCGCCATAATGCGGTTGCCAAACTTATTGAATTGGGTCACCGAAAATCATTTGTCACGTATGATGATATTCTTCAATTCTTCCCCGAAGCTGAACAGGATGTTGACCAGCTGGAGGAAGCATTTTCAGCCCTCGTCAGCGCAGGTATTCCATACATCGAGGATCCGGGTATTGGTGGACCAACAGAACAAGATCTCAGTGAAGAAGAAGAAAGTGAAGACGAATCTGGACAACTTGGAGCCGAAGATAATTATCTGGCAAATATAGATACCGATGACACCATCGGACTATACCTGAAAGAAGTTGGGCGAGTTCCCCTGTTGACTGCAGTAGAAGAAGTGGAATTGGCTCAGCGCATTGAGCGTGGGCGCCTGGCACGTGAAGAATTAGCCCGGGGAAATGTAACTCCCAGGAGACGACAGGAACTACAAATGCTGATTGAAGACGGTTGGGCTGCCCGTGAGCATTTGATCACGGCAAACTCCCGATTGGTGATCAGTGTCGCCAAGAAATATATGGGCAGAGGAGTGCCTTTCCTCGATTTGATCCAGGAAGGAAATATTGGTTTGATCCGGGCTGCAAAGAAGTTTGATTACAGGCGTGGACACAAGTTCAGCACCTACGCAACCTGGTGGATCCGGCAAGCAGTCACCCGGGCAATCGCTGACCAGGGACGCACGATTCGAGTACCCGTTCATATGGGCGATCAGATTAATAAGCTGCTCAGGGTGCAACACCAATTGACCCAACGCCTGGGGCGTGATCCTACAGTTGAGGAATTGGCGGTCGCCCTGGAGGTAACACCCCAAAAAGTTGAAAACATGATCCAGGTTGCCCGGAGGCCATTATCCCTGGAAACACCAACCGACGATGAAGAAGACTCGGTATTAGGTGATTTCATCCAAGACGATGAGTTTCCCGCACCGGATGATACTGCTACCTATAATTTGCTTCGGGAACACCTCGAGAGCGTGTTAGATGGATTACCCCCTCGTGAAGTGCGTATTTTACAGCTGCGTTATGGTTTACTGGATGGTCAGGCTTACACGCTTGAGGAAGTGGGCAGAAAAATGGGCGTAACCCGTGAAAGGGTGCGGCAGATTGAAGCCCAAGCTCTCAGCCGGTTACGGCATCCAGCTATCAGGCGCAAACTGCGCGAGTACCTGGGTTAATCTCGTAAACAGCCTCCCGTGGCCAAGCAGGTTGCGGGAGGTTTTGATTCCCCAAATAAATCCAATACCGGTAAGAATCGCAACAAATGGCACCAGGGGCAAATAATACCGCTGCCAGGCGAGTGGTATCAGCAGTAAAGTTCCTGTGCAGAAGCCAAGAAACGAGAAGAGCAGCAAGGCGGCATAGCGACGGGTGCTACCCTGACCAGTGATCAGGGTTTGGAAAGTCGCAACCAGACCGAGCAGGGAGAATGCAATATATAATCCGGAACCAATTGGACCACGTCCAAGGATGTTCCCCCTCGAATCAAGATAGGATTCTTCTGCTGCAGCAGTGAAAAAATTGTAATTTCCTGTTTCGGAAAATATTGGAGGGGCAATATAAAGTTGGGCGAGGATTACCGCTGCCCTTTGGCCATACGAATCTAGCACTTGGGAAGGGGCAATATGGGAAAAATCAGTGATCTGTCTTTCTAACAGGTCCTGGCGAAGGTGCGCGGCTTCTTGAGCAGCTGCGATTGGGTTGCCCCACAGAAATGGATTGAGTACGAGAGCCAGCAATCCAAATCCAAAGCCGAAAAAGATCAAATTCCTTATCACCCTATACAATTTTCTTTCTACAGGGTAGGAGAGCCAGCCAACCGCAAGAAGCCCTGCTGGGAGCATCAATGATGCTGAGTGCTTGGCATTAACCGCGAGCGACAGTGCTAATCCAGCTAATAATGGTAGGCGGTCACCGTCAAACAAGGCATACAGGGCAAGCAGAATTGTGAAAAGCAGGACACCTTCTGCCATCACTCTGCGTGTGTGCAGTAAAACCAGCGGGTTCAAGCTGTAAATAAGCAGGATTGATATGCCAAGCAACCGTCCATCCAGTTTGAGGCCGATGAGATAGATCAAGATCAGGCTGAGGGGGAAAAAGCTGGCAACCACCATCCGTCCAACCAGCAGCAAGTTGGGACCAGGTAAGGCACCCGAAATCTTATTCTCCCCCCACGCAGCGCCCCAATCCCAGTCGACTTTCGGAGCATCGATACCTGCTATTAAGAAGCCAATTCCCATCAGGTAGCGGGTGAGCGGTGCATCAATCATACGGTAGCGCATACTTGGAGTGAGGCTGGTTTCATTTTCCCAAGCCAAAGAAAAGGGATCTGTCAGCGACTTTTCCAGTTCTGAGCTCATAAAGAGAAAAGTGCTTTCATCCGGGTGGAAAGGTACAGATACCACTCCGGATAAATAAAAAACACTAATCACAATCAATAACAGCAGGAAGAACCAGTGCCGGCGCAATTTTGCGATCATAATTAACAGAAGTGTAATTCAGCCGTCAAGATAACAAGACTACAATACAAACGAAATTATATGACAAGCAATGTCGGTAATGATTGACAGATCTGTTATGCAGAAATCGATCCAATATCCAACCGGACCGGCGGTTTACCTGGTAGGAGCGTTGATCGCGGGCATCATCTTGAAGCTCGTGCTTTTAGCTTTTCAGGCAGTTCCTTTTAATGCTGATGAAGCAGTCGTAGCATTGATGGGTCGCCATATCCTCCAGGGTCAGCAGCCCTTGTTTTTTTATGGACAGGCTTATATGGGTAGCCTGGATGCTTTCTTCGTTGCAGCAATATTTCGAATTATTGGTTTTCAGGTATGGGGAATTAGATTCGTCCAGATGGTGCTTTATTCCTGCACCCTGTTTACTACCTACTGGCTTGGGAGGCAGATTACTGGTCGGTGGCAGGTTGGAGTGATTGCAACCTGGTTGCTTGCCCTGCCAACCATTACCGTAACCTTGTACACGACTGTATCGATGGGTGGATATGGTGAAATGCTGCTGCTCGGAAATCTAATTTTAATCACCACAATCAGCCTCATTCAAGAAAACCAGGCGCTTCATCCAAAAACCTGGTACCTGAAATGGTTTATTTTGGGCATATTAATAGGATTGGGATTATGGGTTTTTGGGTTGTCGATCGTTTACAGCTTGCCTGCGCTATGTTTCCTTGCATGGAACACGGTATACCCGACTGAAACTCACACCTGGAAATCCGCGTTTAAAATCCCGTCTTGGGGAAAAATATCACACCTGGGCGGAAGTTGGGTATGCTTGGTCACCGGCGGATTTCTTGGCGCTCTACCCTGGCTGCTCTACACAATCCAACAAGGCTTATCAGATCCGGTGGTTGAATTAGGTGGGGCTGCTATCTCCGGGGTCGAGGCATTAAGTTACTCTGCGCAATTATTGCGGCACGGTCTCAATTTTAGCTTATTTGGCAGTACGGTCCTCCTGGGATTGCGCCCTTCATGGGCAGTCCGCTGGTTGGGATTGCCCCTGGCTCCTATTGTGCTTGCATTCTGGAGTGCAGTTTTCGTCTTCGCAGTCAAGAAAACCATCCGTGATTTGAAGGCTGGACGACAGGGAGAAGATTTTTCCTATTCGCCCTTGCTTAGCGGGGCGGGGGTTGTTCTTATCCTGGGATTTATCCTATTGCCTTTCGGAGCTGATCCTTCTGGCAGGTATTTTCTGCCCATTGCGGTGATATCGGCTCTCTATGCCGCCCAGGCAGTCTGGAGTGTCCCAAAGAAATGGAGAAACTTTGCTGTAATTGCCGTGGGTTTGGTGATTTGCTTCAATCTGTGGGGGACGTACCAATCGGTAGGAACCTCTCCTGGAGTAACCACCCAGTTCGACAGCGTGACTCAAATCGATCATACCTACGATCAGGATTTGATCGATTTTTTAAGATCAGAGGGTGAAGAATTTGGATATACAAATTACTGGGTGTCTTACCCGCTGGCATTTCTCTCTGAGGAAGAACTGATTTATGTACCGAGCCTGCCCTATCATCCGGATTTACGATATACAAGCCGGGACAACCGCTATGATCTTTACACAATGTTAGTAGCAGAAGCTGATCGCGCTGCATACATCACAACCAACAATCCCCGACTGGATACGGAAATTCGCCGTGGGTTCCAGGAATTAGGATTGGATTGGAAAGAGAAAATGATAGGGGATTACCAAGTTTATTACCGTATTTCTGAGAAAGTCGATCCAGCTCAAATCGGTTTGGGAGATGGAGAAGGATGAGCACATTCACTGCACATCTTTCTAAAATGTTCAGGTTCGATCAATGGGTGAGGTATATACTGCCACGCCAGGAAGATATGTTCTTTGTAACCATCTTTACAGCTGTGGTGCTCCTCGGGTCCAGATTAATGAATATGGATGGAGATCTAGGCCGTCACCTGACAATTGGGAGATACATACTGGACCAGCATGCCATTCCAACGCACGATATCTTCTCGCACACCATGTATGGAGAATATTTGACTCCCCACGAGTGGTTGGCGCAAGTCCTTTTCGCATATTCTTATCGGCTCGCCGGGTTGGATGGTGTGGTTTTACTCAGCGCGCTAATCATCGCTGTTACTTTCACCCTGGTTTTCAAGCTGAGCATCGAGAAAAGTGGGTTGTTACTGGCTGCCTTACCAATGACGATATTAGCTGCCGCCGCCGCCAGTGTGCATTGGCTGGCAAGACCACATATTTTCACGCTGCTGATAACCGTAATATGGATTAGGGAATTGGAAAAATGGCGCCAGGAAAAACAATTTTCCTGGTGGTCCTTGCCTCTATTAATGCTGGTGTGGGTGAATATACATGGAGCGTTTATTATTGGATTGTTGATCTGGGGCATCTACCTGGTGGACTATCTTCTTTCCGGAAGAGCTGTCTCACCTCCTGGCGATAAAAATAGAATTAATCGTCTAAGTAATCTTTTCGAAGATCGGCAAACCAGGCAACTGCTCCTACTGGGTCTAATCACTTTTTCAGTGACCATGCTCAACCCGGCAGGTCCGCGAGTATGGGGTACAACTCTGGGGTTTCTGCAGAATGATTACCTAGTCAGCCATACGGTGGAATACCAATCACCGAATTTTCAAATTACCAGTTTCTGGCCATTCCTGGCTATGATCTGTCTCTCTATTCTATTGGCCGGTTGGGCTCATAGGAGAATCTCGATCAGAGGCAGCCTGTTGCTGGTCTCCTGGACGGCATTTAGCCTGATTAGTGCACGGAATATCGCAATTTATGCCGTAATTGCAGCACCAATATTGGCGAGTATGGCTGGAACCATTTTCAGGGAACACGAATACTTTGACAATCTTTGTGCCTATGACAGCAGGTTGAGAGCAATCAACAGCCGGTTGAGTGGACATGCATTGACGATAGCAGGTGTTGTAATCATCGGCGTGCTGGTCTTCAACAAAGCGGCATTTACTCTAAGTGGCGCAGGAAATGAATTTTCGGAAAGTGTTTTCCCGATAAAAGCTGTAGATTGGCTGATTGAGCACCCCCAGGAAAAGCCTATCTTCAATTATTTCCCGTGGGGGGGTTATTTACTTTACCGAAACTGGCCTGAGCAGCAAGTTTTTATCGATGGTCAAACGGATTTCTACGGTGAGCAGTTGACCCGTGAATATGAGAAAGTGATCAGCATGTCAGAGGGATGGCAAGCTGTCCTCGCAAAATATGGTGTGGAGCGGGTGATCATGCCAACGAATTCAGAGCTCGTATTAGGATTATCTGGCGATGAACGATGGTCTCTGGCTTATGAGGATGAGACTGCTTCGGTCCTGGATTTAAATTATTGAAATAATTGGAATCCGGACCTGAAATTCGAGTAAGATATGACAAGTAATACCCGTACTCGAACGACATAAGATCATGGTTAAATCTCGTCTTATATAAAGCAAGCCACCTGTTGGTCCGGGAGCGAATTCTGCCCTGGGAAACTGATTTGTTATGGATTCATTTTTCAACAGATTCTGGTATCTCGCAGTCATCATTGTCATTGTCCTGCTGGTGGGGTTGAGCCTGGCAAATTATTATTTCGTGCAGCAAAACCCGGGAGGGAATGATTTCCTTGTTCATTGGGTTGGTACACGGGCGCTATTTGTCGATGGCCTCAGTCCGTACAGTGATGAGGTAGCTGAAAGAATCCAAACTCTAGCCTACGGTAGACCTGCGGAGCCAGGCGAACACGAGCTGCGGGTTGCTTATCCGCTTTATTCAGTCGTTGTGTTTCTGCCTTATGCGTTGATCAGCGATTATGATCTTGCCAGGGCGCTTTGGATGACTACCCTGGAGGTTGCATTAATCGGATTGGCAATGATCAGCCTGAGATTGACTCACTGGAAGATGAGGATCTGGCTTCTTCCATTTTTCCTATTATTTTCACTATTGTGGTATCACAGCTTACGACCTTTGATCAATGGCAATGCAGTCATACTGGTTTCGTTGCTGATAGTCGCTGCTTTTGCTGCCTTGCGCGCAGGTCGTGATGAGCTCGCTGGGATACTGCTGGCGATCAGCACTATCAAGCCCCATCTTGTTTTATTACCAATCATTTTTATTTTAATTTGGACAATTTCCCTGCGGCGCTGGCGGACATTGGGTTGGATGTTGATCAGCATTTTCTTACTTTCGGTTGCTGCCGCTTTGCTGGTACCGGATTGGCCTTTGCAGAACTTACGGGAAATCCTGGCTTATTCCAGCTATAATCCTCCAGGTACGCCTGGTGCGGTATTTGAAGTCTGGCTTCCAGCAACTGGCAGGCAGCTTGGTTGGGCATTAAGCGTGGTATTAGGCCTGATCCTGTTCACGGAGTGGGTGCTGGTGAGGGGAAAAGAATTTCGCTGGTTCTTATGGACAGGCAGCTTAACCCTGGTGATCAGCCAGTGGATTGGTATTCAAACTGATCCTGGGAATTTTATCCTCCTGTATTTTCCATTAGTGCTGGTGTTTTCATTGTGGATAGAGCGGTGGACGCGTTCCGGACGATATTTGGTGATCATCGCAATGGCCTTGCTTTTTATCGGCCCGTGGGTCTTATTTCTGGAAACAGTTGCTTATGGCGATCAACCACTTCAGCATCCGGTCATGTTTTTCCCGCTACCCTTATTCCTCTTGATTACCTTGTACTGGGTCCGGTGGTGGGGGATAAAACCACGAAGTTTACTGGTTGATAGGCTGCGTGAATATGAGCAGCAAGTGTAATCCTTTCCAAGGATTGGGTTGGATATCAGGGGTCGAAATCATTTAAATGAAATTCCGTTGGTATGTTGGACTGTATTTTATTAACCTGCTCGTTTTGGTCGGGATTGGGTCATTGGAAGAATACCCTGGCTATATGGACGCCGATTATTACTATGCAAGTGGTTTGCGTATAGCCACAGAAGAGAGCTGGAGTGAACCCTTCTTATGGAATTACCTGGCTGATCCTGATGTGCTCCCACAGCCAGGTTTCACTTACTGGATGCCATTGGCAGGAGTTTTATCTGCTGCGGGGATTTATCTGACGGGAATAGAAAATTTTTGGGCAGGAAGGTTGATATTTTTGCTCCTGGCAGCAGTTATTTCCCCATTATCAGCCATCATGGCCCAGACTTTCATCTCAAATAGGTGGGCAGGCTTGTTAGCTGGTTTTCTGGCGATTTTTTCTGGATTTTATTTGGTGTATTTGCCCAACACGGAGACTTTTTCAATTTATATGATCCTGGGTGCCTTGATGTTTTTGATAATCCAACGCATGCAAAAGGATACTGGCGATCCCTCCCCGCACGATGATATATCTGTTTCTGGTTCAGACGAGCATCTTAATTACCGGTCTCCTTATTGGATATATTTTTCAGGCGGAATAATTGCTGGGCTGATGTATATGGCGAGGGTGGATGGAATGATCTGGCTGCTCGTTTTTTATTCAGCAATTATCCTGCAAACCCTGGTGTTTTACCCAAAAAAGAAGATACCTGCGGGTAGATGGTCGCAATCCACCTTCTGGCTGGCGAGTTTTTTGTGTTTAGCGGGCTTCCTGGTGGTAAGTGGTCCTTGGTTTATTCGCAATTGGGGAACTTTTGGCACATTATTTGCTCCGGGCAGTACAAAAACATTCTGGTTAACCCGCTATGATGAGTTGTTCATTTTTCCTTCCAGTTTGCTCACGTTTGACCGCTGGTTTGAGGCAGGGCTGGGTCCAATTTTTCAGGCGCGCCTTTGGGCTCTTGGTCAAAATCTTGTATCTATGTTTATTGTCCAGGGAGGAATTTTCCTCTTCCCGCTGCTGATATTAGGATTGTGGGCCCAAAGGAAGGATTGGCGAGTTCCGATTGGTGTGCTTGGCTGGCTGGTGACATTTTTGGTGATGACATTTGTATTTCCATTTCAGGGTGCCAGAGGTGGTTTTTTCCACGCAGGGGCAGGCTATCAGGTATTAATTTGGGCTCTAATCCCGGTAGGATTAAATAAATTTATCCAATGGGGAAGGCAAAAACGGGATTGGAAATCTGATTCTGCACTGTCTAAGTTTGCATTTGGGATCAGCGGGTTGGCAATTGTGGTTACTGGTATTGTGACGTATCAAAAATTGTCAAATTCATCCGGACCGGTATCAGCCTGGGGCTCGAAGGAGCGTGCATATATCGCTGTGGAGGCATATCTCCAGGAGATAGGTTCTTTACCAGACACGGTTGTCTTGGTAAATAATCCCCCCGGATATTACGCTGTTACAGGCCGGTCGGTGATCGTGATTCCTGACGGTGATATAGAAATGACCTTGGCAGCTGCAAATAAATTCAATGCAGAATTTCTTATATTGGACCGGAATTACCCGCAGGGATTGAAAGAATTCTTTGATTCACCGGGTGATTTCCCCGGGATGAGTTACCTGGAAACGATCAGCGATATGCATATTTATTCTTTGACACAATAAATCCTATGCGCTACCTGACTCGGACGAAGTTCACCGTTATAGGGCTTGGGTTTCTCGCAGCTGTCTCTCTCGGGGTTTACCTGATTGGTTCAGGGTGGATCTACAGGATAGGATTTCCACTCGATGATGCCTGGATCCACCAGACATATGCCAGAAATCTAGGCACAGCTGGCGCATGGGAATTCCTCCCTGGGCAACCTTCAGCGGGTTCCACGGCTCCCAGCTGGACTTTATTATTGAGCATCGGCTACTGGTTGGGTTTCGATAACTATTTCTGGACCTTCCTGTTAGGCTGGGGTTTGCTGTGGGCACTGGCGGTGATTGCAGCATTGGGTTTCAAACAATTAGAACCAAGATTTGCTCAATTCGGATTTTTCGCTGGCGTGCTGGTTATTTTTGAATGGCATATAACCTGGGCGGCAGGGTCTGGAATGGAGACATTGCTGGCAGCACTGGTAGCTCTGGTGGTTGTGCTGTGGACCATGCGGTTAATATCTAGAAGCGGGAAAGTGGGTGAAAATCCAAATTGGGCCTGGTTTGGCCTTGGCGCTCTGATCGGTTTTGGTGTGTGGGTTCGCCCAGATGTGATCACTTTGCTGGCTGTAGCAGGATTTGCAATCTTACTGGGAAAAGGTAATTTCACCCAGAAACTTAAACAGGAGATCTGGTTAGGTTTGGGAGTTCTGCTGCTCACAGGACCCTATCTCTTATTTAATCTCCTGCTGGCGGGCGATGTCTGGCCAAATACCTTTTACGCTAAACAAGCTGAATATGCTGTGTTGCGAGATTTCCCTCTGTGGCAGCGTTATTTGAATGTCATACAACCACCATTGACTGGCGTAGGGATTATCTTGCTGCCTGGATTTCTCTGTTTTGGATATCATAATTTAGTAAAACAAGATTGGGTGAAGCCTTTATCCTTTTTGTGGGTTTGCGGATATATCCTGGTCTACGCGGTAAGATTGCCTGTTTCCTACCAGCATGGGCGCTACCTGATGCCTGTGATACCAGTTTTCTGTCTGCTTGGATTGGTGGGTGCCGTGGAGATCCTTGTAAGCATCCCAGAGGGCAGGTGGAGGCGGCTGCTTGGGACTGGATGGGCGTTGAGCGGCGGTTTCATCCTGATCATCTTTTGGATACTCGGAATGCGTGCATATGCAATGGATGTTGCCTTGATCGAGAGCGAAATGGTCAGCGTTGCTTACTGGTTGGAGGAGAATACTGAAGTAGATTCCCTGATTGCAGCACATGATATTGGTGCCATTGGTTTTTTTGCAGAACGAAACCTGGTTGACCTGGCGGGTTTGGTATCACCGGAAGTGATTCCGATTATCCGCGAAGAAACTGCGCTTGAAGTGTATATGAACCAACTTGGCGCGGATTACCTGGTTACTTTTCCACAGTGGTACCCAGAATTGGTAAAGGAAGCAGAATTAATCTTTCAAACTGACCAACCATTCAGCGTGATCCAGGGTGGTGAGAACATGGCGGTTTACAGGTGGAAAGGAGATTAATTTTCGCCCATTCAGGGCGTTGAATGTGAGATATTCATGTGCTATACTTTCGAAATATTAGCTAAGCCGTAGTGAGGCAGTTATGGATCCAATTCGCATCGTTGTAGTAGATGATCACCCCTTATTTCGCCAAGGAGTATTGGATACACTTTCCTTGGAACCGGATTTTGAGGTCGTTGGTCAAGCCAAGGATGGTGAGGAAGCATTGCTGGTTATCCACCAGGTAAATCCTGATGTAGCCATTGTGGATGTCAATCTACCTGTGTTAAACGGGCAGCAGGTGACACAGCAGCTGGTTAACGAGAAATCCCCCACCCGGATTATGTTATTAACAGCATATGATGATGCGGAACAAAAATTGCACGCAATGAAAGTTGGTGCTGCAGGCTACTGCGTGAAAGATGTCCAACCGGAAGTGCTGGCACAAAATGTTCGCGAGATTGTAAAAGGAAATTACGTCATTGGCAGTGAAGTCATGGATGATGAACAGCTCGAAATCTGGATGACTCCTGACAGCGATGATGGCTCGGGTTTTTACAGAGAATTTGGGGAACCATATGAACCCTTATCAAAGAGGGAAATGGAAGTGTTGGGTGAGCTAACCAAAGGGATGAGCAACAAAGAAATTGCGACTTCTCTTGGGATAAGTCATCAAACGGTTAAGAACCATGTCACGTCGATCTTACGCAAGCTGGATGTGGATGATCGTACCCAGGCTACTTTATATGCATTGAAGAGAGGTTGGGTGCGTTTGCAAGATGATGATAAGGAGATTCAGGAATGAATCAAACTGATATTTCAGATGTCGAAGTTCCGGAAAAAAGTGAAACTGAACAGTTGCAAGAGGAAATTGCGAGTCAATTGGCGCAGTCGAGACAGGAGTACAAGGAAATTGTTATGCTCCACGAACAGAGCGAACTGGAAGTCAACAAGCTCACCCAGCGCAATGCAACTGCCACTGCTAATCTCCAGCGCGTTCAAACCCAATTTGAACGAATTCCCCGCGAAGAAATTCGGGCAGCGTATGATGGTGCTATGGATGCTCAACAGCGATTGTTTGTACTGCGGGGACAGGTTGAAAAGCTGCTCAGCGACCGCGATCATCTCCGCCAGAAGATCGAACTGCTGGAAATGATTGATAATATGCTTTCCCAGAAACCAGTTTCTATCAAGGACCCGAAGAGCGTTTCTGCTACAGTTGAACTTCTCGAGATGCTGATTCAGGCTCAGGAAGCAGAACGCTTGCGTCTCTCACGACAAATGCATGATGGTCCTGCCCAGGCTTTGTCGAATTTGATTCTAGAAACCGAGATCGCAATGCGCTTATTCGACATCAATAAAGAACAAGCTTACCAGGAATTGGGTACGCTGAAGGATTCTGCTTCAAAAACGTTCCAACAGGTCAGAGATTTCATATTTGACCTTCGACCAATGATGCTGGATGACCTGGGACTCATCCCGACGGTGAAGAAATACGTTGAAGCGATTGAGGGTACATCTGCTAGTTCGATCAAATTCGGGGTTACCGGTACTGAACGGCGAATGGAACCTTACCTGGAGGTATTTATTTTCAGGGCGGTACAGGAACTGCTCAGGAATGCCATCAACCACAGTCAGGCAAACCAAATTATCGTGGAGCTCGATGCAGATGAATCGCACGTTCAGGTGCGTGTGGAAGATGACGGCGTCGGGTTTGATATCCAGAACTTAGAAGATGAAAAAGGGATGGGTTTGAAGTTAATCAAAGAAAGGGTGGAAATGATTCGTGGGGAATTTGAAATAGACAGCCAGATCGGCGAGGGGACTCGAATAGCTTTTAGAGTTCCTGATTCCGTGCTGGGAGATAATGATCCAAATCTTGCATAGTGGTTAGTTTAATTTAACGCCATCCTTATGGCGGAGATTGCCTCCATTCTCTATAATGTGCACAACTTCGTAGGGAAGAATTTTAGAGAAAGGAGGTATTAATCCATGTTATTTGCACCGAAAGAGAAGGGACAGGGTCTTGTGGAATATGCTTTGATCCTCGTTTTAGTAGCTGTCGTTGTAATTGTTATTTTGGCACTGCTTGGACCCGCAATTGGCAACGTCTTCAGCGAAATTATGAATAGCATTTGATGTCCGATAGGAGTTTGATTTATGGTTGCTGCAGTAGGGCCCTGATTACGGGGCCCTTACTGTTTCTGTAAGTTTGCATGCTTGTTAGTGAAGATAGCGAGGATTGGAATTATTATATCGCCAAAGTGTCTGCATAATTAACGGAGGTCTTCATGCGAAAAGGTCGCGTATTCTTCATCATAGCGTTAATACTGATCCTGGGTCTGGCAGCAGTTGCGATTTTTTATTTTCGTGGATTGCCATCAGGCACCAGTGAGCCAGTGACTGAGACCGTCGCGGCACCTGAGGTCGATATGGTCGAAGTCGTCGTGGTAACCCAACCAACCCCAAGAGGATATTTATTGAATGAAACTGTCCTCGGAACGATCGAAATACCAAGAGATATGCTGATTGAAGGTTACTTCACGGATTTAGGTCAGGTTGTCGGCAGACAGGCCAGGGTTGACCTGGATGCGAATATGCTGTTGACCAGCAGCATGGTGGTAGACAGTCCTGATCAATTATCAACCACCGGATCCCTGGCTGCATTGTCAATTCCGCGCGGGATGGTGGCTGTATCGATTCCAATCAACCGGTTGTCAAGCGTCTCTTATGCTCCTCAACCGGGTGATCATGTGAATGTAATAGCAACTTTGCTTATGCTCGACCTGGATACTGATTTTCAATCAAAAACGCCGAATAGAAACGCGGCTGTACTTGGAGCGGGGCCTGGTGTGGTAGTTGGTGCGGAGACAGAAACAGATTTATCAGTAGATGCAAATACAGATTTGTCCAAAGTCACCGGTCAGACTGTTGGAGCAGGGCCGAGCAGTGTGATTGGTCGGACTGCAATTGATCCCCTTTTGGAGCAGACATTATATGTTGTACCCTCAGAAGATCAGCGTCCAAGGCTCGTGAGCCAGACACTGCTTCAGGATGCGATCGTTTTAGGTGTGGGTGATTTCCCGTTGACGGATGAGGTGGCCGTAGAAGAACCGGAAGCCACACCGGAACCGACAACGATTGAGGGTGAGGCTGGATCTGAGGAATACACAAGCGAGTACCCTGTTGAAGCTGAGCTGGTCAAGGAAGAACCCAAGCTGCCGGATTTGATCACTTTGGTCGTAAACCCCCAGGATGCTGTTACGTTGAATTACCTGGTTTATGCTGGCTCCCAACTCACACTTGCGCTGAGACCATCTGGGGATGATACACGGGTCCAAACGGAAGCAACAACCCTGGATTTCTTGCTCACACAGTACAACATCCCGGTTCCGGTTAAGCTGCCGTATGGAATGGAACCCCGTGTGGATGATTTACTGCCCCCAGATTTACCAAATGATGTCGAGCCAACTCCGGAACAGCAATAATCAATTTCGATTATTGAAGTGCGGTGGGAATTTATCTCTGGAGAATATAAATGAGTAATGAAGAAGTAATCAAGGTGCTGGTAGTTGATGATATCGCTGAGACTCGAGAGAATATCCGCAAGCTTTTACAGTTTGAAGCAGATTTTGAGATAGTGGGTGCTGCCCGTAACGGTCAAGAGGGGATTGATCTGGCGAAAGAACTGCAGCCGGATGTGATCCTGATGGATATCAATATGCCGGATATTGATGGTATCACTGCAACAGAAACGATCAGGGCACAGGTACCGCATTCTCAAATCGTTATCTTGACAGTACAGGCGGACCCAAACTACATGCGGCGCGCGATGCTGGCTGGTGCGCGAGATTTCCTGACAAAACCCCCCTCGGTAGATGAGATGATTGGTGCGATCCGCAGGGCTGGCGAAATGGCGCATGAGGAGCGGGAAAAATCAAAATCTACATTCACGATCAAGCCGGGTAATGGTTCAGCACCTACCGGGATGAGTCGCTCCGGGAAAGTAATATCAGTCTTCAGCCCTAAGGGAGGGGTGGGAACAACGACCCTCGCGGTAAACCTTGCAATTTGCCTGCAAAGGGAGCAAACACCTGTGGTGCTCGTGGATGGGAACATGGAATTTGGGGACGTGATGGTTTTTGTTAACCAGCAAGCAAAAAACAGCATCGTTGATTTGGCCCCCAGAGCAGACGAGCTTGATCCTGATGTGATTCAAGAGGTCACGACGCTGCACCAACCATCTGGGATCAAGATCCTGGCTGCCCCTTCCAGACCAGAGTTCGCAGAAAATGTTACCGGTGAACAATTCGCTAAGGTTCTTCAATATCTATGTAATTTCTATTCATACGTTGTAGTAGATTGCGCTTCTACTTTGACCGACGTTACCTTGTCAGCGATTGATTGTTCAGATTTGATTTTACTGGTTACGACCCAGGAGATTCCGGCGATCAAGGATTCACGTATGTTCCTGGACTTATTGGGACCACTAAAAATCAGCCGCGATCGGCTGTTGTTTGTGATGAATAAATACGACAAGCGAATCGGGATCAAGCCTGAAAAAGTCAGCGAAAATTTTAAACAAGAATTGAAAGTAGTGATTCCTTTCGAGGAGAAGGTGGTGCTGCCTTCCATCAATCGTGGTGTGCCATTCATGATTGGGGATAAATCAAAGACGATCAACCGCAGTTTCCTTTCCTTGACTGAAACGATAAGAAAGCAGCTCTCAAATGGGAAAGAAGAAAAATTAGAAACCCAGGAAAAGGTTGCCATCGGCGGCCGGTAATGGTTACTGGTAGATAGCGGAGGCGGATAGGATGTCATTACTCAAGCGCATAGAAAAAGGTCAAACAACCTCAACTGGATCTGGGAATGGCAAGGATAGTGGTTCCCAGCTTGGCAGTATTAAATCACGGAGTCCGGTAGCGGGGACTATTCCAACCCAGCGGGACACCTATTCAGATTTGAAGTCGCGTGTTCAAAATAGGCTGCTGGCTGAGTTAGATCCCACGATGGATGTTACCCGTGTGGGTGAGGTTCGCAATACCATCCAGGACCTTTTCGAGCAAGTATTGGCTGAAGAGAACATCGTCCTTACCCGCCAGGAAAGGCATCGCTTATTTGAGCAAATTGCTGCTGAAATCCTTGGTTTAGGCCCACTGCAGCCGCTTCTTGAAGATGGGACGATCACGGAAATTATGGTCAATGGCGCCAAGAACGTCTATATTGAGCGGGCGGGAAAAATTCTACGCATGCCGATCACCTTTGAAAGTGATGACCATGTGATGAGGATCATTGATCGCATCGTCGCTCCCCTTGGAAGGAGAATTGATGAGTCGAGCCCGTATGTCGATGCGCGTTTAGATGATGGTTCTCGTGTTAATGCAATTATTCCCCCGATTTCTCTGGTAGGTCCGGTGCTGACCATTCGTAAATTTCCCGAGAATCCAATTACCCTCGAACAATTAATCGAATATGGCACTTTAACCCAGGAGATCATCGAATTTCTGGAAGCGTGTGTTATCGCCCGCTTAAATATCGTGATCTCTGGGGGTACAGGCTCAGGAAAAACCACGCTGCTCAATGTGATGTCTCAATTTATCCCCAGTGACGAGCGCATTGTGACTATAGAAAACGCGGCGGAACTTCAGCTGCGCCAGGAGCACGTGGTAACTCTTGAATCACGCCCGCCCAATATTGAAGGCCGGGGAGAAATCACAATTCGGCAGCTTGTGATCAACTCCTTGCGTATGCGCCCCGACAGGATTATCGTGGGTGAGATTCGTGACGAAGCTGCCCTGGATATGCTCCAGGCAATGAATACCGGTCATGATGGCTCAATGACGACTGCCCACTCCAACAGCCCGCGCGATTCGCTGGCTCGTATTGAGACGATGGTGATGATGGCGGGCATGGATCTACCCGTCAGGGCAATCCGTGAGCAGGTAGCCTCTGCAGTAGACCTGGTCGTGCATCAGGAAAGAATGAGGGATGGTGCTCGAAAAGTTGTCCAGGTGACCGAAGTCTCCGGAATGGAGGGTGATGTGATCACGATGACGGATATCTTCGTCTTTGAGCAAACCGGATATGAGGAAGGAAGCGTGATAGGTCGCTTCCGCCCGACCGGGTTGAGACCGAAATTCATCGAGAAACTGGAAGCTGCAGGTATTCATCTTCCGGCAACAACATTTGGAATCGGCAGTCAACGAAGAAGATGATCATGGGAGTGTGACAGCGATGATGACAACAATTTTATTTATTGGTGGTGGCTTGGTCTTCTTCCTGCTGGCAGTTGGAGCAGTCGTTTCGATGATCGGCGAGAAGTCGCTGGTTGAAGAACGACTGGGTCCGTATTTTAACGAAAAGGAACTTGCTGAAGCAAAGCAGAAGGCATCCCCCGTTGGTGATTGGTTGAATCAAAGGGTGGAGAAATCAACCTACGGAGGTCGCATCGGAAGAGAGCTTGCCAGGGCAGATTTAAAACTTAAACCAGCAGAATATATCGCTTTAATGGTGATCTTTGGATTAGGAGTTGGTTCGGTTGCCTGGTATTTTGGCGGTCAGAGCATCATTGTGGGATTACTGGGTGTTGGGGTCGGCACATTAATTCCCCGCTTCTATGTACGCCGCCAGCAAGGGAAGCGGTTGGTTAGATTCAATGAGCAGCTTCCGGATATGCTGGGGCTGATGGTGAATGGGCTGCGGGCAGGTTATTCCGTGATGCAGGCGATGGAGGCGGTCAGTAAAGAATTGCCCCCACCGATTTCAGATGAGTTCCGCCGGGTGGTTCAGGAGATTCAAATTGGATTGCCCATTGAACGCGCCATGGACAACCTTTACCGGCGCATACCCAGTGAAGACCTGGATTTAACGATCACGGCTTTGAATGTGCAGCGAGAGGTTGGCGGAAACCTTGCTGAAATCCTGGACACCATTTCGTATACCATTCGTGAGCGTGTGCGGATCAAAGGTGAAATTCGAGTTCTAACCTCTCAGGTGGTTTATTCAAGCCGCTTTTTGTCCAGCATGCCTATCCTAATTGCTGTCGCATTGTGGTTTATGAACCGCCCTTATATGATGATGTTCTTCAACCCAGACTCGCGTATGATTGGCATCCCGGTCTTAATCTTTGGGGGGATGATGATCTTCGGTGGTTATATGGTCATGAACAAGATCGCGGATATTGAGGTTTAGCCCCGGCAGTTTGAGGAGGTTGGTATATGCTTTGGATAGCAATTCTTGTTGGTGTGGTCGTCATGGCTGCTGTGGTTCTGATCGTGATAGGCATGCGTGATGCTGGTGTTGAAGATCCGCTTCAGGACAGGTTGGCTGAATTTGCAGCTCGAGGGGAAATTACTGACCTAGAGGAAATCGAACTTTCACAGCCATTAACCGAGCGCGTTATCTTTCCCATCGCCAGGAAAATGGGTAAATTGGCATTGCGGTTCACTCCTCAAAATGCGATACAACAAACAGCCAAAAAACTTGAATTAGCGGGCAACCCAGCAGGCATGGATCCCACAGTATTTTGGGCACTGCGCATGGCAGGTTTATCGCTGGGGGCATTATTGTTTTTCGTGGCGACAATTGCTCCAGAGGGGAGTTTTTTGAAGGGACGTGGTTTGTTGATCGGTATCCCTGCAGCTGCCATGGGATTCTTTCTTCCGGAATTGTGGCTAGGAGGGAGAATCAGCAAGCGCCAGACGGATGTGCGTAAAGCAATGCCGGATGCCTTGGATTTGCTGACAATCTGCGTTGAAGCAGGCCTTGGTTTTGATGCTGCAATGGCTAAAGTCTATGAGAAATGGGACAATGTGGTTGCCCTAGCTTTCGGAAGAGTGATTCGTGAGATACAATTAGGAAAACTTCGCAGAGATGCGTTGAAGGATATGGCCGATCGGTTGGGCGTGCCAGAGATGACTAGTTTCGTCGCAGCAGTGATCCAAAGCGAGCAGCTGGGTGTCAGCCTGGCAAGGGTGCTGAGAATCCAGGCGGATCAAATGCGGATCAAACGCCGTCAACTTGCAGAGGAAGCTGCCCACAAGGCGCCGATCAAAATGCTGATCCCAATGGCGATTTTAATATTTCCGTCCATTTGCATCGTGCTCATGACCCCTGCGGTCTTGATGCTGATGCAATCAGCACTGAGTGGAATACTTGGATTTTAATTAAAGGGGAAAAATATGCCCGAGCCGGTTCGACCGGCTTATCACCTCTACCGGTGGTTGTGGGGCAGCCTGGATTTGCTCTTCCCTCCAACCTGCGGGGGGTGTGGTCAGAGCGGGAAGCTGTGGTGTGATGCCTGCCAGGAATCTGTAAGAGAGATCGGAACCAGTATATGCAGTGTATGTGGACAACCCTGGGATATCCCAGGGTTGTGTGCCCGTTGTGCCCGAACTAGGCCGTATTTCACAAAACTGCGTTCCTGGGCTTATTACGATGGACCAGTCAGTGAAGCGATCAAGCGCTTGAAGTACAAGCGCGACATTAGTCTCGGATTCGTGCTTGCACAAGCTCTGTATGATCTATTGGTCAATCTTCAGTGGCAGGTCGATGGTGTAATTCCTGTTCCATTAGGGGTTGCACGACTGAAAGAGCGTGGATATAATCAAGCTGCCTTGATTGCCCAACCGGTTGCATTGAGAATTGGTAAACCTTATTTACGCAAGGGATTGTTTCGGGTACGTGAGACTCGTTCCCAGGTAGGTCTTTCCTATATCGATCGACAGGCAAATGTAAACGCTGCATTTCGAGGGCGTGAGGAGATCGTTGCTGGAAAACGCTTACTGGTCGTCGATGATGTGACAACCAGCACTGCTACGTTGAATGCATGCTCCCAGGCGTTAATCACCGCCGGGGCAGCTGAAGTGATGTGTTTAACCGTTGCACGGGCAGGCTGAATCGAAATATATTTTTATCACCAGGAGGTGGATCTATGCCGTTCGAAGTTGAAATTACTGGCAGGAACATGGAAATTACAGATCGACTTGATGATTATGTCACGAAAAAGGTTTCAAAACTGGACCGATACTTGAATGACATTGATGAAGCTCACGTGGAACTCTCATATGCAAAATCCGCGCGTAATGCCGCAGACAGGCAGGTTGCCCAATTAACCATTCGGGGGAAAGGCTTCATTCTTCGCTCGGAAGAAAGAGCAGATGATATTTATGCTGCTTTGGACACTGCTCTGGATAAAATGCAGCGCAGGATTGAACGCTATAAAGGGAAACGTAATCGCGGCCGGGGAGATGGCAGGTCTGCAGCTGAGGTGGTTCCTTATCCAGAAAGTGACGAAGAGGAACCTGAAGCTCCGCTCATTGCCAGGAGAAAAAGGTTTACTGTATCACCAATGGATGAGGAGGAAGCAATTGACCAGATGAATATGTTGGGTCACGAAGATTTTTTTGTCTTCATTAATGCTTCAACGAATGCGATTAACGTACTTTACACCCGCCGGGACGGAACATATGGCTTGATTGAACCAGAAATTGGGTGACAGAAAGCGTATTGATGTTTGAGGATTGTTCCTATCTTCTGGGACAGTCCTTTTTGTTTTTGATTAGGAAATACAATTGCTCTGAGGAGATTTGTGTTATCTATTTACAGCACACCAGACGCAATGATCCTGCCCAAGATTTGTAAGGACACACCAAATGCTGAACGGTGGAAATGGAAGTGGTCTTCAGACCCGTTGACTCAGAACTTCAATAAGGATAAACTTCTGTGGATGGAGCGAGGAGTTAACATATGGTAGAAGAAAATTATAAGCAATTATACGCGATCGCTGATCTGTTTGATGGCAATGGGATCGATGAAGCGGGAGTGGAGGATTCTATTCGCAGCCTGTTGTTGGCTTTTGGAGAAGATCCAGACCGGGATGGGATCGAACGCACCCCTGCAAGAGTTGCCAATATGTACAAGGAATTGCTGGTGGGATACAGGACCGATCCAGTTGCGATGGTTAATGATGCGCTATTCGAAGTAACATATGATGAAATGGTGCTTGTACGGGATATTGAATTTTACAGCCTTTGTGAGCATCACCTGCTGCCGTTTTTGGGGCGAGCACACGTGGCTTATTTCCCCCGTGGTAAAGTGCTGGGATTGTCAAAAATACCACGAGTGGTAGATTTATTTGCACGCAGGATCCAGCTCCAGGAAAGATTGACCAGGCAAATTGCCGATTTTATCAATGAGCTGCTGAATCCCCATGGTGTTGCAGTTGTGGTTGAAGGTCTGCATCTTTGTGCAATGATGCGCGGAGTACAGAAGCACGAAGCACGGATGACTACCTCGACCATGTTGGGTGCATTTCGAACGAGTATCGCAACGCGCCAGGAGTTCTTAGATAATATCTCACGCGGTGCTGGTCCAATGAAGATCTAAATCGGCTTCAATAATATCTGGCGATTCCCGAAGGATTTCAGCAATTTCAGCCGCCCGGTAGCCAGAATTTGGATCTACATATTCAGGAATGAGTTCCCCCACCGGTACAGCCATATGGGGGTACTCCCATAGTTGGTTATCCAGGATTACTCCATCAAACATGAGGATATCGAGATCGATTGTTCTGGGAGCATTGGGATCATATGTGCGAATCCGTCCAAGCATGCTTTCAATCGGGCGTAAGATCTTTTTCCGCAATAGTTCAACAGAAAACCTCGTTGCCACTAAAGCAGCAGCGTTCAGAAAATCAGGACCAGGCGAACCGACCGCGGATGTTTTCCAGATGCTGGACACCGCCTGAATGGTCACTGTACGGCCTAACAGGTGAAGTGCACTGCGAATATTATCCCTGGGGAATATATTCGATCCGATCCCGATAACCGCCTGATGAGGCGGATCACTCTTTACTGCGTTCAATTTCTACACCAACAGACCTGGCAAAACGGACAGCATTCGGCTTCTCAACTCTCACGCGAGCCTTCAACACACCTGGAACCTCCAGACAAACTTTGGCAATGTCTGCGGCTAAGGCTTCAACGGTCAGTCGCTGGGCAGTTTCTGCCTTCGTTTGAGCTTTTTTGGCGATGGTCCGGTAGTTGATGCTATCTGAAATGTTATCGGTTTCGCCAGCTTTGGATAAATCTGCGGTAATAGTCACATTAATCAAAATATCCTGGGGCTTTTCCCGTTCCCAATCATTAACCCCAATGATTCCTCGTACCAGTAAATCTTTGATGAAAACTTGGTCCATGCTCAGCTCCTCAACGTGTACTCGAGATAGAAGTTTACCTTGATTTTTTTAAATGAGATGTCTCCCGCCGTCTAAATGAAGTATCTCACCGGTAATATAATCCGGGCCTTCCAGTAAAAATAGCAATGCCTCTCCGACTTCGTCAAGATTTGCCCATCGTTTTGCAGGTACAGATTGCAAGATACCCTCCGTATCACCACCATCACTAGGTGGAAGGATCGCGCCAAAAGCAAGCCCATTCACGGTAATATCCGGAGCAAGCGCCACGGCCAAAGATTGGGTCAGAGCTGCGAGTGCAGCTTTGGATATGGTGTAGGGCAGGTGATCGCCGCCGGGGCGAAGGGCACGCCAATCCAGTATGTTGACAATGCGACCCGATTGGTTTGGTCGAACCAATGATGGAAAAGCTTTGCAAAGCAGGAAGGGTGCTGTTAAATTCACCATGAAATGTTGTTCCCATTCTGCCAGGTTTGTCGAGTGCAGATCAAGGGCATCAAATATCGAGGCATTGTTAACGATAGCATAAAGTGGCGAGAAGGATTTAACCTGGTCGATCAGGCGTTGGATGCTCTCTGGATTGGAGAGATCAGCCTGAATCAGGTCAGCCTGGGAGCCCAACTGCTCGATCTCGGTCTTCAAATTAACCGCTGAATGTTTCGAACTGAAGTAGTGGATCAGGAGATTACCTCCTTGCCTGGCTATCGCTAAGGCCATTGACCGCCCAATGCGAACCCCCGATCCGGTGATCAAAACAGTTTTTCCTTGTATACTCATGATGCAAGCAATGCCTCCGCAACGCGTTCAAGCCGCATGCGGGCTTCGTGGGCTACGCTTGAAACTTCATGGTTGTCTTCCAGCGACCCGACCGAGAGGACGGTCTCCGGGTTAACGATCCTGACAATTGAAGCGGAAATTCCATCTGCCTCGACAGTCACATTACATGGCAGCAGTAACCCTGCAACTGAATCCTGAGAAAGAGCACGGTGAGCGAGCGGTGGATTGCAGGCTCCCAAGATCGTGTAGGGTCGAAATTCTTCATTCAGCTTTTCTTTCATTGTAGCTTTGACATCAATAGAGGTCAAAACACCAAAGCCTTCTCCCTTGAGCGCCTCCTTTGTCAATTCAAGAGCTTGCTCATAGGGCATGTTTAGATGCACTTCAAAACCAATTTCTGCAGACATTCGTTTAACTCCTTGAAAATCCTGGTTAGGTTCATCACCCTTAAGGAAAGGGGATAAAGGCAAGAATAGTTTCAGGATAGGTATCGGTCATCGCCAGAAAACCAAGTCCATCCAAACGGACGAGTGCTTCCCAGTTGCGGGAATTTCCATCTGCATCTAATTCGATCTGGAGCGGCGGTTTACCACTCAGGGTGATTCTATCCTGATTATATTTTAATTCTACTAAGCGTTCAACTTTTATATTTGCCTTGTGGGTAAGACCTTGCCCAAATTGGTCCCTGATCGGGTCATTCAGTGTGAAATACCAAAATTCAAGCGGGAAAAAGATATTCATAACCCAGAATCGTCCTTCAGAGTCAAGAGCAGTGGCATCGGTAAGCCTGTATTCAATATTTGCCATCTCTAATGGTGAAAAATCTATTGCAGGGTGATGCTCCTGAAACGCCAACGGGGTTGGATTCAATTCTCTGCCATTTGCCTCAAAAAGTGCCACCGCATCGCCTTCTGTGATGAATACCGACTCATAAGCTGCGTTAAAGATCTGTACCGGTGTGGGAATTTCTATCAGTGTGTCCGAAATAAGACTGATCCCCTGCCCATTTTCCAGGAATGTCCCCTGGATCATATATCCCTGCATCATTCCCTGGAAGTTGGTTTCGATTGAAAAGTAAATTTGATTCCCGCTCACTGCAACTGCTTCGAACCCCTCGTACCCAGGAAGATCGGCCAGTTGGTTTGAATTGAACAAGGGTAGCTGGGAAGGGGACAATGGTTCAGGACCGGGATCAAAGGAAGCAAGAATGTCTGATTTATGGAGCGTGAATACGGATCCGCTTCCCTGATATGAAGGAAATTTGTGTGGGTATTGGGGCAGTATGATCAAGGTATCCCCATGCCATGCCATCCCAGAGATTTCTGCTCGCGGAATGGCAATTGGACCTTCTAACGGCAGCATTTGGACTTGGGACTCTTTGACTGGTGAGGGGGCAATTTCTGGAGCAGGACCTGTGGTGGTTAACGGATGAATTTCTGGGGATGAATTCACCTCCTGGTTAGGAGTTTGAACAGTAGCTGTCGGTTTTTGGGAGATATCTACCGCAGGGCTTGGTGTGGGATCGGAATTCTCCACAAGGCAAGCGCTGAGCGAAAAAGTGATAATCAACAACCATAATAGTTGGCGCAGGTGACTATCTCCAATCACGATGCGGCTTCTTCTGTTGATGGTTGTTTCCAGTTCCTGACGACGATCACCAGCAAACAGATCGCAAGGAGAATCCAGGCATATAGTTGGGCGGAGCGAATTCCATTGGCGAACAGGAAGCTGTCTCCCCGATATGCCTCCAGGAACAACCTTGACAGAGCAGTCAGTGCGATAAAGGTCAAGAAAAAATTCCCTGGAATTTGGCTCCAGGTGGTTTTATCGATCAGCCAGATTACGGTAAATACCAGGCAGCCCAGAATGATCTCGTAAATTTGCGTAGGATGGCGGACTGCCCCCCAGAGCTGGATTCCGAATGGTAACCCGGTTGGTTTTCCAAAGGCACTGCCGGAAGCGAGATGTGAAACCCCGAGTGCGATCGCCAGGATTGCAAATATTGGGGTTATCGAGTCGAGTGTCGACCAGAGCGGGAGCTTCTTACGGTAAATGAAGATGGTTGCCGCACCCGCTGCGATGTATATACCTGCGGACAGGTCGAGTAAGCCAGGATTCAATGAAATTAGACTCAAGAGATTAGCTGAAAATGCATCCGGATAGGTCACCGCGTAGGATAATCGAGCACCAAGAAAACCGGCCAGCAAGGTAATCAGAAGCAGGGTGTAAAGATAGTTTGGATTTTCACCACGTTGCCGTGAACGGCGTTCGGAAACTGTTAAACCCAACCAGAGGCCAAGCAGCAGCACAAGACCAGGTACTTGAATTGAAAGGGGGCCGACCTGGAGAGTTGGAAACATCAGGATTTTCCCTCCAGCATTTCTTCCACTCGGATGCGAAGTAGTGCTTCAGACATTGGTCCACCTATGACTACGTCCTGGATGATGCCTTCCGGATCAATGAAATAGGAAGCAGGCAATGAGCGGATTTCATACAGGCTGCTCACGGATCCCGTACGGTCTAACAGGATCGGAAAGCTGAGCTGCCGGTCCTGCCCAAACGATAAGGCCTCTCCAATATTATCCTGGTTGGTGGAGTTAATTGCCAGGACGATAAAACCCTCTTCCTCAAAGTCTTCATACACACGCTGCATAGCAGGCATTTCGGAACGGCAGGGTGGGCACCAGCTAGCCCAAAAGTTCACCAGGACAGGCTTCCCTCGAAATTCAGACAATGCGTAGGTTTGCCCCTCGTAAGTCTCCAGGGTGAAATCTGGTGCAGCAAACCCTACCTGTGGTGCCTGGATTTGACCCTGAGTCGTGCTGCCGGCTGTCGGTATCGATATCCAGATCCAAGCTGCGCTCAGGATTAAGATGAGCATGGAGCAACCGATGAGTATTTTTTGTTTCGCAAACTGCATTACATATCACCTTGTAGTACTGGGATTCGATGCATAAAATATACACGAAAAACACCGGCAAGAGGGGATAAGATCTCCTTGATTAGTGGATTTTCATTTTACAAACCACTCACCGTCCTTAAGGGTAATTTAATATCTCTGGATGATCTCATGTGATACGATTTGAAATCTAATTCGCAAACGGAGCATGGAGATTGCAAATGAAACTAAGAATTCCCTGGCTCTACCTTGTTATCCTCGGGATGATGATCCTGCCTGCGTGCAGTTCGCAGCAGACTCCCGCGGCAACCCGGGAAGCAGGATTGAGTGGAGAAGGTCTGGGACTTGTTCCGGCATCTACCGGTACACCAGTAGAAGCCAGCCCGACAGATCATCTTGAAATTGAAACAGATGTCGTCGCATCTACACCTGAACCAGATCTGGTTGATGCACTGGAATCTGATATCTATCCAGCGCCAGGCTACCAATTCCCGACCCCGGTAACAGATCCTGGTAGCTATCCATATCCAAGTCCAGAGCAAGCCAGTCCACCACCAGCAAAAACCGCTCTCGAGGCCAGTGATCCAGCGAGCGTAAATCTTGTTTCTGGCAAGCCGACATTGCTCGAATTCTTTGCATTCTGGTGAACACGCTGCCAGGCATTGGCACCCATCGTGCATGGGTTAGAAGTTGAATATTACGACAGAATAAATTTTGTTTACCTCGATGTCGATGATCCTGCGAATGAATCATTAAAAGACGATTTTGAATTTCGCTACCAGCCGCAACTGGTGTTGCTGGACGGGGAGGGACAGGTAGTGCAGCAGTGGATCGGACCTATCAGCAGGGAAGAATTCATGGAAGCCTTTGAGATTGTTCTCTCGGACTAATTGACAGGTCAGGTAAGTTTCACCTATAACAGAGGCTGTCCGCGTTGAAAGGATAGCCTCTTAATTTTTTTTACCAGTATTGTGGGGAAATATTGTTTCCAGTGATAATTTGACAGGGCCAAAAGAAGGTAGTAAAATGATGTTAACCCACCCCCCATGGGGGGGGCTTGAAATGAGGTCAGGATGAGAGAAAATCAGGACGTCTTGCGCAGGTTGAAAAGCATCGAAGGGCATGTGCGCGGGATTGAGCGTATGGTTGATGATGATGTGTACTGCATCGATGTGATCCGCCAGATTCAGGCAGTCCAAGCTGCCCTGGGAAAGGTGAGCAACCTGATCCTTGATAATCACTTGAATTCCTGCTTGATTACCGCTGTTCGAGGGGATGATCCGGAAGATCGCGAACGAGTTCTAAAAGAAATCTCTGAAGTGTTTGCGGCTTCAAGAAAAATCTGATGTCAAATTTTATTGGAGGAAAAATGTCAACAACAGTAACTTATAGCATTCCGAATATCTCTTGCAACCATTGTGTGCACACGATTACCATGGAGCTAAACGACATGGCTGGTATCAGCAGCGTAAGTGCGGATGTGGAGGGAAAACAAGCAACGATCACCTTTGAGCCACCTGCCACAGAGGAATCCATCAAGCAGCTGCTGTCCGAGATTAATTATCCAGTTGCTGGATAACCAACGCTAGTCCGGGGTTGGTAAAGATTCCTGAGCTTATTGGTATTAATGGTAAGGAGATCCTGATGTCCGAAGAACTGCAGGTAACACTACCTATTACAGGGATGACCTGCGCGAATTGTGTTGCGACAGTTGAGCGCAATGTAAAAAAAGTTAATGGTGTCTCAAAAGCAGTTGTCAACCTGTCGTCTGAAAGGGCTACAGTTGAATTTGATCCTGAACAGGCAACTTTAGATGACGTGATTGCCAGGATCGAACGAGCTGGTTATGGTATTGCTACAGGAAAAGCGGACCTGGTCGTACAGCGTTTGAGTGATGACAATGATGCCCGCCGCCTGGAGAAAATTCTCAACCAGGTCGCTGGCGTGGTCACTGCCCGGGTGAATTATGGTGCGGAGAAAGCGCAAGTTGAATACATCCCAACGATGATCAGCCAGGCTGAACTGCGCAATGTAATCAACAATGCCGGTTTTGTGGCTGTTGAAACAGGTGGCGATGTGGAAGATGCAGAAAGAATCGCCCGTGAAGCCGAGATTAATAAACAACGGCATTTACTGGTTACTGGTTTAATATTCACCATTCCACTTTTCTTGATATCAATGTCGCGTGACCTGGGTTTACTGCCTCCGCAATTGGCATCTGCAGCCTGGTTGGATTGGGTGCTCCTGGCGTTAGCGACGCCGGTCCAATTTTATGTTGGCTGGGATTATTATGTCGGTGCGTTTAAGTCCCTGCGCAATGGTACAGCGAACATGGACGTACTGATCGTAATGGGTTCATCCGCAGCATACTTTTATTCCCTGCTGGTAGTACTGGGGATGATCCCTGGGCATACCTACTTTGAAACCTCAGCGGTGATTATCACTCTGATCAAGCTGGGAAAATTCCTGGAAGCGCGCGCAAAAGGGCATACCAGCGAAGCGATTAAAAAGCTGCTGGCTTTGAAGGCGAAAAATGCGCGCGTGATTCGTGATGGCAAGGAGATTGATATACCAGCAGATCAGGTACTGGTCGGCGATATTGTAAGTGTTCGACCTGGCGAGAAAATCGCCGTTGATGGTGTGGTAGTCGAGGGGCATTCGTCCATTGATGAATCCATGTTGACTGGGGAATCCCTGCCGATTGAAAAAAGGCCGGGCGATCCGGTCATTGGTGCGACCCTCAATAAATTAGGAACGATCAAATTCGAAGCGACGAAAGTTGGGAAGGATACAACCCTGGCGCAGATCGTCCATCTCGTGGAACAAGCCCAGGGGAGCAAAGCACCGATCCAAAAGCTGGCGGACCAGGTATCTGCGGTTTTTGTGCCGTTGGTGATCGCCATTGCACTGGTCACCTTCATGGTTTGGTATTTTCTGGTTCCGCTGCCAGCCGATGCAGGCATAACCCTCTTCACGAGAGCCCTGATCAATATGGTTGCTGTCCTGGTTATTGCCTGCCCATGTGCTATGGGCCTAGCAACACCGACTGCTGTAATGGTTGGTACTGGTAAAGGTGCCGAATTGGGAATCTTGTTCAAATCTGGAGGCGCACTTGAGCGTTCTGGGGCTACAACTACCGTAGTGCTCGACAAAACTGGGACAATCACACGTGGACAGCCAGCAGTTACCGATCTGATCTTGCGAAAAATCGCTCGAATTCCAGAAGTTGGTGGATCGGGAATTGCAGTTGCCGAACCTGCCGATGCATATTCTGAAATGGAGGTATTAAGATTAGCGGCTTCGCTGGAAAAGGGAAGTGAACATCCGCTTGGAGAAGCAATTGTGGCTGAGGCGGGTGAGCGCGACCTGGTGCTGGTGAAGCCGGATACTTTCCAGGCTGAAGTGGGTCATGGAGTCGTTGGTGAAGTCGATGGCCACCAGGTGATGGTAGGAAACTTGCGGATGATGGAAAAGAACAATGTGGTTCTCAATGACCTGGAAGGCATTGTTGAATCGCTCCAGAATCAGGCCAAGACAGCCATGCTCGTCTCGATTGATGGTGATGTTGTTGGCGTGATCGGGGTCGCTGATACAGTCAAAGAAGGATCCCAAAAAGCGATCCGCGAATTGCAGCACATGAACCTCAAGGTTGCCATGATCACAGGCGACAACCGTAAAACAGCCGAGGCGATCGCAGCTCAGGTCGGAATAGAATGGGTGCTTGCAGATGTTCTGCCGGGTGATAAGGCTGATCAGGTCAGCCAGCTTCAAGAAGAAAATCAAGTAGTCTCAATGATCGGAGACGGGATCAATGATGCACCTGCATTAGCCCAGGCTGATGTTGGCATTGCTATCGGTAGCGGCACGGATGTTGCGATTGCAGCAGCACCTGTTGTCCTGATCAGTGAGGACCTGCGAGGCGTACCACGGGCGATTGATCTTTCCCGGCATACATTGCGGACTATAAAACAAAATCTGTTTTGGGCATTCTTTTACAATGTGATATTGATCCCGGCTGCTGCCTTCGGCTTGTTAAATCCGATGCTTGCTGCTGGCGCAATGGCCTTCAGTAGCGTATTTGTGGTGACGAACAGTCTGAGGTTGCGCGGTTTCCAACCAAGGAAATAAACCCCGCTTTATTGAACAATCAGGCAGAATCGCTATTGAGGGTTTAATCAGGTCGCTACATTTTCCGCATTGTTATTAATGCCGGTGACAGGTGTGGGATATCTGAAAATGTTCACAAACCGGGCAGATTAGCCCTGTTTGGCATAAATCAGTGTCATTTTCGGGAATAATCAGGCGAGGCTATCCCGTACAATGTGTATTGTTCTAATCAGGCGAATTACATGGTTGGTGTCATAAAAATAAACAAGTTACATCCACGCGAAATAGATAACCGGATCGACCATATTTATTCTAAGCATCTCTTAATCTTGCTCCAAGACGAGAACCAGGCAGCCATGTTAAGATATTACAATTAATAATAAAAACTTCGTGCAGGAGAACGATTGCCGGGTTGTAATATTTATGCAATGTTCCACTTTGTAAGATTTGCATAAAGAACACCGTCAAATTAAATGATGAACCAGAAAAAGATATCCAGACGTGAATTTCTCAAATTAGGAGCCCTGTCTCTCGGTGGATTGGCTTTACGCCCAGGGATCTCTAAGTTATTTACTCTTCAAGATTTTCCAGAGTCAGAGCGATTAGGGCGCGTCGGCTGGTATTCAGTTGATGTAAAGCAGCGACCTGACCATGAAAGTAATACGGTTGCGGTGCTCTATGAAGATTCAGTGGTACCCTGGCTGCATGAAACCATCGGATATCGGCCATTCAGGAATAACCAGAGATATGTAGAGACACCACAAGGATATATCTGGTCCGGTGATTTGATACCTGTTAGAAATGAGCTCAATAAACCAATGGCGGTTCTCCCTGAATCCGGGGAAGAAGAGGGTATGTGGGTTGAAGTGACCGTTCCATTCGTAGATACAGTCATGGATAACCCACCCCCGCGCTCCGAATTTTATCAATTTCGGGTTGATCACGGGATGCCGCTGCGGCTCTACTACAGCCAGATCTTGTGGGTGGATAAAATCAGGATGGACGATAATGGTTCTTTCTGGTACCGGATCAACGAGCGCTATGGGAATCCCGGTGATATGCTCTGGGCGCCTGCTGAAGCGCTTCGACCCATCACCAAGGAAGAGATGGTTCCCATCAGTCCACAAGTCGAGGACAAGCGTATTGTGGTCAGGGTCAGGTGGGAAGAGCAGTTCCTTTCATGCTTCGAGGGGAATTCCGAGGTGTATTACTGCCGTGTTTCGACTGGAACTGAGGGTGGCTCCACTCCTCCTTCGGGGATAGGCAGCCCGGGCTTTCAAATCTGGCGCAAGCTGCATTCGCTGCATATGTCTGGGGGTACAAATGCAGAGGGTTGGGATTTACCTGGTATCGGATGGACCTCCTTATTCCACGGGGACGGGGTTGCGATACACTCGACCTACTGGCATAATAACTTTGGTGAACCGATGTCCCACGGTTGTGTAAATTGCGCACCTGATGATGCTAAATGGATATTTCGCTGGACACATCCAATCGTGCCCTTTGAAACCGGGGATAATGATGTCACGATCACCGGCGATGCCAGCACCAGGGTCCAGGTGATTGAAGAATAAGCGCATATTGCGAAGGAAATTATCAGAATGGATTCATCAAATTTCGGATTAGGAATTGCTTTCTTAGGAGGCCTGGCTTCATTCCTTTCGCCTTGCGTTTTTGCACTGGTTCCTGCGTATATTGGTTATTTAAGCGGGCGATCCGTTGGCGCAGCAGATAAGAACAAATTCTATACGCTCTCTCACGGGATTGCCTTTGTGCTCGGATTCAGCACTGTTTTCATTTTATTAGGTTTAGGAGCTTCCGCGATAGGTTCGCTGCTATTCGATTTACGTCCTTACCTGACGAAAATCGGCGGTGTGGTGGTGGTCATTTTCGGACTGCACATGACAGGGATCATTCGCATTCCTTTCCTTCAGTACGATATCCGCCGGCAGGGTGCACCTGAGAAGCGGATTGGTTATGCGTCTTCCTTCCTGTTAGGGGTCTTTTTTTCTGCTGGATGGTCTCCATGTGTAGGTCCCATCCTGGGGACGATCCTTACACTTTCACTTAATACGGGATCTTTAACTCAGGGTTTCTGGTTGTTAGTAGCTTATTCTCTTGGTCTGGCAATTCCATTCCTGATTGCAGCTGTCGAGATCGGTCTGGTAACTTCTTTTATCAGGAAATATGGTGGTGTCGTAAGATATGTAGAGATCGCAATGGGTGTCTTGATGATCATCATCGGGGGATTATTATTCTTTGGGCGTTTTGAGCAGGTCGCAAACCTGGGATTTTTCTTCGACTCAATAGATGAGGTCCAGGCAGGTACCTACATCTTGTTGATAATTGGGTTGTTGATTATTCTCGGGTCGATCCCGGCTTTCATCGCAAAATCAAAAGGCAGAAATTTTTACGAGTGGTGGTTCTTTGGCGCTGGATTGATCTTCATCGCACTGCCAGCAGCAATACTGATCAAGCCAAAGGGGGTTGGATCTGATGCACAACCTGTAAAAATTTCTGACGAGGCTGATTTATCAGCAGAAGGTTAACCAAGTTACGAATCAGGATATCGTTGATTGAAACGTAAAGACATTATTATCATAGCAGCCGGTTTGCTGGTTGGGGCAGGCCTGGCTGTCATTATTTATTACAGTATGCACTCACCTGGAAGTCAACCTGATCCGAACAAGTTGCTCGTCGGCGTGGATGTACCCGTTTTTGCAGCTCAGGATGAAATTGCGCCTGATTTTCAACTGCAGGGATTGGATGGTGAAACAAAGAGGCTGAGTGGAATTCAGGATAAAATTACCATAATTAATTTCTGGGCGACATGGTGCGAACCCTGCAAAGTTGAAATGCCTTTATTTGAACATTATTACAACGCTCACAGGAACGATTTGGAGATCTGGGGGGTGAACTTCGACGAACCGGAGCAGCGGGTGCAGAATTTTATTGAGCAGAATGAAGTGAGTTTTCCGATCCTGCTTGATCCTGGCGGCAAAGTTCAAAAGATGTATCGTGTTCGGGGTTATCCCACCACCTATATTCTTGATCGAGAAGGTATCGTCAGGTTCCACCATATCGGTTTACTCACTGAAGCTCAGTTAAATGGCTATCTCAACCAATTAGAGGTATTTGAATGATCAAGGTGATTATGTACAGCCGGGAGGAATGCCATCTCTGCGACCAAGCCCTGGATGATTTGCAGGCTCTTCAAGCAGTTGTCCAGCATGAATTAGAGGTAGTAAATATCGATGGGAATCTTGAATTAGAAACGAAATATGGAGTAGACATACCCGTTATTGAGGTTGGACCCTATCGCCTGAAGTCCCCATTTACCTTGCAGGACCTTGAAATCACCCTGCGGGCAGCAGCTGAGCGGGAAAAGAGTCTGGCCGAGATCGATAAAAGAGTCTCCGCCACAGAAGCAGCGCTCCCGGTCAGGATTACCCGCGCTGACCGATTTTCTGCCTGGATCTCAAATCATTATATGTTCGTGTTGAACACCCTGGTTTTAATCTATCTGGGAATCCCATTCCTGGCACCGACCTTAATGTCTGCCGGGTATACACAGCCGGCAGCTGCGATCTACCGTTTTTACGGGTTAGTATGCCACCAATTGGCTTTCCGGTCATTTTTTATTTTTGGCGATCAGCCTGCATACCCGCGCGAGGCTGCCGGAGTTTCTGGATTGGTCCCATTTGAGGTCGCAACAGGTGTGGCTGAAGATGACGAGCTGGCTGCGAGGGCTTATATTGGGGAACCTGGTATCGGATTCAAGGTGGCTCTCTGCGAACGTGATGTGGCGATTTACGGCGGGATTCTATTATTTGGTTTAATTTTCGGCCTGACAGGACGCAGGATAAAACCACTTCCCTGGTATTTATGGCTGTTGATCGGTATGGTACCGATCGCGGTGGATGGTTTCAGCCAACTGCTCAGCCAACCTCCCCTGAATTTTTTCCCGTACCGTGAAAGTACGCCCCTCCTGAGGACAATCACCGGCTTTTTGTTTGGTTTTACGACCGCTTGGTTTGGTTTCCCCATCGTGGAGGAATCCATGGTTGATTTACGCCGGTTTTATGCCCAGAAGTTTGCCCGTGCAGAAGCACAGCAGGAGAAGCAGCTTTAACCCATGCCGTTCCACCAACCTGACAGAATACGATATTACACTTTTGATTCCTTCGCGGATGAATATTTGATCCATGCAATTTTTACCCGTCAGGGTGGGTTAAGTCCCCAACCCTGGTCCTCATTAAATGTCGGTGGCTTGAGGGGAGATGATCCGGAGCGTGTTTACCAAAACCGCGTCCTTTCTTTCGAGCAGCTCGGTCGCGATCCCGACTCCGTATATGATGTGTGGCAGGTCCACAGCACCGATTTGATCTGGACTACAGGCTCCAGAACAGCGAGTGTGCGGCACAGGAAGGCAGACGCGATCTTGACTGATCGATCAGAGGTAACCCTGTTCATGCGCTTTGGTGATTGCGTACCGATCCTGCTCCATGATCCGATTCGCAATGTGGTTGGCATCGCTCATGCAGGTTGGATGGGCACGGTCAACGGAATCGTCAGGGAGGTGATCGCAGGAATGCAGGCAGCTTATTTGAGCAAACCAGGTGATATCCTGGCAGGGCTCGGACCATCGATCGCAGTCCACCATTACGAGGTCGGGCAGGATGTTGTACAAGCAGTGAGACAAGCATTCGGCAACATGGCAGATGAATTTCTTGTTAGAGAGGCCGGAAAAGTCTACTTTGACCTCTGGGCAGCGAACCGGTACCAGTTGGAAGCCGTGGGCGTCAGGGAGATAGAAGTCTCAGGTATCTGTACTGCCTGCAACCTTGGGGACTGGTTTTCCCACCGTGGTGAGCAGGGCAAAACGGGTAGATTTGGTGCGCTCTTAGCACTTAAGGGATAGTTTTCTCTGGGTATAATCATAGGAGAGAGTGTAACTAATCTTGCAGTTGAATTAATCCGGTTTTCCAGATGAGTGAGTATAATCCCGTAAGCAGTAATTTAGATCAAGTATGGGAGCGCATTTACAATGCAGCACGGTCCAGCGGGCGAACTGCTGAACAGGTGAGGTTAATTGTTGTTACTAAAGGGCATCCCCAAAGTAAGTTGAAACAGGTGATCGAGGCAGGGGTGAAGGATATCGGTGAAAACTATCTCGAAGAATCCCTTTCAAAAATGGCTTCTGTGGATTCAGAGATAGAATTAACTTGGCATATGATCGGGCATGTCCAAAGCCGTAAAGCGAAGCTGGTGAGCCAGAATTTTGATTGGGTTCAGACCGTGGATAGTATCAAACTGGCAGGGCGGCTTGACCGCTTTGCGGGGCAGTTTGAAAGGAAAATCCCGGTCTTATTGGAATGCAATGTCAGTGGTGAAGAATCGAAATATGGGTGGATCGCCTGGAATGAGCTTGAGTGGCCAGCCCTGGCAGGAGAAATTTCCCCGATCTTGGAGATGGAGAATCTTCTTGTGCAGGGTTTGATGACCATGGCACCTTATTACGAGGATCCATCGCAGGCAAAACCCTTTTTTCAGCGCTTAAGGAAATTGCGAGACTTTCTGGAAGATCTATTTCCTGCCCAGGAATGGAGAGAATTATCAATGGGTATGAGCGGAGATTTTGAAGTCGCCATCCAGGAAGGAGCGACGATGGTCCGGATTGGCACAGCAATCCTAGGTGAACGGGAGACAAAGGAAGGCAAATGATGTATGGAATATTATTCACCCTGGTGGACTACATCTCAATTATTTTAAGTTTGCTGCTGATCGCGTATGTGCTTTTATCATACTTTATGGACCCTTACCATCCAGTGCGCAATACGGTTGACCGGATCGTAAATCCGATATTAAATCCAATCCGCAGGGTTCTACCCAAAACCGGTATGATCGATTTCAGTCCCCTGGTGGCGCTGATCGCTCTGCAAATATTGGAATATATTATCAAGAGTATTTTGATTTCCTTGGGAAGTTGAAGGGGAGAAATGCCAAATTCCAGTGGAGGCCAATTGACCGGCGTTTCATTCCTGGTTAAAGTGGTTCCGAAAGCAAAAAAGGATCAAATTCTTGGATTTATGGGAGATGGCTGTCTTAAAATACAGATTGCTGCGCCACCAGTTGATGGGAAGGCGAACCGGGCTCTGGTCAAATTTCTTGCGAAAACATTTGATGTACCTGTATCCCAGGTGAACATTACATCCGGTATGCGAGCTCGTCGAAAAATGATCAAAATTGATGGAATCACACCCCAGGAGTATCAAGCCCAGTTAAATGTCGTAAATAAAGCTTAAAGCCTGTTGCAGTCAATTGGATCTTAGTAAATGGGGGGTCCTTGAATGTCCAAACCCTGTGCAGCATAGGAAATGAGCGTGGTGTAGGCTGCCTGCTGTATATTCCCGAAACCGGAATCCATCATTTCGTATATTTGCGGTAAGGCTTTCTGCATTGGGTGATACTGCAAGGCCTCCAGGGCTGCCTGCTGCTGTTCGGGTGTTCCTTCAGCCAGAGCATTCAGCAGGAGGTTTTCCGCTGGAGGGCCAGGGGCAATCCCGATACCGCGTTCACCGGCAAATGCAATTAACCAGGAAATTTCATGCAGCGGCGGCGGTATCCGTGAAACGCTTACCTTTTGCTCTTGCCTTTGTTCCATTATCTGCGTGGCAGCCGACCTCACAACCCATTCCTTGTCTTCGAGCGCTAATTTATTGAGCATCCCTTCCGCCCAAGGCTGCGCGACCTGCGCCAAACCGTAAACCGCGGATCGTCTGACCAGCAGATCGTCCATCTGTGCGGCTTCTTTCAGCATTTCTTCCCCCTCACCAGGATCAAGAGCAAGTGCTTCCGAGGCCGCGCGGCGGATTCCATCGCTGCCGGTCAGTAGAGCTGAACCAAGTAATTCCAATGATTGCTGGTTGCCGATCTTTACCAGGGCAAAGCAAGCTGCCTGGGATACAAGGCTTTCTGGTTCTACCAGCAGCTCACTTAACCTGGTTAATGATGCTTGATCGAGTAAGAATCCCATGCCCAAAGCAGATAAAAGTTGTAAATCTTCGCAGGAGGTGTGGGAAATTTGTCTTAGAAGAACGCCTACACCAGGATCTGAGGAAAGGAGCAATGCAGCTAATAGACGAGCGCGCAATCCGAGGGGTAAATTGCTACGCTGCAGTTCAGCGGCTAAAGATCGCATGACGCTGCTCCGCCAGTTCGCGGTTGGAGGCGCGTAGTGCAGCCAGCGACCGATCGAGAGGTGGTTTCGCAACAATGGGTCATGTTCAGATGCAAGCAGTTCCGAGATCTCCGGGGAGACATCCCGATCAACGGCCAGAAACATGAGACTGAGTGATTTTCCTGTCCAATCCGGCTGGTTGCTTAAAAAATGAGAAATGGGGGCATCAGAGAGGGCACAAGCAGCAAAGAAGGCCATAATCAATGGGTGGCAGAAAGACAGGCAATCGTTACGCCTGGAAGTTAACAAACCATTCTCGAGCAGCTCTGGTATCGAGCCAGGCAGCTTTCGAATAGCGCTTTTTCCCCTTTTTGTTAAGCTTTTCTGGGATACTTTACCGCTATCCGGGTCAGATTCAAAAACCTGATCGGGTGAAACACCCCGGGCCTGTTTCAGGTCCATGGATATATCCTGCGCTGCGACCAGCTGCAGCGCAAAGTCCTCCAGACCCTCACGCGCATTTTCCAGGTGGTTTGTCATTCGCCAAACATAGGATTCTATTGAATCAGAATATCTTGGTCCGACGGCGTCCCCAGCAAATACTGCCCAGGCCTTGAGTGTTGCATCAAAAGGTGAAATGATTGGATTCTCCGCCAGAAGCCAGGAATTCAGGAGCCGGGGATCAATTTGTCCGCTACCTTCAGGCCGCATGGGGCGTATGTGCCGGTACCAACTGCGAGACCACTTGTTGATGAAGGATAAGTGCTGCTGTTCGTTCCATGCAGCGATCGCAAGAGGTGCGAGACCCAGTTCGATCAAGCCGCCATAATAATCGGGAGACGCAGTAACAATCAGGCGAGAGAGGGGAAATTGAGCGACCAGTGCATTAAGGAATTGGGTTAAGACTTGGTGAAGATCCGGGGCAACCTCATCCAGTCCATCGACCATCAATAGAATTTTCCCAGACTGGAGTGATTGCCTTAGCAGCGATTCCAGCTTGTTTGGTGATAAAGAGTCAGAGTATGTATGGACTGCATCTCGCAGGTGGATGAGAGCGGGCTGGTCCAGGGTCTTATCGGGAAATAAATCGGCAACATGCGTGTAGACAGGAATAGATCCAGCGAGATGTTCAGCAGGTTTTTCCTTGCGGGCGATTTGAGCGATTAAATGTCCCAGTGCAACCGTTTTGCCTGAACCGGGTCTGCCTATCAGGATCAGGTTATCGCCGGCTTCCAGTGCGGTTGCCAGAGAGATAGTTTCTGCTGAATATCTAGCTGCAAGTTCCGGCCAATCGGGTAAATAGGGGATGATTTGTGAGAGGATATTGCCAGGTGGTATCTCTTGACCTGGTTCAGTTTGTGGTGGAGGGGCGAGGAAGCGTGGTTCGACCAGGATTTCATCAAGCGCAAACAAGGATGATGCAAGATGCAATCCTTGGGTATAGCGCAGTGTATCCCCACTCAGGCGAGAGACATTATTGGAGATAAGTCTGGTCCCGCCTCCTTTTGATTTCGAACGAATATTACCAATCAAACCTGGTAATGCGGGTCGCAGCTTGAGCAGCAGCCATAAGCCAAGCGCGCCGGCAATAAAACCCGTTATGAAAGAAATTTGATTAAAGAATAGGTTTTGGAAAAAATCTACCATGTTCAACCCGCATATAATATTCGTCCACAGGCATCACAGCGTGTGATCTTGTTTGGCATCTGGGCCGAACTGAAGGTGGAAGCGGTCAATGTAGAACCACATGCAGCGCAGCTTTTTTCAATCACTTGAGCTACTGCACGGCCATTTTTCTGTTCCCTGAGGGTATTGTAGAGCGTTATTGCCCGGGAATCAATGGTCGAAGCGGCTGCTGCGCGTTCCGACTCGTTAACCTCCAGTTCGTGGAGTAGATCTGATTTTTCCCTTTCAAGGATCTGTTTTTGCTCAGCGACTTTCTGCTCAGTATCTTTGAGTTCCTGGCTGGCTTGAATGGTTACTGTTTCTGCCTCATCCAATTCGAGCATCGCTTCGAGCTGTGTATCTTCTAAAGTTACCAGATATTTTTTTAGGAACTCGGACTCGTGCTGGAGATCCTGAAGTTCCTTAGGATTAGAGATTTTCCCCCCATACAATGCCGCCTGGGAACGCTCAATTTTCAGCCGCTGTTGCTTAACATTCTCTTCTGCCACGCGGAGATTCTGTTCTGCTTCGAAGAAATTTCTTTGTGTTTGTTCATAATTTTGCTTGGATAATCGAATTTCAAAATTGTCTGCGAGCAAACGATCAATCTCAGCTAGGCGAGCTTGTCCCTTATCGATGATGCTGTCAATCTGCTGTAGGCGGAAGAGTTTAAAAGATTCGCTCATGGTGAAAATTATAGAAGGGGAACTCGTAAAGCACAAGGGCAGCTAACAAATGCAATAATCATTCCAGGCAAAAAAATTGCAACTTACGAATGTGTCAAGCGGAATGTCTTACTTGGCAATAAGGATAAAATATTTTTATGCGGCGTTTGCAGCGCAATTGGTTACCAATCCTGCTGGGGTGCAGCTTCATCTTGCTGGTATCGCTTCCCTATATCTGGGCATACCAGAGTTCAGACCGCTTTCATTCCTTTGGGGGATTCCTGCTCAATCCGATAGATGGGAATTCATACCTCGCCAAAATGTACCAGGGCTGGCAGGGGAATTGGCGTTTCCAGCTGCCATATACCGCTGAACCCGGTGAGGGTGGCTACCTATTCCTGTTTTACCTGGCGTTGGGACATCTTGCCCGTATTACCAGCCTGGGAAATCAAACCGTTTTTCACCTGGCTCGCATCGCAGGTGCAGTGGCACTGGTGTACAGCTTGTGGAATTTCTATGCGAAGATTTTTGATCGTAAAAGGATTAGGTGGATTGCATTTGGTTTCTCTCTTTTTGGCTCAGGCTTAGGGTGGCTGGCTTCCTTTTATGGCGTTTTCAGCGCAGATTTCTGGGTTGCTGAAGGTTATCCATTTCTTGCGGCTTTCGCAAATCCACATTTCCCTTTGGGCTTTGCGATAATGCTCTCGATCTTGGCTCTCACAATTGGTGAAGCGGATGGCTCCCTAGTTGGGTTCTCAAGACTCGACATGATCTGGTTGTTTGCTGGTGGTTTTATCCTTGCCAATATTCTGCCATTCGGAGTCGTGATCGCGATAGTCGTCCTTGCGGGTAGCCTGGCATGGGGAACATGGGAGATCCTCAGAACTGCAACCAATCAGCTCTCCTTGATTAACGTTGTAAAATCACAATTAATAAATACTCGTGAGGGACAGGCACTGATCTTTATGCTTCTGGGAGGCGGTCCGGTTCTGGTGTACCAATTCTGGGTAAGCAACAGCGATCCAGTCCTGCTCATCTGGAATACTCAGAATATTACTGCTTCCCCACCTGCCTGGGATTTGCTGATTTCTTATGCGCCAATCCTGTTGTTTGCGCTGCCAGGGGCGATACTGGTTGCCAAAGTACATGCAGTAAAAGTGAAAATATTGGTTGTGTGGGCAGTATTGGGTTTGCTGCTGGTGTATGTCCCCTGGAGTTTGCAGCGCCGCTTTATTTCGGGATACTTGATCCCGCTGGCTGGTTTAGCTGCTTACGGGATAGATACTATTTTTAACCGGCGGAGATCGTTTGGAATTGCAGCTTTGGTCCTGGTGATCGTTTTGATCGTACCGACGAATTTAATGATTCTGCTGGGTAGCATCCAGGCTGTCCAGGAAAAGAAAGACAGTATCTTTTTATCTGGGGATGAAATCCTTGGATTGACATGGCTCGAGGACCACACGGATGAAAAAGCTTTGGTCCTGGCCAGCCCGCAAATGGGCCTGTACATCCCTGCATTTACCGGGAGGCGTGTATTTTACGGGCACCCCTATGAAACCGCAAATGCTCCTCAAATGGAAGTGTTGGTGAGTGAATTCTTTTCCCCTGGCGGTAGCAACAAGGGTAAATCCGCGTTTCAGGGAGCGGATTATATATTCTTTGGCAACCGAGAACGCAAGCTGGGTGCGGAAGCTCTCGGCCCGGAATTCGAATTGGTATATGAATCCGGGGACGTGCAGATCGTAAAGTTCAAATGAACCAAATTTCCGATTTAATCATCGGGATCCTCCGAAAATCGAACCTGAAAGAGGGCAATCTTGAATGAGAAGCCCTTGACAATGGGAAATCCACCGAGAGGATATCAGTAGCGAATGAGTTTTTCCAGGTTCAATCGAATCCCAATCGCCTGGCTGCTGGTTATGCCAGTCTTGTTGTTGCTGCCTGCTATGTTCTCTTTCCCGTACCCTGCAGGGGGCGCTGCTTTTTCGGATCTGGTGATCACGCACTACCCGAACGCGATTTTCCTCCGGCAATCAATTCTTGTTTCTGGCGAAATCCCATTCTGGTCCACGAGCATCCTAAGTGGATACCCGTTCGCAGCAAATCCACTTTCTGGTCTCTGGTATCCACCGGGATGGTTCGCATTATTGCTGCCCTTACCTTTCGGATTCAACCTGATGATTGCCTTGCACCTGATCATAGGGGGTTACGGATTGTACCGGCTGATGCGGGAGGAGGGGCTTGGACAGCAACCGGCACTTGTCGCAGGGCTTAGCTTTGCGCTGCTTCCGAAATTATTCGCCCATTATGGTGCCGGTCATCTAACACTACTTTACGCGATCCCCCTGACACCCTGGTTGCTATTTTTTCAGCGTAGAGCTCGAAATGGGAACAGCCGGTTCAGGATCCCTCCTGGCTTGATTTTAGCGCTGATAATTCTCGCGGATGTACGTTGGGGAGCATTCGCGATCCTGTTCTGGTGGGCTTACGCTGTCTTCCACAATAATACGGGCTGGCGGAAATTATTTAGTAGGCTGCTCATCCAGACCGGGTTAGCGCTGTTGCTGGCAGCGCCTTTGCTCATACCACTGCTTGAGTTTTCAAGGCTCTCTACTCGCTCACTGCTTACAGCCAGCGATGTGTTAACCTTCTCCCTGCCAGTTATGAACCTTCTAGGTTTGTTATTTCCTAATCCAGCCACGAACCATGAATGGGTGCTCTACGGCAGCGGTGTTGTCGTTTTGCTGGCTTTCGCTGGGTTGATAACCAGGAAATCCAATAAGAATGAATATTTCTGGGGATTAACCATTTTACTTGGCATCCTGATTGCCTTGGGTGGACAAATTCCCGGTGCCGGGGTGATCTCAATTCTTCCCCTTGTGAGCTGGCTGAGAGTCCCCTCGCGGGCACTCTTCCTTACCGGTATAGGGATTGCTTCATTGGCGGGATATGGGGCCGATGCGATCTTGAAAAAATCTCCTGTTAAACGAGCTAAAGTTTTTACATTACTGTTATTTAGTTGCATCCTGTTCTCCATTTTCCTGTCGGGCGGGCTATACCTGGTTTCGGAGGAGTTTCCGGTGGAGTTGTTTTGGGGGACCATCAGTATCATTACAGGCGCGGTATGGATATGGGCAGGGATACGGGAAATCGTTCCCGGTAAGGTCTGGATTGCTGGCGTTTTATTGATCCTGGTCATTGATCTCTCTTATTTTGATTCAAAGGTTTTCGTCAGCAAGAGCGTGGATGATGTCTTGGGGGAACGGGAAGGGGTTGCTGAATTTATTCATTCACAGGGAGAGAATGGACGCACCTACTCTCCATCCTATAGTATTCCCCAGCAAATTGCCATCCGATATGGCTTGCATCTGACAGACGGCGTCGATCCATTACAGATTGCCAGTTACGCAGAATTCATGGATCAGGCCAGCGGTGTTCCAAGGGATGGTTACAGTGTCACTTTGCCTCCTTTCGCCAGCGGAAAACCCGCAACAGATAACAAAAATTACTCGCCGGACGCAGGTAAATTGGGCATTTTAAATGTGGGTTACGTAGTATCAGATTTTCAATTAAAAGTCCCGGAATTAACAGAAGTAAAATCCATCGACGGGGTGATCATTTATCAAAACGAGAAAAAAAGATCACCAGCCTGGGTTCAATCTGGTATCCTCACAAATCCTCAGGAAATCAGGCCAGCTGAGGTTGTGCAGCGAAGTGCCAACAAGATGCAGATTTCAGCCACGGGTCCGGGAACCCTGGTGGTATCAGAAGTCATGTATCCAGGTTGGAGGCTTGAGGTAGATGGAAAACCAGCAGAACTGTCTAGCCTGTACACTGTACTGATGAGTACAGCCCTGGAATCGGGAAAGCACGAAATCCTGTTGCAGTTTCAACCAGCCAGTGTTTATCTTGGTTTAATCCTTTGCGGTCTGGGTATCCTGGTCATGGTGGGGATGATCTGGATGAAGTGGGAATGAATTTTTAGGGGCAGGATTCAAACCACATTAAAACTTACAGTTGTGTTAGCCGCATTTTGATGATAAAATGGTAACAAATCAATAACAGTTACGTAAGAGAATAGGTTTTATACTGGAGGAAACCCATGCTCAACCTCCCCAGCGAATACCGGGATGGTGCTGCTACCCACAAAGGGGTGGACTTAGACACTATCCAGGCCAGGTCGTCCGCCCGGCGAGCCTTGATTGTTGATGATGATCCAGATACAGTAGACCTGATAAAAATAATCTTCAGGAATGCGGGAATCGATGTTGTTGGTGCCTTCAGTGGTAAAGAGGCAATCCAAAAATGTTCTGATTCGCTGCCATCGGTGATCTTACTTGATCTCATGATGCCGGACATGGATGGCTGGGAGACTTTTGACAATATTCGCCAGATGACGGATGCACCGGTGATTGTTATTTCTGCGGATACAAAGAAAGAAAATGTTGTCAAGGGATTAAATTCCGGTTTTGACGATTATGTGACCAAGCCTTTCTTCCCTCCGGAACTCGTCGCGCGGGTTAATACGGTACTCAGGCGGTCAGGAAGCAGCCGGCAGCTGACCAAAAAGATCTTTCGAGAAATTCAGATGAGCATCGATTTTGAAACCCATGAAATTCGATTGCGGGGAAAGGATATCCACCTTTCGGCGCGTGAATTCGCACTGCTCGAAGTGCTGGCAGCGAAAGCTCCCCGGCTGGTCCGATACGAAGAAATCGCCATCAAAATCTGGGACAAGGATGATTACAAGGTCCGCAACCGGATTAAGTACCTGATCTACCTGCTCCGTCAAAAAGTCGAGATCGATCCGAACGATCCACAGTTGATCATCAACAGGGAAGGTCTAGGCTACGAGTTGGACACGAAAGAAAAAACAGAACCGCTCGTGTAAGTGATCCAGCGATCAGTTTATTCATAAAAGACCGGGACCTGCTCCTGGTCTTTTTCTTTTTAGAAAGCTCACCCTGAAGCAGGTAAATCTGATAGAATTTTCAGGCATGGCACAGCGATCATCACGATTTGCATACTTAGTTCTTTTTGTATTCCCTTTTACCCTTTTTGCTGGGACCATTTTGGGTAGGAAAGCCTTATTTTGGGGGACACCGCTTAATCAATTTGTACCCTGGTGGGCATATGCCTGGGATTCGGTAAATTCCGGTTTGTTCCCGCTTTGGAACAACCTGCTTGGAATGAGTGCACCTTTAGCTGCAAATTATCAAAGTGCATTGTTTTACCCCCTGACCTGGTTGTACTACCTGGTATACACGGCAGGGGGTACAGGCGCGATGGCCTGGTTCCTGGCGGTCATGGTTGTCCTGCATCTTTTTTGGGCCGGACTGGGAATGGCACTGCTTGTTCGTGAATTGAAATTGGGGAGATTTGCACAAATTGTGGCTGGTCTGTCGTTCAGTTTAAGCGGCTACCTGGTCGCGCGCGCAGGTTTTTTGTCAATTAACGCTGCTGCTGCCTGGCTGCCATGGGTCATACTCGGTGGCACGAAATTGGTGAATGGTCTCAGGCCTGCCCCAGCTGGTCGAATATTCACACAGGGTACACTTGCCGGGTGGCTGCCAGGATACCTGCTGCTGGTTTTCTCCTTCAGCATGCAGCTGCTCGCTGGGCACGCCCAAACTGCATGGTACAGCTTGCTGCTGGCGTTAATTTGGGTTGTTTATTTCTCCATTCTCGATCCTTGGTTTGAGAAAAAGAAACCAGGAGGAGAGATTTTTTCTGCTTCCGGTCCCAAAGAAGCCCAGGAATATTTGGGAGAAATCGAAGCCAATGAGCAACAAGCAGGATCTTGGGGAATCTTCACACTGGTGATCATGGTAGTCAGCGCTATAGTGCTCGCGGTCGGGTTAAGTGCTGTGCAGCTGTTACCCACAGCCGAATACCTGTTGGAGTCGCAGCGTGCTGCAGCAGTAGATTATGAATTTGCGATGACATATTCATTCTGGCCCTGGCGATTCTTGTCCTTCATCGCGCCGGGGTTGTTCGGGAATCCTGGCCTGGGTGATTACTGGGGATATGCAAATTACTGGGAAGATGCGATTTATATTGGGTTGGTGCCGTTCGTGCTTGCAATCGCAGCGATTGTATCCTGGGGCAGGAATCTCCCCCGGAAAACTTTAGTAAATTCCCGATTGATTTTGTTCCTGGTGGCAATTATTTTGTTCGCATTCTTGATGGCATTGGGTAAAAATACTCCAGTTTTCCCTTGGCTTTACCGGAATGTGCCAACGTTTGACATGTTCCAGGCGCCGACACGATTCTCCATACTGGCAATCTTTGCTTTCGCAATCCTTGCAGCAGTCGGTGCTGAGTCCTGGACTCGCCCGAAAGGGAAGAAACTCTATTGGTTGCGCCTGGGTGTGATGGCTGCAGCTGCGATCACGATCGGCGCTTTGCTGGCGTTATTCTTGTCACAAACTTTTCCGGTTGACATTCGGACTTCATTTATCAGGGGGACAGTCTGGCTGGGTTTATGGGCGTTTGGTCTTGGAATCCTTGCCTTGAAATCACCTCCTGGGGAGCTTTCAATCCAGGATCGAGAGTGGAGCTGGTGGCAGTGGGGGGTCATTGGTTGGATTGGGGTAAATCTTGTGATAGCTGGATGGGGACTTAATCCTAGTGTAGGATTGGACGTATACACCGACCCCTTACCGACGGCTGAAAAATTGCGGCTTGAGTTAGATGGGGGTCGGATCTATCTGAGTGCAGAGGATGAAGAATTCTTAAAATTCGAACGCTTCTTGCGCTTTGACACTTTCTATCCATTCCAGGAGGGGGAGGATTGGCAAAGCCTGCGCGCTTCGCTATTGCCAAATATCACACTTTTGGATCAGCTGAATTCTGCGAATAATTTTGATCCCCTCTTACCCGGGAGATATTCCACCTGGATGGAGGTATTTGGAGCTGCAGATCCAGAATTACAGGAGCAAATGCTGAACCTGATGGGGGTTACAGTAGTAGAAAGCATAGACTTAAACGAGACCAATGGTATCCGATTTGACAGCCGGAAAGCGTATCCCCGATTTCGCTGGGCGAGTTGTGGAATACAGGTTGATGGTGGAAATTCGGCGATCGACTTGCTTCGCTCTGGCACAATTAATCATGACAGCGAGGTTATCCTTGAATCAGGAGCAGGATTAGCGGCTTCAATTTGCCAGGAAAAAAACGCGGCTGAGATTCAGGTAATAGATGATCAACCGAACGGGAGTCTCGTGCAGGTAAAATCACCCTCGGACGGGTACTTAGTGATTGCGGATGTTTGGTACCCAGGTTGGCGAGCTTATGTGGATGGCGATGAGACCATAATAAGACAGGCGAACTATCTCTTCCGGGCAATTGAGCTGCCCTCTGGCCAACATGAGGTTAGAATTGTTTACCGACCGAAATATTTTTATGTGGGAATTTTTGTCAGCGGTGCAGGATTAATCGTGCTGATCGTGCTCGTTTTGGTCTGGTTGAAAATGAAAATACCATCAGCATCCTAAGGCACAGAGAAAATGTAAGACAATGGACACAGTAAAAAATTACAATATATTCGAAGGATCATGACTATCAGACTACCCTTATGGAGCAGCAAATGATAAATGTTCAAGATTTTTCCACCCGCTTGATTAAGAATATTGAAAATGTAATTATCGGCAAGCGCGAAACCGTAGAATTTTCAGTGATTACCTTACTCTGCCAAGGACATCTGCTGATTGAAGACGTACCGGGCGTTGGAAAAACAATGCTTGCTCGCAGTGTCGCTCGTTCGATCGGTTGTTCTTTCAGCCGCATCCAATTCACCCCGGATATGCTCCCAAGTGATGTCACCGGAGTTTCAATCTTCAACCAGGTGAGCCGTGAGTTCGAGTATCGACCTGGACCGATCATCGCACAAATTGTTCTTGCTGATGAAATCAACCGGGCTACTCCGAAAACCCAGGCTGCCCTGTTGGAGGCCATGGAGGAACGCCAGGTTACCGTGGATGGTGTGACGCACTTCCTGCCAAAACCATTCATGGTAATGGCAACTCAAAATCCGATCGAATATGAGGGTACCTTCCCGCTTCCAGAAGCACAGCTCGATCGCTTCTTATTACGGGTAAAGCTCGGTTATCCGAACACGAGTGATGAAATCAAGGTTCTGGAAAGGCAACAATTCCAACACCCTATCGAGGTGTTGCAGCAGGTGGTCAGTGAAGATGAGGTCCTGCAAGCCCAGGAAGCGGTCAGGGAAATTTTTGTCTCCGAAGAGCTGAAGAATTACATGGTTGAGATTACACGCAGGACGCGCGATTTCCAGGATGTTTACTTAGGGGCAAGCCCGCGTGGAAGCCTGACCTTGTTCCGCACGAGCCAGGCCCGGGCTGCGATCTTCGGCCGCGCATTTGTCCTTCCAGATGATGTTAAAGCACTCGCTGAAGCTGCGTTATGCCACCGGGTAATCCTGGGTCCTGCTGCCCGCCTGCGGGATGTCGATGAGGCAGAAGTGATTAAGGAAATCCTGAGCATCGTTCCAGTCCCAGGTGGGGATTTGAGCAAGGGAGTTTGATATGACAGCAGGAGCACGCATCGTGCTCATTTTATTGGTACTGAGTCTGGCAGCAGGCATGGTCACCGGATCCAGTATTTATTTTCGTTTGTCTTATGTTTGGGCTGTTTTGCTGGCAGTGACCTGGCTCTGGTCATGGCAAGTTTTGCGCGGGGTGAAATTAACGCGAAAAGCGCGTAACACTCGAGCACAGGTTGGGCAGATATACGAGGAAAAGATAGAACTGGATAATGCTGGTTGGTTGCCACGTCTGTGGTTGGCTGTCTCCGATCGCTCGACGTTACCAGATTCAGCTGGATCGCGTTTATTTCCGGTCATTGAATCAAGGCGTGGCCGCACGTACCTTTCCCGGACAAGGTTGCTACAAAGAGGGGTCTTTCCTCTGGGACCAACGGCACTTGAGTCAGGAGACCCATTCGGTTTATTCCCCGTAGAGCGGGTGTACCCTGCCAGCGAGTCGCTGTTGGTGTTTCCTCTATTAGTCGAGGTTCACGAATTTCCGAGTCCAGCTGGCGTGCTCCCAGGTGGAGAAGCATTGCGCAGGCGAACATTCCAGGTAACACCGAACGCGGCAGGTATTCGTGAATATGCACCTGGCGACTCGATGAACCGCATCCACTGGGTCAGTACCGCGCGCAGAAACCGGTTGATGACCAAGGAATTTGAACTTGATCCACAGGCTGAGGTGTGGATCTTTCTGGATGCCTCAAAAACCGGACAGGCTGCAATCCCTTTTTCGTGGCCAAAAAGAACCAAGGAAGATTTATGGAAGCATAAGTTTGAATTTACCCTACCCCCGACAACGGAGGAATACAGTGTCTGTATTGCGGCATCCATTGCCCGTTTCTACTTGAGTAAAGGGCGTTCGGTAGGTTTTATCACTTCCGGGCAGAATTTAACCATGATCCCTCCGGATCGAGGCGGCAGGCAGCTGGGTAAAATACTCGAATCCTTGGCTCTACTACGGGCTGAAGGGACCCTTCCCATATGGGGTTTAATTGACATCCAGGCCCAGCATCTCACCAGGGGCAGTACAATCGTCTTGATCACACAATCGGTTGAAAAAGAAATCATGGTGGCAACGGATTTTCTGGCTCGCAGGGGATTGAGACCGGTTGTTGTGCTGATCGATGCAGGCTCGTTCAATGGTCCTGAAGGGACAGATGAAATTGCGGATGGTTTGCGCTTTATGAGAGTTCCCCTGCGCGTCGTTCGCCGGGATGATGATATCACCCGTTCGCTTTCTTTTGGATCTTAAAAGGATTGATAATGGAAAATCGAAGCTGGGATGTGCTCATTATTGGAGGTGGTATCCATGGGGCCAGTTTAGCATATCACCTAGCATTGGGCGGCCTTAAGCCATTGATCCTGGAAAGGCAGTTTATTGCTTCCGGGGCGACTGGGCGTTCCAGCGGTCTGGTGAGAATGCACTACGACCTGGAGATTGAATCGCACCTGGCCTGGATCTCCTACCAGTACTTCAGGTATTGGCCTGAAATTGTGGGTGGTGAGAGCGGATTTACACGCACCGGGTTCATGCAGTTCGTCCAGCCTGATGCATCAGGAAGGCTGCAGGCAAACATACGGATGCAGCAGAAAATTGGCATCCCAACCCTCCTGATTGATGGGGAAGACGTAGGCCGCCTGGCCCCATATTTTTTCCGGGATGACATCCAGCTTGCAGCATACGAACCCGAATCGGGTTATGCTGACCCGAGTGGGTGTACGCAGGCTTTCATCGATCGGGCCAGGGAAAATGAGGCAGGGCTGGTGCAAAATTGCCAAGTGTTGGAGATTCTTCTGGATGGAGATCACGTTCAAGGTGTAGCGACCAGCGGGGGTGAATATTTCGCACCCGTCGTGGTGAATGCGGCTGGAGCCTGGGCCGGCAGGATCGGCCATCTTGCCGGTCTGAATTTACCCATTGACTCCTGGCAGCATGACACCATGTTTGTCCGGAGACCTGCAGCCTTATCTCGCGAACACCCCACGGTCATTGATTTCCCGAATTCTATGTATTTCCGCCCGGAGACCGGAGGATTGACCCTGGTGGGTCTGGAAGATGACAATCCAATCGGAGTCGCTCCTGATAGTGATACCGAGCGGGCGCAACCAGGTTTTATCGAGCGCGCTATCGAACGCATTTGCGAGCGCATTCCTGGAATGGATCAGGGTTCTCTTCACAGCGCTCATGGGGGTTTTGATGGGATCACACCTGATCAACGCGCGATCCTGGGACCCGCTGGACCGGAAGGCTTTTATTTGGACTGCGGTTTCAGCGGGACTGGGTTTAAAATCGCTCCCGCAGTGGGGGCATGCATGGCAGAACTGATCATCAACGGGAAAGCTGAAACTGCAGATATCTCCCCATTAAGTTTCTCCCGTTTCGAGTCTGGAGATCTGCTCAAGGGAGATGAACCTTACGACAGCATCTGGCGCTAATTAGAATTGGGGGATCCCTCCACAAATCGAGTGTAAATTGCAAGCTGTTTAATTATGGATTGATTTTCCGCGAAGTGAACTTTCGCAAGCTGCACTTTATCCGTTTATCCAGGGAATCATTCGAAAGCCGAAATGCGGGATTTTACATTTTTTTCTTGCCAAAGAAATGTACATTCACCTATCCATGTTTGGCAAGATAAACCTCCAATGCTGTTACAAGTGCATCTAAATCAGAATCCTGGTTGTATGCTTGAAATGAAACTCGTAGATACGGATGTTCCTGCCAGGATTGGGCGACCACTTCAATATGATGTTCGTCGTACAAATAAGCTTTGAGGGATTCGTGATCGATTCGATCTGGCAAACGCAAGGTCACCATCTGCAGGAACCATTGGGCAGAGGCCGGGGATAGTGGGGCGAGTCCGGTCAGATTATTTATCCGGTTATAGGCATGAAGAGCTAATCGGTGGCAGCGCTGGCGAACTTGATGCCATTGGTTTTCCTGCTGGTATTGGATCGCATCCGGCACAGTGAGGAAGGCGGCTAAATCGCGGGTGCCCTGCCATTCGTGATAATCGATAAACCGGGAAGGTCCTGGTTTTTCGGATTGATAACCCCAGCTGACTACCAGCGGATCAAGCCGGGGCTGTATTTCTGGATGAGCGTAAAGGAAGGCTGATCCTTTCGGTGCGCACAGCCATTTATGGCAGGCGCCGGTATAGATATCAGCATTAATTTCGCCTAAATCCAGTGGTGTTTGTCCTGGCACATGGGCACCATCGATGATCGAGAGAATTCCCATTTCGCGGGCACGCCTGCAGATTTCTTTGACCGGAAAAACCAGTGCAGTCTGGCTGGTGGTGTGGGACAGAAAAATCACTTTCGTACGGGAAGTAACCCCGCCAAGGAAATGCTCGACGAAATCCTGGTGTGTTGAGACGGGTAGTGGGATGGAACGCTGGATGTATTGGGCACCGGTTTTTCCGCAAATATATCGCCAGGTGCGGTCCATGGCACCATATTCATGGGTGCTGCTCAGGATCTCGTCCCCGGGTTCTAACCTCAGGCTGCGAACTACCATATTGATCGCGGTGGTTGGATTGGTGGTAAACACCAGATCGTCTTGAGGTACGTTAAGGTAGTCCCCGAGAACGCTCCTCGCTTCAGCCAGCAGTTGCGTAGCCTGGCGCCCCAAGAACCTGACTGGTTGTAATTCAAGCTTGCGCTGCCACTCCTGGTAAGCCTCAAACACTATCTTCGGGCAAGCTCCAAAAGATCCATGGTTGAGGAATATCACTCCTTCTTCCAGCATGAAGTCTGCTTTGAAATTTCTCATGGTGTTAACGTCTCACAATTGTCCAGAATCCTCCCAGTTTGATAACTGGTCGACATAATCTGGATCTTGATAGCGATTTAGGTTGAAGGCAGGCGCATAGCCGGGTAGTTTTTTGTCCAGCATGTGTAGGGCCAGCAGCTCTCCGGCTGCCATGGAAGCCATTAATCCAAAACCAGATAAGGCACCGATCACCCATGCTCCCGCTACTGGAAGGGGTCCAATTAAAGGTCTATTTTCCCTGGTTTTTGTATAGTAGCCCCCATCCAGGTAAGGGCGGGGAGGTTTTTCGAAGTATTGTGCCATCCCGGGAATCATCCTGGATAAGCCGCGCAGGGCGATCTGCGGATAATCTCGATCCAACGCCGGAGGCCAAACGGGCTCAACTTCTCTGGTCTGGTATTCCCAGAGCAATAAGATGATTGGACTGTCAGCCAGCCCTTCCGGACGAGAGTGGACCCCGGGGGGAAATTGACCTAACAGCCACTGGTTGGACTGGTCACTTTCAAGGAAATCCAATTCTTCCTGGTTCCAGGGCAATTTTTGAGGGTCCTGCCAGATCAATAAGGGTGCATTTCGGGGAATAATACCAGAGGGGTCTTGCATTGAGGCTTTCAAGTGCAGCTCGCAGAAAACCGGTAAATCGACCCCGAAAGCAGCTGATACAGGTTTCAAAAAAGGTCCAGCCGCGTTAACAAAATTTTGAGTGGGAATGCGCTGGCCTCCCTCCAAAACAACTGTGTCTACTCTTTTATGGTGAGTCTCAACCTTATCAATTCGATCCTGGACCAAGCGCACGCCGTGCTTTCTTGCTTCGTTCAGCAGCAAATTGCCCAGCTGCTGGGCACTAAACCAGCCCGCCCGGCGTATGTGCAGCCCGGCGACAACCTGGTCGTTGAGGTAGGGATAGTGGTGCAGGAGTAAGCCAGGATCGAGGATCAAGTCTGCACCGCCTGGGGAGGATGAATAGCCCTGGGCTTTGGAAACCTGGTAAGGATCGGGTGAACTTCCCTTTTCATGAACGCGCAAAGGCCCACCACCGAGCCGTGAGGTCTGCTCTGCACTGGCTTTGATCCCAGGAATGCGGTCTTTTTCTCCGGTCAAATACAGATATCCCCTGCGGTTGAGGTGAAAAGGGTTGCCGTGAATGCCAGCCAGGATTTCAAGCAAATTGATGCTGCGGTTCATTAATGCAACCATCGCATTCCCCGGTCCAGGCCACCAATTGCGGTAGCATTCGGTGGATTTATCACTGGTTAAACTTAATGGGGGTCTTTCGTCGATCAGCAGGATATCTTGGACGCCGTGATTGACGCACAGCTGGAAAGCTGTGCTGATACCAGCAATCCCCGCGCCGCAGATCACTACATTTTGCTGCTGCATGGCGGATTACTCAACCAGGCGTACATAAATTCGTTTATTAATTTTTCCCTTGCTTTTATAGTCGACGATCTCGATTTGACCGACTTCAGAAGTATTGTGCACATGGGTGCCGCCATCAGCCTGCAAATCGAGTCCTTCGATTTCAACCACGCGCACTTCCTGGATCCCTTCGGGAAGCAGGTTGATCTTGGTGCGGATTAAATCTGGAATTTGGAAGGCTTTCTCCCTGGGCAGAATATCGACTCGCACAGGTCGCGCATTCTCCACTTCCTGATTAATCGCAGCTTCAATTTCGTGGACCAGCTCTTTATGCATCGTTTCGAATTCGAAATCCATCCTGCCTGCCAATGGCTCCATCGAACCGCCAGTGACCGATGCCCCGTAATCCCGGAAGATGACACCACATAAAATATGCATCGCTGTATGGGTGCGCATTAACCGGTAACGGAGATCCCAGTCCAAGACACCGGTTACTGGCTGATCAATTTCTGGTAGTTCGTACTCGCCCTCAATAATGTGCAAGATATCGGAGCCTGATTTGCGTGCTCTCTTAATTGGCAAGGAAGCACCAGGCAGATCTATGCTTCCAGAATCCGCTGGTTGGCCGCCGCCACCAGGATAAAAGGCTGTGCGGTCTAAAATAATTGCTTGTTGATCAAGATCGATTTTTTCAATTCTGGCTGGAAATTCTCTGATATAGCTATCTGTCTGATAGAGCAGCTCGGTCATTTTTTACCTCGTCATGGAATGGTGTCTAGAAAACAAAAACCAGTATACTGGGTAAACACAGCCTGTGCAAGTTGGAGAGAAATGCAGGTTTTTTTATTAGTCGGGAAATTGGTATTCATAAGAATATCTATCAGCAAGGTCAAATTCTCTGCTAAAATTAAAGAACCCAGAAATTCAATGTTTTCTCCCTGTTTAAATCGTTATAATGTACCTGTGGATTGCTTTACGATTTTCCCAAATTGAACCACGATCCACTCCTGATTTGTTGCATTAGATTACCAGTAAACACAATTTCAAGAGGAAGGATGAATAACATGACTGTTCTAAACCCTGACCCCACCTTGGAAGTTGCACATAACTGGTGGAGAAAGATTTCTTTGTCTTATGTTCCCGTTCACGAATCCGCTATGGTGGATGAATTTTCAGCAAATTTGCTTGAGCGATTTCGCCAGGCAGGTCACTCAGTCAGTGAGACACCGGACCCGCAGACAGAAGTACTATTAACCACCGCGAAATTCAACCAACCTGTGCGCTGGCGGGATGCGATGATTTTTACGGCTCGCAGGCAGTTTCAACTTGAACACTCGCCTACCGTGTTTACCATCGTCGAGGTAACCCCGGAAGAACTGCAGGCGCGGTTGGATTATTTTGCTGACGTGCTGATGAAAGATCCTGCGGATCCAAAGGATTTTCAGCTCCCCGGATTAGGACCGGAGGCTTACCATACATTATACGAACAGGGAAAGCGGGGAGGACCGATCTTATCGCTGCTGCGAACGGTTCAAACCCAGGCAATGAGCATCCGGGTGATTTTACTAGTGGGATATGACACACCCAAGGAGGCATATGTTTTTGATCTAGTTGGTGCGCATCCGTGTATCAACGCTGCGGATAAGGAACAATTCTACACGGATATTATGGGGCGAATTGTGACCGCGATGAGCACAAACGAGATCACACAACACGAACTGGTTGGTGAGCCGGTCCCGCAAAAAGTCTGGAAAACACTCAAAACCCCGGCAGAAATGCAAAGGGCAGGGACCGAGCTGGGTAAACGTCAATTCTTCACTGAAATGGTTTTGGTGACCAATCTGGCAACTGTGCCCTCGGTACCCGATGCAATTGCCAGCCAGTACAGTGAAGGTTGTTTTGCTACCTGGGATCCCGTGATAAGTGCACTGGTGACAACTGTGACCGGCAGCGCACGTCCAGTTGTCAAGGATCAGCTGACTGATGATGAGTTAGCAGTGATCGTCGGTGTCCGACCTGATGGCCGCGGAGCTCAAATCCAGCATGTAGAAGGGAAAAGAAATGATCCACCTTCTTCAGAGGCTGTGGAATTAATGGAGATGGATCATGATCTACCGCGCATTAAGCTGGAGCAAGGTGTCGAGGTACCGGTTTCAAGATCAAAATTGCACGGGCACCGGGGGGTGAAGGTGTATCATCCCGAGCATGTCGAGCACGTATTTCTCGAAGCTCCCTATTATCACTTCCCAGTATCCTGTTCGACAGAAGCGCAGGCGCATGCCATTCATGATGCGTTTTCTAAATCTGTCGCGTTTCAAAATCCGGACGATCCTCGCAAAGTGGTTTTTACCATATTGCCTGGCCACGGGATCGTGATCGCTGAAAAATGGGTGCCCGGAAAAGTACCATTCCAGGTCATTTGGGAATATATGGATGCTGGCTGGCTGGTGATTGACAACTTTGTTCCCCAGGGTCCGCTGACTTTCAAACCTGATGACAGCGGCATGATGGTTTTGAATATTGAATGAGCAAATTGGAATAAATCCCCCAGTCGTTTATGCCAGCATAGTCCCGATGCAGAGGATTGCAGAACCGGAACCTAAAATGAATAAAAATTACCCCAGCGATGGGGTGTTTTTATTTCACGTCTAGAAGGAAAATATATGACATTGTCGGGTGAGCGAATTTGAAACCTGGAATATATTTCAGTGTGTTTGCCCTGTCTGCCGCAGCTTTAATTCTCGAAAGCAGCCTGACCCGGCTACTTGCTGTCGCGCAATATTACCATTTTGCTTTTCTGGTGGTGAGCCTAGCGTTGTTGGGCTTTGGTGCGAGCGGGTCATTGCTGGCAATCTCCAAGGCATGGATCCCAAATATTGACCGGGAAGGAGACAATCCGGGTCGAGGACGAATATTAGCACTCTCCGCTGTTGGTTTTGCATCCAGCTTAATGATCGCGTACCTGGTTGTCAATTGGTTACCCTTCGACAGCTACAGCATCGCCTGGAATAAAAGCCAGGTTCTCCTGTTCGCCCTGTATTATCTTGTTTTAAGTCTGCCATTCTTGTTTGCTGGATTGGGGATTGGGGTTGTCCTCTCTTCGAGCAGCGGGCGGCAAAATCGCGTTTATGCGGTGAATTTGCTTGGGTCGGCTTTCGGGATTGTCATAGGTTTATTCGCAATGCAATTTGCAGGCGTGCCGGGTGCTCTGGTAGCAAGCGGTGTGATCAGCATATCGGCGGCTTTAGGATTGCGGAAGGTAGTGCCAAGATTTTGGCGCGGGGTCATTTGGATCATGGTGGCATCAGGGATATTGGGGTTGTTGTTGCTTTCGAGATCGAATCTTAATCGAAATTCTAGGGTTGGACTGGCGATCTCCCCATACAAAGGTTTACCATATGCCCTGCAAGTGCCGGATGCTGAACAGGTTTTTGGATCCTGGAATGCGATTTCCAGGATCGACGTCGTGGCAAAAGCAAGCACACACGTTTTACCTGGTTTGAGTTATGTATTTGCTGGTCAATTGCCGGAACAGCTAGGTATGGCTTTTGATGGAGATGCGTTAAGACCGCTGACATTAACCGGGCCACATTCATTTCAAGCTGCTGATTTTTTACCTGAAAGTGCAGCTTTTCTCCTCCACCAGGGAGCCAATACCTTGGTGCTGGATGCTGGCAGTGGCCTTGGGATCTTGCAGGCATTAGCTGTTGGAGCTACACGGGTGGTTGCCACCCAGGATAATCCATTGGTCGTTGAAGCATCTGCAGCTACCGCTGGAGAATTCGATATTTTCCATCACGAACAGGTTGAACTTGTACCGCAATCACCCCGTGAGTTTCTTGCATCCACCGATGATCATTTTGATGTCATTCTGCTGCCTCTGAATGATGCTTACAGGCCGATTGCCAATGGAGCATACAGCCTTTCTGAAAACTACGATCTGACTGTGGAAGGCTTCGAAAATATATTTGCCCGCTTATCCCCCGATGGTATCCTTGTGCTCTCTCGCTGGCTCCAAACCCCACCAAGTGAAAGCTTGAGGGTCTGGGGGACGATCCTTGAAACTTTCTCCAGGACCGGTATTGAAGATCCGGGCAGCAAGCTGGTCGCCTACAGGGGTATCCAAACGATGACGATCCTTGTTAAGCCAGGGGGTTGGAGCAGCGTGGAATCAGAGGTCATCCGGGATTTTACCGAAGCTCGAAAATATGATCTGGTCTGGATCGATGATCTCAAACCGGAGGAGGTAAATCGATTCAATCAGTTGGAGCAGGATCAGTATCACGAAACCTTCCAGGATTTGTTGACCGCAGATTCGAAAGAGAAGTTCTTTGATGGATATCCATATGCGGTTCGTCCAATAACGGATAACGGTCCATTTTTCTTTCACTTTTTCAAATGGGCGCAAACCCCACAGATCCTTGCCACCTTCGGCAGAGTCTGGCAGCCATTTGGCGGCAGCGGTTACTTCGTGCTTGTAGCATTGCTGATCCTTGTTTCACTTTTCAGTATTCTATTGATCCTGGTTCCGCTCCGCTTGACGCGGATAAAATCCACGGAGTCAGGCATAAAAATAGCGCAAGAATTGGAGAATAAGGAATTTATCTCGCCCGGGAGGATTGTGATCTATTTTGGGAGTATTGGTGTGGCATTTCTTTGCCTTGAAATCCCATTGATCCAGCGCAGCATCCTTTCACTGGGGCACCCGGCGTATGCCTTCGCTCTGGTTGTGCTCGTCTTGTTGGTCGCTTCCAGCCTGGGCAGCCTGCTTTCGCGCAGGTATTGGCATCGCCGCTTGTGGGTGATGGGACTGCTGAGCATGGCGGCATTCCTTACGCCATTTTTATTTTACTGGATTCAAGGGCTCAGCCTGGGTTGGCCCATTTCATTGAGGGTGATCTGCCTTGGAGCCGGGTTAGTCCCCCTGGGTGTCTTGATGGGATTTCCGTTTCCAACTGGATTGGAATGGCTGGAGAGGGCAAATTCCAACCTGATTCCATGGGCCTGGGCGGTAAATGGGTGCGCTTCAGTGATTGGAGCGGTGTTGGCAGCGATCGCCAGCCTCAGCGTTGGTTTCAGTGCAGTGCTGCTGGTGGGTGCTTTATTCTATGGTGTGGCGGCGGTCACCCTGCGAACGTAATCTAATGTTCTCCGGTTAAGGGTACGAAGGAGACACCCCCTAAATTGGTTGCCTGGAGTTCGCCGGATTTTTTCTCAAAGAGCCACAGGGTTTGTGTAAATCCCACCGGGCCGATGGGGATTACCAGGCGACCGCCTTCAACCAGCTGGTTAGCGAGCGGCTGGGGCAGGTGGTCTGGTGCTGCGGTAACCAGGATAGCGTCATAAGGTGCAAATTCCTCCCAACCATAATAGCCATCCGCATTAAGTTTTCGGGTGTCCGCATAGCCCAGCGAATCTAGGGTTTTCGCTGCTCGTTCAGCCAATTCCGGGATTATTTCCACTGTGTAGACTTCGACTCCTAATTCTGCAAGGATTGCAGATTGATAGCCAGAACCGGTGCCGATCTCGAGTACTTTTTGACCCGGATAAGGCTGTAATGATTGGGTCATCAATGCCACGATAAACGGTTGGGAAATCGTCTGCCCATAACCGATCGGCAGGGGGTGATCCGCATATGCCAGGTCGATCATGTCTTCTGGTACAAATTCGTGCCGGGGAACAGCTCGCATGGCCTCCAGGACTGCTTCGTCTTTGATACCGCGCGGCGCAATCTGATTTGCAACCATCTGCTCACGCTGCAAAGCCATTTCATCGGATTCCGCTCCAGCAGAGGTGGGTGGTGGGAGGGGAACTGTGCTAGTACCAGAAGGTTTCGAGGTCGGCATTACAGCTCCGGGGGTTGACTGTTCCCCTGCAGCCTGGCAGGCAGCGAAAAACAATAAAACTAAACAGGGTGGGATAATAAGTATTCTTCTCATGGATAACTTGATCTGTATTATAGAAAAAAAAGGCAGCCCAGGTCAAGGTGTCTAAAATTGACGCAAATATTCCTAGGCTGTACAATTGGGTGGAACCCTCCGGAGGAGAACGAAGCATGGATAAATTAGTTTATTTCTACAACCAGGGTCATGAGAAGCACTATGAAACTGGTCATCCAGAAAGGCCAGAAAGAGTGGAGGTGATCAAAGCTGCCCTGGAAGAAAACGATTATTGGGAAAAATACCCAAAATTACCTGTGCAAGATTTACCAGAAAAGATATTAACCACTATCCATACCCGGGAGTACCTGCGCGTGCTGGAAGAAGCCTGCCGCTTAGGGTCTCATCTTGATGCAGATACTTATACCACTTCTGCCTCCTGGAAACTGGCACTTGGTGCTGCAGGGGGAGCTGCTGCGGTAGCCAATTCAGTCTGGTCGAGAGAAGCAGAACGAGGTTTTGCACTCACCCGCCCACCAGGGCACCATGCAACTGCTGGACGGGGGATGGGCTTTTGCCTGTTGAATAATGTTGCGTTGGCAGCTGAGTACCTGGTTCAGGAACTTGGGGCAAATCGCCTGGCAATCGTGGATTTGGACCTGCATCACGGCAACGGCACCCAGGATATTTTCTATTCTAGAGGGGATGTGCTTTATATCTCGACACACCAGTATCCGCATTACCCTGGATCCGGTTGGATTGACGAAACTGGCAAAGGCGCCGGACAGATGGCGAATGCCAATCTTCCGCTCCCCCCTTATTCAGGTGATGCAGCATTTAAAAAAGGCATGGATGAATTTATCCTGCCACTTCTTGACGGCTTCCAGCCCGAAATGCTGCTGATCAGCTATGGTTTCGATCCGCACTTTGATGATCCCCTGGGTAGTTTACAGCTGACCTCTCAAGGGTATGGTGACCTGATCCTCCAATTAACAGATTGGGCAGATCGATGTTGCAACGGGCGCATCAGCTTGTTTCTTGAGGGAGGCTATAACTTACGGGCTGCTCAGGCTTGTTCCCTGGCTGTAGTGGCTGCTTTACTGGGTGATAAATTTCCAGAGAGGTATGATCAAGACGTCACCCAGGGCTTAGAGGGAAATTCGGATGTCTTTAATTCTATCCTCCAGCAAGACCGGCAGTTATGGGGGATTGGATGAAAATTATTCAATGGGAGTCTGAGATGGAATCTTCAAGCAACACAGTAAACGTCAAATGGATTCATTCAACAGGCACACTCATGGCGGGTGTAGATTCACGCGGCACGCCAGCTGTGATCGGGATGTGGTCAGAGCAAGAACCTCCGTGGAGAGGTTTAAAGGCTTCTGATCTTTTACTGATGTCAGCCGCTTCATGCTCGACTTATGACGTGGTAACAATCCTGAAAAAGAAAAGAGAGCCATTGGAAAGCCTGGAGGTGATCTGCACCGGGGAACAGGAAAGCGAGCCCCCGAATCGGTTTACACATATCCACCTGCGCTACCTGATTAAAGGAAAGATAAAACCTGAAAGTATAGAAAAAGCAATTCAACTGTCAGAAGAGAAATATTGTTCAGTGCTAAATACACTGAAGGATGCAGTAAAAATAACCAGCGATTACGAAATAGTAGGTTGAGGAAGAGGATATGGAGACCAGTATTAGCATCCAGCCAGAAGAATTCTCTGAACGAATCAGGAAGCTGCAGGGTGCAATTCGCGAAGAGAACTTAAGCGGGGCGGTGTTGTTCGACCATTATTATATTTTATATTTCACAGGTTTTGCTTTTGTACCCACGGAGCGTCCCCTCGCCTTTGTGCTCAGCGCGGAAGGTCAAAGCGCCCTCTTCGTCCCCCGCCTGGAGGTTGAGCACGCAAAATCACTTTCAGTAATCCAACGTGTCGATCATTATCTTGAATATCCTTACCATCCCCATCCGATGGAGGTATTGAAGGATATGCTGGTAGAGATGGGGATTAGAGGAGACATCGGCGTGGACCAGGATGGATACCCCTGGATCCTTGGGTATCGCGGGCCGGAGTTGAGTGTGATGATGGAATGTCGAATTCACAAGATCACCAGTTTCCTGGAAGACCTGATGATGATCAAGAGTGAAGGCGAAATTGGATTGATCCGGGAAAGTGTAAAGTGGGGAAACCTGGCACATGTTTTGCTGCAGAGGTACACTCGAGTCGGCGCGACTGAAACCGAGGTCAGCCAACGAGCCAGCCAGGAAGCGAACCGGATCATGCTGGACACCATTGGACCAATCTACCGCGCTCAGAGCCCATTTTCTGAAGGTGCTGGCGCTGGCTACAGGGGTCAAATTGGTCGCAACGCAGCGATTCCCCATTCCCTGGCAAATAATATCATTTTTCAAGCAGGAGATGTACTGGTGACAGGTGCTGGTGCGCCTGTCTGGGGATACAATTCGGAATTGGAGCGCACGATGATTATTGGCTCTCCCTCTGATGAACAGAAAAGGATGTTCGACCACATGCTGGCGCTGCAGGATGCCGCAATTAAGGTGTTGCAACCCGGTGTAAAATGTGCGGATATCGACCAGGCAGTGCGCAGCTACTACGAAGAGCATGAATTAATGCCTTACTGGAAGCATCATGTCGGGCATGCGATAGGATTGCGCTACCATGAAGCCCCGTTTCTGGATCTGGGCGACGAGACACTGGTTCGACCCGGCATGGTCTTCACGGTTGAGCCCGGATTGTATCATCCAGGTCTTGGAGGATTCCGCCATTCTGATACCGTGCTGATCACAGAGGAAGGAAATGAAGTTCTGACTTATTATCCCCGGGATCTGGCAAGCCTGACTTTACCAGCATAATTTTATTTAACTTCAATTTTTCCGGAAGAAAGCAATCTTGTAGGATTTAATTTGTGATGCCTCTTCATAATAAACACAACCCACAGGTATTGGACGCCAGGTTTGAGCAGGCTCTGGTGTATGCATTTCATCTGCATTCAGGCCAGACACGGAAACAATCCCAGGTTCCTTATATCGCCCATCTCCTGGGTGTGACCGCGATCGTGCTCGAAGATGGCGGAAGTGAGGATGAGGCCATTGCTGCCCTCTTGCATGATGCGGTCGAAGACCAGGGAGGTTTAGAAACCCTGGAGAAAATCAGAATGCGATTCGGTTCCAACGTGGCTGACCTGGTGCTGGCATTATCAGATTCATTCACGCAGCCGAAACCTCCCTGGCGGGAGAGAAAACAGGCTTATCTTGAATCGATCCCTGGTGCGAACCCCTCGGAAATCAGGATCTCACTCGCAGATAAAGTGTACAATGCCAGGTCCATTTTGCGCGACCTGCGGCTGGAAGGGGAACAAGTTTGGTCTCGATTCAACGGCGGAAAAGATGGGACGCTGTGGTATTATCAGCAATTGATTTTCGCCTTTCAAACCCATGGTGACCAGCCTTTGTTGTCTGAGCTGATCAGGATACTCGAACAAATCCGGTTGGAATCCGGTCCAGGAAAGCCTCTCGAAGCAGACTGATATAATCAGAATCCAGGCAGGAGGCGGCAGCGCGGGATTGTTTTCTTGCTGCTTGAGGAAATAACACGTGTCGATTAACCCGGTAATACTAGCTTTTATCGAAGACTTGATGACTGCCGTGCGGCTGGAGAGCATAATCCAGCCGCTGGATTTTGAATTTGTGCACTGGCAGGATCCTGGCGATTTGCCGAAAGCCAGCGAGATGCATGCCGAGTTCCAATGGGCGGAACCTCTTGAGGGCCGAAATGGGAAGATGATCGAGCGAATTACGGAATTGAGACCGGCATTAATTGTGTTCGACTTAAATAACCAACATATTCCCAGCCTGGATTGGATTTCTTTGATCACATCGGTGCCTGCCACGCGGGGTATCCCCGTCATCTGCTACGGACCGCATGTGAACCGGGAGGTACTGCTCGCAGCCGAGCAGGCAGGTGCAGAAGCAGCTTTTGCACGTTCGAAATTCATGCAGAATGCGGCGGAGATCGTCTCTGATCATGCATCGGTGATCGATGTGGACTTTCTGCAGGCAACCTGCCATGAAGAGCTACCGCATTATGCCATCCGTGGGTTGGAGCAATTCAACCGCGGTGAATATTTCGAAGCGCACGATTCACTCGAGCTTGCCTGGATGGAAGACCCCACCCCCGGAAGAGATTTATACCGCGCTGTCTTGCAAGTTGCCGTTGCTTATTACCAGATCATCCGGGGGAATTATAATGGCGCAGCAAAGATGTTCCTGAGGGTGCGTAAATGGCTAGCCCCACTCCCGGAGATCTGCCGGGGTATCAACATCGGACAGCTGCGGCAGGATGTGCAAACTGCCTATACCGCCTTGCTCGAATTAGGACCACAGGGAATTGATAGCTTTAACCTTGATTTATTGCAGCCGGTTGAATATAAAGAGATCTATTGATACAATCTGGCATTATCATATGAAAAAGGGAATCTTCAATGGCAAATGAAATCGCATTAACCGGGATAAAACCATCCGGTACGCCGCATATCGGTAATTATCTGGGGATGATCTTGCCTGCACTGGAATTAGCCCAGCAATACCAGGCAATGTACTTCATCGCTGATTATCACGCGCTGACGACCGTGCGTGACCGGGAGGCGATGAAGTACCAGACCTACGAAGTGGCAGCAACCTGGTTAGCCCTTGGCTTAGACCCTGAAAAAGTAATCTTTTACCGCCAATCCGACATACCTGAAGTGATGGAGCTAACCTGGATTCTGGCATGTTTTACCCCAAAAGGCCTGCTGAACAGGGCACATGCCTACAAGGCTGCAGTCGATCTCAATCTTGAACAAGGTTTACCACCTGACGACCAGATCAATGCTGGTTTATTCTTTTACCCGGCGTTGATGGCTGCGGATATCCTGCTGTTTGATACGAATTTTGTTCCCGTTGGGTTAGATCAAAAACAGCATATCGAGATTGCGCGGGATATCGCCCAGGCGATCAACAACACCTATGGAGAAGTATTGACAGTTCCAGAGGCTGCTATCAGGGAAGAGGTGATGACGATCCCGGGGTTAGACGGTCGCAAAATGAGTAAAAGCTATGACAATGTGATCCCGATTTTTTCCGATTCGAAAGAGGTCAAGAAAAGGGTTATGCGCATAGTCACGGATTCAAGGCGCCCGGAAGAGCCGAAAAATCCAGATACTGACAATGTGTATGCAATCTATAAGTATTTTGCATCCCCGGAGGATATTCAGCGTGTCAGGCATGGCTACCTGCAGGGCGGGATGGCTTACAGCCAGATCAAGACAGAATTGTTCAATTTGCTCGAGGATGAATTTTCACCTGCCAGGACGAAATACAACCGGTATATGCGGGATTGGGATTATCTCGAGCGGGTGCTGCTCCAGGGGGCTGAAAAAGCACGGAAAATCTCCATTCCGAAGATGGCACAGGTTAGGAAAGCGATCGGTGTCGATTGAAGCACCTGAAAATCAGGACCTTTACCTACCAGCTATACAGATGGCGGGGATCTAATTTGCGGCAGGCATTACAAATTTAAGCAAGGCAACCTTGTTTTATGAAAGATATTCTGAATTAGTAAGATTTTACTTGCAGAGATGAAAAGGGAATAGACAATTGGTTTGTTAAAATAGTTCCAGGAAATCACCTGATCCAGGCTGCTGACATCAAGGAGAATCAATAACATGGCGCGCAAAAAAGTCGGACATATTGAACTTCAGTGGACCTGCCCGAATTGCAACGGAATTAATCCAGGTACTGTGAAACTTTGTGGAAACTGCGGAGCTCCCCAACCTCCCGATGTGAAATTTGAGCAGGCAGAGCGGCAGGAATTAATTACCGATGAAGAGAAAATCGCGTTGGCTGATGCAGGAGCGGATATCCACTGCCCCTACTGCGGAGCGAGAAACACTGCGGGTACAGAGGTCTGCGTAAACTGCGGTGGAGACCTGGTAGAAGGACTTAAGCGGGAGAGCGGGCGGGTGATTGGCGCATATAAAACTGGACCTGTGGTGATGGTCAGCTGCCCGCACTGTGGACATGAAAATCTGGATACGGCAAAAACCTGCACTTCCTGTGGGGGCAGCCTGGCACAGAAGGATTCGGCTGTAACCCAGGGCGCCACCCCAGAAAAACCTGCATCTAAGACTACCATGTGGATCATTATCGGCGTGGTGGCTGCCCTGGTAATTGCCTGTGGTGCTTACCTATTCTTTGCGAACCGGACCAAACCGACAACTGGTATTGTCGAAGGTGTTAATTGGGAGCGCGTTGTGCCCGTGGAAGCACTGGTCCCTGTAGAACATAAGGATTGGCAGGATCAAATCCCCGCGGAAGCGGTAGCAGAAACCTGCAGCCAGGAATTGCGCGATGTCCAATCTGAACCAGCACCAAACTCCGTTGAAGTATGTGGTACGCCCTACACAGTAGATACTGGCAGCGGCATCGGTGAAGTGGTACAGGACTGCGAATACGAGGTTTATGATTCCTTCTGCACCTATACCCTGGACGAATGGCAGGTGGTTGATTCAGTGATAGCCAGCGGTAGTGATTATTCACCTGTTTGGCCGGAACCGGAGCTGGAAGAAGGTCAGCGGGTGGCAGAGCAATGGCAGGAATCCTACACGATCGTCTTTGTCTCCGGTGATGAGATATACCGATACAACACCTCGGATATCAACCTGTTCCAGGCAGCACAGGTTGGAAGTGAGTGGACGTTGAATATCAATACTTTCGGCAACCTGGTATCGATTGAACAGTAAACTCTGTATTATTTTTCCTTTGAAAATTCTCCTAAAAAAAGCCCCTTCATTGTGATGGGGCTTTTGAATATATCCTTTTCCACGTTGAATAATAAAATAAATGATCGTGAAAATTAAGCGGATAAACTCCAGTTTTTTACACTATTCACACAATTTCATCGGGTAAAATTTCGTTGAGCGATATTATCCAATAATCCTGCTAATATTTATTCATATCACATGGATTTGATGGATTTTACGCAATCAGAAATTGGGCTATCAACCTGTTGGGCGTACCTTACTTTTAATAGGGAGAATGACATGAATAAGTACCACAGTTTCGTAATCGGTCGAGTGGCAGCACAAGCGATTGCAATCGCGACAATCGTTTTTGCTATTTCCCTGATTTGGGAAATGATAAATCTTTCAGAATTTGCTAAAAACCTTGGTTATGTTGCCAGCATTTTTTTGGCCATCAGTGTGGTGATTATGATGGCTTGTTTCTATGATGTTACAAGTGAAAAAATAAAGATATTTGGGTTGCTTGCATTAGTATCATCCATCATTTACGCCCCTTTCTGTATCGGCACCTATTTTCTTCAATTATCTGCTGTCGCACTCAATCCACTTAACCTGTCAAGCGAAGTTATAAAGGCCATTAACTTCAAGCCAGGTTCTCCAATTTTTGCGTTAGATATGCTGGGATATTGTTTTTTGTGTTTGTCCACCTTGGCTGCTGGATTCGCATTGACAGAACTAAAGGACAAGGTATTACGTGCATTGTGCTTTTTTCATGGGGCGCTTGTGGTTCCCACAATTGCCGCACCAATTATTAGTGGACTGTTTCTAACAGCAAGCGGAGAAACCGATTTTACTGGTCATTATGTATTACTGTTTTGGTGTATTATCTTTGTGCCAATAGGATTACTATTCATGAGATATTTCAGAGAAGGACAAAGACTCTAAGTGTATTGCCCGAAAAAACGTAACTGGTACACCCAATAATATCTAATCTCTAACAGAATCCTGCTTCCAGCGTTGCTTAGAAACAAGCTTGCTTGTTTCCCTGAGCCATCAGATACCCTCCACGGTCCGAAAGTTCTTTTCGTTGTAAACTTTGATCCCGTTCTGTTCAAGCAATTCAGCTGTTATTCCCTTACCAATTATCGTTGTATCTGTAAATGAACCATCATAGGTTCGTTTAGACCCACACGAAGGGCTATCCGATTTCAGAATCGCCGTCTGAATGCCCAGCCTCTGGCAAAACTCCAATATCCGATCTGCACCTGCTGCATATTGGGAAGTCACATCCTTTCCAGTTATTGTCAAGACCTTTGCATCACCCTTTAGGACATCCTTTGCGGTTTTTCCACTCTCAATCTCAGCCGGTTCTCTTGGAGTAGACAATCCACCGATTTGCTCTGGACAGAGAAAAACGGCTTGCCCTGATTTCACTAGATTAATCAGCTCTTCAATTTCTTCACAATCTTCATTCCATCTGGTTCTAATACCTATGAGGCATGGGCTGACAAGTATTTTCATGATTTATTTCTCCATATTTCCGGTTTTCAGACCTGTGTAGCTGGTAATTATCCGATCAACTTCCACGAAATTCGATTATATTGTTTTTTGCAAACAACTTTTCAACCCGAAATTTTCTGTGAAAAATACCCGTGATCACACCAATTGAACGATACTTCAAGTAGATTTCAATCTCAGAGATCCAGTGTTCCAGCTAGGGGAAAAGTGAGTATGGTAGGGTTCCTGCTGAATAAAATAAAAAGAAATCCCTCTTTACTGCAGAGTAATTATTCTTCATCCGGGTTAATCACCAGATCGATCAAAGCTGGTGTCTTTGGCTCTTGGCCTCTCGTGTATATGGTTGATCGCAGCGATCGCCCCGATTGCAATTATTAAACCTGAAATCCCGCCAAGCGTTGCTCCAGCAGCAATCGCTTTTTCATCGTGGAACACTGCGGTTGACACGGCTGAAAATCCAATGAAGCATGCCACGAGGATCAAGACGTTTCCCATTCCTACCAGCATCCGGGTCAATTTCCTCATCTCAATTTCCTTTCACTCGAACTTGATTGTTGGAATTAATATAAGAACTCAAGCATTCGATGTTTGGTGCGAGGTAAAGCGCTGGATCAGCCCGATCAGAGCTGGCCAGAAAAGGATCATTAGCAAGAATAAGTACCCCATAGGTGCCATTCCGAGGTTATCGTACCAAGTTTCGGCTGTTGGCAAACCGAAATATGCTCGCCAATCCCAGGTTAGATAGCTGATCGCCATCGGAATCGAAGCAGCGAAGCAGCTGACTACAACTGACAATATTCGCCCGAGTATGTTGGAACTTCGTAAGAAAAACCAGGCACCCGCAGTGACAATTAATATTGTAGCTCCAATTAAGAGCAACAGGTATGGATGGTGGTTCTCATCGTAAATCAGGCACATGAAAGCTGCCAGGCAGTACATAACAAAGGTCAAGCGGGTCCAATCATTCCAAATATCCCGCATGAGAATTTTAACGGGATCAAAGGTCCGTGTCCATACAAGTGCAATCAGGATGACTACTCCGAAAGGAATCCAGATGGAGTGACCCTGTTTAAACCCGAAAATCATTGAATTGGTATTCAACCATGCTGCCAGTAATGCCCAGCCCAGGTACCCGTAACTCCACAAAGGAAATCCCCTGATCCACCCTACCAGGAAACCGGATAGGACCAGCAGATAAAAAATCATGTCAATCAAATCGGCTGGTACCTGGGAGAATTGATCCATTTTGCCAATCATAACGACCAATCCGAATGCGAAAAAAGGCACCACACCGATCAGAGCTTGCCACCGGGTTGAAGGTAATAGATGTTTATCCTGAGTGGTCATTTTACCTCCTCGAAGGATTTGGTCGGAAGAGATAGTTTCTAATATGCGGGGATCTTCGATCAATTTCGCCAGTGAATGCCAATTCTCCTGCAACAAGTTGAGTGGAAATCCGTATAGTTCTCGAAGAAAATAGACCGTCTGAGTCCCATAATCCTGTGAATCTGCTTCCCGAAGTCGCCTAGTGGACACCCCATTCATTTCCTCCCCGAATTCATTGCAGAAATCTGCTGGGTATAGGGAAAGGAGGTTGTGGTAAATGAGGAGGAATCATCGCGGAGTCCCTGTCACGTTTAATCCGCCACAACCTGAGTGGAAGCTACGGTCAACAGTTTTTTCATGCGTGCGATTTCAGCGTTCAATACCTGGCAACCCAAGTCAGTCAGGATGTACGCTTTTCGTTCCCACTCAGTAGAATTAGGTATCGGATCGTCCACGCGCAGAATCCCATCCTGGTCAAGCATTCGTTTGAGAGCGCCAGAGAGTACAGGTAGATAAGAGGACTTGGTTCTCCTAACGGTGAATGTTGTTGGTATTGATCCACGTTATTAAGTCACCATCGTATATTTCGGATACTTACATATTATCATAAAACGATGGTTGGCCTTATCCAACGAGATAATAGCGAACCTAAAACAGGAAAGTGGGACTGAAATTTTAAGGAGATCAAGTAGTATAAATATGGAGCGCTTCCAAACGTGTTGCCAAGATCGATGTGTCTGATTTGGCTG
>JBJYXV010000080.1:0-6529 GCA_046260155.1 Anaerolineales bacterium
ATCGATCTTCATTGTCCATACTGAGCAATGCAGAATCCGCAACAAAGGTGTTGAGTCGAATCCTGGATTTGCAATTAATATCAGGGCAGGTGATCTCCTTCCCCAATTGGTCTTGACGTAACTCAAAAATCCGGGAGCAGCTTGGGCAGCGGACATGCACCTGCGAATCTCTCCTCACCGCTGTAATAATTGGCGCTGTCAGGCTCAGCCCCATCATTTCTATTAAATGAATTGCACCAGCGGTGTCGCCAACAACAATGCGATCACCACCTGGAAAAGTTGCAATGCATTGCAGCATACCTGGCAGAACGAGAGCCGCCAATTCTTTTCCGCTGATAGCACTCCAGGCCCGGATCGTGTTATCCCAGCTGGCTGAGAGGACATATTGGCCGTCCGGGGAGATAACACAGCCCCAGATCTCATCGGTGTGTCCTTCCAGGGTTAACCGCTCTTCGCCAATTTCATGGTCCCATACACGGACAGTTTGATCTTCGCCAGCAGAAACTGCGAAGGTGCCATCCGGTGAAATATCACAGGTAAAGATACAATCCGTGTGACCAGTAAACTCGTGAATTGTCTTCCTTGTGGCCAGGTCCCAAAGCCGCAGAGTCCCGTCTAGGCTTGCAGAGAGCACCTTTGAGCCATCCGGCGTGAAGACGCACGCGGTGACATCGCTCGAATGCCCTGCTAATTCAGCGATGATTTCATGTGTGGTCAGGTCCCACAGGATTACAGTTTTTTCACCACCACCGCAAGCTATCAGCCTGTCATCAGGGCTCAATGCACAGGAAAGTAACCCCTTTTTATAATGCTCTGGAATACGGAGATCCTTTTCATAATATGGCCCAGTTGCCGGGTCAAGAATGAGGCGTCCTTCATGGATAGGTTCTCCAGTTGCAGCATTCCACATGCGGAGGATCCTGTCCCTGCCCACGGAGATCACGCGGCTCCCGTCGGAGGTGATCTGACAATCCCAAATTCTGTTTTTATGACCTTCCAGGACCCGTCGCTGGTCTCCTGTTGAAGCATCCCAAATCCGCAGAGTTCGGTCATTGCTTCCAGTGACCACAAACGAAGCATCTGGAGAGACAGTGCATGTGTTCACCCGCTCCAGGTGACCCTGGGGATATTCAATTTTTCCACCAGCACTCGCACTCCAAACCTTTAATGTATGGTCGCTGCTCGCTGAGACGATCCACTGACCATCAGGAGATACCGCACAATCCGCCACATCCCTGGTATGGCCTTCTAAGACATTCACCTGTTCACCGGTTTGGGGATCCCAAATTCGCAGAGTATGGTCTGCCCCTCCAGAGACTATCAGGTTGCTGCCAGGGATGATAGCACAGCAATAAACTTCACCTTCATGCCCGCGCAAGGTGCGGATTAGCTTACCATCGGCAGCGTTCCAGACCTTCAAGGTACGATCCATGCTGCCTGATACGATCCAGCTACCATCCGGCGATACTGCACAGCAATAAACCCGGTCATCATGATCGCGCAGACAATGTAATTCCTGGCCAGTTTCGGGGTTCCAAATTCGCAGGGTACCATCCCAGCTCCCTGAGACCACATACCCCCCGGTAGGGGAAACCGCGCAGGCTGATACAAAGCCGAAATGTCCTGCGAGGTTTTTTATCTCGACTCCATTCTTAAAATCCCACACTTTGACCATGCAGTCCCAACTTGCGGATACCAATCTTCGATTGTCAGGGAAAAATTCACAATCTGTAACATTGCCTGTATGCCCGGCCAGGGTCCGGATTTTATTTCCGGTCAATGGGTCCCATAGGCAGAGGCATTGATCGTCGTGTGCTGAAACCATGATTGAGCCGTCCGGGGAGAAAGCACAGGCATTAACCTGCCCGTCTTTTGTCTGGATTATGCGCATCTCTTCCCCTGATGCTGGATTCCAAAGCCGCAAGTTCTGGTCACTACCCCCGGAAATGACAGAAAATCCATTATTTAATACCGCACACGCATGGACCATATCTGTATGACCATTGTAGGTGAGCTTGAGTGCACCGGACTCGCGCGGCCGGTTTAAAATCCGCAACCAGGGAGCTGCACCGGGAGCGATTCTGAGCTCGAATTCAGGGGTAATGTGCAGAGGAATTGGCTCATCTTCCCACTGCAGGCGATTGTACATCTGCTGCCAGAGCAGGTCTGGGCGGTCCTTGAGAATGTGCGATTCGCGCTGTAGTGATCGAGCGAATGCAGCCAGGGTTGTTTCCTGGTCTTGCAAAATGTTCAGGAGATCCTGATCACTCATAAAATTTCGTTCTTTCCTTCTTAGTGATGAACCAGTACTTGCCTCCGCTCATAGCTGGGAATGCCCGTTTTTTCCAGCTGTTTGAGCTATCATATACTGGCAAACACCCACAGTTGTGATAATCTAAAGATGAGTCTTCAGAAAATCAACCTATAAAGTGAAAATTGATTTGGCAGCTTTGCAGTATTTTCGCTGATAAACCGGGTTGATCTATAAATCCTCAGGTCTAACTGCGTCATTTACGACAAAGGGAACATACTTCTTATCGCCCAGCTTTCGAAATTCACCGAGCTTTACATCTAAACCTATTTGTGGGCGAAATTCTGGATAATCATCATCAAAATCTATCTGGGATGGATATGATTTCACTTCCAGTGCCAGTGCCCTGAGGGCTACATTTTGTTTCTGAGGAAGTAAAGTTAAAATCTTGTTGTAAATCGCATCATCAAATTCAAGCATAATTTCGAACGTCTCCCCATTAAACTCGGTTGTTCCGTAGGTGAGATACAAATTTGGTTCTTTGAAGACAATGTTGTAAAACACCCAGTGCATCCGAAAAGCCTGTGGGTTTTTAGATCCCTTTTGCTGCTCGTACATGAACATTCCAAAGTCTCTCGGTGGCATAGTAGAATCTCCTTAGTTACTAACTATTGGCTTGGATTTTCAAGCATCTTCATTGCAATAAATTATCCACTTGCAGAATAAAAATTTCTCATCAGCTCGCATTGAGGTACCTTGCGGTTCCAATTAAGTCTGGTTTACTGCTCATTCCAGGTCAGACCTCAGGCCTCATCGAGCAGATGGAGTTCAAGCTGCAGATTGTGAGCATGAACAGCCTAGCTTTTCTCCATAGATAAGTTTTCCTTTATTAGTTGATAAATTTTTGCCTCCAATTATCCTAGTTATTTCGTCCAAAACTGCCAGCTTTTCTTTGGTCTAGCTTTGCTCACGATAACAAATGGATTAAGCTGCAGCTCAAGCCGGCAATCCGGTACCGGGCAGATAAACGCACCGCCAAGCTGCTCTTGAGCGATCAGGTGGATTTTCCCACATGCCGGGCAGTGGACTACCAGTTTATTTTTCTCCGATACAGAAGTGGCGATGATTGGGCCGTATGTCAGATTAATGAGTTCGATGAAATATAATCCACCTCCATCTTCACCGATTACGGCTGATGGGGACCAGGGGTGAAATGCAACACAATAACAATTCCCCATCAGCGGAATAGTCAGGACTTCGCTTCCGTTTGAAACCCGCCATACTTTGACTGTCTTGTCCGACCCGGCAGATATGATCCAATCTCCATCCGGACTGAATGCACATCCATTCACCACACCTGTATGACCGGTAAATGTGCGCAGCTCCTTGTAGCTAGCCAGGTCCCACAGCTTGAGCGTCATGTCGTCACTGGCAGAGAGGAGCCTGGTATCGTCCGGGCTGAACGCACACCCATTGATATAACCTTTGTGGCCGATCAAGGTGCGCAGCTGTTCACCGCTCGCTGCATCCCACAGCTTCAATGTCTGGTCATTGCTGGCGGAGGCGATCCGGGTACCGTCCGGACTGACATCAACCCCATTTACCCACGCATAGTGACCGCTCAGCGTGCGCAGCTCTCGCCCGCTGGATGCCTCCCATATTTTGAGTAAATTATCACTGCTGGCGGAGACAATCCAATCACCATCCGGGCTGACAGCACATCCCATCACCCCGTTGGTATGGCCGGCTAGCGTGTGCAGCTCCCGGCCATTGGACGCATCCCAAACCTTGAGGGTCCTGTCCGAACTGGCAGAAACGATCCATGCTTCATCCGGGCTGATTGCACACCCGTCGACCCCGCTGGTATGACCGGTTAGCGTAAGCAGGTCTCTTCCGCTGGCTGCATCCCAAACTTTGAGCACATCGTCATAAGCAGCAGAGAGGATCAAGGTGCCATCCGGGCTGAATTGACAGCCTTTCACATCATCGGAATGGCCCGTAAACTCTCCCGTTTCATGACTCTCGCTTGCATCCCAGATTTTAAGAGTTTGATCTGAGCTGGCAGAACCAATCCTGGTACCATCTGGGCTGATAGCGCATCCATTGACATAAGACGTGTGGCCGCGCAGGGTCCGCACCTCCTCCCCGCTGGCTGCATCCCAAACTTTGAGGGTATTATCTGAGCTCGCTGAGACGATCCTCCTGCTATCCAGGGTGAACACACACCTGTTGACCAGATTCTCGTGACCTTGCAGTGTGCGTATCTCTTTCCCATTGGCTGCGTCCCAAATTTTGAGAGTTTGATCATCACTTGCTGAGACGATCAAATCACCGCCCGGACTGAATGCACACCCATTCACCCAATCGGTGTGACCGCTCAGTGTTCGCAGCTCCTTTCCGCTGAGTGCGTCCCATATTTTCAACGTTTGGTCCCAGCTGGCGGAAACGATTCGTGTGCTGTCAGGGCTGAATGCACAATCTTTTACCGAACTGGCATGGCCGCGCAATGTGTGAATTTCTTTTCCGCTTTCCACATCCCAGATTATTAGCGTATGATCGGTGCTCGCGGAGGCGATCCGGGTTCCGTACCGGCTGAACACACACGCATTGACACCCTCGGAATGGCCGCTCAACGTCCTCAGCTCCCGCCCGTTGAACGCATCCCAGATTTTGATCGTCTGGTCATCGCTGGCAGAGGCAATCCAGTTGCTGCCCGGGCTGAAAGCACAGGCATTAACTTTTCCGGCATGGCCAATCAAATCCAGCAGCTCTTTCCCGCTGACCACATCCCATACGGTGAGGGTTTTTTCTGAGCTGGCAGAGACGATCCAGATCCCATCCGGGCTGAATGCCAGCTCATTCACCCCTCCATTACGGCCTGACAATGTACTCTGCAGCGCTTTGGATTCACGGAATGGGGTTCTTGTGCGCACCCACGGATGATGATCTGGTCTGGTTCGAACACGCCGTTCTTCTCCCGCCAGCGCAGCTGCGGGACCCTCTTCCCACTGCAGACGGTTGTGAACTTGCTGCCAGAGCAGGTCTGGTTGATGGATGAGCACATGTGCTTCACGCCTGAGTGCACCATAAAAAGCAAAGAGCACACCCGATTGCTCATCCGATAGATGCTGATCGTTCTGATCACTCATTTCAAATCCCCTCCACCATCTGGGTAAAAAATGGATTGATCTTCAACCCCCTCCCACAGCCCTCCGTCGGACAGTAGATCACCTCGCCCAGCTGGTCCTGCTCAATCGGCGTGGTCTGGTTGCAGACCGGGCAGTAAACTGTCAAACCCTGCCCGCGATCCACGGCGGTGATGATTAACGGGTGTTCACCACTGCTCGAGCCTGTACCACCCTCACCCGGCATCGCCTCCAGGGCGCGCTCGTAATCCTCCTGCAGCTGAAAGACGCCGGTGTAGGTTCTGACCGGATTTCCCTCATTATCCTGCGTTTCAACCACGCCCACCTGGGCGGCTTTCTGCTCCAGGAAGCGAAAATCGGTCAGCGTTTCGTAAACCTGGTCCCATTCCTCAGCCATCGTGAGGTGGTAAGGCAGCTCGCTCAAGCCGCGCGGGTAGCTGCCATTCCAGCTCTGATCTCCTTCTGGATCGGCCCTGAAGCGGAAATAATCCGCCAGCTTTTCATGGAATGGCAAAGCATCGCCGTCATTCAAGTATTCTTCCTTGGAGACATCCCCCAGTTCCCGGTGGTAGAAGGCCAGCAGCGTGCTGCCCTCTGAAACCCGCTCACTCAGGTAGGGTTCCAGGTCGAAGGAAAGCCGCGACCAGAGCACGACTGGCAGCCTGGGTCCATCTGGGCTTGGGAGTGCCTGGCTCAGGAATTCATTCAAGTTTTCAGGGGGCACGCGGATTTCCTTCAGCATTCGGGCCAGAGCCCTTTCTTGATCGGTGGAGGGTTCCTGGCTCTCCACATACTCCAGGTCCGGATGGGCGTTTTGATAAATCGCTGCCCACTTGATCAGATCGGCGGGTACATGTTGGCTGCCCTCGAAGAACCAGCGGTATACCTGGATGTCTCGTGAGAGCAGGTCAATCATCTCGTCTTCTGCCAGCCCGTAGCGCGAGGCAGCCAGGTAGCCCAATACGTGCTTGACGATCTCTTCACCATGATTGCTCTCGTTCGCCAGGCGGTCGATCAGGTTTCCCTTGATGATGCCTTTGATGCCAGGCTCCAATTTCTCCGGAGCTGTTCCCTCGCCGGAGACCCATAAGCGGGCCTCTTCAAAAGCCAGCTTCAGGTACAGGGGCGCGCC
>JBJYXV010000081.1:0-3545 GCA_046260155.1 Anaerolineales bacterium
ACTTCCCAATCCGGCCGGGGTTGGTCGAGCACGATGCGGGCTTCTCCGCCCTGGGAGGGCATGATATAGGTGTCAAAACGGCCGGCGCGATCCGAGCAAAAGGCGATCTGGCTGCCATCTGGCGACCAGTCGAATGAAGCTGCCAGGGCATCGGGCATGTTTGCGGTGATATTGGTGTGGGTACCTAGCGCCAGGTCATAAATGAGAATATCGTAATTTTCGCCCCCATCAAGATCGAGTACATAGGCCAGCTGCGAGCCGTCTGGTTTCCAGCGCGGGGCAAATTTGGCACCTGCATTGTTGGTTATCTGGCGGGGCGGCGAGTCCTGGTGAAGGTCCTGCAGGTAAATCTCCCAGCGCCCAGTTTTATTCCAGGAAAAGGCGAGCAGCAACCCATCTGGCGAAATATCAAACCCTAAATCAGGCTCCACATAAGGAATACGCAGCAGCGACTCTAAATCCAGGAATGACATGGCTGCCTTTATTCAGCATTCGTGGCAGGCGACCCAGTGATTTGGTTTGATCTCGCGCCAAACGGGGGTTTCGGTGCGGCAGTGCTCTTTCGCCAGGGCGCAGCGCGGGTGAAAGCGGCAGCCTGCTGGCGGATTGGCCGGGCTGGGAGGGTCCCCTTCCAGGATCACGCGTTTGCGTGCCCGGGTTGCACGCGGGTCAGGGATGGGCACGGCCGAGAGCAGCGCCTGGGTGTATGGGTGCAGCGGGTTGCTATAAAGTTCATCACGCCCGGCCAGCTCAACGATAATGCCCAGGTACATGACAGCCACCCGGTTGCAGATATGGCGCACCATGCTTAAATCGTGAGCGATGAACAGGTAGGTTAAACCAAGCTGATCTTGCAGGTCTTCCAGTAAGTTGACAATCTGTGCCTGGATGGAGACATCCAGGGCGGAGATCGGTTCATCGCAGATGATGAATTGCGGCATAGAGGCCAGTGCCCGGGCGATGCCGATACGCTGGCGCTGCCCTCCCGAGAATTCGTGCGGATAGCGATTCATATAGTTGGCATTGAGCCGCACCAATTCTAGTAGTTCTGCAACTCGATCCATGATTTGACCGCGCTTGCGGACATTGTGCACTTTCAGGGGCTCTGCGATGATGCGGGAAATGGTCCAGCGCGGGTTCAGCGAAGCAAATGGATCCTGGAAGATCATCTGCATGTGGCTGCGCATCTGTCGTAGTTCTTTGCTCTTGAGCTGGGTCAGGTCGACCCCATTGAATATGACGTGACCGGCAGTCGGGCGGTAGAGCTGGATCAAGGTACGACCAGTGGTGGTTTTGCCGCAGCCGCTCTCGCCAACCAATCCCAGCGTTTCCCCGCTGCTGATTGCGAAGTTGACATCATCCACCGCTTTGACTGCGCCGATTTCTTTTTGGAAAACGATGCCCTGGGTAATGGGAAAATATTTTTTTAAGCCCTTGGCTTCGATGATGATTTCAGCATTATTCATAGTTCTTTGCCTGTGCTAACATCCACCCAACACGCAATATGATGGTCTTTTTCAATCTCATGGAGCTGTGGGTTCTCCTGCAGACAGCGCTCGACCGCAAAACCACATCTCGGTGCCAATGGGCAGCCTGGAGGGACGTTTAGTCCATCCGGTGGGAATCCGGGGATGGTGGCCAGGCGTTCGGCGTCCCGGTTGCTGTCTACTCTGGGTAATGACTCTAACAAAGCCAGCGTATAGGGGTGGCGCGGGTTTTCGTACAGGCGAAATACGTCGGCTTGTTCGACAATATAGCCGGCATACATCACCACGACTCGATCGGCTAATTCTGCTACGACGGCCAGGTCGTGGGTGATCCAGATGATCGCCATGCCTAACTGGTCTCTGAGCTTCTTGGTTAGTTCAATGATCTGGGCCTGGATGGTCACATCCAAGGCGGTGGTAGGTTCATCGGCAATCAGGATTTCGGGGGAGCAGGATAACGCCATGGCGATCATGACGCGCTGGCGCATACCACCTGAGAACTGGTGAGGGTAATCACCGTAGCGTTCTTCCGGATTGGGGATACCCACCAGCGATAAGAGTTCGATTGCTTTTTGATCGGCCACTTTCTTTGAATCGCCTTGATGCAGCACCATTGCCTCACTGATCTGTTTCCCAATGGTTAAGACCGGGTTCAGCGAGGTCATCGGGTCTTGAAATACCATCCCGATCCTGGAACCGCGAATCTTTTCCATCTGGCGTTCTTCTAAATCCAACAAATTTTCGCCATGGAAAAGGATCTTTCCCCCGGCAATCTTGCCTGGGGGATCCGGGATCAGGCGCATGACCGAGAGCACACTGACGCTTTTGCCGCAGCCGCTTTCGCCGACAATGCCCAGAGTCTCCCCTTGGTTAACGTAATAAGAAACGCCGTTGACGGCATGCACCACGCCATCAAGGGTGTGGAACTTGACTTCAAGGTTTTGTAGCTCCAATAACTGTTCCATCGACATTCCTAAAGTTGGTTTGTAATCATTGCATGTTGTGGGAGTGAGCCGTTAATTGGCTTCCACGATCGCATGCGGGTCCAGGGCATCACGCAGCCCATCACCCACGAAATTGATTGAGAGTACCGTCAGCACAATCAACAAGCCAGGGAATATCCACAGCCAGGGGGCAGTCTCAATATAGTTATAAGAACCCTCGAGCATATTGCCCCAGGTAGCAGTCGGCGGCTGCACTCCCAGCCCTAAAAAGCTGATATAGGCTTCAGCAATAATGGCACCAGCAACACCAAGGGTGGCTGAGACCACAATGGGTGCGATGCTGTTGGGTAGGATGTGCTGGAAAATGATCGACACATTCGACGAGCCGGTTGTATGTGCAGCCAACACAAATTCGCGTTCCTTGAGGGATAGGAAGTTGGCTCGTACGATGCGAGCCAGGTACATCCAGCTGGTGACCCCGATGATCACAATGATCACGATTACGCTGCCGCTGAACTCGCGTCCAAAAAGTTCAACGGTGTTGATCTTGCTGCCAAAAAATTTAGCCATGACCAGTAATAAAAACAGCTGCGGGATATTGAACATCGCTTCGGTGAAGCGCATCAGCAGGCCGTCAATGGTGCCGCCATAATAACCGGCAATCGCTCCGATCAGCACGCCGACCACCACCTGAACCACCACGGCTAATAGGCCGATCATCAACGAGATTTGACCGCCGTAGATCGTGCGGGCCAGGATATCGCGTCCGACGGTATCGGTTCCAAAGGGGTGCTCCCAGGAGGGGGGACTCAGCCGGATGCCGGTGTCGGTATAATTGGCATATTCCTCGGTAAAGAACAGCACGCCGCCAAATGAGTATAGGATCAACAGGATCAGCGTAATCGCCCCAATGACCGCCATCTTGTGGCGTAGAAATCTACGCCAGACAAGCTGGCGAGGTGTGAGTACTTTAGCCTTAATTTCCTCGGGAATATCGAGGATATTGCTATCAGCAGTCGCTTGCATGTCTGACTCCTCGCTCAGGTGTAACGAATCCTGGGATCTAACCAGGCGTAGAGCACATCGGTAACTAACTGCGAGATGACCACTGCGA
>JBJYXV010000082.1:0-22504 GCA_046260155.1 Anaerolineales bacterium
GGTTACTTGAACGCTTTTAGTACAGAACAGCTGCATGCTCAAATGATGTATTTCTTTGAGTTGAACCAATATGGCGTTTTTATCGCCCAATTTTTTGGGTTTTGGGTATCCCTGCTGGGTTTTTTAGTTTTCAAGGCGGGTTTCCTGCCAAGACTCATTGGAATCTTGCTGATCATTGCTGGTCTTGGTTATCTGGTAGATGCTTTGCTATTCCTGCTCTTTCCTGGGCTCAATGTGACAATCAGCCTGTTTACATTCTGGGGAGAGGCAGTATTTGCATTGTGGCTGTTAATCATGGGTGTAAACGCCGATCAATGGGAATTACGTGAAAAAGAATCTGCCTAGATTGAACTGTTAATCGGAAACCTGGACAGAATTTTTCCCCTGCACTTTATAACGGCGGGAGTCCATGACCCAGTAGCCAGGTTTATTGCGATAGTGGAAAGGAATCACAATAATGTATGAAGGTAACTTCACCAAAGACGAGGCGATTGATTATGCTCTGGAGCAGTTCCAGCAGCACGGGTGAGCGGGGGCTGTTCTCCTTGCGGTCAGCAAGGCAGCCGGGATAAACTGCGACTGTATTCCCCAGATCGCGGTTGGTTTACAGGGTGGATTAATGGTAGGCGAAGTTTGCGGAGCTGCATCCGGTGCAGTATTGGCGCTCGGTCTCTTGTATGGTGAGCAGCAGGACGAAGCAGTTACATATTTATCGGAGCAATTCATGCAGCGCTTCGCTGAACAAAATGGTGCTGTACGTTGCAGTGAGATCATTGGTTTCAACATAGGCAGCATAAAAACCACTGCGAACTTGAGCAGTTTAAAGGGTTTGCTGAGGTTCGGAATGCAAGGTGGCAAGAAAATGTGTGATGGGATTGTCAGCAGCACAGTGGAGATTCTCCTGGACCAACTGGAGGAATGGGAAAACTAGCAACCCTTGGAGCCCATTCCTTTTTTCCGAACTTCGATTCGGTAGCTTGGGCAGCGTTATTTCCAGATTCGATAGAAAATCGGAGGTATGAAATTTCTTAAACAGGCAAAGCACGGATTTGAGGGTATTGGCGATGGATGGATTCGAACAAAATCTAACACTGGATCGACCGGCAACCTACCAGATCAAAGTACCGGGCGAGCTTGATGAAAATTTGTTGGATTGGTCTGATAAATTGAGGGTCGTGATCGAAAGTGATCCCTCTGGGATGCCAGTCACATCTCTGACCGGATCATTCGATCAGGCTGCTCTTCAAGGACTCCTGCGCTGGCTTTATTCCATGGGTTTACCTTTGATTTCTGTGAATTGTCTTGAAGTTTCATGATTCACACGAAATAATCGGAAAGTCTGCCTTCCAACCTTGAAGTCTCAACCTGGGATGAGATAAAGTTATTTAGATTAGTTCGATCGCATAGTTATTCTTTAGATCCTGGAAGTGAAGCAGATAATTCACCGTGCTATAATTAGAAGTCCACCTGGATTTTTCGCTTTGTTCTCGAATCAGCTGTGAGCGACCAGGTTGGCATTTTTCCCAACTCAACGACCTGAAATAGAATTATCGTTGAGTTGATTTTTTAGTTATTAAGAATGAATTTCAAGGTGATTATTGGATCAACTTCTTACTACTAAGCTTTTTATCCCTCCCACCCGACCGGACCTCGTCTCGCGTCCACGCTTAATACAACGGCTGAACGGTGGACTGTACCGGAAATTGACTCTCCTTTCTGCCCCAGCTGGTTACGGCAAGACCACCCTTGTCAGCGAGTGGGTAAAGAATTTGGAATCTAGTGCAGCAGAAGCGGACAAGATTAATCCTAAAATTGCCTGGTTCTCTTTGGACGAGAAGGACAATGATCCAGCTCGTTTCCTAACTTACCTGATCGCAGCCATAAATCAGACTGAAGATCTTGAATGTCCATTTGGAGAAAGCGTAACCGGCATGCTGCGATCCTCTCAGCCTCCGCCAATCGAGGATGTGCTAACTTCTCTGATCAATGAAATCGCAATCTTCCCCGGAAAATTAATCTTCGTTTTCGATGACTATTCCTTGATTGGATCGTCGAAGGTTGACGAAACACTCGGATTTTTACTCGAACATCTGCCACCCCAGATGCACCTGGTGATTACCACCCGGGAGGACCCGCATCTTTCTCTGGCTCGCCTGCGCGCGCGAGGCCAGCTGACCGAACTCCGGGCGGCTGATTTACGCTTCTCGCCCAAGGAGGTTACCGAATTTCTCAACCAAGTCATGGGCTTGAAACTATCAATGGAGGACATCTCCGCCCTGGAGTCACGCACTGAAGGCTGGATAACCGGACTGCAGCTAGCAGCTTTCTCTATGCGAGGAAGCCGTGATGTTGATAATTTCATAAAATCCTTTACCGGCAGCCATCGCCTGGTGCTTGATTACCTGATAGAAGAAGTCCTTGAACAAGAACCCGATCGCATCCAGACCTTCTTGCTGCAAACCTCGGTCCTCGACCGGCTCTGTGGTCCTTTGTCAGATGCGCTCACCAACCAGGAGGACGGCCAGGAAACCCTGGAATACCTCGAACGAGCCAACCTGTTTATTGTACCCCTGGATGAAGAGCGGCACTGGTATCGATATCATCACATCTTTGTTGATATACTCCGCCGGCGCCTGAACCAGCTCCTGCGAGACCAACTGCCTTATTTGCACAAACAGGCCAGTGATTGGTACGATAAAAATGGGTTCGTTGATGAGGCGATTGAACATGCTCTACGTGGAGATGATTTCGCACAGGCGTCCCAGCTGATAGAACGAAATATTGATCCTTTATGGGGGCGGGGCGAAACTAGTAAATTACAACGCTGGCTGGATGACTTACCCGAAGATATACTATTAACCAGGCCGTACATTTGTGTCTATAAGGCCAGGAATCAATGCAATAGCGGTCGGCTTGAGGAAGCTGACCGGACTCTAAAATCTGTTGAACAGGCACTTGAATCCAAAACCGATAAGGATCCTGAGAGTGAGCAGCAATACCATATTTCATTATCGAGTTCGGACAGGAGCAAGCTGCTAGGCAGATCTGCTGCTGTCAGAGCTCTGATGAGTTCTTTCCAGGGAGATGTAACGGGGATCATCCGGTATGCAAACCTGGCATTGGAATATTTACCAGAGCAGGATTTAACCTGGCGAGGTCACACTGCATTAATCCTGGGGAATGCTCAGGGTTTTAGAGGGGATATGAATGCAGCCTATCAGGCCCGGTTTGAAGCCTTGAAGGCCTGTGAAGCGGCTGGTGACATTTACATTGTCATGCTGGCCAATCTTCAGCTGGCGATCACGCTGAGATCTCAAGGCCAGTTGCAGAGAACGGTGGAGATTTGCCAACAGCAATTGCAATTTGCTAAGGAATATGGTTTAGCAAAAACGAGATTGACTGGTTACCTGATGGCAATATGGGGCGAGACATTAGCTGAATTAAATGATTTGAGTGCGGCATTAGATCAAGCCAGGACAGGTTTTAAATTAACTGAGCGCAGTGGGGATCTGCAGATGATCGGCTGGAGCTTCATGTGTCTGGTCAGGATCTTGATTTCCAGGGGGGATACGGCTGATGCTGAAGACCTGATCCGAAAGATGGAGAGTATCGCCCGAGGAACCCATATACCTCCCTGGGTCGCGGACCAGATGAAAGCCTGGCAGGCGAGGTTGTGGTTGGCACAAAGCCAGCAGGAATTCGCTTCGCAATGGGTGAGAGAATACTATCTTGATGATGGATCTGAACCCATCCCGCTGCAGAAAATAAATTATTTCTCCTTATTTGATTATTTAACAATTGCCCGCATCCTGATTGCCCAAGGGCACACAGATGAAGCAGACAGATTGCTTGAACAGCTGCTAAAAGCAGCAGGCACGGGGGGACGCACTTCGAAAATGATCGAGATCCTGAATCTCCAAGCTCTGATATTACAAACCCGGGGTGACCTGGATCGAGCGCTGCAGAAACTGGATCTGGCGTTGAACCTCGCTGAGCCCGGGGGATTCGTGCGTGTTTTCCTAGATGAGGGTCCAGCGATGGGTGACTTGCTCTACCAAGCATTATCACGTGGGATTTCACAAGAGTACGTTCGCCGGTTGCTGGCGGCATTTCCCAATGGTGGGCACGTTCGAGGCGGTTTATTGCAGAATCAACCTTCCGGGTATGAACTGGTTGAGCCTCTCAGCGAGCGAGAGATTGAAGTGCTGCAATTGATCGCCGAAGGGTTGACCAATCGAGAAATCGCGAACAGGCTTTATCTCTCTTTGAATACAGTCAAGGTCCACACCCGCAATATTTATGGAAAACTTGGGGTTAATAATCGGACGCAAGCGCTTGCCAAGGGAAGATCTTTGGGGTTTCTACCTGTTTCCTAATCCCCTGTATTATCAATTATAAAAATTGATGGACTATCATGTTGACTTTCTGGCGGGAATACTGCACAACGCCGGTTTTTATTAATTTAATTCCCAAAGTGTCTCATTTATCTCTCAAACCCAGGAAATAACCCCCTGAATAACACTTTCGTGGTATGACACCGATCCCAACTGGCTGTTATATTGTAAGTGTAAACATTCTTCAACCCAAGAATCTCCAATATGGAGAGTAAAACGAAATTTGCCAAAGGCAATCCATTACCGACAGAAATTTGCACCAGCATCAATAAATCTTGATGCGTAGTGGAGGGTTTCGTTTTCAAGTATGGATGCAAAGAATGAGATAAGAACACTGAGATAAGAATTAATAACTTCAATCAAAGAGGAGAAAATTAATGGAGATGAACGGCACGACCTTTATCAATCGCCCGGTCGAGACGGTATTTGCTTACGTAACTGATGTATCGAACGATGTACACTGGCGAAGTGGGCTTACCGGATCGGGACTGCGTTCCGACCATGCTCTCGGTCCGGGATCAATAGGATATGCACGTGTAGGAGAGGATGAGTACGAGTGGCGTGTAACCTCGTTCATTCCACGCGAGAGCATTGATTGGGATTTGCTCGACAGCCCAATCAAAGGCAGTGGTGGCTATCGTTTCGTCCAGGTTGATCACGGTACACAATTTACACTGGTCGCAGATGTTGAACCCAGCGGGCTGTATAAACTCCTGGGACCCTTATTTACCTGGGTTGGGCGACGTCGAAACCAGGCGGATGTCGAGAAGCTGCGGAAAATACTCGAATCCGGTGATCCAGATACAATGGAATAGCGTTACCTTTTTATCTAGTCAAGTGAATATGCTTGATTAGTTGATCTGCTGCTTGACCAGTAGTCACGGGTTCTGCCAGCCGGGATGCTGGTGTTCCCATTCACCAGGTTGAATCCCGGGGTTAAATCTTGTACCCTTTAAGACCAGGATCGCATCAGTTCCGCAGTTCGTCCAGGACAGCCCTGGCTGCTCGTAAATCCGCGGTGTTAAAACCTTCCGTGAAGCTATCATAGATCTCCGCGAGGATACGGCCGGTCTGCTCCGCCTTGCCGTCCGCCATCTCCAGCCTGCACAGCCTGGTGGCACTTTGCAGGGCCAGGATCTTGCCTCCCATGTGATTTTCGCTGTTCAGGATCGTTCTGTAGACGCTGCTGGCTTCGGCTTTGTTTTGCGGTGATACTGCTAGCAGAAGATCACCCTTTAGAAGATAAAGCTGGGCCAGGTCGCGCAGTAAACGTTCCTCATTCTCTGCCTCCAGCAGACCGTTAAGCAGTTTTAAGCCTTCGGCAGGTCGGCCGGCTTGGGCAAGGGCAATGGAGCGCATACTGATCAGCTGCGGGTAGAATAATGGGGGACTTTTGAGCCCTTGGTAGAGGGCGAAACCCTGCTCAATATTCTTCAATCCTTCCTCAGGCGTACCGATCACCATCTGTGTTGCTCCGAGCAGCATCCTGGCAAGCGATATCCAGATCTGAAAGCCGTGTTCTTCAGCCAGCTTAAGCATCGCCTGGGCACGTCCATTAGCTGTTCCCATGTCCCCCAACCACATGTGGAGACTGCCGGTATGAAACAAGGCGTACGCCATCGTGACTGGATGGTTCAACTTTGCCACCTGCTCGATCGCCTTTTTCGCCCGGTCAACCGCGCGATCCGCAAAACCAAGCCACCATAATAAAAAGGCGGAGGTTGTATAGCACACGATCCCCGGATTATTCCCCAGCTGGAAAGGTTGATAACTCTGCTGTTGACTTTCGAATAAAGTGATGCCCTTATCGAGGATCTGCAACCCCTGGTCATACCCGACATGGAAGCTGGTATTTGCTCCCAGCACCAGGTAGCCGTGCACCCGCAGGTAGTCATCGTCTCTACTCTCAGCTAATGCCAGGATGCGCTTACCAATCTCGACGCCTTTGTCAAACTCTGCCCGGTACATGTAGTAGCTGGATAGCCCCCGTAAAACGGGAAACAGCTGCGGGATCTCACCATACTGCTCGCATAGCGATAGCGCCCGCTTGTAGGCTGCTTCTACTTCTGTAGTGTAGCCTTTCATCGCCATCAACGCTCTGGCCAGGCTGGTTTGCAGCATAATTTCTTCCTGCGCCAGTTCGGGCGAATGAGGCGTGGTGGAAAGCAGTTCGAGCAAGTCAGTGGTTAGCTTGACCGTAGCCTGGTACCAGCCCTGTGCATCATAAAGCAGCCAAAGTCCGTTGACCATCTTGTGCAGCTCTTTCAGATCTCTCTCCACCGACCAGAATTGCCAGGCGGTCTGGAGATTTTCTACATCCTGTGCCATCTCCTGCATGGCTGCATCACGCTCGTAGCCCTTCATCCGCTGCCACTGGCGCTCGGCGAAATCGGCGAAATAAACGGCATGCGAGTAGCGAGTATTATTTCGTAAATCGGGGTCTGCTTCCAACCGCTCGGTTGCGTATTCCCGGATTGTCTCCAGCATCTGGAGCCGGGATTCTCCCGGGCCATCCCCCGCCAGGCGCATCAGGCTTTTATCGACAAGTGAAATAAGCCCTTCATCGATATCCATTTCACTCGCCGCAAGGCTCTCGATAGCAGACACTACCGATTCTATCGCCTCGAAAGAGCCGCTGGAAAAAATTGAGACTACCTCAAATAGTGTCCTTTCCTCGACTGACAATAATTCGTAGCTCCAATCAATGGTGTCCCGCAATGTTTGCTGCCGTGCGGGTAAATCGCGTGCGCCACCTTGCAGCAGCTTGAAGCGGCTATCCAATCTTTGGAGAAGGGTTTGCGGGGGAAACAGGCGGGTGCGTGCCGCTGCGAGTTCGATTGCCAGCGGTAAACCGTCCAATCTCTGGCAAATTTTGGCAACCGCTTCAATATTTTCTGTAGTTACTTCGAAGTCTGATTTAACCGCCTTGGCACGTTCGATAAATAGTTGAACCGCTTCATAACCGATTAACTCATCAAGGGATGGATGCCTGGTGCTGGCACTGGGCATCCCAAGCGGGGGAACAGGATGTAAATGTTCACTACGCACGCGCAGTGCTTCACGACTGGTGACGAGCAGTTTAATCTTGGGGCAAAACTGCAAAATTTCAGCTATCTGTACTGCGGCGGACATCACCTGTTCAAAATTATCCAGGATCAGCAGCATAATTTTCCCCTGCAGCTGCTCCTTGAGATCGGCCAGCATCGAACCATTGCTGCTTTCTCTCAATCCGATCGTCCTGGCAATCGTGGCCATTACGGATTGGGGATCGCGAGTAGGCGCCAGATCGATAAAGTATGTTCCATCAATAAAGTGGTCGCTTAATTCAGCGCCTAACTGCAGGGCCAGGCGCGTTTTGCCGGTTCCTCCAGGACCAATCAAGGTCAACAATCGGACTGCATCTGCAACCAGAAGGTCCCTGGTCTCCTCCAGCTCTGCCTGCCGGCCGATGAAAACCGTGGATTGAGACGGCAGGTTATTTGGTACGCGGTTCAGCGAATCGATGGGTGGAAAATCGGACGGAAGTGCTGGATGGAGCAACTGAAATATGTGCTCCGGGCGCTGCAGATCTTTCAAACGATGTTCCCCGAGATCCAGCAGCGAGGCTCCTTGTGGCAACTGATCGGAGACTATACCGACCAGTGCCGCTGATACGAGTACCTGACCCCCGTTCGCGGCAGACATCAACCGCGCGGCACGGTTGACGGTTGTCCCGTAATAATCCCCACCCCGCTGTTGGGCCTCGCCTGTGTGCAGGCCCATGCGAACCCGCAGCGGGCCTGTATCTTTCCAGTTTTCATTGATCAGGTTTTGTTGAGCAACAATGCAGGCATTCAGGCTATCTTGGGTGGAGGAGAAGGCAGCATGAAACCCATCACCGGTGGTCTTGACGACCTGTCCCTTGCAGCCTTCAATCGCAGCCCGGAGGATCTCATCATGACGAGCCAGGGCGGTCTTCATCTGCTCGGGAAACTGCTGCCAAAGCCTGGTGCTGCCCTCAAGATCTGTAAATAGAAATGTGAGTGTTGTCACATTCGAATCTAGCGTATATGGATCCACCACTTTTCCCTTACCCTGTACCGAAATCTGGAAGTCTAAATATCTGGTATTAACCGATTGGCCAAAATCATCTGGCAATTGATACCAGTTATTCTTTTGATGTCGGATATTTTACACCAGCTTACCGCAGTAAGTCTTCTCCTGTAAATATTAGCCACCAGTCTTCAATAGCTTTATAGCAGATTATCAGAGGGATCTTTATTAAAAAACCGCTTGGATACACCTGGTTAGTAAGTGGAAGGTTCATAAATTCCCTCATCAGGTGTTTTGAAATCCTGCATGCTGTGGGTGAGATTTGAGGCAGCCGGGAGGATTACTGTTCATAATGTGTTTCTTGTTTCGCTGAATGAGTTAGGTAAAGATACTTTGAAGCAGAATTTCAGACTTAAAAAAACCTTAATGTATATAACAACTGCCTGGCTTTTCCCCGATTTCGAGTAGAATGGCACAAGATGAATATGCCTCGCAAACCATTTTATATCCTGATCCTGGCCAGTCTGGTGCTCAGCAGCCTGCTGACTTTGCCAGCCAATCAAGAGAACGTCCAGGCCCAATCGGGAGAGGTCTCGCGCAGCGAATTAATCCTAGCCATGAACACCCTGCGTGTCTCGCAGGGATTGCCTCCTTTGATCGAAGACCCGATTATCAACTCTGTTGCGCAGGCCACGGCTGAGATCATGGCTGCAAATTACATGTCCTGGCATATTGGGGACGTGCGCGGCCGCATTGCTGCAGCGGGTTATGGTGGGGGAGGCAAAGTCTGGGCCACCGAGAATTTTGCAGTTGGCTGGAACAGCAGCATTGATGAGATCATGCAGGCCTGGGCCGATCCAGAACACATGCGCCCGGCGGTCAACCCGGCCTACTGCCATGTAGGTGCTGGTGTTGCCGAGGCTGCTGATGGTCGTGTTTATTACATCCTGCAGGCAGCATACACCTCGGATAAAGCCTGCGGTCCGTACAAGGCTCCAGCTGGTGTGGATTCTGGGAGTTCTGAAAATCCTGTTGTTCCACCAGTTTCACAGATCATCATCCCGGTCAAGGTTGCCACACCCGACAGCCAGGGCAGGATCTATCACACGGTCAAATCCGGGCAATCATTCTGGTCGATTGCCATTGCTTATCAAATTACGATCCACGACCTGGAGGTGTGGAACAACCTCTCCAGGGAGAACGGTCTGAACGTGGGACAGGAGTTGTTCATCCCTTCCAGCAGTACTGAAGGGTATGCCACTCCAACACCCGTGGGGATGGTGCAGCTGGCGACCCCGGATGTGGACGGCAGGATTGTTCACGAAGTGCAACCTTACCAGGCACTGCTGATGATCGCCGATGCGTATAAAGTCAAGGTTGATACGATCTTAACCTTGAACGGCCTGCAAGCGGATTGGCCGCTTCAGATCGGCCAAAAACTGCTGGTTGATCCAGGACATGTAACCCCGAGCCCGACCCCGCGACCGCTTACGCCCATTGAACTGCTCACCCCTTCCAGCGACGGCAATTACTATCACACGGTGAAGAGTGGTGAATACCTGGCGTATATTGCCGATCTTTACCAAATCACGCTGGGCGAATTGATCGCCTGGAATGGATTAACTACAGGATCTGTCCTCCAACCCGGCCAGCAGCTGCTGCTGCGTGTCACACCCCCGGCGACCTTCACACCGGTACCAGTCACTCTCCAACCTACTGTCAAACCGACAAGCACGCAGACACTGCCTGTTCCCACTGCCACGCAGGATCTAGCCACCCCATCACCAAGAGCAACCGCAACCATCACGCCGGAAACTCAATCCAGCTTACCCGGATTTGGGGTTTCGCTTGTGATTGGTTTAGTTGTGGCTGGAGTGCTAGTCATTGGATGGGCCATTCGCCGCAGGTTATAGGCAACTGTTTTATCCTCACGGGGTGGAAATGATATTCCAGGTAGGCAAGGCTGTGCCAACCAGCTGCAGAATCGAATCCGAACCGCCCAACTTCTCATGAAAAGATTTTAGTTGCAAATCGATGGGGCTCTCAGATCAAGGATCAAGATATTCTATATTTATAAATGCCCAATTGATTTCGGTAAGATTGCACATCTATTATAAGAAAACACTACCAGCCTCTATTTTTAGAACACAGTCTCTTATTACAAATCACCGCGATTCAGGCAGCTCAATGAAATATTTAGCTTGAGGCGCTTCTTACGCTTCATGAGTGAGAGCAGATGGAGATAGTTCTCCTTGAGGTTGGTGATCTGGAAGACGGAAGTATCCCTTAAGCATGGAGTCAAGATGAAATGACGGTCTTTTCATAAGTCGCCTGATCAAAAAGAGAGGATCGGCAGGGGTTTTGTATTCAAGTTCCAATATTTCCTATTATTCTCCAAAGGTTTATCTGGGTTATAGACAAACAAGATTCGATGGTACCATCTGTGACTAGTTATTAGAGACGGTGCTAGAATTGGTTTAAAAATAATTTTGTTCTATAGGGAGTTCTGGAATGACTAAGACGCACCATAGCCCGGAACAATATGACATTTTGGTCACCAAATCCCCGGATTTTACAGTTGAACAAGTCAAAGAATTCGCCAACCGGCTCTATGGGCTCACAGGCAATTTGGTTCCACTCGAGAGTGAGCGAGACCAGAATTTCCATATCGTGAATGAAAACGGGGATCAATTTGTCATAAAAATTGCCAATCGCGCCGAAGATCCTATGGTTACTGAAATGCAGATCAAGGCTTTGGATCATATCGCCAGAGTAGACCCTGGGATACCTGTCCCTAAAGTCTTTCCATCTTGCAATGGATTGGCGATTGAACAGATTCGTGCTGAGGACGGCACAAAACACAGATTCCGCGTACTCTCCTACATGCAGGGCGTGCCCCCAAAGGATGATCCTACTGAATCTGTGCTGCACCGCCCGATGGGAGTCTGCGTGGCACGATTGGAGTTGGCTTTACGGGGTTTCTTTCATCCTGCGGCGAACTATGATTTACTTTGGGACATAAAACAGGTCTCAAACCTCAGGAAGTACTTAACCTATATTAGCGATGCAAATCACAACGAATTAGCCAGTTATTTCCTGGATCGCTTCGATCGGAATGTGCTCCCCCTGATTCCGAAACTACGCGCGCAGATTATCCACAATGATATCGTGCCCGACAATATCCTCGTAGCTGAGAACGATCCGGGAAAAATTGTTGGCATTATTGACTTCGGGGACATGATCCATACTCCCCTGATTATTGATCTGGCTACCACCATTGCACCGATGCTGCGTGGACACGCGGATCCTGTCGGCGTGGCAGTCGAAATCGTGACAGGGTACCAGGAAATCATTCCGCTTGAAGGTGCAGAGCTGCGTGTGCTTTACGACCTGATCGCGGCACGTTTGACCATGCTGAACGTCATCGCAATCTGGCGAGAAGCCCTCCACCCAAATAACAGGGAGTACATCACCGGTGGGGTCGAAGAGACATGGTCCTCGATGGAGGTATGGCGTGCCCAGGATCCATCAGAAGTCACAAAGAAATTCTTCAGAACGTGTGGTTTATGGGAAATGGAGCATGTTGAATCCCATCCGGAGGAGACAAATGAAACGCTTCAAACTCATTTGAAGCGCAGGGAACACCTGCTCGGTCCATGCGCTTACCTGTTCTACGAACAACCTCTGTATATCGTGCGGGGTGAGGGTGTCTGGCTATATGATAGGGGTGGCAATCGCTACCTGGATGCATACAATAATGTCGCCCATGTGGGCCACGGTCATCCTCATGTCGTGAAGGCTATTGCCAACCAGGCGCGGCAGTTGAACACCAGCACGCGCTATATGCATGCTTATATCCTTGAACTGGCAGAGCAAATCACCCGAAGGATGCCAGAGCCGCTGAGTGTGTGCATGTTTGTGTGTACCGGTTCAGAAGCCAACGATCTCGCTTGGCAGATGTCAAAATTGGTGTCCGGAAACGATGGGGCATTGATCACCAATTTCTCGTATCACGGCAGCACTACCGTCACCGCACAGTTAAGTACTGAGATCATCCCGAGACATAAATTACCATCCAACGTACAAACCCTCTCCCCGCCCACATCTGATAATATTTTCCGCGAGGCAGATACCGGCATAGAAAGTGCGATCACGGCGTTGTACGAGCGTGGGCATCCAGCGGGAATGGTGATCGTCGATACAGCATTTGTCAGTGATGGCATCTACACCTCGCCGAAGGGTTATCTCAATACCCTCTTTGAAAAAACGCGTGCTGAAGGGGGGATTTGTGTCGCAGACGAGGTCCAGGGTGGCTTCGGACGCCTCGGACAGCATTTCTGGGGCTTTCAATTTGATGATGTGATTCCTGATATCGTCACCCTGGGAAAGCCCATGGGCAACGGGCACCCGCTGGCTGCCGTGGTAACCCGGCCAGAGATTGCCAAAGCCATGGCTGATGAAAAGGGTTATTTCAATACCTTCGGCGGCAATCCGGTCTCCTGTGCCGCTGGATTGGCAGTCCTTGAAGTGATCGAAAAGGAAGGTTTGCAGCAGAACGCGCTTGAAGTGGGCCAATACCTGAGAGAGCGGTTGGAAGGTATAAAATTGGCTTATCCCGTGATCGGTGAAATCCACGGATCGGGCTTGCTCCAGGGGATAGAGATCGTCAGTTCCGATGGCGCGCTTGATCCGGAAATGGCCGATCGTATCATGAATCGAATGCGCGAGGAGGGTGTCCTGATCGGAACCACCGGGCAGGATTACCCCATCCTGAAAATTCGCCCCCCAATGGTATTTCAGAAAGAACATGCAGATATCCTGCTTGAAGCGTTGATCAAGGCTTTGGACTGAGATCATATATACCAGCACAGCCCTATCAAACAATAACTTCTGTCAACTTATGTTCTGGATGCCGGAATCCCAGAACAACCCGTTCATTCCCAATCACGCTGGTTTGCGAGAGCGAGGGATGACACGGGTGCTTGTAAGCCTGCACCTAATTTGAGCAGGAAATACTCGCTCATTGGGGGACAAAACCTCTTGTTGGTTCCACTTAAGCATGTTGGAAACCAGCATAGTATAATTTTATCCGGAGATCGCTTTGCAAGGTAAAGAAATCGCAACGACCCTCATCCAGGCCAAGCTGCACCGCCCACCCCTGCCAACGGATCTTGTCCCTCGGCCACGGTTGACAGAGCTGATCGATTCGCACCGGTTACCGCCACTGATATTAATTTCTGCTCCGGCAGGGTATGGAAAGAGCACCCTGGCGAAATGCCTGGTGGAAGCATTGGACCTACCGGCAGGTTGGCTCTCGCTGGATGAGCATGATAATGATTTGGGTGGGTTCTTGCAGTATTTCTTAGCAGCGGTCCAGTCCATTTTCCCGGAAGCGCTTCAGGAGACTCAGGCTTCGCTGGCAGCGAGGCCCCAGCCAGCATTGTATGCTGTCACGAGAATCTTAATCAATGAACTTGACCGGATTGAGCAGCCTTATATACTGGTACTAGACGACTACCATGTGATCGAATCCCAGCCAATTCACGATTTGTTGAATGAGGTACTGCTACATCCCCCGCGCAACCTGCACCTGGTGATAAGCACGCGCCTGGACCCACCCCTCTCATTGATCACCCTGCGCGCCTCCAGCCGGGTGATCGAATTTCGCACACAGGATTTACGCTTCAACCTGGATGAAACCCGGATCTTATTCCATACGATGTTAGGGGAAAACCTAGATCAAGCTGCGATTGACGAGGTGGATTCCCGGGCAGAGGGATGGGTGACCGGTTTACGTCTTGCTGCCCTGGTGATGCGCCACCGCATTGGGCGCGATTCCTTCGAAGGCGAATTATCCCTGCAAAACCCATATGTTACCGAATACCTGGTGTCCGAAATCCTGGCAAAACAAGCTGCATCGCTTTCGGATTGCATGCTCAGAACTTCGATCCTGGACCGTTTTTGTGCTGAATTATGTGAAGCAATTTGCTTCGAGGATGGAGAAACATCGAACAGAGGAGATTTCAATGGTTTCTCCTTCACTGAATGGCTGCGCAACTCAAATTTGTTTGTTATTCCTCTCGATGATCGGGGGAAATGGTTTCGCTACCACCATCTTTTTCGAGATTTCCTCCAGCAGGAGCTAGCTCAGAGGTCCACTCCCGATGGGATCGCCAGGCTGCATACTGCCGCAGGAGGCTGGTATGCCCGGAACGGTTGGTTCGAAGAAGCGCTCTACCATCTGTTAGCAGCGAAAGATACGAATAAAGCCATCCAGCTGGTTGCCCAACGCCGCTACAGCATGATGAATACCACCCAATGGCCGCGCCTGGAACGGTGGCTGAACCTATTTTCAAGCGAAATCGTGGAAAAATCACCAGAACTTTGGATGCTGAAAACCTGGCTGGTGTACCAGCGTGGGCAATTCGCTGAGCTGCCTGCCTTAATTGGACATCTTGATGCTATTTATGAAAATGAGCCCAATCAAGCAGCAGTGAGTGACCTGGCTGGCGAGATCAGTTCCCTGCGGGCGTTGATCGCGTACTACCAAGGGAACGCTGATCAGGCCGTTTCCATGGCGCAGGATGCTCTAAATTCCCTGCCCCCAGACCTCTGGATCGCGCGCGTCCTGGCAAGAATCTACCTCAGCGGCAGCTACCTGCTGCGTGGGGATGAAAACCAGGCCTACCGGGCTTATTATGATGCTTTTAAAGAGGAGCAGTTGCAGGATAAGCAATTCAAGGCGACGTTATTAATGGCTGCTTGCAGTTTTTATTGGATCACGGCAGATTTAAAAAGCATGGCTCAGGCAGCCAAGCAGTGTATCGCGCTCTGCCAGGAGACAGGCCAGCAACAAATTCTCGGATTCGGCAGCTACCAGCTTGGGCGCGTACGCTATCACCAAGACAGGCTGCCTGCAGCTGAGCAACTATTCGCCAGTGTTGTCTCCCGACCGTATTTAAATTATGGCATCCCATACGCTAACAGCGCCTGTGGCTTAGCCCTGACCTACCAGGCACTAGGGCGGGAAGCCAAAGCGCAGCAGGTCTCCGAGGATGCAATCGCATTTCTGTTGGAAACCGGTAACACCACCCAGCTGCCGATAGCCCTGGCACTGCAAGCCGAACTGGCCTTGATGCAGGGGCGCGTAGATCTGGCGAGCCAGTGGGCTGATAAATTTGACCCCGTTCCTCAATTTTCACCCACACCCTGGTTTTTGTCACCTCATCTGACCCTGGTTAAGGTATGGTTAGCTCAAAACACCTTCAGCAGCCTGGAGAGTGCGGCTGATTTGCTGGATCAACTTGAAAGGTATCAGGCTGATATCCATAACAGGCGCTTCCTGATCGAAACACTAGCCCTAAAAGCGCTGCTCCTGCAAACCAAAGGAGAGCAATCTGCTGCTTTGGTCAAGCTCCAGGAAGCACTCAGGCTGGCACAGCCGGGCGGATTCGTTCGTTTATTCGTGGATCTGGGTCAAGAATTGGAAAACCTGTTGAACGAGCTGGAAGCTCCTGTAGATCTGCAGCCTTACGTCGAACTGATAAAAACTGCACTTTCGAGGCCCAAACAAGGAGCAATTTCACCTAACCAGGATGAACTCTTCGAACCACTGACCTACCGTGAATTAGAAGTATTGGCATTGCTTGCGGAGCGGAAGACGAATAAGGAAATTGCTTTCCAACTGAATATCACTCCGGGTACGGTGCGGCAGCACACCCATAACCTGTACCAGAAGCTTGAAGTCAGCAACAGGCGGGAAGCTGTGACCAAGGCTCAGGAGTTTAGTATCCTTTAGTATAAAGATCCAGAGCGATCCTGCTTTTTGTTCTATACCCAATCTCTTTTATATTCGCAAGGAAAGCTCCAGGTGGGGGATCAATAAGGCAACCTCATTTTCTATAACAAATCTATAACATTTTGTCAGTTGCAGCCTTGACAGCACTCCTGTAGTATGGAAGATGGGAGTTTTCTATTTCCACTTAAATTTCAAGGAGGCTTAGATGTTGCGAAGTAAATTGAATCCGATCAAGGTTCTGGCATTGCTGCTGGCAGCTGTTATCCTGCTCAGTGCTTGTGGTACACAAACCACTACGCCGGAACCGACCGCGGTAGCGGAACCCACCCAGGAGCCTGAGCCAGACCTGGAAAGCATCAGCCAGGAGGAATTGATAGGTGAGACCTGGCAGTGGATCAGCCTGGTGGAGACCATGCCCGCGGCCCAATCCGTAGTGCCTGACCCGGGAAATTACTCCCTGACCTTCAATGAAGATGGCACGGTCAGCATCAAGGCGGATTGCAATGTCGCCATGGGAACCTACGAGCTATCCGGAGACCAGCTGAACATCAGCCTGGGGCCTACCACCCTGGCGGAATGCGGGCCAGATTCTTCTTACAACCAGTTCCTGAACCTGCTTGCGCAGGCTGCAGGCGTAGGAACAGCCTACGGCAACCTGGTGATCACCCTGGCGGATGATGCAGGCCAGATGGCTTTCCAGCGCGCAACTACCAGCAGCCTGGCCGCGGACCTGGAACCTGTCACTGAAGATGATCTAGTCGATATCCTCTGGCAGTGGGTCAGCCTGATAGAGACCATGCCAGCTTCCCAATCGATGATCGCAGATTCGGAAAACTACAATCTGGTCTTCCGTGCCGATGGAACATACAGTGCCAAGGCAGACTGCAACCAGCTGATGGGCAGCTACGAGCTGTTGGGTAGCCAGCTGCGCCTGGAGCCGGGTATCTCCACCCTGGCGGAATGCGGTCCAGATTCGTCCTATGATTTCTATCGTTCTCTCTTGGAACAGGTGGATGGAGTGGGAACTCGCGATGATGTCCTGGTGCTCGTCTTGGGAGAGGATGCCGGGATCATGAATTTTGAGAACTCCGGTGCAGCTCCCGTGGTCGAGGAACCGCAGGCCATCGAAGGCGATCCCGCCTTGTTCCTGGGACCTCCGGATGGTACCGAGGATTTCAACAACGAACAGAATTGGACGACCTTTGACAGCCCCTGCTTCAAGAGCGAGATCACCGGTGGGCAGTTCGTGATGACCGCCAAGGGCATTCCTCAAACTGTTTGCTGGGAGGTCTCCTGGCCGCAGCTGGATAATTTCTACCTGGAAACCACTTACGAGCGACCTGAAGCCTGCGATCCCCAGGATCGCTTTGGGATGCTATTCCGCGCTCCGGACAATAACCGCGGTTACCTGTATGGTTTTGACTGTGGTGGAAATTACAGCCTCTCGATCTGGGATGGGCAGACCACCACAGTTCTGATTGAACCAACCAATAGCGATGCCATTCTCAACGAGCCAGGGGATATCAACCGGCTGGGATTACTGACCTTTGGCGAAGATATCTCGCTGTATGCAAATGGGGTTTACCTGGAGACGGTAGTCGATTTCACCTACCTGGAGGAGGGAAAAATCGGCTACTTCGTACGCGCCGCCAGCGATTCTCCCTTTACCGTGGCTTACGATCAGCTGCTCTTGTGGGTGCTTGAAGATGAATTCTACCCACCGACCGCAGTGCAGCCTTTACCCCCTGTCGATATTCCTGACCCTGATCCGAATGTGCCTACAGGCGAAGCCCGCGTAAACGTGAACGTGCGCAGCGGCCCGAGCATGCTTTTCCCGGTAAAAGGCGTTGCTGAACAGGGTGATACAGGTGAAATCCTGGGGATAAGCCCAGATGGAAAGTGGTATGCTGTCAAAGTACCCACAACCCTGGTCGGAACCGGTACTGCCTGGGTAGCAGCGGATTACGTCAACCTGACCAACCCGACCGGGCAACCGCTGCCTGTGATCACGCCGCCGCTTCTCCCGCCACTAGTCAGCTTCCCGGCTCCCCCAGCAAACGCGCCGCTGGCGACCATGATCGAGCAAGCCACGCTGCGCAGTGGTCCAACGCTTGAGTTTCCTGTTTTTGGAATAGCACCAACTGGCTCAAGAGCCGAAGTACTCGGGCAAAGTGAAGATGAACAATGGTGGGCGGTTCGCCTGCCAACCAGCCTCGCCAGTGATGGGATGGGTTGGGTGGCGAAGGCTTACACATCCGCGACCAATGTGGCTGGTGTGCCGGTAATCAAAACGCCGGACTTACCAAAGAATATCACACCGGCTGCTCCAGCTTCTGGGGCCCCTTCCCTTATCACCAGGGATGTTCTTAACGTCCGTACTGGGCCAGGAAATGCTTATCCTAGCTTGGGTAAAGTGCCCATCGGAACAATCCTGGGTGTGGTTGGCATCAGTCCGGACAAGGAATTTTACGTGGTGAACGTTCCTACCGAGATTAACCAGAGCGGTCAGGGCTGGATCCAGGCTCGCTTCGTGCGCGCTGAGAATGTCAGTAATGTTCCTGTCGTGCAGCCTCCACCGGTTCCATAATTAAACAACATCTGTGTGGGGCTGGGAGGAATTTCCTCCCAGCCCCATGTCATCAGGTCAACAATGGTTGCCTGTTTTGAGAGGTGTTGATTGCCTACCCGAGCTGATTTTCTCGCAACCAACATTAGCTATCCTTTTTTGAAAAGAGCCATTAAACCAAGATAGACTCTGACTTACGAACCGAGCATAAAACCTTGGATATCTTGTAAAACGACTGTTGATATACTTGTAGGGTTTGTACCTGGTAACCTGCTTTTACCCCAGGTTACTTATAGCCTAATAATAACTGTAACGAGCACGGAGCATGGATATGATTTTGTATTCACCGAATATACTTGCCCAGGAAAAAATGAAGGAGTTTCAATAGTGGAATATTCGGATACCCACAAAAATAAATCGCTTGAGGATAACAAAATATCTGTTGATAATCCCGCGATCTACTCTATACGCGTGGTAGGTCGTTTGGATCAAAGCTGGTCTAACCGGTTAGGTGGTATGACTATCAGCGTTTCTAGCCAGGAAGGCCAATCGGCTGTTTCTACCTTGTCAGGAGCTATGATCGATCAGGCTGCCTTATTTGGGGTGCTCAAGGCGCTGTACGATATGCATTTACCACTCCTCTCTGTTGAATGTTTGGAATCAAATTAGATCCGAATAAATGGTGCAACACATCTCACCCAACCAGGATCCACATACTCAAAAAAGGTTCAACGGAGAAAATGTCACCTAATCTGCCACGCATCATTGTGCCCTGAGTAGAAACACTTTATTATCATTGACACGAATCGAGGTGAATTAAATGGATTTTGAGCAGATCGATTTTTACCAGGTATTTGACCTGTTCATGCTGCTGCTGATCGGCATGGGTCCCAAGATTGCCCTAGTGCCGTTCATGGACCTGACTCGCGACCTAGAAGGGGAACAGCAGCGTAAAGTAGCCCAACAAATGGTGCGCACGGGTGTGGGTACTGCCTTGATGCTGGTATTCCTGGGCTGGTTCCTAATGCGTTTACTCCATTTCACTCCCGGGGCAGCCAATATTGCTGGTGGGATCGTGCTTCTGCTCCTGGCGCTTAATATGCTGGTCAGCCCCGGCAAAGAAGATCACCATGAGCGTTCCCAGGGGCGAGACTTGATGCAGATGGCACTGTACCCGCTGGCAGTGCCCTACCTGCTTAACCCCGCGGGCATCGCAGCCCTGGTGATCGCCTCCAGCGAGATCAATTCCGTGGTCTACCTGCTGATCCTGGTGGGGTTAGTGCTGTTGGTGGGCGCCTTTGATTGGTTGATTTTCAGGAACATGGATAAGCTGGCCAAGCACCTGGATCCTTCCCGGCTGGCAGTAACCGAAGCCATTTTTGGTGTGCTGCTGGCCGCGCTGGCTGTGCAGCTGGTAGTGGATGGTCTTGCTGAGCTGGGCATCATCTCGAATATCCTGGGACACTAATTTGTCAGTCCACAAGCAATGGCTGACTCTGAAAATGAGGCATGAATCGATGAATTATCGCATTTAGAAGATTAATTCGGTGAATGTGACAGGTCAATATCGCTGAACGAAAGTTAAATCGAAGGGAATCAATTATGAAACAATTCAGAATTTCTATCCTCAAGCCTGCGATAGCATGCTTAATGATCTCGTTGGCGCTGGTAGCCTGCCGCCCATCTGGGCCAACTCCTGTTCCCACGGAGAGCATTCCACTGCCTCCATACGATTTTCCGGATCCACCGTCGAACGTACCGGTGGGTACGGCGCGAGTTAATGTAAATGTTCGCACCGGTCCTGGTATGCTGTTTACAATCTTGGGGACAGCCCAGGCGGGCGATAAAGGCGAAATCCTCGGCCTCAGCCCGGATGGCTACTGGTATGCGGTTAAAGTACCCACTAACGTGGTTGGTACCGGTATCGCATGGTCGGCGGTGGATTATGTTGATCTGAGCAATCCGACGGGCAGGCAGCTGCCAGTGATCACCCCACCGCTACTCCCACCGCTGGTGAATTTTCCCATTCCACCGGCGAGCGCTCCCCAGGTTAGCATGCGTGAAGCAGCGACACTGCGCAGCGGGCCAACACTCGAGTTCCCCGTATACGGCGTGGCGCCTACCGGATCCCAGGCCGAAGTGCTCGGTGAGAGTGAGGATGGCGAATGGTGGGCAGTGCGTATGCCGGTCGATATCACCAAGGACGGCACTGGCTGGGTGGCAAAGCTGTATACCTCTCCGAGAAACGTTTCCAGCCCGCCAGTTGTGAAGACCCCGGATCTGCCTATGAATATCAACCCGGCCGCGCCGGCCTCTGGGGCACCATCCCTGGTCACACGAGATGTGCTGCATGTACGCACCGGACCGGGGAATGATTATCCCAGTCTGGGATCTGTGGGCATCGGTACCGTTCTGGCGGTTGTCGGTGTTAGTCCCAATGGTGAACATTACGTGTTGAATGTCCCCAAGGATCTTAATCCGAGCGGCCAGGGTTGGATCCAGGCCCGCTTCGTGCGCGCTGAAAATGTCAGCAATGTACCCATTGTCCAGCCTCCACCAGTACCCTAAAACAATTGCCAGGCCTGGAGGAATTTTTTTCTAGATAGAATTTGGAAGCTTATAGAATGCGTAGACGACGTGAAGAACGCAAAGCAGAGCGTGAAACCTTTGGTCGCAAAGAAAATGCAACCCGCTACCAGATGCGCCAGAAGCTGATCTCTATTGGGGATGACTTCTAAATCAAGAACGAAGCGGGACAGAACGTATTCAAAGTGGACGGCAAGGTACTGAGGGTGAGGGATACCCTGCAGTTTAAAGATTTAAAAGGCAATATCCTGTGCCAGATCCAGGAGCGCATGCTGCGCATCAAGGATTCCATGGCCATCGAAGATGGTGATGGGAAAAAGATTGCCGAAGTCAAGAAAGCATTGATCACCCCGCTGCGCGATCGCTGGACCGTAAAGATTCGCAGCTGTCCTGACCTGGATGTGCAGGGCAACATCCTCGACCACGAATACGAGATCAAGGATAGTCGCCGCAAGGTAGCCCAGGTCTCAAAGAAGTGGTTCCGGGTGCGGGATACTTACGGTGTCGAGATTGCCCCCGACCAGGAAGATATCGTTATCTTAGCTGTCACGGTGGCTTTGGATCAGATGGCCCATCCCAGCAAGTGAAATCTTTTTGGTCACTGGTGTTCTGTGATGTTGAGACGATACGAACCCGTTCAATCGTTAAAGTATTGGCAACAGCACAGAGGGCATGCGGATCGACGATGACGGCTTATAACTGTACTGATTGAAGACAGCAAGCACGTGGCCAAGACCAACTGGCTGCCGGCGCCCGCAGGACCGTTCTACCTGGTCCTGCGTATCTACTCGCCCGAAAAGGCGACCCTCAACGGCACCTGGACGCCGCCGCCGGTCAAGCAGAGCAACTGAAAATGTACTTGAGAACTTTCTAAAGGAGAAAAAATGGCTACCATAACTACTGATGAGGCAAAAAGCATCGCGAAGGAAGTCTTTTTGTGGGGCATGCATCCGGTGGCAATCTACCACCTGCGCTTCAACTTCGCGCAGAATGAACTGAACCCGCGCGCTGCGGGTATCAACTGCCTGAGTTGGTTTCGCAAACCAATGAAGGCCTTGCCGCGTGTCGCTACTACACCCAATGCCACCACGCTCTATGGCGTTGGCATGTTTGATCTGTCACAGGAAC
>JBJYXV010000083.1:0-2335 GCA_046260155.1 Anaerolineales bacterium
GAGATCAATGGTAATTTCAACACCTGGGATTTGGCGCAGAGCTTCGAGAGCGCTGACCCCCGCTACCAGCTGGCTGTGGTCGTGGCCCAATATGCAGAGCTGCTGCGCCACAGCCCCTGGGCGGCCGGGACCTATGCTTCACAACTGGTCGAGCATGCATACCGCATCTCATCCCTGCTCTGGGATGACACCGAAGTCACGGAGTTCGCCAGCCTGGTGAGCCGGGCCAGCCAGATCCGGGCATTGGGGAATTGATCATTCCAAATCACTAAAAACCACGCACTCCCTGAGCAAAATGCTCGGGGAGTGCGCATTTAACTGGTTACAAGAGCCAATCCTTTCAAGTTAATTCGTGCTTTTAGATTGATTTGGGTTAGTCGGTTTACGAAGCAACTTGAATGATCTATTACTGTAAAGTTTCGTAGTATATGTGTCTCACAATCCAATAAAATATAGGCATTAAAAAACGCTAATCGGCACTAATGGCTCAATCACCAACCTACCGATCAGGAATAAAAAATTACAGCTTATTGAAAAAGTCTTGACAACACATTATGAAATTGCTACAATCTAAAAAAGTTTTATAAAAGTTTTTACAAAACATTTATCTTAATGGCCAACAAGCAATCCAATTCACTAAAGTCAAACATCATCTCCTTGTTAAGTGAGGAGGCCAGATCGCTTGCTGATTTAAAAACAATCACTCAAGTTAGTTTACCTACTTTACGACTTGCACTACAAGAATTATCCGATTCCGGTTGGGTTTGTCCTGTAGGGCAGAGTTTGCCCACCGGGGGACGCCGAGCAACTCTTTACGGGTTGAATAACCAAACACATCTAATCATTGGGGTGCATCTTGAGATTCCAGCCATCAACCTGATCGTTTCAGGTTTGAATGGCGAAATCATAGACCGTATCCATCTGGATGACCAGGAAGAACTGCTACCAGATGATGCTATCCAAATAATCATCAATTATGTTCAACAGGTTCAAACAACTTATCCCCATCGCAAACTACTAGGACTTGGTATTGCTACGCCGGGTTTCATTGATCTTGCGTCAGGGAAAATTCTCTTTTCAATTCGCGCTCCACAGTGGCAAAATTTTCCGCTTAAAGCGCGCTTGGAGAGTGAACTAGATTTGCCGGTTATCATCGAAAATGATGTTGATTGCATGGCAATTGCTGAACTGGCACATGCCAATCTCCAGGACGTATCCGATATCCTATATCTTGGTTTCACCGAAGGGGTCAAGGTAAGTATGATTTTTGACGATCAACTTTACAAAGGACCATTCGGTAACGCCGGAATAATTGGACGAATTACTGCATCACCGAATGATTCGCCGGAAATTGCTTCACTAAGCGGTGTTTGTCGGGAATTTGATCAATGCATATCTACCCTGTCGACCCCCACCGATACACTTCAAGCCATCGCTGCACTAACAGACCGCAGCGCAAAATTCAAAGCCATCCTCAACGCAGTTGAATCAGAAAAGATCTGCGAAGATATTATAACTACCGTCATTGATACAATCGCCGGAGAAATCTCAAAATTGATTCAGATTTTGCAATCGGAGATCTTGATTATTGGTGGGGTCTTGAGCTATCTGCCACCCAATTTAAGAAACTATATGGAAAAAAGCATCCGGAGCAGATTATCTACTTTTATTAGCAGCCATTTACTAGTTAAGTATGCCACAATTGCTGGTGCACGCGTTGCCGCGACTGGCGTTGTTCATCGATTTCTACAATGGTACGATATTAACCAAGCCTAAATAGTCATTGGAATGATCCTTTTGGAAAAAATGAAGGAGATACTCTCTCACGGCCAAGCAAGCGAGTATCTCCTGAGGTGACAAAGATCTAGCATCAACCTGAATTCTTTCAGGCGTCACACTTTTTCTTTGCCCGTCTAGAATTATAAACGAACAGAACATCATCGGCAAAGATGTTTCCAGGGGTTATACCAGGAAGGAGGTCTTATTAATCCGATGCTTCAAATTTCCTCTTATCAGAGAACATTCTTTTCTTTCCTAAAATTAAACAAAGTGAACGAATAAAAAAATCAAATTACGCTTTATGAGGAGAATCTGATGAAAAGTAAATTATTGTTTCGCAGCATTGTTGCGATTTTTACCCTATTGCTTGTTTTAGCGATCGCTTCTTGTGGCGGATCAGAAACGCCAACGGAAGAAGCCCCACCTGAACCGGTAGAGGAAGTAGTAGAGGAGGTAGTGGAAGAAGAACCTGCTCCAGTGGAGGAAGTTGAGGCCGGGATTTGTGGCACGACGGAAGAAGTGACGATCACATATGTTGGTGATCCTGTTGACACTG
>JBJYXV010000084.1:0-1641 GCA_046260155.1 Anaerolineales bacterium
TGATGAAAGAACAACTTAACCAGCTTAAAACCCTTTTGGCTGAAATTAGCGATTTGAGTCAGGTCGCCGGGTTACTGGGCTGGGACCAGCAAGTAAATATGCCACCTGGAGCGGCTGAAGCACGCGGAAATCAGATGGGGACGCTGCAGAAATTGATCCATCAGAAAAGTATCATCCCCGAAATCGGGCAGTTGATCGAAGATCTGGATGCTGCTGCGAAGGATATCGATCCAGATTCGGATGATGCCAGGTTGATTAAGGTTGCCAAGCGCGACTATGAAAATGCAGTCAAAGTACCTCCTGAGTTTACAGAAAAGTTCGCCAAGGTCACCACAATAGCTCATGGCGCTTGGGCAGAAGCGCGAGCGACCCATGATTTTTCTAAATTCCAACCACAATTGGAAGAAATCCTGGTGCTAACTCGCGAATATGCAGATTTCTTCGCCCCGTACGATCATCCTTATGATCCAATGTTGGATCAATTTGAACCGGGAATGAAAACCGCCGATGTGAAGGCCATTTTCGATGCATTACGCCCACAACAGGTTAAATTAATTAAAGCGATTGCTGACCGCCCTCAAGTAGATGACTCATTTTTACACCAGCCTTACGATGAGCAAAAACAATGGGATTTTGGGGTTGAAGCGATCACCCGATATGGTTACGATTGGCAGCGCGGACGTCAAGACAAATCCGTGCACCCGTTCACCTCTAACTTTGGTAGAACAGATGTGCGTATCACCACTCGGATAAGCCCAGATTATTTCAATTCCGGACTCTTCAGCATGCTTCACGAGTGCGGGCACGGACTTTATGAATTGGGCAGCGCACCTAAATACGAACGAAGCCCGTTAGCCGGTGGTGCTTCACTGGCAGTCCACGAATCACAATCCCGCATGTACGAGAACTTGATTGGACGCTCGATGCCTTTCTGGGAATATTTCTACCCCAAATTACAGGAACTTTTCCCCTCACAGCTAGACGGTATTGATCTGCTGACCTTTTACAAGGGCATCAATAGAGTCGAGCCATCTTTGATACGCGTTGAGGCTGATGAAGCTACATACAATCTGCATATCATGTTGCGTCTGGAGATCGAAATTGCGCTTATGGAAAGAAAACTAGAAGTTCAAGATCTGCCAGAAGTTTGGAATGCTAAAATGGAAGCGTACCTGGGCGTTGTGCCGCCCACGGATACCGAAGGCGTGCTGCAAGATATCCACTGGTCTTTTGGTGGGATCGGTTATTTCTCCACTTATGCACTTGGCAACCTGATTTCAGCCCAGCTATGGGAAAAAATGCTTGCAGATATGCCTGATATGCCCGATCAAATTCGCAAGGGCTCATTTGCTGAACTGCTTCAGTGGCTGGTCGAGAATATCCATCAGCATGGCAGGAAATATGAACCACAAGAACTCGTCCAGCGTGTTACGGGTTCCCAGATCGATGCCGCTCCCTATATGCGCTATTTAAACACGAAATACAGCGATATCTATGGGTTATAGAAACATCAGAAGATCAAAATTGTGATAGATTTCCCCTGTCTCACGGAAAGGCAGGGGAAATGTGATTAATGGTAAAATCCTGCCACCATCAAATCTCAGGTACCAGAATGGCACGAATTTTATTTATCGACGATGA
>JBJYXV010000085.1:0-4513 GCA_046260155.1 Anaerolineales bacterium
CCCACCAGTTCTGCATGCCTTCCACGCTTAGCGGTTTGCAGTTGTCAAATCCCTGCCCCTGGGCGATCACCACGCTGCTGTACAGGTATCCGTAATTATTGTTCATCACCGGAAAGTAAATTTGCAGGTTGGGTGTTTCAGTGGGTTCAGCTGTTGGTGTGGGTACGTCGAGCAGGACCCGCCCTGCGTTTTCTGACCCCGCACCGGCCTGTTGTCCGGCAACAGATTGGGCAATTCCAATATTTGAAAGGAAGACAACCCCCAGGATTATCGAAAGTACGAACACCCCCCGGATTGCGGATGACGGTGTGCGCATATAAATTGGTTCTCTCCTGGTCAGTTTTGTGGGCTGAATTATACACGTAGATCAACCCTTGAAATGAAGATTTAAGCCTTTCTCATGCAAGCCGTAAGCATATTGACCAAGATAGACTTAAATACATGCGATCTTATTATTCAATCAAGGATTTTACAAATTATTTCGTTGTTATTCGTGATCGGAGGGGAAAACGACGATAATTATCGGAGCAGTATCGTCCACCATTCAATATTCTGGACCCAAATCGATCTTGGATGCTAGGAATCCTGCTTATCGAGGGCGTAGGAAACTGCCTGTTCGTACGACATTTTCCTCCCTTCAGCCAAGGCAGCCTCAAATTGCTCTTCATTGAGCTGTTCGTGGATAACAGCCAGGTAATCATCGAGATCCACCTGGTCTGCGGGCTGCGCTGTTACCCCCATGGTCTGGAGAATCTTTTCTGAAGCCCCCAGGAGAATGGCGGCTTTCATAGAGCTGCCTTGCTTGGCCAGGATTCCTGCCAAGCAGGTGAGATTCAGTCCAACATAGTGTTTTATCCCCAGCTCAACATCAATTTCTAAAGCCTCCCGTTCAAACTGCTCTGCTTGCTGGTAATCTCCTCGGTGTAAGACAACGCTGGCTAAGTTTGCTAGATTTACTGCCGAGCGTTTTTTATCACCTGCCTGGCGGCTTAACTTCAGGCTTTCACGGTAATAATCTTCTGCAGCCTGGTAATCTCCTGTGATGCGAGATATCTCACCCAATACAGTTAACGCCGTGGTGGTGCCTGGGAGGAAATTTAATTTCCGGAATAATGCCAGGCTTTCCTTACTAAGGGTTATGCATTTGGGGATGTCTTGCTCCTGGGGCATGGAAAAGGTTTTTGACCGGGAAAGCAAGGCCCAGGCTAAAGTAACCCGGTCTCTGGATTTTTTAGCCAGCTCGTATGCACTGCGACTATATTGGTTTACCTTTTTGGGGTCGCCTTGTGCATATGAAAGGTCTGCCGCTGTGAGATATACTTTGGCACGTATTTCAATTGGGATTTCTTGCTCGCTCTCCTGGGCAACTTCGATCCATTTGAATCCCTCCGCAATAAGACCATCACTGTACCAGAAGTACCGCAAAGCCCCGATAATTTGAAATCCCAGTAGATCCTCAGCATTCTTGAATGAGCGTTCTATTGCTGTGCGTAAGTTATCATATTCCACGCGCATTTTTTTTAGCCAGTATCCCTGTTTCGTACCGTACATTTCCTGCTCAGCTCCTAAAGCAAAGCTGGCGAAATATCTACAATGAAGCAATTCTAATTTCTTCGCCTCCCCGCTATCCGCCAGCATCTCACGGGCGTATTCATGGATGGTCTCTAACATGTAAAAGCGGGGTTCACCCAGTTTCCCAATTTCCTGGTATAGCAAATTCTTATTAAGTAGCGATTCCAAACCATCCATGATATCGATTGACAAACCGTGAGCACAAACTGCATCGGCTGATTCCAGCGTTCCTCCCCCATTGAAAACAGATAGCCGCACAAGCAGGACTTGTTCCTCAGCATCAAGCAATTCATAGCTCCAGTCTAATGTCCCCCGCAAGGTTCGCAGGCGATCAGGAAGGTTTCGAGACCCACCAGTGAGTATCGCCAGACGGCTATCAAGACGGTCCCGAATCATTTCTGGAGAATATAAATTACTGCGTGCGGCAGCCAGCTCGATTGCCAGTGGAAGCCCATCCAGCCGGGCACAAATCTCTGCCACGGATGAAATGTTCTCATCTGTAATCTTGAAAACGGGATTAATCGCTCTGGCACGCTGGTAAAAAAGTTGGATTGCTTCGTACTGCAACAAACGTTGTGTGGTCTCTTTCTGATCCAGCCTCGGGACAGACAGGGGGGGTACAGTAAAGACCTGTTCACCGTAAATGGATAGCCGTTCCCGGCTGGTGACCATTACTTTCAACTCGGGAGAGGAAGACAATAATTCCGAGACGAGGGGAGCAGCATTGATAATTTGTTCAAAGTTATCCAACAGCAGCAGTACTTGCTTGCCGTACAACGCATGTTTCAGTGTTTCTATTAATGGCTCTCCGGGCACTCCGTGCACTTCCAATGCACTGGAGATGGTGCTCAAGAATAGCTGAGAATCTCGTATGGTGGCTAAATCAACGATAAAGACCCCATCGAGGAATTGTTCAGTCAAATCGCCTGCCACATATTGGGCTAAGCGCGTTTTACCTGATCCCCCAGGACCGGTGAGAGTGAGTAGCCTGTTATCGAAGAGCAGCTGCTTAATTGCCTTAATCTCCGGCTCACGCCCGATGAAGGATGTCAGGGGAGCAGGTAGATTATGGATGTATGCCACCTGGGGGGTTGATCTTATTTCAGGGGATCGGTCAAACAAGCCATGCTTATTTGCCTGGACAACAGCTTTCGTCCGGCTGTTCACACCCAGTTTGCGATAAATCTGCTTGTTATACCATTTGATAGTACCTGGAGTAACCACTAATTCATCTGCGATCTCACGGTTAGATAATCCCCTGGAGATTAAATCCAAAACTTGCAATTCTCGATCCGTGAGCGGTTCAACCTGCGTATTAATTTCATCGATAAACATTGTGTCCCAACCAATCGATGATTCACTTAAGAAGCATCATAGAGGATCATTATACCGGATTCCGCAACATTATGGACAATTCCCCCCTTAATACCCCACTTTAGTAGGGTGACAATCACCCTGCAGGTTGATAGACTTGGAACAAGTTTTCCAAAATAGTTTACATGGAGGCAATCCTACAATGTCTTTACCCTTAATTCAATTAGTCCAAAAGGCTGAAAGGGATGCAGCGGCACACTCTCAACACCATCCTATCAATCGTCAATTTAGAGATTCTGCCCAAATTCAGATAATTTCTTTTAAGCAAATTAAGAATGTGTTGACCTCCTGGATTTCTAAGATCACAAAAAAGTCCAGGGGTTTTTCTGGGGTCAACTCGGAGGACAGTCAACCTGTTTAAGCGGAGGTAAAGTTAATGATGAACGGATTTTATATTCAGGCAGTCAAAGAAGATCGGGAACGTGATTTAAGGAAATACCAGGAGCTAAATCGAATTTATCGGGATAACAAAGTTTTGACGGAGCACCCGCAAGATGCTGCGCGCAGTCACCTTCTAATCTCTGGATTGACAAAGATCGGGAAGCGTATCCGGGATGTTTTTTCATCCGGAAATGGTGGTGGAATAGAAGTCCTGGATTGAATCAATCAGTGTTTATTGTTTATTGCCTTATGATGCAACCCCGGTCATCAATTGCATTGGATTCGGGTATCTAATTAGAAAGGACAATAATCCAAAACAAACCAGAGCTGCAGCCAATTTTTCAACTGGATCTGCAGCTCCACCCTTAATCGTCACCCCCTCAAACTGCTTCAGCTGCCGTAGCTGGCGCCCCCATGGATGCTCCTCGCAGATAAAGCCAGAGGCTGACAACCAGCAGCCAGGCGATCGCCAGTGCCAGCATCATGTAAGCGAAGGGCGTCAGCAAGCCAACCACAACGATCAGGCTGGTCCCATCAAACCAGGCGGGAAATAGCTTCGTCCGCCGCGACACAGCTGCCGTGGCAGCAATAAATACCGCCATAAAGATCGGCAACAGCTGCCCGGTTAGCTGGCTGTAAAAATCGTACAGGCTGACTGCCCCAATGGGGGTGATGCCGCCAGCTGCCCCGGCGCGCAGGCCGCTCGTCAGTATGCCCACGAAAGAGACCCCCAGCACGACCGAAGCGGCCGCGCCCCCGCCAAATGCGATCGTCGACAGGTGCCCGGTTCCACCTTCCCGCTCTGCCAGCACGCTGCGCACGCTGCCCGCAAACCACAGCAGAGTAAATGCGGACAGGGAGGCAATATAACCCCCAGCATAGACCCCGTAAGCATTGTTGTTGAAGAAACCGGCGAGTTTCTCGGCTGGCGGTAAAAATTCATAATAGTTGAAGATCAAAACGCCTGCCACCATGATCACCACGGCTGCCGCGCCGCTCAGCGGCGATAATCGATCGATACGAGATTTATTCATCAGATTGCTCCTATCAGTAAAGTATGAAATTGGTGGATTACCAGTGAAATCCTTGTGCTTCATCTTAAACGCTGACGGCACCTGTGTCATGGGGCATCAGTCCTGAATACCCCGGGAAAAAATCCCGCTGCTCCCGGGACAAAGAAGAATAG
>JBJYXV010000085.1:4613-5734 GCA_046260155.1 Anaerolineales bacterium
CACGGGCGAACGCGCACAGGTAAGTTTCCCGTGGGCACAGGATGCATGGCTCGAAAGTTATCGGCCTGAGCGCCGGGAGCTGAGCCTGGCCATGTGGCGAGCTGCTGGCATCGAGACGCATGGCGGCGAACCCCTGGCGCTGCTCGATCTCGCTTGCGGCTGCGGCGTGAAGAGCATGGTGCTTGCCCGCTCTCGAGCAGGTACGCAGGTCACGTGTCTCGATCAATCTTCCGTCCTCGAAGTAGCCCGGGACCTGGCTGCCCGCCTGGGTGTCGCGTCGAGAGTCTCTTTCGAGGCAGCCGACATTCACGCGGTTGACCTTCCGCAGGAGGCTTACGATGCGGTCTTGCTGGGCCAGATCACGGACTACCTGACCTCCGCCCAGAATATCAATCTCTTCTCTCGTGTGCGCAGTTCCCTGAAATCCTCAGGCGTGCTGGTGATTGATGTCCCCATGTCATCCCATCAACCTTCGCAAGGCACCAGCCTGGTTACCTTGTTGACCTGGGCGCTCTCCGGTGGTCGTGCGCACTCCTTTGAAGATTATCAGGCATGGCTCGTGGAGGCAGGTTTGGCGCAGGTGCAGCGGATCGGGGATACCTGGATCGCTGCCCGCATCGCGCCCGGCGCTGCCTATCCCGGCTAGGAGACGATATGAACCCATTATGGAAAGAAATCCTCTGGCACCAGTTCGGTGCCGCCATTGAAACGCTGCAGAATGCAATGGATGCCTGCCCTGAAGAACTTTGGCGTGCGCGCCTCTGGCCCGAGCCAGAACTGCAGCCAGAATTTACCGAATTCTGGTTCATCGCCTATCATGCAGTATTCTGGCTCGATTATTATTGCTCTGAGTCGGCGGAAGGATTCGCTGTTCCCCCGCCCTTTACCCTTTCGGAACTGGATCCGGATGGGGCCTTGCCGGAGCGGGTATACACAAAGCAGGAGCTGCAAACCTATCTGGAATATGCGCGCGCCAGGTGCCATGCATTAATCGATAAGCTTGCAGACGAAAACGAACCCCAGCGAGTTCGAGAGAATTGGCGTGTCTTGACCGTCGCTGAGCTGCTGCTCTATACCATGCGCCATGTCCAGGAGCACGCCGCCCAGTTGAACATGCTCCT
>JBJYXV010000086.1:0-1869 GCA_046260155.1 Anaerolineales bacterium
CGTTGGCAGCGCCGCGTCCAGCCGCTCCATCAGGCGCGGGCGCGAGACGAGTTCGGGCCGGATGCGCGGAATATACAGTTTGGTTCGTAGGAGCGACTGCTGCAGCATGACCGTCCCTCATGTCGTATACCAATGGCTCCGGACTGTAAGTATACCACGTCACAGATGGACGGTCAAAGGGAATGCGCATCGACCGGTTCCAGAGCTTGTCCCAGAACCACGAAGCAGGTACGGTTCGGCATGGCCGAAGCGCCAAGCATTCCCGTGGGAATGCCGTGGGCTGCCCATGATCAGCAGCGACTCATTCACCTACAATCTTGACCAGCACCCGCTTCCGCCGCCGCCCGTCGAACTCGCCGTGGAAGATCCGTTCCCACGTGCCAAAGTCCAGGCGACCGTCGGTCACCGCCACCGCGGCTTCGCGCCCCATGACGCGCATCTTTCAACCAGATGCGATCCGCTTTAGGTGGGCATCGGCGGTCCTGTCCGTCCTGGACAGGCGTCCTCTCCGGTACGGTTGTGCCAATACTGCACGATCGGTGCGTGCGGCGCCAGCCTTTCCAGCCACACCTCGTAATCATGATGCAATCCGCTTTCGTCGTCGTTGATAAACACGCTGCTAGTAATGTGCATGGCTGATACAAGGGTCAATACCCTCTTTATCATCTACCACACTCATACCCCTGACAGCAGAGGCCCTGGCGGCGATAGGCCGCGCCCTGAGCAACTACAACTGAACCCAGCTTCTACGGCTGAGGATGAATCCTGCGGCGTCGCTCGGCTCGGTAGTACTGACTCCAGAACCGAGCAGGCAGCAAATCACAGAGGGTAGGGTATCACAAATGCAATGTAGCGCGCCTTACCAGACGGTACAGAGAGTTGCCGTGCCATCCGGGCTCATGTCGACCAGCCCAGGAGGGCGAAAGCAAACTCTCGGTTCGCCACCAGGAAGGCCAGCAGCGGGATCAGCAATGTGTTGACCAAGTTAACGATCCCCATGATGTCCAGGATGGTACTGCGAGTGCCCTTGATGCGGTCGTGGTAGTCCCACAGCCACAGGAGGGTCTCCATAGTATCGTGCTCGGGAGGATCTGCCCCTGGCCTCAACGCTGCCATCTGGACCTCCACCTCGTTGAGCGACTTGCGCTTCGATCGGGTGATAACCCCGGAGATAGCTACCTGGTTGACCACAAAGAGAGCTATCAGGGGCAGCCATCTCGGGATGACGAAGAAGAGGGCTCTCAATCTGAATGTCTCCATCGTTACGGTAAACAGCGTACCCGTTGCCAGCATGAAGGCAAACATGTAAGCCGCGAAACTCATCATGCCCGACCAATCTTCCAGCACCTCCGTACTGACGGGATCCTCTGTGTGCAACTTGAATTGGCAACGGCCCAGCCGCAGAGTCAGGATCGCAAACAGAACCATGAAATAGAGCAGGAATCCAGTCCAGAGGAGCATGAAACCACCGATAACAGCTATGTAAACGGGGCCAGGGGAGTCGATTGGATTCGGGCTGATGAAGGCGACGTATGCGGCGTAAATGAAAAAACCTATCAGTGCCGGCCTCTTCAGATCCCCGGCTGCAACCAGCCAGTCCTGAATGCCGGTCAGACCGGCGCTCGATTCAAGCTCATCTAGGAGCTTGTCCTGCAGAGTGACAAAGGCCCGGTCAAAGGTGGTTTTGGCTATAAGCGAATTCAAAAAGACCAGCGTCCCCCCAAGGGCAATCGTGCGAAACCCATGGCGAGACATGCCACCAGTGAGAAGTGAGCTCAGAACCGCGATCAACGAGATCAGAAGAGAAATGGTCAGGGCGCTGATCCAGGGCGCTGGCGGTTTTGTCCGGCGGGTCAGCTTTTGCAGGAT
>JBJYXV010000087.1:0-25731 GCA_046260155.1 Anaerolineales bacterium
GAGCATACCAGAAATAACTGGAAGTACGCAGCTTTATCTGACCATTTATTTCTAATAATAATCAAAGCTCTCGAGTTAACCGGTAATGATTTGTTACTCGTCATCTCAGCCATCCTGTTGAACAAGCAGTCAAACGTCAACCGACAGTGATGCATCAATCAATGGGGAGTTAAAGGGGCGGTACGAAGGAGTTATTAGATTCTTCAGGTTGCAGCCTGGAAAAGAGACAACTACGGATCGGCCTAATATCCTTTGACGGACCGGGCGAACCCTTAACTTTAAGGAAAAATAATTCAGTCCATTGTAAGTTAAGTATCTGTTGAGTGCATATCGCATAAAAAAATTCAAGATAGAACAGCCCCCAGTCAAAATTCATTGTACACAATATAGGTTAACCGAGAATATTGGTAATCTTAGGATACATTCTTTCTAAACACCTGTCAATCGGAAATCAAAAATGTGAGAATTGAAATCACCATAATTCGTCGCTCGATTATATAGGCTCATGCTTGCTAAATAACTCAGGAAATTTTCGAATGTATAATGATCATGAAGAGCGAAAATACAAGATTTTGTAATTAATATTCTGGATATGATTGTCCGTCCACTATGAGGAGAGTTATGAGCAAGTATGAAACCTTTCTCTGAACTGACCAGGCTTGGCAGACTGAGACGCTTGCGGAGACTTGCCCGGGAAGCTCTCGAAGTTTACGGTCTGGATGGTGCGCGTTTGACTTTCATCCAGTATGAAGGCAACGTCATCTACCGGGTAGATGTACCGGTTTGGAGATCGAAAACTGGCGGTTTAAGCCTGTATAACGAAAACCGATATGTACTTCGGATTCTCACCACCAGCGATATGGATTACGCCCGATCGGAATTGACATGGCTGGCAGCACTGAGTCAGGCTGGATTGCCAGTACCCAGTCCGGTGCCCACCCAGGAGGGAGAATTGCTCACCAAGATAGCTACACCTGGTGTGCCAAATGGGAAAATCGTTTCGATAATGCGCTGGATTAATGGGCGCCGACTGACCAAAGGTTTCCGGAAGCACCACCTGCGGACTTTGGGGAAGATCATCGCCCGGCTGCACACGTTTTCTGCGGATTGGAAACCGCCAGAGGGCTTTACACGCCCCCATTGGGATTGGGATGGGCAGTTGGGAGGCAGAGAATTTCGCTTCCCTCTCAAGAAACTGGTAGAAAGCATGCCAGGCATCTACCGAGAACCATTCCAGATTGTCTCTCAGCAAGTCAAGCAGGTCACACAGTTATTTGGAAAAGATACAGATGCATACGGCTTAATCCATTCAGATCTCTATCCAGAAAATATGCTGTTCAAGGGTCGGCAAGTTTTCCCCATCGATTTCGAGGACTGCGGTTACGGGTATTGGATCTGGGATATTGCAATCGCATTATGCAGCTGGCCCTGGACAGAAGAATGGTACTGGATGCGAGAGGCATTCCTGGAGGGTTACTTTCAAATACGGACACTGCCTGAGGCTCAGCTGCAGCACCTGGATTTGTTCATGGCTGCCCAGTATGCGACCATGGTCCTGTGGTCCACAATGTTCATCCAGAACGACCCAGCCATGCGCGTGGAATACGAAGCATGGCGAGAAAGGGAAGGAAACAAGCTCATGTTGTATGCTGAACGGAGATAAGCAGTGGATTAAGTATAAAAGTCCTTACCCGGATTGAGAGGCGATACCGGCAACAATCGAAATCAAAGCCCAGGGAATGGGGGACAAGATGGACATCGCAAAGCAGGTTTTAAAAGCGGTATTCGTCTCCATCTTGCTGTTATTTTCACTGCTGATTTTCCGCCAACCACATAAAGCTTATTACTATACCAACGGTGAATACATTTTTTCACCTGGTAGCGCGCCAAGCAGCACACGTTCAGAGATCATCACGCAACTGGATAAATTTCAAGCTGGCTGTACTCGGCGTGACCTGGACCAGGTGGACAAGTTCATTGAGCAGCTGTTTTCAAAAGACAACCTGCTGGTGCTGGGCCCAATGCCGGATGAAATCTTTATCGGTGACGAAGAAGTTTCCAAATTGATCTACAGCGATTGGAACGCCTGGGGCGACATGAAATTCATGATCGATACTGCAAATATCTCGTCCGCAGGAGATGCTGCCTGGATTTCAACCATTGGCTATGTGCGATTTGATCTACCCAGATTCTTGGTCTTGCCTTTGAGGCTCTCGGCGGTGATGGTCAAGGAGGATCAGGATTGGAAATTCCAATCGATGCAGTTCCAGTTTGATCTGAACTTGTTCTTCCTGTTCTTCACAACCAACATGCTGGTAGCTTGGCTGTCTGCCAGCGTAGAAACATTGGTGGTCCTGGTTGTAAAACGGTTCCAGTTGAAAGGGAAAACAGTTGATTTTTCTCAAAGCAGCGGAATTCTCTGATCCATCCCAACGGATTGATCTTGTAACAAAATCTATATATACTTATCGAAAGAGTTCGCAATCCCAGGGTTGTAAGGATAAGCACCCGCAACGTATAAAAGGAGAGGTGAGTGCCATGAACATAAAGAACCTGATTATTTCGAGCTTGATCGGCGGCATCGTGATCGCTGCCCTGGCAAATATTCCGGTAATCAACGTTATTAACTGCCTGCTTTGTATCGGCTACTGGGCAGGCGCCATGCTGGCAGTTTGGTTATACAGGCGGTTCGAAGGATCCCTTACGCTGGGACAGGGCGTAGCAGTGGGCGCCCTGGCGGGAGTATGGTCAGGCCTGATCAATTTTATTGTGGGTTTAGTTGGTGCGGCAAGCATTGCGACGGTTCTCAGCACTGTTGAGCAGGTGCTGCCCGCTGACACGGTAAACCTGGATAGTGATTTGATCGGGCGCATCGCCTTCCTGGCAAACATTTTTGGTATATTCCTAAACATCTTCCTGGGTACTTTGGGCGGTTTAATCGGCGGTGCGATCTTCAAGACGAAACCGGATGCGATCGTGACCAGTGAGGAAGTCCTGCCTTCCCCACAGGGTGAGCCAGCAGCACGAATAGTTGAAGAAACCACGGTCGAGATCGAACAACAGGGAGAACCAACAGAACAAATCATCGAAGAAAATCCGCACGAGACAGAAAAACTGGATGATCCACCAGCAGAGGAGTCCTGACTACATGGCATGACCAGGGAGCCCGTCGTGTTATTTTCGATGCCTGCAGAATGTCCGGCAACAGGTTGGTCGAAACGGATTGGATTTTGCAGGAAATAAAACCCTGATGAGTCTTTCCAGCTTACCATTTGGTACAAATTTGAGGACTGTTGAATGGCTGATGGTTTTCAGGGCAATTACCTGTCCACAGAGCTTGATGCGGACCTGCTGTTAACCCCTTACAAGAAGCAGACGAACTGGCACGTGATAACGGGAGGTCCGTCCTGCGGCAAGACTACCCTGGTCAACCTGTTAGCAGAAAAGGGATTCAGGACAGTGGAGGAGGGCGCGCGGCTATACATGGAGCAAGAAGTCGCCAGCGGACGAACCATCAAGGGGCTGCGAGCAGATATAGCTGCATTACAATGCGGTATAAAAGACATGCAACTGGAAATTGAACGCAGATTACCTGCAGGCGATTTCGCCATCCTTGAACGGGGTCTTCCTGATTGCCTCGCCTGACACCGGGTGTTTGGGTTGGATCCGAACAAACTCCTGAAGGAATGCTTCCAGCACCGTTATGCCTCTGTATTTATGCTGGACCAACTCCTGCTGGAGCTCAACGGCTTCAGGTTCAAAGAAAATACTCTGACGGACTTTCTCGATGAGTGGCATATGCGGGACTACCACGCTCTGGGTTATTCGGTGGTGAGGGTGCCAGTCCTACCGCCTGAAGAGCGACTGGCCTTCGTCATTGAAGAACTTACAGAGCTAGGGTATTTATAAGGCCTTGTCAGACCCAACTTTAGCATTTAACTCTAAATAGTCCCTGATTACTGAAATAGTCTGGTAAGGATCAATCAGCCATCTGCATAGGAGCTGATCAAAAACAAGGCTGCAGGAATCCCGATCCCTACCAGGAAGATCAGGACCATGGGGAAGGATCGCTCCACGGTCATTAAGAACAGGACCGTAAAGCCAACCAGGGTGATTGACGAAACCCAGCCCCCCAGACGCTCCCAGCGCCAGGCTAAAGCCAACCCAAACACAGATAGGAAAAGCAGGCCGAGATTCATCCAATCTGTCCAGGGCACAGGAACGCTATCATCGGCATGCGGAAAAAGGATCTCCGCCAGGGAATATAAGATCGGTCCCAGGCTCCAGATACGGGCTACCCAGCGAGTAATTCTCACCCAACTTTTCTTGTTCTCGTCCATCCAGCACACTCCACTCCTCCATTATAGAGAATTCCTTCCCCGATTTCAATCCTAAAACAATAATCAATATAAGGTAAAATTCTTGCCAGCCCATGCAAGTAAAATCCCTCGGATACCGCACGGACCTGTTCTTCCCTGCCTTTGATGGCCAGATCATCGATCGCGGGGATTACGTGGTGGTCAAAACCCCGTCCAATCCAACCTTCTACTGGGGAAATTTTCTGCTGTTCGCAGATCCACCTGGCGAAGGTGACGACCAACGGTGGCGGGAACTATTTGCTGAGGAAATTGGACAGCCCCCACAGGTGATGCACCAGGCTTTGGGGTGGGATTCTACTCAGGGAGAAGCCGGTCTGCTCCATGCATTCCTGGATCAGGGTTTCCATCTTGAGCACGGGACTGTTTTGACCGCTGACCCAAAAGATTTATTCCCCAAATTCTCACCCAAGTTCAGCCTGCGCCAGCTGCACAGCGAAGCGGATTGGGAGCAGAGCATTGAAAACCAGGTCTTGTGCCGGGAGGCAATTTTTTCAGAAGGTGGCTACCGGACTTTCCGGCAGGGACAGGCGGCGCGCTACCGGGCCATGGCAGCAGCTGGCCTGGGAACCTGGTTCGGAGCTTTTGCCGGAAAGCAACTGGTGGGAGATTTGGGTATTTTCTGCGCTGGTAATTTGGCCAGGTACCAGGCCGTTTGCACCCATCCGGATTTCCGCAGACGGGGTATCGCCAGCCGCCTGGTGTACCAGGCTGGGCGATATGCCGTCGAGCAGCACGCAGTGGAAACCCTGGTAATCGTTGCCGAAGCGGATTCTCCTGCCCAGCGGCTGTACCAGTCGCTTGGTTTTCAAATCAGCGAAATTCAAATGGGGGTATGGAAGGCGGACGAGGGAAATGATTAAGCAGGTGAATTGAGGCGATTGCTTATAAATTAATTTTAAAGATAGCCAGGGAATAAGTATATTCTTAAATTAAAGCACTCGGGGTTTCACCTGCGTTTCATTCCACCCATCGTACCACGGCATCGTTCATTCCTTGAGGAATTTTCCCGATACCCCCATGATTTGCGCTGTGTGAAGGTATGGTTCGATTGATTGGCTGTCACCCCTCAGCAATCTATCCTGAGCATCTTCTGTACGAAACTATTTGGATGGAAAAATCGTCCGATTAATTTAAACTGGGGATATCCAGTGCATCCACGATACCCACGATCACGGAGATCACACAGCCATCTGGCTGGTTGAGTGCAGACCGGGCGCCGTTGCCCTCCCGGTTGACCAGCACCGTATCCCCAATGCCGGCGTGGGTGTTGTCCAGGGCAACGAAGTCTCCCTCCGGTGGCTCGCCAGGCAGAGTCAGGGGCTGCACGACCAGCAGGCGCCGGTTTTTGTAATCCGGGTGGCTGATGGTGGTAACGATGGTGCCGACAACTTTTCCGAGTGTCATAAGTCTAAACCTGACGCAAACCCTTGCAGATTGCTCAACATGCTCAGCGGGTTAGGTGTACCTGGTGTAGCCTTCCTTGAGGGTGACATCAAATTCACCATCAGGGCGAACAACCAGCTCATCCACGATGCCGATTAAAGCCAGGTCAACCGGTACGAATTTGTGTTCGCGTAATGCCAGGGCAGCTTCCCGAGAGCGCACCATCACGCACAGGTCCCCGGGGCCTGCATATACCACGTCCACCGCCACCTGCAGCGGGCCGGTTGGTTTAAGATGCTTATCCAGCGGTTCAACGACCAGCAGCTTCATACCCTTCAAGTCAGGATACTTGATCGTGCAGATCGCCGTGCCGCGCACACGCCCAAATAACATGGCTGACCGTTAATTGCCTCCCACGTTCTGCAGCACGCGCCGGATGATGCTTTCCAGCAGTTTGGGATCGACAGAATCACCCAACCGGGCTACTACTTCTTTGCGCACCTGTTCAAAGACAGCATCACCGCCGGATCTACCGGCTGAAAAAGCTTTTTCTCCCGGGTCTTGAGCGCTGGGAGAGGTCAGCTTGGCAATGTAGGGTCGTTCTGGACCAATCGGTCGACTCCTTTTGTCGGATTCAAACTCGGAGGCGCTGGGTGAGACCATCTCGGTAATATAAGGACGCTCAGGCGCACTGGGAGGTTGGTCGATCTCGTGCACGATCTCGATCCCCAACCGCATGGCCTTATCCCGCGCCAGGTCTGTGAAGACAACATCATCATCCTCAACCAGCGAAATCACCCCCCGCTTGGCGAGATCTTCAATATCCCGTTCTGTATAAAATGTTTTAGGCATAGATTACTCCTTTGCAGAAGAATCCCGATTTAGAACTCACTCTTCACCCCTTCCAGGCGCTCTAAAGCCTGGATGGCGGCTTCCTGGGCAGTCTTGGCTTCAGACTCCGTACCGGAAAGCCACATACGCCCGAAACGTCCCACCGAGCTGACATGCACGATGTTGATGCTGGCTTTCTTTTCCGCCTCATTGCAGGCATAGTTGATATAAGCCGCCGGAAAGCACTCCACCACCAGCAGGGTTTGCCCGGGAACGAGCATGCTTCCTCGCCGCCAGCGGTTGAGCAGCTGTGCCTGGTATGGATCAACATTGGTGATCAGCTGCACTGAAGCAACCTGAGGGCGAATGCGGTCCTCTTTATTCAATCCCAATCGCTCCAGTACGATGCGACCTGACTCGAGCACATCTGCCTGGTTCAAGGAGTGAATTTCAAACATTCCGAACTCGCGTTCAACAACCTGGGCACCCGGTTTGGCTTCTGTCGCCTTGACGGCGATATCCACCGTGCGGAAGACTTCGTTGCCGGGAGCCATCTCAATATACAGGGAAGCCATCCCTTCCACCGGCAGATCGCCCTGGGTGATGGTACCCACAAAGGCTGCGTACTGGGGCTGCATACGATCCAAATAACAGTAACAACGCAGTGAGAATTCGCTAGCCATAAACCTCCATTCCGTTCATCGCTCCCAGGCTTCTGCTGGTATATCGTGCATGGCGATCCCTAGTGGGGTCACAAACACGGGTCTTTCCGGGACTGAAGTAGCAATTCCGGTGTATTCCGCAACCACATCCGCCATGCCTGGAAAATTGCTGGTACCGCCGACCAGCGTGAGTTGATTAACTTCCACCTGGCTGATGCGAACATGGCGAAGGATGATATCGGCCACCTTTTCCATGACCGGCCTGACGACCGGAAAAAGCCGCTCCTGATGCATTGGATCCACTTTCAGCTCTTCAGCAGATTCAAAGGAGATATCCTGAGCACCAGCTACAACCAGGGAAAAGTGTGTTCCTCCTGTGGCTTCGTCGGCTGTGTAAACCACATTTCCATCCTTCAGGATGGCGATCCCGGTCGTGCCCCCACCCACATCCACGATGGCACCCTCTTTCAGATCCAGAATGGCATTAGCGGCGCTGGGTTCATCGATCATCGCAGTACAGCGAAATCCAGCAGCTTCAACCACATTTGCCATCGCCCTGACCTCGACGTGAGGTACACCGGGTGGGAACCCGCTGGCAGCATGGGTTAACTCTCTTCCCAGCCTGCGCTCCACCCGGGATTTCATCTCGACCAGCAGGTCGATCGCACCCAGGTAATCCACCACCAACCCATCTCGCACTACCTGTGCAAATTGGTATTCACCAGCGATCGGGTGTCGGTCCTCATCAAGCACTGCTAAAACCAGATAGGCAGTACCCAGGTCTACACCCACATGCAGCAGTCCCTCGGGACTCTCTGGTAGTGGCAGGGGCTCCGGATCAGGCACCCAGCGGATGACCTGTTCGGCGCGAGCTAAAGTCGGGATGTAGTCAGACCGGGGATCCACTCTCCCGGAAGCTATTTCTTATCCCCTTCTGTCCGCCCGCCGAAGCCGCCTTTGGTCCTTTGGGGCAGGATCATCTCGACGTTTTCATGAGGCCGCGGGATCACGTGCACCGAGACCAGCTCTGCGACGCGTTTTGCTGCAGCTGCGCCGGCATCCGTGGCTGCCTTGACTGCACCGACGTCACCACGCACCATCACGGTCACATAGCCGCCACCGACGTACTCGGAACCGATCAGCACCACGTTAGCTGCTTTGACCATCGCATCGGCAGCTTCAATGGAACCGATCAAACCCCGGGTTTCAACCATTCCTAAAGCGATAAATGCAGGATCTTGAACCATATAACACTCCTCGAAACAGATTTGTTTTTATATTTCAGGCGACAAAGTTATGCCCGCATGATTTGCCGTACAACTTCCTCCACCACAGCTTCGATCTCTCCTGGTGCAGGACCGTAAATTGGACCGGAAGGAGTTGTCCCGGATCGCATGGCCATCTCCGGTGGGCGGGAAGTTTCAAAAGCCATGCGCTTGATATTAAAAAGATGGTATACACCGACGTTATCCCCTGTAATCGAGCCGCCAATGCCACCTGCGCCCAGAGTAAGGGAGGGCATGACATTGGTCGTCATGCCGATCGAACCAAGTGTACCCATCGTGTTTACACCGATGCGGAAGACTGGTTTCTCCAATCCGAAGGCCATGATCACTTTTTCATCGGTAGCATGGATAATCAGGCTGTGTCCACGACCGCCGAAATTAATTAATTCGATACAGCGTTCGCAACCCGCTTCCCAGCCGTTGGCTTCATACCAGCCAAGCACAGTGGTCATCTTTTCCCTGGAAAGGGGTTCTTCCCGCCCGACTTCATTTAATTTTGCTACTAGGATGCGAGCGTGGGCTGGTACCTGGATACCTGCCAAGGCTGCCAGGTACTGCGGGGATTTACCGACACTGGTGACATTGATGCTGCCATCTGCGTGGAAAAGTGCCGGTCTCAGCGCGGCGGTTTGCGCTTCATTAACGAAATAAGCGCCTTCGCCCTCCATCAGCTGCTGGAGCCGGTCTGCGATCGGCCGGTCCGCAACAACAGCCTGTTCAGTGGCGCAGATCACAGAATAATCAAATGCCTTACTGGCAACAATATAACGGGCAGCTTTTTCCAAATCGGCACTGCGGTCGACGTAGGCGGGCACATTCCCGGGACCGACACCATAGGCAGGTTTTCCCTGAGAATGGGCAACGCGCACCATCTCGCTGCCGCCCGTTGCCACAATGACTGCTGTCCGCTTGTGGGACATCATCTCCTGGGTACCCTTGATGGAGATATTGGTCAAACACTGGATCAAACCCTGCGGGGCTCCAGCACCCTCAGCCGCATCAACCATGACCTTTACCGTCGCACGGCTGCAGTTAACCGCACTGGGGTGTGGAGCGACCACAATCGCATTGCGTGCCTTTACCGCAATGATGATTTTATTGATCACAGTTGAGGTGGGGTTGGTGCTGGGGATCAATGCTCCAACCACGCCCATCGGCCAGGCGATCTCGTAAATCCTGTTGGCTTCATCCTTGCGTATAAAACCGACGGTCTTGATATCCTGGATACGCTTCCAGAGGTGCTGGGAGGCAAATTCATTCTTTAATTTTTTGTGCTCGGGCACTCCGAAGCCAGTCTCATCCGCTGCCATGCGGCCCAAGCGTTCAGCTCCCAGGAAGGCAGCCTGTACCATGGCTGCACACACCTGGTCGACCTGCTGTTGAGTCGCAGTACTCCACAGCTTAAAGGCCTCATATGCCCGCTCTACACACTGGCGGGCTTCCTGTACTGAGAGTAAATCTTTATCAGAGACTGCCATTTCAATTCCCATGACAAAGCATAGCAATGCCGCATGCTAAGCTATCCAGGTGATACTACTCCTTGCGGTAAACCACCTCGCCAGCCACTTCGAGGTGATCAATCACGGCCATAATCACCGCATCCACTGGGCTGTCCTTGGTGATCGTGGTTTGACGACCTCCGGAACCATGCGCAGTGAGCACCAGGTCACCCACACCAGCATCCAGGGTATCAACCGCCACGTACGGCTTGCCATACGGGGTCCCGGTCTCATCCGTCTGGCGCACGATAAGCAGCTTTCGACCAACCAGCTTCTCATCTTTGATCGTGGAGATCGTAGTTCCAATCACTTTGGCGATCAGCATAAATTACTCCAACGGATAATTCCTAAGTTTTGCGGAAAACCACTTCACCATCCACTTCAAGGTGGTCAATCACCGCCATTACGACTGCATCCACCGGGCACTCCTTGGTCTGGTATGTCTGGCGTGCACTCGAGCCATGTCCCGTCAGGACCAGATCATTTACACCAGCATCCACCAGGTCAACAGCCACGTATGACTTGCCGATAAATTCGCCTCTTTCATTCGTCTGGCGCAGGATCAACAACTTACTGCCCTTGATCCTGGGATCCTTTATGGTAGAGATAGTCGTACCGATCACCCTGGCGATCTGCATGATGATTCTCGCTAGTATTTTGCTGCGGCAGCCACAGGGACACGGCTGGCAGACCTGGTTTGTCTTTCACCTTGCACGATTTTCACGCCTGCACTGGCTCCAATGCGCGTCGCGCCTGCAAATACCATTTTTTGCGCATCCTCAAAAGAGCTAACGCCTCCTGAAGCCTTGATACCCATCTCGGGGCCAACGGTACTGCGCATCAATGCGATATCCTCCGCCGTTGCACCGCCACCGGCAAAACCAGTGGAGGTCTTTACATAATCCGCCCCTGCTTCTTTGGACAATAAACAAGCGATCTCCTTCTCTTTATCGGTCAGCAAGGCGGTTTCGATGATCACTTTGACGATCGCTCCTGCCGCGTGAGCCAAACGGACCACACCGTTAATATCTTTGGCAACATGCTCGTAATCCTTACCCTTCAGAGCGCCGATGTTGATCACCATGTCTATCTCCGAGGCACCGTCGCGTATCGCGGTTTCTGTCTCAAAAACCTTAACTTCGGTCGAAGAAGCACCGAGGGGAAAACCGATCACCGTGCAAACTTTTACCGGACTTCCACGCAGCAGCTGCGCGCACAGCTTCACGTGAGTAGGGTTGATGCAAACCGAAGCAAACTCGTACTTGCGCGCTTCATAGCATAGTTGGGCGATTTGGTCCGGAGTAGCGTCCGGTTTCAACAAAGTATGATCGATCATCCCGGCAAGGCTGGGATCCTCAGGGATACCACCCAACGAGGAGGTTATACGGTCTGCCCCTGCGTTGACCACGCGACCTACCCTGTCAAAGCAGGTCTTTACACAAACATCCCCTGTGCACTCTTCTGTGCAGTGATCACATTCACCGGAGGCAGCATTTTGCTCCTGAGCCAATGCGATCAGCACCTCCCGGGCAACAATCTCTACAATCTTTTCAACTTTCACTTGGTCTGCTAACATCGTTTCTTATTTCACCTAAATTTTTCTATTTGCATAATTTTGTCGACACGCCGGGCGTGGCGCCCACCGCCAAACTTTGTATTTAACCAGGTAAGCACGATCTGGCGTGCAAGCGTGTTGTCAATCATGCCAGCTCCCAGGGTAAGCACATTCGCATTATTGTGCTCACGGCTGTTTACAGCAGTGGCATGGTTGTAGCACATCGCTGCACGTACTCCAGGCACCTTGTTGGCTACCATGCAGCTGCCGATTCCAGCACCATCAATGATGATACCCCGCCAGGCTTCGCCATCACTCACTTTTTTTGCCACTACGTAGGCAAAATCCGGGTAATCCACTGATTCACTGCTGTGGGTCCCACAATCATCTACCAGGTAACCCTGCTTCTGCAGGTATGGTTTCAGGTTTTCTTTCATCGAAAATCCACCATGATCTGCAGCGATGGCAATCCGCCGGTTGAAATTTGCATGTCCATCTGCCGGCGACGAGGATTCAAAAACTTTCTCACCGGGTGACGCAGTCAAAGATTGTGCAACTCCGCTCTCGCCAAGCGTGCGCTTAATCACCTGCTGCACGATCTCCTGGATTTGGGTTTCAGATAAATCAGTCATCACTGTTTTTCTCGACTCGATTCATTCGCTCTCAACCGGCATTCTTTAGTGGCAGCCGACGAAAAGCAAAATCTTCCTTGGTTGCGAAAAGGCGCAGGTTGGTAAAGAATCGGAAGCGGTCCGCGCGCACCTCGGAATCGACATATTCAATAACCTGTCCAGAGGCCATGCACGTTTCCCGGTGAAAAACAAAGACCACAGCTGGAGGTGTTAAACCCAGCAGCTGGGATACTTCGGGGGTCGCCAAACTGGCTTCGATTACCTGTTCAGCATGATCGGGTCTCTTATCATAAACCCTTGATAAAGTTTCGTAAAGAGAATTGGTGGAAAAATCGTACTCCAGGATTCCCGGGCAGAGCTCGTGCGGCAGGTAGGATCTTTCAATTGCCGTTGGCTCACCATCCATCAGCCTAATCCGGTTCAGGAATGCGACCTCTGCTCCGAGCTGGATCTGCAGCCTGCGTGAGAGTACCGGATCGGCCGGGATAATAGTGGCTTCTAAAATCCGATTTGATACAGTTTTCCCCAGAAAGCGCATTTCCTGGGAAAAGCCAAATAAATATTCCGCGGTCTTATCCAGGCGTGTATCAACCACAAAAGTTCCTACCCCGGGCACAGTTCTGAGCACTCCATCATTAACCAATTCACCAATCGCCCGGCGGATGGTGTTTCGCCCAACAGAGTGAATCCGGCACAACTCGCTTTCGGATGGCAGCCTTTGATTAGCTTCCAGCTGGCCTGAATTTACCTGGTCTAAAATCGATTCAACCACAATTTGATAAAGCGGTTTGGCTTTCTCATCTCTTGCCATGTCAGCTCCTGTGCTCACAGGTCCTGATTCTCGCGCACCTGTACCAACATATACCAACAGGATCCATGTGATTATAGCATTTTAACCCCCACCCCGTCAAGTATTAACAAGAATGTCAGGTGATACACCTGGCTAATAAATATCCGCCACCTGGCTATAACCATCTATTCTTCAAATATGCGATGTGCAGATCGAAAAACCCAGGTAGCTTTATACTGCTCAAATCAGGCATTCGATCTCAAATCCCTTTCGGGAATTCTCTGATGAGCAGGACCTAGGAGTGATCCATGAAAAAATCCCTTGTCGTTTTAACCTTCCTGGCTATATTTTCCTTTGCCTGCAGTTCAAAAAATATAATCCCCAGCGAAAAGGGTCTACCTCAGGTATCCCTCGAACCGGCACCTCCAACGACAACTACTCCGCCCGCACTGATTGATAAAACGAAGGATCGCTCTTTACTCACAGCTGAACAGTTGAATGGTGTCTTCAACCCTGGATCCCCAGTGGATGATGGCGCATTCGCCTTTCCCATTGGTGCCTCAGCTCCTGAGTACATCTTTGAGGGCCGCCTGGAACTTCTGGGTGAAGACGATACAGGCGAGATGGAGGTCCTGAGAGGTGATCCTGGCACAGATCCCCTGGTATCCCATTTACCGGAATTCGATTTTGAATTCGTACAGAGCGGTGGCTATTTAATCCCTGTACAGCGGGGTTTGATCATCACCGGGCACCCCACCTGGAATTATCTGATCGAACCCGGACGGGTTTGGCAGGAAGATGGAGATGGGGATTATTCCCGCGCATCCTTCCCTTTCAGCCTAGTTTGGAAAGGATCGAATGCCATCTTCAACGGTGTGATGACCTTTCTATTTAACAACCAGGGCATGTCTACCGTCTGGTACCAGATCACCCAGGAAACCTCCATTTCGCTCAGCCTTGACATGTGGGGACAGCTGCAGTCTGAGTATCATCAAGAACCGCTAGCCTCTGCCGATCAGGTTCGAGGTGCATTTGAGGCTGAGCTGGTCCAACGTTTTCCTACCAAGCCGATCGCGCAATTGGCTGAGGATTACCCGCAGATTGACGTTTCCATGTTCGGGCGCGGCATCTCCAAGGGACACTTGACCTATTACGGGTTTGTTTATAACGGCATCAATTATGTCAGCAGCTGCCCGACCCGCTACGGAGAATATGCTTACTGCGAGTACCTGCGTGCGCCCTCCTATTCCACAGCCAAGTCCACCTTTCCAAGCCTGGCTTTGATGCGCCTGGCTCAGAAGTACGATCCCGGTATAAGAGATTTGCTGATCAAGGATTATGTTCCGGAATATATGGACAGCCCGGGAGATTGGAGCGAGGTTACATTTGATAACACGCTGGATATGGCAACAGGCAACTTTCGTTCTGCGGGGTACATGAAGGATGAAGAGCATTTTGATAGCGATCCATTCTGGATCGAAGAATTCTACGCTGAACGCATCGCAGCAGCTTTCAACTGGCCTCACAGCGCTGAACCTGGCACGCAGTGGGTCTATCGCACATCTGATACCTTCATCGTTACGCGTGCTCTGCAAAACTACCTGCAATCCCTCGAAGGCCCTCAGGCGGATATCTTTGATTTCCTGGTCGAAGAGGTATTTCTTCCACTGCACATCAACCCCGGGACAAGCAGCACCTTGAGGACCAAGGATGACAATTGGCAGGGTCAACCTTACGGTGGGTATGGTTTGTGGTGGGTGCAGGATGATATCGCCAAGATCACCAATTTCCTCGACGTTGATGGCGGCGCAATTGGAGGTGAACAGCTGCTCCAGCCGGAGTACCTGGCAGCTGCGCTGCAGGCAGATCCTGCGGATCGTGGTGTGGATATTGATTCGAGGTCGAAGTACAACAATGCCTTCTGGGCTCGCCGCTTCGACAAACGGGAGGGTTACCAGTGCGAGTTCTGGGTACCGCACATGTTAGGTTACAGCGGTATCGTGATTGTGATGATGCCCAATGGCTCCAGCTATTACTATGCCAGTGACAACCGAGAATTTACCTGGTTAGAAGCGGTCAAAGAATCAAACAAGATCGCCCCGCATTGTTCTCCTTAGGGAGTTTAAAATTCCCAGGGAAACCCAGAATCCTACCAGATCCACGGTTGATCATGATGAAAAACGAGAAAGTATCTGCGATTGGGGGTGTGTATTCTATCCGGGAATCTTTCTTGCCCGCTGCCAGGGCCAAATGCCAACAGTGATATCACGCAAGTGGAAGAATACCAGTGCCAGGATGAAAGCTACCAATGCAACCCCCAGCAGGGTTAATATGTCGCTGCTCTGAGGCCCGACCTCAAACAAACTTGCTGTGGCATTCAGGTAATGGAAAAGAAATAGCGGTTGAATCGATTCAAGAGTGGAAACCTGGGATGAAAGATTGCTCCCAAAGTAGCTGGTGATAACCACAACGGCGCCGAGCAACGCTGCAGTCCTCCTGGTTGGTGCGAAAGTACCCAGGAATAAGCTGATCATGCCGACCGACATGGCAATTGGCCAGTTATACAGCAGACCCCACACCACGTCTGACCATACCAGGGAAGTATCAACGTCCTGTATCGCCACGAAGACCATCGTCGTCGCAATTGCAACCAGCAGGATGATCAGGAAGAGCGAAATACCAAGGGCCAAGGCTTTCACGGTAACAATCTGCCACCTTGGAATCGGCAGCGCGACCACCAATTCCAATTTTCCAGATTCTTCTTCACCCGCTCACGTACCCGTCCCATCGACGACAGCATAAATCGCAACCAGGATTGGGACGATATTGATCACTGTTGAGGCTATCCATTCTTCGAAGCTGCCAAAGCTCATCCCCAAAGCCTGGTAGATCTCTAGGTTTACAATAGATTCCATTTGCCACAGATCTTCTGCAAACTGGGGGTACATGCCGACATACAGGGTTGGCAGGCAGCTCAATCCTATCGCCCAACCTAAGATCGCATTTCGTCGAAAGCGCAGCTCCTGCAGTAACAATCTAAACACGATTGCCTCCGTTCCCCTTGCCGTAATAAGCCACGAAAATCTCTTCCAAAGTAACCGGGATGGTATCAATGTCTGAGATGCCAAAGGACACCGCGGATTCAATGACCTGGCGTAGATTTTCACGAATCTCCAGTTGTACCCCCTTCTCATCACGGATCATTTCCCTAACACCTTCAAATTTAAAAGTATCTGCAGGTGGCATCCGTTCGAAGTTGATCCGCAAACGTTTAAACTGCTGGTGGATCATATCCTCAACTCGTTCGGTTGCCACCAGCTGCCCCTCTCGGATGATGGCCACCCGGTCGCAAACCGTCTGCACCTCGGACAGAATATGCGATGAGAAGAACACTGTGCTGCCATTTTGATTGGCTTCTTCCACCAATTCCATCACCGTTTGCTGGACCAGGGGGTCCAGCCCGCTGGTTGGTTCATCCGGGATGAGCAGTTCCGGTTTATTCATGAAGGCAGCTACCACGCCTACTTTCTGCCGGTTGCCCCTGGAAAGTTCTCTGATCTTGCGGCGGTATCCAATTCGAGGCGTTCAGCCAGCTTCATCAAATATCCCGGATCTATGTTGCTCTTCTGCAGGGAATAGTACATCTTAAAAAATTGGCTGGCTTTCATGTTTTCATAAAGACTTAACTCACCCGGCAAATATCCCACCCGGTCGCGAGCTGCCACTCCCTCTTTCTGGCAGTCCTTCCCAAACCTGTAAGCTTTGCCTGCTGTCGGACGGATCACATCCATCAGCACTCGTTGAGTTGTCGTTTTACCAGCACCGTTAGGTCCGAGGAATCCGAAAACCTCCCCTTGCTCAATCTGCAGGTCAACATCCAAAATTCCCCGGTGGCGTCCGTAATAAACCGAGAGAGCTTGAGTCTCAATCACATAATCGCCCATTCAAATCTCCTGGTTAATCTATAGCGGGATCGCAAGCATTAAGGAAAACCGGATTAAATAAACTCGTTGAATTTTCGCATCGCCATTTTGATCCAGAATTTCTCCTGCAGCACGTAGGTGCATACTTGCTTGAGAAAACCCGCTCTGTCCATGGGGAGAAAGTATTCTAGCCCTAGATGGGATAAAATAGAATCGGTAATAACAGTGACCAGGCTGAATCCACGGTTATAACACGCTGGAATACAGGAATACAAATTGACAGAGATAAACTCGGTTGTCGTCCTCGGAGCAGGAGCCATGGGAGCCTCCTATGCCAGCAGGCTCTACGATATGGACCGATCCTGTGTCTCATTCGTGGCTTCCGGTGATCGCTACCACCGGTTAACTGAGGAAGGGTTGGTGGTCAATAACAAGCACTACGCGATTCCCGTAATTGCAGCTGAGCATCAATCACAGCCGGCAGACATGATCATCGTCGCCTTAAAACAACCAAACCTGGAAAAAGCCCTGCTTGACCTAAAGAATCTGGTAGATGATAACACCATCTTCCTATCCATCATGAATGGTCTGGATAGTGAATCCGTGATTGGATCGGTTTATGGAAGTGAAAAAGTCCTCTTGGCAACTGCTGTGGGGATAGATGCCCAACGCCGTAGAAATGTGGTCAACTACAGTAAGGGCGGGACGATCTATTTCGGGGAAGTGGATAACACTTCCCTCACTGAGCGTGTCAAAGCGATCCAGGCATTTTTCGATCGCACCGGTATTACTTATAAAACACCAGTAGACATGCAGCATGTCATGTGGTGGAAATTCATGATCAATGTGGGCATCAACCAGGTTTCAGCTGTGCTGTCAGCTCCATATAGCATCTTCCAGTCCTCACCCCATGCTCAAGAGATTATGGAGTCGACCATGCTTGAGGTAATATCTGTTGCCGCGCGTGAAGGCATTAACCTGACCGAAGATGACATCCAAAAATGGTATACCTTTATGAACAGCCTTGATCCCGCTGGTAAAACCTCCATGCTGCAGGATATCGAGGCGGGTCGCCCGACCGAGGTGGACATTTTCGGCGGAAAAGTGATTGAATTGGGTGCAAAACACAATATCCCTACTCCATTTAATAATTTCCTGTACAACGCCATCAAAGTATTAGAACAGCGCAGGTCTGATTCTGGGGGCAAGCGATAGATCTTTCATGGATCAATAGATAGCTTATACTTGCAGTTTCTTGATCGACGATTTTGAAATCCAGATATTGGAAACTCGTAAATTCTTGCATCCATATGGCATGCTAATTTCTTACGAGGATGATAAATTTGCAGGGATTTCCAACAGGAGTGATCACATTTCTCTTCACAGACCGGGAAGGAAGGTTGAAACCCTGGGAAGATTATCGCTACGAGATGAAAGCTGCTTTTGCCAGGCACGATTCAATTCTGAAATCAGCTGTTGAAAATAATTATACAAAGATCATCAAGACCACAGGTGATGGTCTGCATGCTGCATTATCTTCTGCCAGCCGCGCCATCAACGCAGTTCTGGCAGCCCAGATGGAGTTGATGGGCGAACCCTGGGGTGCAACTGGACCGCTGCGCATGTGCACGGCCCTTCATTCTCGTGAAGCAGAATATCGAGATGGTGATATCTAGGTTTCAGCTGTCAATCAGGCAGTTAAAATAAGGGGAAAATCAAGCTCTCAAACAATTTCTCAAGCGGACAATCCCATCTTCTAAATCTTCTATACCATAGAAACAAAAGCTTAAACGCAGGTATTCCCGCATTCCTGTCTGGTTGGAAAATAATACTCCCTGGCGGAAGTCGACCAGAAATTCCTGTGCCCTGCTACGTAATTCAGCAGCATCTACACCTGGTATTTTCACCCAGAAGAAAAAACCACCCTCAGGAATCGAATATTCAGCTTGAGGTAGATGCGAACGCAGGGCCACATCCATCGCGTCCCTGCGCCTGGAATATTCCCCCTGAAGGCTGCTGATATTTTTTTCCAAACCACCAGACTCGATCAAACTCCGCACCAATGCCGAGGTATACGGGTTCATGCCTCCTCCACTTTCCAACAACCCGCACCCGGATAGCCTGCTGATCACCATATCGTGCGCCTGGATCCATCCCAGGCGTAATCCAGGTGCCAAGATTTTCGAAAAGGAATTGACCGAGATGACCTGTTCATTGTCCGGAGTGTAAAAGGCAAAGGATTCGGTTTGTTTTTGCGAGAAGGTTAAGAATTGGTAGGCTTCATCTGCGACCACCAGGAAATTATCCCGCAGGGCAAATTCAACCAATTTCTGCCGCCGGTTTGTCGACAGCGTCCTCCCGCTTGGATTTTGAAAAATGGGGATCGTATAAATGAATTTAGGAGTGTGTTCGAATAATCGTTGTTCCAGTAAATCAATCCGCATACCCTCTGCGTCCATCGGTATCGATTCGACCTGTAAGCCGTGGTCTTCAAAGATACGCAGGGCCAGGAAATAGGTCGGCTGCTCAACGAAGATCAAATCACCAGGCTTTGTGTAGAGTGTACACAGCAAATCCAGGGCTGAAGAAGCACCAGCAGTGATAAATAGCGAATCGGGTTCCACTTCGTCACCGTACTTTAGCGACAAGAAACCAGCCAGGGACTGGCGTAAATACCCATCTCCCTGCTCAATACCATACTGCAGTGGGCGCGCATCTTTGGCCTGGAAGTATTCATCTGCTGACTGGTGTAATAATTCCACCGGGAGCAGAGCGAAATCCGGGTTACCCATTCCGAGGTCGATTACACCCCGTCGAAAATTAATTTGGGTGACAGGAAGTTCAGACATGCAGGAAGTATAAACGAGTTTTGCAGATTCATATAATTTGTACACTTAAACAAGTAACCCTGAGGCGCTGGATGCGAGTTTTAGAGTCATCCACCAGGTTATTTCATGCCGGGAGATTCTGATATAAAATGTGAATTACAGTATATTTTTTGTCAACGAAAATCTAGATCAGTACTCAACCAAATCGAATACTCCGGAATTGTTGATTTCCGGAGTATCTATTCTCAAGTTTATTAACTGATTCAATGTGGTACAGTATTTAAATTTCTGGTTGAATTACACTTCGACCAATTCCTTCTAATGAACGGAATCTGGAATTACCATTTCGATTCCATCTGTTCTCAACGATCAGTAATTCGTTGAAAACTACCCGGCTGTCACGCTGATTTTACGAAGCTTCGCTTCCTCCGCTTTGGGGAGGATCAACCTTAATACACCATCTTTATAATTGGCTTGGATGCCTTCGCGGTTGATCCGGTCAGTAATGCGGAAACTGCGCTCGTAGTCGCCCGGCTCGAATTCAGCAAATGCCAGGGAATAATCCGCTGGGGACTCCAGGGTTGTATTTCCATTGATGGTCAGGATATTATTTTCCAGGGTTATATCAATATTTTCTTCGGACACGCCCGGCATATCAACAACGACAAAAACATTTTCTTCGGTTTCATAGACATCCGCACGTGGAACAAAACAGGTGCATTCGCGTGTACGTTCCGTCTCACTTTCCGGGATTAGCTCCTGTTCTTGTACTTGCATTGCTTTGGTTTCATCAGTCATTTTCTTCACCTACTTATCGAGTGTTTTGGTTCAAACTTATATTTTTATACTGATCTTCTTGGGTTTTTCCGCCTCAGCCCGCGGCAAGCGGATAGTCAGGATTCCATCAGAAAAGCTGGCCTTGATATTTTCCAAATCAACAGCATACGGCAAACGGATGGAACGCAGGAACTCCCCTGCTGCTCGTTCCCGGCGATGGTAACGCGCACCTTCCGGCAGATCATCGGATGAGCGTTCACCGCTGATGGTGAGGGTATCACCTTCCACGGTGATATCTATGTCCTCAATCTGGACGCCAGGCATTTCTGCGCTGACCATCTGGCTATCCTCATTTTCCCAGATATTCAATGCTGGATAACCAGGCGCAGAACGCAATCGAGATGGAGTATAGCTGCTGAAGAGGCGATTCATTTCCCGCTGCAGGCGGTCCATTTCTCGCCATACGGAAGGGGTTCTATATCTACGATACATCATCATTTATCTCCTTTCAATTAGTTTTATAAATTAAGCCCTCAGGTTTTCTTAAGGGCTGGGATACAAACTTAATGTAGACCGGGTAAACCTGAACGTCAACAAGGTTTGAATTTTTAATCCTTCGCAAAAGCAAACCCACTTGCGTCTCTACAATCTGAAATTAATATAACGAGATAGTGTTAATAAAACGTCAAAATTTAATTTGATCATTATTAATAATCGCCAGGAATTATTTACAACCTAATTGGGAAAACATAATTTTCATTTATCGAGCCATCCAAATCTAATAAATTTGAGTAAATACAAAATCTTCATCCCTGCTGAATCCAAGTAGATGTATCTGGGAAGATGGAATGATATCGCTTCACAATCTAATGCTGCATAACCCCCTTGAGTTCGATGAGCATCGATTATTCAATCAAGCATGCATTGATCGATTGTTAATAAATAATCACCCGGATCAATATCATTAATTTCACATTGAAAAAATGAATCCTTTTTTTTGCCAGTAAAGTGCAACACTACCCATGATCAGCACCAGGGCCAGCGCCTGCAGGATGACCAGCCAAAGAGGCGCATACAAGTGCCAAGAAGGAATATCGGGAAGCACAAAAAGCCCGGTCAACAGGAAGGAAAGGCCATAAAGCAGAATCGGATTTCTCCCCCAGGCCGAGAAGTAATTCAGCTGTATCTGGGACAGGTAAAACAAAGAGAAAATCAATCCGCTGGCAGCAAGGGTTATGAGAACATAAGATGCGGAAACGCGGTTCTTGCTCACTGGAACAAATATTGCTGAAAACAATCCCGCAATGAGAAACAGCAGAGATACGGCCGGGAAATATCTTCGACGAGCCGGGCTGTGATATAGATCACCGAATACTGTTGCGATGATCAACAATGCAGACCAACTCAGTGCACCAATCAAACCACCATGTGGCGAGCGCAGGACTGTCTCCAACCAATAGCGGTCGAGCAGGAGCTGGTACAGGGTGAGTAAGCCTAAGCCAAATCCAAGACGGACACCCATCGGCAGCTGGATCACCGCCAATGTCAGAATTCCCGCACAACCGATGGCTTGCAATACACCCCAATCCACTCCGCTTGTGTTCCGACCAAGCAAAGTTTCACCCGCAGCAATGATAGCTCCCATACCGAGAATGGCAAGATAGCGACGCATGAAGTGCCCAATTGTGGCTGGTAAACCATTCTCTTCCACACGACGATGATATGAAAGCCCAAAGGTAAGACCGATAGCGAAGATGAAAGCCGGTGCACCCAAGTCAGGAAAGGTAAGCCCGATGTCTGGAGCGTGTTCCAGCCAGGCTGGCATCGTCTGGATGCTCATTCCATAATTGATCAGCACCATGCAAATGATTGCAAAACCACGAAACTGATCGATAGCTTCGATGCGCTGTTTCGTGAGTGAAGACATGTAATTTTCGCCTATTCACAAACAGAAAAAAATGAATGAGGTGGAGAAATTATCTTATAGAGCGTACCCTGAAATCAGTATTGAGTGAAATTCAATCGTGCAAAAAAATGGTGGGTGATTAATGATGGATACACAAAGATCCGGCTATGAATATCGTACATTAAATCCATTCGAAAGTATATAGAGATTATATTCTTATCCTTACTCTAGAATTAAACCCAAAATTGGTTAACGAGTATACCAAGCGATTTTTATGGATGCTGTGGACTCGCCTGGATATAAATGTGATTGCAGTTATCCACTCACTCTCTCAGTATCCCTGTGCAAGGACAGATGAAGGCAAACCTTCTCAATAATACTGTAAGAAAATACATCGCAATCAGGTTTCGTGCCAATGGGTTTCTTCAGAAGAGTTAGGAGATTTCAACTCATTTAGTTCGCTCGAATCATCCTCCAATGCAAATGCAACCGCCTGGTCCAAATTCATCAATTTCCCCTTACTTAATAAGCGATCCAGTTCATTCCTGCCAATTTTTACTTCCAAATCTCTCAATGCCTGTTCTTTCTCGGATATTTCCTGCTGCTCGGTGCTGAGCGAATTTATCCTCTCCCGCGCAATTTGAGCTGCACCTAATAGTTGGGCGGCAAATGCATATTTTTCCCTCATCATCCCGATATAGGCGATACACTCCAATTGATGGGCTACCGCAGCCTGATGTCCTTGTTCCTGCCAGGAAAGAATTGTCTGGCGATAAATGGCCGATGCTTCTTCCAACCTACCTTCATGGCGGTAAAGGTGAGCTAATTCACTCCGTCCAGTAGTCGCCAGCCTTTGGTTACCCAGCTTATCATTCCCTTCTATCGCCATCAAATAATATCTCTCAGCATCGGAAAAATCATCGGTTAGGCGTGCCTTGATCGCTTGTACATAGTATACCCATGCCTTGATAAAGAGTACGTCATGTTTCTCTACAAGCTCAATGACCTCTGTAATGGCTTTTTGCCCATTTTCAATATCACCTTTAACTAGATACGCTTGCCCGACCGAAAATAATGCGAGGATTAATTCCAATTCATAACCCTGCTGGCGGCAGGTTTCAATGGTTTCCTCTAATTCTGTGATGTTCTCCCAGGTCACATTGGAACCCATAGCCTGCGCCTTCATACCAAGTGCGAAAGCCAATAAACGCAGTTCTTCATGCTTGCGGGCGAGATTGATACTCTCATCAAAAATTGAAAGGCCTTCGATCATGTCTCCATGCGTGACAAGCAACCAGCCCAACGATACCAGAGCCCGGATAAAATCAGTCATCGATATATCCGTCGGCTTATCTTCTATAATGACTTTGGCCTGTTCAATGGCTGGTTCCAGCCAGGAGCGTGCTTCCCGGTAGTTTATCCAGCTCGCTTCAAATTGCAGCAATTTCCCGGTGAAATGTAGCATTAGCGCAGGTTGGTCTTCAGCAATCCACTCCATGACCGCACGCAGGTTATCTCCCTCCACAGCAAACCTGTTCAACCAATTGTAGAATTCAGGTCCAAGAGCTTGTTGGTCATACAAATCCACCAGGGAAACGAAGTAATCCGCGTGCCTGTCGCGCAGAGTATTCCCTTCCCCGGCCTCTATCAGTTTATTTTGAGCATACTGGCGGATACTCTCCAGCATTCCATACCGGGCTTCACCTTCCGTGAGATATTGGACTGTGACCAAGGACTTGTTGATCAATTGTTCCATCAAATCGAAAACATCGAACTCGTCCAGAGGGTCGAAGCCGGAAACCACCTGGGCAGCCTCGATTGTCCAGCCCCCTGCAAAGACGGATAAGCGGCGCAGGAGGATATGCTCCTGCTCATCCAACAAATTCCAGCTCCAATCAATGAGTGCCAGCAGGGTTTGTTGGCGAGGGAGTGCGGTGCGGCGTCCGCCAGTAAGCAAGCGGAAGCGATCATTAAGCCGCTCTGCGATTTGTTCAACAGTCAGCATGCGTAAGCGGGCAGCAGCCAATTCCAGCGCTAAGGGAATGCCGTCCAGGCGAAGGACAATCTCCGCAATCGACGCAGCATTTTGAGGGTTGAGGCTAAACTCAGGCTGGACATCCCGCGCCCTCTCCAAAAAGAGCTGTACCCCTTCGGAGGTGTGGATCTTCTCAGGTGTTACCTCTCCCTCTGTAGATGGCAGTGAGAGGGAAGGAATCTGAAGCGTCGTTTCTCCTGCGATGAAGAGTGCTTCCCTTCCAGTCACGAGGATTTTTAATCTGAGGCAGTTCTGCAATAGATGCTCAGCAAACTCAGCGCAGTCACGAACAAGATGTTCTACGTTGTCGAGCAGGAGCAGCAATTCCTTGCGGCGCAGATATTCAACAAGCGTTTCGAGCATTCGGCGGCCTGGTTGTTCCTGCACATTGAGAGCTGCAGCTACGCGTTCGGGAATCAACTTGGGGTCGGTGAGCGGGGCAAGTTCAACCAACCAGATTCCATCAGGATAATTTTCGGTCACCTCTTCAGCAGCCTGCAGCATCAACCGGGTTTTACCGGTCCCTCCCGGACCGAGCAGGGTAAGCAGCGAGGTATTTTTCAGCAAATGCTTAATTTCGTTCAGCTCTTCTGTGCGCCCAATAAAAGAGGAAGCCTGCCTGGGTAAATTGTGTTTAAAAGAGGAAAGTGACTTTAGCGGGGGGAAATCATTGACTAGATCCGGATGGCAGAGTTGGAATATGCGTTCGACCGGCGCGATGCCTTTGAGCCGGTGTTCTCCAAGATCGGTTAGAGTACATTCCGGTGGAAGGGATTTCTCGACCAATTTTGCCGTGACTTCCGACAGCAGGATTTGCCCACCGTAACCCAACCCCATAATGCGGGCAGCCAAGTTCACTTGCAGGCCGTAGAAATCTCCTTCGCGTTCCTGGCTCAACCCGGTATGCAGACCCATGCGGACTTTTAGCGGACCAGTTGTAGCTGGCCAGGGTTCGGCAGCCAGCTTTTGCTGCCCTTCCAGAGCTGCCGCGACTCCATCTGAAGGCGAATCAAAAACCGCGTGGAATCCGTCACCAGTTGTCTTCACCACCCGGCCTCCGTGTTGTTCGATGATAGTGCGCATCAACGTATCATGCTGCGCAGAGGCCTGCTGCATCTCATCCGGGTTATTCTCCCAAAGGGGTGTGCTGTTTTCTAGGTCGGTGAAGAGGAAGGTAAAGGGTCTGGGGGCCATGGCATATTTTCACATATTATAAGGTTTTATCAACCCAATTTAAATGGATAC
>JBJYXV010000088.1:0-81066 GCA_046260155.1 Anaerolineales bacterium
TGGTCTCAGTTCCGTAAATTTCAAATAGCTCTCCACTGCCTGCTCTGGTTCCCCCAGCAAGCAGTTGGCTTTGCCCAGGTAGTAGTACGCTTGTGAGTTCTGCCGGTTGAAGCGTACTGCCCGGTTGAGATCAGCGATACCAAGATTGACTTCATCCAGCGCGGAGGGATTTGATTCGGCTAGCGGCTCGCAAACCAGCTCCTCGATGCCTTCCATCGAGCGCATCACATACTCAATATGCTGCCCGCCGCGCGATTGGTAATAAAGGCTCACGCCGCGCGGCACCAGGAAAATGGCGATGATCACCAGCGTGACCAATCCGATCCCCCACAAAATGGGACGCAGTCTCGGGTTCATAAAATCATGTTTATCTTCCCACCTGGCTCTCCCAGCGGTGCCAGGCGCCGTGGTGCTGTTCTAATATTTTGCGCCCCTCGCCGGGGGACTCGAGGCCAGCCATCTCAAGGTCGGCATCCACCATCACCCGCACCAGGTCGCGGAACATGACGCGCGGCTCCCACTCGATCACCTTACGGGCTTTGCTGTAATCCGCCATCAGGTAATCCACTTCGTTGGGGCGGAAATAGCGTTCGTCGATGCGCACGTACTCTTCCCAATCCAGCCCGGCATATCCAAAAGCCTCGTCCAGGAACTCGCGCACCGAGTGGGCTTCGCCGGTACCGATCACAAAATCATCCGGCTGGTCCAGCTGCAGCATCTTCCACATGGCAGCCACGTAATCCGGGGCATAACCCCAATCGCGTTTCGCATCCAGGTTGCCCAGATAGAGATACTGCTGGGTTCCTTTCTTAATGGCTGCCAGGGCGCGGGTGATCTTGCGCGTCACGAAAGTCTCACCGCGGCGGGGAGATTCGTGGTTGAACAGGATGCCGTTGCAAGCAAATATCTGGTATCCCTGGCGGTAATTGCGCGTCACCCAGTAAGCGTAAACCTTCGCAGCCGCGTAGGGGCTCTGCGGTTCAAATTGTGTATTTTCATTTTGCGGGGGATGTGCACTCCCGAACATCTCGCTGGAGGAAGCCTGGTAAAAACGGGTTTTAAGCCCGCTCTTGCGAATCGCTTCCAGGATGCGCATGGTGCCCAAACCGGTCACATCCCCAGTGTAGAGGGGTAAATCGAAACTGACCCGCACGTGGCTCTGGGCTGCCAGGTGGTAAATCTCATCCGGCTTGACATTGTAAATCAGGTCGACCAGGTTGCCTGTGTTGGCAACATCCCCATAATGAAGGAAGAGGGGGTTGGAGGTCCCATTGTGCGGATCACGGTAGAGGTGATCAATGCGCTGGGTGTTGAAAGTGCTGGCTTTGCGGATCAGCCCGTGCACCTCGTAATCCTGGGAGAGCAGTAATTCAGCCAGGTAGGATCCATCTTGACCGGTGATCCCGGTGATCAATGCTTTATTCATGATTCTAAATCTGTTGAATGTTGAAAATTGAGTGTTGAAGGTTGAATTTCGTACTCGATGTGATTTTCTCGCACCCGAGGAGTATTTGGTTGAGAATTCAGGTAGTTCATAAAACTGTAGATTTGTCGGCTACAGATTTCGGTTAATTGGAAAGCATTCTTGAATTCCGCCTCGGAAACATATTTCCTATCTAGAGCGATATAGAGCTGAGAACGTACTTCTCCAACTGAACCTTTAGCTCTTCCTAATAAATTTATAAAGATTGATTGTGTCTGGCTCTCAAACCCTTCAGCAATACTGGACATTATGCTCACCGCTGCGCGTCGAATCTGGTCCTTCAATCCAAAATCCTTAGCAAATGAACCAGATCCCGATCAATCATATACCAAATTCGTTAGCTTTCTCGCTGATTTCCATGCCTCTACCTCTTCAAATCTTTCAATAGTAGCCATATCTTTTATTCCTCATCCGGATAGAGCATCCAACGTTCCTACCTTCAACCGGAGATCCTTCTAAAAGTGGAAAGGCTCTAATTTCATCCCTCACCCGAAACTTTCAACATTCAACATTTAAATATCCAACGGATCAAAGCGCGCTCCGCCCACCCGACATCCGGAGGGATGCCGTTCAATGTTGCTAAAGTTGTCAGATGTATTTCCTCCGTACCAGGTTTAGTTCTTCTTCTTCCGTTCAACCTGCCCAGCTTTTAATTCCACGGGTACATTCCGATCGGTCAGCATCTGGATCAGGACGCGCACTCGTTCGCTGCCGGGTAAGCGCATGTCGAAGATCGCTTCGTAACCCGCGAAGGGTCCACTGCTGATCCTGACCGGTTCCCCGGATTTCAACCCATCATAGAACTCACCACCCGCAGCAGCAATCTCATCCACTCGCTTGCGAATTTCGTAGATCAAGTTCTCAGGGACTGACGCCGGAACGCCATCGAAACTGACCAAACCAATCGCAAAAGGCATCCAATTGAATTGGGACTGCCCCATCTCCTCCAGGTCCGCATGCACAAACATATAGCCCGGGAAGTAGGGGCGTAATTTCCGAGAGCGAGGATTCACAGGATGGACTCGCACACGCGGGTAAAACACCTCTATTTCTCTCGCAAGAAGCTGCTTCCACAATACCTCTTCCTTGCGAGGTTTGCTGCGCAGCGCATACCAAGATTCACTCATTAATCACCACAAAATTTCCTGGATAAACCATTAATCAGCATCATGATCGAGATTGGATAACAACTTACTCTTCGATTTCCCCTGGCTGCCATTTCAAGGCATCAAAACTTTTCTGCGTGACGATAAAACGCAGGCGACCTTTCTCCACCACCAGGCGCAGTTCACCATAATCCCCCAGGGCAGACAGGGCCTCATCGATCATTTTTACCTGCCGTTGATCCAGGAAGGATAGTAAATTGGATTCAGCAAAGCTTCTCATTTGATTCACATTGGCGTTGCTCATAGGTATACCTTTCCTGATTACCAGTCAAATAGATGCCACAAATTGCCTAGATTAAGTCAAAGCAAACCCGAATTCCCGAAGTTTACGTTGTTCTTCCACCAGACGTATTCCGTTAGCTTGCAACAAAAAAACACTCTCGTGGGTTCTTTCACCTCTGCGATGTGTCCTGAACTGGATTATTCAATTATCTGATCCCTTTCCAGGGTTGTATTCTAACATAAATCAACTTTGAAAGTACCAGTCACAACGAACCTGTCAAACAACCTTGAGGCGAAATATTCGCTCCAGGAACACTCTTAACAGCCAGCTGGGCGGCCAAAGGATCAGGTGCACCAGGGCGCTCAAGATAAAAATCAATGACAATAAATCAACCATATTGAAAAGCGGAGCACCCAGGTTTTCCCACAGCCATGGACCAGCCCCGCCGATCAGCACCAGAGCGAGCAGCAACACCAGCCCAAGTAAAACTGGACCCCAGGCGCGGCGGTCAGTTGCAGATGGAAACATGGTGCTGCTGATGACAAAAATAATATAAAACCAGATCCAAAAATCAGGCTGGCGGACGACCTGTGAGAGGGCGAAGGTGATCGAAGACAGATCTCCAGATGCCATTTGATCCCAGACCGCTAAAAAATCCAGCTGTGCGAACCCGGCATAAGCGATGAATACGCTTCCAGCCACCAGCGGCGCGGCTCCAATTAATGCATCCCTTAAAAAATCAGTCTGCCCGGTCTCTACATACCCCAATCTCAAGCGCCCATCTGGCAGGGCTTGTGGGATGATCGACAGCCTGCCAACAGGTACCCTGAGCAGTCGCGCGGTGAGGTAATGGCTTAATTCATGCAGCAGCACACCGGGAAGAAATAGGATTGCAAAGATCGCCAGGGCAAGATCGATACGCCGGGTGATCAAAAACAAGATCGCTTGAATTTCTTGATGCAGCCTGCGTTGCAGGAGGGCTAAGCCGATCGTGCCCACCAGTAACCAGCCCAGGCTGCTGAACTGGTCGGTCAATTGATCGCTGCGAGTGTGATTTGAATATAATCAGCGATTTTGAGACTGGCACCACCCACCAGAGCGCCATCAATCTCGGGCTGCAAAAAGAACTCTTTGGCGTTTTCTCCATTGACAGAGCCGCCATACAAAACGCGGATCTTCTGCGCCATATCCTTTCCGAACAGCTCTTCCAGGGCAGGCCGGACAACATCCGCGATCACCTGGTTCGCATCTTCCGGGGTCGCGGCCCGGCCAGTTCCGATGCACCAGATCGGCTCATAAGCGATGATCAAATTTGTCCCATCGCCACCCTCGAATTCTATCCCCTCCAGACCCATCTTCACCTGGCGGAAAATCACGTCGTATGTCCGGTCGCTTTCGTATTCCTCCAGGGATTCGCCGACACACATGATCGGGGATAAGCCATGTGTAAATGCTGCCTGGATTTTGCGATTAACATCCTTATCAGTTTCCCCAAAATATGCGCGCCTTTCTGAGTGACCCAAGATCACGTATTCGCAAAATTCAGCCACCATGTTGGGTGAGATTTCACCGGTATATGCCCCAGAATTTTCCCAGTACATGTCTTGCGCTCCAAGGCGGATATCGCTCCCTTCAAGCAGCGAGGACACTGCTAATAGAGCAGTGAAAGGTGGGCAAAGCACTTTATCAACCCCGGCTTTTGATTGCAATCCCGGTACCATCTCCGAAACCAGGTGGCGCGCATCTGCGACCGTCATGTTCATCTTCCAATTGCCTGCTACCATGGGTGTTCGATTCATAATCATTCTCCAATACTGGAAAGTTATTGTTCTTATTGGCAAGCTGGAGTTCACCATTCAAGGAAACGAACCATGAATGGTGAACTCCGAGATCATTCACCCAGATCTTTAATTCTTATCTTCTAAAGCCGCCAGGCCAGGCAAGGTTTTACCTTCTAACATCTCCAGGGAGGCCCCACCCCCGGTCGAGATATGCGTGATCTGGTCAGCTAATCCAGCCTGGTTTACCGCGGCCACAGAATCACCACCACCAATGATAGAGGTGGCTTTTGATTCGGCGACCGCAGCTGCGATTCCAAATGTACCAGTAGCCAGGCGTGGAAATTCGAAGACTCCCATGGGCCCATTCCAAACAATCGTGCCGGCCTCAGAGATTGTCTTGCCGTAGCCTTTAACAGTCTCTGGCCCGATATCCAGGATGCGCCAACCTTCTGGGATTGGTCCCATACTCATTATAGATAGTTCTGCATCTGCAGAAAACTGGTCTCCGATCACCACATCTACCGGCAGGCGAAGCCGTTTGTCAGATCGGTCGAGCAACGACCGCGCGGTATCCAGAGCTTCGTCTTCCACCAGGGAATCACCCACTGGATACCCCTGCGCTTTGAAGAAGGTGTTCGCCATACCACCACCGATTAAAACCTGGTCCGCGTTTTCTAGCAGATTTTCGATCACACCAATTTTGTCGCTGATCTTTGCGCCGCCCAGAATGGCAAGAAATGGGCGCGTGGGATCTGCAATCGCCTGGCCCAGGTAGCGAATCTCTTTTTCCATTAGAAATCCGGCTACCGCGGGTAGGTAATGAGCAACGCCTTCTGTTGAGGCATGCGCCCGGTGAGCGGAACCAAAAGCATCGTTGACATAAACATCCGCTAGCACAGCGAGCTGTTTGGCCATCTGAGGGTCGTTCTTTTTCTCCCCTTCGTGAAAGCGTGTATTTTCAAGCAGGATGACACCGCCTGGTTTTAATTGGCTGGCTGCCTCTTCCGCCTGCGGTCCGATGCAGTCACTAACGAAGACCACCTTTTGACCAAGCACATTGCTGAGGTAATCAGCGACTGGCTTCAAAGAAAATTGGGGGTCCGGCTCTCCTTTTGGCCTGCCAAGGTGCGAACACAGGATGACTCCTGCACCGTGATCTAACAGGTAATTAATCGTCGGCAGGGCGGCTTGAATGCGCGTAGCATCACCAACCGCCCCATCTTTGATCGGCACGTTAAAATCCACGCGCACTAGGACTTTTTTGTTGCTGACATCAATATCTTGAATTGTTTTCTTATTGAACATTATTTCTCCAGACAGAAAAACGTGGAACAGGGTTTAACCCTTGTTCCACGCTTTGATCAGTAAGAAATTACAACGATTTGGCCATCATGGCGGCTAAATCAGCTGTTCTTGCCGAGTATCCCCACTCATTGTCATACCAGGCAATGATTTTAGCAAATGTACCGGGACCTCCACCCATGACAAGCGTCATTGGTAGATCGATGGTCGAGCTGTGCGAGTCACCCTTGTAATCGATGCTGACACGCGGTTCGTCTGTAGCTGCCATGATCCCCTTGAGAGGTCCATTAGCTGCATCACGGAACGCCTGGCGCAGATCTTCTGTCGTTGTTTCTGTTTCCAGATCAACAGTCAGGTCAATAATAGAAACTGTTGGTGTTGGCACCCGCAGGGCATAACCATCCAATTTGCCATCCATCTCAGGTATGACCAGTTTCAGTGCCCGCGCTGCCCCAGTCGAGGTAGGGATGATGCTGAGTGCAGCTGCACGCGCCCTACGCAGATCTTTGTGAGGCGCATCAAGTATTTTCTGGTCATTCGTATAAGCATGAATCGTGGTCATCAGACCGCGTTTAATGCCGAATTTATCATTGGCCACTTTGACCGCTGGTGCCAAGCCGTTCGTTGTACAGGAAGCGTTGGAGACAACGTGATGAACTGCAGGATCGTAGAGTTTGTCGTTGACACCCAATACGATCGTCAAATCTTCACCCTGGGCAGGTGCAGAAATGATCACCTTCTTTGCACCGCCCTTGGTAATATGGTTTTCCGCTCCTTTTGCCTGCCTGCCTTTCTTGTCGATACCATCCTTCTTAAGGGTAAAGAACCCGGTGCTCTCAACGACGATTTCGACACCTAAATCCGACCAGGGTAAATCCCCGGGATCTTTTTCACTAAAAACCTTAACCTCTTTGCCATCAATTTTCAAATGGCCATCCCCAACTTCCACGGTCCCATCGAAGCGACCATAGTTCGAGTCATACTTCAACAGGTGAGCCATGGTCTTCAGATCACCGATGTCGTTAAAGGCGACAACCTCGAGTTCTTCTGGGTGATAATCTCGGATCGCTTTCAAAACCTGCCTTCCGACTCTCCCAAATCCGTTGATTCCTACTTTTACAGTCATGAAAACCTCCATCCATAAATTTGTTTGATTGATTTTTTACATGAAGCGACCTAGGAGAGCCAGGTATCGTAAGCGAGATTAGCCCTACCTAGGGTCGCATCTTTCGTGAAATAAATCACTTACAATTCTACCAGAGGTCCCGTTCTTTCCTCCAGCAAATCTATTATAACGCGAGAAATGGTGTCCCCGTCATGTCTCCAGGGCATTGCTTCACTCACCAGGTCCGCGCTGTAAATTGTATAGTAGGATCCTAAATTCTCATCGATCTTGATCCAATCGATTCCAGGGGGCAATTCTATATCACAGTTGTTATTCGCCAGCACGATATCAAAGAGATTATTTCCTGCATGTTCTTCAATGGCGTGGATATGATCCGCGCAGGAAAAGCCATCCGTCTCTCCGACCTGGGTAGCCACGTTGCAGATATAGAGTTTCAATGCCCGGCTGGAGCGGACTGCATTGGCGATATCGGGGACCAGCAAATTGGGAAGCAAACTGGTGTACAGGCTTCCTGGTCCGATCACGATCACATCCGCAGACAGGAGCGCTTGAACCGCTTGTGGGAAAGCCGGGGGGGTATTTGGTTCAAGCCAGACCCGCCGCACTCTCCCGCTGCTTTCCGGGATCTTACTTTCACCCGCAACCCGGATTTCAGAGGACATATGTGGCAGCCTGATATCGGCGACAAGTTCCACATTGTGCAATGTCGAGGGCAGTACACGACCGCTCACGGAAAGCACGCGGCCGGATTCTGCGACCGCCTCCTCAAAACTTCCCGTGATATCTGACAAGGCGGAGATAAAAAGGTTGCCAAAGGAATGCCCATCCAATCCACTGGATCCATTTGGAAACCGGTATTGGAACAGCTGCGTCAGCATGGCTTCATCGCTGGACATTGCGGAAAGGCAGTTGCGGATATCCCCCGGAGGCAGGATACCAAATGATTTCCTTAATTTGCCCGAAGAACCACCATCATCAGCGACCGTCACGATGGCGGTGATATTATTCGTATAGGATTTCAAACCCCTGATTAATACTGCTAACCCATGCCCGCCACCGATCACCGCGATACGGGGACCTTTTCCTCGCCGTCGATAAACGGCCAGCTCATCTACCACTTTGTAACCAGGTTTCAAAAAAGGTGCTAATAATGAACGATTGATACCCCAGATTCCCCCTGCGATCAGGGCAACACCCAAACCGCCGAAGATTACCGCCCTCAAAAGCCTGGGGAGAAATCGCAGCGATGCGGTTGAAATAATCGGCAGCCACCAGGTCTCTGGAGCAGTGCGGTAAATATCAAGGATTAATATTGCCAGACCTACGCCCAGCAGGGTGATCCCAAAAAGGATCAGCAGCAGCCACCTCTTTACTCCTAATCCTGGTGTCAGCCAACGAAGGGATGTCTTGACATTTCCCCCCAAGCGATGCATCCAACTGCCTGATGATTGTTTCGCCATACTATCCCATCATAGCAGTCTTTAGAGATCGAGTCAACGTCGAGTGGATGGACAGCTGAAGCTCAGGTATCCACGCCAATCTTTATGCTATACTTCAGCGCACATCATGCAGAAGCCATCCAAACAATGGGAAATCTCGCCAGTTTTGACTCCCCAGGCAGATCAATTGCTGGGAGATTTTCCCCAGCCATTAAGACAGATCCTATTCAACCGCGGGTATGCAGACAAACCCTCTGCGTTAAATTACCTCTCCGCCTCCCCACCAGCGGGTTCAGATCCCTTCAATCTGCTCGGCATGCGCGTCGCTGTAGCCCGCATATTGTCTGCCATCTCCAGTGGAGAGCAGGTTGCTATTTACGGTGACTATGATGCGGATGGGGTCACCGCGACTGCCTTGATGGTCCAGGTGCTCTCTGCTGTTGGTGCCCGGGTAGAAGGCTATATCCCTAATCGTTTTGATGAGGGTTATGGTTTGAATAAAGAGGCGATCGAGCACCTGAAAGAGCGCGCCGTAAGTTTAATCATCACAGTTGACTGCGGCATCCGCTCGGTTGCTGAAGCCGAGTATGCCCGGGAATTAGGCCTGGACCTAATAATCACTGACCACCACCATCCTGGAGAACAACTGCCTCCAGCCTTCGCAGTGCTCAATCCCAAACAAGAAAACGATGCCTATCCAGACAAGAACCTGGCAGGAGTCGGCATTGCCTATAAGCTGGCGGATGGGATACTGGTTGAACTTCGCAAGAGTGGAGATACAAGGGCACTTAATTTTGACGAGACAAAGCTGCTCGATCTGGTCGCCCTTGGAACAGTTGCCGACCTGGCACCTTTAACTGGAGAAAATCGCCACCTGGTGCGCAGCGGGTTGAGAACAATCCAGAATCCGCACCGGCAGGGTTTGCAGGCATTAATGGGGGTATGCGGACTTGTTCCCAGCCGCATCAAAGCCACTGACATCGGGTTCGTGCTCGGCCCGCGTCTTAATGCTGCTGGACGCCTGGATTCAGCCCTGGCCTCCTTTGATTTATTGACCACCGATAATATTTATGATGCAGGTCGTCTCGCCCAGCAGCTGGATAACCAGAACCGGGAACGCCAGATGATCACCCACGAAACTCAAAGCAGAGCAGAAGAGATCGCGCTTGCTGCCGATCCGGATTCCATGTTGCTGTTCGCTGCCGACCCGGATTTCAATCCAGGCATTGTCGGCCTGGTTGCCTCGCGCCTGACCGAGCGATACTACCGACCGGCGATCGTTGCTCATATCGACACTGAGTATACGCGTGGTTCCTGCCGCAGCATACCAGAATTCCACATCACTGATGCCCTGGATCAATGTGAGGAATTAATGGAGCATCATGGCGGGCATGCCGCCGCGGCAGGTTTTACTGTGCGCAACGAGAATTTGCCTGCGCTGGTTTCCAAACTTCGCTCGATCGCAGAAGATCAGCTTTCGGGATTGGATTTAAAACCCGTTTTACAGGCTGACCTGGAGATTCAACTCTCTAATCTGGTGCCCGAAATTCTTGAACAACTCGAAATTATCCAGCCAACGGGCTATGGCAATCCGCAAGCCGTATTTGTCTCACGGGAACTGAAGGTCAATGACCATCGCCTGGTAGGAAGAGAAGGAAACCACCTGAAATTAACGGTCAGTGATGGCTGGATCAGTTATGATGCGATCGCTTTCCGCCAGGGTCATTGGCATGCAGATATGCCGCTCTTTATCGACTTGATGTACACTTTTGAGAAAAATGAGTTTAACGGCAAAGAGAACTTGCAGCTAAGAGTCAAAGACATCAAACCTTCGATATCAATGAAATGAATTCCGAGCCTGTTGATTGCCAGAAGATCTGCAGATAATCCCCATCCTGGCAATTAAAATCCCATTCGAAAAAGCATTATCCATTAATCCATAAAGCGGTATTTGATTAAAGTCCAAACCGCTTGGAAAGCATCCCTGAGACCAATCTTTTTTCCTTCTTCATAATCGCGTGGGTTGAATGAAATCGGGATTTCATACACACGTACTTTCTTCTTTAGTATTTTGGCAGTAAATTCCGGTTCAAAATCAAAACTGTTAGCATGGATCCTCATACCCTCGACAATCTCACGTTTAAACACCTTATACCCGGTTTCCATATCGGATAAGATCGTGTTATACAGCAAATTGGTCATGAAGGTGAGCATCCTGTTAGCTACCATGTGCCAGAACATCACCGACCTGCGCGGGCCGCCTAAGAATCTCGAGCCGTAAACCACATCCGCGATGCCTTCCTGGATAGGTTGGATCAATTTTGGATAATCCCGGGGATCATATTCCAGATCTGCATCCTGGATGAGAAATACATCACCCGTCGCATTCTCAAAGCCAGTCCTGACTGCGGCCCCTTTGCCTTGATTTTCGTCGTGCAGTATCACGCGCAGCCGCTCGGAATCATCTACCGAAGCCAGTATTTCCCGGGTGCCATCGGTTGAACCATCATCGATGACTACTATCTCGGTGACAAAATCCTGCGCTTCTACCCGGCGAAGAATTTCCTCAATCGTGTTTTGTTCATTATAAACAGGAATAATCACGGATACTTTCATAAATGATAACAGCCTCAATTTTGCGGGAATTGTGAGAGAATTCTACCATCCCAGCGTATTTTGGTGGAATTTACACTTATGAAGGGTGAGCGCTATTCTATGATTTTTATGGCATCTGCATGCTATAATTTTTCTCGATCAAATTATTGTTGAATTGTGGAGCACTGAACATGGCTGGTTTGCAGGCAACTTTTCCACCCAACATTAAGGAAAAATTTTCCGGGGAGGGTTATTATCCCCCACCGATCACGAAAATGGAGGACACCGGTCTTTCGCCTTTATGGCTGCAGGATCTGGCGTTAAAGATCCTCTATTTTCAGGGATATTTAACTGGTTTCACGATTGCGGAAGCAATGGCGCTGCCATTTGCCAATGTGGTTGACCAGATCCTGGAAGCGCTCAAAAGGGAAAAATTTATTGAGGTAAAGACATCTCAAATCGGCTTGGGGGAAGGAGCATACCAGTACGCGATCACCGGTGCGGGGATCGCGCGTGCCCGTGAGGCACTTGAAAGAAGCCAGTATGCCGGTGCAGCTCCTGTCCCATTGGATGTTTACAATCATTCCATCCAAAACCAGAGCCGGTCCCGCACCAACATGAACCAGAGGGATGTGAAAAAAGCTCTCTCGCACCTGGTGCTTGCTGATCACACTTTTCACCGGATCGGCCCGGCGATCAATTCCGGCACATCAATCTTCCTTTACGGCCCTCCTGGGAATGGAAAGACCAGTATCGCCCGCTCGATCGGGGATATGATCCTCCAGGAGAGCATGTACATCCCGTACGCGGTTTATATCGATGGACAGGTGGTAAAAATCTATGATTCGGTAAACCACGAAGCTGCTCCGGAAAATGAACCGCCTCCAAGTTCAGGCACGCTACGCGCAAGTACCCGAAAAGATCCTCGCTGGATCCGTATCCACCGCCCCTTCATCATCACCGGTGGTGAACTGACCATGGCAGGTCTGGACCTAGTATTCGATGACGTCAATAAATACTATGAAGCGCCATTTCAGATCAAAGCCAACGGGGGAATCCTGCTGATCGACGATTTTGGGAGACAGCTGGTGCGACCCCGCGACCTGCTCAACCGCTGGATTGTACCCCTCGAAAACAGGATCGATTACCTGACCCTGCATACCGGTCGTAAGATCGAAATCCCCTTCGATGTCCTGGTTGTGTTCTCAACCAACCTGCCTCCCCGGGACTTGGTAGATGAAGCCTTCCTGCGCCGTTTGCGCCACAAGATTGAAGTTGGCGATCCTAACTATGACGATTACCGCGAGATTTTCCACCAGGTTGCAGAAAGGAAAGGGGTTACGTTCAGCAACCAAGGGTTGGCATACCTGCTACAAGAATGGTATATCAAACCTGGTCGAAAACTGCGCGCATCCCATCCCCGTGATTTGTGCGACCAGATCGTCGATATCGCCCAATATCTCTCTGTAGAGCCCGCGCTGACCAGAGAATTGATCGATATGGCTGCTATCTCCTATTTCGTAGATCTCTAACCGAAATCTTATTCCAAAAAAATATAGGGTTAACCAGCAATCCCAGATGGCAAACCAATCACAGCGGCCCTTGATCTTTGCACACCGGGGCGCTTCAGCATATGCGCCTGAAAATACCCTGGCTGCCTTTGAAATTGCGATCCAGCAAGGCGCTGATTGGATCGAAATGGATGCAAAACTCTCAGCTGATCAGCAGGTGGTAATCATCCATGATCGAACAGTAGATCGAACCACGGATGGATCTGGACGTGTATCAGATTTGCCGTTAAGCTCCCTGAAGAAATTAAATGCCAGCTACGAATTCCGTGACCAGTATCCGCATGAAAATATACCAACATTCTCCGAGGTTTTAGAGCTTTGCACCGGAAGAATCCGGATCAATCTCGAGCTTGGCAACTACGCAACCCCTTTTGATCACCTGCCAGAAGAGCTCGCAAAAATTATCAAAAACCATCCGCACAAAACGAGTATCCTGGTTTCTGCATTTCACCCAGTACCTTTGAGAAAGTTTCATTCCATCGAACCGGAAGTAAAAATCAGTTTACTGGCCCGGAGAGGAATTGCAGGATATCTATCACGGGGTTGGCTCGGCAGAAGACTGATACCCTATGATGCACTGCACCCTGATAAGAGTGACGTAACTCCATCTATGATCAAAACAGCCCGGAAATTTGGTTATTTGATCAATCCATTTACAGTGAATGACCGGGCAGAGATGGTCCATTTGATTTCCCTGGGCGTTAACGGTCTAATCACAGATGATCCCAGGCTGGCGGGTGAAGTTATCGCATCAATGTTTCCAACATAAAAGCAATTAGAGCTGGAAAAAACAATACTGCTTGCTCAATAACCAACCGGAGCCAGCATAGATTTACCCGAAATCTGGTTTCCAACACACACATAGCGATTTGGATCGCTGGCAATTAGAGTTGCCTTAACTTATTCCAAGTCCTGACCTTACTTGGTAAAATTAACGTCGAATCGATTTACCTGCAGATATAAATCAAGATCAGTTTGGATTTTCCTCGCTGATCTCTGAGGATGTTAGGATAAACCTGTTGGAAGCGGCAAGTTCTCAATAGTTATGCACAGATCTGATATGCCTGTTGAATATACACCGGACGAGATCATGGTCGTATGCATCTCCCGCCAGGTTCGTGATGGTGAGATTGTCGCCCAGGGTTTGGCTACGCCCATCGTAGCTGCTGGCTATCTGCTTGCCAGGAGGACCCACGCTCCCAACCTGTATTTCTCTTCTGCCATTGGTCAGGGAATCTGCAGGGAACCTGCGCCTCTGAAGCTGCTGCGGGTGGAAAGCCTGTGGTTGGACAAGGCGATCCGCAGTATAGGATTTGTTCGTGGAGTCGCAGATTTATTACCTTGCTTACGCCCCATGGAATTTTTTCGTCCAGGACAGGTCGATCCTATGGGTAATTTCAACAATATTGCTTTCGGGAAAGACTACCACCATCCTCGACTTCGCATGCCTGGAACAGGTGGCATTCCAGATGTGACCACTTTTCTTGACGATATCTATCTGTATGTCCCCCGGCATTCCCGGGTGACTTTCGTCCCCAGATTGGATTTCTTATCAGGTCTTGGGCACAATGATAAAAGGACTCATGGCAGTGGTCCCCAATATTTAATTTCGGATTTGGGTCAATTCGATTTCCAGGGTGACAACCCTACCTGCCGTATGCGATTAATCTCATACCACCGGGGGGTCTCTTTGAACCGTATAAAATCGAAAACTGGTTTTGAATTTGAAATTGCCCCTGATCTCCACGAAACTCAACCACCTTCAGATGAAGAACTGGCTATCCTGCGTGATGAAATCGATCCATTGTGTATCAGGAGATTAGAACTGCTAAGCGGTAGCCAGCGCCGAGGCCTATTAAGAGAGATCATTCTGCAAGAGAGCAGTGAGGATCAACCCATATTATGAAGCGCATCCGGTCAAGCGTGATATCATCTGCCAGCGTTTTCTCGCGTTTTACGATCCTCATTTTATTGATCGTGGCCTCCGTTCGAGGTTCAATTGCATCCGCGTTTCCACTCCTGCAAACTGATGCTGCACGCGATCACGCACTTGCACTCTTAGAGACATTGACTCCCGAAGAGAAAGTAGGGCAGCTATTTTTAGTGACCTTCAACGGTACAGATGTCGGTATTGAATCACAAGTTTACGACCTGATTACCAATCACCACATTGGTGGAGTCATACTCCAGAATCAAAGTAATAATTTCCTAGCACCACCCCAAACTGCCAGCGGCACCTGGTCACTGGCCCGCGCACTCCAGACAGCGGAATGGACCGCCTCCCAATCGAACCAGATTGAACCGGAGACAGAACAAGAATTTCGTCCAGCTTTTATCCCATTAATGGTCGGCATTTCCCAGGAAGGCAATGGACCTCCAGCAGATCAAATATTTAACGAAGTCACCACGCTGCCTTCTTTGATGGCCATCGGGGCGACCTATGAACCCGACTTTGCCAATCAGGTCGGCCAGGTGATGGGCAGTGAGCTCTCCAACCTGGGGATCAACTTACTATTGGGCCCTTCCCTGGACGTGCTCGAATCACCAATCGAACAAGGTACCGGGGACCTCGGTGTACGCTCATTTGGAGGCGATCCTTACTGGGTAGGAGAAATGGCACGCGCTTATGTGGCAGGTCTCCATGAAGGCAGCCAAGGTAACCTGGCGGTGATCGGCAAACATTTTCCCGGTCATGGGAGCTCAGATCGCTTACCCGAAGTGGAGGTCGCGACCGTTAGAAAATCCCTCGAACAGCTCAAACAAATCGAATTGCCTCCTTTTTTTGCCGTCACGGGAAATGCACCCAGCGAAGAAGCCACGGTCGATGGTTTACTCACCTCGCACATACGCTACCAGGGATTCCAGGGGAATATCCGCGAAACCACACGCCCGGTGAGTATGGATCGCCAGGCTCTGGACCAGTTGATGGACCTTGCCCCATTAGCAAATTGGGTCACAGACGGAGGTATCATGGTATCCGAAAACCTGGGCAGCGCGGCATTCCGCAGGTTTGTAGATCCAACAGGGTTTGCATTCCAAGGCAGGTTTATCGCACGTGATGCGTTTCTTGCTGGGAATGATCTATTAATCCTGGGCGATGAATTTATCTCCACCAGTGATCCCGACCAGTACACATCTATCGTCAATACCCTGGACTTGTTTGCCCAGAAGTATCGTGATGATCCCGCTTTCCAAGAACAAATCGATGAGTCCGTGCTGAAAATCCTGACGCAAAAATACCGCATGAACGACAGCACGATCTTCACCTTCGGGACAACAATCCCCGCTCAGGAAAACTTGGCTAATGTAGGGGATTCAGACCAAATTTCCCGCCAGGTTGCTCAGGAAGCAGTCACCTTGATCAGCCCAACATTTACTGATCTGGCTGAAACCATACCAGAACCACCTAACATTAACGACCACATTGTATTCATCACTGATGTCCGAACCGCCAAGCAATGCTTGACTTGTCCGGACCAGCAGATTCTCTCCAAATCAGGTTTCAGAAACGCGGTATTGAATCTTTATGGTCCATTAGCAGGGGGGCAGGTAGTGCAAAGAAACCTTGTCTCATACACCTTTGATGAACTGCTCGCCTTGCTGAACCGGGCACCAGAGTTTGATTACACGGTCTTGGAGGGTGATCTCCAATCAGCACAGTGGCTTATTTTTTCTCTTGCAGATGTCAGTTCCGAAAATCCTGCTTCAACCGCATTATCTCGTTTCCTGGCTGAAAGACCGGATCTATTCCGCCAGAAGAACCTGGTAGTGTTCGCTTTCGATGCACCTTATTATCTTGATGCGACCGAGATCTCCAAGCTAAGTGCATATTACGGCCTTTACTCCAAGATCCCTCAATTTGTCGATACTGCTGCCCGAGTCCTGTTCGGGGAGATTCCAGCCCCGAGCGGCGATTTACCGGTGACGGTATCCGGCATCAATTACGACTTGATTTCAGCCACTTCACCTGATCCAGAACAAATCATTGAATTGTTGATGGATATCCCGGAAGCCAATATTGGAACACCTGTCCCCACCCAAATCCCACAACTCACCATCGGTGATCTAATTCCCGTTCGAACGGGTGTAATCCTGGATCATAATGGCCATGCAGTCCCGGATGGCACGATCGTGGAATTTGTGCTCAGTGATGGTCTCAATGAATTGGGTGTCCAGAGGGAATCAACCCAAGATGGTATCGCCCGCACCACCTTCTTGATCGAAGAATCCGGGACGATTATTATTCGTGCCCGCAGCGATCCAGCGATCGAATCAAATTTCCTTCAATTTGATATCCCGCCGGAAGGAGTGCCAACGATCGAATTCGTGATCACCCAATTTCCAACCGACACGGCGACTGCTGAACCTGGAACAACAGAAACCGTGATTCCAGTTGTCACGCCGGTCCCTCCAGAGCCACCTGGCCCAACCGGTATTACGGATTGGATTCTGGCAACAGGTATTTCTATCCTGATTGCAATAACGATCTACTGGTTCACCACGACCTTTGGGATATTGAAATGGAGTGTTCGCTCAGGAGTATTAGCGTTTATCGGCGGCATCCTGGCTTACATGTATATCGCCATGAGCCTGCCTGGGAGTGAGCAGCTGCTCAGCATCCCAGGCAGCTGGGGAATTTTAATGATCACAGTTTTTGGAGCTGGTTTGGGTTGGGTTGCCTCGTACGGATGGCAAAAAATTCAGGAGTCGAAATAATCCCTAGATCAGCGAATGATCGTGATCAGCAAGCTGACAACGAGCATCAAAATTGCGAACCCCACCAGGATTCTGTCAACCGGGGTCCGGATCAGATCTGAAACAGATGGTTTTACGAGTGATTGGCGTGGTTGTGTTGCTGGATTAGCCCGCCCCATCAGGCTCGAGCGGAAATCCTCGACCGTTTGTGGACGCTCGTCCGGATGAAGGCTCAACGCCCACAGGATGGCGCGTTCTGTGCGCACTGAAATTTGTGGATTGATCTGGCGGGGTGGAATCAGACTTTCTGGTCTTAAAAATCTCTCACGCGCTTCTACAGGTGGTGAATTGGTTAACAGGTGATACAGTGTTGCTCCAAAAGCATAAATATCGCTGGGAACAGCGGTATGCCCTGTATCTCCACCGTATTGCTCGAGAGGTGTGTATAAAGCAGTGCCACGCCCCTGCAAGATTGTGATGGTCATCTCTTCTGAGGCAAGCAGCTTGACCAGCCCAAAATCGACCAACTTAATGATGCCGCTGGGTGTTAATTTGAGATTGCTGGGTTTGATGTCACGGTGCAGAATGGGTGGATCCTGGCCATGCATGTAGTTGAGTGCATCTGCTAACTGGTTCGACCAATTCAAGACATCCCGTTCTGGGAGAAAGGTGTTTTTTCTACGAGCTGCCAGCATAAGCGAACGGAGGTCTTCTCCCGGTACGAAATCCATTACCAGGTATTCGCGGTTTCCCTCGGAAAAAAAATCGGAGACCTTGGGCAAATTGGGGTGGTCAAGGCGGGCGAGGATCTGGGCTTCACGCAGGAACTGTTCCTGTGCTTGTTGGAGGGTGTCATCGGATAGCGAGCTCTCATGCTGGACTTCTTTGAGCGCGCAGAGGCGACCTTCAAGACGGATATCTTCAGCCAGGTAAATTGACCCCATACCACCCTGTCCGATGATGCGCTGAATCTTATAACGATCGCGTAAAATTACTCCAGGTTCTATAGGAGTTAACATTTTTCTTCTTCTATCCTTAGATTAAATGGTATTATACACGCGGAGGTTCTCATCATGGAGCGAAATAACGAAGATACCCCTGTGCTCGTGGGTCAATCCGGACCTCTGAACGGTCAGCGCTGGATGGTCCAGGAGATACTGATGGTCGGCAGGGATGCGGGCTGCGAAATCATGATCCCCAGCCGGCAGGTTTCGCGGAATCATGCCCGCCTGGTGATAACAGACGAGGGGACTTCCATTGAGGATTTAGGCAGCAAAAATGGTACTCATTTAAATGGGGAATTACTGACTGAACCAACACTTCTAAAAGATGGAGATTTAATCCAGATCGCCTTCGCCCAGCAGTTTATTTTTCTCAGTTCAGACGCCACTATGCCCCTCGAAATGGGATCCCTGGAAGGCATGTTGCCAGCTCAAAATGGATTGCTCAAGCTTGAAAAAAGCTCCCGCCAGGTTTGGATTGGCGATCAAGAATTGTCACCTCCCCTGTCCGCCTCCCAATTTCAATTGCTGGAAATACTGTATGAAAATCAGGAACGGGTTGTACCCCGCAAAGAAATCATCACCGAAATCTGGGGAGTGGATAATGCAGTAGATGTTTCAGAGCAGGCATTAGATGCTCTTGTGCGTCGTCTGCGCGATCGATTAGCCAACCTTGAACCCGCCCATCCTTTCATTATTACTATCCGAGGTCACGGTTTACGACTGGATAACCCACCTAAATAACCAGCACCTAGTTCTAAGCCAGTTTTCGAAACACTTTCACTATCCTGGACGCAGTATGACCATCCCATAACGGCGGCAGCTGCTTTTTTATTTTCCCCTTCGCCAGACCTTCCCGCATTGCTTTTACAAGGGCTGGCTTCGTACTTTCAACTAGCTGGTTTGTACCCAAGGAAATTGTAATCGGTCTCTCCGTATTCGGCCGGGCAGTCAGGCAGGGTACTCCAAGGTAGGTTGACTCCTCTTGAATACCACCAGAATCGGTCAACACTAATGCTGCATGCTCTTGTAGGGCAAGGAAATCCAGGTAGCTTAATGGCTCCAGGATGGAGAGATTTTCCTGTCTCGGCTTCAGATCGTACTCGGTAAGTCGCGCATTTGTCCTCGGATGCACGGGAAACAGCACCGTGATATCCTTGCTGATAGACTCGAGGGCTGACATAATTTCAGCCAGCGTGTGCGGATCATCAACATTCGCAGGGCGATGGATTGTGACCAGGAGATAACGATCGTACCCGTGTTGGTTTACAAGGCGGAACCAATTCTGTTGGGATTTTGGCAGCAAATGAATCAGCGTATCGATCATCACATTGCCCACCAGGTGTATTCTGGATCCTGCGATGCCTTCCCTTAATAAATTACGGTCAGCATCTTCTGAAGGAGTGAAGAGTAAATTGGAAATCTGGTCCGTTAAAACACGGTTGATTTCTTCTGGCATGCTGGAATCGAAAGAACGTAAACCCGCTTCCACATGTGCAACTGGAAACCCCAATTTGGTGGAAACCAGGCTGCAAGCAAGGGTGGAATTTACATCTCCATAAACGACCACCCAGTCTGGTCGATAATCCAGCAGGACCGGTTCAAAATGCATCATGATTTGAGCGGTTTGCCAGGCATGTGTGCCTGAACCAACGTTTAAATTGATATCTGGCTGCGGTAAATCCAGTTCCTGGAAAAAAACCTGTGACATTTGTGGGGCGTAATGCTGACCGGTATGTACCAGCAGCTGGTGAAAATCAGTCGGATAACGGAACATCTCCCGCATAATGGGGGCCGCTTTCATAAAATTCGGTCGTGCGCCAACAATATGGAGGACTCGCAATGCTAACTACCCTTGATGTTAGACTTCATAGAATATCTCAATACCTGCCGGTTAATGATCTTTATGTTTTCAAGCAGCTCCTGATCCTGGCCCGATTCAGCGACCTGGTTCATTAAACCCGAGAGCATTTGGAATAGTTCGGGGGTAACTTTATCCGGATTAGAATCTAACAATTCCTGGCGAGTCGTCTCATCGGGAGATTCCAGCAATTCCTGGATAAACTCAATTTCAGGAGGCTGACTCATCGCCTCGCGTAACGTTTCATCAATCTGGTTCAGTTTTGCACTTTTTTCTAAATCACCACTTTTTCGTGCATTTTCCAACTCTTCCCGGACTGCCTGCACAAAAAATTCATCAATTTGAGGTGCGTTTGCCTGGATTGCCTGTACCACGTCCTCTGATTGCATGATTTTATCTAGCAATTGACGGGACTGTTGAGCCCTGGCCTCCACCTGTTTGTCTAATTGGTTGGTCAGATCAAGCAATTTATCACGCAAACTCGATAATCGCTCCTTTTCATCTCCATCTGCTGCGTCAATCTTCTCCGTGAGCAGCTGGTAGAAAGTGTAGTCTATAGCCGGTCTTGCCAGACTGACCAGTGCGCTCAAACGGATATCATTCGGAGCCTCGATAACCAATTCCAACAGCTTTTCCTGGGTCAAGTTCTGGCCTGCCTCTTGAAGTGATTCTATTGCAGCGCGGACCTCATCGGATTGCTGCTTGATTTCCTGGCCAATTTCTGAATTTTCAATCAACAGTCCCTGGATTTCCTCCAGTTGCTTGGCTGCTGCCTGGTCTCCCGTACCGGCGGCAGTCTCCAACAGGCGGTTTAGGATAGTGAACAGGTCTGCATCAATTAGAGGTTCATTATCATGGATTAATTTGATGCGTGCCTTTTCATCCCCGGTTGTTGACAGCTGCTGCAAAAAATTGATCTTATCTTGTTGAGCCTTGATCATTTCTTTGGTGATTCCATCCGCTTCCAATATTCGTTCCACCAAACTCTGCATGGTCAGGTGGGCTTGGGGCGTGAACAAATAGGCTTTCCTTTTTTCTGCTGGTAAGTGATTTACAACCTGGTTGATCAGGTTGCCGATTAATCTCTCCTGCTCATCCCGTGGTAAGCCAATTTCCCCTGGAACATAGGTCAGCAGCAATTCTTTGTCTGGATCATGATAGACGATCGGTGTAGCCAGGTTTCCCTGATATCCACAGACCTGGCATTGGATAAAATTTGACATTCCGGATAACAAACGGGATTTCGCCTCTGGATCCTGCGCCACATCAAAAAGCTGTTGGACATCCGCAATAATTGGTTGTTTGCAGTTAGGGCAATTGATCTGCGTTCTTGGCATACTTCTCTCCTGAAAATTTAATATTTTTTACACTTGCAATATCCCTGTCTGAATTTTATGAAAAACACCAGCGCCTTGATGCAAGACGATTAAGTTCATTACGGGAATAAAAATACTATCAAATGGTATCGAACCCGGGCTAGATTATACCCAGAATATTTTCAGCGAGGCAACGAGAAACAAATTCTCGCTCCCTGATCTGGCATCGGGTCCGCCCAAATTCTTCCCCCGTGTGCTTCAATAACTGCCCTTGATAAGAATAGACCCAACCCGGTCCCCTTCGTGCGTTTGCTTGCTTCTGACGCCCGGTAAAAACGATCGAAGATGTAAGGGATATCCGCAGCCGCGATTCCCGGTCCCTGGTCAGAAACACAGATAATCACTTGCTCATTACGCACCTGGGCACTGAGCCTGATCTCCCCACCATTAGGAGAATATTTCACTGCATTGGAAAACAAGTTATAGAAAACCTGCTCCAACCGATCCTCGTCCCCTAAAATCACTGGGAAATCTTCGGGAAAATCGATATAGAATTTATGCTTCGGTGCCTGCACTGTAAAGCGCTCAACAACCCGCTTGGCTGTTTTTTCAAGAGCCAGGTCGGTCCGATTCAGCGATAGAGTACCGCTCTGCAAGCGGGTTGCATCCAACAAATTTTCGATCAACTCAGTCAAGCGATCTGCCTCGTCTTCGATCACCGCTAAACTATCACGGACAATCGCTCGATCCCAGGTAGCATCCTCCCTGCGCAAAGTGCCCACATATCCTTTGATTAATGCGACCGGTGTTTTCAGCTCATGACTGACCACCGATATGAAAGTACTTTTTATCTCTTCAGCTTCCCGGAAATGGGAGATATCCCTGATAGTCGCGATGATATTGATCAAACTTCCTTCGGGTGACATCAAGGGAGCATAGGTGATCCCAACCGGGACAGGTCGCCGCTCAGGTCGCTTTAAATCACCTTCAACATAGAGCGTCGCATGTGGGGTCAGTGGCCAACCCTGCGTCAAAGCCTGGTCAAGTGGAATTCCGCTCTCAATGTGTGTCCACCGGATTACATCTGCATGCTCGTGACCAAGAATTTCGTTATTCGGCAAATCTGAAATATTCTCGAACGCTGGGTTGCACCGTTCAACCTTTGTATCCGGATTCAAGATCAAGATACCATCTGCTGCTGAATCAAGCAGGGTGTCCATTCGCTGCTTTTCGCGCCGGATCTGTGAATAAAATTGTGCGTTCCTTACTGCGATTGCTGCCTGGTCGGCAAAACTCTGCAGAAGGGCGCGGTCATTATTTGAGAACCGGGCAGAATAATTCCTAAAGATGAAAATCATCCCCACCACTCGCCGGCGGAAGACCAATGGTAAACCCACCCCATCCAGAATTCCCAGGCTGGCTATCCGGGTTACCTCCTTCAGCAGGGAATTAATCCGGGGAAGCTCAAATTTCGCTGGATCTTCCTGGTCCGGGATGGCTTTTAGAAGGGGGTCCAGATAATCGAGGAACGCGGGAGGAATTCCGTGGGAGGTTCCGATTGTCCAACCACCCTGCTCGCCTCTCAGGGTTATTAATCCCGCCTGCCCGGCTAGCATTTCGACCGAGATATTCAATATGCGGGCAAGCAGGGTATCCAGGTCAAGTTCTTGGGTGATCGCTTTACCGATCTCCAGCAGATAATCCCGCTGGCGAACCCTTAAATCAGGCAACATTGGAAATCATGCTCTGTTGTCCGGCCAGGGAAAGAACGTGCTCGAAAATTGATAATCCCTGGTCAATTTCATCCCGGCTGATGTTCAAGGGAGGCGCAATTCGAATGGTGCTTTTTCCACATCCAAGGAGCAGCAATCCAGATTGGAAAGCCTCCAGGACTACCTTATCGCGCAAGCCTCGATCCGGCCGACGCGTCTCTTGGTCCTGGACAAATTCAACACCAATCATCAAACCCATGCCTCTCACCTGGCCGATGCTGGGGTAGCGTAATGCAATGGACTGTAACTTCTCCAATGCATATTGGCCAACCTGCGCTGCATTTGCCATGTACTGGTCTTTAATCAGATCAATGGTTGCCAGGGCAGCCGCGCAGGCAATTGGGTTACCACCATAAGTATTTCCATGAGCCCCTTTTGTCCAGGTCATCAACTCCTCTTTCGCAATGATCGCACCGAGCGGCATACCTGAAGCGATCCCCTTCCCCACGCATACAATATCAGGTTCTACATAATAGTGCTCGATTGCCCACCATTGCCCGGTCCGGCCCATCCCGCATTGGACTTCATCCACGATCAGCAGTATGCCATAACGATCGCATAATGCACGCAGTGACTCGTAGAAACCAGGTGCAGGAAAGACATAGCCACCTTCTCCCTGGATGGTCTCCACCAGGATTCCTGCCACCTCAGACGGCGGAAGCACTTGATTAAGGATCTGTTCCTCAATATAGCGGACAACCGTTTCCCCATAATATTCACCCGGTAAACTCGTGAGAATTGGATGGTAAGGATCTGGAAATGGTACATGGGTCACACCATTAACCATGGGAAAAAAGTTTTCTTTGTAGCGCGGATTACTTGCTGTAAAGGCGAGTGATCCCATCGTTCGGCCGTGGAACGATCCCAAAAATCCGATGAATTGGCTGCGGCCGGTGAAATGGCGAGCAAGTTTAATGGCTGCTTCAACACTTTCTGTCCCGGAATTCGTCATGAAAGACATGGCCTCATTCTTGAAAGGGGCGATTTCATTCAGCTGCTCGCCAAGCGCGACCCAGGGTTCATGGTAATAATCCGAGGATATATGAATAAATTTCTCAGCCTGATCTTGAATAGCTTTAACGACCTTTGGATGGCTGTGACCGGTCGATGTTACTGCGATTCCTGCTGCGAAATCCAGGAACTGGTTGCCATCCACGTCCCAGACATAAGAACCCTTTCCGTGGTCCATGACAAAAGGATAGTAGCGGGGATAGGATGGGGATATGACTTTCTGATCGCGATTGATAATCGCCTCGGCCTTTGGGCCTGGCAATGGCAATTGCGGCTGCATTTTTCTCTCCTTGAATGAGGGTGATCTGAAAATCCGAGCCCTCAAATTATATCATCGGAAAAAGGGTATAATCAACGGCTGTGATCAATCCCCTGTTTACTTTTCAAATTGAGGCGGTCCAGAATCGAGCCCGTGCTGGCAGCTTTGTCACCCCACACGGTGTTTTGGAAACCCCGAGCTTCGCTCCTGTTGGTACCCAGGCGACGGTTAAATCACTTACCCCAGAACAGCTCTCTGATCTAAATGCTTCGTTGATCCTGGCTAACACCTACCACCTGCATTTACGGCCTGGTGACAAATTAATCAAGGAAATGGGTGGATTACATAAATTTATGCACTGGTCTGGCCCGATCCTGACCGATTCTGGTGGATTTCAGGTTTTTTCCCTGGCTAAGAAACGGGTGATCGATCAAGATGGGGTAACCTTTCGTAGCCACATCGATGGATCGAAGCATCGGTTAGACCCCGAGAAATCGATTGCCATCCAGGAAAATCTCGGCGGCGATATCATTATGGCCTTTGATGAGTGTTCTGATCCTTACGACATGCAATATTCAAGAGAAGCGATGACCCGTACACACCAGTGGGCAGAGCGTTGCCAGCGGGCAAAGACGCGCTCTGACCAGGCTTTGTTTGGTATTGTCCAGGGTGGCATCCAGGAAGATTTGCGTCAGGAGTCTGCCCAAGTTATTTCAAATCTTGATTTCCCCGGTATTGCCATTGGTGGCTTGTCCGTTGGCGAAACGAAACCCGAGATGTACAGGATTTTAGAGGTGCTTGATCAAGCACTGCCGGGAGAGAAGCCCCGCTATCTGATGGGGGTTGGCACACCAGAAGATATCATTAACGGAGTCCGACGTGGTGTGGACATTTTTGATTGTGTGCTGCCAACCCGTTTAGCCAGGCACAACGCAGCCATGACCCGTTTTGGGGGGCGAATGAACATTGTCAATGCCCAATACGCTCAGGAGGAGCAGCCAATTGACCCGCAGTGCGAGTGTTATACCTGCCAAAATTTTTCCCTGGCTTATTTGAGACACCTGGTGATTTCAAAAGAAATGCTCGCAGCAACTTTGCTTTCAATCCATAATCTGCATACCTTGATCGATCTCGTTAATCAAATTCGCAATTCCATCATTGCCGGAGAATTTGAGGATTTTTTTCAGCAGTTCGATCAAAAATATGCTGAAAACAAACCTGCAGGTAGAATGCAAATTTAAACAGGGAACCTATCAACTCAACATGACCGTTATCCAATCCATCTTACTGGGGGTTGTACAGGGCATCACCGAATTCCTTCCCATTTCGAGCTCGGGTCACCTGGTGATCGTGCCTTTCTTCTTTAATTGGGAGATTCCACCTGCAGAAGCCTTTATGTTCGATGTCCTGGTGCAGGTAGCTACGCTGATTGCGGTGCTTGCTTTCTTCTGGAAAGATTTCTATGTTATCTTGCGCGGAGTCCTGCGAGGCATCCGGCGCAGAAAACCATTTGAAACCCAGCCTGCGAGGCTGGGCTGGTACATCTTGCTGTCGGCAGTGCCGGCTGGTATCGCTGGATTGCTGCTCAAAGATGTGATTGAGGCGGCTTTTTCAAGCCCCAGGATGACCGGGATCGCATTATTGGCGACTGCGGTTCTATTGGTCATCGCTGAGCGGGTTGGCCGGCGCCAGCACATTCTTGAGAATATGACCTGGATCGATGCATTGATCATCGGTGTTTTCCAGATCCTGGCTCTATTTCCAGGGCTTTCCAGATCGGGTTCAACGATTGCCGGTGGGATGACGCGTGATTTGAACCGGCCTTCAGCCGCCCGTTTTTCTTTCTTGATGGCAGTTCCGATCATGCTAGCAGCGGGCATGAACGCAATGCTTGATTTGCTGCGTATACCCAATCTTTCTACTTTACTGCCAGTTTTCATCCCCGGATTTATTGCCGCCGCAGTGGTCGGTTATCTGGCGATCGGCTGGTTGATCTCATTTCTAACGCGTTATTCGCTGTATTATTTTGCGATTTACTGCACCATCATGGGGCTGATCGTACTGCTCGTCCTGCCGTAATCCATACCGTATGACCTGGAAAATTACCAACCTCACAATTTCAGCAGTGTTGCTGGCAGCCTGCACCACCCCACCAACAGCGACAATCCCACCTTCTCCAGCAGTGCTGAACGTCTCTTACTCCCCTTATCTAGCCCGCATCCAGGATGCGCTGCATACCTGCGCTGTGCAACTCCCGCAAAGTGCCATCTTTTTTGATCAGGTTCCTGGTGCTGAACAAAACTTTACAAACCCCGATCTGGTCATCTGGTGGGGCGATCCACCTCCAGAACTCGATTTTGCTTTCCCGCTCAATGAAGACCAGTTGGTCGTGATCCTCAATCCTGAAAATCCAAAACAAGCTCTTAACCAGGCAGAGTTAATTTCTTTGTTTTCTGGTCGCATCGAACGCTGGACAGAAATTGGTACGCTTGACGAGCAGGTCAAGCTATGGATTTTCCCAGAAAACAACTTGTTGAGTGAGTCCTTTCGGAAAGAGGTGTTAGATCAAGGAAATTTCAGCCGGCTTGCCTCCATAGCACCATCACCACAAGCCATGCTGGAGGCAGTTGGTGCGCATCCAGGTGCAATAGGTTTCCTGCCGCGTTCCTGGCTATCCAGCGATGTCCAACCTGTACAGATCGATCCAGATTTGCAGCTCGCGGTACAAAAACCCCTGCTGGCACTAACCCATGATGAACCCCGGGCAGGCCTCAATGACCTGGTTGCTTGTTTGCAAACAGGTGCTGGTCAGGCGATCTTAGCTGAGAGCTATCAAATCACCCGTTAGTCTGGCATGGTTTCTTGAGGTGAAAATAAAGATAAGGATACTCACTACGAACAAACCCTGCAGCTAGCTCTTCATCCCAGATGAATTCTCCCACTGCCATTAACCCGTCGAGAACCAGATCTAACCCTGCCAGCATTTGTTCTTGGGCAGGTGGAATTGCATCCGCCTCCTTCGATAACAAATTTAACATCACCCTGCGATTGACCTCGTATGAATACCGGTCGATATTTAATTCTGGTTCCTTGCGAAGCTCCTCCAGGTAATTACGCCACAAATCCAGCCTCGATCGGAATTCTTCCCGGGATTTTTTTGCCCAGGCAGTCCGCCATTTCATCCGAATATGCTCGATCGCACTTTGAATCCGCAGTTTACGAGCCTCCTGTCTGGAAGAGAGCGGCCAAATTTCAATTCTTTTCAGGCTGAGTAAGAGCGCTCCCAGGGTCAGGCTGGGGTAAGCTGGTTCACCTGGGGGTGAACTGGCGTTCATTTTCCAATAAATTTCATCCGACAGAACGTAATTTTGCAGCAAATCGTCTGCCGTTTCAAGATAACCCAGATCAAATTCCGCAGAAGCCATATCACTGCTCGGGATTTACCCGCCGCCCGGTGGGCTGTTCATTTACGGGGGATATCGGTTGGCCTGTACTCAATGCTTTCTGGATATCCATGCGGTGCATCGTATTGTGACGGTACAACAGCTTCAGGTACCAGCCTATTTCCTTCTCATCAAACCAGGGATGATTTGCAACCAGGGTCAGATCAGCATCATCCAGCGACTCTGTCATTTTCAGGGTATCTATACGCACCTGCCTGAATTTTTTAAGCAGCTCTGCTGGCGATCCCTTGATGGTAGGCACCTCTGCTTCATTAAATTCATCAATATCCAGGTCTCCTGGTGCTCCTGAACCCCCCTGCAGCACATCCCCGAGGTATTTCTGATAAGCTCGCTCGGCTGAGATGAAATGTGCTAAAACCTCCCTTACGCGCCATTGAGAGCCGGTCTGGTAAATTTGTTGTTCCCAGGCACCGGGAGGAAGGGCATCGAAATATGCCAAAGTTTTTTCAGCTTCATCAGCAAGGCGCCGGCGGATATGGTCGATTTCATCAGTCATGATGCTGCCTGCCCTGATAAATCGGGTAGGATGAGGCGCAGTGGTTCTTCGACATACCTGGTTAACGCCTGCATGAAGCGAGCAGCTTCAGCGCCATCACTCACCCGGTGATCTACCGAGATGGTGGCCTTCATCCGCCAACCCGGCACGACCCGCTTATCCTCGACCACGGCTACCTGGTTAGCCGAGCCGATTGCCAGGATGGCTGCTTCGGGTGGATTGATGATGGCAATAAACTCTTCCACATCGAACATGCCCAGGTTGCTGACCGAGAAGGTGGAACCTTCGATGTCGTCTGCTCTCACCTTTCCTTCACGTGCACGTCCCGCCATTTCCCGAATCTCCATTGAAATTTGCTGCACGGGTTTCAGGTCTGCATCCCGGCAGACAACTGTCAGCAGCCCATTCTCGACAGCCACGGCAACTCCGATGTTCACATGCCCGAATTGAGTAACCGACTTTCCATCAGTCCCCAGCTGCGCATTCAGGTTTGGAAATTCCCTGAGCGCGAGGGCAGCCGCTTTAACAAGGTAGTCGTTAATTGAAGTTTTCTCACCCTCTGCAAGAAGCGCATTAACTTGCCGGCGTAAATCGATCAGAGCTGCAACATCAAATTCATGGGTCACAAAGAACTGCGGGAACTCCACCTTGGACTGTACCATGCGCTTTCCGATAGCAGTGCGCAGCTTGCTGAGAGGAATATTTCGATCGGGTGGAATTTCACCAGAAACTGCCGGGAATACAACCGGCTGGAGCTGCTGTCCCGCCTGGGGAGCAGCCTGGTAGCTCTCAATATCAGCTTTTGTGATGCGTCCATTGGGACCACTACCTTTCACCTGCCGCATATTGATTCCCAGTTTTTCTGCCATTCGCCTTGCAAGTGGTGAGGCGCGCACGCCATCCGGGAGATTGAACCCTGCCTCCCTTCTGGCTTCGGTAATCGATGCTTCAACCTTGTCTTGACTTACATCCGGTTCGCTTTCCGCTGCTTCACCCCCAGCGGTTTCCGCCTCCTGAACCTCGACCAGCAGGCGATCGAAATCAATCTCTTCATCGCTCTCACCGATCACGGCAATCGGTGTGCTGACCGGAACTACTGCATCTTGCTCGACCAAATGCCGTCTGACAATCCCGGTAAACGGCGATTCAACCTCTACGGTCGCCTTATCTGTCTCTATCTCGGCTAACACCTGGCCTTTTTCAACTGCTTCCTGTTCATTGATCACCCAACGCACCAATGTACCTTCTGCCATATCAAAACCCAGTTTGGGCATGTTGACGATTTCGGCCATTAGATCACCTCCTTGACCGCCTGGACGATATCCTCAACTTGAGGCAAAGCCATTTGTTCCAGGGTCCGGTTGTAAGGCAGGGGGACTTCTTTCTGCGCAACCCGCTGGATGGGTGCATCTACATAATCAAAGGCCTGCTCATAAATCCGGGAGGCGACTTCTGAACCCACCCCAAAAGAACGCCAACCTTCCTCGACCACTACTGCGCGGTTGGTCTTCTTGAAGGATTCCAAAACCGGTTCCATATCCAGGGGACGCAAACAGCGCAGGTCGATGATTTCTGCTTCAATACCTTCCTTGGCAAGCTGCTCGGCAGCTTTGTCAGAAAGCTCCAGCATCTTGCTGTAAGTAACCAGGGTCACATCGCTTCCTGGACGGTGAACTTTCGCTTTGTCCAGCGGCACTAGATATTCTTCCTCGGGAACCTCGCCTCGTACCTGGTACAGGGTGGCATGCTCGATGAACAGGATCGGATCATCTGAACGGATTGCAGATTTCAGCATCCCCTTAGCATCTTCCGGGGTTCCCGGTGCAACAACCTTTAGACCTGGGAAGTGAGCGAAGATCGCATCCGGAGTCTGCGAGTGCGTGGCTCCCAGCTGACGTCCTCCACCTCCTGGAGTACGGATCACCAGCGGAATGGTGAACTGCCCGCCGAACATATAGCGCAGCTTGGCAGCTTCATTCACAATATGGTCCATCGCAGCGAAGGCGAAGTTAATCGTCATCAACTCTGCGACGGGGCGTAATCCGGTCAACGCCGCACCGATCCCGGCGCCGATGATAGCAGATTCAGATATGGGCGTGTCTCTCACCCGCTTCGCGCCAAAGTGATCGTAGAAGCCTTTGGTCACCGCGTAGGTTCCCCCCCAGACACCTACTTCTTCACCCAGGATGAAGACCTTCTCATCCCTTTCCATTTCTTCCCATAAAGCCTGCGAGATAGCCTCGCGCATTGTAATTCTTGCCATAAAACTGTCCTCAGATTTATTGTTCGCTGAATAAAGGATAAACGGTGCCTCAGGCACCAGTGCTCCGCTTAATCCGCGTAAATGTGCTCAAATAATGCCTCGGCTGCTGGTTCGGGACTGGCCTCGGCGAACTCAACTGCCTCTTGGACCTCCTGCTCAACTTGCTGATCGATCGCATCCAGCTGCGCCGTTTTTGCGATTTTTTCTCCAACCAAGTATTTACGGTAGATACCGATTGGATCTTCTTCCTTCCATTTCTCGATTTCTTCCTTTTCTCGGTAGCGTTCTGGATCACCCATAGAATGGCCCCGGAATCGGTAAGTCACAGCTTCCAGGAAGAATGGTCCATTACCGGAGCGAATGTATTCCAGGTGTTCTTCTGCTGCTGCGTGTACTGCTACCAGGTCCATACCATCGACCCGCGCATTGGGAATTCCGTAGCCTTCAGCCTTCTGGCGAATTTCTGAAACAGCTGAAGCGCGCTCCACAGTTGTCCCCATGCCGTACTTGTTGTTTTCGGTTACCCAGAGCACGGGCAGTTGCCATACTTTCGAAAGGTTGAGGGCCTCATGGAAGAAACCAATGTTGGTCGCCCCATCACCGAACATGCAGATCGTGACACCGCCAGTTTCCTGGTACTGGTCACCTAATGCCAATCCAGCCGCAATCGGCAGGTGCGAACCTACCACTGCATGACCTCCCCAGTAATTGAGTTTCACGTCCGCCATGTGCATGGAGCCACCTTTGCCTTTCGAAATACCGGTGGCTTTTCCCAGCAGTTCGGCCATCACAGATTTTGCGGGTATCCCGGCATTGATCGCCACTCCGTGATCCCGGTAGGCTGTGATGATGCGATCCTCGGGTTTTCGAGCAGAGATCAAGCCGGTGCTGACAGCTTCCTGCCCAATATATAAGTGCAAAAAACCACCGATCTTTCCCTGCTGGTAGAGTTCAGCAGCACGTTCTTCCACACGTCGAATCAGCACCATCTGGTGGTATAAATCCAAATATTGCTCTTTGTCCATATTGATTGTCACGCCTCCACATATCACAAACGCGAGTTCACGAAAATAACACCGGGTTTCTCCCGGCGTTATCGCTTAAATGAAGTTTTGGGTCGCTCAAATAATAATGAAAAAATTATACCAGAATTGCCATTTTAATCGAGCGCTGGAGGCAAGGTGCAGATTTCCAAACCACCTTTCCTGGGCGGATATTGCACACCCCAATCATGGACTGGAGAATTATTTGCCATCGACATTCCCTCCCAGTCGAAAGGACCGTCATAGATCTCCGTGCCGGAATTTGTATCGAAGATCAATTGCCGCCATTTCCCATTTTTGCGGAAAGAACCCTGGATTGCGATTGCCAAACCGTCAGGACTCCAGACCATCGCCGCGCCCTGTTCCACCAACCGCAATAATCGTGAAGCGCCACTATGGACATCAATCAAGTAGATACCACAGGCTTGCCCACCATCGCGTTCGCACCCATATACAGCCAGCTGCTGGTTGTCCGGTGAAAAAGAAAATTCGCCGGGGATGATCCCCGGGTTGAACACTTTTCGATCCGGCAGCTGGCTGAGATTGAACCAGCCCAGGGGTGTAAAACCACCTTCCATCTCATCTGACCAGCCGGAAAAAGCGAGCCAGAGTCCGTCTGGTGAACGAGTGCACTGCAGCTGGTCAGGCTCGCCAAATTCAACATTGCCCAGGTAAAAACCATCCCCAAAAATATCTACGCTGGTGACCTGATCCGGATTAAACCGGGAGAGATTGGTCCAATAGATTTCCAAATAGCTTTTGTTGATTTCGAAACCAGCAGGCGGGTTTAAGTATTCCAGTACTTCTTGATCCAAGGGTGAAATCCCTAAGTCACCTGGAGTTTCTATGGGGCTTTCCACGAAACTACCCTTGTGATCCTTTGAAAAATAGGTTTGCAGAGGTTGAGAAGTGTCATACAGGCGCCGGGGAATAGGAATATCGAAGGATATTTTGGACACCACAATCTCTTCCGATAAATGATTTGATGGTCGTCCAGAAAATTTCTGGGCGCGCAGGATGGTACCAAGCTGGGTATCGACCCAATACCTCCCAAGATATACAGGAGATTGTTGCAAATCTCCTGCACCTCCCCGTAAAGAAATCCGGTCTGCATACCAATCCAAAACCAGGACTTTCCTGCCTGCAATCACATCCAGAGCTAAAAGTTCAGCCTTACCGGGAGCATTCTCAGAAAAATCATGGGAGAAGATCATTTCAAGCAGACCAGGTCGATAATTAAGTTCCTGAGAGCCCAAGTTGGTCACCAGGTCACCCGTCGAGATATTCAGCAGGTTTTCCAACCCACCGATACTTGAATAAATAAATTCAACTTTAGACCCATTTTCGCCATCCAGCGCATAATTGAAATAAGGTTGTTCCACCCATACCTGCTGTCGTCTGAATTCAGGATTACCCAGGTAACCGGGCGGGCCATAACGGATCACCAATGCATCCGCCCAGAGAGTACGCCAATACTTTTTTGCTCCCATGATGCGCTCGTAAATTTCCTGATCACTGGAGGACATGTTCAGCTCCTCCAACGGAGATTGGACCGGTCTCGGTGTTGCCCCCGGGGTGGGATCGCTTGCTATTAGCACCCTGGATTCGCTGATCCCGATCATGATAATTCGATCCGCTTCGAGCGGCAGGTCCAGGGGAATATTATTCAGAGCCGATAGAATATGTGCATCGAATGAAATCTTGTTTGCGACCTGTTCCAATGTTTCACCAGCCTGCGCCTGGTAAAGAATGGCTTTCTCAGGGAAGGGAGTCGCTGTTGGGACTGGTCCTGGTGTCGGAGAAATATATACGATTTGATTGACCATCCTGGTTTGATGTATAACTTCTACCGTTGGCGTGGGGGATAATGAATTTACGAAGCGATCCATTCCAGCTACGAACATGATGATAAAAATCGCCAGGCACAATTCACTAAGCATAACAAGATGTCCTTTTCGCCGGTCGCGCTCTTTCAGGATACCAAGCATGCGTCGTGATAGCTGTTGTTCTTCAATCTCATCCAGCTCCTCTATTGGCCAGCGCCCACCGGGTGCAACAGCAAGAAAAAGATCTAACCTCCCGGCTTGGGCCTCTCTATCCAACCAGAATTTACTCGATTCAATGAACAATGCTTCAGCCCTGCCTTCTTGAACTCCAATTACCTGAGCGATTTGTGGGGTAGTGAGACCAAACAGGTGCTTGAGTGTCAGGGATATACGCATCTCGAATGTCAATCCATCCAACCAATCGTATATTTGCTGGTACTGGTTGCCTGATACATTGTCAAAACCGTTAAATTTTGAAACTTTTCGGATGTAGGGGACAACCCTGCAACTCCTTGTGACTTGGGTGGCTATCTTGAACAGCCAAACCTGCACACCGAAATGCATGTCGTACGCCGAAGGATCCGTGACAGCTGCTAAGATCGTCTGTTCAGCCAGTTGCTGAGCAGACGATCTTTCTTGCGGACCAGCAATGGAAAGTATGAAACGGTAGACGTTTGTATATTGTTCATGGATGAGAGTTTCGATTAAGATTTCCTCCCCCACCTGGCGGCTTTGCAGCATCCACTCCAAGGTTTCAGAAATATCCGCATTATTAGCAAGCATCGCACCTTCCTCTAAAACCAAATTCGAGTCAGGAATGGTATTGAAACTTTATCATGTAGCTGGTTCCCAAGAAATGAACTGGGTCACTTCAGGTGCTTGAAATATCTCAATTGGATCTGGGTAATCCCGGTTTACTTTCAGCCAGGATTAACGATCCCTGTGTACTATTCCAAGCAATACTATAGTATCTTGTGAATAAAAGGGATTCTTGATAGGCTTAGAAGGACTTCGGATTTACCATTTCTCAAGGAGGATGGATGTACTGCACAGCATGTAATTGCAATTACGAAGGATGGACCCGGCGGTGTCCGGTCTGCAGGCAAACACTGCAGGAATTTGATCCAAAGGAAAAGATTGAGAAAGGAAGAACGACCAATTATGCAGATCTGGTTGAGCTGGTGCAAACAAATGGGGGTTCCCTAAACATCAAATTATCCGCCAGCCATGTTATCCGTAAGAAATCGACCCGCTTTCCCTGGCTTGGCTTCGGATTTGCCTGGACACAAAAAATGAACGGGAAGAAAGATGGCCTCAGTGTGGAGCTGGTTACCAGTGAGGTGGGAAAAAGCCGCAGAACTTCGTTTCCATATCGAGGTCATGGTTATGCCTGGCGAAAGGAAATGGAGGGCACAATCGACGGCAACGAGCTGAGGTTACAGGCGATTAATGTGATGCGCAAAAAGACCTGGACCTTCCCGTATTCTGGTTATGGATATGCATGGACAGAAGATATGGCCGGAGATTGCGGTAACCAAATCCGGGTTGAGCTCGGTGAACCCAGGGTTTTCCGCTGCAGGCGCTGGAGATTTCCATACTTTGGATACGGATATGCATGGGTCTCGGAGAGTATGTTAACTTTAAACCTGAATTGATAGCGCCGACACGGAGGCGAATGTAAACGCATCCTGGACGGGTGCGTTTTTACATTTAATTAGATTAGCTGGCTAACATGACAAAACACATCTTGCCATCCGAGGTGATTTGCACTATTCTTTAACGCAGGAATCGAGATGTCTGAAAAAATCCTGACCACCTCCGCAGCTCAAAAATTCTATGATCGCATTGGCAGTCGCTATGATTGGTTTGAATTTTATGAAGGTCAGGCCAAGGAGCAGGCTTTTAACACTCTGCAGCTTGTCCCGGGTCTCAACGTGCTCAGCGTGGGTGCAGGTACGGGAAAAGAACTCGCAAGAATCCAATCCACCATCCGCCCTGGTGGGATCGCTTTTGGATTGGATCTCTCCCCGGTGATGGCAAAGTTAGCCCGGGAACGAACCGGGGCAAGTATCTGTCAGGCAGATGCCCGCTGCCTGCCTTACCGGGGGCAGGCTTTCGATCGCCTGTACGCATCTTACATCCTCGACCTGCTGCCCCTGGCAGATATTGGGCGACTGCTACATGATTTTCACCGGGTGCTTAGGTCTGGTGGCAAGTTGGTGATCCTTGCCCTAACGGAAGGTGTGGACCTACCTTCCCGCACACTTGTCTCGCTCTGGAAGGGTTTATTTTCCATCTCTCCAGCAGCATGTGGCGGATGCCGACCTTTGAAACTTCAAAATCATGTTCAGGAAACAGGGTTTAGCATGGTAAAACGGCAGGTGATCGTCCAAGCCGGTGTACCAAGTGAGTTAATCAGCGCGCAGAAAACTAAGGATTGATCATGATTGAAAAAGCAGCAGAACGTACTCCTCCAACGGGTATTAAACGAGCATTCTTTCGAGCCCCTATCTGGCTTTACCGCATTCATCTGGGTTGGCTTTTAGGCAGCAGGTTTCTGAAGCTCACGCATACCGGGCGTATCAGCGGTCAACCCCGCCAGGTCGTTCTGGAAGTTGTAATGCACGATGCCCCAAATAATATCTATTACGTGGCCGCCGCATGGGGTGAAAAAAGCGACTGGGTTAAAAATATCCGCACCAACCCGGAGGTCGAAGTACAGGTAGGACGTCAGAATTTTTCTATGCTGGCGGAAGAGCTATCACCTGGACAAAGCGAACTCGTCATCCTTGATTACGCCCAGCGCCACCCGACGGCGATGATAAGCCTTGCGCGTTACATGGGTTACGAATTGGACGGTACGGAATCAGACTACCGGGAACTCGGCCGGAAATTATTAATGTTTTCGTTTACTCCACGATCTTCAGGACCACATCAATGAATTCTGTACTGTTCTTTACTTACCCGCTCGGTATTTTCCTGGTTTTAGCTCTGGTCATCGGTCTGGGAGTTTTCCTGACCAGAAAATACAATCTCGGTTGGCGCTTGTATTGGATCGGGGCTGCTTTGTTTGTGATTGCCCAGATCCTGCACATCCCTTTCAATTTATTCCTGGATAGCTTGTTCAAATCAGGTTCCTTACCCTTACCACCAGAACAGTACCAGCTCATTTTCAGCGCCATCATTTTGGGACTCAGTGCGGGTTTATTTGAAGAAATTACTCGCTATGTGGGATTACGCTGGTGGGCAAAGGATGCCCGTACCTGGCCAAAAGGCGTGCTCTTTGGTACCGGCTGGGGTGGGATGGAAGCGATCCTCTTTTTCGTGGTCACCATGCTGCTGAACTATATCGTTTTTACGGTACTGCGCACAATCGATTTAACGACCCTCTTATCCCCTGAACAACAGGCACCCCTGCTTCAAGGACTGGATCTATTTTGGAGCGCCACCTGGTATGATTCGCTGCTGGGCGCACTGGAGCGAATACTGGTGCTCCCCATCCAGGTAACAATGACCATTATCGTGCTCCAGGTATTCCTGCGTGGACAAATCCGCTGGCTATGGATCGCCATATTCTTGCATGCCTTGCTGGATGCAGCATCGGTCTATAGCGTTCGTACATGGGGCGTATACATAACAGAGGGCATCGTAGCGATTTTCACGATCCTCAGCATTGCGATCCTGTTTGCCCTGCGTGGGGAAGACCCAATCGAAGAAACCAGCGATTTACCAGCAGGTGGAACAGGCGAAAATGATCCGGTGAATTTGCCGCCGATCGAAGAAAATAAAGAAACGATCGAAGCAACTCGTTTTTCAAACTAAACAATGATCACAACACAAAACCTTACAAAGAAATTTGGCGAGATCACAGCGGTTGAAAACCTAACTTTGGAAATACCTGAAGGTCAGGTATTCGGCTTCCTGGGACCCAATGGTGCCGGGAAAACGACCACGGTGCGCATGCTGACCAGCCTGATCAGCCCCACGGCAGGCAGTGCTTCTGTAAACGGGTTTCAAGTTGGGGAACAGGATATCGACATTCGCCGCAGTGTTGGTCTTTTGACCGAAACTCCCGGATTATACGATAACCTGAGTGCCGAGCGCAATCTCGAGATTTATGCCAACCTGTATGAGGTCGAGGATGTCAAAGGACAGGTCGAGAAATACCTGCGCTTCCTCGGATTATGGGATCGAAGGTTCGACGTGGCAGCTACTTTTTCGAAAGGCATGAAGCAAAAGTTAGCTATCGCCCGCGCCTTGCTGCACGAACCGCGCACCATCTTCCTGGATGAACCGTCTGCAGGTCTTGACCCGGAAGCATCACGTCTGGTCAGGGAATTCATCCTGGAGATCAAAAGGCAGGGTCGCACAATTTTCATCTGTACCCACAACCTGGATGAAGCCGACCGTCTCTGCGACCGGATCGGGGTCTTTAAAACCCGACTGCTGGTAGTGGACGCACCTTCGAACCTGCGCAGGCAGGTATTTGGACGCAAGATCGTCTTTCATCTGCAGCATGCAGACCAAAAATTAGTGGACAAACTTGCTGAGCACCCCAGCGTTTCGGAGGCGCGTTTGGTAGAGAACAAGATCATGGCAACCATCAATGACCCCGAGGCGCACAATCCTGAATTAATCCGCTTGCTGGTCAGGGAAGGTGCGGAAATACAGTTCGTTGGAGAGCTGCGCCGCTCGCTTGAAGACGTTTACCTGCAGCTGGTCAAGCAATCGTGAACCTGAGGGCGGATCAAGTTCTTCCCGTGGGATGGTTCACAAAAAGGTACCTGTTATCTCCTTATAACCATGCAGTGAGCTAAGGCATTTTATGAACAAGATTAACACCATACTCCGCAAAGAATGGTCAGAAGTATTCAAGAACAGGATGGTACTGTTTACGGTGGCTTTCCTACCCCTGATTTTGACCGCTATTCCTTTGGTGATCATCTATTTCTCCGGTACGAGCGAAGATTTCACAGGCATGACCAGTGATATTCCCGGCGAATTTAACGCGCTTTGCCCTTCTGAATTGAGTGGTGGAGATTGCTTCCAAGTTTTTATAGTCAGCCAATTCATGATCATGTTCATGATCATCCCCCTGGCGATTCCCTCCTCAATCTCCGCGTATTCTATTGTTGGCGAGAAGATCAACCGCAGCCTGGAACCGCTGCTGGCAACACCGATTACCACCGCTGAGCTGCTGATTGGTAAATCCCTTGCTGCGATTATCCCAGCCCTGGCTGCCACCTGGATCGGGTTTGGGATATTTATCCTGGGCACCTGGATCATGATCAGCAACCCGGTTGTGATCGGCAATTTCCTGGATCTGCGCTGGATCATCGCCATCTTTATTATCGGACCCCTGATGGCTCTTTCCGCGGTCAGCTTCAGCATCATCGTTTCTTCGCGTGTTAATGATCCCCGTGTCGCCGAACAGGTATCCATGATCATCATCCTGCCAGTTCTGGCAGCTTTTTTCGGCCAGATGGCAGGTATTATTATTCTGAATACGACCTTCATGATAGCCAGTGCTCTGGTCCTTGGCCTGGTCGACCTGGTACTGGTCTACCTGTCGGTGCGCCTTTTCCAGCGGGAAACGATCATCACTCGCTGGAAGTGATGACTGAACCAGGATAAATATGATTCTTCCAAGATTGCTGTTCCTTCTGCTGATCTCCATTTCAGCAGTTAACCCACTGCAGCAGGATGAGCCGCTCAAGATCAGTCTGAAACGGAATTGGGGATATTCCTCGGGTACAGGGAAAATTCAGGGAACATTCACCATCCGAACCAGTGGGCCAGATGATCTAAAGCGCGTTGTTTACTACCTGGATGACCAAGTACTGGGCGAATCAAGTTCGGCGCCTTTCGAACTGCGCTTCGTCACCGATGATTATCCCCTGGGATATCACGAGCTGCAGGCACAGGCTTTCACTGCAAGTGATCAAGAGCTGAGCTCCAACTTGATCCAGGTTGAATTTGTTTCAGCGGGGGAGGGTTGGCAAGATGCCAGCAGAATCATCATTCCTCTATTGGTTCTGATCATCATTGCAGCGGGTCTTTCATTCCTGGTGCCTTTAATTTTCACCCGCGGTAAGACAGAGCAGCTCCCAGCGGGTGCGCCGCGCCAATACGGGCATTATGGAGGGGCAATCTGCCCCAAGTGCTCACGCCCTTTCAGCAGGCATGTCTACGGGCTGAACCTTGGATTGCATAAGTACGATCGCTGCCCTTACTGCGGAAAATGGAGCCTCGTCAGGCGGGCATCGCTGGAGGAGCTGCATGCAGCTGAGGCTGCAGAGATAACCGCTGCCGAGGAGGGTTCTTTTTCTCCTCAGGAGCTAGCTGACTCTGAACAGAGGCAGGAAATCGAGGATTCACGGTATGAAGACCTGTAAAACGATTATCGGCTATACGAAAGATGCGATCATCGTGATTTCTGCAGATTGGCTCGTTCAATTGGGTGTCCTTCAATTGACCATCAAGACATTTTGTACTGCACGGTTTTAGGACTTTTGTATCGTAGATCAGTGACAGTTAGCACTATTCCGGCAGCGGCTATATATAGATAATGAAGGTAGTAAATATCGACCAGTGATTAAGCACCTGCTTGGAGGTTCGCAAATGCCCGTGAAGGGATGGATAGAAGTCGACCAGCACTACTGCAAAGGATGTGATCTTTGTGTCAATGCCTGCCCGCAGGAGGTGATCAGCCTCGACATGGACCACCTTACTCCCAGGGGTTATCACCCCGCCTACCTCAGCTCGGAGGGCTGCACCGGATGTGCAATTTGCGCAATCGTTTGTCCGGAAGCAGCCCTTACTGTTTACCGGGAAGTGCCTGCCAGGCGCGTTAAAACTGCTGCCTAGGAGAGCTATTATTATGAAAGAACTGCTAAAAGGCAATGAAGCCATCGCCGAAGCAGCCGTGCGCGCTGGCCTGGAGGCCTATTTTGGCTACCCGATTACCCCTCAGACTGAATTACTCGAATGGCTCTCCAGACGGTTACCAGAACTGGGGCGCACATTCTTACAGGCAGAAAGTGAGCTAGCGGCTATCAACATGGTTTATGGCGCAGCCTGTACCGGGGCGAGGGTAATGACCTCTTCCTCCAGTCCCGGGATCAGCCTGATGATGGAAGGCATCTCCTACATCGCGGGCACCCAGGTTCCCGTGGTTCTGATCGATGTAATGCGAGGCGGTCCCGGTTTGGGGAATATCGCTCCATCCCAGGGGGACTACAACCAGATTGTCTACGGTGGAGGACACGGGGATTTCCATCCCATTGTGCTTGCACCAGCAAGCATCCAGGAAGCCATTGACTTGACCGTGGAAGCTTTCGAGCTGGCTGAAAAATACAGGGCAATTGTTGTGGTCCTGATTGATGGCAGTATTGGGCAGATGATGGAACCTGCGGAGCTACCCGCCATGCAACCCCTCAGAAAACAAAAACCTGATTGGGCAGTCACAGGGGCAGAAAATCGGGAACGGCGCATCCTCAGTTCGATCTACATCGATCCAGAAGAAGAAGAAAAAGTGAACTTAGAGTTACTGGAGGTCTGGAACGAAATCGAAGCTAATGAATTGCGCTACAAGGAATACTTCATGGAAGGCGCGGAGCTGGTTGTGGTAGGGTTTGGCACCGCAGGCAGGGTGGCGCTTTCCGCAGTACGCGCGGCAAGGGCAGAAGGTATCCCTGTTGGTCTACTGCGCCCCATCACGGTCAGTCCTTTCCCGGTTCAGCGCGTTAAAGAGCTGACGGAACTGGCTTGCGGTATACTGGTCGTGGAGATGAATTCTGGCCAGATGCTGAAGGATGTTCAGGCAGCTGTGGGTGGCAAGATCCCCGTCGAATTTTATGGACGCCTTGGGGGGATGGTCCCCCTGCCCGATGAAATTCTCGGTGAGATCAAGCGTCTATGTTACGAACCAGTCGCGCCGAGCGCCAATCCAAGGATTTCGTGGATGCAGCGCCTGGACAGCCATAAAAATTAAGGAGTACCCAATTATGGTCTCTGAACCACCTGTTGAGATCGTTTACCAGCGTCCAACAACTTTCACAAGCACAACGACACATTACTGCCCCGGATGCACCCATGGGGTTGCCCACCGCCTGGTTGCCGAAGTTCTCGAAGAAATGCAGCTGCAGGATATCACAGTAGGGGTTGCTTCGGTAGGTTGTTCGGTATTTGCGTATAACTATTTTGATTGCGATTTTGTGGAAGCTGCCCACGGGCGTGCACCTGCCATGGCAACCGGGATTAAACGAGTCTTGCCGGACCGGGTCGTGTTCACTTACCAGGGCGACGGCGATTTGGCTTCTATCGGGATGGCGGAGATCGTGCATGCCGCTGCCCGAGGTGAAAACATTACCACCATTTTCATCAACAATGCCAATTATGGGATGACCGGAGGCCAGATGGCACCTACGACGCTACCAGGCCAAAAGACCACTTCTTCTCCCGCCGGGCGAGACATTGAACAAGCCGGGTTCCCTATCCGCACCGCGGAAATGTTAGCCACCCTGGATGGAGCCGGGTATATCGTCCGCCGCAGCTTGCACGATCCGAAAAATATCCGCAAAGCAAAGAAAGCGATCCGCCTGGCATTTGAAACCCAGGTGCGCGGCTTGGGTTTTTCTTTGGTGGAATTATTATCCACCTGTCCGACGAATTGGGGAATGAATCCAATCCAAGCACTCCAATGGATTGAAGATCATATGATCCCTTACTACCCGCTGGAGGATTTTAAAGTCGCCCCCAGCATCGAACAGCTGCGAGTCTAGTCCGACCAAGGAAGATACATGCAAACCGAAATCATTATCGCGGGTTTTGGAGGCCAGGGGGTGCTATTTGCCGGGCAGGTGCTGGCATACGCAGCCATGGATAATGGCAAAGAAGTCACCTGGATCCCCTCGTATGGACCAGAAATGCGCGGTGGCACAGCCAACTGCACAGTCATCATCGCGGATGAGGAGATTGGTTCACCCATCGTAAGGAACCCACAAGCGGTGATAGCGATGAATCAGCCATCAACGGAAAAGTATGAACCGCTGGTAAGTGAAAACGGAATCTTGATTATTAATTCCTCGCTGGTCGACAAGGAGATTGAACGAAGCGACCTGCGCAGGATAGAAATCCCTGCCAACGAGATCGCCGAATCCTTGGGTGACAGGCGCATGACCAACGTCGTGATGGTGGGAGCACTGCTCACCGAGGTTCCCGTCTTGACGATCGAATCCATAGAAAAGACACTTGAAGATCATCTCCCCGACCGGCACAAAAATCTGCTGCCTCTGAATTTCCAGGCCCTCCGGGAAGGTGCTGAATTTGTGCGTAAGGAGCGAGCTGGACAACAAGCATAATTGCATCACCCTCTGAAACCCTGATGGCCGTGCACATTACATTCATCAACACCGTTCATCGCACTTTCATCACACTTTACCAGCCAAGGCACTCTTACCTGGCAGGTCAATCTGGGTCCTAAAAGCATCATCACGCGTCAACTCACGTCCTGAATGCTCCACTACGAAGGGGCTGCCTGATTATGGCAGCCCCGTCTTACTCCCCACGGAACCCCAAAACCTGTGCAGTGCCTGCTTTAATGTAGTGGCAGTCATCGAAGGGATACTCAAGACCTGCCCGCATTGTGGTGATCTTCGAGATCGGTTACAATGACTTTTATCCATATTAAATCCGGTTGAATTCGCTTCGTAGCGTTTAAGGAAGGATGAAATGAAACAGGAGCAGGTCATCTTCATCTGCCCAATATGTTTTCGAGTTTGCGAAACCGAATCAGAATGCCACGAGCATCTGATGATCAGCTGCGAAACCGGCAACCCAGGGGATGAAATACGCAAACCTGTAACGGATGCCTTCGGCAGACTTGCCTCCCGCGCTCCTCGCTGGTATCTAGATGCCCTCAATCGTGAAAGGAAATCCAGAAAACGCTGATTCCTGATGTGTAATTTTCAACCAGGACTCCAGGAACATTGACACTCGATCGCACTTCCTTCATGTTTCTCAGGTGACGATTAATTAATAAAGCCGTGGATTGAGATCACTCTCCACGGCTTTTTGTTACTTGTTTGTCCAGCAGCTTACTTCATCAGCTCCACTCCCCGGTATTTCAGGGCAGCATGAGCAGCTGCGAGGCGGGCAATAGGCACCCGGAACGGTGAGCAGCTGACGTAATTTTGTCCAATGGAGTAGCAGAACTCGATAGATTCTGGATCGCCGCCGTGTTCACCGCAGATACCGACTTCCAAGTCAGTGCGGGTCGCGCGGCCTTCGCGCACACAAATCTCCATCAATTTGCCAACCCCCTCCCGATCGATCGTCTGGAATGGATTCTTCGGAAGAATGCCATCTTCCACGTACTTGAGCAGGAAATTGCGCTCAGCGTCGTCTCGGCTGTAACCGTAAGTCATCTGGGTCAGGTCATTCGTCCCGAATGAGAAGAACTCGGCTACTTCGGCAATTTCTCCTGCAGTGACCGCCGCGCGAGGAATCTCGATCATGGTTCCAAACTTGTACTGGAACTCGACACCTTTCTCCTGCATAACTTCTTTTGCAATCACGATCAAGCGCGGTTGGATCACATTGAGCTCATTTACGGTACCAGTCAAGGGGATCATTACCTCTGGTCTGGCATCAACACCTTTAAGGGTGACATTTGCAGCAGCCTCAAAGATCGCCCGCACCTGCATCTCAACGATCTCCGGCATCACGATGCTCAGCCGGATACCGCGTAAGCCCATCATCGGATTGCTCTCATGCAGTCCCTGGACATGGGTGAGCAGGGCTTCTTTTTCTGCTAAACCACTCGTCTCGCCTTTAACACGCATGGTGATTACTTCTTCAAGCAGTTCTTCTTGTGACGGCAAGAACTCGTGAAGCGGCGGGTCGATCAGGCGAATGATCACGGGATGACCGTCCATGGCTTCAAACAAACCTTCAAAATCAGCCCGCTGGAAAGGCAGCAGCTCATCGAGGGCCGCTCGCCGTTCATCAGAAGTATCCGCCAGGATCATTCGCTGTACAGTAGGTAATCGTTCCTGTTCGAAGAACATGTGCTCAGTACGGCACAACCCGATTCCAACCGCGCCATAGGAGCGCGCCCGGCGCGCATCCGCAGGATAATCTGCGTTTGCCCAAACCTGCAAGCCGGTTGTAGGCCATCCCTTGGGGACGGAACGGATGCCAGGTGTGGCGCTGATCTCATCCGCCCAGGTGAGCAGGGTAAGCAGGTCAGTTTGTTCTTCCAGGGTTGGTGCGATAGTGGAGATTTTTCCAAGGAACACCTCACCGCTAGTGCCGTCGACCGAGATCCAATCACCTTCATTAACAACTTGATCTTCAACCTTCATCAAGCGTTTCTCAAGATCGAGGCGGATCATGGCTGCGCCAACGACACAGGGTACACCAAATTGGCGGGCGACAACTGCAGCATGAGAGGTAGCACCTCCCTCGCTGGTCAGAATACCCTTCGACGCCAGCATACCATGCACATCATCTGGTTTGGTGAAAGGTCGCACCATGATCACGTCCTGTCCTTCCTCCTTTGCCATACGCTCAGCAGTATCCGCGTCAAAATACACCTGCCCGACAGCTGCACCTGGGGAAGCATTCACACCGGAGGCATACATTTTGCCTGTTTCCCTGGCTTCATCCAGGGCCTTGACATCAAACTGCGGGTGCAGCAAGGTGTCCACATCTGCTGGCAGTACTCTCAGGACTGCCTCTTCTTTCGTGATCAGTTCCTCCTCCGCCATATCCACCGCGATTTTCACCGCGGCTTTTGCAGTCCGCTTCCCAGTGCGCGTTTGGAGCATCCAGAGTTTATTCTTTTCAATCGTAAACTCAACATCCTGCATATCTCGATAATGCTTCTCGAGCTTATCGACGATTGCTTCAAATTCCTTGGAAGCCGCTGGCATATCGTTCTTGAGATCGCCGATCTTTTCTGTGTTGCGAATACCTGCGACAACATCCTCTCCCTGAGCATTCAGCAAGTAATCACCATACAGCTCTTTCTCGCCGGTGGCTGGATCGCGGGTGAAGGCAACACCTGTGCCCGAATCCCAGCCCATGTTTCCAAACACCATGGTTTGTATGTTGACCGCAGTACCCAGATCATGCCGGATGCCGGCTGCATTGCGGTAATCAACCGCTCGTTTCCCATTCCAGGATTTGAAGACCGCCTCCGTGGCTAAACGAAGCTGTTCATAAGGATCCTGGGGAAAATCAAAGCCCATGTGTTCCTTAACTACGGCTCTAAACATTTCAACCAGCTTCTTCCAATCCTGTGCATCGAGTTCTGTGTCAGACTTGACCCCTTTAGCTTCCTTATAGGCGTCCATCGGATCTTCGAATGCTTCGTCCGGTATTCCAAGTACTACCTCGCCAAACATTTCCACCAGTCTTCGATATGCATCGAACACGAATCGCTCGTCGCCAGTCAATTCCGCCATGCCTTTCGCGGTCTCATCATTGAGCCCGATGTTCAGCACGGTATCCATCATGCCTGGCATCGAGAATTTTGCTCCTGAACGGCAGGACACCAGAAGTGGATTACTCGCATCACCAAACTTCTTGCCGGTTGCAGCCTCAACTTGACTTAATGCTGCCAGTTCCTGATCCCACAATCCTTCAGGTAATTTACCGCCTGCATCCAGATAGGCATTGCAGGCTTCCGTCGTGACGGTAAAACCTGGCGGCACCGGGACGCCGGCCCGGGTCATGTCTGCCAGACCGGAACCTTTCCCACCCAACAAGGCACGTACGGCTTCCCAACTGCCGCCTACTGTTTTCTCAGCGACATCCACTTCGCTGAATGTGTAAACCCATTTTTTGTCAGTCATCCTGACCTCCTATTTCTTTTGAATATAATTGCTTTTTTTGCGCTATTAACTCCCTGGCTGAACGATCCAGGGTTACCAAGGATTTCTCATATTGATATTCAACCAAGTATGGGAAGTTCTCTTCACAAACTGGGTGCGCGATTTTGCGACGCACGGATTATAGTTTACCACTCGGCAAGGTTTTTCACAAAATGTATTTTGTCAGTACAATAAGTGATGATTGACATCAATTAGATTCCATTGACAGCCCTAAATATCGTGGTCCACTTTCATGAATGATTTTCAAAATATAACCTAGTAACGATTGGCTGGAATAAGGAGCCCACATGGTCCGAAGTGAAACGGTGTATAAAATTGAAGCGCGGATCTCGGAATTAGAAGCCCAGCTGGCAGAACTTGAAGCTAGGCTGCCAGCCCACTCTATCCCGCCCAGCATGGTCGCAGAAATGGACCTGCTGGATGAAAAAATTCACGCCGAAAAAATACGTCTCAACGCACTTGTGAACAAGGAAAACGAAAAAGAATAGATCACCAGCTGCCCGCAGTAAAATAGTGAATGGATGGATAGCATAATCGGTAAACACACATTTGACCGGTCAATTTCGAATAAGTATCCAACCTGATCCGGCAAGTTCGTCAAGATAGATACCTTACCGGGAAACAACATTAATTGTATTAATTCTATTACTTGCATGATTGATAGGTAATCCTAGTTGACTTGGGACCCCGGATCATGCTAAAATCAAATCGATCCGATAAAGGCAAACCCAGTGAAAGCTGGGGACGCAAAGCCATGGGTCTAAGACCATTTACCAATGGTTATGATCGCCAGGCCGCCGAGATCGTCGACACATACTTGTCTGCGCATCTTAGGTCTGGTTATCCCAGGCCTTTTTGTTTCTAGGAGAAATTGTATGAAAACTCCACAATCCATCCAGCGCTACACAGGTATGCTGCTCGTGATCATGCTGCTGGTGTCATTCGCAGCCTCCACCCCACTACCGGCACGCGAGCTGGGCTCCTTTATCGTCAGGAGCGGGAACCTGGAAGCCGCAGCGGAGTTGATCTCAGGTTATGGGGGCCAGGTCACTTCCCGGCTCGAAATCGTTAATAGCCTCGGTGCTACCCTGCCTTTAAATACCGTTGAAGCATTACGGGCAGAACCAGCGATCAGCGCCGTGCTGAAAAATGCTTCCGTCAAGATGACCGGGAATGGAAATGGTAATGACCCAACTCCCGCCAGTGATTATCCTGATCTGGTCGGCGCAGACCTGGTTTGGGAAGCTGGAGTAACGGGAGAAGGTGTCACAGTCGCAATTGTCGACACAGGATTAAGCAACCACCCCGGTCTGTTGAATAAGGTGAATGGTGTTCCCCAGAACCGCATCGCTGGTTGGGTGGATTTCGTTGAAGGCAGTAACGCGCCTAAGGATCCACATGGACACGGGACTCATATTGCGGGGATCATTGCCAATACTCAAGAAGGCTCCGATGGTGAATATAATGGCATCGCCCCTGGTGTGCGCCTGGTGGGAGTACGGGTCCTGGATGAGTATGGCTTCAGCGATTATGAGAATGTCATCCAGGGCATCCAATGGGTAATTGACCACAAAGATGAATACAACATCAAGGTCATGAATCTCTCACTGGTATCCGATGCTGAAGTACCTTACTGGTACGATCCGCTAAACCAGGCAGTCATGCAAGCCTGGGCAAATGGCATCACCGTAGTCGTTGCCGCTGGAAATGGGGGTGCAGCACCGCTGACCATCGGTGTCCCCGGTAACAACCCCTATGTGATCACCGTAGGTGCCTTTACCGATAATTACACGCCGGATGATTGGAGTGATGATTTCCTGGCACCTTTCTCCGCCGCGGGTCCCACCTTGGATGCATTCACCAAACCGGATCTGCTGGCTCCCGGTGCCCACATGGTATCGACGATTGCCAAACACAGCACATTGGTCGAAGAACATCCCGAGAGCAACCTGCCGCAAAAATATTTCTGGATGGCGGGTACTTCCCAAGCCTCCGCAGTTGTTTCCGGATTAGCTGCATTGACAATAGCTCACCAACCAGACCTAACCCCGGATGAAGTTAAGTACCGATTGATGGTCACAGCTTTACCCTGGATCGATGTCGATTCGACTGAAGCGCTCTACAGTATCTGGCAGCAAGGTGCCGGTCGAGTAAATGGTCCAGATGCGGTATTCGCTGATCTGGAAGGCAGCGCCAACCTGGGTTTGAATATCTGGGCAGACCTTTCCGGTGAGCAGCATTACGAAGGATGGTCATACTTCGATCCGGAGATTGGAGAGTTTCGTCTCCGGGGTGAATTTTCCGACTGGACCGGCGGCTATGGAGCCTGGGCCGGAGAATACGGCCCCTGGACCGGCGGTTACGGGGCCTGGGCAGGTGGTTACGGGGCTTGGGCAGGCGGTTACGGGGCTTGGGCAGGTGGTTACGGAGCCTGGGCGGGTGGTTACGGGGCCTGGGCGGGTGGTTACGGGGCTTGGGCGGGTGGTTACGGGGCTTGGGCAGGTGGTTACGGGGCCTGGGCGGGTGGTTATGGAGCCTGGGCGGGTGGGTATGGAGCCTGGGCGGGTTCATTCCCCGATCAGGGAGTAGCAGGAATTTCTCCAGATTATTGGGATGAACTTGAAACCCGGCCATCAAAAGTGCAGTGGGTTGATTTTGACGGATGACCTTGAAAATAACCACCACGGGAAACTGAATGACAAAACGGGGCTGTCTCTAAATCAAGACAGCTCCGCTCTTATTAACGCAAATAATTTAATTGGCCCAAATGGGTTAGACAAATCTCGCCGGTGAATTTGGATGGGCAGGTTACAGATCGGTGAGAAATGGAAAAGTTCCAGGGCATGTACACCGCTTCGAACAGAGCGGGAAAGAAATCTATCAGAAACCCCCTCACAGAATTCGAATAGCTTTGTTTCAGATCATTGGAATTGCGCGCGGATTCCCAAAAAACTCGCTGATCGGCTCGATTACGCAGTTGCTGCTTCTAAAAAGGAATCAAGCCTTTCCAATTCCTTTTTCGCACCTACTTCGGAAAAGGTTTTTTTTGCCTGCATAAAATAGGTTTGGGCACGTGCAGGTTGATCGCAAACTACCGCTAGCTGGCCGAGTTCAAAAGCGGTTCTGGCAGATTCCAACTTTTCGAGAGCTGCCTTAAATATCGCTGCACTTTCCTGCAGTAAAAATTCGGCCTGCTCGACTTGTCCCTGCTGGCGTGCAATGGACCCCTGAAGGCGCAGCACCCGGCCGGATTGCACAGACTCCAGCGACAGGTTACCGGCCTCGCTTTCAAGAAGTGCTCCAGCATCTTTGCTCCACAAGATCGCTGCATCGTTCTTCCCCCAGGCAAGGTAATTTTCCGCTTGATAGCAGAACACGTCCACGAGATTATCCTGTGCACCCAGTTCTTCAAATATCGCCCGGCTCTCGTTAAATAATTCTTCAGCCCGGTCATATCCTGCTTCGGCACTTTCCAGGCGACCCAGATACAGTTCTGCTAATCCCAGGTAGAAACGGTGTCCGATCTTCTGAGAAACAAGAATCGCTTTTTCGAAATGATTTCTCGCAGGATCGTAATCACCCAGATCAAACTTAACCAGTCCGAGATTGATATTCGCCAGTGCAATTCCTTCGGTGTCGCCGACTTTTTCAAGCAGCGTGATGCTCTGGTAAAAATCTTGCTCAGCATCAAGCAGGTCCCCGGACATCAATCCCAGCAGGCCTAAATTATTATATAATCGGGCTTCACCGGATAAATCTCCCAAAATTTTTCTCAATGCAAGACTCTCTCGAACGTATTGCGCGGCCCGTTTATATTCCCGCATTTGATAAGAGACGGCACCTAAACGGTTATTGATGGATGCCACAACACTCAGTTCCTCGCTGCCGGCAACCAGCTCCAGGGCAAATTGAAGGTTTGAGCGAGCTTCCGGAAAATTGCCTTTTAAGAACAGGATCCAGCCCCGATCATTCAGGATCTGCGCATTGGCAACCGGGGTAGAATTTACTTGTGCCTGGAGATGCTCACCAGCGATTGCCAGCTGTTCCAAAGCCCGTTCGAATTCCCCCTGGCGCTCATAAGTCGTCGCGATCTTTCGATAGACTTCGTGCAAACCGAATTCAGAAATATCCTCCTCTTCCACTAGGTTAGACTGGATGATCTCTCGATAACTGCTGCGCGCCTGGTCATACTCCCCAATGAAGACCTGTACATCACCCAACCCGATCCACACCTGCCATGCTTGCCCGGGGCTGTATTCGACCTGATCGAGTAATGTCCTGGCTTGCAGGAAATATTGCTGAGCTTGCTGGTTTGCGTATTCCCGGGCAGACTTTCGGCCTGCTAGGATCATGTAGTGCAGGGCTTTATCCAGATATTCACTGCGCAAATAATGACCTGCAAGAACTTCGACTTGGTTTTCCAGCTGACCTTCATAAACCTGTTCAATAGATTCGGCAACCAGACCATGCAATTTGTTCCTGTCCCTGCGGAGCATAGTCTGATAAACCGCATCTGAGGTCAGGACATGGCGAAACAGGTAGCTTTGACTGGTTTGTTCTGCAGCGGGCAGAATGAAAGCCTTTTCCTCTAAAGAGGACAATATTTGTTTTAATCTTTGTTCATCGCTATAATCCAGAACCTTTTTCAGCAGAGGCAGATTAAATTCTCTGCCGATCACCGATGCAGTTTGCAGCAAGTTGCGCTGGACAGAAGTCAGGCGATCAAACCGGGCAAGGATCAGGTCCTGCAGGTTATCTGGAACTTCAAGATTGAGATCAACCTCCGCATCCACGATCCAGGTTCCAGCCTCCTCGAACAGAATCTGCTTATCAATCAGCATGCGCAGGGTTTCTTCGATATAAAAAGGAACACCAGAAGCCCGGTTGGTGACTTGAAACCGGATTTGATCCGGAATATCGGGCATCCCCAGCAGACTGTGGAGAAGCTGCTGGCTATGTTCTTCAGATAATGATGCCAGGTGGATTGATTTAGAATTCTCACCCAATTGTTGTTGGGCATCATCCAATACTTTTGCTAACTTCCCCGTACTCACAGGCCTGGTAATCGCAAGAACCATGATCGAGCGCTCATCGATTGCCTCTAATAGGAAAGACAACAAATCCAGCGATGTCTCATCCGCCCAGTGTAAATCCTCCAATATCAACACCAGGGGTCCCTGGTCCGCGATAGCCAGCAGCAAATTGCGGATCGCAATGAAGCTTTGGTTGCGCAGCTGCTCAGCACCCAAATAATTCAGGCGTTGGGCACCTACCGGGTCGGAAGGTTCCAGGTTGAGTAGTTTTTCAAACAAGGGTAAAACGCGGCTTGATTCATCGCCCAGAAGGCTCGAGACCCTGGTGAACAATTCCGATTGCAGTTCCGCAGGTTGGGCCCCAGGATGAACACCCAGGTAATTTCTCAACACTTCGAGAAATATCCAGTAGGAGACAGACTTGCGGTAAGTGAGGCTCTGTCCCTCCAAAAAGAACACACGATTACCATCGAGCCGAGATTTAAATTCCTGGGTCAACCGGCTCTTCCCAATACCAGCTTCCCCGACCAGGGTAACGAACTGTCCGCGCCCGGTCTCCAGCATCACCTTCAAGGATGCGATCAGTTGATGTAGTTCAACCTCTCGACCGACCAGGGGAGCATGCAAGCCCTGAATACCTCGCACAAGCTCTGGTTTCTCTTTTACACCCTTGACTTTATAGCCTGTTATCTTATCCTGGTATCCCTTTAATTCAAGGCCCGGCACGCTCTGGTAATCAATGATCGCCTGGGTGGTTTGGTAAACACTTTCGCTGACCAGGATCGTATCTGGAGAAGCCGCCTCCTGCAGGCGCCTGGCAAGATTCACCGAATCACCGATCGCGGTATAGTCGATTAACAAATCCGATCCAATACCCCCAACGATCACCGACCCGCGGTTAAGACCCCAGTGCATTTGCAGCTTCTCCCCCAGCCGCTTTTCAAGCTCCTGGTTGAGTGTTTCAAGCCCGTTCTGCATCTCGATGGCTGCTCTCACTGCGCGTTCAGCAGGATTTTCAAGGGCGATCGGGGCTCCAAACAAAGCCATCAAACCATCCCCCGTAATTTTATCAACCATGCCTTCATGCTGGTAAACCTTCTCGGCCAACATGTTGATGTAGGTCTGGATCAGTTCATACAGTGATTCATCATCAAGCTGGTTGCTCAAGCCTGTGTAGTCGCACAAATCGGCAAATAGCACGGTTACAGTCCGCCGCTGCCCGGCTGATTCTAATCCCGCCCGGTGAAAGCGTTGCTTCAAATCAGAACCAACTAGGATGCCTAACGCCTCTGCCGGATTTTGCGTTGCTGCTGCAGGTAACAGGTCACTCTCATCAACCAGTGGAGCTCCACAATTTCCGCAGAAATGCATCCCGGGTGGGCTATGAAAACCGCAATTTGCACAATTCAAAGTCATCTCAATCACGGAGAACGAGTTTCACCATCAGCTTTTCCCCACCGGCAGCTTCGTTTCGCGAAATTACCAATCACCTGCATCCAGTGTGATAAGGGGAGCATTCGAAGCCCGGAGAAACCAATCACAATTACTCAATTATTGAAAAATATACCACGGGAAGGCTTGTCAGCACCTTTCAAAAGCGTTACCCAGACCTTGCAAGATTCTGGGATTGCGGTTGACACAGATCGAAATCCTCGTTTATAATTATGCGGCCCCGGCAAAGACCGCTGGGGCGATACCATGTATCCCCAACTTCCCCACACACCGGCGCTCAGATCGGATGCTTGGCGCGGGTGGTTTGGCGAAGTGAAGATTGGAGAATATTTATGAAATACGCCATTATTGAAGATGGCGGCAAGCAGTACAAAGCCGTCGAAGGTGAAACGATCGAGGTAGATCGTTTCCAGGCAGAAATTGGCGAACAGCTTGACCTGGACCGGGTGCTGATGATTTCGGATGGTGAGAACACCACCATCGGAACACCTTACCTGGACGGGATCAAAGTTCCTGCCACTGTAGAAGAACAGGTCAAAGGACCCAAAATCGTCGTATTCAAATACAAACCCAGAGAACGCTACCGCGTTAAGACTGGTCATCGCCAGAAATACACTCGTCTGCGCATCGGTTCTATTGATCAGAAATCAGGAGGTAAAAATGGCTCATAAAAAAGGTGGCGGATCAAGCCGTAATGGACGAGATAGCCAGTCAAAGCGTTTAGGCGTCAAGGTATATGGTGGTGAGCAGGTTCTCTCCGGTTATATCCTGGTACGCCAACGCGGAACCAAGATCAAACCCGGTCACAATGTAGGTTTGGGTAGAGATCACACACTTTTTGCCAAATCAGATGGAGTTGTCGTTTACGAGACTGTTCGCGATGGCCGTAAACGGGTAAGCGTGTATCCAGAAGCATAATATCCGTTTTTGAATTTATCCCCGCAACGAGTACTGGTATTTAACAATAGAAGGAAAACCAAAATTATGAAAGAAGATATTCATCCCACATATTACCCTGATGCCCTTGTTGTCTGTGCCTGCGGCAACACCTGGACAACAGGATCAACGATGAAAGAGATACGCACAGATGTGTGTTCAAATTGCCACCCATTTTTTACAGGCGAGCAGCGCATTGTTGACACCGAAGGACAGGTTGACCGCTTCTACAAGAAACTTCAGGCACGCCAGGATTACATTGACCAGGTCGAAGCCAGAGAAGCCGAGAAGGTATCACCAGAACGTCCTATCGAGGAGTTGGAGCTCGGCAAACGCGCCACAGATGCACTTGAAAAAGCAGGAATTACTAAAGTCGGGCAGGTGCTGGATATGCTCCAGACAGGTGAAACCTCCCTGCTCGCTGTTGAGGGATTCGGCAGGAAATCATTGGCGGATTTAAAGAAACGATTACGACAGTTCGGTTATCAGCTACCGGAAGCAGCCCAAGAAATCCAAGTCTAATCGCTTATCCAACAAACCCAAACAGGCAGATGAGTTGAATCATCTGCCTGTTTTTTGTATTTCTGGCGACATTTCCTGGCAGGTGTCTATGGTAGAATCGATCACCAGTACAGCTATAAAAACAGTCCAAACAATTCGCTTAAAACCCGTTCATCCACCTGGATTTTCCTGGTTTAATAATCCCAAACGGTTGGCATGGAGAATCCAGATATCACGATTTCACCAATCTTCAAGGAGGGTCGCATTCAGCCATGAGGCACAAACACGGTGCAGTTGAAGTTATTGTCGGCTCGATGTTCAGCGGAAAGACAGATGAATTAATCAGGAGGCTACGTAGGGCAACCATCGCTAAACAAGAAGTTCAGGTCTTTAAACCTGCGATCGATAAACGCTTTGCAGAAGCCAAGGTGACTTCGCATGCTGGGAATGATTTTGATGCTCAGCCGATAAGTTCTTCAGCACAGATCCTGGAGCTGTTGGATGCTGAAACCACCGTGGTAGCAATTGATGAGGCCCAATTCTTCGACATGGAGATTGTAACCATCATCCAGCAGCTGGCTGATGATGGTATGCGGGTGATTGTCGCCGGGCTGGATACTGATTTTCGTGGTGAGCCTTTTGGCCCGATACCAACCCTGATGGCACAAGCAGAAAGGGTCGACAAGCTGCACGCCATATGCATGGTCTGCGCAGAAGAAGCCTGCCGAACACAACGACTCCTGAATGGAAAACCTGCTCATTATGATGACCCGATTGTTGTGATCGGTGCTTCAGAGTTATATGAGGCTCGTTGCAGAAAACACCACGAAGTACCGAGGGATTGAGCATGCAAAATTACCAGTCTTTCCTTGAAGAAATCCTGATTCCAGCCGAAGATTTGCAGGAAAGGATCTCCGAGCTAGGGCAGCAGATCAATGAAGATTATCTGGGAAGGAACCTGCACTTAATCTGCATCCTTCGTGGAGGAGTGCTGTTCCTGGCAGACCTGATGCGTCAGATCAGCCTTCCACATACCATAGATTTCATGGCTGTGTCATCTTATGGAACTGGAGCCCGCCAATCAACCGGACAAGTACGGATCGCCCTGGATTTAAAGGAGGATATCCATAATCGCGATGTACTGCTGGTCGAGGATATTGTGGATAGCGGATACACAATCGCCTCGGTGCTCGAGTTGCTGGCCACCAGGCATCCACGCAGCCTCAAGGTTTGTACATTACTGGACAAATTCGAACGCAGAGAAGTGGAAGTGCCGATCGACTACCGGGGATTTAAGATACCTAACAAGTTCGTTTTCGGATATGGACTCGATTTAGATGAGTATTACCGCAACCTGCCGTTTATCGGAACTGTGAACCCGCTGAAATACCAACCTCCTGAGTAAGATTCCCCATGCAGGTGCTGGACCCGGAAGTTCAGGCAAAGAAATATACACCCTATGCGGGCAGGTGGATCGCCTGCATCGCTGACCAGGTTATCGGTCAAGGTGGAACCCCGGAGCAGGCACTGCATGCAGCCCAGGCTTCACGATTCAAGGAAACCCCACACATCACTTACATTCCTTACACTCCCCCTCTCTCAATTAACCCCTTCCTGGAAAAGATCGCAGCGCGCTTTTCTCCAGATTTCCCAGTTTACCTGGTTGGCGGTGCTGTGCGCAATGCTATGCTCAATCATCCGGTTCACGAGATGGATTTCGTCTTACCAGAGCAGGCCATTAAACACGCTCGAAAAATTGCTGACCATTTTAAAGGTGCTTTTTATATTCTCGACCAGGAGAGGGATTATGGTCGGGTGCTGATCCCACAGCCTGAAAGCCTGCCCCTGGTCCTGGATTTCACACCTTTGCAGGGTAATAATTTAGAAGAGGATCTAAAAACTCGCGATTTCACGATCAATGCCATGGCAGTCGGCATCCATCCCCCGCATCCCCTCTACGACCCCTTAGGCGGAGCTCAGGACTTACATGCCAGGCTCCTGCGAACCTGCAGCCCGAGCAGCTTCAAAGAGGATCCGATCCGCCTCCTGCGAGGCATCAGGTTTTCGCTCCAATTCGAGTTGAAGCCTGACAGGGAAACTAAAAAGCACATGCGTGAGGATATCAATCTAATCCAGGAAATTAGTGCGGAGAGGCTCAGGGACGAGCTGTTCCATTTACTGGAAAACCGTAAGCCAGCAGCTGCGATCAAAATCCTGGATAGTCTGGAGGCTTTGCACTACTGCTTCCCGGAATTATGTGATCTGCACGGCTTGGAGCAAACTGCACCTCATATCCATGATGCCTGGCAGCATACACTCGAGGTTGTGAACCAGCTCGAAAAAATCTTGGATGCCCTGGCTCCCAGGGTTGATGTTGACAAAACATCAAATTTACAGATGGGTTTGATCTCACACCAGTTGGGTCGCTACCGGAATCAAATCTCGGCTCACCTGCAGCAAGATCTGGTTCAAAGGAGATCCATCCGCGCCCTGTTCTTCCTCGCCGCGTTCTACCACGATAGTGGAAAACCAGCTTGCCAAAAAGTGGAGCAGGATGGTGCAATTTGTTATATCAACCACGAGCTGGTTGGAGCAGATTTGGTTACCAGGCGAGGACTGCAGTTGCAGCTCAGCAATAATGAGATTAAACGCTTGCAGCTGATCATTCGCAATCACATGCGACCATTATGGTTAGCACAAACGGGGAGTTTACCGAGCCGCAGGGCAAAATTCCGCTTTTTCAGGGATACGGGCAGCGCGGGGATTGATGTTTGTCTGCTTTCCCTCGCTGATACACTGGCCACTTACGGTTATACCTTGCCCGCTGATGTCTGGCAGCATCATGTGGAAGTTATCCGCAGCCTGCTCGAAGCCTGGTGGGAGCATAAAGAGGAGGAAATTTATCCCCCACTCTATGTGAATGGCAATGACCTAATCGATGAATTGAAGATTCATCCCGGTCCGGTGATTGGACAATTGTTGGATGAAATAAAAGAAGCACAGGCGACTGGTGAGATTAAAAATCGCAGGCAGGCCTTGGAGCTCGCAACAAAATTATTAAGTGAGAAGAAGGTTGGTTAACCGGTCGAAAATTTGCGGGTCAAGGAAAGACCGTCGTCAAGTAGGGTTGGTAAAAGCACCGGCATCCGGATTCATGCGAGCAGCCTTCTATAGGTAGAATTGGCACAGCATCCTTCTCGTAAGTACCTTCCATTGCCTGGCAGGCTGGGCACGAATCTCCAGCAACCAGCACGCGAACATACTTGACCCGGGGATTGGATTGAAATTCCTTCCTTGCAACCGCAGTTGCAGAATATTCTTTGAGGTCTGCACCACAATTGGTACAAACCAGTGCTGAATCTTTTGATTGGGCGTTACATTGGGAACAGGTTTGCATGAGCCGCCTCCTAGATGATGGTTATTATAAAACAAATCTAGGTTAAGGAAAACTCAATGCTCCTCCTGAGAGTTGGTGGTGGCCCGCTCTCTTCTACCCCGGCGAATTAATTTATTCAAATGCGCGATTAATACACCACTCGGTACTGGTTTGATCAAATAATCATCCGCGCCCTCATCCAGTGCCTGGGCGATCGCCTCCGGATTGTTAACCACTGAGAGGATCAGAATCGGGGTATTGCTGATTTCACGGATGTCCCTGCACACTTGCCAACCATCTTTTTCCGTTAAATAAAGATCGAGCACAATCACGTCTGGGTTTATTTGGTGTACGGCGTTGATCCCCTCCGCAACTTCATGAGCCGTTTGAACATCAAAATCCCTTGGTTCCAGGGTGGCTTTAAGCCCATCAGTCAGAGCAATGTCATTGTCAATCACCAGGACACTGGAAACCACCATATGCCTCCTTCATCATACCGATAGAGAATTTGTATACCGCAAATATCTCGATCTTCTTCTCACTAATCTGCTGGTATTGATTATGCAATAAAAGTCACAACCGGAACCTTACAACCACTTTACAAGTCCATGGTTTAAATCTTGCAACGAGGAGCAAAGAAGGATATTATTAGTTCGGATGAGACGTGTTGATTAATCAGCATCGTTGCATCGTGCCTTTTCAAATTACCGAAGGGCACCCCGGATATCTCAGATTATTACCCTAAGTATTGACCATGCGTTGATGAATCACGCACAAAAATCGTTCCACCTCGGGTGCACAATATGGACATCCGCATTACTCCAGAGACACTCGTCCCAAGATTAGGCGAATTATTAATCAAAAGAGGGCTGCTGGAGGTTGATGATTTGACAACTGCCCTGGAGTATCAAGCACAAAAAATTCAAAGTGGAACCCCCTGCCTAATCGGACAGGCATTAGTGGAACTCGGCATGGCTGACCAGCAATCGATCGACGAAGTTGTCACGATCCAGATTTTTGAACTGCAGAATTCGCTTCAACGCTCAAATCAACGCTTGGAAAAACAGGTTGCACAACGCACAATGGAGTTGCAGGAAGCATTTACCCGGTTAACAGAACTCGATCAGCTGAAATCTAACTTTATCTCGAACATATCACATGAATTACGTACTCCCCTCACACATATCAAAGGTTATTTAGATATATTTGCTGATCATAGTTTAGGCCCGTTGACTGCGCTCCAAGAGGATGCCATCAAAGTAATGGAGCGTTCCGAAGACCGCCTGGAACAATTAATCGATGAATTAATTCAATTCTCCCTCGCTGTGAAGGGAGAGCTCGCCCTGACCATACAGCCGCTGGATGTAAATGAGCTGATCGAGAATTATCTCCCCCAGAATATGCGCAAAGCTGAAGTGAAAGGTGTTCAACTGGAGATCACCATAGCAGAAAATCTACCGCAAATCCAGGCCGATCGAGATAATATTTCATGGGTGATCAGCCAGCTGCTGGATAATGCGATCAAGTTTACTCCCGCAGGTGGCCAGGTTAATTTGAGCGCGGATAAAAGCTCGAACAATGTTGAATTTAGGATCAAGGACTCTGGGATCGGTATCCCCGGCGAGCAGCTTGGAGAAATTTTCAAACCATTTCACCAGCTGGATGGCTCCGTTACGAGGCGATATCCGGGAACAGGCCTGGGATTGGCAATGGTCCACCAAATCCTCAAGGCCCATGGAGCATCAATAAAGGTTACTTCGAATCCCGGTGAAGGTACGCTCTTCACGTTTGCATTACCGGCAGCAAGTGGGAAAAATGATGGATAAGTTCCAGGAAGCCGAAAATCTTAACCCGCAGGAATTGGATGCAATTTATGCCATCAGCCGGGTAGTTACGCGTGCCTCTGAACTGGATGCGAGCCTGGACGAGATCATTGGCATCGCCAGGACGGTCTTTATCTTCGATAATGTTGTGCTCTACGTCCACCACGAGACGGAGAGCATTGAACCTTCCTATGCCCGGGCGATCGGTCGCGGTCGAAACTCAGAAGCTGACCTGGCCTGGGGAGAACCTATCGCAAGGGAAGTGCTTAAATCCGGTGAAATTGTCCTGCGTCAGGAAATTACAGGTGATTTCACCAAAGATCGCATGAAAGATCGTTATTTTCTTGGATTTCCACTGATCGCCGGTGACCAACAAATTGGTGCACTGGTATTCGTGCGTTATGGAGGTCCGCAGTTCACACCAGAACATACACACCTGGCAGAATATATCGCCGGTCACATCGCCCAGCTCTACGAGCATGGAAACCTGGTCACCCAATTATCGAGACTCGAAGCTGAACGACAGCTGGAACGCCTGCAGGATGATTTCGTTGCAACTGTTTCCCATGAGCTGCGCACGCCATTGGGGTTCATCAAGGGATACGCTACATCGCTGCTCAGAAATGATGCCAACTGGGACGAGGATACCCGGCGCGAATTTCTGCTGATCATCGATGAAGAGACTGACCGCTTGAAAGAGCTGATCGACAATTTGCTCGACTCATCCCGTTTGCAATCAGGAACCTTACGCATGGAGTTTCAACCATTAAGGATTGACACGATGCTGAAAGACCTGACCCTGAGGGCGAAATCGTTTCATGCAGACTTAGATATTCAGGTCAATTTGATCACTGCCCCATTGAAAATAGAGGCTGATCCAACCCGGCTGGCGCAGGTTTTCGACAACCTGATCAGTAATGCGATTAAGTATGCCCCGAACTCAACCATTGATATTACCCTGGATACCGAGGATGGACACGCTCATATCAAGTTTAGTGACCAGGGACCGGGAATTCCCGATGAAGCCCTGCCGAATATCTTCACCCGTTTTTACCGGGTACAAAATCAAAATCGATCCGTGCGCGGCACTGGGTTAGGTCTATTCATTTGTCGCCAGATCGTAAATGCTCACCGAGGGCAAATTACCGCAGTCTCAAAACTTGGTGAAGGTACCACTTTCCATATCTACCTCCCGATCCTAAATCATAAGACCGGGGAATCAAATCGTGAATCATGAAATAAGGAGGCTATAACATGGTTACAAGAATACTGGTCGTTGATGATGAACCTCGCTATGTCCGCTTGATGGAAGCCAACCTGATTTCCGAAGGTTACGCCGTGCTGAAAGCATATGATGGGCAAAGCGCAGTCGAGATGGTTGCCGATAAACAACCTGACCTGGTGCTGCTAGATGTAATGATGCCTGGAATGGATGGATTCGGCGCGTGCGAGCGCATCCGCGAGTTTTCTTCGATCCCGATCATCATGGTTACAGCAAAAGGTGAGGAACAAGACCGGGTGCGCGGATTGGATGTTGGCGCGGACGATTATATCGTCAAACCCTTCTCGGCAACCGAGGTGCTTGCCAGGGTACGCGCAGTTCTGCGCCGCGCCCAGGTTTCTGGTAGCACTTACGAGCAATCTATTTTCAATCATGGAAATCTGCGCATCGATCTGGCCCGTGCCGAGGTTTTCAAAAATGATGACATGGTCTTTCTCTCTGCTACCGAGTATCGTCTGCTGCTGCAGTTTGTTCATAATCAAGGCAATATCCTGACCTCGGAAGATTTGTTAGTCAATGTCTGGGGACCAGAATACCGGGAGGATAAAGAGATCCTCTGGGTCAGTATCTCTCGATTGCGCCAGAAACTGGAAGATGATCCCCGCAACCCTCAACACATCGTCACCCGTTCAGGCATGGGATACACAATGCCGCCAGTCCAATAACACGAGATTCTTATACATGGAGTAACTATGGAAAATCGTCCTATTGCTGCAGCTATTCGGGCTAAGAAATTAGGCGTATTAATCCGCAGCGCTCGGATATCCGCAGACAAATCACTCGAGGAATGCGCAGAAAATCTAAACATATCCGGTGAAGACCTGCAAGCTTTTGAGAATGGAGAAGATTCTCCTTCACTACCGGAACTGGAACTGCTGGCGTTCTATCTGAAAATCCCCCTGGACTATTTTTGGGGAAGAGATGTTATCAATCCAAACCAGGCTGAGCCGAAGGTGTTCGAACGAGAGCGGCTGATCAGGCTGCGCAACCGGGTAATCGGTGCAAGCTTGCGGAAAGCCAGGCTCGAAGCTGGCATGACAAGCTTAGAGTTAGCAGACTCGGTCAGCATCAGTGAAGAGCAGCTCAACAGGTACGAACTCGGTGAAGAACCTATCCCGCTGCCCGAACTGGAACTGCTGACCGGCAATGTTAACCGCACGATTAAAGATTTCCAGGATAATCGTGGTCCTATTGGTACCTGGATCAAACAGCAGCGTGCGATGCAGCACTTTGATGACCTTTCACCCGAACTCCAAGATTTCATCAGCAAACCGATCAACCGCCCATATCTTGAGATCTCGCAGCGTTTAAGCGAAATGTCTGTCGAGAGACTGCGTGCTGTGGCTGAAGGGTTGCTTGAGATCACACTCTAATTCTTACAGGTTGTTCTTATATGGGAAATACGATCACACCTCAGGAACTTAAGCAAGAAGCCGAGCGTGCATATCAAACAAAAGATTTTTTGAGTGCTGCTCAATCCTACCGGGCTGCTGCGGATGGATATCTGCAAACCAATGATGAGATCACTGCGGCTGAGATGCTGAATAACGCCAGCGTAGCCTATCTGCAGGGTGACCAACCCGATCTTGCATTGGAATCCGCATTGGGAACTGACCAGGTGTTCGCCATCTCCGGGGATAAAAAACGCCAGGCAATAGCACTGGGCAACCAGGCTGCAGCATACCAGGCCCTGGGAAAACTGGAACCCGCACTCGAGGCTTACCAAACCTCAGCTGATCTGCTCAAGGAAATCGGCGATCAAGATCTGCGTCCATCCGTGATGCAGGCTCTGTCAGCTGTGCAGCTGCGTCTCGGAAAACAAATGGAGGCCCTTATCAGCATGCAATCTGGCCTCGATAATGTCGAAAAACCATCCTTGAAGCAAAAATTGATGAAGAAAATCCTGCAATCACCATTTAGCTATTTCAATCGCCTAAATTAGTTGATCCTCGCAACAGTATGATCGCCAAAACGAAGAGTACAATCCGTACTGCGACCAGTGATGATAAGCAGGAATTAGCAAATCTTATCCATTTCGGCACCCTGGTCCACCGCCATCTCGATTGGCGACCCCCACTGGAATGGATTGGAGAACAGCCATTTTTAGTCCTAGAGGATGGCCATAGGATTGTGGCAGCCCTGGCCTCTCCTCCTGATCCCGAATCGATTGCCTGGATCCGCCTGTTTGTAGCACTCGATGAGCACAATCTGATCAACTATTGGAACCAGCTCTGGAATCAGGCGTACGAAATACTCTCTCCAGATCTTCGTCTGGAAGTTGCAGCAATCCCACTTCAAAAATGGTTTGAGACTCTTCTCAATAAGAGTGGCTTTAAAACAACCACAGAAGTTGTAATGTTAGCCTGGGATACCGGAATTGTTCCCAAGCAACTACCAGCAGCTGATTTAACGCTGCGACCGATGACGCTCGATGATTTACACCAGGTGGAAATGCTTGACAGGTTAGCTTTTGGCTCGATATGGCACAACTCCAGACTTTCCTTGGAATTTGCATTCCGGCAAGCAACCATCGCTACGATCGCCGAGATTGACGGCAGGATTGTTGGATATCAAATCAGCACCGGAATGCAGATGGGTGGTCACCTGGCACGCCTGGCAACCCATCCACATTACCAGCGCCGGGGAATCGGATTTGCCATCCTGCGTGATTTGATGTACCAATTCAAGCAGCGTGGTGCAACGCGCATCACGGTAAACACCCAGAAAGATAACCTGGGATCGCTCTCTCTCTATGAGAATCTGGGGTTTTCACAGACCGGTGAATCTTACCCGGTTTATCTTTATCAACCAAAATAATCCATTACAATTGAAGAGCTCGTACCTCATCTCAACCATACACCTCTTGCGGATAAGTGGTGGAGATAATCCAGGAGTGCTCGATGGTGCATACCCCTAACCAAAAGATTGCCAATTCCCAAGTACGCCTGACGATTCTAGCGATTCAAGAGGTAATTGGTGAAAAAAAATTCTTCGACATCCTCCAAAACCTCAATCTTGCCCAAGATCTCACCTCCCTTCCACCCGACGACCTGGTGTACGAGCTGCCAGCGGAAGATTATGCGAAATTCATCGAATCGATCGGATCCACATATGGCAGCACAGGACCTGAGATATTGGAGCGTATTGGCAGGGCATCTTTCCACCAGGTCCTGCGCGAACAGCCAGGCTGGTTATCGTTTGCCCGCGGGACGATGGGTTTATGGAGCCCAAAACGGCGTGTTGAGCTGATTTTGGATGCAATTATTGACTCGCAGCACACCCTTTACCCCCACACCAACGCCTGGATAGAAATTAAGAATGGTCAGACATCCTATATTGAACAAAATTGTATGGAATGTTACCAGCGCCAGAGCACAGAACCGGTTTGCCACTTAAAAAAGGGATTTATCAAAGAAAGCATACATTGGGCTACGGGTTTAAATTTCAATTGCGTGGAAACAGCTTGTCTCGCCTCGGGGGATCCTTACTGCAGCTTCTCGATTGGAAAAAGCAGCGCAAACCTGTAATCTCCGTGGTTTAAGCAGGGGGTCTATTGAGAATAAATTAATCCCGTTTCATTTTTCCCTAGACAAACTCCAGCGAACATGGCAAAATCGGGGGGTCGTTTATTAGTACGCAAAGGAGATTTAATGAGCAATAAGCCATCTAAAGGGAAACAGGGTACCCTCACCCGGCGTGAAGCGGTGAGAGAAAAACGCCGGGCAGAGCAGAGAAAAAAGCGACTCTATATTGTCCTGGGAGTTATCGGCGCAGCGATCGTGATCGCTGCAATCGTGATCGTACCTTCCCTGACACCTGTTGGGGATATCGTAACCATCACACTACAGGAGCGACCGCTGGCAGAAGGTAAAGCAATGGGTGATCCAGATGCCCCGGTGTTAGTCGAGGTATACGAGGATTTTCAATGCCCGGCCTGTAAAAACTATTCTGAGCAAATCGAACCGCAGATCGTCGATACATATGTTCCTACCGGAGAGGTTTATTATGTCTACCGGCATTTTCCTTTTATCGATGATGCGGCCCCGCGTAATGAATCTGACCAGGCAGCCAATGCCAGCATGTGTGCATTGGATCAAGATCGATTCTGGGATTATCACGATATGTTGTTTGCAAATTGGAATAATGAAAACCAAGGCGCATTCAATGACAAGCGCCTGGTAGCCTTTGCGGAAGCACTGGGCTTGGATATGGAATCATTCAACCAGTGTTTTGATGCCAATTTTCACCAGCAAGAAATCGCAAGTGAATATCAAATGGGAAGAGATAACGGAGTCACAGGGACCCCATCAGTCTTGGTGAATGGGCGTATTATCACCCCGGGTTACGTGCCGACATTCGATGCCATCTCTGAGGCTGTTCAAGCCGAACTGGCGGCATCCAGCAACTAGAAAAACCCCTCGCAAATACAATCGAGCTTCCTGGAATGGATATCCAAAGGAAGCTCTTTATTTTAATTAATTTCCACTAAACTGGGATGATGGACCTTTTTCAGAACAGGTTTAGCCATCCTCTTTATTAAATGCAGCTGGCATGCCGTTTAGCTGCTGTTGGTTACAGATCTTTTTTCGCTAGAGTCGGTCCTGCAAGCCCGCTGGCTTGGTTTTCATACAATTCAAGCACAAAAATTAGCGATGAGAGCCGGTTGATATAAGGCAGGATCACTTCATTTTCAAACACTTGCTCCCGGTTCAACTCAACCACCCGGCGTTCTGACCTGCGAACGGCAGTCCGGGCCACAGCTAGTACTGCCCCAGATAAAGTGTCCCCAGGAACAATAAATTCACCGGGAATTTCAACCAGCTGGCTATATCTATCAATCTCGGCTTCCAACCACGCCAACCGGGCTGGATCGATCACGCGGAATCGAGATGCATTTTCCTCTGTTGCGGACAGTTCAGCCATGATGTGATACAAATCTATCTGAACCTGTAACAGCAATTCACCGATCGCTGCAGACTGTACCTGCACCCTTGCCAGGCCAATTGCGGCAGAGGCTTCATCAAGCGAACCGATCGCTTCAATCAGTATGTGGTGTTTTGGCAGCCTGCCCTTCCCCAGGCGACCTGTGGTACCATCATCACCCGTTTGAGTATAAAATTTTGACATACAAAAATTATAACTGACCTTCTAACCTATTCCAATGTCCCTGCTTGTTGTATACTTAACTCGGAAAGGAGAGTTTTATGCAAATACGATGTACGAACTGTCACAGGCCATTTGCAATCAGTAGAGAAACAGTTCACGCTGCATTAGACGAGATTTACAGCCAGAATCTCGCCCACTATAATGCCTACTGCCCACACTGCCGCCGCTCAAACCGCATCTCGCCAGATGCATTAAAACGCGCTGCCCCGGATTGGAAACCAGAAAACTCACCACCGGAGGAGTAAATTTCAATCCTCCGGGCTGCTGCAATTTGATCCAGAATAATGGGCGATATCTTATCGGAGGTCTTCTAGGATAAAAAAAGGCAAATTATACCTGAAGATTTGATCGAAAATCTGTTTCGTGTAAAACAATTCTTAACCAAAGACTAGAGAGGGCTGTCCCAAACGATTAGACAACCCTCTCTGTTTGATCCTGGAACGCTGCAGGGATTTGTGACCCTGGTTGGGCTCCCAGGTTGGCTCAAGCCCCATGGATCGATTTGGTTTTATCGCTGTCTTTCTCAGTGCCCGCATTTTCTCGCTCGTATAGAAAATTTATCTCGTGAACCGCTCCTTCCAAATTTGGATTCATGGCTGTGTCTTTCATCCGCCAGGTCCAATTACCGCTTGGATTACCAGGATAATTCATGCGCGCTTCGTTTCCCAGGTCGAGAAAATCTTGCATTGGAGCCAGGGCAAATTCGGCCACAGAACCCCAGGCTGCGCGGATCATGTCCCAGGCGACCTGTCTGCCATCGCGGTTCAGGTAGCGCCTGTAAAAGCTTTTCTCCTGCTCAGAAACCCGCTCGTACCACCCCCGGGAGGTATCGTTATCATGCGTACCCGTATAAACTACGCTGTGGACTCTGTGGTTGTGCGGTAGAAATGGATCACTGGGTGCCCCCGTGAAGGCAAATTGGATTACACTCATACCCGGTAAGTTAAAATGCTCCCGCATCGCCACCACATCAGGAGTGATCACCCCCAAATCTTCAGCGATCACAGGTAGGTCGCCAAGTTCCCGCTTAATTGAGGAGAAGAAGTATTCTCCGGGGCCATCCACCCAGCGACCATTGACAGCTGTTTTTTCTCCAAAAGGGATTTCCCAATAACCAGCAAATCCTCGAAAATGATCCAGGCGCACGATATCCACAAGTTCCAGGACAGAGTTCAGGCGCTTCAACCACCAGCGGAAATCATCGCCTTGGTGAACATCCCACCTGTATAATGGATTTCCCCATAGCTGACCGGTCTCAGAGAAATAATCCGGCGGAACACCTGCCACGACCTTCGGGTTGCCCTCTTGATCGAGGTAGAACAATTCCGGGTGTGCCCATACTTCCGCACTGTCATGTGCCACAAATATCGGAATATCACCGATGATCAGAATATTCTCCCGCTTCGCATGATCGCGGATCGATCTCCACTGGCGGTGGAAGATAAACTGGCGAAATTCCTGCCGTTGGATAGCCACTGAATGAATTTCTCGAGCATTGCTCAAAGCGTTTGCATCACGGCTTCTTAATTCCTTTGGCCAGTTCACCCACGAGCCACCGCCATGCGCTTCTTTGATTGCCATAAACAAACCAAAATCCTCCAACCAGAAGCTCTGCCGGGATTTGAATTGATCAAATTCATGGCGTAATTCTCTGCTTGCAGCCTGTTGAAATTTGATAAAAGCTCTATCCAGAAGACCAATTTTCCAGGGGATCAGCTTTCCGAATTCAACCTTTTCTGGCGAGAAATCAGGAAGCTCAACCAGGTCGTTCGAGTGAAGCAAGCCATCCTGCAGCAGTAATTCCGGGCTGATCAAATACGCATTTCCAGCAAAAGCCGAGAAACTCTGGTATGGTGAATCCCCATATCCCGTGGGTCCGAGGGGTAATATCTGCCATAATCCACAGCCGGCTCGCCTTAAAAAATCGATCCAGAGGTGTGCTTGTGGCCCCAGGTCACCGATTCCATAAGGTCCAGGAAGGCTGGTTGGGTGCAGTAAAATCCCGGAAGAACGCTCAAACTTCATACGCTAACCTCTTGGTTTGTATGTAATCGCTGCTCCGCACCAGGTTCGTGTTGATATCATCGGGGATCACATCTGTGGCGATCACCGCACCCGGTTCTACCACCAAGTTAGCAGGAATCTGGCTCTTCTTACCGATCATCGTGATGCGGGGATGGTCACCGAGCTCAATAGCCCCTATAGTCGCATTTTCACCAATGACCACCTGTTTATCCACAATGGCACGTTCGACTTTGGCCCCAGGTTGGATCGTTGTATCGGTCAGGATTACAGATTCTCTGATCACCGCTCCCGGCAGCACCCGTACCCCGGGTGATAGTATGGAGCGTTCGATGGTTGAGCCAGGTGAGAGCACACAACCATCGGTGATCATACTGTCGCGCACCACTGCTCCAGACGAAACCCTGACCGGCGGGCGCTCCTCCGTGCGGGTGTGGATGACCCAGGATCGATCGGTGAGGTCGATCGGTGGTATCTCGGGCAACAAATCCATATGTGCTCTCCAGTATGAATCCACTGTGCCAACATCCACCCAGTAACCAGTATAAGGAAAAGCATATATCCTTGATCCTTCAGCCACCAGCCGCGGCAGGATATCCTTGCCGAAATCGTGAGTGCTGCTGCTCTCTCCCCTGTCTTCCCACAAAACCTTGTCCAATAGATCGATATTGAATAGATATACCCCCATATTTACCAGATCAGATTCAGGCTGCGGAGGTTTTTCTTCAAAATTCGTTACCCGGTAGCCTTTATCAACGCTGAGTATTCCAAAACGTGAGGCTTCCTCCATGGGAACCTTGATCGTACAGATGGTCACATCAGCCTGGTGGTCAACATGAAATGCAATCAGGGCATCATAATTCATGACATAAATATGGTCTCCCGAGAGGATCAGCACGAAATCCGGGAAGGATTGCTTGATGAAGCGGAAATTCTGCTGGACGGCATCTGCAGTACCTAGATACCATTCAGAAGTACCGCGTGCTTTGTAAGGAGTGTATATTCGCACGCCCCCGGAGAAATCCCGGTTCAAATCCCAGGGTCCCCCCGCACCAATATGATCGATCAAGGAGTGCGGACGGTATTGAGCTAGAATCATGATGTCAAAAATACCGGAATTAACGCAATTTGATAGCGTGAAATCGATGATGCGGTATTTTCCTGCAAAAGGTACCGCGGGTTTGGTTCGCTTGGCTGTCAGCGTTCCCAATCGTGAACCCTCTCCACCAGCCATGATTACAGCGCGTGTTTTCATATTCTCTCTCCAGATCAGAATTATCGGATGGGTTTAATTTTACTCGATAAATTTTTCCCAATATTTCGCGAGTTCGTCCGGGATCCAACCCGAAACTTAGGCGGAGTGATATAATCGATTTTTGTTTCATACTACAGCTGTCTAAGCCTGCAAACTTCATGCCCAACAAAGCCTTCAGCATCCATGGACATTTTTATCAACCACCTCGTGAAGATCCTTTAACTGGCATCATTCCCCAGGAAACTGGTGCCGCACCTTATAATAATTGGAACGAACGTATCCTTGATGAATGCTACCTGCCGAACGCGCGGCTGAATAATTTTTCGAAGATCAGCTTCAACGTAGGACCAACATTATTCACCTGGTTGCAGAAACAGGACCCGGAAACCTACCAGCAAATCCTGGACCAGGATCAAATCAATTACAAGAAACATGGTGTGGGCAATGCGATCGCACAGGCTTATAACCACACCATCCTGCCTTTAGCCTCCTCATCTGACAAGATCATCCAAACCTTGTGGGGGATTGCGGACTTCAAACACCGTTTTGGCCATGATCCGAATGGAATGTGGCTGCCTGAAACCGCAGTAGATTACGAGGTCCTGTCGGTGCTCGCACGCCAGGGAATTGAATATACCATCCTGGCTCCCTGGCAGGCAGAAGCAGATGCTCTCGATACCTCTGAGCCATACCGGGTTGTCCTGCCCGGAGGAGATAGCATCGTGGTGTTTTTTTACAACAGGGAGTTAAGCACACGGGTCAGCTTCTCGCCAGAAGCGACGAACGATGCTGCCTGGTTTGCCACGATGGAGCTCGCCCCTTCATTTGCTGATCGCAAGGGGAATCAATCCCAGGACCAATTCGTCCTGGTTGCCTCGGATGGGGAGCTTTACGGCCACCACCAACCCCACCGTGAAAAATTCCTATCTCACCTGCTCAATGGATCCGGATTAACTTCGGAAATATCCAGCACCTATCCGGGTCTGTGGTTGAAATCTCACCCTGCGAGTAGATCGATCCACATCCGTGAGGGCACTTCCTGGTCCTGCCACCACGGCGTAGCCCGTTGGTGCGGTGAATGTGCCTGTACTCCCCAGGATGGCCGCTGGAAGGGGCATTTACGGAAAGCCATGAACCAGCTGGCAGCTGCCCTCGACAGCCTGTATTTCGACTTCATGTACCCCCTGATCTCCAAGCCGCGCATGCTCCGTGAACGCTATATCCACGTCATGCTTGGCGAAGCTAGGCTCGATAATTTAATCGCTGAGGTCTCTGGTAAGAACCTGACCAGGGACCAACTGCAACGGGTTCATCTGCTCCTGGAATCCCAACGAGAACGCCAGAGGATTTTTACATCTTGCGCTTGGTTTTTCGAAGATTTCGACCGCATCGAACCCAAGAACGTGATCACTTACGCTTCACAGGCTGTTCGCCTGGCGCGCTTGGCCACAGGGGAAGACCTGGAACCCCAGGTGATCGAAGATCTAAAACACGTAATCAGTCCCCATACCGGTTTGCGTGCCGATCAGATTTTCAGCGAGCAGTATGCGCGTGATTGGGATTTTGATAAAAGGTTTAATTTGTAGTCGAACCAACGCCTTGTACTCTTCAATACTCATCGCGCAATATCCCCAATAAGGAATTTACTTGCGCATACGGACAGGCAGGATCCTATCCACCATGGAGCGTTTACTGGCAAACGCGAATAATACGGTCGGAACCAATTAATCCAGGACTTCGAGCAGCATTTCAACCTGGTAATCAGATTTTTTCTCCGCCTTCTGCAGCTTGCGAATCGCCCGGTAGCAATCCGAAATCATCACCTCGGTGTCTTCCACATCCTGGCCCCAGTGTTCAATCCCAATCACCATTGCAGCCCGCATCATCCAGGCTAACAGCTCCTGGAATTTTTCTTTATTGAACCAAAGTACTCCTTGGTAGCGGTTGATCTGCAGGAAATTCTGGACAAATTCATCCTCCAACATCACTTCAAGGATTTTATAAGCGCGCTTCGCACGCGGAGAACTTGATTTGTACCAATCCTGGTGCAGGATCAGGATTTTGATCGTGGTGAGAGAACCCCAGGCCTGCTGCTCGCTGATCCCCAGATCAATGAAAGCACTGACCAGGATGCGCCCCAGGAGCCACTCGTCGATCCAGCTTACGCTTCTTTCAGCAGCCCCCTGGGAACCCAGCAAGCTTCCCATATTTTGCAAAAAAGCCCATCCAATCAGTACGCACCAATTGGCTTTATCCTGCTCATCTTGGCTCAAACCATCGAATGCCATTTTTACACCGGATTTGAAATTACGACCTTTACTTTGAGCAGCAGATTCACTCAATCCTGGCAGCAAGAGAATCGATCCGATCCTCCGCCGGACTTCTTCAGCAATACTTCGCACGTTATCTGCTTGCGGATCCAAGCCCAGTAATTTAGCGGTCTCCGTAAAAAAATGAGCAGCTTTTTGTTCAACTTCACTCAGCAAATCTTGCTCTACTGCTCCACCCTGGACAAATTGGCGCTCAGCAAGCAATCGTTCGATCAGCTCTGCGTTGGCTAAATTCCTGAATGGATAGTGGATAGGTTGCAGGATAATCTCTTTTAGGGTTTCTTCAATACTGGGTACTCCACGGCCGTCCAGATACTGGTTTAACTGTGCATACTGGTGCCACTCATTGTCCTGGACCTGCCTGAAGTCCATAAACACGTGGCGTTTGTAAGCACCCAGGTCAAGATAAAGACCCTGCTCTGCCAGTAGCCGGTTGCTGCGAATGTATTCAAGCCCAGTCACCTGATCGCGGAAGATCGTGAAATGATCCCCACCTGAATGCAGATTTAATCCCTCGACCAGATTCTTTGAAACTAAGTGGCGATCACCGCCTGCTGCAGATTTTACCGAGACCGCGGCTGAATTTTTAATCCACCCACGTGCATTTGCATACCTGTTGTGATAAACAACCAGGGATTTTTCAGCTCCGCGCATGTTCGAATATGCGAATACATCTTCATTGACATTCCCCTCTGCAGTGAAGAAATCATAAAGATAAAAATCCGCAACCTCTGCGAACAGGTAGCGCTTCCTGAGCAGCGGGAAGATCTCACGCTGGTGGCGATCCACCAGGTCCCGGTCTGGAATCTCCTCCCAGTACGCTCGTCTGAATTCCATGCCGTATTTTTCCGCAAATCCCTCGATTTGACCATGACCGATCATCGGCAGTCCAGGCATGGTTGCCAGCAGTGTGCAAACCCCAAAATATTTATCATCTTTACCGAACTGGTCAACGGCTGTGCGCTCATCCGGATTATTCATAAAATTGACATAGCGTTTTAGGATTTCCGGGTCGAATTCCAAGGTGTTTTTAATCACCAGGCGGTATTCCTGGTTCTTTTCATCCCGCAGCATATTCATAAAGGCACTGTTATAAACTCGATGCATCCCCAGGGTGCGCACAAAATAACCTTCCATCAACCAGAAAGCTTCTGCCAGGAGCAGCGTATCTGGCACCTCTTGGGCGACACGGTCAACGACCTCCCTCCAAAATTCAATCGGAAATGCAGATTGAAACTGCTCATTCGTCAGGCCATGTTCAGCCCGGGAGGGAATCGCGCCACCTTTACCCGGTTCTGGAAACCACAGGCGCTGGTAATGCTTTTTTGCCAGGGTCATCGCGGCATCGAAACGAATGATTGGGAACTTGCGGGCCACCTCGAGGATTGTCCGAATCACAGCCTCGCGCACCTCGGGTAATAAATAGTTGAGCTGGGCTGTATCATTCCAGGGCATGCTGGTGCCATCATTACCGTGATAAATATATTTTGTATCGCCGCTCCAATGATCGACGCGCTTGAAGACCACCGCTGCGTCGGAGTTATCAAAATAATGGTCTTCGATATAGATGCCAACTCGTTGATCCCAGGATAAATTTTCTCCATTGAAGGAATACGCAGGGAAGGGTGATGCATCCAGCGAGACAAACCATTCGGGATGCTCGATTACCCAGCGTGAGTCGACGCCCATATGATTGGGGACCATGTCAGATGCCAGTCGAATTCCACGCTGCCAGGCGCGGACGTGCAGGTTGTTGTATGCTCCCTCACCTCCCAGGTCGCTGGCGATCTGGTAATCAAACAAAGAATATGCCGAGGCAACCGCATCCGGATTTCCCCGAAGTTGCTTGATCCGCTGGGAGGCGGTACTGCGCTCCCAGAGTCCAATCATCCATAACCCGTTGAAGCCCCAGCTGGACAGCTGGTCTAAAACTTCATCCGGGATCTGGTCCAGGTGTTGGATGGGTCGTTGGTACTGCTTGGAAAGTTGATCTAGCCAGACATATATGTTTTTCGCGATCATCACTACCGCAGGCATCCAATCACTATCTGGGCTGAAGCGCTCAATTTCCAGATCCAATCCCGCAAAATCAATTACCCGGGCTGGTCCGGGACCTTTGAAAATTGCCCTTTCTTCTTCAGAAAGCAGGTCCAGGCTGCTCAACAGGCGGAAAATATAATCTCCCAATAGGTAACCCCATTTGCTGCGAATGTAATCCAGTTGTCCAGATAATGAATGCGGGACAGCAATCGCGGGACTGCGCAGCAAATCAATCAGGTTTTGGTTTTCCGGTCCAAATTTTGGCTGGGTATCAAAGAAAAGTTTCAGGCCGGTAATGATTTCCAGGTAAACTGTGTTCTTCTCTAGATCTGAATCATCAAATAATTCCAGATAAGGAGCAAAGGCGGGATTCATATTCGCCAGCCAGAGCATCAGCATTTCCTCGAGCAAGACCTGCCGGTTGGGTATACCATTGGTAGAAGAATTCAAATAGGACTGCACATCGATTTTTCGCTGATAAACATCAACAGCCGGGAATTGTTCTGCAAAAGACCCCAGGCATTGATCCAGAGTTTCTTTTCCTGCCTGGATGCCAAGCCAATCCAGAGCCTCTGCCATTACTTCTGGATTTACCTGCCGTCTGTAGACTTGAATTACATAATGTAAGATCTCATCGATCAAACCCATTGCATTGACCTGCCCGGCTTTGACCGCTCGCTCAGGAAAGCGGATCAAATCCCGGGTCTGGTTTAAAAGTTGGGCAAAAACCCGTGCAGCATAAAAATTTGCAAAAATGATGTTGCCGTTTAATGAGAATAATGCTTGATCGAATTTATAACGATCACGAGCCTGACGAGAGATATGAAATTCCATACGTTATACTGGTCCCTTCGGGATAGGCTGAAATTATGTATAAAAACGAATGCCACTTATTATATCGCACCACTCACTCAACAGGATTTTGAGCAGTTGCCATGCAATCAATCCCGAAATTGTTAATTGATCGAATTTGATTGCAGGGATCAAAAGCTGATTTATCCGCGCTATATTGGTAAGAATTCTCAAGACTTAAGTTGGAAATATTTTTTTTTGGTAAGATTCAAATGGAGGAAATTGGTAATCAACCATCATGTAAACAAATCCTCGGAGGTACTCAAAAATGAGTGTTCCACCTTTACTACCAGACCAACTTTACCAGGCAACTGATCTAGATTCGCTGCACTTTGAGGATACAGACCAGCTCGAAGATTTAGCTGAGATTATTGGACAACCACGCGCAATTGAAGCTGTACAATTTGGGACCGGCATGCAGAGCGCGGGATACAACATCTTCGCCCTTGGCCCTCCCGGTACTGGAAAAAGATCTCTGATCCTGAAGTATTTTTCCGACCATGCCAGTAAAGAAGCGATCCCCCAGGATTGGTGCTACCTCCATAATTTCGATCAAGAACATAAACCAAAAGCCATCCGCTTGCCTGCAGGTCAAGGTTCAATACTGCAATCCAGCATGGTTCAATTCGTTGAGGATCTGCAGACATCGTTGACGGCAGCTTTCGAGAGCGATGAATACCGGACTCGTCGCCGTATGGTTGAAAGTGAGGTGGAAGAAAGGCAAGAAGCAGCCTTTGAGAAATTACAGGGTGAAGCCAAAAAGGATAATTTTGCCCTCTTACGCACCCCTGCTGGCTTGGTTTTCGCACCCATCAAGGATGGCGAAGTGATCCCCCCGGAGGAATTCAACAAGCTCCCGGAAGACGTGCGCAAGGAAATGGAGAAAAAAGTTCAAAACCTGCAGAAAGAACTCCAAACCTTGCTCCAGAACATCCCCTCCTGGCAGCGAGAATTGCGCGGAAACATCCGCCAACTCAATCATGAAATCACAGAATTAGCCGTTACAGGATTGCTGGAGGACCTGAGAACCGAATACGGGGAATTTCCCCAGGTTATTGAATTTCTTGAGGCAGTCCAGCGGGATGTGATCGATAATGCCTCCAACTTATTGGAGAGTGAATCCAGTACCAGCATGGAGAATAGCACCTCGCATTCTGGTCCCGGTAAATCCAGCCGTTCGAATGACCTGTTTATGCACCGTTACAAGGTCAACCTGCTGGTGGATAACTCCAGCCTGGAGGGTGCACCGGTCATTTTTGAAGACAATCCTACCTACCAGAATCTGATCGGACGAGTGGAAAATATGGCCATGATGGGCACGCTGATGACCGATTTCACGCTGATCAAACCGGGTTCCCTGCACCTGGCAAATGGCGGGTACCTGATCTTGGATGCCCGTAAAGTTCTGCTCCAACCCTATGTTTGGGAAGCGCTGAAACGCGCCCTTGGTTCGGGACAAATCCGCATAGAATCCCCTGCCCAGATGCTGGGATTGTTGAGCACCATATCACTGGATCCGGAACCCATCCCACTGGAATTAAAAATCGCACTCCTAGGCGACCGCCTGCTTTATTACCTGCTCGCCCAATCTGATCCTGAATTTACTGAACTTTTTAAAGTCCAGGCAGATTTTGCTGAAGAAATTTCGCGTTCACCGGAAAACCAGCAGCTCTACGCACGAATGATCGCTACCTTGACCCGGAAAAATAATTTGCATCCCCTAGATCGAGCCGCTGTTGCCAAGGTTATCGAGCACAGCGCGCGCCAGGTAGGCGACTCGGAAAAATTGACCATTCAAGTCAACAGCATTGTCGATCTGCTCCAGGAAGCTGAATACTGGGCTGTAGCAAAAGAAGATACTCGCATTCAAGCCGCTCATGTACAGCAAGCGATCGACGCACGCATCTACCGGGCAGACCGTGTGCGCGAGCGCTACCAGGAAAATATCCTGAGAGAAACCATCATAATCTCAACGAATGGTTCCCAGGTAGGACAGATCAATGGTCTTTCCGTTATCCAAATGGGAGAATTTTCTTTCGGGGTTCCCAGCCGCATCACCGCCAGTATCCGGCGGGGAAAAGGTGATGTGATCGATATCGAAAGAGAGGTCGAACTCAGCGGACCGATCCATTCAAAGGGTGTGTTAATCCTGGCGGGATTTCTCAGCCAACGCTTTGCTTCTGAGCAACCACTCGCCTTGTCTGCCAGTCTGGTGTTTGAACAATCCTACAGTGGTGTTGAAGGGGATAGTGCCTCTTCTGCTGAACTGTATGCTCTGTTATCCGCAATGTCTGGAGTACCTATCAAGCAATCGTTGGCAGTTACCGGTTCGGTCAACCAGCATGGGTTGATCCAGGCTATCGGGGGAGTTAACCAGAAAATTGAGGGATTTTTCGATATCTGCCAAGCAAGGGGTTTGACAGGTGACCAGGGAGTCTTAATCCCTGCGGCAAATACAAAACATCTCATGCTCCGCCAGGATGTCCGGGATGCAGCAGCCGAGGGATCGTTTAATATTTACCCTGTTGAGTCGATTGACCAGGGGATTGAACTGCTGACCGGAATCCCTATGGGGCAGCTCGACACGGATGGGAGCTATCCTGCCAGCACGATCAGCGGGAAAGTTCAGGCTCGATTAAGCCAGCTGGCAGAAAAAGAAAACCAAACCGGACAGCAAAACGCGGAGAAGGATTCATGAGCGACCCAGATAGTTTAGAAGATATTCGCAAGATATTGATCGCTCTGGACGCCTCTCCTGCCAGTCAGGCAGCCCTGCAGCTGGCAGCTGAACTGGCCGTGCGTCACGAAGCCGAGCTGATCGGTATCTATGTTGAGGATATTAACCTGCTCCGCTCGGCTGAGATCCCCATCATCCATGAAGTTGGAGCTTATTCAGCAATTTCCAGGCGCATGGACAGGAAGCACATTGAGAGTGAATTGCGCGCCCAGGCGAATAGAGTGGAGCAGCTCCTGGCTAGAATAGCCCGCCGGACAAACCTGCGCTGGTCTTTCCGCAGTGTGCGTGGATTAATCCCGCTCGAATTAATCAGCGCGGCTGAAAATGTCGATCTGATTATCCTGGGCAAAAAGGGATGGTCAGCGGGTGTACAAATTGGTTCAACTGCCCGGCACCTTGCTGCCCTGGCACCGGTCCAATCCCTGATCATGGAGCGCATCATCCACCCGGGAACACCGGTGCTTGTGATCTATGACGGATCAGCAAAAAGCGAAAAAGCGCTCAAAACCGCCAGACACATCTGCACACCAGGCAGTATATTAACCATCCTGATTCCGGCAGCAGATCGGAGATTGGCTGAAGAGATGTTTCAGGATTTAGAGCCCTGGATCGCAGAACAGGCATTCCAGGTCCAGTTCCGCTGGGTTCCTGACCTCGAAAGCCAGCGAATTGCAAACCTCGCTCATCTACTGGGATGCGAACTTGTGGTTCTTCCTGCCGAAAGCCCATATTTTCGACCCGCTGCGATCAGCAGTATGCTTGAGGATGCAAAATGTGCGGTACTGCTAGTCCGGTAAACGGTGCTTGATATTTGTTCTATCCAGCGATCTCGCGGAGGTTAAGATGATTTATACTTCCCTCATTTCGGTTCCAGATCTGATCGCAGAATTCTCCGACCCACGGCTGGTGGTCGTCGATTGCCGTTTTTCACTTGAAGATGTTGAACTCGGTCGCAGGAGTTACCTGCAAAGCCACATACCGGGTGCAGTTTATGCTCACCTGGATGAAGACCTGTGTTCACCAGTAATACCTGGAACCACAGGCCGCCATCCAATGCCATCTGCTGAAAAATTGATTGAAAAGCTCGAAGATTGGGGGATCGATTCCTCCTCAAAAATCGTTGCCTACGATGATGCCGGTGGTGCGATGGCAGCTGCTCGTTTCTGGTGGCTGCTCGGCTGGCTGGGACACTACGCGGTCTCTGTGCTGGATGGTGGGTGGGATGCCTGGTTAAATTCTGGAGAGCCAACCCGGAGCGGCCAGGAACTGCGTTCATCGAGCTGCTTTATCCCGCGCATCAAACCTTCGCTCCTGGTGGAGACAGTGGAAATTGTCAACCGGCTTGGTGATCCCGATCTATTGCTGGTTGATTCACGGGCTGTAGAACGCTACCGCGGTGATGTTGAACCGATTGATCCCATCGCAGGTCATATTCCTGGAGCGATCGTTTCTCCTTACCGCGATGTGCTGGATGAAAACGGGTTTTTCCTGCCGGTGAATCAGCTTCGAAACCATTTTAAGCAGATCTTGGGGACCACTTCTGCAAAAAATACCGTCTTCTACTGTGGATCGGGTGTGACTGCCGTTCAGAATATTCTCGCACTGGCTCACTGCGGTCTGGGCAACGCAAGACTCTATGCAGGTTCCTGGAGCGAGTGGATCACTGATCCACAGCGACCGGTAGCCACCGGGAACGGCGGCTGAGCAGGCAGAATATCTTTAATGAACCCAGAACAAGGTTAAGACCCCGGGATCGCCAATTATCCCGGCCCTTCTGATTCTGAAAGATCATCAGTTTCTATGATTTGTTATTTGGATTGGAAGATGGCTCCAGGACAGTCTGGCGTAAGAATGAATGGAAAGCACTTTGGCGCCTTTTGACCACGATCACGGTTACCTTGGCACGATTTGCGACCTGGTCAGCGATATTCCCGACCAACAGGTTTCTAAACAGGGGTTCATCGGTAGCTCCGATCACGATCAGGTCGCATTCACAATGCTCCGCGTTTTCGAGGATTGTATCCAGGACCCCGTTGGAACTTTCGATGATATTGCGGCTAATGTGCTCATAATCGATGCCTTCCAGGGCATAATCAAAGATTTGGTTCGCACGAACATCTGCCCGGGAGCCCCCACCGGTGGGGATGATATGCATCAGGTTCACCTGGGCAGGACCTTCCTCACCAAATCTGGCCATGTTGACTGCAGTGCGTACCACCCGCCGGCTGTTGGGGCCACCGGAGACGGGCACGAAAATGGACCGGATTGGTCTGTGTGCACGGTAGCGCACAACGGCGATATCACATGGAGGATCGTCGACGATCGGATCGATTACCGAGCCGTAAAGCCTGCCAGCGGTATTTGTATAACCCGGCCAACCCAGCAAGATCAGGTCGGAGGCATTTTCTTCAGCAGTTTTGCGGATTGCATCCGCAACCTTTCTGCCCAGACGGATCATGGTGTGGACAGGTACATCCATTTCTTTCGCCTGTTCAATCACTTTCTCTAAATAAGGGCGGCCGTGTTTGAGCTGTGTGCGGCCATCACCAAGAGTAAGCTGGTACGGAACCCTGACCACGTTCAAGGCTAATACTTCTCCACCATTGGCTCGAGCTAAGATGCTGCCGATGTGTCCCAGGATGCGGGCTTGTTCTTTGGTTGCCACCGGTATCAGCACGGAATACTGCCGGCTGACAAGCACCTCCTCAAGCAGGATTTCCTTTGGTTTTTCAATCTCTTCTTTCTTTGAGAAATATGTGTAATACACTAATAAGCCAACTACAATCCATCCGATAGCAACATACCAGGCAATTTGGCTAAAGGTAAACAGGTAGATCGCTAACGATGCATTCAATACGATCGCAAGAAGGGGAAAAAGCGGAAATAATGGTACCCTGAAACCGCGTTCAAGGTCTGGCATCTGGAGCCGCAGGCGCATCACCACCACATTAACCTGCAGGAACAGCAATAAGAACATGATATCTGCAGCGGCGGCGACATCCTCGATCGGTAAAAACCAGGCGATGATCAACATGAATCCCCCTGATGCAATTACTGCCCAGTAGGGTGTGAGGCGCTTCGGATGTACCTTTGACAATATGAGTGGAAGATTGTGATCGCGGCCCATGGCGAAGGAGACCCGCGAGGAAGAATATGTGGTGGCATTCAAAGCTGACAAAGTAGAAACCAACCCGCTAAACAATAGAACCACCGCACCAATACCAAAGGGGAAGGTCTGCTGCGCAGTTTCCACAATGGCTACCTCTTTCTGCTGCCCGAGAAACTCATACACTTTCAAACCTTCTGGGGGTGTAGTCGCTCCAATGGCAGTAATTCCAACCAGCAGATAAATCGTAACTGCCACTGCTATCGCCAGGAAAATCGCCCGCGGGATATTGCGCTTGGGATTGATCACCTCCTCCCCGGACTGGGCGATAATCTCATAGCCTTCAAAAGCGATGAATGTCAAGCCCATGGCAGCAAAGACCTTAATGAATCCATTTGGCATGAAACCTTGAGTAAATCGTTCCTGCCAGCCATCTGAATTCAACATGACAATGATGCCAAATATTACGAAAAGAACCAGAATTATGATCTTGACCAGTGTGATAATATTGCCGATCGTGCCCGTTTCAGATGCTCCCCAATAATTAATAAAGGTAAAAACCA
>JBJYXV010000088.1:81166-123719 GCA_046260155.1 Anaerolineales bacterium
GAGGTGATAATTCCGTTCAAGGCGAAGGCAAGTATTAATGCTGGCCCGGCGACACCAGCTGCGATCCCGGTCAGAACGAAGATACCAGCTCCGATCATGCCCCCAATACCTATCATGGTAATGGTGAACAAATTTAAATTTCGACTAAGTGTTACTTCCGTAGTGACTGTATTACCGGGTTCCTGGGTAGAATCGGTCATAAGCATTCCCTTCACAGCAAGTTAAATCAATAAATTTTACCCTACAAAACAGGCAGGTTCATCAAGAATGGGTTAAAACACATCGATTTATTCAAAGGATTATAATGCCAGAGATTTCTTTCAAAAGCTTTCTTCTCGATCGAAAATTGGGTGAAGAAGTGGTCATGCGTTTTCACAAAGCCTGGGTTCGCTTCATTGACCAGGCTTCAACCAATAAATTGGTGAAATCGGTGATACCGGAAACCACTCAGGACATGAAAGTGTGTAATCGGCAATATCAGCCTGGTTTAGCCAGACAATGCATGAGATAAACCTGTTAGATTTGATACGGGATTTCTTCTGCAAGTGATGCAGAATTTTGCATGGTCTTTCGTATAATTACGTCGTCCCAATCATCGTAAGTGGAAAGAAATCAATTCGCTTGAAACTTGAAAATGGAGGAGCTCAATTGAATCCCGGACAGACAAATCGCTTGCTGGGGTATCCAGCCGATGCTCGTTTATTAATCATCAACGCTGATGATTTTGGAATGTGCCATGCGATCAACCAGGCCATTATAAAAACACTGCACGAAGACCTGGTCCGTTCAACAACCCTGATGGTCCCTTGTCCATGGGCTTTACATGCCATGCACTTCCTCGGCGACCATCCGGAAATTCCCTTTGGCGTTCACCTGACTGTGATCAGTGATCCAAAAGATTACCGCTGGGGTCCGGTAGCACTAAAGGATCAGGTGCCATCCCTGGTTGATGAGGCAGGATACTTTTTTGATTTTGAGGGCATGTCTTTGTTGCTCGATCAAGCGAGCTCGGACCAGCTGGAAGTTGAATTCAGGTCGCAGATTGAAACCGTGGTAGCAGCTGGGCTCAAGCCGACTCACCTGGATTGGCATGCGCTGCGTTTTGGTAACAGAACGGATATTTTCGACCTGATGATTTACCTGGCAAAAGAATACGGGTTGGCGATGCGCATGATCGGGCAGGCTGCAATTGAAAATCTGCAAAGCCTGGGATATCCAACATGCGACCATGAATTTCTGGATAGCTATCACCTTGATCCGCGCACCAAATCCACCCGGTATGTCCAGCTGCTGCGCGAATTACCCGCTGGACTGAGTGAATGGGCAGTTCACCCTGGGCTCGATAACCAGGAATTACTGGCTCTGGAACCAGCAGGACGTCACGAGCGCCAATCGGATTTCGATTTTTGGATCTCCCAACAGGCAAAAGAGATCGTGCGAGAAGAGGGTATTATCTTATTGGATTACCGGGGATTACAGGCGATCTGGGGTGCGAGAGGATTGAATTAAATGCACGAGATTAATAAACCTATCTCTGATTTCATCTGGGCTTGGTAAACAGTTGAAACAATCAGGGTTTCACCAGAGTCAGATCGCCCCAGGTTGTCGGATCGTCCAGCGTGCGAATTGGTACGAAGGAAACCATGCTTTCCTGGACATTCTGATTCGGGTTGTCATTATCAGAGATAGAAAATGCGAACCCCAAATGCTGCCCATTATATGGATCGACATCGAAAAGTGACCAGGGGATCGAAGCTTCAACGATGTAACCGTCCCCGCGCCAGCGGGAGGCAATCTTAATTTGATCCTTGATTCCCTCCAGAGAAGCAGGGAACCATAAATACGCTTGTGGATCTTCATTGGGTACTGGAGATCCGGGGGAAATCCCAAGTTGGAAATCATCCCTGTTTAAGGCAGCCAGGTAAAAATCGCTGGCGACATCTGTATCCAGCAAGATGTCCAGGCTATCCCCCTTGAATATATTTTTCCCGGAGGCATTCTGCACGTACTTCTGGTCAAGCACCCGGATACCCAGGTACAAGTTTTGCTCATCCCAAGCCACCATTGCTCTCCCAGAAAGGTCATTAATCCCCTTGTAATTATTATTTCCATAGACCACCGATTCGATGAGATAGCGATCGAACTGCCACTCCTCCAACGATCCATCAATCCTGGGAGCGTTATCGAAATAGTTCCCCACCATACTGAACTTGGGTCTCATTCCAGGTCCGGCATAAGAACGCGTGGGGGTCGGGACTTGGGTAGATGTGGCGGTTGGCGGTAGAGGTGTGTTCGTTGGAGTCAGACTGGGCAATTGCCCCGGCGGAATCGCGGTCGGGCTGCTCCAGGCAGGTGGATAGGTGTGCGTGGGAAAAATTACCGGGTTTGTTGTTACAGTGGGATTAAATAGAGCAGTCATCGTCAGATCAGGAGTCGGAAACACAAAAGGGGTTGGTGAGGCTACGAATGGAAAATTACAGGCTAAAACCATCAATCCCAACATTCCAATGGCAATCAGCACATTATACTTTTTCGTGATCATTCTCTCCTCACAAGAAACCGATCCTTTTACTCTCATTATAGAACATCACCAGAAGGAAACACAAGCGATCTTGTGTTAGTGTTCGATATAGAGAATTAACGAGAGTTAGCGTAAATAAGTTCCCTGGGCAAGCCGGAATGTGAAAATAATCACTATCTATTGACAAATTTCAGGAATTTTGTTATATTACTAACACGTGTTACTAACACGCGTTAGCCCCGTGGAAAAGTGGATCTTATCCAATAAATGAAATATAAAAGAGTGACGAGTTTAGACGTTGCAGAGCGTGCGGGTGTTTCCCGTACGACTGTTTCTCTTGTCCTGAATCATGTCGAGGGCGTACAGATCAGTGAAGAAACCCGGCAGCGTGTTGTGGAAGCAGCCCTGGAATTAGACTATGTACCAAATGCCGCTGCCCAGGCTTTAGCCAGCCGCAGAGCCCAAATTATCGGTCTAATCCTCACCCGTAATCCGCACCACATCTCATCAGATGTTTTCCTGAACCAGATCCTGGATGGCCTGATTACCGCAGCTCACGAACATTCCATCCGCCTATTGATCGATATCGTCGAGATCCACCACCAGCAGAAAGCCTACCTGGAGCTGGTGAAAGCGAATCGCATCGATGGTCTGATCTTGTCTGGTCCTCGATTTGACGATGAGGCGCTGCTCTCATTGCAACAAGATCATTTCCCAACCGTGCTGATGGGTCAGCTGCCGGATACTGGTTTCTATAGCGTCGACATTGACAATTTCTCTGCAGCCATGCAAGCCGTCGAGCACCTGGTCAAATTAGGCCACGAACGGATCGCTTGTATCACCAACGCTGCTCCAACCTTCACAGCTGCAGCTGATCGCATGAAAGGTTTTCGCCAGGTCCTGAAAAATCACAATTTAGCATTCGATAAATCCCTGGTTCGCTATGGTGACTTCGACCCGGAGAGCGGTTATCTGCAGATGAAATCTTTGCTGGACCTCGAAAAATTGCCGACTGCAGTATTCGTAGCCAGCGATGTGGTTGCCATCGGTGCGAAGGCTGCTATCCTGGAAAGAGGGCTCCGGGTCCCCAAGGATATCGCCCTGGTAGGATTCGATGATGTACCCTTGGCACGCTATCTTGATCCCCCGCTTACAACGGTACGACTACCTGCCAGTGCGCTGGCCACCCGGGCCAGCCAGATGCTGATCCAATTAATCAAGGGAGAAAAACCAGCTGAGAAAGTGGTGCTGCTTGAAACACAACTCGTTGTGCGCCGGTCATGTGGTGCCGAAACAGCGCTCCATTGAGCCCGCGGTACCCGAATTACAGGATTGGATTAAAACCAAACAGGTTATCCAGAATAGATCAAGGAGGTTCAAACAAGGATTTTTAATCGAAGGTGCGGAAGTATATTGTTTCAGCTGAATTAATACTATAATCATGGAAGGAGGTGAAAATAGCTCAATACATCCAGATCATTCATTTCACGCACTATATAAAATATCAAACTACTTACATATGAAATAAGGAGAAGAACTAATGTCGAAGAAAAGAACATTGTGGACCCTGCTGGGCATCATGATGATCGCCGCCATGCTGATCAGTGCCTGTTCCAGCGCCACAGAAGCTCCCACCGAAGCTGCCCCCGCAGCAACCGAGGAAGCAGCACAGCCGTACGCAGGTGAGACGGTGACGATCTTCACCGCTGCTGGTGAAGACCAGGCCAAGGCTATGCAGGATGAATTCACCCAATTCATGGCAGATACAGGCATCGAGGTCGTGGTAGAAGGCTCCCCAGACTTCGAGGTGCTCTCAGTCACCCGTGCCGAAGCTGGCGACCCGCCGGAGATTTACAACTTCCCCCAGCCCGGTTTGATGGCTGACATGGCCCGCAGCGGCTACCTTTTTGACCTTAATGAAGCGCTAGGAGCGGATTACCTCTCCCAGGCATACAACCAGTCCTGGCTCGATTCGGGGATGGTGGATGGTACTTTGGTCGGCATGTGGCACAACGCCGATGTCAAGAGTCTGGTGTGGTATCCCAAAGCAGCCTTCGAAGCTGCCGGGTATGAAATTCCCCAAACCTGGGATGAGATGCTCGCCCTCTCTGATCAAATCGTTGCTGATGGAAATACCCCCTGGTGCATCGGCATCGAAAGTGCATCGGCGACGGGATGGCCTGCAACAGACTGGATCGAAGACATCATGCTGCGCACCACCTCTCCTGAGAACTACGACAAATGGACCACCGGCGAGCTGAAATTCGAATCACCTGAGGTCAAGAATGCCTTCGAAACTATGGGCAACATCTTCTTCAACGAAGATTACGTCCTTGGTGGTACCACAGCCATCCTCACCACCAACTTTGGAGATGCACCGCTGCCGCTGTTTGATGATCCCCCCAGCTGCTACCTGCACCGCCAGGCTAGCTTTATCGTCAACTTCTTCCCTGAGGATGCTGTGGTCGGTGAAGATGTGGATTACTTCTACCTGCCGCCGATCGATGAGACCTACGGCAAACCGGTGCTCGGTTCTGGCTCGCTTTTAAGCATGGGTGTTGACAACGGCGCCACGCGCGAAGTGATGAAATTCCTGGCTACACCCCAGTCGGTTGAGGTCGAGGTGAAGCAGGGTCTGTTCGTAGCGCCACAAAATGGCGTTCCTAATGATTGGTATCCTTCGGAAGCACTGGCCGGCTTCGCTGAAATCCTTGCCAATGCGGAAACGTTCCGCTTCGATGGCTCAGACCTGATGCCTGGCGCAGTCGGCGCCGGCAGCTTCTGGACCGGTGTCACGGATTACATCAGTGGTGCAGACCTGGATACTGTGCTTAAGACCATCGATGCCAGTTGGCCGAGTGAATAAACTTCAAACGCCGTGATTAGAACGAGGATCAAATTCATGGTGTAGACAATCATGCAGGGTAGTCTTTTCATGGCTACCCTGCATATTTTGTTATCATAATAGAAGGAGGAGTTTATGGAACAAATAATGAATCAACCCACTCCACCCTCAAATAAATCCAGGCCAGTTCTCTCATTTATTCTACGTATCCTTGTATCCTTGGGGGTGCCGGTAATCACGGGCATCATCCTGTGGTGGAGCTTTACGTACATGCGGGATGCTGACGCGAACAAGTTTATCGTCGCCGTCGTAGCACTGGTCGTCGGTGTCGGTGCTGTCTGGGCCATTTACCTGATCACAGATAACCTGGTATCGCTGCTGCCTGAAAAGATCAGAGAAGCTGTGCGCCCGTATGTCTTCGTCGGACCGGCCATGGTGATCCTGACTATTTACCTGATTTATCCTGCCATCCGGTCTTTGTATCTAAGTTTCTTCAATGCCAACTCGACTGTGTTTGTTGGTCTTGAAAACTACATCTTCGCCCTGACCGATCCTGCCATGCTGATCGTGCTGCGCAACAATATCATGTGGCTGATCTTCGTGACCACCTTCGTGATTGGCATGGGCCTTGTGATCGCCGTGATGGTCGATCGTGTCAGGTGGGAAGCGATCGCCAAATCGATCATCTTCCTGCCTATGGCGATCTCGGCGGTGGGTGCCTCGGTGATCTGGAAATTTGTTTATAGCTTCCAACCCCTGCCCCGCCCCCAAATCGGATTGCTGAATGCAATATTGGTTGCCCTGGGTGGTGATCCGCAGGGCTGGCTGATATTAATGCCCTGGAACAACTTTTTCCTGATGTTCATCATGATCTGGATCCTGACCGGTTTCGCCATGGTGGTCCTCTCCTCAGCGATCAAAGGTGTGCCTGCGGAGCTGCTTGAAGCCGCCCGTATCGACGGTGCCAGTGAGATCACGATCTTTTTCAGAGTCATCATTCCCTATATCCGGGGTACTTTGATCACCATCACCACCACCATCGTGATCATGGTGCTGAAAGTGTTCGATATCGTCTTCGTGATGACGAGCGGGCAATTTGACACCCAGGTGATCGCAAATCGCCTGGTCCAGGAGATGTTTACTTTCCGAAACGCTGGGCGTGCCAGTGCGCTGGCAATCATCCTGCTGATCGCAGTTACGCCGGTCATTGTTTACAACGTCCGCAACATGCGCGCAGGAAGGAGCTGAAGCATGAGTACATCCATACAAACCACAACAAGCACTCAAAACGATCGCTTTAGACAATTCTTTTCCGGGCTGCCTTTGCGAATCACGATCATTATCATCGCATTCATCTGGACCGTTCCGACGATCGGATTATTAATTACTTCATTTAGACCACCTGATGATATCAAGACCTCTGGTTGGTGGACAATCTTCCAACATCCTTTCGATGCAAGCCAGTACACGATTTCCAACTATTCCCAGGTATTAACTGCAGATGGTATGGGAAATTCCTTCGTCAACAGCCTGCTGGTAACCATTCCATCCGTGGTGATACCGATCACCATTGCAGCTTTCGCGGCTTATGCCTTCGCCTGGCTGGAGTTTCCAGGTCGCAGGTTCTTCTTCGTGGTCGTCGTGGCGCTGATGGTTGTGCCCCTGCAGGCAGCCCTGGTGCCTTTATTGAGGCTCTATGTCGGCATTGATTTAAACGGAACATTCCTGGGAGTGTGGCTCGCACACACTGGATTTGGTCTCCCCCTGGCAATATTCCTCTTTTACGGGTATATTGGCTCGCTGCCGGGTGAGATCATCGAATCGGCTCACGTCGATGGCGCCTCGCCCATGACAACCTTCACCAGCCTGGTTTTACCGCTTTCCGTTCCCGTAATTGCCTCCTTCGCAATTTTCCAATTCCTGTGGGTTTGGAATGACCTACTTGTTGCGATCGTTTTCCTGGGCACAAGGAAAGAAGTCTCGGTGGTCACCTCACGGCTGGCTGCCCTGATCGGCGAAAGAGGCCAGGACTGGCACGTGCTCACCTCCGGCGCATTTATCACGATGGTCATCCCTCTGATCGTCTTCTTTGCCCTGCAACGTTATTTCGTGCGTGGACTGACGGCGGGATCTGTGAAGGGATAGTGGTCGCTGGCTAGCGAATGCCCGTAGAAAAGAATTGATTCATTTCTGAGGATGCAGACCAGATATTCAAAATCGCGCTGGGATTCTATTTTGCGCGGGGATGCAGGATGTTTTCGTTAAATAGAATGGGGTGATTTCAAGCCTGCTGATTGTTGCCGCGCCCAGCCACCCTCAACATCGAATCGCTGAAGGTTTGAATCATGGAAAGGATCAGAAATTTTAGGTATGCCAGGCATTAACGACACTCAATGGTGGCAGCGAGGGGTGATCTACCAGATTTACCCGCGCAGTTTCATGGATAGTGACGGCGACGGAATCGGCGATTTACCAGGCATCATCCAACGCCTGGATTACCTTGCAGATACCCTGGGCGTGGATGCCATCTGGCTTTCACCGTTTTACCCATCACCTATGGCTGATTTCGGCTATGATGTCGCTGACTATACGAATATCGATCCCCTTTTTGGTGATCTGCATGACTTCGACGAACTGGTGGACAAAGCGCACAGGAGAGAGATAAGAGTCATCATCGATTTTGTCCCCAACCACTCATCAGATCAGCATCCCTGGTTCATTGAATCCAGTGCCTCAACAAATAACCCCAAGCGAGATTGGTATGTTTGGCAGGATGCCAGACCGGATGGATCCCCACCCAACAACTGGTTGAGCGTGTTTGGAGGTTCGGCCTGGGAATGGCATCCCCCTACAAGCCAGTACTACCTGCACTCCTTCCTTAAAGAGCAGCCAGACCTCAACTGGCGCAATCCCGGCCTGAAGGAAGCCATGTTCGACGTATTACGTTTCTGGCTAAAACGGGGTGTCGACGGCTTCCGGATCGATGTGGCGCACTTCATCATGAAAGACCCCCAGCTGCGCGATGATCCCCTGAAGAAAACCCCTTCCAGCAATTTCCACAAACCGCTTGGAGAATACGATACGCAGCAACACCTGCACAGTCAGAACCATGCTGACATTCACCCGCTCTACAGGGAAATCCGCCAGCTGCTGGAAGAGTACAGCCTGGATTCACCCCGTGTTTCCATTGGCGAGATTCATATCTTCGATTGGGACGTATGGGCACAGTACTATGGTCGTGAGCTGGATGAACTGCATATGCCGTTTAATTTCCAGTTGTTGGGAGTCGAATGGACGGCGGGTAAAGTACGGCAGGTTGTTGATTCGTTGGAAGCAGCGATTCCACCAGGTGCCTGGCCGAATTACGTGTTGGGAAACCATGATGAGAGGCGGATTGCCAGCCGCGTGAGCGCAGCAGAATCCAGGCTGGCAGCCCTCTTATTACTTACCCTGCGGGGGACACCTACGATGTACTACGGGGATGAAATCGGCCTCCCGGAAGCCGCAATTCCTCCTGATCTGCAGCAAGATCCCTGGGGATTGCGGGTTCAAGGCTTGGGTAGGGATGGCTGCCGGACTCCCATGCAGTGGGAAGACAGCCACCTTGCGGGATTTTCACCACCAGATACCAGGCATACCTGGCTGCCAGTGGGAAATAACTTCCGGCAGGTTAATGTTAAAACGCAATTGGATCAGCCTGATTCCTTGTTAAACCTGTATCGTGCAATTTTGGCATTCCGAAAATCCTCCCCAACCCTGCAAATTGGGGATTACGTGCCTGTCGATGAATGCCCACCGGATTGCTACTGCTATTACCGAAAGCTGGACGGCTGCCCAATTATTCTGGTGGCGCTCAATTTTTCACCATCAGACCAACAAATCAAGCTGGCTGATCAGGAAAAAGGGAATCTGGTCTTGTCTACCAACCTGGACAGGGAGGGTGAAATTGATTTGACCATGTTTACCCTGCGACCTCATGAAGGCGTGCTGATCGAGATGGCAGGTTGATCACCTCAATAAGGGGTATAAGGAATGGATGGTAATCGTTCATGATGAGCAATAACTCTCTTTGGTACAAAGATGCCGTTTTCTATGAGGTCTATGTGCGCGCATTCTTTGACAGCAATGGTGATGGTCATGGTGATTTGAAGGGTTTAACTCACAAATTGGATTATTTGAAAGATCTGGGAATTGGCGCGCTCTGGCTGCTGCCAATCTATGCTTCACCGCTGAAAGACGATGGTTACGATATCGCAGATTTTTATTCAATCCATCCGGACTATGGCACCCTGGATGATTTCAAGGAGCTGCTCGATGCTGCCCATCTGCGCGGCATGAAGGTGATCACCGATCTGGTCTTAAACCATACCTCGGAGCAGCACCCCTGGTTCCAGGCAGCCCGCTGTGGCCCGCAGGATCCCTACCACGATTTCTATGTCTGGAGCGATGACGATCAAAAGTATGCAGGTGCTCGCATCATATTCCTGGATACTGAGAAATCCAATTGGACCTGGGATGAAAGTGCCCAGCAGTTTTTCTGGCACCGCTTTTATTCCAGCCAGCCCGATTTGAACTACGATAATCCGCAGGTGCGCCAGGAGATGATCAATGTGATGAAATTCTGGCTGGACCTGGGTGTGGATGGGTTTCGTGCCGATGCGGTGCCCTACCTGTTTGAACGGGAGGGAACCAACTGTGAAAACTTGCCCGAAACCCATGAGTACCTTAAAGAATTACGGAGTTATATCGACCAGCATTATCCGGATCGCATCCTGCTGTGTGAAGCCAACCAATGGCCTCAGGATGTGCGCCAGTACCTTGGTGATGGTGACGAATTCAACATGGCATTCCATTTTCCGCTCATGCCGCGCGTTTACATGGGCATCCGCAAAGGAAATGCCACCCCCATCATCTGGGCACTCGAACACACACCCCCCATTCCGGAAAACACACAATGGGCGATTTTCCTGCGCAACCATGATGAGCTGACCCTGGAGATGGTCACGGAAGAAGAAAGGCAGTGGATGTGGGAAAATTATGCACCCGAACCAAGAATGCGCTTAAATCTCGGTATCCGGCGCAGATTAGCTCCTCTATTAGATAACGATCGCCGTAAAATTGAGCTGGCATATTCGTTGCTCTTCACCCTGCCCGGCTCTCCGGTACTTTATTATGGAGATGAGATCGGTATGGGAGATAATATCTGGCTCGAAGACCGCGATGGTGTGCGAACGCCGATGCAGTGGGAGGACAGCCCCCAGGCTGGATTCTCAAGCGCGCCATCAAATAGACTATACGCAGCCGTAATTTCTTCCCACGGGTACGATCCGGCGAGCTTAAATGTTGCCGACCAGAAACTTGATCCGGGATCACTGCTCAACACGGTGAAAACCATGATCAATACGCGCAGCCGCCATCCTGCCCTGGGAAGCGGAACCCTTTCGTGGGTGACGACCATCCCAACCAGGATTCCCAACCCCATCCTCGCCTATACCCTCGCTGAAGGGCAAGATCGGATGCTGATCATTCAAAATCTCTCACCATCTCCACAGTCATTCAGCCTGCCTTTCTCTGATGACGTATCCCCAGACTTGATTTACGGAAAAATCGAAATAAGAATTGATTCTGGGAAATTATTTGCTGATCTGGAGCCATACGGTTTTGCTTGGTTGGGAATTTAACATTAACGTTTCTAATCTAACCAGTTGCTCTGCGTGAACTCTGATCCCGGAGCTGAATTTCCAGTTTGTGATGTACACTTACCAATACCCCCGTCCTGCATTAACGGTCGATATCGTCGTATTCCAATTCGTGAATGACCGGATGGAAGTCCTCCTGGTGCAGAGAAAACAGCCGCCTTTCCAGGGCAGCTGGGCTCTGCCAGGCGGTTTTGTGAATATGGATGAAACATTAGAAGCTGCAGCAGCTCGTGAACTGGCAGAGGAAACGGGCCTGGTAAATTTGCTCCTGCAACAGGTCCACACATATGGCGATCCGGAACGCGATCCACGCGGGAGAGTGGTGAGTGTCAGCTACTGCGGCACATTGCGAGCTGCCGATTCTAATTCAATATCTGCTGGCAGTGATGCTGGTGATGTCCGCTGGTTTAATACGGCTCATTTGCCGGACCTTGCTTTCGATCATTTCCAGATCATCCAGGATGCGCTGCAACAGATCCAGAAATAAGCATACGCACCATACAAACCGGGCTTGATTTCCTGGATTGAAAAAGGATTATTGGAAGAAATATCCAAGACAAAAACTAACGAAATGTTTAAACCTTTGAAAAAAAGGATCCCCCGTAATGTTTGGATCCTTTCCATCACCTCTTTTTTGACAGATGTCTCATCCGAGATGCTGTTCAACTTGCTGCCGCTGTTCCTGGTCAATGTGCTGGGTGTACGCACCTCAGTTGTCGGATTAATTGAAGGGCTCGCGGAAACGACAGCCAGCCTGATCAAATTAGGTTCTGGTGCGCTTTCGGATTACCTGGACGACCGCAAAACCCTGGCAGTGGTCGGGTACGGACTTTCTGCGCTTGTAAAACCGCTTTTGTACTTCGCCAACTCTTGGGCAGCTGTGCTGGGGGTGCGTTTCACGGACCGGGTTGGAAAAGGCATCCGCACCTCCCCGCGCGATGCGCTCCTGGCAGCCAGCACCCCAGAAGACAGGCGGGGGCTGGCGTTTGGCTTGCACAGGGCCGCAGATACAGCAGGCGCTTTTACTGGATTGTTGATCGCCGCTATCGTTGTCTGGGCCACCCAGGCTTCAGCTGTCACCCTCTCCAGGAGCACCTTTCAGAAAGTGACCCTGGTCAGCATCATTCCAGCATTCCTGGGAGTACTGGTGTTAGCCCTTGGAGCGCGGGAGGTTGCATCAGAAAAATCTGCACAAACCGCACGAAAATTTAATTTTTCCGGGATAAATCCCCGTTTTTGGGCTTTCCTTGTTGTTATTGTGATCTTCACCCTGGGGAATTCTGCAGATGCTTTCATCATCCTGCGCGGCCAGGAACGGGGTTTATCCGTTCTGCAGGTGTTGGGCATGCTGCTGACCTTCAACGCTGTTTATACAATCATCGCCAGCCCCGCCGGTGCACTTTCAGACCGCATCGGGCGTCGCGCGGTGATCATCAGCGGGTGGTTGATTTATGGGGTCATCTACCTGGGATTCGCAGCAGCTAATAGCGGGACGCAGATCTGGTTATTCTTTGGGATCTACGGCTTGTATTACGGCCTGACAGAAGGCGCCTATAAGGCATATGTAGCTGACCTGGTTCCACAGGAGCAAAGGGGCACCGCCTATGGATTCTTCAATGCAGGTATCGGCTTGACAGCCCTGCCCGCCTCTCTGATCGCAGGGATATTATGGCAGGGCGTTGGCAGCTGGGCAGGATTCGGGCCATCTGCGCCTTTTTATTTTGGAGCTGCACTGGCCCTGCTTGCCGTGCTGCTATTCGTGCTGTGGGTAAAATAGCCTCATTTTACCGTTTAAACGAGAACGCGAATCGCCTGGTAGGACTTAAGTGTTCATCCGTTTCTTCACCAGTATGCCCGTACTTTGTTAAACTGAATACAACAAATCGAGAAACCAATTAAAAACCGACTTCACCATCCCGCGGGTCTCGACTGCAGCTGCCATGCCGTAAACTGGACCTAGACCGTCGGCTGCCTGTGGGTGAGCCTGGACAAATTGGACAGCACTCTGCATATCCTCCACGAAGCGTTCCTTCACTCCCTCCTGGGTATGCCGTAAGGTTACACACAGGTGTGCGCTGGGCGGCAGGTGCAGCCCGCTGAGACCCCAACCTCTCTCGGTCATGTATTCCAGGATCTGGTAGATATTCAAAGTTTTCGAGCGAAAGGCGACCATGAAAGGTGGCTCGCCGATCACCTCGATCTCCTCGATCTCTTGCAGCTGATGATTAATCCAGCGAGCGGTCTCCAGTATTCGCCGAGCCGCATCTAGGTAACCCTGCTCCCCCATCGAAACCATCGCCGCCCAGGCTGCCGCGATCAGCGCACCAGGTCGGCTGCCCGCAAAGGTCGGCGAAGCGTAGAAGCCGCCCGGCCAATCTGCCAGTGAGAAATACTGGTAGTGCCGTAAATCGCTCCCCCGGTAGAGGATCACGGAGGTCCCTTTAGCAGCATAGCCATACTTGTGTGTATCCACCGAGATCGAGGTCACTCCCGGTAAGCGAAAATCAAATGGTGGGATGTCATAACCCAATTTTTCTGCCCAGGGCAAGATAAAACCTCCCAAACAGGCATCCGTATGAAAACCAATGCCATGCTCCAAAGAGAGCCCTGAAAGCTCTTCAATGGGATCCACAATGCCATGTGGGAAAGGTGGTGCAGACCCGACCAGCACGATGGTATTATCGTTGATCGCCTCCCTAGTTGCGCTTACATCTGCCCGGAAATCTTCTCTAACCGGGATGCGAACAACTTTGATCCCAAAATAATCACCTGCCTTGGTGAAGGCTGCATGGGCGGTGGTTGGCGCAACAATTTCCGGTTCAGTAATCCCTTTCGTATCTCGTGCCCAGTCCCGATAGGTTTTCATCGCCAGCAATATACTCTCGGTACCACCAGAGGATACCGTACCAACGATCTCTTGTGGTGCCTGATCGGCACTCAGCATCCCCGCTGTCATGGCAACCACTTCGGCATCAAATTTCGAGGTGCTGGGCCAGATCTCCGGATGCAGTGGGTTGCTTTGGGAATTGATCGCATAAACCTGATTCATGAAATCAATGTGTCCGGGGTTGCCATTGTAAACAGCACCCGAGACATAGCCATCTTCCCAGCGTGATGCCTCAAGGCGTTTAAATTCTTCCATCATTTCGAGAATTTCATCCCGATCAACACCTTCACCTGGCAGGCGTTTATATTTTTTGTAACCTTCCTGGTAAGGCTTCAGCGTTTTTTCAAATTCTGCAGCCATAGCTGCAAATACTTCCGCGTCCATTGATTACCTCGCAATTATTGAATGTTCTCTATTTTGAGCGGTTAAGATCATGGTACAGATCCCGCAGAGCTGGGTACACCCGGCGGTATGCAGCATAAAGCCGGGTATAGGTATCCTGGTGGCTCCGGTCAGGTTCGATCACAAATTCGACCGGCACCAGGGGTTTTATGCTTTCAAAGGAGGGATAGATTTTCAAACCGATCGCGGCCACCAATGCTGCCCCGACAGCCAGCCTCTCACGGGGATCTGGCAGCACCTCCAGTGTGCAACCAGTCACATCTGCGATGATCTTTAACCAGGGCTTCCCCTGAGCGCCGCCACCAAGCACCCGCAAGGTTTCACACTTGATTCCATACAGCTCATCGATCGAATCCAGGATCCAATGTAAATTGAAAGCAATCCCCTCGTAAATGGCGCGTGCCATCTGCTCCCGGGTGTGGTTCACACTCAGGTTGATGAACGCTCCTCTAAGGCTCTCGTCGGGGATTGGACAGCGTTCTCCGTACATCCAGGGGGTGAAGATCAATCCTCCTGCGCCGGGTTCGACCCGGGCTACATCGCGGTCCATTTCAGCCAGCGAATCTGGATCGGGTTCCTTGTCATATAATTCTCGCACTGCCCATTCCAGGCTGGCTCCTGCCGTTGAAGTCTCACCAAACAACATCAGCATATCTGGATCAGCCGATTGGATGGTTGCCAGGCCACGTCTGCCGGTGATCGGCTTTTTTGTCAGCACGCCGATAAAAGCCGAGGTACCCAAGTTCAGGTAAGCATCACCTTCATTAACTGTGCCTGATCCGACTGCTGCGATCATGGGATCCCCTGCTCCACCAAACATGGGGATTCCAGGTTGCAGACCCAAATCATCCGCAGCTTCCTGATGCAGTTCTCCCACCTGGTCAATCGATCGAACCAGGGGCGGGAATTTACCTGCATCCAAAGCAAAGTAACGCATCAGCAGCGTATCGAGTTTCTTGGATTTGAAATTAAAGAGCCCAAGCCCGCTGGCGACGCTCCATTCATATGCCATGACCCCCGTGGCGCGGTACAGCAGGTAGCCGCTCACATCCAGGAAATATTGCCCATGTTCATAGATTTCCGGTTCATTGCGTTTCAACCACAGAAATTTCGGGATCAAATCTTTGCCAGAGGCGGTGGCACCCACGATCTGGGTAAAAACCCTTTCTCCACCAAGCCGGCGCATGATAAATTGGGCCTCTTCCCCTGCGCGTCCATCCATCCAGAAAATACAGGGGCGCATTAATTTTTTGTCTTTATCCAGCACTACGATATTAGTCATCGTGGTTGAAAGTGCCATCCCGGAGATCTGGCTGGATTGCACATTTCCTGCAGCCATGACCCGATTCGTGGATTGAACCATGGCCCTCCACCAATCCTCGGGATCCTGTTCAGCCCACAAAGGCTGCGGGTAGTGGGTGGGATAATCCTCAAAGGCAGTCTGCGCCAGGCAGCCATCAAAGGTCACCAGCGCTGCCTTGCATCCAGTGGAGCTGACATCATATGTAAGCAGATATTCCATAATTCGCCTCGTCGTCCATTAATACCTTATTATATCTTTCCGCCTGGACATCAGCAGATTTCACTAGCAGAGTTGATTTTACAATTAAATATCCAACCTGGCTAACAGCTGTAGCCTTAATTTAAAAACCATCCAGATCAACCTCGGTTATAATTGCCCGAGTTGACCCTCCTGGAGAACCCGCTTTGAAAATACATATCAGAAATCTCCCCATTGTCTCGGCAATCTTACTCATTCTGCTCGTTATTTCCAGTGCTTGCAGTCCCTCAGCTACGACTGTCCTTGACACTGCGCCTCCCAGCCCAACAGCAGAACCGTCAGCCACCTCCACATCATCACCTCCCCCGCCAACGCCGACCTCGACACCTCTACCACCCACGGCTACCCTTACGCCAACTGCGACTCACACTTTAACCCCGACTCCAACCAGCGAACCTCCCGCACTCACGGTTGATCAAAATGTGGCCTGCCGTACAGGTCCAGGCTTGATTTACGATATCCGCGCATACCTGCCCCAGGGCAGCACACCACTACTGCTGGGAAAAGTTGGGGATCAGTCCTGGTGGATGGTAGAGGAGCCTGAATTTAAAGCGAACTGTTGGGTATCCGCGGAAGTTGCCAGCCTGCAGGGAGAACCTGATTTGCTCCCGGTATTCACACCCGAACCAACACCGACCCAGGTGCCGAGCCCAACACAAAAGGAAAAGGGCATGCGTGTTTACCTGGTCAATCTGAACACGGGTGGTCCTTTCGGTTGCGGGGATGGTTTGGTGTATTTTTCCACAGGCAAGCAGCGAACGGACAATGTCGGGCGCAACATCGGTGCAGCACTGAATGCCTTATTCAAGCTCAAGACCAAGTATGTTGGTGAATTCTATAATCCTGTTTATAACGCCCACCTGTACGTTAATGGTGTGGATGTGAATGAGCAGACTGGTAATGTCTATGTATACCTTGCTGGTTCGATACCAAAACCACCCGATGAATGTGAAGCCAAGAGGATACACGACCAGGTCTGGGAGACGGTCAGAAATGTCTCCGGGTATCAAAAGGTCACCATCCGGGTGGGCACAAAATTATTGGGGGATTTGATTGCCGTTGGAGATCGTTAGGTTCTTAAACAAATCATCCCGGGTTTGTCATCCAGGAATGCAGCAGGGCGGGTGATAAAACCCGCCCTGTTTTACTGAGAAAAAATACCCCACCATGTCGTGTGTTGCTAAGTTCTGAACCTGCCTTCGCAGGGTGGGTCCCGCCTCGGAAGCTCCGCCTTGGCTCAAGCCTATCGCGTCACTTTCGTAAGTCTGAGACCCATAAAGTGTGTGTTGGCTCAGAACCGGATTGCAACAGCACGCACACAGCAGGGTCAGTGATCTTATACCACAGAATTATTCTCTTGAGTAGACAAAACTGATAAGTCTAATCAACCACCCGCAAATGCAGTTCACGCAGCTGGATTGGTTCAACGGGCGAAGGTGCATCAGCCATCACATCGCGGGCGGCCTGGTTTTTGGGGAACGCGATCACCTCCCGGATGTTCGGTTCACCTGCCAGGACCATGCACAGGCGGTCGATACCTGGTGCAATGCCACCATGGGGGGGTGTCCCGTATTCAAATGCTTCCAACATATGACCAAAGCGTTCCTTGGCAACATCCGGGTCCAACCCGATCAGCTTGAAGACCTTTTCCTGCAGCTTGCGATCGTGAATCCTGATCGAACCTCCACCGACCTCGTAATCATTAACTACTAGATCATACTGCTGTCCGCGTGCCTTTCCGGGATCGGTGTCGAGCAGAGCTAAATCCTCAACCATGGGAGCGGTAAACAGGTGGTGGCTCGGGTCCCAACGCTTTTCATCTTCGTTCCAAACGACGAAAGGAAAGTCAACGATCCAGCAGAAAGCGAGCACATCCGGGTCTCTCAGGCCCAGGCGATCAGCAAGCATGACCCTCAACCTGCCTAAAGCCTCATAAACAACGGCGGTCTTGTCCGCGACAAAAAGCAACAAATCACCTGCCTGGGCATCAAACCGCTCCAGGATTGTTCTTAGGTCAGATTCTGACAGGAATTTCGCAAAGGATGAGCGCTGCTCACCATCAGTGGTCAGCGCAAGGTAAGCCAGGCCGCGTGCCCCAAATTGGTCCACGTAGGAAACTAATTCATCGATATCTTTACGGCTGTAGTCACCCAGCCCCCTGGCATTTAACCCGCAAACCTGCCCACCGCTGGAAATCGCGCCTTCAAAAACTTTAAATCCACTTCCGCTGGCAATATCGCTGATCTCCACCAGCTCCATCCCGAATCGCAAATCCGGATTATCTTTACCAAAGCGCCGCATCGCTTCCTGGTATGTCAGGCGGGGCCATGGACTGAATAGCAGCTTTTTCTCCGGAACAATCTCTTCAACCAGGCGTGAAAACATTTCTTCAATTAAGGACATAATGTCTTCCCGCTCGATAAATGACATCTCCAAGTCCAGCTGTGTGAATTCAGGCTGCCGGTCCCCACGTTGATCCTCATCCCTGAAACAGCGTGCAATCTGGAAGTAGCGCTGCATCCCGGCTACCATGAGCAGCTGTTTCAATTGCTGAGGGGATTGAGGCAGTGCATAAAACTCACCAGGGTGGACTCGTGAAGGAACCAGGTAATCGCGGGCTCCCTCCGGTGTGGTTTTAAACAAGATCGGCGTTTCAATCTCCAGGAAACCCTGTTTGTCGAGGAAATCACGGATGAACTTAATGATGCGGTGGCGGAGCACCAGGTTATTGGTCATACGCTCGTGTCGCAGGTCAAGGTATCGGTAGCGCAGTCGGGTTTGCTCGTCAACCTCTTCTTCTTTATTGATCGGGAATGGAGGAGTTTTTGCTTGGTTGAGTACTTTCAATTCCAGTACTTCAACCTCGATTTCACCGGTCGCAAGATTTGGGTTTTGCATGCCCATGGGTCGTTGGCGCACGATTCCATGGACCTCGATCACCCATTCCGAGCGAAGTGGGACTGCCTCGTGATGCGATTCAGGGGAAATATCCGGGTTGAAGACTACCTGCACAAAACCTGACCGGTCACGCAAATCAACAAAGGTAACCCCACCATGATCCCTCCTGCGATTTACCCAGCCCGAAAGACGGACCGATTTGCCTACATCTGAAAGCCTCAAACTGCCACAGGCATAAGATTCTTCCATGCTCGACCTCCTGGAGTAAACATGCTAAAAAATTGCTTGGCTGCTAAAATAAAAAGCCCTCCGCAGGTTACGCGTCGGGCAACCAACTTTCGACGCAATGATACCTAAACCAACGAACCGGGGTTTTCACTGCCCTGAGCGAACCCTCGATGATTCGGACTTGACGATTTGAATTGAGTTTGCAGCTGGATATTCATCGAAATCTCAGCGTCATTAATTCACGGCATTATAGCATGAGAGTGATCGTGCGGGATTAATAACTTGACAATGAGGCTCGATCTAATTTATAGTGAAATTAAGATGCTGCCTGATCTCGGCGATTTATCTCCTGATTTGGAATGGATGCTGCAAAGTGGCCAGGTAGATGAGCGTACATTAATTGCGGTCCTGGTTCGAAATTACTATCCAGGCATCTACCAAATGGCACTCTCTCGCCTAGCATATCCTGAAGAAGCACAGCGCGTGGCCGCAGAGACCTTCGTCCAGGCTGTCCTCAATTCATCCACTTACCGGGGGACATCCTCTGTTTCGGACTGGTTGGAGGAGATTTCAATTCGGATTGGAGATCAGCAGAAGGTCTTTCTCCAGGATCAGGAGCTGCTCAATCCACAGTTAATCCAATCGATCCGGCATTCGCAGGAAAGTAAAGATTTATCCCCCTTGGAACTGGAAAACATTACCCGGGAAATCAAAACCAAATTACAGGCCCGGAAAACTTTTACCAGAAAGACAATTTCGCTGCAGGTGTTTGGTTTCTTGGGAATTATCGGGCTGGTTCTGCTGATCATGATGGGAAGCAGGAACTTATGGACGCCTGGCCCTGCCGATGAAGATACTGCTTCGAATCTTGAAGTGGGAAATGAACAATTTACCGGTAAGGATCTTATCCGGCCGCAGGGAATCGGTCAAGATGAAGAGGCATCCTCCATTCAACCTCTTTCGCTAAACTCCAGCAGTGATGAGATCAGAGAGCGCATGATGTTGAGCACCCAATTTTGGGATACCATGTGGGCCGAGATCGTCGTCACCTTTCACGGGCCTACGGGTTATATCGGCCCTCCTTTTCGGGAGCGGCACCAATTTTGGATTGACCCGCAGTCTGGGGGTATGCTGGTCAGCGGGCCCTTGGATGGATTTCCAAATTTCATCGATCGATTTACCCTCCCCGCCGACATGGATATGGCGCAAGGAATTACATGGGGGGATGAATATGCCAACATTGGCAGCCTGTGGCCATGGTTTACCATCCATCTCGAGACAATAATAAGATTCCCTTATGTATTAAAGTACCTGGGGCAAAACCCGGCTTTAGACGGCATCATCGAGGTGACCTATACACCAGTCGGTGAACAAAAATGGGCTGGACACCAGGCGCTCATTATCGATCTGATCCCTGAAACAGGAACCAGTTATGGTCGCATCTACCTTGAACCTGAAACTGGAATTGTTCTCCGTGAGCAGTACTATGCTCCGGGCTCAAACAGGAAGATAATTATTGAATCCAGCATAAAGGATTTGAAGATCAACCAACCAAAACCACGAATGTGGAAAGGACCGGATAATGTTTTCCATCCCCCACGGAATTTCTTGCAGGGGCACAACACCGAAGATCAAAACACCACCAGCTGGTCGACCCCAACTTCTCCATTCGATTATAGAAGGGCAATTTCTCCGTCAAATTTTGATCCGTCGAGATCTGAGCTGGTATTTATAAAATCATCCCTCTTTGACGATCAGGAATCAGAAACAGAAACCTACAGCATCTATGCTGATAATATCCACCTGGGTGAAATTGACCTTCCCGATCCCCTGCGCATAATGTGCACCCGTTCACCCGATGGAAATATAATCGCATATACGAACCAGACTTACTTTCCTGCTGGAGACGACAATCATATCTATTGGTTCGATTTAAGACAATTAGAGATTACAAGTATTGATCTCCCAGTAATGTCAGTGCAGCGCATCAGTTTTTCACCAGACAACCGCAGCCTGGCTATATCCGGATACAATGAACAGGTAGGAAAGGATCAATTCATCGTGCTGGATACAGCAAGCAATACAACCAGACTGCTACCCATTCCTAACAGTTGGAACCCGATATCCTGGACCCCAGATGGAAACCAGATAATGGTTTTAGAACCGACGTATACCAATCATGAATCAGGTTCTCAGCACATCATCAGTTTCTATGCGGCTACAGATGGGCAATTAATCGATCAAATCCAGGTTAATGGGTTGCCTGCTGACAATATTACTCAGCAGGTACCAATCGAGGATTGGGTAGCCAAATTTGATCTTTCCATCCAAGATCTCACTTCTTGCACCATTCCAGAACCAGAGGATTGATCAAAACCGTACTTTAGGAGGTTCAGTAATCTGCAAGCCTCTTCCCTCATCAAGAATGGCTTCTGCCGAGCTGAAGGATCAGCGATGAATTGGTACACGATCCCCTAGCGGATGAATTTTATCTCGCGAATTACAAACCTGCAGTTTCCAAAGAGAATCTATTAGGTGGACAAAAAACAATCTGCCAATAAAGGAAATTTAGAATTTCTACTACAGTACCTGGCCTGTCCTGCAGATGGGATATCTGATCTCAGGATAATTCGGAATGCTGATGATCAAGCTATTGCCTTGCGTTCACAGAATCGTGAATACCCCGTAATTGACAATATTCCCAACATGATGCCTGGCAATGAAGTCAAGCTTGACCCAGCCTGGAGGAAGTGGGAGGCTCTGCTGGGAAAATGGATCAAAGCCTTTAGCAGCCAAACCGGACCTGAGCTATCCGAGGAGAGAGATCCCGTCGCCGGATATATCGCGGGGATAATTGCTAGCAGCGAAGTGCCTTTGATTCTCGATATCGGATGTGGAACTACTGCATGGACTCCCTACATGGAAGCCTGCGGCGAAGAAGTAAGCTGGATTGGCATCGATCCTCTTATAGGGCATCAAACCAGGCGCTATCCATTTGTGCAAGGCATAGGGGAATATTTACCGTTCAGATCTAGTGTGTTCAATGCCACTCTTTACAGCCTGGTACTGAGCAATATGCTCGATCCACATCTCTCTATGCAACAGGCACATAGGGTCATGAAACCTAGCGGAAAGCTATATATCAGGTATTTCACTGCCCGAATTGATCCCCGGTATTTAATCTGGAAAATGCTGAACAGTCTAGGAATTTTATGGCCATATAACCAATTTTACCGATGGGTTTTCACCAATCAATCTCTTCAGCATCTCTTGCGTGGCACTGGATTTGAACTTGCGGAAAGGGTATTGCTTTGCGATGTTTGCCCAATTAGCCAGCAATGCCCTGATGCTGGATCCGAATATTTTGTTACCGGGCGGAGAGTTTGACCAATTGTAAGTTACCCAGGACCCCTTGCAAGGGGACACCTGGTGCGAAAAATTCCAGCACATTCAGATTTTTAAAGGCAGAGAAGCTTGAGTTTCTACCAGCGGAAAAAATAACGCGGCGTCTCAGTGCAGTATCGATCAAAATCCTCACCAAACTGCCTTCGCAGGTGAATTTCCTCGTTAGTCACCATCCAATGTCCGATGATCGCCCAGATCAACAACCAAACCAGACTGTAAAGGGATGGCTGGTATACAAAAATGCCCACCACTATCACCCAACCACCCAGCATCTGCGGATTGCGCGAATAACGGTAAGGACCACTTTTCACGATACCATCCATTTTCAGGCCGAACGCATGGGCTATCCCGAACCAAATCATTGTCCCAAAAGCCACCAGCATTCCCAGGCAGACCAAAACCAGCGCAGCCAGCTTGTTCCACGTACCGTTTGGCATCCAATCCCAAGCCCACTGTGCAGGCAGGTAAAGGTAAGGGAAACAAAAGAAGGCGACAAAAATAAGCAGCTGCAGGATCGCGGACACCCTTCCCAGCCGGCCTTTTTGCAGATAATCTCGGGCAACAATATGATTAAAGACGAAGTAGGCCAGGATGAGCAGCAGGGCTGCTGAAATCAAGTAGATCACCACCCGCAAATTCATTGCCTCCATGAATCACTTGTCACTGGTGCTGAACCGAATCCTCCCTGCTCAATCCCGGATCTCTATAAGCACTTTTCCTTCATCCGGTCACTGTAATTGCAACGCCAAAGCTGCTCAGATATTTGCGAATTAACCGAGAGGCTGGTTCGCCGGGTAAAATAATTCTCGTTGCAAAATTCAAATTAGGCTATCAATCCAAGAAGCTGCAATTTGAAACAGGGATCATCATAATTCGGGAGAGCGAGAACTGTCTGGATATCCTTGCAGCACCTGTTTACTGGAAATAGATGCCATGTAGAAGTTCATGATGGAATTAATCTTTATATTTTGACTACCTAATCGCTCTGCATGCGCCTGAGAATCCCAGCCAAGAAATTCACTCTTGGTACTCTTTCGATATAACGCCGATATTGATCGCCGAACTTCTTGATACAGTATTGGTCTGCTTTGAAGGTATCTGCGTAAACAAGAATCATCGATATGCTGCCAAGCAACAAGCTGGTCCAATGGCATGCGATCAGCATCACGCCCAGGTTGATCAACAGCCAGGCGGTGCCGTTCTGCGGGTGCCGCACGATCGCGTAAATTCCGGAATCGACCAGGATCGTCGTTTGGGTGTAGCTCTCACCATCAGGCACTCCACCCTTTCTACGAAATGTGAAAATCGGTAGCATGCCAAAAATGCCTGCGACCCACAGGCAGATCCATCCCGCCCATTGCAGCTCTTCCAATCCAGTATTCTTCAGGAAAAAAGCCAGCACAATTTGAGCGATGGTTAGAACGCTGGCAATAGAAGCCAATAAATAGGGATGCAGGTCGTAAAATAAATCTTTGTACCGGTCCATTTTCATCTCTCTTGGTGATATATCCATCACCTTGCTGAACATCCGAATCTCATCTCCGGTTGTAATTCACCACGTATTCTGCCTTGACCGCAGGAAGAATAAAAACGTAATGAGGTAACACTCGCTGCGTCCCTCCGACACACATGCATTATCCCGATTTGTTCAAAAAATTATTCCACTATACATTCGGTTTGTATTTCTGCTTCAATATCTAGGCAGTACGTATCTCAAGTCACATATCTGAGGGCTCAGGTTTGCAAGATCAATGAGTCAGGGTGAACTTACCTGGATCAATCAGGGGATCCGAATTTAACCGATCTTTTGAAAAACCAGGTGATGTGCAAAGAGCGATCGCTCATGGTGAAGTTCTTTCAATCGATTTTCCACAAATTGAGACATGATCGCTTCAAAGGTATATAAGCCATAATTTTTTACAAAAGGTTGAAATAATTCCACGATGAATTTCGGGAATGTTAGATCGAACCAGAGAAAGTACCCACCGGTTGTAAGCACTCTTGACACCTCGTGCACAGCTCCCTTCCAATTAGGGACATGGTGAAACACATTTTGTGAAACCACTAAATCGAAATATCCATCTTCAAAACTAAGGTTCGAAGCATCCTCGATCTGGTATCGCAATCCATCTTTCTCTGGATGAGTTCTTTTCGCGATTTCAATCTGTGCTGGGTCAAAATCTGTTCCAATCACACTCATCTGATAGTCTTCGCTTAGAAATGCCGATACTGATCCAATTCCACAGCCAAGCTCAAGTGTATTATGCAAATTCTCAACAGGCAGTTGATCTAATCGCGAGCGCACTTTTTGAATATTTCTTTGGCCTTTTCTCTCGCGATTTACAAATATTTTTTCAATTCTTGTCATTGCCATAGGATCTACCTGGCCAATCAAATCCAATTAATTCATCACACAGGATTCATATATTGATTACCATTGCCAAAAGAGGCGCGTGGTAGAAATTCTATGATCATCCAGGAGGGTGAATTGGCAAAATACCATCCAATTTGAGTAGGCAAAATGGCCCTCAGAATTTGGTTAATTGGCGTAGTCCACCAGCCTCCTTGATCCTTGCGGTCGAATTCCAAAATAATAAGGTCATCACGACAGCCGAGGTTAAGCACCAGACACAGCTTGCTCCGATTACAAATGGTTCCAGGAATGTCAGGTAGATAGAAAAAAGAGTTCCGAAGAGCGATAATCCCCAAAGGCATAACAAACCGGCTCTACGCCATTTCCAATTGGCACTTAACGAAATGAACCATGCCAATCCAATGACAAGGTATCCTACCACGCCCAATAAGCCAATTGGGATCACCCCAAAGAGAGTTGCATAGGGGCTTTGCTGCACCGTGTTGCAATCCCCAACCGGCCCGCATACGGCTTCCGATTGAGTGACCTCAACATAAGCCATATAGCTGGCCACGCCGATGCCAACCACCATTAATAGGACAACAACCAAATTTGGCCATGGCTTGAGAAATTCGAGGGGGCGAAGTACCACCACTCCTGAGACCACAATTGAGAAAATCATCCCGGCCAGAATAACTGTCGAGATAGAATTGCCCGTTTTATCCTGCATAAACCGGTCCTTCACGGTCATATTCTCGAGCTCAGTGATCGAACCCCCGATTTGACCAGGCACATTGGAAACTTGCTCATCCTGGGTTTCTGCTGCTTCTTTTTCTTCTTCCGCCGGCAGTTCGGTGCCGGATTCACTTTCCTGATTTTCTGCAACTGCGGTTTCTTCGCTAACACTTTCTCCGGTATTACCCTTCGCAGGTTCACTAACAGCCTCTTCGTTCAGCAGCGGTTCTAAACCAGGAATAGCAGGCCAATCTATACCGCCAGACGCTAACCCGCTTTCGATCAATTCAGGCAGCTTCTGGGGAATATCAACCGAGCCAATCAGAACAGTTTCTCCAATAACGAGTAGTGGAACACCAGCAATCTCTTGTGGGATATCGAACTTTTCAAGGGTGGCTACGAAAAGTTGATTTCCTTCCTCTGTATAGGTATTGACGCCCACAATTACGACCTGCTCCCCATAATGCTCTAGGATAGGCGGCAGATCCTCCGTGATCACTTGATAACAATGGGGACAGGTTGGGGAGTAGAAAAGTATGGCGTGCACAACGGGTTGGTCCGCAGAAATCACTCTCACAGGAGTAATCAACATGAATAACGCGAACAATAAAATCACTCGAGCTGTTAATTTGTTTTTCATTATTACCTTTATGTGGCAGAAATGGATAGAGAAGAAAATTTCTCTGTTGGAGATATAAATTCGATCACCTGGTCAGTAATGCTGTCTAATTCTTCACTGCAGTAATCCTCAATTGAACCGCTATCGCATAATACGGATAGCTGTGTATCAAGCGGTATTTGACCAAGAATGGGTATTCCTATTTTCTTGGCTGAATTCTCAGCCTGGCTTTTGCCGAAAACGAATATTTTCTCACCGCAGTTTGGACAACTAATAAAGCTCATGTTTTCCACCATCCCGATCAAGGGAATTTCCAATTGTTTGGCCATATTCGCGGCCTTCCGAACAACCATCCCGGCAAGATCTTGAGGAGATGTAACCAGAAGGATCCCATCTAACGGTAGAGATTGCATTACAGTTAACGAGGCATCCGCAGTGCCAGGAGGCAAATCCACGATCAGGAAATCCAATGCACCCCATTCAATCTCGTTCCAGAATTGTTGTATGGCCCGCCCAATGAGCGGCCCCCGCCAGACAACCGGTTGGTCTGTGTCGGATAACAATAGATTGATCGACATCAGCTTGATCCCCTTGCGTGAATTGACCGGTAAAATTCCTTGTGATCCGGAAACTGGTACCTGGTTTGCGCCAAACATCATCGGAATACTGGGACCAGTAATATCAGCATCCAGGATGCCGGTCCGGTATCCGTGCCGCTCCAGGGCTGAAGCCAGCAATCCAGCGATCGATGACTTTCCAACACCTCCCTTACCGCTCATCACCGCGACAACATATCTGATCTTATTTAACGGGGATGGAGAGGTATTTGTTCCATGCGTGAGGGTTGAAAATTGTCGTAACTGCTCTTCTTCCATCTCCCTGGACCTGATATTGACAGGCAGATCTCCTGCCATCCCTTCGACCACCTGCTGTACCGTGTCAATCAGAGATTGATGATCGGGATCACCCAATGAAGGCACTGCAAGGGTTAATATTATTTGATCAGCTCCGATATCAACCTCGGGAATCATTCCCAGTTCCACCAGGTCGTGATCCGGGAAGTCAGGATGCCTGATTCCGGATAAAGTTTTATAAATTATTGACTTAGATATTTTTTCTGACATTGTTTTTTTCGGATTAACCTGTTCTGGATGAATTATTTATATTGGTTTCAGGTAAGTTGGTGCGCTGATCTAAAATATATGAGATTCGCTCTTTACCATGCATAACGACGCTGAGTCATGTCTTTATCCCAGTTCTACGATTTCGCACACCTTCCAGGGAAGTAGTCTTACTTTGAGATTCGCTTGGATAATGCGAAGGACTGGCACACCAGAAATGGATGCCGTAGCGATCAATCTTTTGCGCCCGACCGCTGGCTTCTAAATCAGCCAATGCCTGCTCCACCTGTTGGGAAGACAATTGGCTTAAAGATCGTTCAATTTGTTCCTGGCTCATTGGATGGCGTGTGATGATGCTAACAATAGCATCCAGAGGATTTTCATAACCACTGAGATCAAAGGTGCCTTCCGCTGGATGCACTACCTTGGAAAACACTCCCAGGATAGCCATCGCCCGGATAATTCCATCCTCATCCGGAGGCTGCACCCAGGTCTCAACAGGTGGTCTTGTCGGTTGATTGATATGCACCTCATCCGGTTGAATCTTGGCTAATGCTCTGGAGATTGCCCACAAAGCCTTCTCTGTATCATTTAGCCCGCGGACCAACATCACCTCAATCCACAGGTTTCCCTGGTATTCCTTCCTGAAATTGACCAACCCTTCGACAAAACTCTCGTATGGAATTGCTGGATGGGGACGATTAATCTGGCGATACAGGTCAGCTGTACCTGCATCGATGGAAGGAAGCACAGCGTCAGCAGCTGATAAATCCTCGCGCATCTCCGCTAGATTCAGTAGTGATCCATTCGTGATCACTGCTACCGGTAGATGCGTTATCTTCTTAACCTGGCGAATCAGCCATCCAATATTTGCGTGCAATGTTGGTTCACCAGATCCAACAAAAGTTACCCAATCAATATCTCCAGCTGCATGCGACTTCAGCGATTCCTTAACTTCCTGAAGAATTTCTTCCTTGGGGAAGTATTCCATGCGTTTGTTTGTTAAAGGCCGGGTGCGGCCTAATTGGCAATAGACGCAGTTCCAATTGCAGGTCTTAAGGGGTATGGTGTCAATCCCCAGAGATTGACCTAAGCGTCTTGATGGGACTGGACCAAAGACATACTTCATTTCTTTTCTATCTCACTCCATGTTCGATAGGGACACGCACCAGTCCACCAGCAGCATCTCTTGTTATCCGGTATAAGTCGCGCATGTCTTTTATCCGGTCAACAAACAGTACACCGTCCAAATGGTCAATCTCGTGGTGCACCGTAACAGCATCGGACCCTTCATAAACGCGATTTATGGGATTCCCTTGCCCATCGAAACCACTGACATGCAGGTAATGAGGCCGCACGGTTTCTCCATAAAGGTTTGGGAAACTGAGACAGCCATCGGAATCCCTGCGTTCATCCTTCGCCTCGAGTATCGTCGGATTAATCAATGCTATCGGTTGCCCAAAGGTCACCTTTTCCTCCCTTCCTTCTTTAGGACGGTAAATGATCACTCGTTGGTGAATATTGATTTGTGGTGCAGCTAACCCGATTCCACCTGGATAAGCCAGAAGTGTATCTTTCAAATCGCGTACCAGACGCTTTACCTGAATATCCACTTCAGGAACAGGTTCGCTTAACCGCCGCAGCTCCACTTTATTTTCTGGATATATCAACACTTCACGAATTGCCATCTTTACACGCTTACGATGACCGCAGTTTTACTCTCTTTTTTGTGATGATCAACTTCCCAGTCTCTACGAGACTCCCGATTAATAAACATTCGCTTGATTATTTCACCGCCTCCATTTTGTCAACATCAGATTGGCACGCTTCCAATACTACTGCGATATTGTGTACTTCCTGGGTAATATCATTTCCAGAAAGGGGTTCTCCACGCAACCATTTCATCGACATCGAGTGGTCTTCGTAGAGAATACCAATCGGCTCAATTCCCCGGGATGATAATTCTTTGCTCATGTAGATTTCGGTTTCCCTATCCTGGACTTTGTTCAATACGGACAAGACTCCATGAATTCTTGCTTCTGTAAAGATTTTATTTGCAAGAGCGATCAGTTCTGGGTCATCAAGGTGTAGAGTGGCGGGCAATTCCAAAGCTTTCATTCTAGCTACCATTTTGGACAAGTCGCTGGCCATTTCGATCGCCGCTAAAGTAGGATCAACAACAACAATTGCCCAATCCAGGCTGGTGATCGCCCCACGAGCTGTATCTTCGAACCCTGCTTTGAAGTCAACCAGGGTGACCAGTGGTTGGTCTTGAGTATAAACCTTCAGATCTCTGGCGATTTTGGACACGGGACCATCACACCCCGCACCCGGTCCGAGGGCACCAATTTTTCCCGCTGTCAGCAAGGTGATCCCATCTTGTTGAACGAAAAATTCGGGTGGAATTTTTTCTAGGTAAATCTCAGCTCCTGCCAGGGGAGTTGGATCATCTACAGGACAGGTAACAGATCCCCCGCTGAAGACCATTCCCCCGAAATAATCCAGCAATGTCTTCGGTGAGTGATCAAATCCGAGTGCTTGCGCTAACCCAATATTTGTTGAATCAGCATCCAGCAGGCATACCTGGTAGCCCAAGTCCCTGAGCGCCATGGTCAGCAAGACCGCAATGGTACTCTTTCCAGAACCCCCCTTTCCCAAAAGACCAATCCGCTTCCCAAAGAGTTTCCCTTTCCGGTTGGTATTCATTTTCTCCATATTCCTTGATTTGTTATTGATCCTTGTTATCTTCTCGAGCCATACTGATCAAACGCACACCTACCCTGTGAACCTGGCGGAAATTGGCTCCCTGGCGGACTGCCCTCAGGACTGGAGCAATTTTGGTAACCAGAGAACCACAAATTAAATTAACTCCATAATCAAACAAAACCGGGCTGAGGGGAGCGCTGGGACCCAGCACGATAACATAAGCTTCAGGAGGACAGAGATTCAGCAGGTCCTCAAAAGTATGGTTGATCAGAGACATTCCAGTAATGGCAACAACGTCCGCAGCAGGAACTACATCCTGCGCAGATGATGCGGGGACTTCGCCTGGATGTGGATGAATTTCCAATATCGTTAAATCTCTGATGGTCTTCCTTAAACTGGGTACAAATGGAAATCTTCCTACCAGGACTACTTTCTTCCCTTCCCCGTGAGCAGCAATCGCCTGCTCAGCGTTTTGGTCAACTAGATTTAGATCATTTTGGATTAAAAGAGAGTTGATGGTTGCGATCCCCACACTTCTCATCACGGGGCGATCTGATTGAGCATTTGTTGCCAGCACCAAACCATTAACAGTCTCAAGCTCCCCGGCATTGGGAACATCCGCGGCTTCATGGTGATCGTGAGGTTCCGAATAGGTCGTAGCCAAGCCACAATATCTACCCTCTTTGACACCGGTGACAACCGCTGTCCAATGCAGACCAATGATGACCTCAGAAACCTCCCTGTCAGGGAGAGTGTTTAATAAATCGTTGATTAATGTCATTGAATCTTGTCCGCATCCAATCGATCCTCAGACTAGAAGCCAGGCGATGTTTGGTAAATTTACTGGATGGCTGACCATCATCTTTGGATTGATTTTTCTGTTCAGATCTTTGTTGGGGATTTCCCTGTACCTGAAGCTCTGGATGCCCGTGAGTCCCAGCTGAATTTTCTTGGTCCCAACCTCGAATTTTTTCAATTCTCTGAACGTTTAGACTCTTACATTGCGGGCAAGCTATTTTTACGCCTTCCCTTTCCTCCCAGAAAATAGTATTCCAGCAATGCCCGCAATCGAAACATTGAAAGTAAATCATCAGCGCCACATCTTGAGATATTCGATTTTTAGAAATAAGAGATCCCAAATAATCATATCAACTTACAACCATGTTTCCACTAATTAGGGAATATTTCCATCAAATTCCCGGATCACGAAAAGGCAACCATGCTGATCTATTTGCAGATGGACTCAATTACTTGAAGGAAGCATCCTGACTCCCAAGCAACCTACCTGGCTTAATGCTTCCATTGCTTTTTCCGCGTGCTCGACCTCTGTTTTGAGTACGAAAACCTTTTCGCCAAAAGCAATCCCCTGTGTATAAAGATGGGTGTCAGATTCGTATTCCGCCCACCCAACGAATATGCCAAGGAATCCACCAAAAAAAGCTCCTGCGAGGATGCCGCCGAGCGCAATTTCTAGGGCGATTAATTGGCTGATTGGATAAATGATGCAGTCACACCAGACAGCAACTAGGACAAAAATTCCGTAGATTGCCATTCCAAGTATTGCGCCCCAAGATGCGTATCGCTTTATGGTTTGTGTGGGATTACAACCCAAGAGGCATTTGATCGATTTTTCCTGGGTTATCACGCTCAAACAATCCTCGGTGAAGCCCGCCTCTTCAATTCTTTTACATTGCTCACTTACATCTTGCTTGGAGGGATATAAACCGATCACAGTTTCCATTTTCTAACCTCCTTCTGACATAACGGCTTTTGATCGAATCAATGATGGAGGACGATCAATAATACTGAGAATACAAGCTGCGTAATTTCCATAAAATCAGCTTTCCAAAACGGTGAACAGCAACTGGTCATATTGAAAATCATAGTTAATGATTGAAATCTGAGAACCGTCCCTCAATTTGGAATGTTTTTTGTCGTATTCCATGAATTTCGTTACCGTTGCCCAGATTTTATTTCAACCCGATTGTACTACTTTAATTTACAACTGTCAATTTTAGTGATACAATATGACTTGCATTCAGATAGAGTCATCAGCCAAAAGTAGGAGATGGGATTGTGTTGGAAGAAAAAACAGATCTGAACGTTGGAAGTAAGATTCGCGATTTGAGAAAACAGAGGGGGTTATCATTGAGAGCCCTTGCTACACTTTGTGGGATGTCGCCAAATGCAATCAGCCTCATTGAACGCAACGAGAACTCACCCAACGTTTCATCTTTACACCAGATGGCGACTGCGTTGAACATACCCATCACGGATTTCTTTTATGACGAAAAAGAACCTACCTCCTTATTCGTTAAGAATGATCAGGGAGTACGTTATAGAAATAACGGTGTTGAGCTGGAAAGTTTAGGTATGGGTCTTCCAAACCAACAGTTAGAACCTTTTCGGCTTACGATCGAGCCTCATTCCGGATCTGCCCACGAACCTATTTCCCACCCAGGACACGAATTTGTTTATTGCCTTTTAGGGAAGATTGAGTATTACATCAACGAGGAAACATATCACTTAGATATGGGAGATAGCCTTTTATTGGATGCTTCAAATCCCCATTGTTGGCAAAATACCTCAAATCATCCTGCAATCATCTTATTAATCTTTCAGGCTACATTGAGCCATCACCTCGCCCGGTTGAGTCATCTGGATGCAGAGGGATGACATCAAGAAGAAAAATGTTTATGGTTCTTTCAAGGTGACCTCCTTTAGAAATTCGGGAACCACCAGCTAAAAAAACAATTCTCTATTTTGAAATTTTCCACGATCCAGAGGCAGCGTGCTCTCTCTCTGGTTCAGCTTTTTATAGTGTGTAAATTTCCATTCTGGAAACTTTAGCATGCATTGGACAGCATGCAAAACCTTTATTCGATAACCTTCCGGAACGAGCGCTATTCTCTCTGCCTATCCAAGATTATGAACTGCTCTGGCAAGACCTAAAAAATCCACCAAACTATCCGGAAGAACAATAAATGATCGTCTTAATCCTGAATTTCAGGGTATTTCTTCGACGGTTCCTGGTTTGTAAAAACCGGAGTAAATCCTGGTTCGTGTGAGATTTGAGCTTATAGAGATAATCTATAGGCTCAAATAGATATTTCCGATAATACTTGTGACAGAAATCACTAGCGAGGATGGTGCGAGGGGAATATATTACTAAATGAATTCTGTAATTGCGTAAATCCTTAACAAGTCTCATGGAACCGCATATGGACTCTCGATTGATGAATTTAGCACAGGAACAAGCCCAATATTGTCAGGTTTTCAGCAACGCAAAGCGAATCATGATTCTTTGGGTCTTGGGGAAAAATGAAAAGTCTGTCAGCGATATCGCTTCGGAAGTAGATGCTTCCCTCCAAAATACCTCACAACATCTGCGTTTGATGAGAGATCGAGGCATCCTGGGTTCACGCCGGGAGGGCAACACAATTTTCTACCGCATCGTAAATAATGAGTGTCTTAAGAATCAGAATCCATTTATTGAGCAACAACTACTGGAAGAAAACAAACATTAGATCAGAAAGAATTGGAGGTTTTCATGACTGAACAAGATTTATCTACAATTGAAGCTGCGAAGGTCGTAGATGCCCGCGCAATGGCTTGCCCCGGTCCGCTGCTGGAAGCTAAGAAAAGCATCGGTGGAGTCAAGGTTGGCGAGGTACTGGAAATTTGGTCTGGTGATCCGGGTACCAAAATCGATATGCCACGCTGGTGTAATAAGGTTGGCCACGAATATCTTGGCGATCTGGCAAGCGATGGCTACGACCGGCTCTTCATCAAGCGCACGAAATAGGTTCAACCAGCCTGACAGGATTGCACCGATCATTTGCTGCCAAGGAGGGGTACATTTTTTATAGCTCTTCGATAAGGTTCAGTCCCGTCAGGTTTTTTTGTTGTTATATGAGGTCAAAGAGATGAATTCCAATCCAACCACCAGTAATCCCAAAATACTGATTCTGGCTACCATTTCTGGCGGCTACGCTGGTGCTGATGCTGTTGGTCAGCTACACGCAGATTATCCAGCAAATACCTACATTCTGCCCGTTCTATGCCCATCCATGTTTCCATCTGAATTTTATTTACGTTCTTATAAACAGGGCATTGACGGCATTATCGTGATGTACAGCGGTACTGACAGCCCCTTCAAAGGAGGGCCTGAAAGAACAGCCCAACTCATTAACGAGACTTATCCACTGATGAAAGAGCACGGTATTGACTCCCGCCGTCTAAAACTGGCTGCCATATGCACAGTCTGCACGAAACCCTTCTTGAAGGAGGTCAGGCAGATGGAAGAGCTACTCAGCGGGATCGGTTTCGTGCGTGATGAGATCAATGCCTTCGATTCCCAGGCAGCTTTACCTGCCTGAGATTACAGACGAAAGGATTTATATCGTGGAAAACATTCAAGTTGATGCGTTGGTAATCGGTGGTGGGATTGCTGGAATGCAAACTGCATTAGACCTGGGAGATCAAGGCTACCAGGTTGCAATGGTTGAAAAGGAAGCCAGCATTGGTGGCAAGATGATTGCTCTCAGTAAAGTCTTCCCCACCCTAGATTGCTGCAGCTGCATTACCACTCCCAAGATGTCTGCGGTAGCTCACCACGCCAACATCCAATTATTTACCTATAGTGAAGTCAAATCAGTTTCCCAAAATGGCCGTGGCTATCAAGCACAGATCATCAAAAAGCCACGCTATGTTAATGAAGATACCTGTACAGGCTGCCGCCAATGTGAGTATGCCTGCCCCATCACGCTACCTAATGCTTTTGACTCGAACTTGGGTGCCACCCGAGCCGTGAGGGTGCCTTTCTCGACTGCAGTACCCCAGACTGCAGTTTTGGATATAGATAATTGTATCTTGTGCGGAAAGTGTGAGAAAGTCTGTCCAGCAAATTCGATTGATTTCACCCAAAAACCAGAAACCTTCCAAATCACAGCAACCAGCGTGGTTCTGGCAACCGGTTTCGAGATCACCCCTCGCGATGCCAAGAAAGAATATGGTGCAGGGAAGCTTCACAATGTTATTGATGGTCTATTCATGGAACGCCTGCTTGCACCCACCGGTCCTTATGGTCGAGTCATCCGCCCCGGAGACGGTAAAGAACCTGAATCGATTGCTTACGTGCAATGCGCCGGTTCACGCGACCAGACCCTGGGTGTTGAATATTGCTCGCGAGTCTGTTGTATGTATGCCATCAAGCAAGCCATGTTGATCTCCGGCTCTCTTCCGATGGCAGATATCACTATTTATTACATGGATATCCGCAGCTTCGGTAAGGGATATGAGCAGTTCTTCCAAAACGCCCGTGCTATGGGGGTGGAATTTGTCAAAGCCAAGGTGGCATCCATCACTCAGGATGATCATCAAAACCCGGTTTTGCGATTGGAAATGATGGAGGGAGATGCGCACATTGTTGAGCGAACACATGACCTGGTGGTACTATCCGTCGGGTTGTTGCCGGGCTACAATCCTCAGGCAATTTATGGGGTTCAGGTTGAAGATGATGGCTTTGTTTCAATACCAGCACCGAATTTCTCTCCCTGCGTGACAAATATCCCTGGTATTTTTGTAACCGGCACGGCCGGAGGACCTATGGACATTGTCGACAGCGTAGTCATGGCAGGGGCAGCAGCGGCAGAAGCAGCCGCGTATATACACCAAAGAGAGCCAGTTTTGGCATACGCGGATTGACGGAGATTTATTATGTCAGAAAAACCTGAACAAAAACAGCAAGAAGAAGAAATTAAAATTGGTGTTTATACTTGTTACTGCGGAGGCAACATCAGTGACGTTGTCGCTTGCGAGAAAGTCGCCCACTCACTGCGGGGGATGGAGAATGTGGTTGTATCGCGCACCAATATGTCGATGTGCTCGGATGCCGGACAAGCACTGATTGAGAATGATATTAAAGAAAAGGGTGTCAACCGCGTCATTGTTGGTGCTTGTGCCCCATCACTCCACGAGCAGACATTCCGAGGCACGGTCAGCCGAGCTGGGCTGAATCCCTATTATTATCATCATATCGGTATCCGGGAGCAGGATAGCTGGGTGCACCACAATAACCACGAAGCTGCCACCGAAAAAGCTGTCCGGTTAATGGCAGCTGGATTGGCAAAAGCGCGTTTACTCTCAGCCCTTGATCCGATAATGTTGGATGCCGAGCAACACGCCCTAGTGATTGGCGGCGGAGTTGCTGGTTTGCGTGCAGCATTAGATGTAGCTCGTAGAGGCATTCGGGTCACCTTAATTGAAAAATCCCCCTTCCTTGGCGGACGCGTAGCTCAACTCGAGAAAATATTCCCCACCGGACATGATGCGCGCGAGGATTTGCATGCTTTGATCAAGAAGGTAACTGCAAATCCCCTCGTCACGGTTTTCACGCAGGCTGAACTGGTTGATATTAAGGGTTACATCGGCGATTACCAAGTACAAATCATTCAACAATCACGTGGTGTCAGCGACGATACCGCCGAGGCGATCATGGCAGCCTGCACACAGGAAATGCCCGACGAATTCAATTACGGTATAACAAACCGAAAAGTAATTTACCGTGCTTATCCCGGGTGTTATCCTGCCACCCCCGCGGTGGATTGGGAAAATTATGATGGCGCACCCATCTCCGTGAATGGTGGATCCATCATTCTGCAGAATGAACCGAAAACATTCGATTTGAAAGTAGGTGCCGTGGTGATGGCCACTGGCTTTGACCCTTATGAGCCGCGCCAGGGTGAATTTGGTTATGGTGAGTTGTCACAGGTGGTCACGCTGCCCAAGTTTATCCGCTACTTGGCACTGACCGGGGCTGGAGACAAAATCACCTGGGAAGGTAAACCTGTACGGAATATCGCCTTCATTCACTGTGTAGGCAGTCGGGAGATTGATGGCATCCACGAACCTCAAACGGATGGGCATGTAAATGATTACTGCTCGCGAGTCTGCTGTACAGCCACCCTGCACATGACAACGGAGCTGCGGGACCGCTTTCCAGATGTGAACGTTTTCAGCCTGTATGAAGATATACGCACCTACGGACGGGGGCATGAAAAAATCTATCAGGAATCCCTCGATAAATTTGTGCGTTTCTTCCGTTTCCATGGGGATGATCGACCCGAAGTGGTTTCGGCTCCTGAGGGAGATGAGTATCCTGTATTGGTCAAAATCAAAGATCAACTTACCTGGGGTGAAGAATTAGAAATTCCCGCAGATTTGGTCGTTTTAGCTGTGGGATTCATGCCTCGGGATATCGGCGACCTGGTCGAAAAGCTGAAAATCTCGCGTGGTGTAGATCGGTTCCTGGCAGAAGTCCATCCCAAGCTGCGTCCCGTTGAAACCGCCGTTCCCGGAATAATTCTGGCGGGTTCTGCTCAAGGACCGATGAATATTCTGGAAACGGTAGCAGCTGCATCAGCCGCTGCCTCGAAAGTATCCACTTTATTGGCTGCTGGTGAGGTCAAGTTGGAACCTTTCGTTGCGAAAGTCGATTTTGAAAAATGCGATGGCACCGGTGCTTGTGTGGAAGTTTGCGAATATGAAGACGCTATCTCCATCGAAAATTTCATCGTTGATGGGGTGGAAGTCCAACGAGCCGTGGTGACACCAGCAAACTGCTCTGGCTGTGGGAACTGTGTCAGCGCCTGCCCCAACCGGGCGATTGATATCCAGGGGTGGACCCTGGCGCAATATGAAGCCATGGTGGATGCCCTCACGATCAATCTGCCACAATTGATGGAGGTGTCAGCATGACAAATGTAAACGTAGATAAAGTAGCCGCCAAAAAACGAACTGCAGTACTGATGGAATTGCGGACTGAACATGCCGAGAGTGTAGCGCGCACCCAAGCCCTGCTGAAAGAACAAAAACAAGTGCAGAAGAAAATCTGCCAAACTATACGCGAGAAAGCCAAAACCGTACCCGAGATCGCCGCAGAGGTAGAAATGCCCACTCACGAGGTACTCTGGTACCTGACGGGGTATAAGAAATATGACCTTGTCGTTGAAGATGGCATGTGCGACGACTACGTGCTATATCGCATGGTAAAGGAGAGATAATCATGGCCACTCGCATTGATCCGAATTTTATGGGCGAACTTAAAGCTTATGGTGCGGTTGGGATAGAGAAGTGCTTCAACTGTGGCAATTGCACCGCAATTTGCCCTTTGACCAGTGATGATTATCCCTTCCCACGTAATATGATCCGCATGGTGCAGATCGGACAGAAGGAGGATCTGACCCAGAAAATCGATCCCTGGCTGTGCTACTACTGCGGGGATTGTTCAGATACATGCCCAAAGGGTGCAGAACCTGGTGAGACAATGATGGCTATGCGCCGCTGGTTGACAGCCCAGTATGATTGGACAGGATTGGCAAAAAAATTCTACACTTCTGAAGCCTGGGAATTTGGCTCAATGATCCTTTTAGGTCTGCTGGTCGTGGTTCTTGCAGTACTGCTGACCGGACCGATGGTCACGGACCAGGTCGAATTGAATACTTTTGCCCCAGTGGAAATCGTTCATATCGCCGACTGGATTATGGCAGGGTTGCTTATATTGCTCATCGGCGGAAACACTTTGCGCATGTTTCAAATGGTGGTCCTGAAGGATAAAGATACCAAAATACCTCTGTCTCTGTTTATCACGGAAGCCTGGCAAATCATAATCCACGGCTTCACACAAAAACGCTGGGCAGACTGCACCAAAGATGAGAGCGATCAAGAGATCAAGAGAAGCAAGCGATCATCATGGATCATACATATGCTTATGGCTAGTGGCTACGGTCTAATGCTGATCCTGATCATTTTCTTCCTACCTTGGTTTCAGACAGATGAAATCCATCCAATCTACCACCCACAGCGCTGGCTGGGGTACTACGCGACGATTGTGCTTCTCATCGGTGCTGGCAGCGCCATCTGGGGCAGAATTAAGAAAGATAACCAGATGCACCGCTTCTCGCATCCCAGCGACTGGATCTTCCCGGTACTGTTGATCGCTGTTACCTTAACCGGTATCCTTCAGCATACATTCCGCGTCGCAGGGTTACCATTGGCTACTTACTATACTTACATTGTGCATTTGGCATTTACTGCCCCAATGTTGATCCTCGAAGTACCTTTCGGAAAGTGGGCTCACCTGTACTACAGACCACTTGCAATTTACTTTCAAGCGGTAAAGACGAAAGCAAGAGAACAGAGTTCAATACCTGCGGGTGAATACTCAGCTGCGGATTGATAACTAACAAATACCAAAATAACATTTAAGGAGATTTATTATGACTGAGAAAATGGCCGTCGTTTGCAATGGGAACACTCCCGCGAACATCATGCCCACCTTGATTTTTTCATCCTCGGGATTAAGTCTCGACTATGAAGTGCATGTCTTCTTCTGCCCTGCTGGTGCAAACTGGCTGCTGAAAGGTGAGTTGGAGAAGCTTGGCAGCCCCAAAGGCTTGCCCAATCCAGTTGAATTATTCAACACTATCTTGGATCTGAATGGTGAAATTGTCCTTTGCGAACTCGCCCTGGAAAACAAGGACATCGATCCAAAAGACCTGCGCGATGAGCGCATTTTAATCAAAAAAGCCCCACCTTACTTGATGGATGTCGAAGGGGCTTCAATGACATTTACCTTCTAAAGAAGATTTGAATTAGACCGGTTAAAGGCTCCATACTTGAGTGTGGAGCCTTTACGCGATTCTCGATGTTCATTAGTAATCCATTGTTTTGGTATTCAGCGAAGGTCTAATTTTTGAGTTTCACGATGAGGAAAATCAGAATTTAACCACTCCCGCACAGATTGGTTTTTTCAAAAATTTACTCAGGGATATTTGGCTAACTGGAGCAGATCAGTATTTGCTGGATCGTGAACAAAGCCCCAAAACACCTCCTGAGCGCGATTGGGCAATTCTATGGTTCGGCGTACCATGAAAATTTTACGCCGCAGCTCAAGGTCCGCTATTGGAATCTCAACCACCTCTTTCCTTCTAAGCGCACAAGCAGCTGCTAATCGAGACACAAAGGACACTCCAAATCCTGCTGCCACAGTTTGCACAATTGCCTCAGCGTTCCCAAGTTCGAGGAAAATGTCCAGATCATCGAGAGTAATATCATATTTGCCAAGTTCAGATACCATCACCTTGCGTGTACCCGAAGTTGGTTCGCGCAGAATGAACGGCACTTCCAGAAGATCCGCTGGCACAACAGACTGGCGTGATGCCCAGGGATGTTCAGAAGAAGCGATTAAAATGATGTAATCCTCAAAAAACTCCTGGATTTCCAAGTCAGTTCCCGTTGTTTCCCGGCTGAGAACTCCTAAATTTGCTTCTTCCTCCAATAGTTGTGGGACAACATGTTCGGATGTACAGGAAAGGATCGTCACCTTTACCCAGGGATGGCGTTGGTGAAAGCGCGCTGCGAGCTGGGGTAGCAGGTACTTCCCACTCGTCGTACTGCAAGCAATGCGCAGATGCCCCACGATCTTATCCTGCAGGGAGGCCATCATGTCTTGAATTTCGATCGATTGATTAATTAATTTACGAGCCCAGGGTAGGAGAAGATACCCTGCTTCCGTCAAATGCAATCCTGCTCCAGATCGCTCGAATAGGACAACACCCAATTCCTGTTCAAGTACTTTGATGTGATGGCTGATCGTTGGCTGGGTGAGATGCAAACGCTTACCAGCTTCAGAAAAACTTAGCGTCTCAGCTGAGTAGAGAAAGACATTTAGTTTAACGAGGTCAATCATCTGGTTTGGCTCCGATCGATAAATACTTGCTCAAGATTCCCCACCACGTGTCCCCAGGTCCGGTGCAAGGAAATATAACGACGGGGTCACAATAAGTCTTTGAGTCTGCTGTTGAAATTGGGTGTTCAATCCGGGCAAGAACTTATTCTTCCTGATTTTTTTTCTTTTCGTGTTTTTCGTAGTTCAAATGGTACTCGCTGGGACGTTCATCCAGTGCAAATCCCGATAGGACAAACAGCACATTCGCCACAGCCTTGCCCGGATTGCGCCAGCGGTGTCGAAGTTTGGAAGCGAACAACAAACTGTCGCCTGGGTTCAGGGTGAATCTTTGTTCCTCAACTTCATATTCAAGCTGCCCCTTAAGGCAGATCACGAATTCGTGTCCTGAGTGTACCAAACCATGTGGGCCGCTGGTGGCTCCCCCCTCAAGCGTGAGCATAAACGGTTCTACCCGGCCGACGAAAGATTCTCCCCCTAATCCCTCCCACAATCCCCGCTGAAATTCAACCCGTGAACGGCGGTTGGATTTCCGGAACACAATCGCCTCCCGGGGAGGTTCCGTGCGAAAGAAAGCGGTGATCGGCACTTCGAGTGCATCTGAAAGCTTGTAGAGAGTACTGACAGAAGGAGAAGTTTTTCCACGTTCAATCATGCTTAATGCATTGGTTGATAGACCGCTCAGCTTCGCAAGAGCGCGCATAGAAAGACCTCGTTCTGTGCGTAATTCTCGCAGCCGGTGACCGACATCCATCGGAATTTCTCCCTGTTCAGCACTCATAAACACCTCCTGCAATATAAGTACATAAATTCATCTTCCTGAAAAGGATATTGTACTATTATTTAGTATAATCACAGGATTTACCCTCCACAGAATCTAACATCTTCGATTGTTAAATCCCCCAATTACTGTTACTCTGCAAATATGATCGGGAAAATATGATCTTTGTCACCCCAGCATGGTGACAGAAAGTGATTTGTTACAGATATCACAGAGAGTGATATAGGGTAAAATTTATAGGGCATTATACCCATATTGAACCAGTGATCCCACACCTTTTCGGTAAAAGATTGGGGTCATTTACGCGGTAATGAGTAATTATACACAGGATAAATTGTTTACGTGTTTTCCTGTTTGGAGGTGAAGTCTTGAAGGTCAATCGCCAGGTCGGTTTACTTGGCCTTACCGCTCTTATGCTGACATTCTTGCTGCTGCTGAGTTTCGGGACAGCTGCGGCAATAGAACCTGCGGATTCCCAATCGGTACCCGCTGCACAGGGTGTCGCAAATGAAACCTGTCTCTCCTGCCACGCGACACCCGGCATGGAGACTACCCTACCCTCCGGCGAAATCCTCTACCTGACCGTCGATCCAGAGGTTTACGACCACTCCATCCACGGTGAGCAGGGTTACGCCTGTGTCCAATGCCATACTGATATCACATCATACCCACACCGTCCATTGGATGCACAAACGAGAAGGGATGTATCCCTGCTTTATTACCAGAACTGTGCGCGCTGTCACATGGATAAATACGATGCCACCATGGATAGTGTTCATGAGCAAGCCCTGGAAAATGGAAATAAAAATGCAGCCCTTTGTGTGGATTGTCACGGATACCATGATGTGACAGATCCTGCAGAACCGCGCAGCAAAATTCCGAAAACTTGCGAACGCTGCCATTCCCAGATTTACGCCGAGTATGCAGACAGCGTCCATGGTGAGGCTTTGCTTGATGATGGCAACCCGGATGTCCCAACCTGCATTGATTGCCATGGAGTGCACGATGTCTCTGGACCGTCCAATTCTGATTTTCGCCTCTTCTC
>JBJYXV010000088.1:123819-183150 GCA_046260155.1 Anaerolineales bacterium
ATTGAAACCCTGCGCTTGATTCATCACATAGCTGCTGTCGCCACCATGCTGGTCGTCATTTACCATATTGGTGCGGTTGGCTATCGTATTTACGTCCAGCGCGCTCGTCTGACCATGTTGCCAGTGATAAATGACGCGGTCAATTTATACCAATCTGGTCTCTACTATCTTGGAATTAGAAAAGAACCTCCCCAGCAAGGCCGCTATACGTTTGAAGAAAAAATTGAATATTGGGCAGTGGTTTGGGGTACGATCATCATGGCCATTACTGGCTTCATGATGTGGAACCCGATCGCAACGACCCGGATTCTACCTGGTCAATTCATCCCGGCTGCCAAAGAAGCCCACGGTCTGGAAGCCGTTCTGGCAGTACTGGCGATCCTGATCTGGCATATGTACCAGGTATTCATCCGCCATTTCAACAAAGCCATGTACACCGGGAAGATTTCAGAAAAAGAGATGCTGCACGATCATCCACTTGAGCTGGCGGACATCAAAGCTGGAGTCGCTAAACCACCGGTAACATCTGAAGGAATTGCAAAAAGACGCCGTATCTATTTCCCCATCTATGCGGTAGTAGCTGCAGCGATGCTTGTAGGGGTCTATTTCTTCGTTGGATATGAAGAAACCGCGATCAAAACCCTACCTCCCGAAGAGCAGGCAGAAATATTTGTACCTTTCACGCCAACCCCACTGCCAACAGCTCCACCAACTCCAACTCCACCACCTGTAACTGTACTTACCTGGGATGGTGGCATTGGTGCATTACTGGATGCCAAATGTGTTGCCTGTCATAACAGCACCAGCAAACTTTCTGGCCTCGATTTGAGCTACTACCAGGGTGCCTTGCTGGGAGGAGATTCAGGACCAGCAGTCGTACCAGGAGATGCAGAGAAAAGCAATTTAATCATAGTTCAATCAACAGGCGGGCATCCAGGCCAACTTACAGATGATGAATTATCCCAGGTCGAGGATTGGATCACGAGCGGAGCTCCGGAAAACTAGCTACCCGCTGGAAAAAATCTTACTTTAATTGAAATCTAAAGGAGCTGTCCATTTATTCCAGGGCAGCTCCTTTTATGTGGATTGAATGAAATCTCAGGTTTTAAGGAGGATTGGCATTCCCCTTCGGGAGTCAATCACAGGATCTCAACACCAGCATAGGCCTGAGATACCTTATCATTTTGTTTAATCCGTGGCAGCGACAACGATTGGTTTTTCGACCATCTCTTCTTTCACCCTCTGGTGATCAATGATGTTCAGATACCTGACCCCGATCGTAATTGCCAATGCACCATATGCAACCACACCCAGCCCGCTGAGGATCTCGATCACCGATGGAAAATAAGTGGTATAAACCGCGGTAATTTCCTGGGGTAAATAAGTCAGGATGATCAACAATCCGGACATGTTGACATCCCAGCGGAAAGCAACCACCCCGCCTACAACCAGGGTTAAAGCAATCACCTGGGCTGTCCAGCTCTTTCGGAAGCGGGGAACCAGCAGTAATATGGCCGGAATCAAGGCACCTAAAAGCATTTCGCCTACCAGGAAATTAAAAGCCAGCGGTCCCGAGGTGAGCATGCCAAGTGATTCTGACCTGCCTGGTTCATAGGTGTAGGTCACGGAAAAGACATCCCAGAAGCGATAATACATATAAGCAACCAAGCCCCAACCAATAAATAAGGTAATCTTGTCAAGCAGGGAATCATCCACTTTGGCACTCGGCGTCAAACGTCCCGAGAGCTTCGTGATCAGGACAGTTAGAGCCGGTCCGCCCAAAATGGCTGAAAACATGAACATGAAGGATAACCCGGGTTTGTACCAGATAGGTCGAGCCTGCAAAGTTCCGTAAGTTGCCCCGAGGGAGGACTGGTGGAGCATGGATAAACCCAGGCCGAAGATCGCCAGGATAGGTGCAAAATGATGGACGGTGGTCATTTTATTGGCAATCCAGGGGAAGCGAGTTTGCATCCATTCTGTTCGCCCGATAATCGGTGCAGTTTCGAGGGCCAATACGCACAGGTAAAGGGTTAAGCACATGCTTACTTCCCAGAGCAACGAATGGGTATTCCAATAAACAAGAGCGTGCCAAAACCTATCAGGGCGTCCGATATCCAAGAGTAGGGTAAACATCGCCATCGTGTAGCCGATCAGGCCGATGAATGTTGCAGTACGGGCAACGGGTTCGTATTGCTTCAAGCCCACAAGATAAACTACTGCACATAAAGTAAATGCACCGGCGCTTAAAGCAATTGCGGATAAATCGATCGTAATCCACAATCCCCAGGGAACCACATCACTCAGGTTTGTGACACTTAAACCTTTCACCAGTACGATGCCGTATGCTGTAAATCCAGCTGCCAGCACGAGTAATAAGAAACCTATCCAAAGGTGAAGTGGTTGGATTGTAAAGCGTTTTAGTTTGATCATGCGTTGCCCTCCTCTCGTGCAGGCAGGTAATACACTCTGGGGTTAGTGCCCAAATCTTCCCTGAGCCTGAAGTAAGGATTGTTCTTGATGAGCTGGCTGACCTCTGATTCGGGATCGTTCAGATCTCCAAACTTACGAGCGCCCATTGGACAGGCAACGACACAAGCCGGTGTTGCATCTTCATCCACACCTGGTTTCAATCCGAGCTTCAACCCCCGGTCGATCCGCTGGTAGCAGAATGAACATTTCTCCACTACACCACGCGGCCTGCGTTCGACCTCTGGTGAACCCCATTCTGGCACTGCAGGATTGGGACCTTCGAAAGCTTCCCAATTGAAGGCGCGTGCTCCGTAGGGACAGGCAACTTCGCAATAGCGGCAGCCTATGCATTTATCGTAATCCATCATCACGATTCCATCCGCCCTCTGGACACTGGCACCGACCATACAGGCATGCACGCAAGGAGCTTCCTCACAGTGCATGCAGGGCCTTGGCAGGAATACCTGTCTATCACCGACCTTCCCCGCTTCAAGAACCCTATTCCAGGAGATATCCGGCGAGACGTCATTGTGAGCCCGGCATGCGAGAGTACAATGACCACAGCCAGTGCATTTGTCTTGATCGATCACCATTACCCATTTGTAAGGGCTCGAACCGCCTTTCTCAGATGCGGAGGACCGGTGGACGATTCGCAAGCCGCCTGCAGCCACAGTCCCTAGCGCCAGGAACTTCAGGAAATCACGTCGTTGAATAGTCTTTTTTTCTGCCACGATTATTTCTCCTTGTCCCGCAGGTCTAACCTGTGCTGAAAGCGATCAATCCAGGGCGCCAGCACCACACCAGCTGCCAAACCTACCAGACCTGCCAGTAGTGCAAATCCGATCGGACTGACCGGTTGAGGGCTTGCCAGAACAGATGATACTTCTGCAGAAACCATGGGATCAAGTTCTTCCTCTACCGGTTCTTCATGTACCATTGTCGATTCATGCATCTGGGAAACATGGCATCCATTGCACGTATCAAGGCTCACAAAAAAGCTGTGATCTTTCTCGCCGTGTTCTTCAACACCCTCGATACTCAAGTCGGTCATGTGGCAGTCAGTGCAAGCCAACCCTTCTTCGCTGTGTGCTGTGTGGGAGAAGTTCGAGGATCGTGCCTGGTGGCATGAAGCGCACAACTCTGAACTATCGGCAGCAAGCAGTTGGCTTCCGTGGGGATCATGGCAGGTTTCACAGCCCAGGTCGTTTTGAGCATGAACACTGACACCCCATTGGAAGCTTGTCTCCGTATGGCACTCTGCACAAAGGTCAGAGCTGTGGGATACCGGCATCGGTTCAGCAGGGTGATTTTCGGGGATTGGATTGTGACATCTCTGGCATGAAACACCATCCGATTCCCAGGTTCTGTCCGTGGCATCATAGCCAGTCACATGGCAAGTAAGGCATTCAACTATTGAACCTTGCTCCACCCAAGCTTTCTGGAAAGCTGGATCATCGAATGCCTGTCCATGTAAACCATTCTCCCAGGTCTCATAAAATGCCGGGTGACACGATTTACAATCCTGTTCTGTTGGGATTTCAGCAGGTTGGTCTTCCTCCTGCATCGATGGGCTAGCCTGGGCGAAGGCATAAGTTAAAAGCATCAAGGGAATGGCGAATAATGCTCCGTAGATGATGCGTGAAACGATTGTTTTCATAGTTTGTTCTCCTCAGTGTTGTACATTTTCAGGTCGTGACAGGTATTGGAGAATGCCTGAATACCTCACAACCTATGCAGCGTTCCTGCAATTTGCCATTTTCTTCACGGAACACCTGCCAGCAGGGGATATCCGCATTCTGGTATGCCTTGCATTTTGCGAGCTTTTCTTTTGGACAGTTGTTGATCTTCCAACAACCAATATTTCCGGCTTTTACAAGCTGACCTGCCCCCTGGTCGGCCTCCCGTTTCCAGCGTTCATCTAACCACTTCAGGAGGGCGATGAACAGGAGGGTTACCAGGATAGGAACAGCTATACGCAGCAAGACCCCCAGGATCATGGCAAAGATGGTTGGCAGCCACTCCATGGGATACTCCTTATCTGTATGATTTAATTTGCCGTTGGTAGATCAGTGTCCCCAGCAGCATCAAAACTGCGAGGGGGATAATTAGCCTGACCAGTAAAAATGTAAGAAGTACTAAAACAGCATTCATTGCATCCTCCGATTTGATTGAACCTTCTACCTGAAAAATTTCTTTATCCAGATTGATCTTCGATTTGAATTGAACCTTTCCTGTCTTTTCTTTCAGCCTTAGTATATGAATACATTCGAGTGAAGTAAATCGGGAGCTCACCATATTTCTTTGCTACCGCTTTAACCCCAAGAATCAGCAAATTTACAACCACAATTCCCCCATCCTCGCTAGGTGATTCCGAGTAAATGGAGGCTAACTATTTGTGATTTTTTTCACCCATCAACCTAGGTGAATCACAGTATATGAAAATTGATCAATTTGTGAAATATTTCACCCATAAAGTATGGGTTGTTCACCCCACGCATTCCAAGGCTGCTATCTCGTGCAAATGTTTTCTTTCTTCAAGTCCCCCATTTTCTATGTATCAATTTACCGGAGCAGAAAAATACCTACTGAGTAAAATGCTCAACAGGTATTTTTCACTATTTTTATTGCGGATTTTTTTGAGATTCAAGCCTGGATGATCCCCTTGCGGATCGCATATTTAACCAGTTCAGCTCTCGAGTGCAAGTTTAGTTTGCCCATAATATTCTCACGATGGCGGGCCACTGTCTTGGGACTGATGTTGAGCTGTTCAGCTATCTCCAGATTACTGGCCCCGTCTGCCAATAAGGTCAGCACCTCGTACTCCCGGGGAGTCAAGCCATCTAATGTAGCGCGATTTCGGGGCTGTTGGGATTGAGATAAGTAATCGCTGACCAGCAGCTTGGCCAGGGATGGGTACAGGTAAACTTCCCCCTGGGCAGTGACGCGGATGGCTGTGATCAGTTCATCTGGTGCAGCTCTTTTGGGGACATAGCCGGAAGCCCCTGCGTCCAGCATTTTGAAGAAATATTCCTCATCCTCATGGATGGTCAGCGCAACCACAGCGATATCCGGTGCCAGCTTCTTGATCTCTCGGGTGGCATCAATCCCAGACAAATCCGGGAGACCAATATCCATTAATACCACATCAGGTTTAAGGAGAGAAATTTGGTTGATGGCTTCACTGGCGCTCTCTGCCTCACCGACAATTTCAATGTCTTGCTCACCTTCCAACATCATGCGCAGCCCGGTTCGCACTACTGCATGGTCATCAACTAGCAACAGCCGGATTTTCATCATCAGTTTCCTCTATTTGTTTATCATATGGGATATATACACTGATCCTCGTTCCTCTTCCTGGATAGGAATTTATCTCGAATGTTCCTCCCAATAAGCTGGCTCTCTCCTGCATACCGATTAATCCCCAGGCAGGTCGATCGAAAGATTGCATAGCTTTCCGGTCAAACCCAACCCCATCGTCCACCACCTCGAGGCGTACTCCATCATATTGGTATGCCAGTGTGACTTTAACCTGGTTTGCTGCACTGTGTTTAATCACATTGGTCAATGCTTCCTGGGTGATGCGAAACAGGGTGGTTTTCACTTCAGTCGATAATTCAGATCTTTCATCCTGCACCGAGACACTTACATTGAGTGGTAAGCGGTTTTCGATCTCACCCGCGTACCAGCGTAAAGCGGCACCCAAACCCAGGTCATCCAGGTGAGAAGGCCGCAAATCAGAGATCAAGCGCTGGAGCTCCATTAATGAATGCTCAACCAGCTGCTCCAGCTGGTGGAGATTTTGGCTTGGTTTCCCATCACTGCTGGGTAACGATGAAGCAACCCCTCTCAAACCCAGACCGATAGCAGTCAGTGCCTGACCGGTTTCATCGTGCAATTCGCGTGCGATTCTCTGGCGCTCAGATTCTTGTGCGGCCACGATCCTGCGCAGCATTTCGCCTCTTAAAGCCTCTCTCCTCTGCGCTTCTTCCAGCTGAGCTTTTTGAAGCTCTGAGATGCGCTGCCTTGTTTCTACCTCAAAGGATCTCAGCACCCGGATAATGAATACAGCTGCCAATATGGCAGCAGCAGCGCGGATCACCTGCACAGGAAAACCAAACACCTGGTAAAACAAAGCTTCATTGAGGATTGTCGAAGGTGGAATGGAGCTCTCTGCTGGAAATGCCTGGCCGGCCAGTCCATACCAGAGAAAAGCGATTGCCGCCCAGAGACTATCCCGCCCGAACCTTGCCATTCCCGCTCTGCGAAATTCACGCTGCTGGACGATTAAACCTGCACTTGCAAGCAAAGCCGCGGGTACCGCAATCACGTAGCGTGTCCATGCATGAGCCACCAGGTACAAATCTTGCCCTAACGGGTATTTTCCACTGATCACCAATAGACCCACTCCCCAGATAGCGATCATCACCACCGGAACTACCAGGCTGAAGCGCTGTGCGCGTTCGCTCCTGGCGATCAGGAACACTCCAAAAGCAGCCAGTGACAGAAAAGAGAAGGTTAAAATCACCAGGTCGATCCCTGACCAGACATTTGGATAGCTGTACTTCCCAGGCAGGATGTCTTGAATCTCCCACATCTCTATCCATTCGTGCACACCATGCAGGAAACCGAAGGTGGCTAAAGGGCGAAAAGCATGGCGCAACCGTTCATCCGTTGCGTGGCTCAATTCGAGCAATATCGCCAGGCCCATGGAGAAAAAAGCCAGGCCATAGAAGAAATAGATTATTGGTAAATAAACCGATTGCATCTTATATGTTAATACTCTACAGGCTGCGCTGCAGTCCCTTTGATCTGCTTGATCAGATTTTCCTGGGATTGTAAGACAAAATTCCAGAACTCACTTTGGGCACGAGTTGCGGGAAATTTCTTGTTGCGCGCCAGGAAAATATTTCGCAAGAGGTGCATTCCTTCAACTTGTACCTCCACAATGCGCCCCAATTCCAACCCGCGTGAAGCAGCTAGGCGGGAGATGAAGGCCACCCCCAATCCTTCTTCGACAGCAATCTCAATCGCCTCCGCATTGCCCAGACTCATGGCCACTTTGAGCATATCTAAGGAAATATCGTGCTCCAGCAGCCCATTCTTAAGTACTTCAAACGTGCCAGCGCTTTCTTCCCGCAAGATCATGGGTTCATCAAGCAGATCGTCAGGGTAAATCCGGTGGAAATCCACCCAGGGGTGCCCGGCCGGGGCGATTAGGATCACTTCATCACTGAAGAAATCCTTGTACTCTAACTCTCGGTGATCAATCCGCCGGCTGGAGATCCCCATTCCAATCTCACCAGAGAGCAGCTTATTGATTACGCGGTGACGGCTGGTTACCAGCACGTTGATCCTCACCAGGGGAAATATGCGCCTGAATCTGGCGATTAGGTTTGGCAGCAGGTATTTCCCTGAAGCAGTCGAACACCCGATTTCGAATTCACCCACCACTTCTCCCTGCAGTGAAAATACTGATTCTTCCATGCGCCTGGCAGCCGAGATCAGCTCCATGGCCATCGGACGTAAAGCCTGGCCAATTTCAGTCAGGTAGATTGAACGCCCCTGACGGATGAATAATTTCGCTTCGAAATGCTTCTCCAGGTTGTTGATCGTCTGGCTGATCGCCGGTTGGGAGAGGTGCAACTGTCGTCCCGCCTGGCTGAAATTCTTCGTCTCACAGGTCACAAGGAAGACGGTTAAATCATTTAGATTGGGTAAGCCATTGGGCATTTGATCTCCTGAATCCGTGCTTATAGGGTGGATTTCTATCGCATCGATAAGTAATTCTAATCATTATCAGTGAATTTTCTTACAATTTATTATAGGTTGATACAAGGTTTCGGGCAATGGATATGTGTCACATGAATAGATGACACATATCCCGATCAAAAATGTCACAGAGCTCAGTTGAGAATCTCCTAGTATGGATGCTCCAACGGAATTTGACCTCCTCCATACAGTCACCAGGGACCCTGCAACCACGGGAGCAACTTTATACGCCACAAAAAGGGCTGCCCCGATCTTTTGGGGCAGCCTCTTTCGCTTCAGGTGTGAAGGGCGTTATTCCATGGGGAAAAATTTCATGGTACCTGCATCCATCATGATATCGATGTAAAGCAATTCCCCTTCTCTGTTATAAGCCACCGCATCATTCAGCAGCTGGATAAACTCATCGCCGAGTGAGCCTTCCGGGCAGGCTGCCATGGTTGAGACCATGATCTCAATATCCAGCTGGTTTCCCTGCAAAGTATATGTTCCACTGGCGCGGTTGCAGTCCGCCTGTACTGAGACCTGGCCATCCGGCATAAATTCAAGCGTATAATTTCCCGGCATATTCGGGTGAGTGACTGTATCGTTATTCTCCAGGAATTCAGACCACATCCAAACCGTTCCCACCAGGTCTGAAGCCCGATATATCAACACTTCCTGCCCCGCCTCATTTTGCATCACCAATTCATCACCCAGGATGCGAAAACTGGCGACAGAACCCAGCGCCTGCAGGTACGCAGTTTCCTGGTCCATCGTGCCTTCAGGCTTTTCGCAAAACATCATGGTCAGTGGACCCAGCTCAATCGAGATTTGTTCACCGTCCACCAGGTATGAGCCGGAGTAGTTATTGCAGCCTGCAGAACCTGAGATAGTTCCATCATCACTGAAGATGGCAGTGATCTCCGTTCCATCCAACACCGGCGCGATAGCATCTCCACCAATATTGAAATTCTCCAAATTCCAGATCGTCTCAGTTAGATTAAATGTACGTGCTAGTTTGTAACCCACCATCCGGTGGCCTTCAGAATCCAGCAGTATCAAGCGCTCCTGGTTTTCAAACTGGTAAGAACTGGCCATTTCCAAAGCAGCCAGATATGCCGTTTCCTGTTCCATGACACCTTCGGGTTCGCCGCAAGCCATGCGGGTGGTGATCGCTGGGCCGATGGTGATCTTGTCACCGTCGATTTCATAGGCGGCAGAGTAACTGTTACAGCCTGCATTTCCGGTGAGCTGGCCATCTTCCCCGAAATTTGCTGTGATTTCGGAGCCGAGAATCACCGAAACGACCGCTTCCTTGCCATTGTTGTACATGAGCACATTCCATAAACTGCCAGGCAACACCAGCGGCTCAGCAACTTCGAAGACCAGCAAGGTTTCACCGCTTGCATCCATTAGCTGCAGCTGCCCGGCCTCAATCTTGTATTCCGCAGTGCTGTTCATTGCATTCAGGAATGCCGTTTCTTGATCCATCACCCCTGTTGGATTGCCGCAAAACATCTCGGTTGAGGCCAGCGGGCCGATATGAATGCTGGTCCCATCCACTTCATAACCGCCAAAATAATTGTTGCAGCCTGCATTACCATTGACCTCGCCAGAGGCAAAATTGGCAGAAGTGAAAGTTCCTGCCAGGGGTGCGACCAGTTCCCCAGCCTGGTTGAGGTACGCATTCAAAAGCCATTCAGTGCCTATTAATTGAGTTGTTGCTGGTTCAGTCACCTCTTCTTTACTCTCCATGCTGACCAGTACCCAGCGCAAAGAAGATCCATCCGCTGGCGGATTTTCGACTTGCTCTTCCCTGACCAGTAGCTCGTACACATACCCTTCTTCGTAATCAAAACCTTCGATTTGGTTATAGAAAAGGGTGTATTCATCTTCGGGGTTTTCCTTTACCTGCATGCATTTTTGTGGAGCAACACCCACGCAGTCCACCAGTTCAGGTCCCACGTATACTGTTTTTAGCTCACCTTCTGCTGCAACCGGTACTGGCTGCTTATCGACGATATCAACCAAGGTCCATTTGATGGAAGAACCTCCTGCAGGAGGGTTTTCAACCTCATCGCTTTTCACCAGCAGCTGGTACTCAAACCCCTCTTCAAATTCAAATCCATTAATCTGGTCATAGAAAAGCTGGTATTCATCATCTGGACTTTCTTTGAACAGCATGCATTCTTGGGGTCCTTCCCCTTCACAATCGACGAGGACTGGACCAACAAATATGGTCCTTTCATCTGAAGTATTCTGAGGCTGCTGGTCAACCGGCGGGGTGGCAGTGGATTGAGCACAGGCAGCCAAGGACAATCCAAAAAGGGTCACTATAGTAAATCCTGCTTTTCTTATTAGGTCAGTCATCTTCTTCTCCAATTCTGATTCATGTTCATTCAATATTTGATGTTGCTACACCTGGAATCGCTATGATTCAACATCTTTCCCAAAACTGCATTCAGGACGTGTGAGGGGACTTGATGGTTCCCGATTTTGCTGATTATAATCAATCATTAATCAAAATTCGATCTGGAATTTTGGTTCCAAGGCGGTTCATCCTCCTAGCGCAAGGATTGGTGAGCTCATTCTGTGCAAAGAATGATAAATCTTCAGTACCAAATCCATGCCGGCGGGTTAAGATCAATCAATAAATTCGATGCTAATCAACCTTTGTGAGTCAGCTCTCAATCCCCCATCTAATTGATTACCCAGGAAAACTACAACTGCCCGGCATTATGAATGCCGGGCAGTTGTTCAGGGAAACCCAAATCTTCTTGTGCGATCCTTTATTTATCCATTATTTCTCATCGCAAGCATTACCTTACCAAGGAATGGTCAGGTAATTAAGGCTGCTGGCCCAGTACCACATCAACGCTGATGGTTTTACCATCCCGCAATATGGTTAAGGTAACCGCATTCCCAGGACCAACTTCCTGCAGGTATGCAGCTAACTGCTGTACATCGGTGACAGCATTCCCATCTGCTTTGGTAACCACATCTCCACCGATGTTGATGCTTTCTCCATTTACCGTCACAGCCTCATCGCTGCCGATTAAACCCGCTTCCAGAGCCGGGCTGTCAGCTTGAACTTCAAGGACCAGTACGCCAGTTTGATCTTCTGGGAGGTTCATCAAACCTGCGATCTCAGGCGAGAGTGGCATTCCGAGAATCCCTAACCAGGCTCGTCCCTGGACAGGTAGGGGTGAAGTGGCAACCTCTACATTACCAGTTGGCCTGGCTTCGAGGGTGACATTGATCTCAACTTCTTTACCATCCCGCAATACTCGCAGGGTGACTTCCTGGTCTACAGCGGTATTTTCAGAAAGGTATGCGATCAAATCATCCATATCGTTGACGGGATTGCCATCGATAGCGAGGATCACATCACCTCCAACAGCCATATCGATCCCATCAATAGTTTCCTGGCGATCACTGCCGCGCAATCCTGCCTTATCAGCTGGACCATCCTGGACAACCCCTGCAACCAGCGCTCCCTTCTGATCTTTATCCAGGTCCATCGATTCGGCAAGATCAGGATAGAGTGATATACCGGTAATACCGAGATAAGGGTGCGCAAAGGTTCCATTTTCGATTAATTGGGGGACAACCCGTTCGACGATCGAAGCTGGAATTACGAACCCGATCCCTGCATTGGCGCGCACTGGGGATTCAATAGCAGAGGTTACCCCGATCAGTTCACCAGAAGCATTGATGAGGACACCACCTGAATTCCCTGGATTGATGGGTGCATCGGTCTGGATCACATCAGGTATGCTGTACACCGGACCACCGGTGAGATCTTCACTGGCTGGAAGAGAACGACCTAATGCACTGACAATACCAACGGTCATCGTTCCTTCCAGACCAAATGGATTGCCAATCGCGATCGCTAGCTGACCAACCCGCACCAGGTCAGAATCTGCAATTTGGATAGGCTGCAGCTCATCCGGAGAAAGATCGACTTTTATCACCGCCAGGTCGCTGTCCGGATCATTCCCAACCAGCTCTGCGTTAACCACAGTGTCGTTGGAGAAAGTGACTTCTATCTTTTGAGCACCCTCCACGACATGGTTGTTTGTGATGATATAACCCTGCTTGTCCCAAACAAATCCCGACCCCAGGCTCTGGGAGTAAGGCTCCTGAGATTGCGGCACTTCAGGCAAGCCTGGAATAGAAGGCATACCCTCGGGTAATGAAACGACCGCTGATTCTGCACCTACAACACGAATGTTGACAACTGAAGGATTTACCTGCTCGTAAATTGATGTTAATGTGTCTTCATACGCGGCAAGCAATCCCGGTTCTACAGGCGACCCGGCTGGTGATGCTTCAGCGGGTCTTGCTTCTACTTGCGATACTTCGACTAGGTTGCCCTGGACATCATTGGCAGTAGTTGCTGGCAGTGCAGCTAAAGTCGAGCTGCAAGCTGATGCAACCATTGCAATGACGACCAATAATACAGGAACAACTAATTTGTTCTTTTGCATAGTTACCTCTTCATCCATTTAATTCATTGAGATAGGATAAAGATACACCTTTTCCTGTAAATCGTCTTTAAGGGAAGTTTTTGAGCAGGTTAAGGTTAGCTTAAGGAAGTTCCGGGCTTTTCAGCAGAGCGAATGAGTAAGAGTGAAATTTTGATTGAGCTGGAACCAGGCGTATTCTCCCGTTGATTTCCAAGCTCATCTCTTGGGTACGCTTCTCATCTCGACGGATTGAAATGGCTGATAACCTAGAAAGTGCGCGGCAGCCAGAAAGTAAACTGGCTCCCCTCTCCCGGTTTACTTTCCAACTCAATCTCACCACCATGTGCGTGCAGAATGTCGCGGGCTATGCTGAGTCCCAATCCCATGCCTTGTTTAATTTTTCGCCCCTGCTCACCGCGGTAAAACGGCTCGAAAATCAATTCTCGCTCTGCTTCTGAAACCCCGGGACCACTATCCCTGATGCGGAAGTAAATTTGCTGATCATTGGTGCCCACGGAAACCCATACCGAACCCCCCACAGGCGTATATTTGATCGCATTGCTGGCCAAGTTTCCAACCACCTGTGCCAGTCGAACCGGGTCGGCGGAAACGGGAGCAATATCCCCGGGGATATTCTCAGTCCACTGCAGCCCCTTTTCACCTGCTGCCCGCCGCCATGGGAAGAGCAAATGGGGCAGCCACTCCCCCAAATCCAGCGACTCCTTCTCCAGTTCAAGGGTACCGAGCACCTCATCGTGCAGGTGCGCAAGTTCATCCAGCACGTGCTGCATCCTGACAGCTTCCTCATCGATCCCCCTGGTCAATTCAACATATAAATCAGGATCCTCATTTGCCCCCCTTAGTATGGATTGAATTCCTGATCGGATCGCTCCCAGCGGGCGCCCGAGCTCATGTACCAGGTTGGCCAGCAGGTGGCGCCGGGAGGATTCAAGATTTCCTAGCTCGTCGACCAGGTGGTTAACCGCCCTGGACAAATCACGAATTTCATCCGGCCCCTCTTCTGGCAAGATTTTATCGCGATCTCCCTGGGCAAGGCCGTAAATCGCATTCGTCACCCGGCGAATCGGATTGCCAATATTTAAACCCAAAATTGAACCCAGGGTGGAACCAACAATGAGACCGAGGATCAGGACCACTGCAATCAGGTTTCTGAGTTGGGAAAGAAGCATATAAATAGATTCGCTGCGGTAACTGACCCTGACCACACCGATCACATCATCCTCGGATGTTTTTACCGGGGAAAATACATCCACCAGCACATCATTGAGGCGAAAGATCGAATAGTTTGTAATCACCACTTCTTCCCCTCGGCGGGCAGCCGGTAACCCCTCTGTTTGCAAGACAGACCCTACCTGGTCCACACTGTCATTCGCACTCGAGAAAAGCAATCTTCCATCAGCATCGAGGAACATCACCTGGATAGCCGGATCAAGACCTACCCTGCTGAGCATATTGCTGACGATCAGGGGATTTCCAAAGAGTTGGAATTCTGCCCGGCTGATCTCCGAGAGGTAGCGTGCATCCTGTGAGAGATTATCAGCCATGGATGGCAGTAGAAACTGCGTTCCAAGTACATAAAACAATGCAAATCCAGCCAGGGGAATGATCACCAGAATCGGCAGGATATGGCTGATGACGAGACGATTTCGAAGGGAGCGGATCAATTCTCACCCCGGGGGATAAATTTATAACCCTTACCGCGCACGGTGAGGATGCGCTCAGGCTTGTTCGGATTGGCTTCGATCTTCTCCCGCAACCAGCGAATATGGACGTACACGACCTGCGGTTGGCCTATATATTCCGCCCCCCATACGCGCTCCAGGAGCTCATCCACTGCCAGCACCTTGTTAGGTTGGAGCACCAAGGAGAGCAGTAAATCAAACTCGCGCGGTGCAAGTTCTATTTGCACGCCAGCAACATGCACCGTATGGGCATCGGTATCAACGCTGATGTCACCTGAAACCAACAGGGATGGCTGGCTTATGGGTCCGGCAGCAGGGCCAGCCGCGCGCCTTAATACTGCTTTTATCCTTGCCAGGAGCACATCCAGGTCAAATGGTTTGGTGACGTAATCGTCTGCTCCTAATTCCAGCCCCACTATCTCATCCAGCTCTCTACGGCGAGCAGTCAGAAATATCACCGGGATCTGGTAATCCTGTTTGATCTTGCGGACTGCATCCAATCCATCCATCCCCGGGAGACCGATGTCGAGCAGAACAAGATCAATCCCTGCACCCTGCAGTAGTTCTAAGCCAGCTTCTGCGGTTTCTGCACTCTTGACCAGATATCCTGCTTGTTCAAGGTTGAAAGACAGGCTGCGCCTGAGCAGCTGGTCATCATCGACAATCAATAGTTTCTTCATGGATACAATTCCATTGGGATTGTATCGCAAAAGAACCACTTGGGAAGCTCAACAGGTGCGGAAATCAATCCATTTTAATTATCCGCGTTCGAATTGGTCAACTTTCCATATTCATCCCCCACTAGCAAGTGGTTAAAATGCAAAAATTACACAGGAGGTGGTTCTCCGGTAATTTTATCGTGTTTACGAAATTAAACTGATATCAAGTCCAAATCAGTCCTGATCTCCGATATCTTCATCCTGAAAATGCTGTACAGAAGAGTATATATTCTTCTGTTTGCGAACGTTCCATAAAGATAAGATCATCTTTTCGATTTTCTCCCTGCCGTGTTCCGATGATGAGATAGGCGGATTTATCACCGTATCAACGACGTATGTTGGCCGGCTGCGAATTTTTTCTACTGAGCGGACTATCTGTTCACCAAACACTCCCATTAAGATAAACTCCACTCCCATCAATATAAACACAGCTCCAGTCAGTATCCACCAGTCCTGGAAATTAACCGAGTAATACTGATTCTCGATGATCAGGCTTGCGGTGATTATTACACCCATCAACGAGAGGATCAACCCCAGCACAGTAAGGGTGCGCAAGGAGCTGGCAGGAGAAACTCCATCAGCATAATTGAGCGAAATGGAGCGGTGGGTCAATACATACTGTTTTTCATTTCCCTCGTCGACCTGGAGCTTATACTCAACAAGAACCGGGTTGATTCCGGTCCAGGCCAGGATTTCCAGGAGTCCGCTGTGAGGATTGGAAATCTGCGAAAAGAGATAATAAACTTCCTTATCGATAAACAGGCTGCTTATATCCTGGAAATTTCGCTCTGGGAACATTCGTCTTAGGAATTTTGTATCGGTTGAAAGAAGACCTCGCGTTTTCCCAGTTGGTGACCCTGGATCGACTGATCGTCCCAGAACAATCCTGGCACCGGTGTGCCAATGCTCAATCAGATCGCTAATTACGAGTTCAGGATCAAAATTGTTTCCACGGAAAAAACCGACACAATCACCGGAAGCGTAAGCTGCCCCTGCGATGAAGGCAGCTGTTTCACCAAAGTTGCGGGTCAAAACAACCAGCCTGAACCTTTTGTCTTTTTGGGTAATTTCTGTGATCTTAGATATCGATTCTGAGTGAGAGCCATCGTCTACGAAAAGAAACTCAAAATCGTATTCATGGTTTTCTGCAGCTAAATTCTCCAGCTGCTTGCATTGCAATAAAAGCCGGTTCACCCTCTTTACAACTGGTATTACGATCGAAATTAAATCCATCACTTATCTCCACCCCGATGTTTTTACCCATCGATTCCCTGGCTACTTTCTTGAGCCAATTCGAAATTTTTCCACCTTATCTTCTAATAATTGATCTATTAATTAGCAATTTCTACCAGACTTTGTCTTACCATCCCACAAACATGCTCTATTTCCCAGGGATTTAATTCTGGATAACAGGGCAATGAGAGCACTTGAGAGCAGGCTTGTTCAGTCTGGGTTAATACCTGAAGGGTATCCTCCACCTGACCTTGTGAAATATAATAGGTATCTGCGACTGGATAATGTACAGTCGTACCAATGCCCTTCTCGAAGAGTTTTCTCTGCAGTTGCTGCCGGTGTGCCGTGCGAATCACATAATGCTGAAAAACAGAACCATTCACCTGGTTGGGGCAGCTCAACACACCAGCCAATTCGTCGAAACAGATCGTGTAAGTCTGGGCGATCATCCGCCGTTGTAAATTCCACTCTTCCAGCATGGGCAGCTTCACCCTCAGGATCGCTGCCTGCAATTCATCCATGAATCTCGATTTACTCCAAGCCAGGTCGGATTTCCACGGCAGGTGATCTCCATTTTGTCGGTATTGACGAGCATTTTCAGCGAGCCTGGTATCCCCCGTGATAACCGCCCCAGCTTCACCTAAGGCTCCCAGGTTTTTCGCCGGTGCAAAACAAAAACAACCTACCTCTCCCCATGTCCCGACTCGTTTTCCATTCAAGCTGGCACCATTTGCCTGGAAGCAATCCTCTACAAGTGGAAGTTTGTTGCTGGCGGTGATCTCCAGAATAGATTCAATGTCCGCAACCCGCCCGTAGAGGTGCGTGATGACCACCGCTCTCGTCTTTGGCGTGATCACCTGCAGCAGCCCATCTGGTGACATCGTCAGTGAAATCGGATCAATTTCCGCAAACTTCGGCATTGCACCAATCGCCTGGATGGCTTCAGTGCTGTGCATCCCTGCATTGGCTACGGTTATCACCTCGTCTCCAGGACCAATCCCTAGCGAGCCTAGTCCGACTTCCAAAGCACGCAACCCACTGGATACGGATATGCAGTTTGCTATTCCATAATACTCGGCGAAATCCTGCTCAAACCTGGCGGCTTCTTCGCCGGATGCATATATGCCGCTCTTGAGAACCCGGTCAATCGCCATTTTTATTTCATACCGGTATTTTGCATACTGGCGGGTTAAATCTATAAATGGGATCTCAAGAAGCTCACCCTGATGAATACCAGTTTGAGATTGATCTCCAGATATAGAATCACCCGGCATAGGATTACCGTCAATCATGTATATTATCTTCCTACCGAAACTCCAAGTAAAAATAAATCGGTATATTGCATAATGATTAATGGATTCGAGGCGGTTTATCGCGGATGATCTTCACCTCCACAGGCTGGGAGTTTTTTTCAGTGTAAACTAAATAGTAAACCCCCATTATGATCATCAACATTACCAGGAACACCATCAAGCTTAACAAATACAAAATCGTGATCACCATCCTTCCCCAGCTAAACGATTGAGTTTATTTTCCGCCTATAGCGGATCAATTCAGAACCGCTAAATTATTCACCAGTGTGGTAAAGATAGTCCTTAAGTACTAACCAATTCCTTACCATTCAACAGGGTAAACGCCAAATTGACCTTCCTGTTACATTAATTTATTACCGATTTCTAACTCTGATGTTTTTATTGGGTCATATTCATCTGGGGAGTGTGTAATTCGACTTATTAAATTCCTATACGCAAGACCTCATGATCACCGATCCATTCTAGGTAGCTCTTTCATGAATAATTTTGACCAAGTAGCAGACATGGCATAAAATAGTTAGTAGTAGGCTACCCCTAGTGACAGGAGGTGATCATGAAAAGTTATCGTGAAGAATTATGGTTCGACATCCCCAACCGGCGGGCAATGATCAACATTACCCCACGGGTCGAGGCCGGATTGCAGAAAAGCGGCATCACAGATGGATTGGTGCTGGTGAATGCGATGCATATCACTGCTTCTGTTTTTATTAATGATGATGAAAGCGGCTTGCACCAGGATTATGAACGGTGGTTGGAGGGACTGGCACCCCACGAGCCGGTTTCAGGCTACCTTCACAATCGAACAGGCGAAGACAACGCCGATGCGCATCTTAAACGCCAGGTCATGGGTCGAGAGGTGGTCGTGGCAGTCACGAATGGCAGGTTGGATTTCGGTCCCTGGGAACAAATCTTCTACGGTGAATTTGATGGCGGTCGCAGAAAACGAGTATTATTAAAAATCATTGGAGAATAATCAGATCCAACAAGTACAATCACGCTCCTCAATTGATATAATATACGCCATGTAAGATACTACAGCCTGCATGGCTGCTGATTGCATTGGGAAACAATCAGCTTACACCAAATCGATTAAATTCCATTCCAGAGGGAGTTCAAACAATGTCCATGAAATCAGAAGATCGCATATCAGAATTGTCACAGAGATTCAACCAGCTAGAACCCGAATTAGCAGCATCACCGGAAAAGGAAGCGCTGTCCATTCTTAATGCAATGATCCAGGAAATTAGGCATGAGCTGCCAAAGAGCTCCGCAGGCAGCGTTCCAGCAGACGATCGAACTTTTGAGAAAGTCGCAAACCTGTATAAAACCGCCCCGGGGATGGAGGGTCCTGCGGAAAACCTGGGCCTGCCAGCTGGAATTGAGGCACCCGATTTCACCCTGCAGGATGCCAACGCGAATAAGATCACCCTATCGAAATTGCGCGGTAAAAATGTAGTGCTGGTTTTTTACCCTCTGGATTGGAGTCCAGCCTGTAGTGACCAGCTCAGCCTTTACCAGAGCGAGCTGGCAGAATTCGCTAAGCAGGACGCGCAGGTGGTCGGTATATCTGTCGATAGTATTTACAGTCATGGTGCCTGGGCTGCAGTGCGCGGGATCACCTTTCCCCTCTTGGCAGACTTCAACCCCCACGGTGAAGTGTCCAGATTGTACAAGGTGATGCGCGAGTCGGATGGTTTTTCAGAGCGTGCGCTCTACATCATTGACCGCCAGGGAATCCTGCGCTACTGCCACGTATCGCCTTTAATCCACCACATACCCGATATATATGAGCTGTTCGAGCAATTAAAGAGCATCAACGAGTCTTGAGTGCTCCCGTAATCCTGATTGAGGTTTACTGATGAACAATGATTTTGAGGGAAACACCCCAGCAAGTGATGATGAAAAGCCGGTCGTGGTGTATGGGACCCGCTGGTGTGCAGCCACACAATATGTGCGCCGCTACCTTGATCGAAAGGATATTCCCCATTCATTCCGGGATCTAGATCGCGATCAAGAAGCGGCTGACCAGGTACGCTTTTGGACAGGAGGCTACCTCAGCCACCCAACGGTAAAAATCCTGAATGACGTCTTGGTGGAACCTTTATCGAACGAGATAGAAGCAGCGCTTCAGAAGAATAATCTAATCTGAATCCCTGGAATGCTGAGCCCAAGGAGGCAGACAATTAATGAAGGCAGTCCTAGATAAACTCGGCATCCGGGAGGTAAACCCGGGTGCCTGCACCGGACCGGGCGCGTGGGTCGAAGACCCAGAAGGCAAACCTCTGATCTCATACAACCCGACCACGGGTGACGCCCTCGCAACTGTGATCCAGACCACATCCAGCACCTGCGAGAAAGTGATCTCCCACGCGCACAGTACATTCAAAACATGGCGCGGCGTTCCAGCACCCAAGCGGGGAGAAGTAGTGCGGGACCTGGGAAATGCCCTGAGGGAGGTCAAAGAACCGTTAGGGGAGCTGGTCTCAATGGAAATGGGGAAGATCCGTGCCGAAGGCATTGGCGAGGTCCAGGAAATGATCGACATCTGCGATTTCGCAGTCGGACTCTCACGCCAATTGTATGGATTAAGCATGCATTCCGAGCGCCCAAATCACCGCATGTATGAACAATGGCATCCCCTGGGTGTGGTAGGCGTGATCACAGCATTTAATTTCCCAGTCGCGGTCTGGTCGTGGAACACCGCCATTGCGGTTGTCTGTGGAGATCCCATCGTGTGGAAGCCTTCTTCTTCAGTACCTCTCTGCGCAATCGCGGTCCAGCACATCACCAATAAGATCATGGCGGATCACGGTCTTGAAGGTATTTTCAACCTGGTGATCGGCAGCGGTCGCCAGGTGGGTGACAGATTGCTGAACGATCCCCGCCTGCCGTTGATTTCTTTTACCGGTTCAACCGCCATCGGCCAGCATGTCTCGAAAACCGTGGCGGGACGTTTCGGAAGGGCGATCCTTGAATTGGGTGGCAATAATGCCATCCTGGTCGCCGAGGATGCTGATCTGGATTTGACAGTGCGTGCCGTGCTGTTCGGAGCCGTGGGAACAGCAGGCCAGCGCTGTACCTCCACCCGGCGCATTATCGTCCAGGAATCCATCGCAGAGGATTTCTCCAGCCAGCTCGTTTCAGCCTATCAGCAGGTCCGCTTGGGTGACCCATTGCAGGATAGCACCCTGATGGGACCTCTGGTCAATGGCTCGGCGGTCGAAGAGATGTTCGACGCCCTGGAACAAGCCAAACAGGATGGTGGTGAGATCCTGACCGGTGGCAAGATGCGTCCCGACCTGGGTCCAAATTTTGTTGAACCCACGATCGTAAAAATGCCTGCCCAGACGGATATCGTCAAACAGGAGACTTTTGCCCCCATTCTTTACCTGCTGGAATACAGCAGCTTAGAAGAAGCCATACAGCTGCACAACGCAGTCCCCCAGGGGCTCTCCAGTGCAATTTTCACCAACGACCTGCGGGCGGCAGAAGAATTTCTTTCTGTGAACGGATCGGATTGCGGGATTGCCAATGTGAATATCGGTACTTCGGGTGCTGAAATTGGAGGCGCATTTGGTGGTGAGAAGGAAACCGGTGGAGGCCGCGAATCCGGTTCAGATGCCTGGAAAGCTTACATGCGCCGCCAAACCAACACGATCAATTACTCTCCAGACCTGCCCCTGGCACAGGGTATCGAGTTCGGGTGAGCGCCTAGTAGCAGCAGGAAGTTCCGCTTACCGCTCAACTGCCAGTAGATTCATCCCAGTCTCCAAGGTATGCTTTGATTCCAGGATCCCATCATGGTGGTCGCTTCCAGGAAACCCCGATTTTAACCTCGCCTCCGTGTACACCGTGCCAGCGAAAATTCTGATCCACAGGACGTACCATTGATGTTCGAAAGGTACCAAGTAAACAAGTTAGACCCTTGGAATCGCTGGTTACATGCTGCAGGTACTACCCCGCACGAATAATCGAAGCAGCTAGTCTTTGCCCTGTGGATCACGCCAATAGCGATCACCTCACCAGCTCCTTTACCATGCATCTTACACACGCAGGTCGATTGTGACACAATTGCCGTCCAGATCTCCCATCTATGCACGTATGGATGCCATTATCCCCGATATTCCACTGGCATCCTGCCAGACAAGTCACAAATTTCAAAGGCCAGAGCATCCTTGAAATGATACGACTTTGAAAGTCTTTGCTCCGGGTAACTATACGTTATAGTTAATTTCCAATCTCGAACAGAAACCATCAAACCCTCGCAGCTGCGAGGGTTTGAAATTCCTTTGATTTTTTCCAGTAGGAAAGAAGGTTTCCGGATCAGCTTCCCAGGTTAATCATCCTTCTTATTGGGTTTATCCTTATTCTTCGCCTCCTCGGATTTCTCCTTCCCAGGGGGAACCTTTTCCTGTGATTCTTCCACCAGAAGGTCCTTTGCTGCCTGTTTTAATTCTTGCTTGATCTGGCCCCAACCTAAGCCCCCAAGTCTCATTTCAATGATCTCATCAGGGGTATATCCTGCCCCTAATGCTTCCCCATACTCAATATGGAGCTTGTATGCCAGCTCGATCTCCCCAAAACCCAGGTTCTCTTCACAGAACCAGTTCCATATCTTTTCGTAATCTGCTCCATATGCCTCATATTCCTGGGCAAGGGTCAAGGCATGAGGGTGTTGCGTATCCCGCGTGCACTTGTCACCATCCCCATCGGTGTCTTCCTGCTCTTCTTCTGGCAGCTCTTCATCACATTCCCATTTAATCTTGTATGCAGCTCCTGTTAATTCACCGGTATCTTCATTTTTGACTTCAACCTTGACTTCAACCTCAGCCTGCGGGGGCAAAGCTTCCAACCCCTCTTTCAATTCCACATCCACAGTGATTGATTGCTCACCTCCTGGTTGGATCGTAAACGGGGTATCCGGGGTGAAATTAACCGCATCAAGGATATATTCCAAGCCCTGTTCTACCGTCACTACCAGGGAAAGATTCAGGTCGCCTGCAGATTCATCTGCATCATATACCAGAGTATTCGTAAACGGTTCAACTTGCCCACAGATAGTGGTTTTCTCCTCGTCAGATGCGAAATACAGGTCAGGTTCAGGCTCAACTGGTTCTTCGGTCTCCGGTTCAGGCTCAGGTTCAGATGCACCGCTGCTGTCCAGGACCTGCAGGTTTAACACCACCCAGGTACCATCCACGATGGTGAATTGAACGCGTACCAAATCACCGGTGCTGACTTCCGGTTGTCCTTCTGGAAGGCTGAAAGGATTGCCATTAATTTCCACTTCACCCGGGTTCATCCCGGTCACCACGCCGGTGAAAGATCCACCTGGTGCATCCGCTTCGTATGCCTGGATGCTGTCCGCGATCCACTCGTTCTTTTTCGTAATCCGGCCACTCACCAGCACAGAATCACCTACCTCGAGACCGGTATCGATCCTAGTGCCTCCTTTCACAGTAAATGAAACCCCCTCAACCGTCCATGTTTTACCCGAATTATCCTGCAGTTCACCATTCAGCAGGAACAGGAAAGATGTCGCTTCGAGAGGTTTACCCAGTTCGGTCACCAACCCCTGGCCTGCAGCAAGGACTGCTTCATCGCCATTGTTACTGACCAATACTGCGCCGGTCTCAACCGCAAAGACAGAATCACCTGTCTCTTCCACCATGACATTGAACGAAGTCCCCCTGACACTCGCTTCTCCGGATGGAGTATAGACGCTGTATAACGATTCTTCTCCCTTCAGTGGTACCACCTGGTGGCTGGTCATGCCTTCATTTTGGATCAAGGAAACCTTCAGTTCTTTACCCCAGTCACCATCGATTTCATCCAGCACCAGATCAGTATTTGGATTCAAAGTCACCTGGGTGCCATCAAAAAATGTCAGGACTACCCGGGATTCTGCGCCGGTTCTCAAGCGCTGGCCAGACTTGACCCGGTCTCCATCTGAAAGCGCGGTCCATTCAGCTGTTGTGTTTGCCTCCAATACCTCGACCACCCCGCTCAGATCGGATAATACAGCCGCTTGAGCCCCTCTCGGTCCCGAAAAATAGATGCCAGCACCCGCTGCAAGTACAAACACCATCAAGATCAATAACGCGGCTCCAGCAACTGCTGGAATCACCATCCATTGACCGGTAAAACCGCCATTCGGTGACCATCCGAGGCGCTGCTTTTTACGCGCCCGATCCTGTGCTGCAGCTACCAGCAGCCTTTTCTCAGCCCTGGCGGTCGCTTCTCGCTGTTCAGGATGCGGCAAGCCCCGGATCGATGCTGCCAGGATTGCCAGGGAGGACAATTCACTTGTTTCCTGGTCGCTATCGAGACCCGCATCCGGTAAACCGTTCCCCCTTTCCATTTCATTCAATCTCGCTTCCAATCTGTCATCCTCTTTATCCATAACTTACCTCCCACTCAGTCAAAATATCTCTCAGGGTTAATAACGCCCGTCGCTGCAGTCCTTTTATTGAGTCCGCTGTCTTGTGCAGAGTCTCCGCAACTTCCCCGATCGGCATACCGACCACAAAGCGCATGATGATCACATCCCGCTGGTCATCTGGCAGTTCCTCGAGAGCCAGGCATAATTTCTCACTGGTCAGTTCCCGGGCGACAAACTCCAGCGGTGCTTCCCCACTTTCTGCATGTTCGTCCTCTAACTGCACATTTTTACGGATGTTCATTTTGCGGTAGTGATCAATCGAGATGTTGCGCGCAATCTGGAACAGCCAGGCCTGGAAGGAGAGGCGGTGATCCTGGTAGGTGGAAATTTTTTCAATCATGCGCAGGAACACCTCGGAAGTCAGGTCCTCTGCGACCTGCTGGTCACCAACCCGGTAATACAGGTAACGGAAGATTCCGCGCTGGTAGCGATCATAGATTTCACTCACTATGATAGGTTCTCCTTTCTGGGCTCTTTGGACCAGTTCAGGATTTAGTGCTTCAAGCAATATATCTCCTGTCTCAACAGCTTCGGCTTACATAATATTAAACGAAAGAAACGTGAAAAAGAGTCGTAAAAACAGATGAATTTGGTTCAAATTACAGAATTGAAAGCCATTATCACCGGTTGGGATGAAAACAAAGGAACAGGTTGGTCTCCGACTCATGTGCGAAATCATTGGTTTGCAGACTCAGATAAATGCGCCTAGAAGCCTTTCGCACCCTCATAGCGATAGATCTGGTCTAATTCCGGCCCCAAACTTACCTCAAATAGTGATCATGGCATGGAAGAAAATAACAGGGCAAACGGTGGGAAATATTCAATCAATCAGCATGATTCGAACAGCATCAAACCAAAACATACGGGTACTTCCTCTCTGGTTGCGAAGTCCAAGCGCGACGACCCCACTCATCAAAGTAATCAAAGCCAGGGGTAAATTCCCCAGCAGTTGGGTTTTCCCATCGGGGGACCGCTCCTTACCGACCCGAATCTCAGCTTGTCCCAATATCTTGGGGGGCAGATACCTGAAACCAAAAATGATATTATCGAAAAAAAAAGGATTGATCAATAACCCAAAAGTAACCCCAAGATCATTATCCCAACCGGGTGAAGATCAAATTTGGCGGAAAATAATCACTCGGTAAATAAAAAAATTGCCAGCAGGATCGACCCGCTGACCCATTATTCAAACCCGGGCAGAAACCCGCTTTGGGTTTCTTGAGCGGGTGGAATAATATTTCCTCTCAGAGATCTGGTAAACATATTCATCGAGCCACAGGTTTGGTTATCAATGTTCAACCTGTGGCTCGTTCCTGGCCAATCTTCCTCACGGCTGATTTTGTTTTTCAGGGCAATGACGATCAGATTTGTGATTAGTAAGTATGCATAAACCATTGGTTTATGAATCAAGTCGATGATTTACTCATCCTCATTTTAATCGTCGTGTTCTGGATCATCGCTGTTATCCTTGTTATTCGAGTCCTTTTCACTCGAATCCTTTTCTTTATCACTTCCGGAATGATCATCGCCGCTCTCGTTCGATGAATCACCCTTACTACTATCGTCCTGCGAATCGTTATCGCTTGATTCGTTCAGGTTGGGATTGCTGTCATCACCATTCTCTGAAGAATCGTCACCTGAGATACTGTCGTCAGAATTGTCATCAGACGAATTATCGTCTAGGCTGTCATTTGATCCACTTCCATCTTCACTTTCATTCTCATTCATATCTGGATCAGTGCTGATGTCATCTGATGACATATTTGAACCTTCGTCCAGCATGGTTGAAAGTTCGATTTCTCGCACGACCATGACACCATCTGTGGTCATGATGATATGAACTTTGACCATATCACCCGCCTGGATCATATCCTTGAATTCGGTCAGATTTGTGATGCTGTATCTTTTACCATCGATCTCTATTTCGGTGTCTGAAATAGAGGCCAGAACCCCGGAGATTTCAACTTCCTCCCCTGCTCCATCCTCAGAAGCAATCAGTGCCCGCTCAACCACCGGTTTGACAGCATCCGGGGTATTGACGAGAACAGATACCAGCGCGCCTGCATAATCCAATAACGCTTGTGAGACGAGCTTACTCAACCCGGCACCCCTTTCAGGATCAGCTGCCTGGACAACCTGAACTTCCTGCATCGCTTTCTGAATATAATTCTCGAATTCAGTGGATGCGAATTCAATCTCATTTGTTCGGCCCTGGGAGAGCAGCGCGTTGATTTCATCCAGGCGGCGCTGTGCGAACACCAAATGCAGCTGTGCACGGTTGTACGCATCGTTTGCCAGGGAAATCTGGGTCTGCTCAAGACCGGTTTTTACAGAATAAAGTGCATCTCCAGGCAATGCGGATTGGGAGGCGTACGCAGTTGCACTTGCTCCACCGAAAATGATAGCGACCACAAATAAAATCGCAGCAATAGTCGGGACTGCGAATTTTCTTTTCCCGGTATTCGTTCTTGAGACAGCGTTGTTTTTGGGTTTGAGAAAACTGGTCAACCACCCCAGGTTGGATTTCGCATCTGCGATGGGAAGTGTTTCGACTTCGGTGATGAATTTGTGCCGGCTTTTCGCAGCCAATCCCGGATCCCGGACAGGGGTTGTGTTCAGCAAATTAATTTTTTTAAGCAAATCTGGATCAAGATCTGGTTGGTGATTCTGGTTACTCGTCATTTCTTTCCTCTTCCATTAACATGCGGCGAAGTGAGCCGATCGCACGATACTGCATCGAGCGGGTTGCATCAGGGCTTTTTCCAAGCGCCTGGGCGACTTCCTCATGAGACCAGTTTTCCAGGAAGCGCAGCTGGATGATCTGCTGCTGCTCGGCTGGCAGACGTAAAATAGCTGCCCGAACTCGCTCCCGCTCCATGGATTCTGATACTTTTTCGGCAGGATTCGATCCATTCTCAACCGGCTCGTATTTCTCCAACTCCAATTCAACCGGCGGTTGCCGCCTGTAGTAATCCGTCACCCAGTTATGGGCCATCCGGTAAAGGTATGCCCGAACGTTATCGGTAGGACCACCGCCTCGCCGGATTGTATTGAGGAAGCGGCTGAAAGTTTCCGACACACAATCTTCAGCGAGTGAGGCATTCCCAAGCAACCGGACTGAGTAGCGGAAGATTCCGGGACTGTACTCCTCATAGATTTCGATTAATTCCTCTTTGGTTATGGATCCCGGATCCACTCGGGCATTGGTGTTAATCATCATGCTCATTTACCTATTTAGACGCTACCGGGGTAAAGTTGTGACGGCATAGCAACAGCATTTTCTTGTTTATCATGAAGAATTAATCTACTTTCCAGGATGGTTTTCGTTTTTTGAAAGCAAAAATCTCACCAAATGTGATCCCTGTCACCAATGATCAGAAGTCAATCATATCCGATTTTAAGTTGTGAAAGAATTCCCAAGAAATCAATAATCGCTCATTAAATTATCTGCTGGAGGAAACAGAATTTAATTGTCCCTGAAAATTGTTCATGGTAAACTCATTGTTCAAGGAGGTAACCAAACCAAATGAAGCTCTGGATAGGAAATAAAATCCGTGGATCTAATTTCCTCAAGGTTTCAATCAAACCCAGCAGAAATCAATAAAATCTTATTAAAGGACGGCCGATATGGACAATGAGATCATTTCCATCAAAGAATTCACCAAATCATACGATGATTTCGTGGCGGTGAACAAAATAAACTTTTCCGTGAAGGAGGGTGAGATTTTCGGCTTGCTTGGCCCAAACGGTGCTGGCAAAACGACAACGCTTGAATGCCTGGAAGGGTTACGCCTGCCAGATTCCGGAGAGCTGCACATCTTGGGTGTTGACCCCCACCGTGATCCCCGTAAATTGCGCAATATCATCGGCGTCCAGCTGCAGACTTCCGGTCTCCCTGACACCATGACTGTCAGGGAGGCAATGAACTTTTTTTCTGCATACCATGCTTCGCCCCCAAATTATGAGATTTTAACCCGCATGGGCTTGGACGAAAAGCGTGACACCCAATACCACCAGCTATCGACTGGGCAGAAGCGCAGGCTTTCACTGGCATTAGCCATCGCGCACGATCCCCCCGTGATCATCCTGGATGAACCGACTGCTGGTCTGGATGTTGCCTCCCGCAGCGAGCTGCATGGCATCATGCAGGAACTGAGGGCTGGCGGGACAACGATTATCCTGGCAACTCACGACATGGCTGAAGCAGAAAAAATGACGGATCGGGTGGCAATCTTGCTGCGCGGGCAGATTGTTGATTCTGGCTCACCCCGGGAGCTGACTTCAAAGGGTGGCGGCCTGACAAAAATCTCCGTGCGTACAGATGCCTCTCTGTTACACGAACATCTAGGAGAATTTCCGGCGGTGACTCAGCAGTTAATCAAGGAGGAATATACGATCTACTATTCAACTGATCCTGGTGCCACAGTTTCAGCCTTACTGGAGTTTATCAAGGTCCAGGGGGATAACCTGATTGATTTGCGCGTCGAACGGCCTACTTTAGAAGAACGATTTCTGGAGATCACCACCGCAGGAGGTATCCAATGACCGCCTTTTCCAGCCATTTCCTGTTTGAATTCAAAACCGGCCTGCGCAATTCTTCCGCCATGCTGGTGAATTACCTGCTGCCCCTCGGTTTCTATGCCGCGATGGGTTTCGTCATGGTGGCCATTAATCCTGGCTTCAAGGATCTCCTGCTGCCGTCAATGATTGTATTTGCCATCATGTCAAGCACGATCTTGGGTTTGCCTAATCCATTAGTGGAGTATCGCGAGGCGGGCATCTTTCGTAGTTATAAGATTAATGGAGTCCCGGCGTTGTCTATCCTTTCGATACCGGCGATATCCACAATCATCCACGCCTTGATTGTTTCTGGGATCATCATGCTGACTGCTACCCCATTTTTTGATGCCGTCGCTCCGCAGAACTGGCCTGCGCTGGTGGGTGTAACCCTCCTGACTGCCTTCACTTTCGGAACCCTGGGAATGTTAATCGGCGTGATATCATCTTCCGCACGTTCTGTCGTTCTGTGGTCCCAGCTGATCTACCTGCCGAGTATACTTCTCGGCGGCCTGATGATCCCGACCGCGATGATGCCAGAGAGCGTGCAAAAATTATCTGGTCTGATTCCCAGCACATATGCAATGCAGGCTTTTTTTGGCCTGGCATTCGAACAGGAGACAGCTTTTAACCCCTGGCTATCCGTTGCCACCTTGCTGGTTAGCGGAATCCTGGCTCTGATACTATCCATGTACCTGTTTAATTGGGACAGCAACAACCAGACTCGAAAAACTTCACCGTTGCTGGCATTATTGATCCTGGTACCTTTTATAATCGCGACATTAATCGATTTTGTGCTCTAACCTCCTGAATAAGTATCACAACGCGCACGCTACTTGAGGTGGATTCCAATTTCGGTCTTCTTATCTACCCTGGTCGCATTTTTACCCGGCTTATTCATCCAGAATCCCTGGCATGGAAATCAATTGTTTTCCACAGCATGAATTCCTACAGCATTAGAAAAGTTTCGATCGTGACCTGCCCGGGGAGTAGCAAACTAATGAAGCTTCACGTCGGGAATCCAGGGTCACATGGCCACTCAGGGTAGAAGACATAACCTGCTGTTGAAGCATGTGGCTTTGCCCAGCGATCACGGTTCCTGGGTATTCCTGCTAAGCCCGCTGTTAATTGGTCTTTTTGCTGGGGGTAATTGGAGCATTAGCTCTTTCTACTTGATTGTCTCTTCACTGGCAGCCTTCCTGGTGCGCCAACCGGTTACGATCGCTGTTAAAGTTTTCAGCGGCAGGCGCCAGAAGCGCGATTTACCTGCTGCCTGGCTCTGGATGGGTGTTTACGGCTTTATGGGTTTACTTGGATTGCTCGGATTGGTTTCACAGGGTTTCACATTCATTTTTATCCTTGCCATGCCCGGGATTCCAGTATTCGCCTGGCATCTCTACTTGGTGAGCCAAAGAGCAGAACGCAAGCAGGTTGGGATAGAAATTGTCGCCAGCGGTGTGCTTGCCTTAGCGGCTCCGGCTGGTTACTGGATTGGGATTGGGGGACTCGATCCAATTGGCTGGTTGTTATTCATCCTGACCTGGCTCCAATCCGCTGCCTCGATTGTTTATGCATATCTACGCCTGCAGCAGAGAGAGCTGACCCAGGTGGTTGATATTCGATCAAGGGTCCAGATGGGTCGCAGGGCATTGATTTATTCCACCTTCAACCTGCTGCTGGTTTTGGTGCTGGCAATGATTAGCCTGGTACCCACCCTGCTGTTCTTGCCCTACGCCCTCCAATGGTCAGAAACCGTCTATGGTACTCTCGTACCCGCGCTGGGTAAACGTCCAACCCGGATCGGTCTTCGCCAGCTGGTGGTCAGTAGCTTATTCACGCTGCTATTTATCCTCGCCTGGTAGTTTCCGGAATCTCGAATGGAACTGCTCAAGACGAGGGTTGGACCGGTCTCTCCTGAGGATGGAATTGCGACGATCCGTAAAAAGATCCTTGGCAGCCCGCAACCTGCTTTGCTGCAATAATGAATCGCGCGCATAATCCTGGAGAACGAGTACACTCAAAAACAAAAGGCAAGATTTATCGTGTACAATTTAGTCAATCAAACCATCCTTCTCCCGGATCATACTTTCTTTTATTGTCATTTAAATAATTTGAATAGGGGTTCATTACCAACAGAAATAAAAGGAGTGAGATATGCCAGCCAAGAAAGAAAGCGAAGAAGCACCCCAGGAAGAAGTCCAGGCCACGGAAGATCAGTCAGAATTAGAACAGATTTCTCCAGAAAAGCAAACCGTCCCAGAACAATTACCGCCTCCAGCCGGAAAAACACTTTCCCCCTCTCAAGAACAGAATTGGGCGATGGTTGCTCATTTAAGCATCTTGTTAAATCTTTTCACCGGCTTCCTCGGCCCGGTCGTCGCGGTGATAATCTATCTGGTGTATAAAGACCGCTCACGTTATGTCGCCTACCAATCACTTCAGGCAACCATTTTCCAATTGATCACCTGGGTTGGGGTTGGCTTGTTGATCGGTGCAATCTGGTTGGTCACAGCGTTCCTCTCAGTATTTCTGATTGGTTTATTATGCATACCATTCAGCCTGCTTGGAACAGTGCTCTTCCTGTTCATGCCATTAGCGTCATTGGTTTATGGTGTTTACGCGGCTGTCAAGTGCAGTAGTGGAGAAGATTTCCGTTACTGGTTGATCGGTGATTGGGTACGGCCGACCTACGAGAATGGATAAATCCTGCATTCTAAAAATTAGGCTTGACTTTTCAGTGCCTAAACCGTAGAATGAATAAACAAACATCTTAACGAGCGCAGGGGAGAGATCCGGTTTTTACTGGACACCGAAGGGGCAAATCTGGGGTTTGAAAATCCCAGGCTAAACTCTCAGGTAAAGCGGACCCTGCCTCGTGAAACCTCTGGAAAGTTAGCCGGGTTTACCGTCTCCACCGAAGGGGCAAGCGCTGCAAATTAAAAGGCGCGAATCTCTCAGGTCCAATACAGAGGCGCATGCAATCTACGCGTGCGCCTCTGTTTTTTTGTAATTTTATACTAGTCAGGACTGCTATTAAAAACAATTTAACCGAAGGAGACTTGCATGAATATACCCGCAGATTTGAAATACACTGAGAACGATGAATGGATCAGGATCGAAGGCAATACAGGTACGATTGGTATCACCGATTATGCTCAGGACCAGCTATCAGATGTCGTATTTGTTGAGATCGTCGCGGATATCAATGAATCGTTGAATCCCGGGGATGCCTGCGCAACTGTGGAATCCGTGAAAGCTGCAGCTGACGTTTACCTTCCGGTGGGCGGCACGATCACCGAGATCAATGAGGATCTGCTGGATGCGCCTGAACTGGTGAATACAGATCCGTATGGTGAAGCCTGGATGTTAAAGATCGAGTTATCGGATCCCAGTCAATTGGATGCTTTATTGGATGCGGAGGCCTACCAAAAAATATGCGATCAACGGTCAGAATAAAAATCTTTCACTGTGTCGTCGAGCTGGAAAATTCCTAATTAATATCGGTACCCATTTTTATAAGGAGAATAGCCTATGTTCACGCCGCATACGAAAGCTGATCTCGAGGCAATGCTGGATACGATCGGGGTCGATAATATTGATGCACTTTTTAAATCCCTTCCAGCGGAGCATCTCTATCCAAAACTCGACCTGCCGCCTGCCTTGACCGAGATGGAGGTTCTCGCTGAGCTGCAGGAAATCGCCTGGGCAAATGATACTGCCCGCGAGATGGTTTCATTTCTAGGCGCAGGCGCTTACAACCATTACACACCCGCAGTCGTCGATTCGATCTTACGCCGGGGAGAATTTTACTCCGCATACACTCCTTACCAACCAGAGATCTCGCAGGGAACTTTGCAAGCGATCTTCGAGTACCAGAGCATGATCGCCGGACTAACTGGTATGGATGTCAGCAATGCATCCCACTATGACGGGGCTACAGCAGTCGCCGAAGCTGTGAATATGGCTTATCACAACTTTCGTGGTAAAAAGCCGAAAGTAATCCTATCACCCGCCATACATCCCCATTATCGTGAGACAGTTCGCACTTATACCCTGGACTCCGACACCATTCTGGTAGGTGACCAGGGAGAGCTGGACCTGGAAGCCGGACCAGAAAGTTTGATCCCCCTAATTGACGAAACGACAGGATTGGTTGTTGTTGCTTATCCAGATTTCTTTGGACGCGTATATGATTACACAGCATTAGCCACCGCTGTCCATGAAAAAGGTGCTTTGCTAGCCATCTCTGTCAACCCGATGGCATTAGGCTTGCTCAAACCCCCAGGAGATTTCGGAGCTGATATCGTCACTGGTGAAGGCCAGTCGCTGGGCATTCCCCTTTCTTACGGTGGTCCTTACCTGGGAATATTTGCCACTCGCCAGGAATATGTCCGCAAGATGGCTGGACGCTTGGCTGGCGAGACTGTTGATAATCGTGGTCAAAAGGCGTACGTGCTCACATTAACCGCGAGAGAGCAGCATATCCGCCGCGATCGAGCCACATCGAATATCTGCACCAACCAGGGTTTGCTTGCCCTGGCGGCCACCGTTTATTTGAGCCTGCTCGGAAAACACGGTTTGCGCCAAGTTTCTGAACTGTGCTACCAAAAAGCCCACTATGCAGCAGATCAGATCGACGCATTGCCTGGTTACAAAATTTGGTCTGAGCAGACTTTTTTCAATGAATTCCTGGTTGAATGTCCAATACCTGCACAGGAGATTTGTGACCACTTATTAGAGCACAATCTTCTGGCTGGATATCCGGTTGGAAAAAATTATCCCGGTTTGGAGAATCATCTACTCATCGCGGTAACGGAAATGAACACAAAGGAAGATATCCAATGGCTGGTCGCAGGACTGGAGGAGGTTTCTAATGGCTGAACATTTGATGTGTGATTTATCGGTACCCGGCAGGATAGGTTTTCAATTCCCCGCATCCGATGTACCAGCTACAAACTTGCCTGAAGAGATGCTTAGAGATGATTTACCCTTGCCAGAACTGGCTGAAATCGACGTTGTACGCTACTTTACCAGGCTTTCACAGCTCAACTATAGCATTGATACCGGGTTTTATCCGCTCGGCTCCTGCACCATGAAATACAACCCCAAGATCAATGAAGAAGCTGCCCGCATCCCCGGCTTTGCCAACCTGCATCCCCTCCAACCAATAGAAACAACACAAGGCGCACTGGCGTTGATGTATCATTTGCAACAATGGTTGAGCGAGATCGGTGGTCTCCAGGCAGTTAGCCTGCAGCCAGCGGCAGGTGCACATGGTGAGCTGACCGGGGTGTTGATCATCCGTGCCTACCACCGCTCGCGCGGCGATAAAAAGCGTACAAAGATATTGATCCCCGATTCGGCTCACGGGACAAATCCTGCCACATCCGCCATGAGTGGTTTAACAGTTGTTGAACTGCGTTCTGATCAACGCGGAAATGTAGACCTTGAAGCCCTGCGCGAACATTGTGATGAAAACCTGGCAGGACTCATGCTGACCAATCCCAATACGCTGGGGTTATTTGATGAGCATGTAGAACAGGTGATCAGCATGGTTCATGAGGCAGGAGGCCTGGTATATGGGGATGGAGCAAATATGAACGCCTTATTAGGCATCATCCGTCCCGGAGATCTTGGCATCGATGTCCTGCATTACAACCTGCACAAGACCTTTTCCACGCCACATGGTGGTGGTGGACCCGGCTCAGGACCGGTCGCGGTCACCGGAAAGCTCGCCCAATTTCTTCCCGAACCGGTGGTGGAAATCATCGAGGCAGGCGATGAGACCAACCAATTACCTCCCCTTTATGGATTGGTCACCCCAGAAAAAACAATTGGCCGGGTGAAAGCTTTCCAGGGTCATTTCGGGATGGTTGTGCGCGCTTTCACTTACATCCGCATGCATGGTCCGGATGGTTTGCGGAAGATTTCGGAATATGCAGTGCTCAATGCAAACTACCTTTTAGCGATACTGCGCGATCATTACCACATCCCCTACGACAGGATTTGCATGCACGAGTTCGTGGCGGAAGGACGATGGGAAGATGCACCCGAAATTCACGCACTGGATATCGCCAAGCGCTTGATGGATTTTAATTTCGCCCCACCGACCAATTATTTCCCCCTGATCGTCCACGAAGCATTGATGATCGAACCCACCGAAACAGAAAGCAAAGAAACACTGGATGCTTTCGCCAGAGCAATGATCAAGATTGCTGAAGAAGCACGATCCGATCCAGAGATGCTCAAATCCGCTCCTCACAACACCCCTTTTGGACGCCTGGACGAGGTCAAAGCTGCCAAAGAATTGGTGCTGTGCTGTGTCCCAGAATTGGTACGTTAATTATTTCACTTCGGAGGTGCCAAATGGCAAATGAGTCAAGCTGCGCAAAGCCGACAGGGATGGTGCTCGGCCAAGCCAGCCAGGAAGAAGAAACCCAACAAGAAAAAAAGATCGAATCAAAAAAGGAGATTACCATGGTTGCTCGGGTTGGAGAGAAGGCTCCGGATTTTCAAGCTCCAGCTTATTTTCAGGGAGAATTCACCAGTGTAAAATTATCTGACTATTTTGGAAAATGGATCCTGCTTTGTTTCTACCCGGGTGATTTCACCTTCGTTTGAGCGACCGAAGTATCGGCGGTCGCCGATAAATATGGAATGCTGCAGGACCTGGGGGTTGAGGTGCTTTCGGTCAGTGTGGATAGCGTCTTCGTTCACAAAATGTGGAATGATCACGAGCTTTCAAAGATGGTTGATGGAGGCGTACCGTTCCACATGGTGTCAGATTCATCGGGAAATGTCGGTAATGTTTATGGCGTTTATAATGAGGACCTTGGGGTTGAAATGCGAGGGCGCTTCATTATCGATCCAGATGGCATCATCCAGGCCATGGAGGTACTCACCCCTCCCGTGGGTCGCCGCTTTGCTGAGACTGTCCGCCAGGTACAGGCTTTCCAGCATGTACGGGCCACGCAGGGAAAGGAAGCCACTCCTGCTGGATGGGAACCCGGTCAATTAACCCTGAAACCTGGGCCAGGTTTGGTGGGTCGTGTGTGGGAGGTCTGGAAACCCAGCATGGAGAAGAATTAAGAACCCATTATTTTGGGATTTCAATTCATTCGGCCCAATGCTCCCTGGTGTATCGATACACCAGGGAGCAAGTTTTTCCATTCTTTGCTCAGCCATGCTTAACCCGCTGGCACTATCACCTCTGTAAATCAACCTTCTACGGGTTGGTGATAAAATAAATACCCGCTGTCAAGAAATTCAGGGGGTAGAGGCTATTCAACCCCCTCAATACGCTTGATTTTGCGAATCGATTACTCCGAGTATTCGGGAAACTGCAGAATTATTTACTATGGTAGCTGACCAGGAATTCAAAAGAGTAAATCCTCGCCCTACGGTGGAGATCCACCTGCCAGGGGGCGAAGTTTTACGCGGCCCGCGTGGGGCAAAAGTTGGCGAATTCCTGAACACACTGAACGGTGGTCCTCCTTCCAAAACGTCTTACAAGAATGGGACACCATTGTCACCGCCGATCGTCGGTGCCGTGGTGAATGGACAGCTGCGAGAATTAACCTATCCGGTCAATTTTGAATCCCAGGTTAAACCAGTCACCATGGGTGATGCAGATGGCATGCGTATTTACCGCCGCTCACTGATCTTCCTACTCGAAGCAGCCTTTCAAGAATTACACCCCGATGGCGCCATTGCGATTGATCATTCTGTTTCGTCTGGAGGGTATTTCTGCCAGGTTAGCAAACGAAAACCGCTCACAGAAAACGAAATCACCCTCCTTGAAGAGAGAATGCACGCAATGGTGGCAAAGAACCTGCCTTTGACCCGCACTGTTGTGCCCCTGCAGGAAGCGCTGGATTATTTCCAGGGGAAAGGACAGGATGATAAAGTCCAGCTGCTCTCCTTCCGCCGCAAGGACTATGTCACCCTCTACCAATTGGAAAACTGCCGTGATTACCTGCACGGCTACATGGTCCCCTCCACTGGCTACCTGCAGTGGTTTGCGCTTGCTCCTACAGAACCAGGATTTACCCTGCGCTTTCCCCGGCGCCACCGTCCAACCGAGCTACTGCCCCTACCAGATTATTCCAAGCTGCTCGCCACTTTCCTGCAGTATGGAAGCTGGCTGCATTACCTGGGCATTTCCAGCGCCGGTGCGCTCAATGATGCCATCTACTCCGGGCGTATTCGCGAGGTGGTCCTGGTATCAGAAGCACTGCATGAACAGCGCGTAGCAGATATTGCAGACCAGGTAGCTGAATGCATGGACCGGACTCCGCTTGTTTTCATCGCAGGACCTTCGTCATCCGGAAAAACCACTTTTGCCAAACGGCTGGCAATTCAGCTGCTGGCACATGGCATCTCACCTTTTTCCTTCGAGATGGACAATTATTTCGTAGAACGACAACATACCCCGGTAGATCAGAATGGGAATTATGATTTTGAAGCGCTGCAGGCTCTAGACCTGCCTCTCCTTGCCCATGATCTCAAGCATTTGATCGCCGGTCATAACATCCAGATGCCCCATTACAACTTCATCACGGGCCAGCGAGAGCTGGGTGAAGTGGTCCAACTGGAACCTGGACAGATCATTATCATGGAAGGCATCCACGGATTAAATCCAGATCTGCTGCCAGAAATTACTGCTGAACAGACTTACCGCATCTATGTTTCCGCTTTAACACAGCTGAACCTGGATCGCCACAACCGCGTCTCGACGACGGATACACGCCTCTTGCGCCGCATTGTGCGCGATGCCAGAGAACGGGGTTATTCTGCCTTGGAAACCATCAATCGCTGGGAATCTGTAAGGCGTGGTGAAAAACGCTACATATTCCCATTCCAGGAAAACGCTGACATTATGTTTAATTCTGCTTTGGCATATGAACTGCCGGTGCTGAAATCCCTGGCAGAATCTCTCCTGCTGCAGGTACCTCTCGGCACACCGGAGTTCATCGAGGCCAAACGATTACTGGCTTTCTTGGAGTGGTTTCTACCGTTAGGCGATCAACTCGTGCCAGACAATTCTATCCTCAGGGAGTTTGTTGGGGGATCCATCCTGAAGGATTTCAAATTGTGGCCTAATTACCATTCGCTTTCCAACAATACCAAATAACTCGGGCGGCAGGCTGCCTTCATTGTAAGGCTGGTGCACGAAGAGCAGCTGCCACCAGATCACGTTTTGCGGCGGTCAGGGCTCAGTATATGGTTCAGGCACCGGCAGGCTGTCTGTGTTATATGCGGTTACGTATTCCGCAGAAACCCACCCTGTCCCATCAGGAGAGATCGTGGTTGGCAGCTTGACCATCCACCACCCCATATCAAGGCCTCCCCCGATCGCCTCTGCGGATGAACCCGCTGGTGCGACACCATACGCCGGGTACTCAGTACCCGGACCACTACGTAAATTTACATATGCGTTAGCTACGACATAGGGTCCATCAGCAGGAGGTTGTGGGGGTATAACCTGTGGACCCTCCAACTGCGTGTCCCCGGCCATAGTTTGTCCAATCCATACTCCCAGGATGAGGATCAAAGCTACTCCAGCCAGGATCAAAATCACTTTAAGTACCACCTGCCCGGTACTCTCCCCGGATGTGGACTTTCCTGCTTGGTCAGTCATAAACTTCTCCCTTCGATTTCAATCGAAAAATTCTTCAGAAATTGCTCTTTGGAGACCACAAATATTGACAACCAGTACATTTTTCTATCACCATAAGCAAGGATTATAACGTAAGTATTTTGGCGGCTTGTATTTTATCCAATTTACCGCCAGTACCAGACGATTTAGGTCCAAGTGACATACCTTAAATCCTTTATAATGAAATCTACCTTCAATCTAAGAACTGACAAACGAAAAATGACAAACCGATTCTTCCTAATTCTGAAAACCTCTTTCATGGTAATTGTATTTCTTGGATTGGGTGCACCATTAAAAACGGGTTCAGACGCAGGTGAGAACAAAGAAGAAGCTGTGATCGGAAGAGTTCACTTCGAGGACCAGGCGGATTTAAATCTCCTGGCTCAATCGTTGGATGTCTGGGAGGTAGATCATGATCAATTCAGCCTGGTTGCTTATTTGACACCCTTCGAATATTTTCAATTGGTTGCCGGTGGATACCAGGTTGAGATCGATCCAGATCAGACATCAAGAATGAAGCAAACGATCCAGCCGCTTGCAGATCAAACCAGCGGCATACCCGGTTTTCCCTGCTACAGGACCGTGGAAGAAACCTATACCAGCCTGGGGCAAGTGGCCGCAGAGGTTCCCCAACTTGCCACCTGGATCGATATTGGTGACAGCTGGGAGAAATTTTCCTCGGGTGGAGTGCAAGGGAATGATATTTACACGCTGGTGCTTACCAACTCTGCCATCTCCGGTCCAAAACCAAAATTTTTCCTGATGGCTGCCATCCATGCCCGGGAATATGCGACCGCAGAGCTAGCTGCCCGTTTTGCAGAGTACCTGGTTGAAAATTATGGAACGAACCCGGATATCACCTGGCTGCTGGATTATTCTGAAGTCCACATCCTCCCAATCGCCAACCCGGATGGGCGCAAAATTGCCGAAGGGGGAATTTATTGGCGCAAGAATACGAATGACACGGACGGTTGCTCCAATCCCAATCTTTGGGGAACGGACCTGAACCGCAACAGCAGCTTCAAGTGGGGTTTGGTGGGGGCCAGCCAGGATGCCTGTGATGAAACCTTCAGGGGCTCTGCACCAGCCTCCGAGAGCGAAACGCGAGCCGTACAGGAGTACCTGGCTGGAATTTTTACCGACATGCGTGGTTCAGGGGATCAGGATCCCGCTCCCATTGATACTGCAGGACTCTTGATCACCCTGCACAGCTATGGAGAGTCAATTTTATACCCCTGGGGGTGGACACCTGAACCGGCACCTAATCAGATTCCATTGCGAACGCTTGGCCGGAAATTCGGCTTCTACAGCGCATACCAGGTTTGCCAATCAGGGGAGCCAGGCTGTATTTACCTGACTTCGGGCAGCAGTGATGATTGGGCATATGGTGAGCTGGGCTTGCCTGCCTACACCTTCGAAGTGGGAACCTCATTCTTTGAAAGTTGTTCATATTTTGAAGAGCAGATCCTCCCCGAGCAATTTCCCGCCCTGCTGTACGCGTTCAAGGCAGCACGCTTACCGTACCAAAATCCCTCTGGACCGGATTCAATCGATCTTCAGCTCAGCGCACAGCGGGTAGCTCCGGGTGCAGGACTGCATCTATCGTTTACCGCAGATGATACACGCTATTCCAGCACTGGATGGGGAGATGAGCCATCTCAAACTATCGCAGCTGCACGCTTCAGCCTCGGATGGCCATCCTGGATCAGCGGCAGTGAAACCATAGATCTCCTCCCGGCCGATGGGACCTTCGATTCGCCACAGGAAATTTTCACCGCAGCGATTGATACAAGTGATCTGGAAATGGGTAAACAGGTAATATTCGTGGAGAGCCAGGATGCAGATGGAAGTTGGGGTGTACCCAGTGCAGCCTTTTTCTGGATTTCCCCGGTAGAGTTCCAACCTGATTTTTCCCCGGATATCAGCTATGGACAGGGACCTCCTGGATCGAAATCCATTTTCGATTTACAGGTTACCAACATGGGCACCCAGGATGATACATTCGATATCCAGGTTGGCAGCAATTCCTGGCCGGTCATTCTTTCCAGCAGCACCGTGGGACCGCTAATTCCCGGTCAATCGAGCCTGGTGAAGATTGAAGTCAGCATCCCGGGCAGCGCCCAAACAGGTGAGCAGGACTTGGCAATCCTGGTCGCAACTTCCCGGGGAAATCCCGCACAATTTACCTCCGCTCAGGTGCTCACCTCCACCCGCCCACCAAGGCTGTACCTGCCGCAAATCTCGAACCACCATTGATTCAATCTTCAACAAAATGTTTGTAGGAGAAAATAAATGCGGTTTGAACTTCGATCATTCAAACCGCATTCGGTCACTGGTTGACGGTGAATATTCTTTTAACTAAGTGAGCAGCAGTACTTATTATGCGACCTGCCTGGCCAACTTTTCTCCTATCGCTATTCCTAACCGTTCAATCCCGATCCGTATCTCTTCGGGCGTGGCATTCGAGAAGTTTAAGCGCATCGTATTTTTTCCTCCCCCGGTAGGATGAAAGGGCTCTCCCGGTACGAATGCCACTTTTTTATTCAGGCATGATTTCAACAGGTCTTGTGCATTCATGTAGGAGGGCAGCGTTCCCCAGAGAAAGAGTCCACCCTGGGGATATGTCCAATCGACTCCGGCAGGAAAATATCGATCCATGGCTGCCAGCATCACGTCGCGCCGTTTTCCATATACTTCACGAATTAAATGAATGTGGCGATCCAGAAAACCACCTCGCGAGACTTCATGGGCTACGAATTGGTTGAAGGTTGAAGTGTGGAGATCTGCTCCTTGTTTCGCCTGGATCAGTTTTCTGATCACTTCGGGAGGGGCGATCACCCAACCCAACCGCAGACCTGGTGCCAGGGTCTTCGAGAAAGTGCTCAGGTAGATCACATTTCCACGATAGCATGGGGTTCCATCATCGCGGAACTGGCTGTCCAGGACAACGATCGAAGGCAGGTGCTCCCCTTCATAGCGCAATTGCCCATAAGGATCATCTTCCACGACAGGGACGCCATATTGGTCAGCCAATTCGATGAGCTTTTGTCGCCTTTCCATCGAGAGCGTTACACCGGTTGGATTCTGGAAATTCGGCAGCACATAAATGAACTTCGGTCCTGCGCGCAGGGCTTCCTCCAGATAATCGGTATTCATACCATCATTATCCATAGGCACAGTGATAAATTCTGCACCGTAGGCATTCCAGGCCTGGATGGCAGCTAAGTAGGTGGGAGATTCAACCAGAATGCGGTCCCCAGGATCGATCAGAATCTTCCCCAGCAAATCCAGGGCTTGCTGGGAACCCGAGGTGATTAATACATTATCCGGCGTAATTTTGATCCCATAGCGGGCGGAATGCCGGGCGATCATGTCACGTAGTGGGAGATAACCTTCCGTGGTGCCATACTGCAGTGCCGCGGGACCATGCTCAGTAAGCACCCGGTCACAGGCTTCGCGGAATTCCTCCACCGGGAAAACATCTGGTGCTGGCAGGCCGCCTGCGAAAGAGATCAAATCGGGTTCTTCTGAATACTTGAGTAATTCCCGGATAGCAGAGCTTCCCATCCGTTGGGTCCGCTGTGCATAGCGATATTCCCATGGAGTTTTCATTCATTTCTCCTATTCGTGTATTTGGTTTAACTTAAATAACGTACAACTCTTGATTTTATTTCGGAAATCGACTGATTACTGTTGCTGGCGAGGGCAGTGGAGTCCGGTCTCCCGGGGATAATTCTGCAGGTGGTTTTCCAAATTTATCCGGCGCTCCTTGATAAATGAAAATCTGCGTTCCTTCGGCTGTACTTTTTCGATCGAGGAACGCCTGCCCGGTTAGGTAGCCTTCCTGGTCTATCGCACAGCTGGTCACCCAACCTACCACGCGACCGCGTTTCTCGATCACCGGATCACCTGGGTGTGCCATGCGGACTCCTCTATCATCGAAGCGAAACCGGATCACCTCGCCAGTACGCTTTTTCTCTCGCTGAAGGTAAGCTTTGCGACCGATGAACCAGGGTTTGTATACCTTTACATAGGAAGCAAAACCACCTTCTGCCACCCCCAGTTGTTTCTCACCACCCATCTCGTGACCATAAAGCGGTAGCCCCGCTTCAGTGCGCAGCGAATCACGGGCTCCCAGGCCACAAGGCTTCAATCCCAATGGCTCCCCTGCCTCCAGCAGGGTATTAAACAGCTGGTCAGCCTGGTCCGGATGCACAAATAATTCAAAAGCCATTTTCTCCCCGGTGTATCCGGTGCGGGAAACTACCAGGTCAAACCCACCGACGACTGCCTCGCAAAGCTGGGTGCGTTTAAGTGCCAGCACTAAATCGCGGGTTTGGTCATCCATGTCCAGCTTGAGCAGGATTTCCCGTGATTTTGGACCCTGTAATGCTATGTCTACACGCATATCGGCTCCCGCTTTGGGGTCCCGTAGGTTCCTGAGCATTGCTCCCCTGCCAAACGCGCGCGCCCAAGGGCGGTCTGCATCAACCATTACTTCAGCAGCCTGGACCGAATTTAACCAGGCCCAATCTTTATCATCATTGGAAGCATTAACGACCACCAGGAATGCCCCTTCCGACCGGTGGTAAACCAGTAAATCATCGATCACGTTGGCGTGTGGGTCAAGGAAATGGGTATAAAGTGATTCCCCCACCTCGAGGCTTTGAATATCGTTTCCCACCACACTGTCCAGGAAAGCTACCGCCTGCGGTCCCTCAACCTGGTAGACACCCATATGGGCAACATCGAATAATCCAGCAGCTTCACGAACTGCCTGGTGTTCTTCTGTCACCGAGGAATACCACACCGGCATCTCCCATCCAGCAAAGGGGATGATCCTCGCGCCTAACCTGCGGTGGGTTTCGTAAATCGGCGTGCGTCTTAATTCACCACCACCTTCCTTCCATTGGAATTCAGGCAAGGCAGGTAGTTCCGCAACGGCTTGATCCTGGTATCCAATAAAATAGGGTTTGCGATAACCGCTCTCTCGCCCCGGATCTTTCGATTCTGCATCTGTCTCGATCTCCCTGACAGAAACGATACCAGGTAATTTTCTCAAGACATCATCATCAAATTGGACAAATCCATCGGAGAGATCCCGCAGCCAGGCAGCTGCCAGCCCCGCAAGGTCACCACCCATTACGGTCAGGTAGAAAAGGTGGTTTTCAATACAGGTCAAGATTCCTGCCACCTCTCCGTCCGGCGTATGCAGGCTGGTCCCTTGTGATTCTCCGGGTTCGAGGAGCTCGATATCGCTGCTCAGGGCATAATTCAGAAATTGGCGCACTGGCTGTCCTTGAATTGCGAAGGTTACTACCTCTTTTGCACCTCTTGCTTTGAAATCATCTCGATAAAAGAAATGTGGATAACCATGCTTGTGGGCCTCGTAATCGATGCCAGCTGCCTCAGCAAGCGCTTTAATACGCAGCTTGCTCTCTTCCAGGGTGTCAAAATCCACCTTTGCTCTTTGCAGAGGCTTCCGCCGTCCCATGATTGTATAAGGAGTTGTCGATTGGAGTAAATCGGCGATTACATCCGCAATTTCGAGCATCTCGTTTTCCCCCAAACCCCGCTGGGTCACCCAGGGTGTGCCAAAACGAACCCCACTTGGGTTGAGGGCTGAAGTATCCCCTGGAATGGTATTCCGGTTGGCAACAATCCCAGCCAGGTCAAGCATCCGGGCAGCCTGATCTCCGGTTAGAGCAGTCCCATCTGGTCCGGTTACAGACTTACAATCAATATTTGTCATGTGAGTATTCGTCCCGCCATATGGAATGCGAATGCCGCGTTCCTGTAAACGCCCCGTCAGCACACTGCAGTTCCTGACAATTTGCCGCTGGAGCAGGCGGAATTCATCGCTTTGAGCGAGTTTGAAGGCCAGCGCCAAAGCGGCAAACACGTTCACATGAGGCCCGCCTTGCTCACCGGGAAAGACAGCCCGGTCAATTTTCTGGGCTAAATCCCTCCGCGTGGTTAAGATACAGGCACCCCGCGGTCCACAAAGCGTTTTGTGGGTGGTGAAGGTGATCACATCTGCATATCCGACAGGATTTGGAAATTCACCTGCGGCAACTAACCCGGCGACATGGGCAATATCCGCGAACAGTAACGCGCCGCTCTCATCTGCAATCGCACGGAATTTTTCCCAATCCACGGACCAGGGATAGGAAGAATAACCTGCGATAATGAACTTCGGTTTGTGTTCGTCTGCCAAACGGGCTACAGCTTCATAATCGATCTGCTCGTTTTCTGCATCGACCGTGTAATGGATAGCATTGTACAGTTGTCCGGAGCGGTTGACAGGTGAGCCATGAGTGAGGTGCCCACCATGTAACAAATTCATCCCCATGATCGTATCGCCTGGGTTTACCAGGGCATGGTATATCGCGTTGTTGGCAGGCGCACCTGATAATGCCTGGACATTTACGTAAAGCTCATCGGCGCTCACCTCATCAGTGGCGAAGGTTTCAGCACAGCGTCGGCGGGCTAGGGCTTCCAGCAGGTTGGCATACTCAACCCCCTTGTAGTAGCGGGGATCCGAATACCGTCGGAAGAAACCCAGCCTGGCATCGTAATCGAGGATCTCATCTTCGCTCATCCAGCGCGTCTCCTCGTCCGGGTAGCCTTCCGCGTAGATGTTGTGGAAGGCAGAAGCCAGTGCATTTCGGACCGCAAGCGGTGCTGTACTTTCACTGGGGATCAAGATCAGCTTGCGATACTGGCGTTCTGCTTCCAAATTGAGGAGTTGATCCAGGGAGGCATCAAGCTCAGAGATCGAACCCCGAAAGAGATAATCGTTCATTTAGTACTCCAATTATGTGAAGGTGGATTGTGGATGGATTGCAATTCAATTAAATAAACAGGTTCCAAGCTGGTAACGTGACCTGAATACATCCACCTCTCGATCTGGATCGATCCAGTGAATATCACGCAACCCATCAGGGAACCTGTCTGGGTAGTGTACATTGCTTATTAATTTTAGCCCTTCCTCAATAGTTGGTCAAGTTGAAGGGCTAACCTTTAAGGGATTTGTAAACCCGGATTTTCTGCTTCAGACCACACCATGGACCCAGATATATCGAACCAGGCGCCAGGAAGATTGTTATTCCCAGGCAATATCTGTCCAATGTGCTGGATGATCAGTGTGTGAATCTGGTGGCAGCAAATAGACCGGGTCATGGATTTGCAGGTGTGGTGAAACGAAGATATGGTCGATCCGCTCCTCTCCAGACATGTCCAGACCTTGGTCATCGACTCCAGTAGGATAAACATCCATCCAGGCGTTCTTGTAATGCTCAGCAATCAGGAGATATGGATCTTCCCAGCCGCGCAAGTTGAAATCACCGAAGGCGATTACATCAGGTTCTTGCTCTGCCCTGTCGACAAGAGTCCGGGCAAATACCATTTTGGCCGTATCTGATCCGTCCGGGTGCACATTGAAGATAGTAAACTTTTTATTCCCCACTGTGATCTCGGCTTCGGCAGTGCCGATTTCATCCTGGTCGCTGAAAGTGAACACCGCTCGCGGATTTTCCAGGAGGTACTTGGAGAGGATTGCTGTCCCATAGGTACCGGTAACTGTTTTTGGTCCATAATAAGCATGGTAGCCGAGCTGGTTGGCGTAGTAGCGAATATAGTCATTATTACCCAACGAGATGCGCGCCGAATCACTTTCCTGGAAACCGATGATGTCCGCATCGACCTGTTTGATCAATTCCAGCTGCTCCAGATAAGATTTCTCACCGAGTTCATCGTTTGCCTGCTGGATATTGTAGGTCATGACCCTCAACGATTTCCCCTGCACTGGTTCCACAAACACCCGATCAGTCAGAAAGGCTGCCAAGAATGTTGCCAGGAAAATCATCCCTGTAACGACTGCCGGCCAGAGTACATTACGGTGTTCCGTCTTCTCATTGACGGAAATTTTTCGCCTTCTAGCAGCCAGAAAAGCCAGGATTGTAACCAATCCCAGGAGAAGGAGGAAGGGTAACCAGAATTTATTCCTGAAAAAGGTGCTGACTGGTTCCACATACCCCCATACATTGCTGAAAATATTCATGAAGATCAGTACTATCAGGAGCAAGGAACCGAGCAGGAAGCCGGGTGCCATCTTTCTGGGTGCTGGATTTTCCTGGGCGAATGTTCTGCTGAAGATCGCAAAATCCAAGAAAACTACCGGGAATGAGATCAACACCAGTAGCAGGGGGATTTGGTGGGTCCAATCCGGGCTGCTGACAACCACCGCTGGGGAATCTGGTGCAGGCGGAAAGCTGATCGTATGTGCCAAGATGGTTCCAAGTACCGCCAAGGTAAAAACAGCGTTCCATGCCAGCAAGAGCCCAGGGCTTATCTTTTCCATCCACTGCGTGTTATTAAACGAGAGGAACAGCCACAGCATGGATAACAAGCTGACCATGGTGATAATCAGCAGGTAGCTGCCTTCTGTCCAACGTGCGACTACACCTGGACTCGAGAGCATGAAGTAGAAGATGGTCAGCAAACCAACCAGGCCTACCGCTGCAGATGTGACCCCTTTTACAGGCTGGATTGGCTCTTGGAGTGGTTCCCATTTGAAATTGACCAGTGTCAAACCGAAACCCAATCCCAACAGCCAGCCTAACCACCCATATTCACTGGTTAGAGTTGGATCGATCGTAAAATTCAATGTGCGCAAGAGGATTGATATCCCGACGGCCAGCGCAAAGCCCTGAGCCGGGATCAACCACCCATTCTTTCTTTCTTTTGTGCGGTAGCTAACCAGCATCAGAGGCAGCAACACCAGACCTGCTGCACTGGCGCTACCTGCCGCGACCATTCTGCCGCTTGTATCCAGGTAAGGAATGACCCCCCTCCCGACCAGGAGCAGGGCGTATGCAAACCACGTTAACCAGGTTGGAACTCGTTTCCCAAAGAGGTAAAGTATGACCGGTGAAAATAGAAATAATACACCCAATACTTTTTCATCCAGCGAAGTACTTAACAGCTCCAGGATATAAATGCTTTCAATAAATACCGTGACAGCCTGGATAAACAGCAGGAAGAATAATGCAAAGCCAAGCAATAGCAGCCAGTATTTTTTCATACGTGCACCTCATTTGCCCTCATATTTACTGGTAGAGCACCGGGCGGTGAATTTATATCTTCAGGTTAAGTATAGCCAAAGAGTATTCCTCAGGGCAAGCTTGTCTTTGATTGGTGGAGAGTTGGCAAACAGACTTGTGATCTTCCTCACTTCCCTGGAATTCGCAGGCATGAAAAACTCAATCTGTGTTTTCATTCATTATTCGGCTGCAAATCTAAAGAAGAGTGCAATTGTTTGATCATTCAACTTTGGTAAACCAGCTCGGATAGGTCCAACATTTCAGAGCACTGCCTCCAAAAGCCATCTATGATATTGTTTCTGCAGGTCAGATTCAATTCCACAAAACTGATTCTGGTATCTTCCACGAGGGATGGGAATGCGCCGGTCTTTATGTGCTTTTGGCTGGCAGGGTGCACCTATGCAAGACATCTTTTCAGGGTCAGGCTTTGATCATCTCGGTGATCGATCCTGTGATTATGTTCAACGAGATGGCAGCCATGGACGGCAATTCGAATCCTATCACCGCTGTCTCCGATTATAAATGCATCACCTGGTGGATATCTCACGAACGTTTTCAATCCTTGATCGAGCAACATTCAGTTCTTGGCCTCAGCTGATTGAATGTCCTGGCAATGCGCAATCGCCGCTTGATTTCTATGATCGAAGACCTACCGCCAGGCCAGTTAAACCTCGAACTGCCAAGCTAATTCTGAATTTGAGTTCCAATAGCACTCATCCCCTGGACCGGATCGCCCAATCCAATCAATTCCTGGCAGCCAGCATATCGACAGTTCCTAAGGCGGTCAGCCGCCCCATCAAATCCTTGCGAGATTCGGGTGTAATTGACCAAAGCCTCACTCATATCGTATGTTCTATTATTCACAATATCTCTTTGCCAATATATCACAATGAAGGGTGGAAGTAATTGTCTTTTGTCAATCATCTGGGAATCTCGACTGATTTCAGCCATCATCCTCCAGTGCTTTACCCGGAATCCCAGCGTGATTTATCAAAAGTCATTGATTAATTATTCTGAATGTGCCAAAATTCACACAAAGTAAACCATTCATGGGGTAGATTTTTATCTCCTGAGCAGGAATTAAGGGTGATGTATCTCTCCGGAGGAGAAAAAATGGGAGCTTTAAGGGCTCGCTATAACTTTTTGTTCAAATCCACCAAGGGGCTGATCCTGGTGGCGATCGCATTAATCGCCCTGGTAACTGCCATCTGGGGCATGATCTCTGGACCCATGGCAGAGTTTGGGGTCAGGGACCTGGTGATACGCACATTCGGCATGGATCTCGTGGAAGCAGAGCGGGAAGGACGTATCATTCTCCTCTACCACGCCATCGCAATGGCAGTCGTCGCGATCGAGGTTTACATCATCACGGATATGGTGCCCATGAAAGTACACCAGCAGACCAATATCAATGCGATCATCACCTTCGGGTATATGGTCTCGTTGGTCTTTGGTCTCTTATTCGGGTATTTCGGCCATAATTTTATCTTCCACGGTCTTTATATCTTCGGCTTATCCCTGATGTTCTTCGGGGGATTGCAGCTGGCATTTGCACTCTGGCCCTGGAAAAAGGAATACTATGCCAGGGATCCCGTCTATTCACAAACTCGCACGGGAATCGACCTAGAACGCGTGGCATTCTTCACCATGGCGGTTGCCACATTGGGGTCTGCTCTCTTCGGTGCTGTAACTGGGTCATATTGGGGCAATGGTCACGAGACATTCCTTGCAGAGGATTTAATCCGCGAACCGGAGAAAACCATCCTGCAGAATTCAATTATCGGCCACCTGCATATCATGCTGACTCTGATCGCGATCGGCATCACCCTGATCGTCGGTCGTTGGCAGGATTTCAGAGGACCTCTCCATAAAATAGCCATGCCGTTTATGATTGTCGGCACAATCATCATCTCCCTGGGAGCCTGGTCCGTAGTGCTTGTAGAATGGGCTCACACGATCATATATGGGGGCTCGGTGCTGGTAATGCTGGCAGCCTTATTCTTCGTGATCTTCTCCTGGAGACAGCTGATCCACAGAGGAATCGAAAAACGCGGCAGCCCGAAAGCCAGCTTCCGGCAGAAACTTAGTGCCCTATTGGAAGACCCGCTCAAATTTGGTGTCGGCTGGCAAATGGTGTTTATGAATTTCACTGTTAGCGGAGTGGGCATTTTCATGGCGGCCAAACTGGATGAAATCTTCCGTGTCTGGCCCCACCGGGAGGAACGCATCGTGCTTACCGGTCACTGGCATATCCTCTCTGCGATCATCGCCACGATCATCCTCTTGTATTATGCAGACCTGGCGGGTCTCAAGGGGAAAATCCGCAAGATCTTCGGTTGGTCTGTGATCATTTTTTCTGATCTCGCCTTTGCAGCTGCCACGATTTTTTCCATGAAGCGGTTGATCGTCAGCGAGTCTGCCCAGCAGCCTCTGGTCAATTGGACCATGCTGCTGGTTGATCTGGGCCTGGCAGTGGTGCTGGTAGCACTGGCGCTCTTAATGATCTGGCGACTGGCTGATTTGTTCAAAAAACGCGGTCGTTGGGCCGAAGAATTCGATCAGACCGCTTATCCTGAGATTGAATCACATGATTCTGCAATCACTGGAGAGCAACAGGCATGAAGCCTTACACACTATTTCTAGTTCTGTTTACGATGATTATTGCAGGCTGCGCATCAGGAGTCTCTAAACCCTCCACCACTCCTCAATTCGATCCTGGTGTCGATCCTGATGCTTGGGCTTTCGTCCCTGCCGGCGAATTTCTCATGGGTCAGCATGAACACGAGACAAATGTCGATTACAATTATGAGGTCATGGTCACCGATGTCACCACAGCCCAGTTTGCGGATTACCTCAACCAGGCACTTTCGGATGGTTCGATCCAGATCCTGGATGAACAAATCGTGGGTTATTACCCAGGCGACCAATTTAACGCCCACGAGCACGAAATGGAGATCCCTCCCGGGGATTGGCTCCACCTGCCATTGAACGATCCTGGGGTGCGGTTGGATTTCGATGGCAGCACGTTCAAACCACAGGACAGCTACGAAAACCACCCTGTGACCATGGTCACCTGGTTTGGCGCGCAGGCTTATTGTGATTATTTCGGATACCGCTTACCAACGGAGGTCGAATGGGAGAAAGCTGCCCGTGGAACTGACGGGCGACCCTTCCCCTGGGGGGATGAGATTGAAACCCGCAACGCCAACTATTACAGCAGTCACGATATATTTGAAAAAATAATTGGCGGACTTGGAGGTACCACTCCGGTTGGATTTTATAATGGCAGCACGCTCGATGATTACACAACACTGGATTCTCCAAGCCCTTACGGACTTTACGATATGGCTGGAAATGTCTGGCAGTGGACAGGGGATGTTTATCAGAACCAGCATTACCGCTATATGCGCGGAGGCAGTAAGGATACCTACGCTTACAATCTGCGCGTCTGGACACGCAACAGCGCCGGACCGGAATACTACAGCCCGGGTGTTGGATTCCGCTGCGCACGAAATACAAACGAATGAAAACTGCTGAACACCTTATGCGATTACCGGTGCATTTATTCCACGAATTTCGAGAGAACTACTGGCCGCTCTTGAAGAGTTTGCAGACCGCCCTGCTGTTAGCCACTGGCTTGGCGGGATTCATGAGCGCCCGCTGTCCCATTCTTGGATGGCAGGTCATGCTGGGGGTCACCGGCAGCCTGTTTTTCGCCATCAGCGGCAGTACAGTTTTAAACATGTGGTACGACCGGGATATAGATGCCCTCATGCAGCGCACCTGCTGGCGACCACTCCCGTCAGGTAAAATTTCCCCCCGTGCGGGTTTGATATTCGGATTGATCCTATCAGCGATTGGAATAACCTGGGCTTATCAGCTGAGCAGGTTATATGGGACGATCGTTTTCGCAGGGCTTTTCTGCGATGTAGTAATCTACACTCTCTGGCTCAAACGACGTACCGCCTGGTCCATCGTCTGGGGAGGCATCGCAGGTGGAATGCCTGTTCTGGCTGGACGGGCTCTGGCTACCGGCCAGATCGATTGGGTTGGCATAGCCCTGTGTCTGGCAGTGCTGTTCTGGATACCCACCCACATCCTCACTTTTTCGATGCGCAATTATCAGGATTACCTAGCCGCAGGCATCCCCACATTTCCATCCACTTATAGTTTCAAATTCACCCAATGGACAATTGCATTCTCCAGCATTATCGCTGCATTGATGTTAGGAGTTGCAGCTTACGGAATCGGGTTGACCTGGGGATATCTGCGGCTAATGGCTGTGCTCACCGGAGGGCTGATCTTCTTGGCTGGTGCCAGTTTATTAAATCCATCTGATAAGTTGAATTTCGGGTTATTCAAATATGCCTCTCTCTATATGCTCAGCGTCATGCTCATTTTGGCAGCTGAAGCATTCTAGGTAATCTTCTCTATCAAGCCGCAAAGATTGATGAAACCAATTTCTACCACTGACAGGATACTTCTCCTCCTGGCAGCCCTGCTGTCTGCCTTCCAGGTGGCAGTAGGTGTGGATGGCTCCGGCACACTCCCCATCCTCTGCTACACAATTGCTTTTGGAGTGCTCCTGGTTGCTTGCCTGCTGTTGATCATCCTTGGTTTTGAAATTCTTGATAGCTCCCTGGTTGTGATCGTTTCCACGATTATCCCGCTCAGTCTATCCCTTGGACTGGTTTGGGAATACCTGGGTAATATCAGCTGGTATTACCTTGCTTTTACCCTGCTCGGTTTTCTGGCTGTGATCCTCACCAGACGGTTCACGTCGGGTCGCGTTGCTGTGATTGTCATAGCCGCCGTGCACGGGATCGCTGGTCTGGCGATCTTCCTGTTACCAATCTTACTCAGCATGCAAGGTATCACAAACCCGGGATTTATCTTCGTTGGTATCGGTGGAGCATTAATTGGAATCGGGGGATTATTGCTCTCCTTTTTAAAAACTGGCAGGCCGATTTTATCCCTGAACACGATCCTCTCACTGTTGCCCGGATTGTTGCTGCTGATGACCACTGCGTTTGTAGTTGGATTTGTTCTCAGGTAACTGTAAGTCAAGGACAGGGTTCTACTTCAATCTAAACTCCTATCCATGCAGCTTTTTTTCCAGCCAGGGACACGTCTGGCGCTGGTTAATCTTGGTTTGGGATCACTCCTGCAATTTACCAATCCCCCTCACTCTAGATTTAATTCATCCCCACCAGGTAAATCCAAAGTTATTATTCGCCACTTGATTCAGCGTTAAGCCCGAACTTCCAAAGGCCTATCGAGCAGAGATTACCAACCCACCCAGCGCCAGATAGATGCCAAATGCTTATCCACCAAATGAAAATGCTCGTGGCAATCCCTCCCAGCACTACTCGTTCTTCATTGGTTGCGGAGAATTGGATATCAGTTGGTCGATCGATTTTTATCTTTGATAGGCAATCAGGACGACACCCAGCTCCTGTTCCAGGGTACTGAGTTTTTCCATCTGTTCTTCGCTTAGTTCTGCCAGCGCGATATGGGGCTCTAAAGCCAGGATTAATGTTCCCATCGATTCTTCCATCTGCTGTACTCTCTTCAGGCTGGCTTCGTCCAGATTAGCAATCTTCATCCTTCTTGGTGGCATGCTGCATCTCCTCGCTTCAACGGATGATCAAATTATACTTGAATGGCTTTACAGAGATTTTATTGTTCCATTCCGTTGGAGTATTTGGTTCTGCTTTTAAGAGCACAAAAGAAGCAGCACAACGGGTTAATCTGCCTAGGTGGCATCATTCCCGGAGAGGGACAGCATTCACCGAAAAGGCAGCTGATCAACTTTTCCTTTCCTGGAATTAGACTCAATTGATCGGCTATCCAGGTATGCCGCGTCTTGAGAAAACCTCTTTAGCACAGCAGGTCTTCACCGCAGGCCTTACCTGATTCTAGGTTAACCAGCAAATTTCTTAATATTCACTCAAAAACAATAAAGTTCCTACCCCGGAAACGCCGCCACCAGGCACCAAGAGCTCGAGCAGATCTCTCCGCCTGATGCTCTCCTTCGTAATTGCCGATCTTGATCGCTGAATCAACAACGGGTGAACCATTAATTGCAGGCAGATCATTCAAAGAAAGGGGGATCAATCCATTACTATCGGAAGAAATGACGCCGGTCCTTTTTCGCAAGATTCCCTCGGCATTGAAATCCCACCATTCTATTGGAAAGGTTGTATTTGCTTTCATTTCAGACAAGGTGAAGGTTCCACTCAGGGATCCTGAGTCTGGAGTTCTCCATTGGTGATCCAAATCCTGTATCCAGAGGTGAGCTCTTGTGGCAGCTGAGCCGTCGTTGTTTTTTTGACCTACCACGCGCATACCCGCAGGAGGGGGGCTATTGATGTCAACATAACCTCCGCCATTGAGAGGGATATCATTCATAAAATCATTGTACGGTGCAAAAATCTCAAAGAGCCCATTGGAAGCATCACCATCCGGGCCGGGATTGGTTCTGATATTTTCCGACCACCAATACAGCTCGTACATCCCTGCCGGGTGAAGCATCGCCCAGGTGTAGTTGTGCAGCCAGACACCGTTGATATCCCCCGCCAATCCTGCCTGTTCTGTTTGCCGTTCCAGAGTATCCAACCCCGCCTCTCCCCTCACGATTGGCATATTCTGGTTTGCTGCGCGCAGCAATTCACGGGTCTCTTCACTATAGACGATATGGTATTTCGCAGCATCCGCCTCGAGGGAGCGATCGTGAATCCAACCCGTACTGATATAGGCATGGACATCTGCATAATCCATGGAATCATAGCTTGAATTTCCCCAAAAGCTGTTTGCCGGGAAAGATGTCCAGAACGATGTGGTTGCCATGTGATTATGGTCGAGTGTGTCAATGGTTTTAGCTAGGTGGTTTGCAATATCATAAAGTTGACTGGAGTCCGGATTTCCTTCATTTACCAGTTCCCACGAGTGCACCCCTCGTGAGTAGCCCCACCGAGCAGCCAGATACCTCCAGAAGTAGGTATGCAGCCGGCGCACTTTATCTCCTTTCCATGAATAGAAATTCGCTGGACTTTGCCGGGGAATCGAGGGATCAAAAATACCGTCATCCAGACCAATCCGGTTTAGGATTTCATCTTCTTTATCTGTAATTACCAGCTTCAGATGTATCCCGTAGCGCTCGGCGAGAGAAATGATCTCGTCGTAATTGGAAGATGAAATGGGGTCAAAATAAAGATGGTAGTTCATCTGTCCTTTAAACACAACATTGGGACCCATCTTTCCTGCCCCGAGATCCTCCCCAATTTTTACTTCATCGATATAAGCAGAACCCCCTGATGTGATTCCAACTGCCAGTGCCTCGCTCCAGCTGAAAGTAAATCTCCCCCGGTCGTTGACAAAATTGGATTCAAAGTTCTTCCACCCGTTCCCTAAATCGGTTATTGTCCACGCTCTGCTGGGTGCAAGGGTTCGAATGGTTGAATCAAAGTTGCTGTTATCAGAGATCAACCGGACCTGCAGTTCAGATGGGTCAACCCCATCCAGGTAGGCAGTGATGCGTACCTTATAATTTTTTCCCGCATCCAACCCCCCCGTCATTTCCTGATCCCCACTGGAGTATTGAGCGATAAAATTGTAATCATTCCTGTTGAGTTTGATTGAAAAATCGTGGTCTTCATACACCTGTTCGTTTGATCGCAATGGATCTGCTGTACCGGAGCTCTTCTTCCAGCCATCCCAGCCGTGAGTGCCGCGACTCCAGATTGATTCCATATCCATCCAGGTCCTGGCGAAGTTGATATCTCCAGCAGCATATTTTTGAAATTCTTCTTCAGCCCTTTTTTCCGCATGGTAGATCCCCGCATCTGCCGCATTAATCCCAGTCCCTGTAAAAAGAGTTCCATCAGAATATTCAAAATACCTGGGATCACGGGTGCTGACTTGAACAAATCCATGCACACCTTCCGCGGCATTGGTCGCGGTGAAGGATCTGGATGCTGATTCAGACCAGTCAGGGTAATTGGAGTCATCCTGAGCACGAATCTTATAGTGCCAGGTCCCTTTCCGGTCAGGAGAGAAGCGCAGGACCCAATATGCATCACCCACTGGATATATCCACTCGCTGTTTGCACTCTCGGGGGTAACAGACCTGTCGATTTCTGTAGGTTGGTAGAGGAATGCAGGGATCACAACAGCGTCTGTCCAGTTATTTTTTCCAGGTGGTAAGAATAATCCATCAACGGTAATCCCTGTTTTTGTCCTCAAACCGGGAATATCTTCCGGATCGTAGGGCCATTGGGGGTTTTCTGCTACGCTACCCTCAATATCGAAATTTATTTCAAGTTTTTCATAGAGCGGAACTGTCGGTGAGGATTGAGAAACGTCGCTAATTGATAACGCTGAAATTGTGGCTCTTGGATAAATCCCCGCATAAGAGATTATCCACAACAGCACAAGGAAAGAATTTTTATAGGAAGACATAATTATTGCTATCAAATCAAGACACCTGCATACATATCAAATTGTCTTATCCAGGTGACATGCCAGCTGGTGGATTCCCTGCTTTTCCACTCAAAAATAAACCTGGCAGGGAACCTCGAATTATTTCCAGGCTGGTCTCCTTCAGCATCCTATCGAACATGGCCTGGGCGTAGGTGTCATGTCAGGTGACTTTGCAGGTCCTCCCGCACCCGCGCGGATGGTTGCGATAAGATTTTGAATGTAATAAAGGTCACCACGGATGAAGAACGGCGTGTCAAGATATCTAAAGAGTTCTTCTTGTGACTCTTTCAAAATATAAGCCTTTGCCTGGAAGAGCGCCGGCGGATCATATAACACCTGGATCGAACGCTCGGGGGAGCTGGCTTCATACGCATTTGCCATCCAGTAGGGAACAACGTAATCATATTCATCCATGGCACTTTGCACGTCGGACTTGATCCTTTTACTTAATTGGTCTCCAATTTCTGGAACAAGGAAAATAAAATTCCTGGATACGCTGAATGGTTTATAGTTGCTGCCGCTGGTCCATGGTGATTCTATTGAGAAATGCGAGATTCTATTTAAATACAGGTTGTTGAGATTGGATTGCGCCTCTCCTGCCAATCTTGAATCGGAACGCGGGCTGCCCACCATTTCATAGAGATTCAAGAACCCAATATAACCCTGCATATAGGCATGATTGATCCAGGTTTCGTCATCGTCAGTATGGTATGAGTCAGGTAAATAAAACTTTGCTTTTGCATAAATCTCACTTTTTTTCTCAGGAAATACACGCGCGAACTTCCACATTGCATAGATGTTTTGCGGGGGATAAGACCAAGGCCAACCCCCATTGGATGTATTCTTTCCTACGGATTCCAGGTCATCCTGAAGATCGTCGGGAATGACCATGGCTTCTCTTTGAGCACCCTCCCAACCCAAATTGGTGTACATCGTCTCCCCAAAATATGTATTGTAGAAATCCAGCAGGTAACTTTTCAGCTGACTTTTTAATCGGGGGTCTTGAATCTGGAAATATGCATCAGAGAGTGTATATAGGGTGTCTCCGGGGATCGCATAATAATCTTCGAGCTGCCTCAAACTGCCGGGTAAATACCCGTCATTGTGATAACCCGAACGCAATTGTCCTGCAGAAACGATCTTTTGGATTTCAAACTCAAGCCTGGAGGTAAGTTCAGCATTTGAGGGCATCTTTACCTGGTCAGTAACAGGATTTATAGTAAGCAGGTCCTTTTCCATTCCACCGCCTGTCGGGGAAAATGCGATGATGGCATTGCTCCTGTGCACAAAAAGTTTTCCTTGATAGGGGATAATTGGTGCCTGGTAGCCGTGGCTGTGGTAGATTCCATTCAAGCTTTGATCCTGTCCACCATACCAACCCCACAATCCCGAATTTTCCCGGCTTGAATAAACCCACATTTCGTCATATCCAGGAGCATCTCGTTCGAGCGATGACCAGGAGACGCCATCGGGTGCGGAATAGTACGTCCAATATTTCTGGTTTATCCCGGTTGATAAATCTCTCCCCTGCCCTTGCCTGTCACAGCATGAATTACTGTAAATTATATTCCCCCCGCCTGAAATCGCCTGTGGTTCATCTACAGCACTCTCGCCACCTCCATCCATTGTCATCCAATTACTGCCCAGGTCCCAGCCCATGACCATACCCCTGGAAATGTGGTCTTTTTCGTACCATGCATTTATATATAAACGTCCATTATTCGGATCAATGATCGGTGGATAGACATTTCCATTTTTTGCCTGCCAATGCAAAACCGGAAGCGGTATGTCGTATTCGCTACCATCGCTGCGGTTCAGGATATAGGTGTTTTTCCGCCAGGGTTTTTGGTTGAAATAATTCACGACTCCGGAAAGGTCAATTGCTTGTACACCAGCAGGGTAACCTGTTACACCTGCATTTTCTGAAACAGGTCCCAGCAGCTGGCTGTTGGTTGAAGATGAAAATTCATCCCTTTCAACACAATTTGTGTAATCTTCGCACGGCCCGCCATAATATTCGTCGCAGCAGAAGGATTGTGTGCCAGGAGATGCGATGCGATAACCAGGCTCAGTTGGAAAAATCACTTTATCCTGGTAGATTACCGGCCAGTATCCCTGGTAGCTGTGACCTCCAAGCTTGTGTTTCCACACCAGAGAACCATTTGAAGCATTTAGTGCATATGCGTAGTTATCGTTTGCTGCAAAGTAGAGTGTATTATCTGTATATGCTGCCGAGAAGGTAATCGGACCGATCGGATCTTGACCGGCTGCAGGATATCTCCAGACAAGATTTCCATTCATAGCGTTAAGAGCATAAAAGTATCCATCTCTTCCCCCCAAATAAACGCGATGGTTGACTACAACTGGATTGGTATCAAATCCAGCCAGTGAACCCTCGAAAACCCATTTTCTTTGGCCGGTAAGGGCATTGATGGCATGCACCTTTTTGTCAAACCCACCGACATAAAGCGTATCCCCAACGACTGTTGGGGAATGTCCGACTGGCATCTGGGTATCATATCTCCAGTTGAGATCTCCACTATCGGCATCCAGGGCGTATACTCCCCTTGCCGTGGAGACATAAATCATATTATTCGCCGCGATCAGTTGAACTTTCGCTCCGATGTATGCTTCGATCGGTCGATACCAATCGACAGATAAATCCCCACTCACTTCCTCGGATACCCAGGATGTCCTCTCGGGATTCGCACCTGCCATATACCAATCGGCGGATGATTGCGCGGGTGAATCCTCAGGAATGATTAAACCTAAGAGCAGTATGGAAAATAGTAAAATAAGTGGTTTTTTCACCGTATTAAGCTGATTTTCTAATTACAGGCTGTCAGTAGAAGAATAGAAGATCATTAATTTATCCATCATGGAAAATACCCTCCCAATTGAACCGGTGCCTGAAACCACGCCAATTTTAATTTTTAGGCAGCATTTTAGGTATTATCCGTATCATACCAGAGAAAATTATATGTTCAGATTTCACTATTAATCCTCCAATCTCAGCCGCTGGATGGAAATTTTCAAGGGAATTACGAACAAAATCCGCCTACAAACAGCGTAATAGGTTTCTAAACTATTATTTATCTCGATTGGAAGCAAATCCAGGTACAATCGAACATCAGATGTCGAAACAGATTTCCTCTCTCGCCACAGGATTTAATGGTATGTTTTCAAAAATTGTTGGTTTACTTTTCACGTTCATTTTATTGGTATCTTTTTCGGGCTGCAGCACTCCGGGAGAAGACGGTCTGGCCCTGAACCAATCCATGGAACCAGGTGCTGGCGTTGACACGCAGGCGGTTCCTACAGTGACTGCGGTAGCAGCGGATACTGTTATTTTGCTCCCGACTGGTACCCAGATCGCCACCCTGGAACCCCAAACTCCATCGCAGACAGCATCTCCAACCAGCACTATTACAA
>JBJYXV010000088.1:183250-188376 GCA_046260155.1 Anaerolineales bacterium
TACTTCTCTCCCGGGTACACGATCGATGCGATCACTGCCCTCAAGAGTCTACAGACGCTGGACTTCATCGATCCCCAGGGGATCGGGATGTGGGGGCACAGCATGGCTGGCAACCTGGTTTTACGCGCTATGCTGGTTGAACCGCAGGTCAAAGCCGGGGTGATCTGGGCCGGGGCGGTCTACAGCTATGATGATTTCGCGCAATACGGCATAACAGACAACACCTACCGCCCCCCCGCGACCCCGGAAACCGAGCAGACACCCAGCCCCCGCCGCAGGTCGCAGCAGATCTTCGAGGTTTATGGGCGGCCAGATACCAGTGTTGAATTTTGGCGGGCCGTTTCGCTGACCGAAAATATCCAATACCTGAACAACCCCTTGCAGCTGCACCATGCGCTGGATGATAACGTGGTCAATGTCGCTTACTCAATCGACCTGGCAGCTGTGCTGCAGGAAAACGGGAAGGAATATTCGCTTTTCACGTACGAAGGTGGGGGGCACAACCTCACCTCGCCCTATTTCGAGCAGGCCATGCAGCGCACGGTGGAGTTCTTCCGGGAAAATCTGTGATAAAGAGAACTGATTTAAGGGGGATTATTAACCAGATCTACTCTTAGTGAGATCTGTGGCTATATCACTGCGACTTCACAACCAGCCTCGCCGGTTGGCATCCATCTTCGCTTCCCATTCGGTGAGCATTTTTGCCAACCTCTGCGCAACTTCCGGGTAGGTATCGATCAAATCGTAGGATTCGTTAGGATCTCTTTCCAGGTCAAACAGAAAGGGACCCTGTGAGAATAAGGGATAACCCCCGTTGTCTGATAAGTGCCGGCGGTGGTATTTCCAATTTCCATCCCGCACCGCCACCAGGATGGGACCGTCGTAATAAAAAAACCGCTCGTGCAAGCCGTGACCATCACCGTTGAGCACCGGGAGCAGATCCATGCCATCGATGATCCGATCCCCAGGGAGAGGGATTCCCGCTAAGTACAAGCAGGTGGGAAAGATGTCAAAGATAACGCTCAGGGCATCACTGGTTTTCCCTGCAGGCAGATGGCCAGGCCAGCGCGCAATAAATGGCACCCGCAGCCCACCCTCCATGATATTGGTTTTACGGCCACGCAGTCCACCTGGGTTTCCCTGCCACCAGGGTCCATTGTCGCTGGTAAATATGACCAGCGTGTTATCCTCCACTCCCAGCTCCGCCAGTTTGTCCAGGACCTGTCCCGTGCTCCAATCCAATTCCTGCACGCTATCCCCGTACAAACCACCTTGTGAGCTGCCCTGGAATTCAGCACCTGCAAATAGGGGTTCGTGGACCGCGGTGTGTGATAGGTAGAGGAAGAATGGCCAGTCGGCATTCGCCTGGATGAACTGCAGTGCTTCTCGCGTATAATCTCGTGTCAGCTGACTTTGGTTCACGGGCTCAGGGATTTCGATCTGATCATTGCGCCACACGGCGAATTTCGGCGCATCATTTGCATAAAGGACTCCGTAAAATTCATCGAAGCCGTTATCTCCCGGCAGGTGCCCGGGCTGATCTCCCAGGTGCCATTTACCTACCAGACCTGTCCGGTAGCCAGCCCTGCCCAGAATTTCCGCCAGGGTGGCTTCATCCTCAGGAATCCCGGTCACATCGAACGGGTAACGACCCACCAACTTAAGAAAATACTCCATCGGGTGATGGCTGGGATACAAGGGCAGGGTCATATGGGTGCGGATCGGGTATCGTCCTGTCAGTAGAGCCGCCCGAGAGGGTGTGCAGACTGAGTTACTGGCATAAAAGTTGGTCAGCCTGACACCTTCAGCTGCCAGGCGGTCGATGATAGGCGTCTTAATTACCTTCCCGCCGTAAACCCCCAGGTCTCCATACCCCAGATCATCTACCAGGATCAGCACGATGTTGGGCATGGCCTTAGAATCTACAGCTGGTTGGATGCCGGCCAGCAGCTGATCTGTCCTGGTAGGATCGAAATCCCTGCCCAACTGGTTGCGGTGAATGCGCGCCGTAAGTCCACCAACAGCTGCCACCCCTCCAAGCGCAAGTCCAGCCTTCAGAAAATCACGCCTGTTAAATGTGTTCTCACTCACGTTTTTCCCATTAACGAATGATTGTTCAGAATGGTGATCCTGGGGTGATCGATCGTATAGATTTTAACTCATACCCTCTGCGAATTTTTCTTCAGGATCGATATCCGTTCGTCGATGCACTACTCTCTGCAATCGGCGACTGGTTGGCCAAATCAGTATCTGAATAAGGATTTGACTACCCGCCGGAAAATGAATCTTTGCGGTCGGGATATATCAGAAAAGTTGGACAAGCGGCCAACAAGAGGTTGAGTGTACGGCATTTGGTTTGGCTGCCTTGCTGTCATTGCTGTTCATGAAGGCGCCCGATGATGGTTCCTGCCTAAACTTCTTGGAAATTCTCGTCTGCCTGGTCCTCGTTTTTACGGTAGTTCAGGATCAAAATATAGACACTGACCAATAAAACCCAGGCAGGGAAAAGGTAGCGTGCCAGGGTTAATCGTGATGCGAGAAAAATGAAGGCGAGAGCCAACAAATAGGTGATGATGATGATCCAGCGCGGAACGATTTTTGCCCTGGCCCATAAAGAATTAATCGAGATCATATATACGCCCGCCATGCGGATAAGATAGTTGTTGAGGATCTCGGTCATAATCGCAAAGCCAAAGACATAAATATCATTATCGGCTAGTGGATGGTAAGATTTGGTGTATATCCCGAGAATAGCGCCAAAGATAGCAGCCCAAACAAAACCCAGCGCCACATATAGAATACCGCTGCCGAAGAATATCGTGGCGAAGAAGTGATCTTCACGCTCTCCGATCAGGTCGCGGATCACACCTGTAAACCACAGGAAAGCAATTCCAGAGAATACAACAAACAATAATACGATCGAAGCGGTTTTAGACAACTCATCCAACCATTCCAGACTAAAATCCACGGGCTCTCGCACTTTGGTTATTAGCAGCAAGGTTGCGATATGCATCAATGCAAAAAGGATCCCGGCTATGGCAGCTGAGCGTGGCGATCGAATCCTGCGAGCTGTAACGATTCTTGTTTCAATATTCATCTTTGTCTCCCAGTGGTCCGATCAATGATTGAAAATTTGATATATTACTTATCAGCGTTCAGGATCGCAGCCAGCCCTGTCCAGACATCCACTTTCCTGGCCTGGAGAAGTTCCAGCAATTCAGTAACATTTATTATAATCAATACAACCGCCCTGGTGTTAATCGCGGCCAGCACCTCTTTAGGTAACCTGGAGTGCAGCCGGTCGAGAAACAGCAAGGAAAGTATAGCCTGCCCGATGAATGTTTACGATGGAATTGGAAGCTTGGTTCTATCACCTGCGATCATCCCATGATGGCCAATCCAACCGGAGGATGAAACAGTCAGCCCAATTGATTTCTATTGATTCGAAATTGGATTTTCCCCCACCTTCAATGCTTATTTTTAGTAAATCTATTTTCAGAATTGGCAAATTTATTTCCGTAAAGACCTCCAATCTAATACATGAAAACGCGTCAGTGATGGCACTTGCCCCAATGGTTGCTTCACCTGCCCGGTTTTTCGTGAGTCCGAATTGTTTTAGGATTGGATAGGTCACCAGCGAAAACGAAGCCCAAAAAGAGCCGATCAGAATCGCTGCTTTGAGTTCAAATCCCAGCTGAAGTGTAATGTAGGTACCCAGGGCAAATGGAAGGCTCGAAGTGATCAGTCCAAAGTTTCCCGAAATGCACCAAAAAACGGCAAAAGATCTCAAGATCCATTTGAAGCCCGGCCGGGAAGATCAGATACAGGATCCCAAGCTGGCCAATATTTTCAAAAGCCGTGAAATCATCGAGAATGCTCAGCATGTTGGGTCCGACCAACGCGCCGCCAATCAGCAATCCCAACAATCCTGGCAGCTGGAAGCTTTCCGCGATCGATGGCCCAAAGATAATGATCAACCCCAGGAAAAGATAGCCAAAAATCGGGCTATCTATCGCAGATATGTTTATCTTGCCATCCGCTCCGGTGGACGGTCAATTACCCAAAAACTGGTATTCTTCTGAAAACCTTTCGCTAAGATGCTTCGGCACGCTTTCCTAATTCAAGCGCCAAGGGTATCAAGATTACCATCACGATCAGCGAATAGACCACTACCATCACGACCTCATCATTGCCGAAATTCATCGTTGCGACAACCATGGCCGCAGCGATATTGCGCTGTCCAGCACCCAGGGCTTGGATCCAGCTCTCCGCCTTTCCCAGTTTTCCAAGCACGTAACCGCCAGCCGTGCTCAGAATCACCAGGATCAGGCTGGCTAACAAACCTCCGGATCCCAACAAACCAACCACATCGCTGAAATTCAACACAACCATCAGTACGAGCAGAAACAGTAGACTCAGGTTGGAAGCCTGGGCGAACATTTGTTGGGCTGAGGCAGCCGTCTCTGGATAGCGAGCGCGCACGAACAGGCTGATCGCCAGCGGGATCAGGATCAGGTAAACCAACCCGGCAGCAATATCCCAGAAGGTGACCGAGATACCGGTTAGCAGCAGCGGTAGGGCAATCGGCATCACGATGATCGTGACCACCACCAGGAGCACCATCAAACCGGTGGCTGTAGCGGTATCCACTCTGGCAAATACCGCCGTTTTGGGCAGTGCCGGGGCACCCGCAGCCAGTGAGACCAGCAGCAACCCTACCGCCAGGGATTCATCCAGGGAGAAGACCCGGATCAGGATGAACGCCAGGATGGGCGGAATGATGAAGTTGGCCAGCAAGGCGACGATCACAAAACGAATATTGCGCAACGGCCCGGTGATCTGGGCGATCGTCAGGCTCAAGCCCATCGAGCAAATCGTGCCCAGCACAAACACTAACCCCATCAGATTGTAGAGCGTGTTCAGCAGTTCCATTGTGTTTTTCTCCTCTCGTGCTAGTGATCCCTACCCTTCTGGCGAAGGCCTTGCAGAACCGGCCTTCGCCAGGAGCATAAGCGCGCGTTTTATTGCCGCGCCAAGGCAAAACTGAGACGCTGTTCGGGCGTAATCAGGTGGCTTTGGTCGTCCAGGCCCAGGTCGACCTGCACCCAGTTGACCTCGCCGCTGAA
>JBJYXV010000089.1:0-43739 GCA_046260155.1 Anaerolineales bacterium
AAGACTCTTCCCCCTGGTCTGTCCGACCCAGGACAGGGCTTCGGTCAGAGTGACATCCACCCTCGTTATGCAATTCCTTGATATTCCCAAGAAATATACATTTAGAAAAAAAAGAGGCTGTCCTCATCTTTTGGGACAGCCTCTCTTCTAAATCAGGAATTTATTACGTCAAGCGCTTACTGTCCAGCGCAATCGCCGTAATCAAAATTCTCAACGTTGAACATCTCGCTGTTCTCGGTTGGATCCTGCAGGAAGTTGCACATATCCGGCCGTGTGGCGGATAGTTTGAGGCGCAGGAACAGTGGTGCAACGGGCAGCTGATCAGAGAAAATCTGCTGGGCTTCTGCATGAGCCTCTTCGTATCCCGGTTGACCGGGGAGAGTTTGCAGCGCTGCGTTGCAGGCGGCATCGTACTCGTCATTGACGAAACCAGGATCATTCTGACCGCCCCAGGCGCTCTGGAAGATGACGTCTTCACCGGTCTGGATGGAGACCATTGATTCACCACCTGGGCCAGGTGTCTGGGTTGACAGGTACAGGTCACAGGGGGGTGCAACACCAGTCAACCAGGCGAATTCACCCAGGTCGAAGCGGCGTCCGAAGAGCGGGCCTTCTGGACCATCAGCGAACCATTCACCGGCTGGCATCAAATTGATGTTGGCCTGGATACCGCACTGGGCCATCGAGTTCTGGAGAACAGCGGTCACCTGCTGGCGGTAGGATGCAGTGGTGGTCTCGTAGGCTACTTCTAGCAGGGTGCCGTCTGGTACATTGGCTACACCCTGGGCCACGCGCGGCGTGGCCGGATCACCATCATCATCAACCCAACCAACCTCCTCGAGCATAGCCGAACCTGCTTCGGGATCGAAGGGATAGCTTGTTGCATTAGGGTTAAACAGCGGGTGCTGGGGTGGGATGTAGACATCGATCACCTGGGATTGTCCGAACACAACCGTGTCGACAACTGCCTGGCGGTCCATGCACATGATGAAAGCCTGGCGCATGCGAACATCACTGAAGAAATCTGGGCGGTCGACACCTTGCTGGTAGCCATCGTCGTATGAAATGGGCTGGATACCAAAGTCGACGTGCTCCCAAACTGTACCGGTGACGAAGGTGGCATTGATCTGGCCAGAAGCCTGCAGCTCGAGCAGAAGTTCGCTCTGGTCGTCAAGCCCGGAGGTCTGGTCGACGATGTCGCATTCGCCAGACAGTACAGCAGCAATGTTGGCGTTGGAGTTTTCACCCACAAAGCGGAAGATGACGGTGTCGAAGATCGGCAAGCCTTCATCGGCGCGGAAGTAAGTGGGGTTCTTCACCAGGGTGATGCTGTCGCCAGCGACCCAGTCCTGGATGATGTAGGGGCCAAAGCCCATCGGCATGCGGCTTGACTCTTCCGCTTCCAGAAGTTCGGCAGCGGTGTACTGGCCGAGCTGGTGCTCCGGCAGGGGCATCCAACCATTCGTGAAGTAGGTTGAATCTTTGTAGCCTGGTAAACCAGTCCATACAACGGTCTTGTCATCGGTCGCTTCGTAGGACGCGGTGCGTTCAATTGCATACTTGCTCGAGCTTGAGTCGGGGTCAGCTGCGACGTTGAAGCTGTATACTGAATCAGAGGCGGTGACTGGTGTGCCATCAGACCAGGTCAAACCATCCACCAATACGAATGTGACTACCATCTGGTCCAATTCGACATCACCACCGGTGTACGCGAAGGCATCATCCAAGGTGCCACCCGCAGGGACTAGCATGACCGGAGGATCGGCAGCCGGGTCGAGAACAGCCACGTTGCCATCTGCATCAACCACGGTGTCGCCTTCAGAAGCGGTGACGGTATTCAACAGGGCATCACCATCTGCCAGGCTGGGGACCTTTTCCCAGTTAACTGCCTGGTAATCGAATGAACGGTTGTTCATTCCGTATCCAGTCGATGAATCGTAGATCATCTCGTGAATGTGGGCAGAAGCCAGCATGTCTGAACCGTAAATCCAGTTGCTGTCGGGTTCCTGGCCTTCGCAGACTACCAGTGTCTTCGGGCCTTCCGGTTCTGGGGTTGGCGTTACGACCTGTACAACTTCAACCGGCTCGCCCTCGACAATTTCAGTCACGACGACAGTCTCGACAACGGTTTCTGGTGTGGCTGTGGATGCAGGTGCACAGGCAGCAAGAACCATGCTGGCAACTAACAGGACACCGAAAACTATGGCTAACTTTTTGCTACTAAACATTTGCTCCTCCATGAATTAGAAGATTTGGATTTGGGTATTTAACGAAAAATTGGCGCGAAAGCGCAGATATTAAAGGTATTTAGGCCTGGACCTCACCTCCTTTTTAATAGGTGGAACTATGTACCAGTGATCTGACAACTGGTTGAAACAACGAGAATTAAAAGGAAAGTTCATTAATTATCGATAAGTGGTGTAATAAATCCTGAGGATTGGTTTAAACCAATGCCCAATATAGCATAAGAGTTGTGATTCGTCAAGAAACCTGCGATTAACCTACGAATACCCTACGATTACCCTACGAAAATTAAATATAAAAACACCCGGAGAGGGTGTTCTTTTTCCTAGCAGTTCCAAAAATCAGGTAACAAACCTGGCAAGGGAAAGACGTCGGTCAACGCAGTAAACCATCGCCCAGGAGAATAATTCACCTGCAGGCGAGGTTGAAAATCTGGGAGTTGGGTTACTTCCTTGCTTCCGGTTCGCAGTTGCAGAGATAAGCAGCCGGGATCTTCCAGCAACCGGCAATGGTTGATCCTTGGCCCAGCTCTGTAAAGTATGTTTTAACTCGAAATCCAGTTGATCCATTGTTATGTAAACTCGTATTGAATCTCTCGGTTTGAAGTGCCTTCCTGGCCCAAGTGATTCTTTAATGCATTGCGACCATAGTGTAATCTTGATTTGACAGTTCCCTCGGGAATATCCAATATCTCCGAGATTTCATGCAGGGAAAGGTCATTGATATAGTACATTACAACGACCACTCTTTGAGGCAGTGAGAGACTGGCGATGGCACTCTGTATCCTTCTCGATTCGTCATCCTGTTCAGAGATATACTGCGGGGAGAAATTTATTCCGGATGACAACCATTCTGCGATGTCTTCCAAGGGTTGGGTCCAGCGGTGATGGCGTTTCACCCAGGTGTATGCCTGGTTGGCAGTAACCCGGTATAACCAGGGTTCTAATGGACGATCCGGATCAACACGCTTGGCAAACCGGTGAAGCCGCAAAAACACATCTTGCAGCAGGTCAGCAGCGGCTTCGGGATCATTGCAAATAGCCAGGGCAGTACGGTACACGAGGTGCCTATGACGATCATAGATCATCCCGAGCGCATCGAGACTTCCAGCCTGAATCTCGAGAATTAAATCGTGGTCGCTAAGATTAGCTGCTGTGTTGGTCATGACCATATGCTTATCTGTACTACTAATATGCGCCATAAAAAGTTCACGAGGAGGCTCTCCAAGATCTGGATGCACCTGTAATTACATTATAACGTATAAAAAGCGACGGGATTTATTGATCTTTGAAACGCAATCTTAAGTATGAATCGTACCTTTGGGGGTGGATTTCTCCGAGCTCTACAGCTTGCCTGACGGCACATCCGGGTTCGTGGACATGTGTGCAATTACTGAACTGGCAGTCCGCCACCAATGAACTGATGTCTGGAAAATATCCATCCAGTTCCTCGGGCTCGATGTCCCATAATGCGAGTGCCTTCAAGCCAGGTGTGTCTGCTACGTAGCCACCATCCATGAGGGGAAATAATTCCGAGGAAACAGTGGTATGTTTTCCCTTTCCCGTGGTTTCACTGACTTTTTGGATTTCTAAACCCAATCCGGGTTGGATCGCGTTGAGTAAGCTGGATTTGCCGGTTCCGGAAGGCCCAGCAAGGGCAGAGATTTTTCCAACCAGGATGCTTCTGAGCTGATTGAGACCTTTCCCTTCCACCACGGAGGAGTAGATCAATGGATAACCGATATCAGCGTAATGGTCGAACAACTGCCTGGCAACAGGCTTTGGTACAAGATCGATTTTATTGGCAAGGATCACCGCGGGAACGGATTGCTGTTCTGCAATAATCAGGAACCGGTCCAGCATTCTCAAGCGTGGTTCAGGCTCGGCACAGGCAAAAACCAAAACGATCTGGTCTGGGTTCGCGATTATGATCTGCTCATATTCCCCTCGCGGCAGGGGTGCCATACGGGAGATCATACGCTGGCGGGGCTCGATACTATCGATTACTCCTTCACCAGCCGCGATCTGATTGACTTTAACTTTGTCGCCAATGGCCGCCAGATCTCCTTCGCGGCTACCTTGCTTTAACCGACCTCGCAATCGACACACCAGAATGCCCTGCTCGGTTTGCACATGAAAAAACCCGGATTGTGAGCGAATCACGAGACCAGGTAGTAACTCTTTGGTTGAAGGCAGGTAAACCTCCTTAATGCAATTATGGTTCCGGTGTTTCGGTTACTTCAGGGGTAGGAGTTTTCCAGACCCCAGGTAATATTTCCCAAGGGAATGGATCGCGTTTTTCGAAGAAATACTGCTGCAGGATACCTTTAACGATTGGGGCAGCAACCTCTGAACCCTCACCAGCGTTTTCAAGAACAACTACGACAGCGACATCTGGTTTTCCTTCGCGGTCAGCGAGCGTATAGGCAGCAAACCAGGCATGGGAGTCACGGGGTGGATCCTGGGCAGTCCCAGTTTTTCCAGCCAGCGGGATCGGGAAGTTTGAAAAAACCCGGTGGGCGGTTCCGCGGGGATTTTCCACAACGCTGACCATTGCATCCTGGATGGCGGTCAAAGTATCTTGAGTGATGGGCAGCGTGCCTCTGATCTCGGGTTCAAAGGTGAGACTGGCTTCACCATCTGGTGGCTGGATGCTTTCAATTACCTGTGGGCGATATAGGGTTCCGCCATTTCCGATTGCAGCGATGAAATCGGCAACCTGCAATGGTGTGACCTGCAGTGCGCCCTGTCCTGTGGAAAGGTTGGTCGCATCTAATGGGCTTTCTTGATCTGGCACCTGGCCATCTTCCTCTGCCACCTGGTCAATCCCGGTGGCTGCACCCAAACCAAATCCCCGTGCCATTTCAGGAACAGCGTCAACCAGGCCTTCCTGGTAAAGATCATTTCCAATATGATAGAAATAGGGATTGCAGGAACGCATCAACCCTTCAGACAGGGTCAGGTCTCCACTGGGAGGCAGCTCCTTCTCGTAAGTCCAATCATATAAAGTCACTCCAGGTAGTTCAGTGAAGGTGGAACCACATGTATAAACCGTATCAGGTGTATATAAACCACTTTCCAGGGCGGCAGCCATCGTGATGATTTTAAACACGGAACCCAATGGGTACTGGCCTTGAGTAGCCCGGTTGAGCAGGGGGGTTTCATCGGGGTCGAACAAATCTCCCAGAGCATAGCCGCTGTTCAGGTTGGCAGGTTCAAATAAATTTGGGTCGAATCCAGGCGAGGATGCCATGGCAAGCACACGCCCGGTATCCAATTCCATGACTACAGCTGCCCCACGGTAGCCATCGATGGCTTTCTGGACACCCAACTGTAAATCTTTATCGAGGGTAGTATAGATAGCCTGGGAAGGTTGTGGGGAAGTTTCTGCCAACTTGGTGACTGTTAATCCATCAGGATCGACTACATATAACGCGCCGCCTCGCACACCTGACAGGTATGCCTCACCCCACCTTTCGAGTCCGGCTTGCCCAACTCGCTCGTCCTGCCGGTACCCCAAGCGCCGGTATTCTTCAACTTCTTCAGCGGGAATGGCACTCACATAACCAATTACATGGGGAGCAATGCCACCGTCAAAGTAATATCGCGAGCGGAAGGGTCTCATTACGAGGCCAGAGAGACCGGATAACACACCCTCTCGTTGGCTGACTGCGTCTGCCGAAACTGCCATTAAGGGAAGATACCAATCCGCCCCCGGGGGAAAATCTTCATACTTCTCGGCAATCGTATCCGGGTAAATTCCTGTCAGCCGGTAGAGCTCGCTAAGCAAGGTATTTTCTTGGTCTGGATCGATCTGATCGGGGAAGAGACCTAATGCAGTGGCATCTGCCTGGGCAACGAGAGCCTGTCCCTGTTCGTCGTAAATATTCGCTCGCGAAGGGATCAAGTAATCCATCCTCAAAGTATTTCCGCCGCTCAATTCCGGCAAGATCAATCCTTCATCCCATTGCACGCGCCATTCACCATCTTCAAGGTTCAGATTCATCATCGTGTCGCGCTGGATCTCTCCAACTAGGACGCTGTCCATAGTCACTTGGTAAGAAGCTTGGGCGCTGCGGGTTTGAGTCAGCGCGGATAATATTTTTGTGTCCAGCGATCGGAGCGCAGATTCAGCAGCAACCTCACGGTAGATCTGCTCAAATTGTTCTTCAGTAATGGCATCCTTGCTGAGGTTGGTCAACATGCCATACATCTGAGCGTAATCCTCATTTTCCCAGGCGGTGAGGTATTGGTGTACTGCCTCGTTCACATCAGGTGCCTGGGTGGTATTGACCCCTGGCTGGGATAGTGTCGGGGGAACCGCCACTGTTGGTGTACTCGGGGTTTGTGCCCCGTTACAAGCTGCCAGGGTTAAGGTAAGCACACTCAGGATCAGAATTAAAGAATATTTCATCATTTTCAAATCAGAATCAGCATAGATCGCCATCATCGGGTGCAAAAACAATGCCGATTCTACCTTAGTTCCGGAGGGTGGCGATTCTCGAATTTGATCTCTAATAGATTTATCATCTTCTCCAGAGGGGGCTATCCAAATTACTCTCGAATATCTAATGCTGTGATTCTTTCTATGAGGCGGCAATTGTAGCTTTGGCCTGACCGGCAACCCTGAATAGGACCTTTATCATAAGGGATGCCCACGCGTTCCAATAATTTTGCCAGGTGGCATAAAGGCAATCCGACGACATTTGCGTAGCAGCCTGAAATTTGCGCGACAGGTTTAAAATCGGTGTTCTGGATCGCGTATGCTCCAGCCTTGTCCATTGGATCTCCGCTGGCAACATAGGTTCGGATTTCATCCTTCGTATAATTACGCATCAAGACCTGGGTGATACATAATTCGGTGTAGGTTTCTTCTCGCAGTATATCTCGCACAGCGATTCCAGAGAGGACGCTGTGAGTACGGGCACATAATTGTTCCAGCATATTGATGGCTTGTTCCCGGTTAGCTGGTTTCCCGAGGATTTGTTTTCCATCCACAACAGCAGTATCTGCGGCAATGACCACCCTCCTTCCTGGGGTTAAGGGAGGAATGGATTTTGATTTGGTGATGGCTAATCGCAGCACATAATCTTGAGGTGATTCACCATGTATAAGGGTTTCATCAGCTTCAGAGGTTTGGACCTGGAATTGTAAACCGAGGATGGAAAGTAATGCTTGGCGGCGCGGAGAACCAGAAGCTAAAACCAGCATGTACCAATTTTAACATAGGCTGGAATTCACATGGATTGGTGTAACTTTCATCAAAAAGTCTGGTATCTTTGAGAAACGGGATTTCACTGGACAGAAGAAAGGAGAGCATTGTGCAGGAGTTAAAGGAGCGCATTAAGCGGGAAGGGAAGAACTTGGGAGATGGGATTCTCAAAGTGGACGGCTTCATTAACCACCAGGTTGATCCAGGATTAATGGATGCCTGTGGAAAGGAATTTGCGCGGCGTTTCAGCCAGATTGGAGCAACTAAAATATTGACTGCGGAGATATCCGGGATTGCGCCTGCCATTACAACTGGATTTCATTTGGGATTACCGGTTGTGTATGCCCGCAAGACAAAACCGATCACCATGCCAGATCAGGTTTTCCTGACGCTGACCCCTTCGCATACAAAGGGCCGCACCGTCGAATTGATCATATCGCCCGAATTCCTGGCGGTAGGTGAAAGGATATTGATTATTGATGATTTCCTGGCATCTGGTGCAACCATACTTGGCTTGGTGCGTCTGGCTCAGACCGCGGGTGCCAGCGTTGTTGCAATTGGAGCCTTGATTGAAAAGAATTTCGAGGGTGGGCGAGATGCACTTGCTCATCTTGGCGTTCCGGTTGAATCCCTGGCGGTCGTCTCGGCAATGGAAGGAGAAAATATCCTATTTGCCGATGATTGAAGATCACGGAGCAATGCAAATACCTCCCTGAGAGGATTCTCAAAAGGTGATCATGGTGGATGCTATAGCTATACTTGATTTTGGTTCTCAAACTGCACAGCTGATTGCAAGACGGGTCAGAGGGATGCATGTGTTCTGTGAACTTTATCCCTGGGATGAGCCTGCCGAGTCGGTATGGGCTGCAAATCCCAAGGGGTTCATTCTTTCCGGAGGACCGGCTTCCGTTTATGCACCTGGTGCGCCTCAGATCCCTGGTTATGTGATCGAAAGTGGATTACCGATACTTGGTATTTGTTATGGTATGCAGGCGTTAACCAAAGCACTGGGAGGAGTGGTTGCACCTGCAGATGAACGGGAGTATGGTCTCGCGGAACTCGAAGCTTACGAAAAGAATCCGCTCATCTCGGCTGGGCAGTACAGGGTTTGGATGTCTCATGGGGATCGTGTGGAGCGACCTCCCAGTGGGTTTGAAATTCTTGGGAGCAGTGATAATTCACCGACCGCATTCATTGGCGATACCGCACGGAGTTATTTCGGTATGCAGTTTCATCCCGAAGTTCACCACACACCGCGAGGTTCTGAATTTCTCAGGCGGTTTGTCGTTGATGTGTGTGGTGCTGAACCCGGCTGGATTCCAGCATCAATGATCAAGAATGCCATCAACCAGATTCAAGAGCAGGTGCGGGATCAGCTGGTTTTGGCAGCTGTTAGTGGAGGTGTAGATTCAAGCGTAGCAGTCGCCCTCGTTCAGAGAGCTGTGGGAGACCAATTGGTCTCTGTTCTGGTCGATAATGGATTGCTCCGGGAAGGCGAGGGCCAACAAGTAACCAGGGCATTCCATGAATATCTGGGCATAGAGCTAGTTCATGTTGATGCGAGAGAAGAGTTTTTAGGGTCTCTGAAATCGATTACTGATCCTGAACTGAAACGCCGTGTGATCGGCGAAACATTTATTCGTGTTTTTGAGAGACAAGCACTGGCTCTGGGTGAGCCGGGTTTCCTGGTTCAAGGGACGATCTACCCGGATGTTGTGGAATCGCAAGCTGCTGACCGCAGCAAGGTTGATCGCATTAAAACACATCACAATGTCGGTGGATTGCCGCAAAATATGCAATTTGAGCTGGTTGAACCCTTGCGCTATTTGTTCAAGGATGAAGTTCGTGAGGTAGGTGAGGCCTTGGGATTGCCCAAAGAACTTGTCTGGCGGCAACCCTTTCCTGGACCTGGTTTGGCAGTTCGCTGCCTGGGTGAGATAACGCCTGAACGGTTGGGTAGCTTACGTGCTGCTGATGCGATCCTCAGCCAGGAACTGGCAATGGCTGGCTTGCTGGTTTTCAATTCGGAGGAAGGTAATAATCAAGGCACCTCCCAGGCATTCGCAGTATTACTACCTGTACGCTCAGTGGGCGTCATGGGAGACAAGCGAACCTACCAGGAGGTAGTTGCGATCAGGGCGGTCACAACCGATGATTTTATGACAGCTGATTGGGCACGTTTACCTCATGATTTACTGGCTCGAATTGCTAATCGCATCGTAAATGAGGTCCAGGGAGTCAACCGTGTGGTATATGACATCACCAGTAAACCACCAGCAACCATCGAATGGGAATAACCGATTCTTGAAGATTATTTCAAGGATCCTGTGCTAAAATTCGGCTATGTCTCGAGCTCCATATAGGGGCATCCGGATCCTGGTCTGGATATTTGTTCTGGTTTTTGGGGGAATCCACAAGCCAATTAGTGCTCAAGAGGGGAGTCAAGTTCGTTTGGCTCCGGTGAACATTCAGCAATTTCCAACGATCAGCAGTGTCTTAGAGGTTCATTCTCCAAGCGGTGAATTCATCCATGGCATAAAGCAAGAAGATGTGCATATCATCGAGGATAACAAACGATTACCGCTTACTGAATTGCAGCAATTGCGCACTGGGGTCCAATTTGTGTTGGCCATCAGCCCAGGTCCAGCATTTGAAATTAGGGACGTTCAGGGTATCAGCCGCTATGAGTACCTGTCACAGGCGCTGCAGGAATGGGGAGAGGCAAGGCAAGGATCTACAGTGGACGACTTGAGTCTCATCATCACAAATGGGCCTGAAATTACACACCAACCAGATATCGACCGCTGGGTTACGTCACTTGCATCCTTTCAGCCTACGGGCGAGGAGACAGGTCCAGATTTTGATGTGCTGACGCGTGCCTTGGATGTCGCTGGTGATCAAACTTCAACCCCCGGTATGGCGAGTGCTGTCTTGTTTGTCACCCCATTGCCCACTCCGGATGTGGCTCAGGGATTGCAAAGTTTGGCTGACCGCGCAAATCAGCAAGGCGTACGAATTTTCATCTGGTTGGTCGCTTCTTCCGAACAGTTTTTTTCCTCTGAAGCTGAACAGCTGAGGCTCCTCGCAGAACATACCAGCGGAGAATTGTTTGCTTATTCTGGTCAGGAAACAATTCCTTCTCCAGAAGAATTCTTGGAAGAATTTCGCAACGTATATTCATTAAATTACAGTTCCCAAATCACTTCCAGCGGGATGCACGAGATTAGCGCGGAGGTTAATCTACAAGGTCAAGTGTTCAATTCTCCGGTAGAGGAAATCGAGCTGGAAGTCCTACCTCCCAGTATTGCCTTCATCTCTCCACCGATGGAAATAAATCGCATGGTGATTAACCCGGAGACTGATTCATCATACCTGGCTCCAGATGCACAAAACCTGGAAGTGCTCATCGAATTTCCGGATGGATATTCGCGCCCTATTCTTGCATCGAAGCTTATTGTGGATGGGATGGTGAATGAAGTGCATCGCGAGGAGCCATTTGATCGGTTCACTTGGGATATCAGCGGATATACCTCGAGTGGGGAACACATTTTATTGGTGGAAGTTGAAGATGACCTGGGATTGAAAGGCCAGAGCGTTGAAACCTCGATCTTGGTTAATGTTGGCGAAAAAGAAACGAGTCTTCTCGGAACGGTAACAGAAAGTCGGATAATTCTGGCGGTGATCTTCGCTGTCGTTTCAGGTTTGGCAGTACTCCTGGTGTTGGTGTGGGTTGGCAAACTGAAGCCTGGGATCCTGATGAACTTGCGGAGGAGGAAAAAACAAAAAAGATTGTCGACTCAACCTATGCAGGCTGATCAGGGAGCAGCAAGCCAATCTCGCTCAACTTGGATTAATCGTATACAATGGTCACGCAGCCCAATTACAATCAAACCTGAAGCACAATTTATACCCATAACGGATACCAAATCAGAAAATAGTTATCCACCACTGGCGATCATCGAAGATAATGTCTTGTTTGGTAAAGATGAAAATAAAGTAGATCAGGTGTTAAAGAATAATTCGATCGAAGACGAGCATGCTTATTTGAAGCAAGATGCAACAGGAGCATATTGGCTTTACGATCTAGAGTCCACTGCAGGCACCTGGGTAAATTACCTGCCAGTGCCCCCTGAAGGGCAAGTCCTTGAACACGGAGACATTATCCATTTTGGGCGCCTCGGATTTAGATTTATTCTCCGAAACCCCAAAAAGGTGCGAAAACCAGTATTGAGGTTCGAAGATACAGAATGATTTCTTCAGAAAGCGCCCACTTTCCAGTATCAGCTGCAACTGATCCGGGTAGAAGTGGAAAAAATAACGAAGACAATTATGCCGTATCCGCTTACTTGGTCAGTGAGTCGGATCCCACGCCCTCCATACTGGCTGTTGTGGCGGATGGCGTTGGCGGTCATCAGGCAGGAGAAGTTGCTTCGTCGATTGCGGTAGAGATGATCAGCCAAGTGATCGCTGAGAGTGATGCTGCCCATCCATTGGCAACATTGGAAGGTGCTTTCCACCGAGCAAACCAGGCGATTTATTCACAAGCGACGATTAATCCAACCAATGCGGGGATGAGTACGACCGCTGCTTGTGTTTGGATCATTGGTCACCAGCTATATCTCGCTTCGATGGGTGATTCTCGAATCTATCTCAAACGAGGCGATCGACTTTTCCAGCTAACCATTGACCATACCTGGGTGCAGGAGGCACTTGAGTCAGGCGTTTTAACTGAGGATCAGGTGCGCTCACATCCAAATGCACATCTCATTCGTCGTTACCTGGGATCTAAACAGCCCGCCATCCCTGATTTCCGAATAAACCTTCCCTCAAAAAGCAATCGCCGACCAGCGACAGCCCTACAAGGAATGGAGCTTGAAGCTGGGGATTTTCTATTGTTATGCAGTGATGGACTCACTGATCTCATTTCTGATGATGAGATCAAATCCTACCTTGGAAAATATCCCTTGGAAGAAGTTCTCGACCAATTGGTTAAGCTCGCGAATTCTCGGGGTGGTCATGACAATATCACCATCATTGGGATCGAAATACCGGTTGATAAAATCATTGCCCCCCGGCCGAAAAAGAGAAATCGGTTTTTCACACTGCTGGTATTTTTATCACTGTTGTTGGTTGCAGTCCTCGTCACCTGGTATTACCTGAATTACCTAAATGAGACAGAGGTCGGTATAAATACACAGGTCCCTGGTGGTACTGTGGGTTCCAATGTACCTACTTTGACGCAAGTAGTGGCATTGCCTTCTATCGCCTCACCGGCAGCTGACTCAACTCTTTTTGTGAGTCCTTCGCCAGATGCCTCTGACTTGCCAACAGCTGAAACACCCATGCCTGCCACTTATACTCCCTGGCCTACATCAACTCCCAAACCTTGATAAGCCTGGCAAATCAAGGAATTCGCTGAGCTTATATTTTCAAGGTAAGGGGGCGTAAAACACTTCATTTCCAAGGGCTAGAAAAACCGCATGGTCGTTCCGGTTGACTGTAAATGCTGAAGCGGGGATTTCCAGATTAGAGCCATCAGGGCGGAATTGGCGGTCGAGAGTCAAACGCACACTGAAACGATAGATCGCTTGAGTTTGTGGGTCAAGCACGTAGATCGATGGTTCTGGGGGTGGGGAAAATTGTATCTGGGAAAAGAATGCATCTTCGATTAACGGTCCACTCTGCCGACCCGGACGTGGATCTGTATATATTTCAGGATTTTTACAACGCGTAGGGGAGGTAGTGAGGGCACCATAAACACAGGTTGTTAAATGACCGTCCTCGTGAAGTATGTATAGATCATTTTGGTTGACTGCTAGGTCAACCGCATCTCCCAATGGGGGGATTTGCTGATCGAAAAACAACCTGGGTGATTGGGAGACGTCCATGCCCCTGTATATCCAGACAGCGTTTGTCTGGGGATCCAAGATGTAAAGATCGTTGTTATCGATTGTAATTTTTGTTGGGCTTCCCCAATTGATATCAGGGGGTTCCAATTGAGATGCAACAGGGATTTCTCCAGGAATACAACTTAAGAGGTTACCATTGGCGTCAATGCCCACAATAGCGGCATTGAGATCGTTCCTCAGAGGCAACGGCGCGATGTCAAGCAAAGAATCTACGATGAAACCGCTGTATGGTCCGGGTCCACATTCGAAGGTCGTATCCAAACGATAACCTTCGTCTGTCAATACCCCCCGTTCAACAATACCATCACTCCCATTGAGCATGTATAAGCCATCCTCACGGGATATGATCCGGATGATCTGGGCAGATTCTTCCAATTGATCGATAAGTGCTGGGCGAAATTCGAGACGCTCGATTGCGTTAAAGGAATCCACTACCTCTTGTGCCTGAGAGCGCAGCTCCTGCGATTCAGCAGTGCTCATATATAGTTCAGCGTTGTTCAAGTGCAGTAGAGTCGCTTCCCAGGCGAGACGCTGATCTTCAGGCTCGGTCTGTGTTTCTGCGAGCTGGGCAGCTTCTTGGGCTGCAGAAAAGTGGATGTTGTATTGGGCTTCCCTGCCGCGTTGAAAATAAACAAAAGCAGCCACCGCAATAATGGTGAGCGGTACCACGATGGCAGTAAATGCCATGGTTGAAGGCGGCAGGCTGAATATCCCGGAATCGGGCATAATACCCTTTACAAATGAAACCAGCCCCAGGTATAGTTTGAGAAAGGCATTCGTCATTGATTGACGAATATTTCTACCTGCGGGTTGAGAAGTTGTTAATTTATCCGTGGATGGTTGTTCAGCAGTACTGGTTTGCGAGAGAACAGCAGCACCTGAAATTTTTTTTGTTGAACCGTGTTCAACGGTTGCGGAGATAACAGGTTCTTCGCTGGTTTGGACTGGTTCAGCCTTGGTTTGGGGGGCGATTTCTTCAGCAGGTGGCGAGGAGGGGATCGGCTTGGTTACCTTTACTGGTCTTAGAAGTCTTATTTCTCCAGTCCCGGTTTGTGCATGAACCAGGTAGCTATCCATCTCAGATCCCGCCCTTGAAAGCAGCTTCCGCCGGAGGCCTTCAGGTCCTTGACCTTGAAAACTGCGCAATATCTCTGGTGTCCATGAAGCTGGGGATTGAATGGATATCACTACCGCATCGTTAATCTGGAATTCATGCTGGGTAAAGCGGATATGGGTTGTGCGGCCCAATCCCAATCCATTCCCAGCCAGGTTCAAATCATGAATATGGTCAACAGATTTGGTTGTTAACAGGTAGGCATGTGATAGTCCAGATTGGGCAATGGAGAGACGATTATCGCGCAGGACAATTTGCGTTAGATATCCTACTGCCTGGCGCCCGGTGCTTGAATTACGAATATTGCGATCAAGCAAATATTGGTTCAGTCTTTCCGCAGCAGTCCGTAGAGCGGTCGTGACTGTCCCGGCTGTTGCGAAATAGGTTTTGGCGAGATTAACACAGAGCTGCTCGATCTGGTCGGGCGGCAGGGGTGCATTACCATCCAGATAAAGGTGCAGGATCAACCGATCACGTTTACGAAAGCGGGCGGATTTTTTTGGAGGTGTGGCTATATGTAAACCAGGGACGCTGGGTTGTTCTTGACCAGCAATCCTGGCTAGGGGTAAGACGAGTAAGTCAATTGAGTCTGCCATGGTAATAGGTCACCATTGTAATCGTTTACTAAGTATGCAGGAACCGAAAAAAAGATGGTGCAAGACATGTGCCTTATACAAGATTCTCTTCGCCATCCTGGGTACCGGCTTACCATGTCACTGGCCGCGGCATTCCATGGCCTCCAGTGCGAACTTTGTCAGGTTGGTCACTCCAAATGCCAGGGATTTTGGTTCCGCATTGAGGGCAGGTCCCCTCTGCTGTCAGATGGTAATCCTGGATTGTATAGCTGTAGCGCTGGATTAAGGTAGTGCTGCAATTTGGACAGATCGTATTCTCATAATCCCTGGTTCTGCCGGGGATATTTCCAGCATATACGTATTTCAAACCAGCCTCCTGTCCAATTTCAGCAGCACGGATCAGCGTATTCATCGATGTGGGGGGAGGATCCGTCATTTTGTAATCAGGATGAAATGCAGACACATGCCAGGGAATATTCGGCGAAACAGAGGCAATGAAGCGTCCTGCTTCCATTAACTCCTCGATCGAATCATTAAATCCAGGGACAACCAGGGTAACGACTTCCACAAAGAATCCCAGTTCATGTGCTAGGCGGATGGAATCAAGTATATGGTCAAGCACGCCACCTAATTTTCGGTACTGGCGGTCTTGCATCGTTTTTAAATCGATTTTATAACCTACCAGGTATGGCTGCAAGTAGCGTAAAACTTCTGGAGTCGCATTCCCGTTAGAGACATATACACATTTGATCCCTGATTGTTTAGCCAGTTTGAAGATGCTGACCGCCCATTCGCTGGTGATCAGTGGTTCGTTATAAGAGGAGGCAATCACCTTGGCTCCAGAGCGTAGCGCATAGGAGACTACCTGCTCAGGAGATACACGCTTGATGAATCCGATTGATACATCGGATGCGGGATCACGCAGGGTTTGAGAAGAAAGCCAATTCTGGCAGTAAGCACAGTGGAAATCACAGCCTAACATCCCAAAAGTCAGCGCGTCTGCGCCCGGCAGGACATGAAAAAAAGGCTTCTTTTCAATTGGATCCACCTGGAGAGCTGCGACATAACCCCAGGGAACATAAAGTTTTCCTTTTTCGTTGAAGCGCACCTGACAAATTCCGCGCCTGCCTTCTCTGATCAGGCAGCGATGACCGCATGCGTAGCAGACCAGAGCCTCATTTTCTGCTGATTCATATAGTTCACCTTCTACGGTTAACTGATCCAGGGTTTCCATTAGGCTTGACATACTCTTTACTCCACTCTGATAGCTGCACTTTCAACTATTAAAACTCCCTACTTTCAAACTTCAATTTGATGATAAGGTTTCAACCTGCAGCTCAATTATAATCATACTATGATTAGCATCGCCATCCAGGCTGGCGGAGAATCTCGTAGAATGGGTGAGGAAAAAGCGCTGCTGCCATTCCATGGAACAACTCTAATTCAACGCGTGATCGATCGAGTTAAACCATTGGGTGATGAATTATTGATCACCACCAATCGCCCGTGGTCATATCAGAAATTTAATCTGCCACTCTATGAGGATCTACTGCCTGGTCACGGCGCTTTGGGTGGGTTGTACACCGCTTTGAGTGTCGCTCGTTTTCCGGAAGTAATCGTAGTGGCTTGTGATATGCCGTTCGTCAATGCTCAAATCCTGGCTCTCGCCATTAGAGAATTAGAATCCTATCAGGTGGATGTAGTTATCCCAGAAACACCAAAAGGGTATGAGCCTTTTCACGCGGTCTACCGCCGCGAAAACTGTATGCCAGCCATCCGGGGTGCTTTAGATGCAGGCGAGCGGAGATTAATCTCCTGGTTCCCAGATGTCAAAATTAAGACCATCCCTGTTTCGATTCTCAGGCAGTATGACCCGCAGCAGATCGCCTTCAATAATTTAAATACGAAGGATGAATTCTTAAAAGCTGAAGAATTGGCGCGGGAAATTGGGTGAAGGTGAATCCCGCGAATTTCGCAGCGGGTGCAAATTAATCTATTTCAGCTGTCAAATTTGGGATGTCAACAAAAACCCTCTCTTTTCATAAGGGAGGGTGAGTTTGTGTTGAGAATCATGCTGGATTTCTTCCGCATCGGAGGCAATCCCGAGCAGGAAGCTTTTTATTCGATGAAATTCTGGATTGAATAGGTGTACCCATCAGAAATTGGTTGTGTGGCTGCCAGGTGGCGTTTTATATATTGACCACAATTACTGCCGATCAAATTTTCTTCCACTTCGCCAATACTCACAATCACCTGGTAGCCGTATTGTTCTAGGTTCTTAACAATTTCGTAGCCATATTCCGATGCGTATGGATCGATGTAGGATGAAAGCTTGTTTTCCATTGCCTGGTAAGTGGGATTTAGTGGGGTAATCTTAATCAGGAATTTTTGCGGATCAAAATATTCGTGCAGAACAGCGGGTTCAACGGGCATGTCCACCGCCAGGGCAAAGTTTAAAGTGATCTTGCGATCGCCTGGCTTAAAGAATCGCTCACCATATACTTTCATCTGAGCGAAATTCCACTTTCTCACCGGGATGAGCTGATCCCGTAAAGCTTGGTCGGTGGTGTGGATCGAGAACTGGAACTGGAATTGACCGCCAGAGTAGTGTTTGTTTTTTATCACCAAAAGCTGCTCTAAGAAGTCATCACATCCCTTTGGTGCTACTGTGGAGATCGAAGGCATCAAACCAGGCGCATGGTAAAGTACGGGAAGCTCGTCCAGGACGTCTAATACTGCTGGATTTAACGTTGGTTCGCCCATGCGGGCAAACTGGATCTTGAACTGCTTGGCTGGTATCACGCCGTCCGGATAGCGTTTTCTGACCAGAAAATCGATTTGATCCAAAATCTGTTCCCTGGTTGGCTTTCCCTGGTAGTGTCCGCCGGCATCGCACATCGAGCATCCGATGGGACAGCCAAACATGGTAGAGACCAGCAGCACCCATTTTTCCTCACGAGGCAGGGGAGGCTGAATGGATTCAACACATTCAATTAAGCGTTCTTCCCCCATATTCACCACATAAACCATGGCTACATCTTCTCTACCGGTGGAAGCTAAAACTTTCACTAAACATTCTCCTGGAAGTATTGATAAATCTTCATCGCATTCAAGATTCCATCGCCAACCGCGATTGCGGTCTGGCGGTATAAGCCGTTGGCAACATCGCCAACATGATAAAGCTGCCTTGAATTTGCTAATTGTATGGCTTTTTCCATTAAATGACCAGATACAAAATCAAGATTTGGGTCGCGCCCAATAGCGCCGACCAGGAAATCTACCGTGAAGGTTTTAGGACCTGTTGGTGAAAGGCAATCCAGCAAGATCAAGTAATTTTGAAGCGGGTTTATCTTGGAAATGCGCGTTTCCTGGTGGTATTCAATGTTGGGAATTGATCCTGCACGATCCTTTAATAAAGGTAAACAGCTGCTCACCTGACCACGATTCAGGATGTAAACCTGGTTGTTTTTCCCCAAATTCAACGCGTAATCAAAGGCAGCATCTCCTGCTCCAACGATAGCAATCCTTTTCCCACGCTCATCCAGCAGTGGGTAAATCTCGTAGAGCACCCTGTGCTGTACTTGTTTTGGGATTTCCAGATCGGTGAATTTGCGCGGTTTTGTCCCGGAGGCAATCACTGCAACTCGAGAAGGGATGGTTTCTCCTTCGGTTGAACCCAGGAACAGGCCATCTGCATAATCAAGATTTTCGAGGCGCGATTTCTTGATGTTTAATTGATATGCTGCAACCTGATCAGAAAACAAATTAACGAGTTCAGTTCCTGAGATGCCTCCCGGAAAACCAGGATAGTTTTCAACCAGGTTGGCGTTGTTAAGCAAACCGCCGAGCCGGGCCTGCTCAAAGAGGATTGGTTTGATCCCGTAGCGCTCCAACTGCAGGGCAGCAGCCAACCCGCCAGGACCAGCACCTACAATGATCACATCTTCGATGTTCACAGTTTTTATTTCTCGGAAATTTCTTCTAAAACCCGCGTGATTTCCGCGGTCAAGACCGGTTGAGCAAAGCCGTGAGATAGATTCAGCAAAGTCGCCAACTGGTGTTCTTCATTATAAGTAGCTGTTCCATCAATTAAGAAATAGACATCAAAGCCGCGCATGAAGGCTGAACGGGCGGTTGTCTCGCAGCAAAGATGAGTCATGACACCCGAAATCACTACTTGCATGACCCCCTTTATTCGCAAGATCTCCTCCAGGTTTGTCTGGTAAAAGGCATCATACTGGTTCTTTCGCAAAACATACCGCCTGGAGAAATCAAATTCGGAGATAATAGCGCTCAGTGGATTCTCGATCGAAATCAGTTCTCTCCACCAGGTCGCCATTGAACCCGCATCCTGCGGGGTGTTTAAGTGTTGTGTGAACAGCACTGGCAGGTTGTTTTGGTAATACAATAAGGCTAGCTTTTTGATTCCGGGCACGATAGCTTCCATGCTGGGGATGAAGGCATGTGAAGCGGGATCCAAGAAATAAGATTGCATATCCAGGATCAGCAATGCGGACTGCTCTGGTTTGAAGGTAGGGAAGCGCTTGTTCTGGAATCCTGGCAGCTTGTCAGCCAATTGAAGGGCTTCATCCGATAAGTTTTCAGGGGAGAAAAATCTTGTCTTCATTTTGAACCTGGTCAATTATCTAACCTGGAAATTTATGGAAATCTGTCGCCAATTCAAGGGAAAAAGCAAGTCCTCCATCACGGCAACCACTCGGAAAGATCAAATCATAACAGAGTTAACGGATCATTTCGAGATTAACCGAAAGGTTATCATCTAAATTCTTAAGGAGAACTGTTTCAACTTGAAAACTGGACTCTATCAGGTTGAACTGTGGGCGCCCAATGAAAGCGGATGATGTGCTTTCTGGGGATGGATGGCGTGCATGCCCTCTCTCCTCAGGCTAAGGGCAATGTGGAACCATCCTTCCGCTGCCTGCAGGACTGTACCTGTATCTACGAGAACCCATCTTCACTTGAAGATGTCCGTGGCGTGCTGAAGACCGAAGCCAATCGATACAAGGACCACCAGGTCCATTCCACGGCGGGAGAAATCCCCAAAACTCGCTTCCAGAAGGCAAAATGAATGCAACAGTCTCTTTCGCAAATTCACGTTCCCAAAACCCTACCGCTCACCGAAAATGTATTTTTGTCTACGGGTAACCCGTATGGTGAGCAGCTATCGTTGTATTTCCCTGTGCAAACATGAAATTGAGGTCCTCAATTTCCCAAAACGGAAAGGCGTCGATATCCATCTTCTTCCTGACGAAACCCATCCGATGGGGCATCTCCGCATTTTGCGGCATGGCAGGATGGTGCACTCAGTATCCCACCCTCGTAAAGTTTCAGAGTCTACTTTTTAAGTTTTCCCAACATACCTCACTTTTGGTATTTTTATTCTCCAATTTGTGTTAAATATATCTGCATGGCAATTCAAAATATCGGAATCGCTGACCCCGGACATTGGTTAATTGATCATATTACTCAGAACCAGGATATGAGTTCTAAAACTCGCGACTATCCGGTCTCATTTTATTGTGAAGCTTATTTGGGGTTGTGCAGAAAAATCTGGATGCCACACACAAGAGCGCCACTTTCCCCTGTTTTTTGTGGTGAAATCTAATAGTTATTGATAGGCCTCTGGAAATATGCGCCAACCTGGAGGCTTTCCCGTACACTAGAATAATTTATACCCTGTTCACCAGCGTGCTGTATACTTATGGAGATGAAAAATCGCTTAAAAAAAATATTTGAGGTTTTGGACGGATTAACTGAACTTCTGATCCTGCCTCATAACGATCCGGATCCCGATGCGATCGCGTCAGCAGTTGCCTTGCAATACTTGGTGCGCGAAAAATTGGGTATTCGGGCACGGATAGCGTATCGAGGTATCATTGGGCGATCGGAGAACAAAGCTCTGGTGCGCTATTTGGAATACCCCTTGGAGAAGCTTGATCCGAAAGAGTTTGATCGTCATATCCCCATAGCATTAGTGGATACACAGCCTGGGGTAGGTAATAACCCGCTCAAAGATAAAAATTCGGCCACGATTGTCATTGACCATCATACCTACAGGGAGACATCGGGTGAAGTAGGATTTGCAGATGTAAGGCCAGAGATTGGGGCAACTGCCACCATCTTAACTGAATATATTCAAGCTACCGGTCTGGATTTTCCCGGCTATTTATCAACAGCATTGTTTTACGGAATAAAAACTGACACGATGGGTTTGGGGAGAGGGGCGTCTGCAGAGGATGTTGCTGCTTACCTCTTTCTGCAGCCGCGTGTTGATGTCGAAGCACTTTCCCAAATTGAACGCGCACAAGTCCCGAAGTCGTACTTCAAGAGTTTGACAACAGCTTTACAAGCCACCAAAATATATGATCAGGACCTGGTAATTTCTGATCTCGGGGTGATGCAGTATCCAGACCTGGGAGCCGAGATTGGTGATTTATTATTACGTTTGCAAGGTGTGGTTTGGGTGATATGCCTGGGAATTTACAAAGAGGATTTGATCCTGTCTGTCCGCTCTCGAAGCCGCCAGGTCGGGGCAGGTGACATTGCCCGTCGAGTTATTGGCAACCTTGGGACAGCAGGTGGGCACGGGACCATGGCTGGGGGTCAAATTCGAATCCGGAAACTGGACCCGGACCAGTTAACTGATCAAATTATCAGGGAAGCACTCGAGTACCTGAAAGGTGATCGTTCCTTGACTGGGAAGCTGTTAACTTAAGGAGCTGTATTTTGCAGGCTGTCCTTTTTTGCCCCCATGCGGATGAAGCCAATGTTCTCCAAATAATCCTGGAGCAAGCTGGCATTCTGGTACGTTCAGTGAGGAATTTAGATCAGGCTATCGAATCCTGGCCCAATGACCCTGCAGATCTGATTCTAATCGTACTATCCGAGGAATCTAGCAAATCCTTAACCCAGTTGAAGCTATTTCGTGCCCATGCTGTCGTACCAATCTTGCTTATCTCGGATGTGCTCTCAGATGATATGCATGTAAATTACCTCGAAGCCGGGGCTGATTTGGTTGTATTCCGACCATACAGCGTTCGGGCTCTTGTGGCTCAAATCCGGGCGATTTTGCGCCGAGGTTCAGGGGTTCCGTCGTTCAGCCTGCCATCTTTGACGCAAAGAGAAGTCGAATTAAATCCTGCTGATCGCACGGTTAAGGTGGGGAATGGTCCTTCTACGCGCTTGACCCAGCTAGAATTTCGGCTACTCTATACATTGATGACCCATATTGGACAGATCATTCCCACTGATCAAATCGTAGAGCATGTTTGGGGATACACTGGTGAAGGAAACCGTGATTTGGTGCGTGGGCTAGTCCAGAGGGTGAGATCGAAAATTGAAGACGATCCCCGCCAGCCGAAATACATCATCACAGAAGTGGGAATAGGTTATTACTTCAGCAGATAGACAACCTGTATCCAAGTTAAGTTTCCATAAATTCGAGTCATCCTTATGCTGCTGGGGGTCATTAATTCTCTGTATAAGATTTTCCACAGCTAGTCAAATATTAATACACAACTTCAATATCTGCTCAATGGATCTTCTACACCTGGTTTGTATATTAGGCTTGGATTAAATACAAGCATGATAACAGTAGCCTGTCGTGAATGTAATTACAAAATCGAGATAGATTCAACTCCGGAAATCGGCCAGGTGATCACGTGCGGGAACTGTAGTACCGTGTTTGAAATCACCTGGCTGTTTCCCATCGGAATAGATTACCAGGAAAAAATTGCACGTTCATCAATTGATCAGGAACAAGACGACAATATAGAGGGGCTAACCAAGGAGGAATAAACGGACTTCTGGAGAATGATATGTCTGATAACAGAAAGTTCTGGATCATAGGTCTTTCACTGCTATTATTATTGTTTCTGGGTTGTGTGGTATCTATAATCCTGTATCTAATCAACCTGGGAAAGGTCAATGCCACAGTTGCTACTCAAGATCCGGACGTGGTTGGCACGTACGTATTACAAACGATTATTGCTCAAGTTACCCGGAATGCAGCTGATTTGATACCCACGTCAACGAATACTCAACTTCCAACCGAAACCGGAATCCCAACAGTATTGCCCTCGCCAACTCAGTTTGTACCATCTGCAACTTCAGTTCCAACGCAGACAAATCCACCAACTTCTACCCCGCTTCCGACAGTCTGCAACCAGGCACAATTCGTGCGTGATCTGACCGTGCAAGATAACACTCCTTTTACTCCGGGCAGTTCGTTTGTCAAAACCTGGCGCTTGAAGAATATCGGTCACTGTACTTGGACGACCGATTACGTACTGGTCTTTGAATCCGGTGATGCGATGAAGGCAAAAACACCGATTCGATTACCCAAAAGCGTGGAACCCAACCAGACTGTTGACCTGTCTGTAGTCCTAACGGCACCATTAAAAACGGGAACTTACAGAGGTGACTGGTTGCTCAGTGATCCGCAAGGTGATACCTTTGGCGTCGGAGCCAGTGGGCACCAGACATTCTGGGTGCAAATCCGGGTCATGGATCTGGGTAATCCAGATTTGGCCTATGATTTTGCGGCCAATTACTGCCATGCACAGTGGAGTAGTGGCAGTGGAGGGCTGCCCTGTCCTGGAGTGACCAGCAGCGACGAAGGATTTGTGATTTTGTTAGACAATCCAAACCTGGAGGTCCGCCAGGAAGATGAATTAGCGCTCTGGTCCCACCCGAACAACAATCAGCATGGCTGGATCGCTGGTATGTACCCCGAATTCACCATCCAGCCGAACCAGCACTTTACTGCCTGGGTAGGATGCCTGGCGAACAGCAAGGGGTGTAATGTCAATTTCCTGCTGGAATTTTATAATCTCAAAAATGGCGTCACCCGGACGCTTGGGACCTGGCCAGAAGTATTCGATGGTCAAATGACCAAGATTGACCTTGATCTTTCCCAGCATGCGGGAAAACGAGTTCGTTTTATACTGAGAGTGGAAGTAAATGGCGGGGAACCAAGCCAGGCCAATGCAGTCTGGTTTGTGCCCGGGATTGCTAATCGTCCTGCTCCGACTGCGACCCAGTCACCACCCACGGCAACTGAAATTCCAACTTTTACACCCACGGCAACCGAAATTCCAACTTCTACACCCACGGCAACTGAAACACCAACCCCAACCCTCGCGCCTACTGAAGAACCAACTTCCACACCAACACCCAGTGAGACTCCCACGGAGACACCTGCAGCGGATAATTAATCTCTTAAAAAGTACCAATCAAGGTGAAAGTTATAGCAAGGATGGCAGGCTCCAGTAATTCATGGATCAGATTTATTTACAAATTTACCTGTGCGAGGTCAGGCAATGATTAACAATTCTAGGATAGTGATTTTAATTACCGCTGTTTTTCTGGTTTTGCTCATGTTCTTTGGAAACAAGCATGTACCTGAAGTACAGTCTGCGAGATTTAATTTAATTTGGACGGTAGACTGTGCAAAAGGTGTATCGATCACGATCCAGCCCCGTTACGATTTGGCATTTGACTGGAAGGATCCTTTCACAGGCGTGGTGGAAAAGATTGTACCAATGGGTATAACCTGCAAAACGAACACTAAAATTGAGGACAGGCTATGCAAAGGGTGGATTTCCACGCGGGCTTCAAGGTTAGACCCGATGAATAAGACGCATGCAGCATGCTATGCAGTTCCGTAAAGGAGTTCTATAGAGAGGAAATTAAGAAAATATTGATCCAAATGGATTAAATCTGGGTATCTAATCAAAATCGAGAGTTTGCTAGCGAGGTGTGAAATGTTATCTACAAGAAGTTTATCTAAATTCCTGATGGTGATAACCATCGCAATTGGTTTATTATCGGCAACAATTCAACCAGCTGGTGCAATTGTTGAGAACCCGGAAAATTGTACGCGCTGGCACACAGTCAAACAGGGTGAGTATCTGGTTATGATTGCAGAAATTTACGATACCAACTGGAGAAGCATCGCTGAAATCAATCGATTATCCAATCCCAGCCTGATCTTTCCCAATACAAAGCTGTGCATTTTCTTAACGGGTTATACTCCCGGTTCACCCACCAACATTTCCTCCAGCAGCTCCAATGCTTCCGTATACGCATCCAGCGTAAAGGAAGATCAATCGGTAACACTGCAGGGGAAAAACCTGTCAACCAATTCTCGCTATACCATTTATCTGGGCAACTATAATGCTGCTCCATCCAAACAGATCCTGATTGGTTCCGTAGAGACGGATAAGAGTGGGTACTTCAAGAAGGCTTTCGACATTCCCAAACAATTGTATGATGTGATTAAAATCAAGGTCAGCGCTATAAGTCCCTTGGGTCTTTCGACTACAAATTGGTTCATCAACGCCACAAGCAGCGGCAATACCGGGGGCACAAGTTCGGGGAAGCTGACGATCGATGTGAAATCTGTCAAAAGAAATCAGTGGGTTAAGATCTCAACCACAAACCTGCCAGCAAATGTTACCTTCAAGGTATTTATGAACAAAGCTGGTGCTACCTGGAACAAAGCAGTCCAGGTAGGGACGCTCAGAGATAATAAGGGCGGTAGCATTACAGCATCATTTGATATTCCCGATTCGCTCAAGGATCGAAATCAATTGGAGATCACCGTGATTAACAATCCCCTTGATATGAGTTCGGAAGCCACCTTCTATAATCAAACATCCAAATAGGAGTTCACCGTAGGCAAGTGATTTAAACATTTGGGTTCGTTGCATTGTAATTCAAGGTCGGGGTGACTATTAAGGAGCACCCCGACCTCCCTTCCCTTGCACCATATTTTATTCCTGCAGTCTCAGGAAAAGCAATCTTGAGGCCCTATCCTAACCTGTATTGAAAATTGGCGTTTGTGATCCACCAGGACATCCTGTTCCCGGGGGAATTTGGATTCAAATCTCTTATCCAGTGAACTCTTTTCCTGTGATGGCGAGAAAGAGAACCATGTTAGCTGGCAACTGAAAAATCACATCAGCAATCGCAAGTTCCCATTACATCGTTCGATTTTCTGGAGCAAAAAGAAACTTGATTTTCATCTCTCAAAGGATAAGATGGTTGGGAGATTTCCGTTCCAGACAGTTCTTGATTTCGATCACAATGCTTTTAGATTCTATGCATTCCCAGTTCCTGGCAGCTCATGTTCATCACTTCCCATTGGTCTGTCCTGCCGCGATCAGGACGGGCTTTTTCCTACACTAAAGCTCCCCACAGATTTCCGGTTTATTTACTCCCTGTCGAACTGCAATTTCAGTCCCTTGATATCCTATTTTCATCATGGAATGAATTTATTGTCTTAATTCTTGGGAAATCTGTATATAGCGCGTGAAAATCTCGTACCAGCCATCGGTCAAAGCTTTGAATTTGGGATCTCATATTGTTTATACACCCCCAGATTCTCTCCATCAGCTATCAAAACTGCACCTGGTAGTTGAATTTACATCTATAATAACGATGGTAAGCCACTAGACTTCCACCTGGCAGTGGAATTATTAATTTGAACCATTCTGTAAAAGGAGGACCTGCTCATGAGCTTAGAAAATAAGGTTTGCTTGATCACCGGGGGCGCTGCAGGTATTGGTAGGGCGACAGCGATCCGTTTTGCAGAACAAAATGCTCGGGTGGTGATCTGTGATATCGATCATCAGGCGGGGGAAAAAGTCGCCAAGCAAATTAATGGCGATTTTTCTCTGGTGGATGTTGCAGACCGGCAAGCTGTCAAAAATTTTGTAGACCGAATTATCAGCAAGTACGATCGGATCGATGTGCTGGTGAACAACGCTGGCGTTTTACGTGACGGACAACTGGTCAAAGTGAAAGAAGGTCAGCTGGTTAAGCAGATGGCGGAGGAAGATTTTGATCTTGTGATCCGTGTTAATCTGAAAGGCGTGTTCAACTGCACACAAGCTGTTGCACCTCATATGATCAATCAAGGTTCCGGGGTGATACTGAATGCATCTTCAATCGTTGGATTGGATGGAAATTTCGGGCAAACGAATTATGTTGCTACCAAGGCCGGTGTGGTTGGGATGACCAAAGTCTGGGCGCGCGAACTAGGCCGATACGGCATTCGGGTGAATGTCGTAGCACCTGGATTTATCGCCACAGAGATGGTTCAAGCCATGCCAGAAAAGATCCTCGCTGGGATGAAAGGGCGTACACCGTTAAATCGGCTTGGCCAGCCTGAGGATGTAGCGAATGCATATCTATTTTTAGCTTCTGAGCAGGCGAGTTTTATCTCTGGAGCAGTACTGCGTGTGGACGGCGGTATCGTCATTGGAACCTGATCAGCGCTGGTGAGCCATTTTGTACGGAGAATTTTTATTTAGGTTGATGATCGGGCTGGGGATGTGAACCGGATGGTGAATTTCTATTTTGGTAAGATTTTGGATCATATAAATGATTCGCATGCCAATCATATCCTTTGATTGATTTGAAAAACCAGATATCTGGTGCACAAATCGGCGCGATTGTAAGAGTTGCAATTAAGTTCGTCTTAATCTGACCTCATTATTGGGACCGGTGACTCAATCAAATTCGCGTTGAAAAAAAGAAATTTCCCCAAATTCAAATTCTTGAAATTTGATAACAGATTGATTTCTGATCCGAACTTTGGTTATTGAGGATCTTTATCATGCAGGCAGCTGATGGTTGTGGTTGGAACCCGATAGCAAGAAAATGGAGATAAAGTTGTCGTAGGTATTGGTTTATCTGTAGTTGCAGCTTTCCAAGCAAAACATACCAACGCCTCGAATATCATCATTGTTCTTAAATTAGGAACAGTCTTTCCAGAACCCTTAGTCGCAGAATTAAACTGGCTATCTAATTCACGAATCTGGTATCGTGCGAAGGATCATGCCAATTTAATTGATATGCTTGAGACTATTTTAGATAAGGTATAGGTTGATGTATGGTTTCTAGGTGGCTTCGAGATGTCAAGGACAATATGTTTGCGACCCTGCTGGGATATCCGAAAAGAAAATATTGCTGTTTTTCTGGAAGTGGTGGGGGGAACATTATCGCGTCGAGCGCCGGTCAAACTTTTATGCTCATGTGTCACGAAGTACTGAACTTCAAAACAACGGTTTTATACCTTACAACTTTGGCCATCTGAAAGGTGACGAGGAGGGTAAAGTCCTGGGATTGTTCGGGGGTTGCATCAGGTGATCAGAGATAAAGAAATCTTTGGCCTTGACCTGGCAGGTAAACTCGTGATAATTAAATCGATCCTCCCAGATTCCAATCTCGATGATATCCTCGAGGACATGAGCCTCCAACCTATGGTGCCTGTGAATATACCTTTTACAGAACTACCATAAGTGGGACAGGTTTGTTTGATTCATAACGACAACGTTCCGTAGGGAAATTATATGGGATAATTGGTCAAGGATTATTACAAATTATTGGTAGAGGAAACAAACAATGCCTTACGTTGTTACTGATGAATGTATCTTATGCGGGACTTGTGTGATCGATTGTGAAAGCGATGCCATCACAGAAGGTGAATATCAAAGTTATATTGATATTGGGATTTGTATAGAGTGCGGTACTTGTGAAAGCAACTGTCCAACGGATGCAATTATCTTTGTAGATGAAGAAGAGGTTGCTCGGTTTCTCGCTTAGGTGAGCGAGGAAGGGCATTCATTACAAAATATAAATAAGTATCTTCGAATAACAGTCTACAAATACTCACAGGCTGTTATTCAGGTACTATGAATTTTCTCCTTTTATTATCGAAAGTAAGATCGATCTATCTTTGCAACGCGAATTCCTATCGAAACATAATATTATGAAGGATCAGTGCGAATATATCGTTTGGGCTGCAGAATGAGCACTCCAGATCCCTCTTTGTCTTGATAAAAAAACCCAATAAGTGGCGTTTCCGAGATTGCTTAATCGCTTGATTTGCATAAAACCGCTACCCAAAGGATGGTGACTGGATTGCAAAATCACAATTAACTCGGACCTTTCCGATGATAATTAATGTTACCGCCTCAGTTTGAGGCCAGCTTGTATAGATTTCAAATTCATCAGGTGGATGGTTCTATGACTTCAAGCCAGTATAAACCTAACTTATTGAGCAGTGAGGTAAAGTTTCTGATCTAAGCATCTTCGATGATGGCCGGGTATTTTATGATGAAATTCTTCGAGGCAGTCATGCTCTGACAATTTCAGCAGAAATTGGTCAGCGGTTTTCTGGCTATTGTACAACCAGCGGAAAGTTATTTTCTGTTTGTCTCCCCCTGTGGGGAATGTGTACGGTTGGACAACCTGTTATGCCTTCGTGGGGCATCTTTCAACAGGAAAAGGAATTAAACTGGACTATTGGTAGTGTTTGCATGGCATTTGGAACAACTAAAACCTGGCAACTTCTGCCAAGGCTTTGCTTGGCCAATTCCAAAGCCTCCTCCATAGTCGCGGCCGGGATCATTTTACAGTCTGAAACCAGATCAGGGTGTTCGCTACCGACAATAACGATCTGAGCCTGTTCCAGGACTTTCGCCAAGACAAACGCCCGTTGCTGTCCAGGAGGATAACCATTTCGTCTCGCATCAGCAAGAATGTAGTTGATATCTGGTGCATCTCGCATTGCTTTTAGAAAACGCTGTTCTCCAACACCTGCACCGGCCCCTTCTTCACAGCGGGCTGGAATGATAAGAAAGCCTCCTGGTTTCACCACTGGTAATGGTGCAAAAAACAAATAAGTCGGTGCGCGGCTGGCTTGATAGAGATTGCTGTCTTTTGGATAACCCACTCCTCCAATTACAATGTCATATTGATGAGGGATTGGTGTTTCATAAATTGATCTGGCAAACATCACCAAATCATTAAAAGCCAGATCGGGATCACCGGCAGCCACACGCAGTATCCTTTTCTTATCATCGAGGACGACATTTAATATGAAGCGCAGACCAGCCATGCGAGCCACCTCGGTCACTGCAACATGAAATGGGTTGCCATCAATGCGACCAAGGCGGGTGCCTTCGTGATCAATGAATTCTGGTCCATGTGTCTTTGCAATCGTGGCCTCACCTGCAGCTCCAATCGCCAAAGTTTTTCTCCCACCTGAATAACCTGCATATTGGTGCGGTTCAACGATTCCGGTTGCGAGAGTCAGCTCTGCCTCGATTACCGCACGATGCACCAGTACCGGAACACCACTGCTGGTGGTACCCAGATCAACCAGGGCATTGAGATTTTGAGGTTCGTTATCGATCACCCGGTAGCGCTGGACAATTTCCCTGCCTAATTTTTCGATCTTTTCTTCTGGTGTGGATGACCGGTGCATGCCGATGCCGCATAGGAGGGTAATATCCTCCTCCCGGACCCCAGCGAGTTCCAGTTCATCCAGCAAGGCTGGGACCAGCAGGTGGTCAGGACTCGAGCGGGTGATATCGGTGAATATAATACATACCCGCTGTCCCTGGCTGGCAAGCTGGTGTAATTTGCGAGATCCAAATGGAGATTTCAGGGCTGATTTTATCTCACTCCAGGCGTCTTTTACAGGTTCGACCGGGTTGGAAACGGCAATAGTACCTCGCATTCTCGGGGGCAAATCGAATTTAATGGTTGCTTTTCCGAACGGCACTTGATACTGATGGGGTTCATTCATCTTCTAATTTTAAGGTATTAAATAATAGATGTGGATTGTTTTGATTGTATTGAATAATTAATCTCTCATGACAAATCAATCTGGTTACATTAATCATACCCAATAGATAGCAGGAAATTATTATTACGATTATCTTGGTTGCTGCACTGAATGACAGCTTATGAAGTTATAAAATTCGATTAAGTAGGTCATTTTGACGATGGAGACGAAAAAACTTCCTAGGTCACGGTTTTCAACAATATCTGGGATTTCGCAATCGCATTGGATTGGGTGGGATGGTAAGGATGCTTGCACCAAACAGCATAGGCAGTTGATAACCACGAGGATGATCTGCCAACGGCAGATGTTAATCTTGGGGATAAAATCTTCATTGAGATGGGTTTAAATGAACACGCCATTCGACTATCTTTTCTTAAATATGTATATGAAGCTGGTGACGATCGTTTTGAGATCACTAATGCTGGTGTCCGCTTTATTCTGATCCCCGATTGGAAACCTGTCGTCTGGAGGGAGGAAAGCAAAAAAAGCCGGTTATGGAAATCTGCCTACAAATCCATTTTTCTATGCTTATAAAACGCTCCCTGATGATTAAATTGATATCACAACAAACCATTGAAAATGCCAGCAATCTAAATTTCGATGTGCAATCTCACCTGGCCCGGTTGCACTCTGAACTGATAGCTACTGGGGCTATCAACCTGAAAGGACTCAAGAGTCTCGTAATCCGGTATACTGAGGACCGGATTGCAGATGGGAATCTGGGTTATGCTATTATGGACGTTAATCCTTTAATTCAAGATTGCCGCCGAATTGAAATCCATACTGATATCGCTTAATGAGTTTAAGTTGTCTTAAAGGAAACCTCCAGTGATTCCTTTAGAACGTAGCCGGGAATTCCACTCCGCCGAAAGTCAAATGATGATGGCTTGGATTATGGTGGCTGACCAAGGCAAATCCAAGGGGGGTATAGGGGCTTGAGAGAACAATAACATATTTCTCAATCCCATGCAGTATGGTGCCAATAGGGGTGCTGGAATCCTGGTGGCAGGTGGGAAAATTGGGTTAATTGGATTGAATCGACAATCTTCGAAAGCTAGACTATTCAGAAAATGAACAATGAAATAGCTGTAGAGAAAAGTAAAAAAGAGCCATCATACGGCGAATTCGTCGCCCTCATCTCCTTGATAATGTCGCTGACAGCATTAACCATCGACGTGATGCTGCCGTCCCTCCCCCAGATAGGTAGCGATCTGGGGGTAAAGTCCGTTAACGATCGGCAGCTTGTGGTCTCGGTGTTGTTTCTTGGCCTGGCGGTTGGCCAGCTGTTCTTTGGACCATTATCCGATAAAACGGGGCGTAAACCTGCCATCTATGCCGGTTATGCTATCTTCATCGCTGGCGCATTGATATCGGTATTCGCACTCAATTTCCCCATAATGCTGCTGGGACGCTTATTACAGGGCATCGGTATATCTTCCCCAAGGGCGGTTTCATTAGCCCTGGTGCGTGACCGCTACGCAGGCCGGGAGATGGCCCGGGTGATGTCGTTTGTGATGACGGTTTTCATCCTGGTGCCGATGCTCGCACCCTCTCTAGGGCAGGCAGTTCTTCTAATTTCAGGTTGGCGATCAATTTTCCTGATCTTGATCTTGATCGCCTTGATCACATTCGCCTGGTTCGCCCTGCGTATGCCGGAGACTCTGGTTCCAGAGAAACGTACTCCTTTTAAATTGCGGAAGATATTTCAGGCGATCGTAGAAATACTAAAGAACCGCATTTCCCTCGGCTACACCATTACAGCAGGCTTGATCAGCGGAGTATTTCTTGGATACCTGAACTCAACCCAGCAGATCTTTCAAGAACAGTATGCATTGGGGCGATTATTCCCACTGTATTTTGGAGCTATCTCGTTAGCACTTGGCCTGGCTTCTCTCACAAACGCCCGTATTGTGGTTCGCCTGGGTATGCGCTTTCTGGTGAAATGGTCGCTGTTCTTCATTTTTGGGTTGTCGCTCATAGGTCTTAGCATCGCCTTGCTCACCGCAGGAAAACCATCTCTGTGGATGTTTATCGCTTACCTGATGATGACCTTCTTCTGCATCGGCATCCTTTTTGGAAATTTGAATTCCCTGGCAATGGAACCCTTGGGTCACCTGGCCGGGGTTGGATCTGCGGTCGTCGGTTCGCTCTCTACCCTGATCTCCATGATCCTGGGCACGATGATAGGCCGCAGCTACGACGGGACTGTTCTTCCTCTGGTTGCTAGTATCGCTATTTTCGGGGGTTTGTCTATTTTGGTCATGCGCTGGACTGAATCAGGGCAGGAGTCCCTGATCAGCGCATAAGCTAAAAGTGAGAAGTACTCTTGTCGAGTGGTTAAATTGCAATAGTCCTGCTGGAAATTATTATTTGAAAGGCTGGATTACTCGAAATAAATCTAAACAAGGAATGTGTGATTGATAATTTTTCTGCAGATAAACTGGTTATCTGTGAGGTGGTGGAGAATTGGGTAGTGTATCGCGATGCAGGTGACTGGGCGCGCTTTGCGACTGTCTGGCATGCAGAGGGTTGGATGACGTCTACCTGGTTCCAGGGCCCTGCTGCGGATTTCATCGAAGCCAGCCGTAAACTCTTCGATCAGGGTGGAAATATTTTTCATACTCTCGCTGGCTGGACATGCGATATCGTCGGCAAGCGTGCCATCTCGCAGGTCAAGATGACCATCGACCAGCGGGCTGTGCTGGATGGCTCAGCTCAGCCGGAGCTGAAAGCTCACTTGAAAAGGGCATAAGAACGAAAATATCCCTCTCCAATTTTGGAGAGGGATATTTAATCTCATAGGATTTATGAATTTCAATCATCCAGCAGATGGATGACGAAAACCCGCTACATTTTCTATGAGAATAATTTCCACTCAAAAGTCACTAGGGAAATTTTCACCTGCAAGAAAGATGTTTGCCAGGGACAATTTCCTAAAGGTTGTGAATCCGTTACAAGGAAAGGGGTATCCTCTGGACTAGATCTGTGTAAATCCGTCAAACAATAATTTTATCCCAGCAACAAATAAAAAGAAGTAAGCTAGGTTGTAGAATTGTTTTTCATTCACCCGGTCATGTAATTTGATCCCTAACCAGAACCCGATCGGGACAAATGGGACCAATATTAGAGATACCTTCAAGTTGTCCAAGTTCAGCTGGCCTAATAAAGCGTATGGGACCAGTTTGACATAATTCAAAATTGCAAAGAGGATCACATTTGTGCCAACGAATAATGTTTTATCCATCCGTTGGGGCAGCAAATAAATGTTGGCGGGTAATCCACCGGCATGCACTCCAAAGCTGGTGAATCCTGAAATCAATCCCCAGAAGCTGCCTTTAATTCGATCCGGCTCAGTCTTAGGATGCTCCTCCTGCTGTCCCCAGAAATAAATGATCGCAAAAATTAATGCAATACCGCCAATCAGGATGCGGATGCTCGCGTCGGATAAAAATTGAAAGGTTAATGAACCGGCAAGTACACCAATTAATGCAGCTGGAAGCAGGATAAATAAATTCGTGCGATCAAATCGGTTTCGGTAATGGACCAGGTTGAATAAATCCATCAGGATTAACAATGGCAGCACGATGGCTGCTGCCTGTGCGGGTGGGATGACCAATGACATCAATGGCACCCCAAAAACCGCCAGCGTAGAACCAAAACCGCTCTTTGATATTCCAATCAATAGAACCGCCAGGATGGCAACGATATAAAAAGTAATGTCAGGGTTCATAGAAATCTGAACGGCAGTATTGCGTCCCGGCTTCGATTAGGATCTGTTGGAATCATTTTCAGTGGAGAAAATGATTATTGGTCCTGCTATGTTGAACCTCCTGGCTAGGAGTGGGTAGATTGTTAATTGATGGATAATCAAAATTGACAATTATCCTTTTCTTACCTGATCAGAAATGAGAAACCACTGGAGGATTCATCCCAATTCACCCCGTGCAACCGGGTTATGCTGGCTGCAAATGGAATGCCGTAGTAATTCAAAATTTTCAACGGACCTGTTGACTCAAAGTTTCTTTTTTGCGATCAATTACAGATAGGTCGCGATCTTTCAGACTTGCCGGACCGAGATGAGGGTGCCATCTCCAGCCGGGAAAATAGTGCTGGATACCCGTGGGTCTTCTGCAATCCGCCGGTTGAGCTGGCGCATCAGTTCTGTGTGCTCATCGTCATCTCCAATGCCGGCCACAGTACCTTTCCTGAAAGCGTTGTGGATTGCAATGATTCCACCGTTGCGGATATTTTCAACCGCCCAATTATAGAAGGTTGGATAGGCAGGCCTATCAGCATCAATGAAAACAAAGTCGAATGGACCTTCATCCGGCAATCTGGAGATGATTTGAAGCGCATTTCCGACCCGAATATCTACAACCTCCTGCAAACCAGCGGCTTCGAAGTGTTTCTGGGCGACCTCTGCATGTTTGGCTTCTTTGTCGATGGTGATTAATTTTCCACCGGGGCGTAATCCGCGTGCGATCCAGATGCCACTATAGCCACCCAGGGTACCAATCTCTACAGCTTTTGAGGCTCCTATTGCGTATGCTAAAAATTGCAGGAAACGCCCTTCCTCGGCTTGAATGTTCCCACCGGGTAACCCGTATTTAGGTGAGTCATCCCTGGCATTCAATAGATATTCGTCCTCAACTGCGAAAAGCGAGCTGATATAGGAACTAAGCTGATCATCATAGGTTGTCATGGCGGATTCATCCCTCTACAGTAAGCCTGCTGCTAGTATTGTTTGCACATTTTTCCTAATATTACTCTCCCATGTCCATTGGAAACAAATAAAATTATCCCACATGTTGCGCTGCATATTTGCCTGCCCAATTTGATTTTGAGATTCGAAATAACCCTGGATTGATTTTTAGAATTCAACTCCTTAAGCAGGAAAATTATGTACTTAATCGTCAAATTGTTTTAATGCAGGATTCAACTTGAAACCTTTGTTCTTGGAAAATGAAAACACTTCACTGGGGAGTTTGGGGGATAATCCTGGCTCTTCCTGTTCAGGTCTACCGGCAGTCCAGCCAGCCTATTCCGCATTTCAAAGCAAAGGTAGACAAAAGCAATCAGTTCTTAATGCGTTCCTGGTTGGCTGGATTTGGAGGTGGGGATTGGATCCCATCCGACTACCGGATATCTTTATCCGCAAAGTAGGGATTATGAAATAGCAATTTTTCCCAAAGCTTCTCCAAACCTCTCGATTTCTTCAATCGTATTGTAGTGCACCGGGCCAACACGCACCATGCCGCCCTTCTCTTCCAACCCAAGCGATTCAGTAACCTGCAAGGCGTAGTAATTGCCATCCCAGACATAAATCTCCCTCTTCCCCAATTCCTCAGCTACCTGCCTGGGAGTATGGCCCTCCATTGTGAAGGAATACGTGGGGACGCGTTCAGCTATCCTGGATTGATCGCGCAAACCATAAATGACAACCCCTGGTGTTTCTTCCAATACTTCAAGTAAGTGTACGCTGAGTTTAGTTTCGTAAGCCCGAATACTATTCATCGCTTGTTTCAAGAGTTGCCTTTGGTTCGAAGCTCCACTGTCGATCTGTCCTGTTCCATAGTTTTCCCCCAACCACTCGAGATATTCCAGCGCACCGAGCAGTCCAGCGATGCCTTCAAAATTTTGTGTCCCGGTTTCGAATTTCCCCGGGGGCGTACTTGACGCGGGTCGGACTTTATATGCGCTGAGCTGGTCCAGGAGCTCGTACCGTCCGTAGAGGATACCAACATGCGGGCCAAAAAACTTATAAGCTGAGCACACTAAAAAATCACATTCCAGCTCCTGAACATCGATAGAGCCATGGGGGGCAAAATGGACTGCATCCACATATACCAGCGCACCCGATGCATGGGCCATTCTGGTGATTTCACGGATAGGATTGATAGTACCAAGTGCATTGGAGGAATAACCTACAGCTACCAGGCGTGGTTTCTCTTCTAGAGCCTTGGCTAACTTTTCCATATCCAATGTGCCCTGGTCCAGGACGAAATCAATATATTTCACCCTGCAACCATGATCTTCTGCGGCTAAAACCCAGGGGGTGACATTTGCATCGTGATCGAGACGTGTGACAACAATCAGGTCTCCCCGCTTCCATGTTCGAGCCAGTGAGCGGCTGATATGCAGGGTTAGTGTGGTCATGTTCGCCCCGAATACGATCTCCTCGGGTTGTCTGGCATTGAGAAAACCTGCCATAGACTGGCGGGAGGTTTCAACTATGCCATCTGAAGCAATACTTGTAGAAAAAGCTCCGTCATGGTTGGCATTCGTGTCTGTAAGATATGAAATCATGCGATCAAGAGCGGGATTCGCGATCTGCGTACCACCCGGGTTATCAAAGTAGATCGCCTGCTTGGTCAATGCTGGAAACTGCTGACGGATGGAATTGATTTCGAAATCCATGAGTGCTGTCCTCGGCTTCTTTTTGGGATATTATATCCCCACTATGGTCACATGATTTCCCCTTAAAGTGGCAAACGCCTGGGTGAGGGGGGCACCCAGACGCTTGCCGCATTAATGATATCACAAAATGCGAATCCATGGCAAGTTGTCGGACAACTTGCAAAATTATTATCTGGTTGAAATCGATCCACTCTTGGGGTTAAAAGTCAAACGCCTGGGTGAGGGGGGCACCCAGACGTTTGACGATGTAATATTACTTGAGATGTGCGTGAAAATCAAGGGCTGCCAGTCGAATTAATCAATTTCTTAACAATACCTCTGGAGATTTCAGCTAAGCCCCAACCGGGAGTCGAACCCGGATCTCGGCTTTAGGAGAGCCTTGCTCTATCCTTTGAGCTATTGGGGCGAGCGCAAAAATTATAGCATATGGATGAGTGATTTATCCGAAAAAAACACCTTGCCCATGGTCCCAGGCAAGGTGTAGAAGTTGACAATTAACGAAACTTTACCGGGGGAAAACTAAGCCAAGCTGCCGGTGGCAATTGCTTTTTTCACCTCACCAATTGCGTTTGTGATTTGAATTTCCCGTGGGCAAGCCAGGGTGCAGTTGAAAATGGTATGGCAGCGATATACCCCAAATTGGTCATTGAGGATTTTTAACCTTTCTGCTCCTGCCCGGTCGCGGCTGTCAAAAATGAAGCGGTGAGCGTTTACAATAGCTGCCGGTCCAACGTATCTTTCGTTTACCCAGAATGAAGGACAGGAGGTTGTACATGCAGCGCACAGGATGCACTTCGTCGTGTCATCGAACCGTTCGCGCTCTTCCGGACTCTGCAGGCGTTCAGCTGCTGGTGGGGATTCATCATTAACGAAGTACGGCATCACAGAACGAAAGTGCTCAAAGAAAGGCTCCATATCTACAATCAGGTCCTTGATCACGCCCAGGCCTATAAGCGGTTCAATTTTGATCTTGGAGGATTTCAGGTCTTTTACGAGTACTTTACAGGCCAGGTAATTAACTCCATTTATTCGCATGGCATCCGAACCGCAAACACCATGGGCGCAAGAGCGCCGGAAAGAGAGTGTGCCGTCAATCTCCCCTTTGACCCTTTCCAGGAGGTCAAGGACACGATCTGTGGGTTCGGCATCAACCTGGTAAGTCTCGTAATGGGGTTTTTTATCCGTTTCCGGGTTATAGCGAAAGATTTTTAATTTAACCTGCATCAGTGTATTCCCTTCTCTACGACCTGCGCTTAATAAACTCTTTCTTTGGGCTCGAACCTGGTGATATTCACAGGCTTATAGCGAAGTTCAACTTTACCATCCCGCAACCAAGCCAGGCTATGTTTCATCCAATTTACGTCATCCCGCTTTGGATAGTCCTCCCTGGCATGGGCTCCACGGCTCTCTTGTCGATCCAGGGCTGCAGCAGTTGTGACCTGGGCAAGATCGATCAGATTGCCCAATTCCCAGGTAGCCAATAAATCGGTGTTGAATATCCTGCCTTTATCTTCTACCTTGACGTGTTTGAAACGCTCCTGAAGCTCCTGGATTTTATCGGCAGCACTTGTCATCCCTTCTTCGGTGCGGAAGACCCCGACATAGTCGTTCATTACCTGTTTCATTTCAACGGCAATACTCTCCGGCCTTTCTTCACCGGAAGAGTCCAGTAATTTATCAAATTGGGCACGGGTAAAATCTGTTGGATCTTCCGGTAAGGTCTGGAATTTTTCTCCCAGAGCGTGTTGCGCAGCTTTTATTCCAGAATGTTTGCCAAATACCAGGATATCCAGCAGTGAATTGGTGCCGAGTCGGTTCGCACCGTGCACCGATACACAGGCAACTTCACCAGCTGCGAACAAACCAGGCAGGATGGTATTTTTCTCATCGATCAGCACCTCGCCAAATTTGTTGGTAGGGATACCGCCCATAGCATAATGCGCAGTCGGTTGCACTGGCATCGGTTGGGAAATCGGATCAACTCCCAAATAGGTACGGCAAAAATCAACAATGTCTGGCAGCTTCGAGAGGATTTCCTCAGCCGTGACGACATATGGACTGCCATCCGGTCGTTTGCGCCCATCGCTGGCAGCATACTTGTTCACCGTTTCAGGCCGTACATCGAGGTACATATAGCGCTTTCCACCAATTCCCCGTCCTGCTTGCATCTCCAGGAACATCGCCCGGCTGACAACATCTCTTGAAGCTAAATCCTTCACGGAGGGTGCATAAGTTTCCATGAAGCGTTCACCCTTGTCGTTCAACAAGACGCCGCCTTCACCGCGCACACCTTCTGTGATCAGGATGCCCATCCGGTAAATTCCGGTGGGATGAAACTGGAAGAACTCCATATCTTCGGCGGGTATATCCCGTCGGAGCGTCAGAGCAATCCCATCACCGGAATATGCATACGCATTAGAAGTGATCTCCCATATGCGACCATGCCCGCCGGTGGCGATAATTACTGATTTGGCATGAAAGACATGCAGTTCACCGGTTAACAATTCTACTGCCACAACGCCAGCCGCAATTCCATCGACGAGGATCAGGTCGATCACCTGAAATTCATCATAGAATTTGACATTATTCTTAATGCACTGCTGGTAGAGTGTTTGCAGGATCATGTGTCCGGTGCGATCGGCTGCGTAACATGCCCGCCTCACAGGACGCCCGGTCTTGTTATTTGTATGCCCTCCAAAGGGACGCTGTGCGATTGTTCCATCCCGGTTGCGTGAGAAAGGCAATCCCATGTGCTCTAATTCGTAAACGGTGGAGATCGCTTCGGAGCACATAAATTCTATTTCTTCCTGGTCCCCCAGATAGTCACTACCTTTGACGGTATCGTAAGTGTGCCAGTCCGGGTGGTCTTCCTCGGTGTTGCCCAATGCCGCACCAACTCCACCCTGGGCAGCACCTGTATGCGATCGAGTTGGGTATAGCTTGCTGATCACCGCAGTATTTGCTTCCTTGGAAGCGTATAAGGCGGCCATCAAACCAGCCCCGCCAGCTCCAACAACGATTACATCGAATTTGTGAATGTTCATTTAAGGATCCTTCGAGCCGATAGCAGAGCGATTACCTGGCTAGCGAAATAGAGAAATTATAATTACGATATAATTACTCATAATTATATGGTATTACAGGAAACCTTGATGGCGGATAATCATGAGCTATGAAAATAGCACAACGTAAATGGCGACAATTAGAGAAAACAACCAAAGCAAGAAAATTAGACCACGCACAAATGGTTTGGCGATGGATTGACCGATATAATCTTCGATTATCACCCGTAAACCGTTGAAACCGTGCGTGGCGGCAAAGAAAATGATTGAGATCTGCATCACCTGCCAAAAAGCATTTGCCCAACCCAGTGTAACGTCCGGGATATTACTGTTGATAACGTGATTTGGGTTTGGGAAAAAAGTCCAGCGTACAAGAGTCGGCAAATCTACCTGTGTCCTGGCACCTAACGCGAAAGCACTGATCAGGCCGATTGCTGACAGGAGGATCAGTGACAATCCTGATATGCGAGTGAAGATCCACATCACATATTCAAAAGATAAACCGGGTTGTACAGTTCGAGAACTCATCTCTAAATCCCTTTTAGCTGTTAACTGCCAGAAATTGCCCTTTGAATAATGATAAATACTGTCAAACCATATAAGGGAATGAAAACCAACCATTGCAGCCACAAGGCTTCACGCTGGAACATCTGGTATTTTGGCCATATGTCCAGGATGCTGATCCTAATTCCGTTGAGACCGTGAAAAATGACGATAAACACGACAAGGATCTGGAAGATCCATGATTCGTAGATGATGTTGAGCGAGGTGGCGAAATCACTACCGGTTTGCTGCATGAAGAAAGAGGCGAAAACGTGAGTTCCTACAAGCAGCAGCAAGGCTAAACCTGTGACCCTGTGCAATACCCACGCCCACATTGGGCCTCCACCCCGGTATCTGAGCCCATAGAAGAACCCGCCCCGGCGTTTGAGTTCCATCTGCTACCTCCTCAACCTATGGCGAAAAGTAAGTAATGGTATTATTGCATTCGTGAGTACCACTGGAAAAGTGACAATTATCATGGATTATTAGTTTCAGATGTCCTTATAGTTCACAGAGATTTCATCTAAAATTATTTTGAAATTATGCCCAAATTGATGGAGATAATCAATGGCTGATTCGCATGAGGTTCAACGCAGGGATTTTGTAAACATCGTCCTGGTTGGAATCGGTTCTGTGATTGGTCTTATTATCGGCATCCCAGCCATTGCTTACCTGATCTCTCCCGCTGTAAAAGTACAGGAAAAAGAAGCCTGGATCCCACTCGGTCCTCTGGATGGATATCCTCTGGATTCTCCAGTCTTGTTTTCATATACCAGGTCAAAAATAAATGGTTGGGAGAAAACGGTGAACAGTTATGGGGCGTATATTTGGCGATACGGGGAAGGGGACTCGGAATTAAGGGTTTACTCAAATATGTGTACTCATTTGAGCTGTCGAGTGACTTGGAAAGATGAGACGAATATATACTTCTGTCCCTGTCATGATGGTCGCTTTAACAAGGAAGGCGAGGTAGTTGCTGGCCCGCCGCCCAGGCCCCTGTATGAATATGAGCATAAGGTTGATGAAGGCATTTTATTCATCAAGCACATGGAAGCGTGATCATGACCACAAAAGTAATTACCTGGCTCGACCAGCGATTGGGTTTAACCGCTATATATAATTTGGTATTGGATCGCAAAGTACCAAAAGTAAATTGGTGGTTTACCTTTGGCAGTGCTAGCCTGTTCCTGTTTGTACTGCAAGGGGTCACAGGTGTATTTTTAGCGGTTTACTACGTACCAGATCCCGTAAAAGCCTACGATAGCGTCCAATTTATCATGAACGGTGTGGCTTTTGGCTGGTTGATCAGGGGTATTCACCATTGGGGGGCAACTTTGATGGTGATTTTTGTCTTTGTACATATGCTGCGCACTTTTTTCATGGGAGCATATAAATTTCCGCGCGAGATCACCTGGCTGACAGGAGTTGTTCTCCTGCTCGCAACGCTGGGAATGGGATTTACTGGTTATTTGCTGCCATGGAACCAGCGTGCTTATTGGGCTACAACTGTGGGCACGGAAATCGCTGGTACGGCTCCATTAATTGGTGATTTTATCCTGCGCATCCTGCGGGGAGGCGCGGATTTGAGTGCGGTCACTTTAGCACGCTTTTTCGCAGTCCATATCTGGTTCCTGCCAGCTGTGATCATCGCTTTAATTGGTGTTCATATGTACCTTATTATTCGTTTGGGTATCTCGAGTGTACCCACGGATGATGAGCAGTAAACCACAGGAGTGGTTATTTGAACGAAGAACAGAAGCAGAAGTACCTGGAAGAATATAAGCAGGAAAAAGAGAAGGGGGTCAAGTTCTATCCGGATATCATCTATAAAGACCTGCTGGTATCTTTTGGTATTTTCTTGCTCCTGCTTGGGTTGGCGATTTTTGTTGGTGTGGCAGCAGAACCACCGGCAGATCCAAGTGATAGCGCATACATACCTCGACCGGAATGGTATTTCCTATTCCTGTTTGAGATGTTGAAATATTTCCCTGGCCAGCTGGAATGGGTCGGTACTGTGATCATACCGACCATTGCTGTTTTGGCATTATTTCTGCTCCCATTTTATGATCGCAGCCCACTCAGGTATTGGAAGAAGCGCAAAGTAGCAACAGCGATCATGAGCCTGATAGTCATTGCCATGGTTGGGTTGACTATCCAGGCTGCTGTCACTACACCACCGCAGGAAGAAACAACCGTAGCGACCACCATCACTGAAAAGATTGTCCTTGGACAAGATTTATACTCGATTGAATGTGTTGAATGCCACGGAGCAGAAGGAGAGGGCGGGGAGATCGTTGGCGTGGAGGGTTTAGAAGGTGTAATAGTAAAACCGATCAACAGCCAGGATGAAATGTACACCCGTTCTGATCAAACATTGTTCTCAATCATCGATTATGGCCAGCCTGACCTGGGTATGCCCCCGTTCGGATTGGGATATGGTGGTGAGCTATCGCGCGGTGAAATAGATGCCATCGTCACCTTCATGCGTTATACCTGGGATGATCGAGTAGAGATCCCTGAAGAAGCAGCTCAGGCTGGTGCTCTTCCGGCTCTGGGACCAGAGGAAATCCCTTCCTATGAAGTTCATATCGAACCCATTATCAAGCGCTACTGCATTTCATGCCACCGCCCGGGAAAGAAAAATAATAATTATCTAATGGGTTCTTACCTGGAAACCATGGAGACCGGGGATCATGCTCCTAACGTGATACCTGGAGATTTGAATTCCAATAATATACTGATGATCAACCGCCAGGAGATTGAAGCGGGTGGACCAATGCCGCCCACACGTGCCCTTAAACCCGAGATCATCGAGATTTTTGAACGATGGGTTGAGGGTGGTGCGCCTGAAACAGCTGAAGAGGCTGCGGCTCTTTCGCCAACGCCGATACCTGAAATTCCTGAAGCAACTGAGACTTCAATCTCACCCTAGGCAATACCTGAGGAGATGGAGACACCAAATCCAACATCACAGTTTCATTGATCCAGACATCACCGCACATC
>JBJYXV010000089.1:43839-66282 GCA_046260155.1 Anaerolineales bacterium
AAGGTTACGAGGGGCAGATCGCATTTTTTGAGTTGAAAGGCACCTGGCTGGCTTTGTTTCCCCGAGATCTGCTGGCTGAAGATGCCAACCAGGCCGGTGAGGGGCAGGGATTTCAAGGTTTCACCCTTGCACACAATGTGCGATCAACTGAAGCAGTAGACCGTTTGATCGAGAAAGCCGCCTCGATCGGGGCAGAAGTAGTGAAAAACCCCCAGGATACGGATTGGGGTGGCTATTCAGGTTATTTCAAAGATCCCGATGGTTTCCTGTGGGAAGTTGCCTGGAATCCATTCTTCAAGATTGATTAGGATATCAGGTTGGTCTGCTGAAAGATTTTATCTTAAAGAAAGGAATTTACATTTCAAAGGATTTTACCTTATGACGTTGTTCATTGTTCGCATCACAATATACACAATACTGCCCCTTCTCCTGGCTGGATTGGTGCTTCTGATTGACAGGACAGTCTCCACGAGAGAACGCAGAATCGAGGTCTTCTTGATTTTTCTTTTCGCACTGGGCGTTGCTGGGAGCGGAATCGGAGGTTTCTTCGGGCATATGTTCCTCTCCGATCAAGTAGCGGAAGCTGTTGGCTGGCCGATCGGGAGTCCATTTCAATTGGAAATGGGGTTTGCGAATTTGATCCTGGGTATTCTTGGGATTATCGCAGTCGAACGCCGGGATGGGTTTCGGGAAGCAACCGTGATCGCGGTGACAATTCTTGGTTTCGGGGCGACCATTGTGCATATGATTGATATTGTAGAGACAGGAAATCTGGCTCCTGGAAATACCATTCAAAATTTTGCGAATACTATTCGCCCGGTCCTGCTGATCGCATTCCTGGTTGCCGCGCGGCGAGAAGAGCGTAAGCCGGAATCAGAGATCGCTACCGCAGAGTTTGATCGCTGGCGGCAGCCCCTGGCTCTCGCAGCAGGCATTATTACAGGTGTTGTTGCGACTGGGTTTGGATTAGGATTTGGGTTCGGTCAACCAGTTGTATTCACCACGATAGGGATCCTGGTGGGAACAGGGATCCTGATCTTGGTGTTATTTCGTTCACCTGAACATAAGCTCAGGTAGATCAGTTGATTGGGTAGGTGAAGAGATTAAACAGCCCATAGATCAGGATCCCCAAGCTGATCACGATGATGACCCAACGGGCCGCCATGGCTTTAAAACGGGTAACGACACCTCCCAGGAACAATACTGAGGCAAGGATTACTGTATTCAGAATGTAATTGTCGCTCGTTTGGTTCGCATCCTGGCCAATATTGAAGGTATCTTCTGCTTCTTTTTGCAGTCGATCTGCTTCGTTGGACATGGCTAGATTGTATTCTGGCATGGCAAAAGGAGATTTTGGGGCTTCAGGATTTTCTGCTGGATCTGTTGCCAGCCAGGCTTCAAATGCGGGTTTGAACTCATCGCGAAAACGGGATTGGTAAAATTCCATTAAATCAGGTTGTTCATTAGCATAAGCATTAATCCAATTCGTAAATAACCCGATATCTATTTGTGTGAGCTGACCGGCAAGATTAGAAGCCCGGGTGGACTCAGTTCGCAAGGCACCCGCCTGGCTGTATTTGGAAGATTGAACCCCACCCCAACGGGCGGATTGGTAACCGCTCCAGGCTGTGGCTAAAGTCGCGCAGGCAAGCACAATCGTAGCGATCACTTCTGCTAACGGTTCCCAACGGTCAAACCGGGTAGGTAAATCAATATAGGATCTCTGCTCTGTTTTACCGGCTGGTTCCTGCGCCTGTTTTTCCTGGTTTTGATCCATTTGGCATATCTCCCTTCAGTGATGGCGAATTTCCCACTAATTAAACCACATTCTGTGTGCTCAAATTCTGTAAATTCAGCCTTGATATTCCCGGTCTTTCATTTTCAAAGAAAGCGGGCAGATGGTATGACCTGGTGCGCAAGCTTGTGTTTTTGAAAATTAATCGTCCATACGCTGGATAACAGCCGATCCAAATTCGGAGGTCTTCAGTAATTTGGCCCCATCCATGAGGCGGTGGAAGTCATAGGTAACAGTTTTAGCCTCAATAGCACCCTCCATACCTTTGACGATCAAATCAGCCGCTTCATGCCATCCCATATACCTGAACATCATCTCACCAGAAAGCACAACGGACCCGGGGTTGACCACATCCTTGTCTGCGTACTTGGGGGCCGTACCATGGGTAGCTTCGAAGATCGCATGACCTGTATCGTAGTTAATATTACCTCCTGGGGCAATACCAATCCCTCCAACTTGGGCAGCCAAGGCATCCGAAAGGTAATCCCCGTTCAGATTCATTGTAGCGATGATATCGAATTCGCGCGCCCGGGTAATAGTTTGCTGGAAGACAATGTCGGCGATGACATCCTTGACCAGTAGTTTTCCTTCCTTGAGGGCATTCTCCTGTTCCTGGTTGGCAGCTGCCTCACCCTGGCTGTCCACCGTTTGATTCCATTGATTCCAGGTATATACCTGCTCACCGAATTCTGCTTCAGCTACTTCGTAGCCCCAAGCGCGGAACGAACCCTCTGTGTATTTCATAATATTCCCTTTATGGACAAGGGCAACACTACGGCGATTATTAGCCACCGCATAGCGGATCGCCGCACGAACCAAGCGGTAGGTTCCTTCCTTAGAAACGGGCTTGAGACCAAACCCGGTGGTGTCCGGGAAGCGAATCTTACTGTATTCATCCGGGAAATTTTCCCTCAGCAGCTGCTTGAATTTCTCGCCTTCATGGGTTCCATTTTCGAATTCAATCCCGGCATAGATATCCTCGGTATTTTCGCGGAAGACCACCATATCCACATATTCCGGGTGCTTTACGGGAGAAGGGACTCCCGAGTAATAACGCACAGGACGCTGGCAGACATATAAATCGAGCGCTTTACGCAGGGCAACATTAAGTGAGCGAATGCCCCCTCCGATTGGTGTGGTCAAAGGACCTTTAATCCCGACCAGGTATTCCCGGAAGAACTCGATGGTTTCCTCGGGAAGCCAGGAACCGAATTCGTTGAAAGCCTTTTCTCCTGCGAACACTTCCACCCAGACTATCTGCCGATCTCCCTGGTATGCTTTCTCCACCGCGGCATCAAAAACGCGCTTTGATGCGCGCCAGATATCTCGCCCAGTGCCATCGCCTTCAACAAATGGGATGACGGGGTTACCTGGTACCTGAAGTATCCCATTTTGAATGCCTATCTTTTGACCCCCATGAGGGGCATTAACGGTGCTTGCCATAAAAACTTGACTCCTTGCAGATTGAGATTATCGAGGATGGATTATAGCACGAGGACAGGATGGGGCACAGTGTGTTTTACCTTTTTCACCAATTTACTTCCAATCGAATTGTCAATCTTCAATGCGTATGAATTCTATTGGCCAATTTGATACTGGAGAATGAAAATATTGGAATTCGTTTTTAGAGTACAATGGACCAAGATGAGAAGAAATCTAATTTGTAGAAAATTCCCGATCCATTAACGGGTCTAAATTTTGGCATGGAAAATACAAAGTCGGACAATATCACAGAAAATATCAAGGGGGATTCTTGGCACGCAGTGGAAGTTGATGAGGTCCTCAGCCGATTAGCAACCTACGCTCAGAGCGGTTTAACTACCACGGAGGCAGAAAAGCGTCTGGCACAGCTTGGTCCCAATATGCTTGAGGAATCTGCCCCGATCTCTTTTTGGCAGATGCTAGGGGAGCAATTTAACAATTTTGTGGTTATCCTGCTCATAGTAGCTGCCGTGATCTCTGCCCTGCTCGGGGAATATATCGAAGCAGCGGCTATTTTCGCCATAGTAATCCTCAATGCAGCATTAGGTGTTGTTCAAGAGCGCAGGGCGGCGCAAGAATTAGCTGCTCTGCGAAAATTGGCCTCTCCAGATGCACACGTGATCCGGGATGGCTCACACCAGGTTATCCCCGCTCACCAGCTCGTCCCAGGTGATATGGTCCTGCTTGATGCGGGAAATTATGTACCTGCAGATATGCGCTTGATTGAGGCAGTAAATTTGCAGGTTGACGAAGCGGCATTAACGGGTGAGTCAGTACCGGTGAAGAAGGTTGCAGGTGAACGCCTGGAAGCAGATATTCCCTTGGGAGATAGGAAAAACACTACCTTTATGGGCACCATGGTTACTTATGGTCGCGGTAAAGGCGTGGTGGTGAGTACCGGCATGTATACCCAGATCGGCTTGATTGCGACCATGCTGCAGATGGTAGAAAATGAGCCCACACCTCTCCAGCGTCGCTTGGACGCAGTGGGTAAAACACTTGGTTGGGCTGCATTGGCTATTTGTGCTGCGGTGTTTCTCGTAGGCTGGATGCGCGGCTTTAATCCCTTGGACATGTTCCTGATCGCAGTTAGCTTGGCAATTGCTGCAGTTCCTGAGGGATTACCGGCAGTCGTTACCATCAGCCTTGCTATGGGTATGCGCGAGATGATCAAGCGAAATTCTCTCATTCGACGCCTGTCTTCGGTAGAGACTTTAGGTTCAGCTACCACGATTTGTTCCGATAAAACCGGTACGCTGACTCAAAACCAGATGACTGCAACCCAGGTCTGGGTGGACGGGCAATTGATCGATATTACCGGGGGTGGATACAAACCAGCCGGGCAATTCCAAATCGATCAGAGGACAATCGATCTGAATGATTTCCCCGGCGCATCAACTGCCTTGTGGGTAGCAGCACTCAATAATAATGCTGATTTAGATTTGGGGGATGCTGAACAAGGTGCATACCGCGTGGCGGGCGACCCGACAGAAGGAGCTTTAATTGTGGCAGCCGCCAAGGCAAACGCCTGGAGCAAAGATCTCAGCCAGTCCTATCCGCGGGTGCAGGAAATACCGTTTGATTCGACCCGAAAAAGAATGCTCACTCTGCACCGCATATCCGAGCCAGATCCGGAAGATATCTCCCCATTTTATGATCATGATTTGCAGGAATGGTTTGTGTTAACAGTTAAAGGAGCTCCCGATATCATCTTAGATCTTTGCGCGCAAATGGAGCGGATAAATGATACGACCTCCACACTGACTGATGAGGATCGCGCGCGGATCATTGAAGCAAATGACAAGATGACACATCAGGCATTGCGGGTTTTGGCGATGGCATATCGTGTTGTGCAGCGTGTTCCAGAGGATTTAAATCTGCAGGACTTAGAGCAGGAACTCGTATTCGCAGGCTTGATCGGTATGATTGATCCACCCCGGGAGGAAGTGGCAAAGGCATTAAATGTCGGACGCAGGGCCGGAATCCGCACAATCATGATCACCGGAGATTACCCGGCAACCGCTCGCGCAGTCGCAGAATCGATCGATTTGCTTGAACCCGGGCACCAGGTGCTGACCGGTGCGCAGATGGACCAGCTGGATGATAGAGAACTTGAAGATCAGATAGGCTATACTGACGTATTTGCCAGGGTCTCTCCGGAACATAAACTGCGGATCGTTGAGGCATTACGTGCCAGAGATGAAGTGGTCGCCATGACTGGTGATGGAGTGAATGATGCCCCCGCAATAAAAAGAGCAAATATCGGCGTTGCCATGGGAATCACGGGCACCGATGTCGCCAAGGAGAGCGCTGACATGGTCCTGACAGATGATAACTATGCCAGCATCATTTCAGCGGTTGAGCAGGGACGTGTGATTTACAGCAATATCCGCAAGTTTGTATACTACCTGCTTTCCTGCAATGTGGCTGAGATTGCAACGATTTTTCTAGGAATCATGTTCACTCAGGGATCACCCCTGACGGTTATCCAGCTCCTGTGGCTGAACCTGATCACCGATGGTGCCCCGGCTTTAGCCTTGGGTACTGAAAAAGGCGATCCAGATATCATGGATCAGAAACCCAGGCCACCTTCCGAACCGATCATCAACCATTTTATGACTGCGGGGATTGGCATCCAGACCATCGCCATCACATTTGTCACATTGACTGCCTACTTCATTGGGCTGCAGCTTTATTCGTCGAATCCCTTAATGCCCAGTACAATGGCATTCGTTACCCTCTCATTTTCGGAGCTGCTGAGAGCATTCACTGCACGCTCAGAGCGTTATCCTCTGCTTAAGATTGGTCCTTTCTCCAACCGGTTAATGAATTACGCGCTCCTGGGTTCCCTGGTATTACTGTTGGTCGTGATTTATATACCGTTTCTGCAGCCAATTTTTGATACAAGCCCATTAGGTTGGGAGCAATGGCAGACCATTTTACCCTTGATAGTGATTCCTGCCTTTGTTGCAGAAGTGAGTAAGCCTCTTTTGGTCCGTTTCGTCAAGAATTAATGGAAGTCAGTTATCCCTGGATAAATCTTTCATTCCACATTTGAGGTTCCTGATTTCTGGATTCTCACGCCATGATTCCATGTTGGTCCCAGGCCGATTTTGATCATGGTGCTGGGTTGAAATCTTTCCTGGATGCAGAGTGTGGTAAACTACCTGCCAAGTTCGGAATAGATAATAATGAGATACAGTACTGATCTTCCAGATTTAAGAATCCTGCCGGCAAAGTCACTTCTGCCTCACGAATACTGTGATCCCCGGCGCGTTGATCGTCTCAGCCAGCGTATCCGGGAAGATGGCCTTCTGAAGAATCCACCGGTTGTGGCTCCCATTCCAGATCACGAAAGTTATGTGGTTTTGGATGGGGCCAACCGGGTGCTGTCATTCGTAAATCTCGGTATTCCCCATATTATCGCCCAGCTGGTATCTTATCAAGATTCTGGGGTGGAACTCGATACTTGGTACCACGTCGTTGCCGGGATGGATATCCATGATTTTGAAAAGGCATTGACCGTAGTAACTGGATTGCATTTGCAGGATTGCAGCCTGGAAGAGGCAAGATCGGCTTTGGTATCGCACAAGGCAGCTGCCTATATCATCAGCGCAAATGGTGTGCGGATGGTTCGTAATACCACTATGACCTTCAAATATGACACGACCTTACTGAATAACCTGGTCAGCGTCTACAAGGGAAAAGCGGATATTTATCGCGCCTCAAATGATATCTGGGAAATCCAGAAACCTTACTACCCAAATATTACTGCCCTGCTCGTCTTTCCCCGTTTGACTCCAACTGATATCATCCGTGCTGCGCAGAGTGAAGAGAAAATTCCCACGGGTATCACGCGCCACATCATTCCACACCGGGCATTGAATATCAATTTCCCATTGGAAGTGCTTGAGCAAGAATCATCATTGGAGGAGAAAGAGAAGTGGCTCAAGACCTGGTTGATGGACCGCATGGCAGCTAACTCGATTCGCTTCTACTCCGAATCTACTTTTTCATTCAACGAATAATCTAAGACAATATCATTGCGCGATGGTTGTTGAGTAATTTCGCTCAGCTTCCTGACTCTAGGGTGGTAAATTTCCATTCCTAGAATCTGAGTGAGAGGCAACTCAAACCGCCATCCATCTTCTGAAATTCCGAGATCTCAAGCGGTATGGTTTTGTAGCCAAGTTTGGATAGTTTGGCTATGATTTTTGGGAATCCAGCTGCTACCAGGACGAAATCATTAACCCGCAGGCAATTTGCCGCGTAACTTTCATGCTCATCCACCTGCAGGATCTCATACTCCTGGAAATAAGGATGATCCAGCAGATCTCCTGATAAAACCAACCGCCCATCACCCAGGTAAGACATACCACTTTTCAGGTGAAGGAGGCGATTGGATCTCTGCAGCTCTACGAAACTGGATGTGGAACTATATTTTCTTAGGATCGAAGCAAGTTGTTGAGCCCCATTGACATTCGTGCGCTTGGAAATACCGATGAAAAAATGATCTTCAACCTGGCAAATGTCCCCACCATCCAAAGTCCCGGGAGGTTGGATGGAATCTAATTGCATTCCAAATTGAGCGAGGATCGGTTTAATGCCAGCTACTTCCCCCTGGCGAGCCTCAGCACCCGGACGGGTTAACACCGCACAATTCCTGGTGATCACAGCCGTATCTTCCACAAATGTCGAGTCTGGAAATTGTGCATCCGGTTCTAAAATGTTAACAGAAAGCCCGCAGGCCTCTAGTGCATTGCAGTATTTCCGGTGCTGTTCCCGGGCAAATGATAAAAGAGGTGTTCCTAGCTCCGCACTGGTAATTCCCTGGGAAAAGGTTTTGCTGGGTGGTCTAACAATCGCTTGTTGGAAATGCATTTCATGCTCCGGTTTTTCCACTAAGAATTTGGGTGAGAATTGGGTCATGTATTGTCATTTTTTATCCAGGGTCTTCAAAAATATCCCGCTTTGTGAAAGGGCTGGTAAGGAACCGGCCCAATATCTTCCATCTGGATGACCAGGAAATCCTCACCCCGGATTTCTCATTCTTCAAGATTTGAGTGGCCATCCAAGGGGTGACAGTCTCTACCCGGTCTGCCAAGATGTTAAAGATGCGCTTGGCCCGTTCCCAATCTTCTGGACGGTCTTCATATGGCTTGGTCAGTAAATCAGTTGCCACCATGCCTGGGTGGAGTGTGCCGATGATCACGGGAGTATCCTTGGCTTCCTTAATCAGGACGTGATTGAAATAGTTGCGCCCAGCATTTGAAGTGCCATAATATGCCAGGCCTTCCAGTATACGGCCATCGCTACCCAGGCCTTCCATGTTGTAGATGGCGCCATACCCCTGGTTTATCATTCCGTGAATTGCAATCATGGTTCCATAAATCTCACCCACCAGATTCGTCTCGATGATCTCTTTTGCTTGATCCGGAGATATCATCCAGGCTGTTAATTGGGGGCCGCTCAAGCCCGCATTGTTGATCCAGATGTCCACCTTGTTGAAGCGAGATATGGACTGATCCCAAAGAGCCTGGACCTGATCATAACTGCGCACATCACAGGCGAATCCAACCACTTGCTCTGCAGGATGTATGGAGTTTAAATCCTTAACAACCTGATCTACGTCACTCTGGACTCGCCCACTGATGGTAACGGAACAATCCAGGTCTAGGAAGGATTTTGCCAATCCTAATCCTATTCCGCGCGTGCTACCAGTGACAACAACGTGTTTCATAGATGCTTCCTTTCTCGACTGTTCTGTCCATCGAATTAAACCTTGCTGGGCATGACCCGCATTTTATCTCACGGATTACAAATGATCAACGTCCTGAAAAAATGACATATCCGATCCTGTTAATTTCCCGTTGATCCCTGGAACAAATAACTCTGTGCGTAAAACTTTTACAATTGGGGATAATTTTCGAGGATCGCTATGATATTTTTCAGTACCCCCAAGTTGGGATTTGTCTAGGCCAGCTGTCCAGGCCAATGCGGCTTTCCACGCTTGGTGGAAATGCGATTTGTCGCACTCTCCGGTGGGCCAGGAACTCGTTTCTCAAACCGGCTATGCGATGAAATCGAGTCGCCTTCCCCCCAATGAAATTTTACGGCTGGTCTGGTTCTGGTGAATCCTCTCCATCCGGACGATCGAAAAGGCGTTTTAACTCTTGCTCCCAGACATCATCCAGAGGCGTGAAGGTGGTTGGTACGAATTCATCTGAGAGTTTGTTTAGGTAATCTCGAATGCCGAGCTGGGGGGATTCGCGATCCAGCTCAGCTATCTTCGAGTCGAACAATTCAACCAGCTCCACGCTCTTTTTTTCCAAATCGGATAAGTCCAGATCCAAGTTAATCATGTGGGTGATGCGCTGAAGAATGCCCAACCAGGCCATGTAGTCATTCTCAACCCGGATCGAATTCGCTAATTGAGAGACTGTAGAGAAATCATAAGCTGGGACAAAAGCATACAGTGAGATGAATTCCATCCGTCTTTCTCCTGCCCGGCGGCAGATGTAGGAACCAACGCTTGCTCCTCCATGGTAATCCGATAGGTTGACAGCAAACTCTTCCAGCTGGTCTTTAAGTTCCCGCAGGCTGTAGGTCGCGGAGATCATACGTTCTTTATTGTAGGGTAATTCTCCATACACACCCCCCAGGCTGATGATACGTTTAACGTGAAATGTGTCAGCGATATGCAGAAAAGCCTGGGTATAACGTTCGATATCCAGCTGTGGTTCATCCCCGAGTAAGATGAGCAATCCCTTATGATTGATTTCTGCATAGAAAAGTTCATTGCTCTCTATACTCAGGGATTCGGGGTAGCCATTGTCAAATTTAATGATTGGGCGCACCAGGTCGTGTGTGCCCGGGATCTGGAAGAGATAAAAACCATCTGGATGGATAGTGCCGATTTTCTTGGCACCAGTTTGTTCTATCAGGTATTGAGGTAATCCAGACGAGGTTGAACCCGCGTCAGCCCATTGGCGCCAGCCAGCCAGCATATAAAATTCATCTGCTTCCGGTTGTTCGAGTAATTCCACTGCATCAGTCATGCACACCACCTCTGCCAGTACTCCTCAACATGCGATTTGGGATTTCAAGGTAAATATTCATAGGGAACATTTTATTGGATATGTTTATTATAACCAAGCATGAGTATTTCGGTTTTACCAGCTTCAGCTGCCAGGCTTGTGCAAAATCGCCTGCATGAAGAGCGGGTGAGAACAAACGTAAACCGTATCTGGTTCTGGTAAGATCGCTGAAGCGTAACCTTTACCCGATAAGACCAGCTCTGTCTGGATATCCGAAATAATCATTATAAAATATGCCAAGAATTTTGAATTCCTTGCTCCTATCCTTGCGAGAAGGCTTGCATCGGCCAGGACCTCATTTTTCCCTTATCTATGTTGGGCTGGTAATCTTATCCGCTTGCTCGAACCAGGTTTCCTTTCTGGAAAGTCCGACACCTGCACCAACCGAGCCCCCAGCGGCTACGCGAACACCAAACGCAACGCGAACTTTCACCCCCACACAAATCCCCACCGCGACGAATACCCAAACTCCAACCGGGACCTCGACTCCAACGGTCACACCCACGCCGACCATTACGCCGACTCCAACGATCACACCGACTCCGACTTTTGATTTTCCCGACGTCAACGTGCTGATGCAGGCCAACTGTCGTTATGGACCGGGAACTGCTTACCTCTATGCTCATGGTCTATATGAAGGTGACCGGGGGCAGGTGCATGGTCGCAATTACTCTGGGACCTGGCTGTGGATCCAGCCCGAAAATCTTGATTGGCATTGCTGGGTTGCCGCGTCTGTGGTTGAAGTTCAGGGAGATATTGGGACGGTTGTAGTGTACCGTTCGAGCCTGCCGCATTCCTCGCTGTACGGTCCACCACAAAATGTGCGTACTGCGCGGGATGGTGAGCGAGTGATCGTCTCCTGGGATGCAGTTTGGATGACGGAGGATGATGACCGCGGCTATCTGATCGAGGCAACTGTTTGCCAGGATGGCCACCTGGTCTCAGTCGCGGTCCATACTGATCGCCCAGTCCAGGATTTCAGTGATATGCTGAACTGCTCTGGCGAATCGGGGGGACAACTTTACACGGTGGAAAAGCACGGATATTCTGATCCGATCGAGATCCCCTGGCCTTAGTATTCAAATAATACAAATAAGTGGGGCATCCGAGATTGGGTGAGAAATTAAACCAGTCACGTGCTCTCAAATAATAAGAGAATCCCACCCGGTTTGTAGAATGCTGTTTTCGATCGTTGCTGTTAATTATGCGAAGGCAGGAAGGGTTTCTGCTTTTTCAGCCTTCTTGTTTTTGCCTCGTTCTTGAGTAGAGAGAATCTGCTTGCGGATGCGGTAGTTGAGAGGAGTGACTTCCAATAATTCATCATCAGCCAGGAATTCGATCGCCTCATCCAGGCTCATGCGGCGAGGCGGGGTAAGGCGGATTTCCATGTCAGCCCGGGCTGCGCGCATATTCGTCAAATGCTTTTTCTTACAAACATTTACTGCCAGGTCACCCGGTCTCTGGTGCTCACCAATTACCATTCCCTCGTAAACTTCTTCACCTGCATCCAGAAAGAGCGTGCCTCGTTCCTCACCATTTTTCAAGCCATAGGTGGTAGTCAGGCCTGTCTCCCAGGACACCAGGGAACCGAAGGCCCGTCCCTGGATAGAACCTGTTTTAGGTAGATAACCATGAAACAGGGTGTACATAACACCTGCCCCACGCGTGATGGTCAGGAATTGGTGCCTAAACCCCAGTAATCCACGGGTTGGTACGAGGAAAATCAAGTGGACGTTCCCTTCCTGATTATCCTGCATATCGAGCAGCTGGCCTCGGCGTGATCCCAGCATCTCCACGACGTTCCCAATCGTGTCTGAACTGGTATCGATATGTACTTCCTCATAAGGTTCCAGGACTTGGCCATTCTCATCATGGCGCAGGATCACCTCGGGACGAGATACTTGAAATTCGTATCCTTCCCTGCGCATAGTCTCGATCAGGATCGCCAGGTGCAGTTCACCGCGACCGGAGACGAGAAAAGTATCTGCGTTTTCCGTATCTGCTACTCGCAGGGCAACATTTGATCGCAGCTCAGTATACAGACGTTCGCGCAGTTTTCGGGAGGTGCTCCAGCGACCTTCTCTTCCTGCAAAGGGGGAGCTGTTTACCCCAAAATTCATCCGTACAGTGGGCTCTTCCACATGAATTGCGGGTAAGGCCACAGGGTGTTCTGGGTCTGCCAATGTTTCCCCGATCGCAATCCCTTCCAGGCCTGCAAGTGTGATGATATCACCAGCATACGCATGGTCTATGTCGATCCGGTTTAATCCCTGGAAGATGTATAAATAGCGCGCCTTCTCACCAAGCACCTGTCCATCCAGTGTCAATCGGGAAAGGGTTTGATCCTTGTGAATTTCTCCGGCGAAGATTCTACCAACTGCTGTAACCCCGCGATACTCATCATATCCAAGCGTGGTGATGAGCATCTGCAGTGGTGCATCTCTATCGACCACTGGTCCAGGGATGTGATTCAGGATTGCGCGGAAGAGCGGCTGCAGATCGGAGCTCAAGGATGGAGAATCACCAGCTTCAGCCGCCACAGCATTGGCATAAATTACCGGAAATTCTGCCTGTTCTTCCGAGGCACCCAACTCGATGAATAGATCAAAGGTCTCATTAAGTACCCGTTCTGGATCAGCATCCTTTCTATCCACTTTGTTGATCACCACGATCGCCCGGTGGCCCATCTCCAGGGCTTTTTTAAGCACGAAGCGGGTTTGTGGTTTTGGGCCTTCAGCAGAATCCACCAGCAGCAAGACCCCGTCAACCATGTTCATTACCCGCTCCACTTCTCCGCCAAAATCCGCATGACCGGGGGTATCGATGATATTGATTTTTACATTTTGCGAGGTTTCATCATTCCAGAGATCAATCGCTGTGTTTTTTGCCAGGATGGTAATCCCGCGTTCACGTTCCAGGTCATTTGAATCCATAACCCGTTCGACAACCTGCTGGTTTTCCCTGAACACGCGCGCCTGCCTGAGCATGCCATCTACGAGGGTGGTTTTCCCGTGATCAACATGAGCGATGATGGCTATATTTCGAATATCTTTCCGTTCTTCCAACATACCAATTTCAACCTTTGATTATCCAAATAATTGAGACACACAACGACCCCGGCCGCACAGGCCGAGGTCGTCTGGCGATTCAACTAATCATATCAAGAAGATGAAGATTTGAACAGAGTGGAATTTAGAATAAATATATCTTAATAGTTTAAATTAATCTTTCAGGCTTCCATCAATTCTGAATGGAGGCCTGGATTGGTCAAATCGCTCCGCTCGGAGCGTCAAGATAATAATTAATGGAATGTTTCGTAGGTGGGAGCTAACTCGCAGCTTCGGTTGCTGATTGGGGATTTTTCTCTTCCATCGGTGTGGTGGCACGTAAGAAACCCAGGAAGATCAGGGTTGCCCCAAGCAGCTCACTGATATACAAGGCGCCTGGTATGCCGAAGCGACTGAAGGCACCACCAAAGGCAGGTGCCAGGGCACCAACAGCGATCAGGATATTGCCGATGGTGCGGTTCAGCAGGACCCGCTTGCGATAGAAAATCCAGGCTGAGTAAACAGCACCACCTACCAGGGTAACCACTCCATAAATATTAAAAAATGGCGTCAGCGTGCGGATGCCCGGGGTCACGATAGCATGCCCGCTTAATTCGCTGCCAGTGTGCACGCTGGTGGTCAGCAGGCTGGGATCGAGCTCAGCACCGAAAACGCGGATGGCTGCATAAGCAGAAGCAACACCCAGGATCACCATGAGGATATTTGCCCACCTGCGTTTAGCTAAAAGATATACCGTACCCTGACCCAGCCAGGCAGCTACCAGGATGGCACCAAAAAGGTACCACATACGGAAAATAAGAGCGTTCCACCCGAATGCCCCGTAATAAGCCTCGCAAAACCCACCGATACCGTAGAATACCATACCCAGTCCCCACAATAGCAGGTGAGGTCGTTTCTTGCCTGCGTAGCGCTTGAAAATAAAAAATGCGAAGATAAAACTTACAATGGCAGAGGTGAAGGGAACCACGGTGTTAATAAATGTCATCTTTCTCTCCTAATGCTAGGTTGATAATGGATAGATGGTTAGATAAACCCGAGTAGTACAGCCAGGGCGAAGATCAACACACCAACAATGATCACAACCAGTAATCCGATCGCGATGGGAATTGATTTCTCGAAAAACTGCGGGTATGCTCTTTTTTGGGGGGTCTTGGGGGAGTTTTCTACCATATAATAAAGACAATCGAAAAGATGAATATAAGTATAGTTGTACATTTTCTACGTGTATAGTGAGATTTACCCAGATTTATGTGAGTTTGGGATTAATAAATCGCAAAAACGACAATTAACCTCAATTGCAGTCTGTAAATCAGATCTCCTATGCACTCTGCTATTAGTTTCCTCATAACCGGGGAAAGATACTCCTTTCAGCTATTGTTTCTGGAGAATAGGTAAAATGCTGACCTGGAACAGTGAACATTCACTCGAAATTTGAGCAGAGAGACCTTGAAACCTGAAAAAACACAAATGCTTGGAGCTAGATTTAATTTTGTGCTGGTTGGGATAATGATGTTCATCCTACAGGCATGCAGCACATCTGCAGGTCAAGATCAACTTCAGTCAAGCACAACATCACAGGAGACATTACCAGGATCCAATATGCCGGTAGAACACCCAACCCTGGCACATACGCCAAGCGCTTTACCGCTTGTTCCTGATCATATTATTCAACCTACAGCAACCAAAACCACTGTGGTGAAGGAAGCTCCCCCATTTGAAAAACAGAATTTTGATCTCGACACAGGTGAAATTCGCAGTTTATGGGTCGACCCAAACGGTCAGTTGTGGTTTGGTGCCAAAGGCGGGATATTTGTTCACAAAGAAGGTAGTTGGGAAAAGATATACGATGGACCGGCTGAGAAGATTTTGGGAATCGATACAAATGGGATGGTATGGGTGATCCTGGAAGGTGAAACACGGATTGCGGCTTACGGTGGAACACAGACCTGGCAGGTCTTCGGTGCAGACCAGGGGTGGACTCAACCGAGCGAGGCTGGATATCTCAGCCCAGGGTATGGGGACGGGCTGGCGTCTGATCCAAAAGGCCGTGTTTGGCTGGCAACTGGTCGTGATGAAGTAAGAGTTTTTGATTCCCAAGAAGGAATTTGGACAATAATTTCATCATCAGAGATGGGTTTTTCACCAGCGGAGGCAGGTTACCAGGGTCATTTTCTCTCCGATGTCCAATTATCAAGGAGTCAGAAAGTCTGGGTAGCGGATTGTATTGCAGAAGGAGATTCATTGAAAGGCCAGGGTATCCGCTGGACAGATGGTGTGGACTGGTTCTTGGCACCAGATACAGCTGCTGAATGTGTTCTGGATATTGAGATGGATGATCAGGGAAAAATGTGGGTGGGGGGATTCGATGAACTGCTATTGTATGATCCAGATCTTGGGTACTGGACCCGTTTTCCTCTGCCGGATTGGGAGCGAGGCCAGCTGGTGACGGAAATCGATCTGGACGCAAATGGCACCCCCTGGGTGGAGGTGATGCAGTTCGGAGGAGCTGGCCCGCTGGGCAGGTTTGTTCGCTACCACCTCAATGAAGGTGAGTGGATCGAGGATTTTGAAGGCTGGTCGAGCAGCCTGGCAATTGCCGAACCAGGTGTGGCCTGGTTGTGCAGCGAAGGCAGCATATTTCGTCTACAGAATGGGCAGGCAGAGCAGCTTGGAGAAATCCCAGGCGAACAATGTGAGATTCAAGTCGATGGCAGCAGGCGAGTGTGGGTGACTAATTACTCTGCATTGTGGTTGTATGATCCTGGGGATTAAATTATGGGACGAATTAATGATGTTGGTTCGAATTATTATTGTGGGATAAAATACGCGTATGAGAAAATTGAAGCTGTTGAAATCTGAAGCCATAAAACGAGGGTTGCTCGATCAGGACCAGGAATTGGATGCAGGTTTAGTATTCAGTCTGGTACGCGATATGCCTTACCAGCGCGCCAGCGATCGGCAGCCAGAAACAACCATCACTGAATGGCGGGGTACCTGTTCTGGTAAACACTACCTGCTGCACATACTCTTCGAAGAGCTGGGTTTACCATCCCAAATCATCGCCTGTACCAGCATCACACCTGTCAAGTCTGATGAAATCTCACCGGAAACACGGCCGCTCTATGAGGCAGCCAACCGTCGTTTCGTGGATGTACACAATTATTTGCTGGTGACAATACCGGGTGGCAGCCAGATGATCGTGGATGCCACCTGGCCTCTCAGTGCAAAAAAGTTTGGCATGGTGGTCAATGAAGAATTTATCCTTGGCCAGGATCAGGAACTGGCTACTCATCCAGAAGAAACCTGGGCTGTACCACCAGGCAGCGATGCCCAGGCTTTCAAAGATCAGATCCTCAAAGATCAATTCACACCTGCCGAGCTCGAATTCCGGGAAGTGGTGATTGAGGCTTTATCCAGGCAGATGAGTGCCAATGATTAAGATCACCCAGTCGCTAAGAGACCGGGTTATTCAGCGGGATTGCGTTCACCCATTCAGGGGGGATCTATAGCAGGTACAAATCTCAAGGATTATGGTTATGGGCCTTCCACCACTCCCCACAGCTGCACCGGGCCCGAATGGGAATAAGTGGTGAGAATTTTCCCATCCGGTGAGAAAGCCAGCCCGGTAGGATCGGAAGCTGGTAACGAAGCCACCTCTTGCCAGGATTGCGTTTCCCACAGGATCACTCTGTCACCTGAAGAGACTGCCAGGATCTGGCCATCAGGTGAAAAGGCAGGCGCCACGTACCAATAGGTATCAATCTCTTTTGCAAGGGTTTTGATCCATTTGAAGGTAGCCGCATCAAATATATTCAGCTCGCCCTTATGCGTATCCGGGCTGGTTTTCACCAGCGCGGCGATGAACTGCCCATGGGGCGAATATGAAAACCCAAGCCAATCGTACAGCGTGCGCTCAAGCCGGCCGCTATCCACCGACCAAAAGGAAAACAGGTCTTGAATGACATCAGCCATGTTTGCAGCGACCTGTTTGCCTGTCGGCGAAAACAAAACCTCGTAAATATCATTTGGAGCTTGCAGGGTATGCACCACCTCGCCGGTGCCCAGGTCAGACAATATCAGGGAGGTCCTTTCCTCCTGCTCACGCTGGCTGAGCGCGATTGTGCGCCAGTCGGGCGAGATGGCTCCCAATAATCCGTCAAAGCGCTCCAGCTCGCGGCCGGTAACAGCATCCCAAAGAATGAGGCTGTCATTCTCGGCGTGCCAACCCTGGGCGCCTGATACCAGGGTTAACCCATCCGGAGAGTACGCCAGGTAACGGATGATGCGGGGATCGACATGCCCAATAAGACTCAACAGCTCCTCCCCGCTGGCAAGATCCCAAATTTTAATGTTGTTCTTGCTGAAAAAGCCGGCAGCTATCCGGTAGCTGTCAGGTGAATAGGTCACCACGCTGGCACCCTGCTCCGGGAGGACTGCCAACGATTCTAGCTTTGAAACGTTTTGCGGGCTAATCCGCGCCAGGTCAGCCGGGAGGTACGGGGTGCGGGTGCTGGTAGGGGCGATGGGGCTGGCTGTTGGGAGATCGGTGGGAGTGCGTGTTGCCGACGGATCTGGCAATCGTATTGAGCTGGTGGAGGAGGGCGAGGGGTTGGCTTTGGTAGGCAGGGTAGGCGTACTTTGCACCCCGGGCAGGGTTTGGATGGTTTCCTTGGCAGGGCTGCAGGCGACAACTGGGATGGCGACTAAAAACAAAGCGATGAGCAGAATGGAATACTTTTTCATTGGTATCTCACTTTAGATTCCCTTTTGTATCGGCCAAAATTGTTTGGAGAAAAAATCATTTTTCCCTTTTCGAAGGAGATGCGTGCGATAAATTCCAACCTATCCAGAAAAAATAGATGCATCACCTTTTCAGGTAAACCTGCGCTGTACAATCATCTGCTCTCACTTTCCACCCGGACATTGCCTTTACCAACTGATATGGATTAACCTGCCATGATCATTGGATGAATAGCGATCTTGAATATTCACCATCACGAGTTTTATCGTTAAATTTTATTGTATAGTCGTTTTAAGAATTTACAAGATCAATCGTCAAATTTATGGCAGAAGACCATCGATTGATCAATCCATTACGATGTTTTGCGAAGCAGTTGGTGTTTCAACTAGAGATATTTGGCATAAAGACTTGGTTGATTATTTGAACCCCAGGCATTGTCCTTAGAATTGGAATCAATCTCTGCAAATGGGATATGACAGGTAAAATGATTTACCTGCAGCGAATCGGTTCGAGAAAATGATGGCTGAAAAGTACAGTAGGATTTTCTCCTTTCTCACCCCAAATCCTTTATTCGCCGGGGTGGGTGGGATTCGTACTATAATTGAAAGCGGTACACACCATGAAATGCCCTCGATCGGCCAACGATTAAGGTAGCAGCTGATGGAAGATTTAGTTTTTGGGGGTGCCTATCCAGGTGTGCAGGCCAGAGTGCTATTAATCAGCGATGACTACAGCACCGCCCGCATCTGGAGCCACATCCTCAATGAGAAGAATATCGATGCGACCTTGCTGGGCTCTCCCGAAGAGGCATTACAGGTCTGGTCTGAGACGATTCCCGACCTGATTATCATCGATGCTTATGCACGCGAGTTTGATGGCATAAACCTGGTGCGGCAATTACGCGAGCAAGGCGTGGTGCCCATCATCCTGCTCACTCCGGTCAATAATGAAACTTATATCCTGGGAGCCTACCGGGCGGGTGTCGACGAGTGTGTGATCAAGCCTGTCAGCCCGGCTTTATTCCAGGTGAAAGTCAAAGCCTGGCTGCGCCGTTCCTGGTCGATGCCTGCGGAGAGCCTGGATGTGCTTAAGGCGGGAGGCTTACAGCTCGACCCGACCCGGCGCCAGGTGATCACTGATGACCAACAAACTATCAATCTGACCAACCTGGAATTTCGCCTGCTGCACCTGCTGATGTCTCATCCCGGATGGGTCATGACCACCGAGGATATTGTTTTAAAAATATGGGGATATCATGGCAATGGAGACAGCAGCCTGCTGAAGAATGTGGTCTACCGGCTGCGGCGCAAGATCGACCCGGACCAGGGCAACCCGCGCTACATCCACACCGAAGCTGGTCTGGGCTATAAGTTTCAAGATTCCTTGAAGTAATCACCAATCTAGATTCAAAAGCAATTCAAGAAGGAGTTGTTGGTAAGAGATGTGAAGAAGGTACCCGCTTTACCGAGGGAATTTTTTTCTATGCAATGTAAGATGGAGGAGCCCGTCTTTTGGTTGGGGTCATACTGGTTTGAAATTGCGACTGAATGTGACCCCTTCTGAGACCGTTTTCACACCAGAATTTTTTATACTAGAATCACATGAGTGAAACTCGTGATCACTCACAATGCAAGGAGAATAGAAATGAAAAAGAATCTTAAGTGGGTCCTGGTAATTTGTTTTATTCTGAGCATCGTGATCATCGCAGAAGCGGCTCAGCTGAATTCAATTTATATGCCGGTGGTGTATGTGAACGTTCCTACTGCAACGAATACGCCTACCCCAACCAGGACTCCCACCCCGACCAAAACCCCTACACCTACAAAGACACCCGCGCCGGGGTCATGTTTGTCTGGCAAAACCACGGGCGTATGTATCACCGGCCTCGCTTATGAGGGTGGTGTGTCGAATGAATCCATCAGCATCAAGAATTTGGGCAGCTCCGCCGTGGATATGCAAAATTGGCGTGTCGTCAATGATAGTTCCGATAAATTTATTATTCCAAAATTCTCTTTGAGCAGCAGCAGTACGGTAAAAATCTGGACCAAATCCGGGACGAACGACAGCAGCAACCTCTACATGGATTGGCCGGAACAATTCTGGCTTGATAACTCGGATTGTGCCTGGTTGAAAGACGACAGCCGGCCCAGAAAAACAATTGACGCAATCTGCTACGGGATCTCTGGCCTGCTCTATGTACCGAATTTGGACGATATTCCATAATCCAAACCAGTTAAGGTACCGAATCTAGCTTAATGAAAGGAGTTCTGCTGGGTGCTTACACCCACCAGATAAAATATCTATGAAAATCAAATACCTGATAGTCGGGCTGGTCGCTGCCATTCTGCTGACCAGCTGCAGTCCTGATGGAGAATTGGCAACCCCTACAACGCTGAGTGCCAGTGGCACTGGCTCTGCCAGCATGGACCCGGATGTGGTGGATATCCAGCTGGGGGTCGATACGGTTGATTCAGATATGGCAGTGGCGATCGATCAAAACACGATCAAAATGAATGAAATCATGGCCGTATTCGCAAATATGGATATCGCTGAAAAGGATATCCAGACCACGAACTACAATATATGGGTTGAAGATGTCTACGATCAGACTGGCCAAGCCACGGGTGAAAAACGCTACCATGTTTCCAACACGGTGAGTGTGCGGCTGCGAGACCTGACCGAGGTCGGCAAACTGATTGAGGAAGCCACCGGTGCAGGTGTGAACAACATCTTCGGGATCAACTTCAGCGTGGCGGATACCACTGAATTGGAGCAGGCTGCGCTGGACAATGCTCTTGAGAATGCACAGGCAAAAGCCGAATCGATGGCCAGCAAATTAGGTTCCAGCCTTGGGCCGATTGTAAATGTGATCGAAGGTGGATATTCTTATGCCCCCCTACCGGTTGCTGCGGAAGGTATTGGCATGGGTGGTGCGGGCGAGGTGCCGATCTCGCAAGGACAGTACAGCATGACGGCCCAGGTGCAGGTGGCTTACGAGCTGCTGCCTGGATCCGATTGATCCAAAACGGATAGTAAGAGCAGTTTATAAGCAATTAATTACCTGCTGAAGTCCATGCTGGTTTAGTTTTGTATGATGACTGGTAGGAATCCAAAGATGGATTCAATCAAGCCGTCATATAGCATGGTTGGCTCGCGTCAGTGGAGAAGCTTACTGCTTTACTTGATCGCGGTTATCCTGGTCTTTATCGTTGCAGGCTGTGGAGAGGCACCAACAGGTTCTTCCACCCAAACCACCGGTCAATTTTCTGCAACCTCGACCACGGGGAGTAAGCCTGAACCTAGCGCTTCTACTAACCTGATCCCCTCGCCATCTCAGCCACCGGTCACCTCCCCGGAAACAGCAGCCAGCCCCCAGCTGATCGAACCAAGAAATGCCATCCGGCGAGCTGAGCGGTGAAGAAGTCAACGAATGGGACTTCTGGCAGGCGAGCTTCACTCCGGGTGGTTTGCTGTGGCTCTCCGACCAGGCCTCGGTGCAGCTGGCTGACCTCGAGCGCGACCTGATGAGCGCTCCTTATCAGGGGGTCGAGCCAGCATTTTCGGCAGACGGCGCGCTCATGGCCCTGTACGACCAGAACAGGGTATCCGTATACGATCACCAGGCAGGCCGGCGAACGCTGCTCCTGGATGGCAGTTATGCACAGCTGGCGAAGATCTTGTTTTCACCGGATGGCAGTACCCTGGCAGGGGACGTTTACACCCTGCACTGCGCAACCTGTTCGGAGGTCGATGGGCTGGATCACTACCTGGTGGTCTGGTCAGCACAGGATGGCAGCATCCTGGTACAGCTGCCACAGCCCGATTACCTTGGCATGCTGTCCTACTCTGCAGATGGCAGGAATCTGATCCTGGCGGAATTAGAATCTTTCCAGGTCCTGGAGGCAGCAGACGGATCACCTGTCGCCTTCGTGGAGGGATTTACCGGCCCGATCGGCGTCATAGCACTATCCCCGGACGGGCAGACGCTGGCTGTGGCTTACAACCGGGAACCCTATGCCCCGCGCTTCTGGAACCTGGGAGATGGTGTGGTAGAGTGTGAGTGGTTTGGCCAGCCCGGGGGAGTGATGATCGATGATATCGCTGTTGCCTACAGCCCGGATGAAAAATACCTGGCAGTAGGAAACGACCTCTGGGTCCTGGGACCAGGTCTTGGCAATGAGACCAAGATCAGCTTAGATACTACCTGCTGGACGTACCACGTGGCTTTTTCTCCCCGAGATAACACCCTGGCAACCGGTT
>JBJYXV010000089.1:66382-72005 GCA_046260155.1 Anaerolineales bacterium
CTGGCAACCGGTTCCCTGGATGGGACTTTACGGCTCTGGGAAGCGCCAGGTGGCAGGTTGCTGATGGAAGCCAAGGAGCATTTTGGACAGGTTCAACGCCTGGTATTTACCCCGGGAGGGACCAGCCTGGTTTCTGGTTCACAGGATGGGACGATTCTGCTCTGGGGAATCCCAAGCCATCCCTGAATCTGAATGCAAATTGGGTGGGACCTGGTTTCTTGAAATCAAATATGAACGATACAGGCAGCGGGGAAAAACAGATTACTGCCTGAAAGTTGCCTGAAAACCGTCGATAAGGCTTTGTTTTTCGGTCTGGGTGAGCCTGGCATAAGGGTGCATCGCAGTATATTTTGATGGTGGCATCTGGCCCCTCGATATCGCCTCGCCGATCTCCCAGGGTTCATCGAAACGACCGGTTCCCCATTCTGAGAAATTCAACCTGCTGCGCCCCTCGTCGACATCATGCTGGACCAACCAGGACACAGGTGCGATGTTGCTGTACCACGGCCAAACTGTCTCATTGCTGTGACAATCAAAACAGGCGCGCGATGCCAGCTCGCGAGTTTGCGGGCTATCCCAATTTGGTTCTGCAACAACCGCCGGGTCCGCATGGTTTCGACCATAAGGTACCAGCTGCAGAATAATAAACCCGGCTACCAGGAGGATGATAATACCCAAAATGATTTTCTTCATTGAAATGCCTCTCGTAATGCCCCTCAGGGAGATGAAATCTAGTTGTTTTTCAATAGGGGATTATAGTCCTGTAAAGTTAAAATCAGATATGAATTTTATTGTTCCAGGAATAGGTGGATTGCAATTAAAAGCACCCTAGCTTCCTCTTTTATTTGCGGAAATCGGGAAATAAATTACAAAATTATCTCCATGTGATGTTACGCGTCAGGAATGAAAAAATCTGCTTTTCATAAACCATTTATGCTTCCTTTCCCCACTGTTTGACCATTCATTTCAATTAGGTTTGAGGTTGTGTTTATAATTCTCCCAAAAAAGTATGCCTGTTAGGAAAGATAATATTTGCCAGTTATAAATTAGAAAGAGTCGTCATCAGTATATACTGTTCAATTCCACATATGATACGAGGAATTATACTGAAATGGGCACATTCTAATGGGTGATCTATTTTTCTAAACCGATTCAGTGCCATTATTCTGAATCATTTCTATGAAAAAGGAATTCATGCTCCGTTCATCGATGTGTAAACCTTACCGGTAGGGTGCAGTGATGTTTTTCATTGTGCTGCACAAATGATCAGCAGCCTGTGAATTTAGTAGTGGTTAAATCCGGGACCACTCAGCGATTTGTTTAGCTGCTAGGTTTCTTACACAGAAGAACAAGGATCGCGAGATCTGGGATGCCTACCTGCGCTATACCAATCCTCAAGCAGACCAGGTTATTGTGAGGATTCGATGGTGTTTGGTATCCTTGATAAAGCAGTATTTCCTAAGCGCTCATGTTCATTCGTTAGTACCATCGAGACCACACCATTCCCAACTCATTTCCCACAAGCGCCTCGCTTTTTGCTCGTTATAGGATTCTTCGCTCGAGCATTTTTCTTTACCATCTACGATGAATTTCCCGCCAACGCCTTCGAGAGCAGGATCGGTAGCTGCGATCATGTAAGAGGTGGAAGCCTGCTCCAGCGACCGTGCAAAAGGCATGCGAGCCAAAATTTGTGCATAAAAAAATTTTTCGATGGGTGACTTCCTGCGAGCAGCAATCGCGGCTGGCACAAAGCCCGGGCATACAGCGTTCGAGGTAACGCCTGTGCCGGTTAACCGGCGCTGTAACTCATATGCAAACCAAATGTTCGCCAATTTGGAGTTCCGGTAGAAAACCTGAGGGTTGTAATATTTTTCTCCTTTCAGATTTTCGTAATCGAAATCAGGTGCTGGTCCTCTTGCGTATGCGGGGTTATGTAATTCAGATGACACAGTAATCACCCGGGCTGGAGCAGATCGTTTTAAGTCATCAAGCAATAAATTCGTTAGCAAGAAGTGCCCCAGATGATTGGTGGCAAATGTCAACTCAAAGCCATCAACGGAAAAGCTGGCTTGCTTGCCAGGCACTGATCCTCCCGCGTTGTTGATCAAGAGGTGCAACGGAACACCTTTTGTTTGAAACATGGATACGCACTGTCGCACTGAATCGAATGATGATAGATCAAGTGGGATAGACTCGACTTTGGCATTTGGGGTTACACCATGGATCTTCGAAATTGCTAGCGTGCTGGCTTCTTGGTTGCGTGAGGCCAGAAAGACGATAAAGCCCTGTGCCGCCAATTTATTGGCAGTGGCAAATCCAATACCGCTATTTCCACCTGTGATCATGACAACACGTTGCTGGTTCAATGACATGAATTCTCCTTGATACGATCGATTTTCATGGAATATTGGCAAAACCACCCGATCCGCCGTTATTGTTTAGTAAACTATCTCCCTGCCATTGTTCTTGGAAGCTGTGCATTGCCGCGCATTGATATTAGCCTAACTGATTATTCCGTTGTGCTGTGGGGATATCTTCACGCGCCGAACCTCAAGAAACGTGTGTTTGATAAGGGAAATGGTTTTGACAAACTATTATATCCGCCTTATCAACATGGTTTTCACCGACCGGTTGGCTCGAGGTGTGATTTATGTTGGCAATCTTCTGGGATCACAGATCACTTTAGTTAAATAACCAAATTCTGCATCCCGTTACCGAAGCAACAAGCTTGATACTTTATAAGTTCACCTGCAAATAGGACAAAATGCCATGTAGCTGAGCTGAAGTTTATTATTTTTATCCACCTCCCATTTATTTTACGTATGGGAGATTGCCGAATCAGCTTTTACCTGGGTTGAGCTGCCTGGTAAAACGATGCTGTGAAGGCAGGGTTATTTGGCAGCGATCACCTCAATCTCCCTCCATGCAACCCAGGATGGGCTATTGGTGGTCGCGATACGGGGATAGCGAATTTCCTTGTGAGGTTCGGGGAATGCCAGCTATAACCATTGCTGATCTGCGATTACACCATGAAAGGTGTGCACCTTTGAAAAGGCGTCTTCAACTTCTGGACCTTGCACCAGAACTTGGTGGCTGGTCTCTCCAGTCGGGCTTTGGCTGGTTAAGAGTCTCAATCCACCAATCAAGTATATGTTCCCGAGGTCGATCCTGATCCATTGAGGTGCGAAGTCACCTGCTCCCAAATAGGTATTTGGGTCGCCATCCACGGCTCCTCCGGGCTGCGCCTGACTCGAGTGGGAAGCTGTGACTTGTTTGCCATAAGCCACGTTTGCCCCTAGCCCTTTAGTGCGGACGACAAGGCGAGCCTTGTCGTCGAAATAAGCATTGATGAACCAGGTGAATGTGTAGGGTTCAATTTCGGGTAGAGTACGGTTGGGGTGATCATGCCAGGATTGGAATAGAACATGATCCGGCTGCCCATTGGCAACCAGCTCGTACATTTTCGCCCACTCCTCCGCAGCCGTCAACCAGGCTTCAGCGCTCGACGCATTTGGGTTTACATTGTAGATGATGCCGAAATCTATGCCGAGTTCTCGGGGGAAAGTTTCCAACTCCAATGCAGCTTGCGCCTAATCACCCCGGCCAAAGTCAACATCCAAATGGAAGAAGGCCAGGTCATAACCATTGACCCTCCGGAAAGTTGAAAGCCAGTTCTTGTAGCTTTCGACATCGATAACCCCCCAGAGCGGCTTGGTATCGCCTATCATGAGATCAGGGAAGACAGTTCGGACACCCAGGATATAAGCATCTATCTTCTCTGCGACTCGCTCAGCTGGCCATTGAAATGCATTTGGCCCATTGTATAGGCTGGCAAAGACGAAGGGTTCATCCAGTGCAATATAAGACAGGGTTCCGCCAGCAGCCTTGATCCGCTTGGCATCGCGGATTCCGATCCTAGCCCCGCCGCCAAAGCCTTCAATTCCCTGCCCACAGCCAGAAGTCGCCTCAAGTGGACCGGCTTCCATTGCCAGTGCAATACCTCGTTGATTCAAGTCCGAAATCACCTGGCGGAGATCTTTGTCGCTTGCATGAATGGTCCATGGATCATCTCCCACCCATTCTCCATACAACTTGAAAACCTGGATTCGATCGGCAGCTTGCGTCCACGCAGCGTCCGGTTCAAATAAGGCCATGAAGTCCTCTGCGCCTGTGAAAGGCTGCTGCTCTTACTTGGTGAGAGGTGGTAAAGGAGCAAACCAAATGTGTGGATGATGGATGAGGATGGGCGCCGGATAAGGCGTGGGTGTGACTGTCGAAGTTGCAGCATTTGTCGGCGTACTGGTCAGCGTTGGAATGGAGGTAACAGTCAGTGTGGGTGTGATTGTCCCCGCCACCTTAGGCATGGTGGTATCCTATTCGGCTGGAGAAACACAACCCGCTAAAGACAGGGCAAGAGTTAGAATAAAAAGGATTTTCTGATTCATTCCATGTTCCTTTGAGTATTCCTCCGATAGCCAGCCTATCCATTAATTAAACATCAAAAAATCGTAGAAACAACCCCCTTTCCTGGATTCCAGATTTTAAAAACCGCATAAATCGGCAGGAACTTTGCCTGGTTTTATGATCAACAAACATCTCCCCACAGGTCATTTTTATTACTATTAATTTATTATCTCTTTGGATGGTCTGATCATTTAATCATTTGCCATCGAGAATTTGCGGTATGTATTTTTCCACCCTTGACCTCCGGCTCGTGGATTGCTTTGGCTGAGAAAAATAATAGATGTGAGGGCTTCGCCGTCCTCGTGAGCTGCCTGCCCATTCTCCGTTTGCTGGATAAGAATACCCTCGTCACCTTTTAACATGGCAGCTTTGAAAAACAGAAGTGCGCAGTATCTATTAAATCCATGCATCAAAACAGTGTTTTTATTCTTGCATAAGTAACAGGGTTGACCTCACTTCTACTCCTCGGTGAGCCCATAACCAAGGTCGATCGCCATCAATTTCTCAAATTCTTCCTGCCGCTTTGTGGCATCACGAGAAAAGCAGCCAACCCCGGGATTCATTTAATTCTGTTCCTACTATCAAAAATGGGATGAGTTTATCTCTACTTTCCATCCCGCCTTGAAGGTCAACTTCTATTGGCACCTTCATCAAAAGCTTTGAATACTTCACTGATCAATCCAAGGCTGTTCGGGCCATACATCTCGCCGCTAATGGGATTGATCGTACCGCGGATATTGTACATCATGCGCATATTTCCCATTCGTTCAGCCGGATCCGGGGTCAGCACGTTTTCATCCATCGCAAGATGCACGACCCGGCCTGCTGTGAGATGCCACTGATTTCCTTCATATAAGGGACGATGCCATTCCAGCTGGCACTCCAAGTTGATTCGACATTCCGCTATACGCGGAGCTCGGATGACCTGTGCTGGTTCAACTGTCAGACCTGCATCGGTTATCTCATCGTTATCAGCTTCGTTTACATGTATCGTTTCGAAGCATTTCTCGTAATCCTCCACCGATGGATAATTGAGACACCATTCACCTTCACGCAAGATGTTTTCAAAAGTGTGGTAATAATCTAATACAGCTAAAATCGAAGTGTAGTTATCTCGATCGCCGACGAGAAATCCCCATGAGTGCAAACATGCATTGGG
>JBJYXV010000089.1:72105-220095 GCA_046260155.1 Anaerolineales bacterium
CTACCCAGCAGTACACGTCCGACGGCACATTTCGCAGGACCAGCCTGGCATTCAGCCTCGCCCACCCCAACATTGCATTTATCGAACTATTCGACTGAATTGTTACTCCCATGCACGGGTGAGGAGACAATTAACATGGATACTGAGATATATTTCCTCTCTGAAACAGGGTCTTTGTTGTGCCACTTTTACTTCAATGCAGTTTCCGATCAGGCTAATTTGGTTATCCGTTTACGTTAGCGTCGGTTGCACGCAGTGCCGGGCTGCACTTTGAAAACGAATTCATTGTTACTTCTGTGGTGCATAAAGCCTGTATCTAAGGAATCGCTCACCGTGTAGATCTACCTCTCCATCTGGCTGAAAGCCCAATTTCAGAATACCCTTGATCCGCGTTCTCGTGGGAGGAAATAAAATGGTGACGGATTCAAATCCCATGTCGCCAAAACCACGTTTGATGATTTCATCATAGATCATTCTGCCCGTGCCCCAATAATCCGGGTGTAAAACCAATCCCAAGTCGGGGTCCCCATTTTCGCATTGAAAGCCACCCCAACCAGCGAACTTGCCGTCGATCAGGAATGCCCACGGCCCATACCCGAATTGCTCCCACTGCTGTTCTTTGCCTTCCACCCAGTCTCGGCATTCATCTTCGCCAAACTTATCATCAGAAAGTGGCATTTGACGCATAACCAGGGGATTGGTATTTAGCGCGATGATTTCTGAGCAATCAATATCCCTCAAGTGCTTGAATTCAAGGTGCATACATATTCCTCGTTAATGCCGCCCTTTGATTGGCTTTAGCCGTGCGTGGGCGGGCGCGGACTCTGCTTGGGAGCAGGATTCCGCTTGGACATGGAAAAAAATTTGAAAATGTCTCAGAATCACACCGGTCAGGTGCACGCTGTATTGGGTGTTTATGCTTGACATAGACGACCATCCTAGCACATTATGGATAACAACTTTGCTTGATGTGATCAGAAGCCATTAGGATTTTATTAATAACTATTATTGGTAATTCTTTTGAATGATGGGGGGATTATATATCCTTTTATCTCTCTATATGATTTATCAATAGGGGATATAAAAACTCCAGCCTGATATCATGTAATTTCTTCGCCGAACTCTGCAACTCACTGGGTTTCCAACCTATGGGGTGACACTTGGTTCAAACGTTACCAAGGGTTGGCCTTGAAGTATCTGCTCAACCTCTTCCCAGCCCTCCGGGAAAGAGTAGTTGTAGCGTGCCGGTAGAGCAAACACATAACGACTGTTGTGTCCCAGTTCGAGTGGACTAATTGGCGCAGCACCGATATGCCACTCACCACTCTGCATCTTATCCCATTGCTCGATAGTGAATACTATTAGGGGGATCTCCTATCGGGGCTGCTCCACCGTCGATTTGGGGCAGATCAGGGGTAGGTCAAACTATAATGTTGTGTTCTCAATGCTGCTCAGCCCGATCCCTGATCCCCTTGAGCATTTTGCACTCCATCACTAAGTGCATGGGCTCTAATAAGCGCATAAATAAGACACTCAGCCACTTGGGTTCGAACTTCGCAACCCGTGATCTGACTACTAGCCTTGTCCCTCGTGGCCCAGCATCCTCGAGCGTGAACACCCAGGTGCCGCCGACGCTAGCCGCGGCTGTTGTTGCCCCTCTTGGTTGGTTCAATGTACCTGCTAACACGAGCAGCCGGGGTGCCTCCACGGATTCTACATTGACCCCCGCCCCTCGCCAGAATGGAATCAAATCACCCGGCTTCAGCTCCTGCATCTCGGGTATGATCCGATCCGCATTGTGTATGTCGAGACCCGCGAAGTTCTCTAGCCACTCGTAGCTGTAAAAACCTCCCCGCCCCTGACCGATCTGCGCAAGCCAAGGCCAGACGCGCTCGGCTTCCGCGTTGATGTCAATTGCCCGAGTCGTAACAAGTATCGGGTCCGCGATGAGACCGTCTCCCCTCATCGGTCGCTGAGCTTCTAAATTAGTTGCACCCCAGTGAAGCATTCTGGAGCGAGCGGCGACATAAGCAGCAACTGCAACTACCATGACGCCAGTCGCAAAAAGAATTGCAAGGAACGTCGTCGACATGGAAACCTACCCTCCGTGGAGCTTCCTAACGGCTTGCGTTAGCTGTAAGGGGGCGCGACGTGGACGGGGCTCGAAAACGGAATCCTGCGCAGACTTTGATACCCGCCTGAAAAAGCGCCGACTCCTACAAGTTGGGAATACATTTTGTTGGTTGGTTTTGTTTTGAATTATACCTACATATTCGTTATCTTCTGGCATAAAAAAATCTTGCTTGCATAGAATATGTGATTTGCACAATGCCCAGCAGAAAACTTAGGGATAAACGGCAGCGTGAGGCTAGCGTGTGGTTTTCTCTTTCGGGAATCTGTTATCAGCTGGTATGACACAAGCCAATAATTTTCCCAAGATACTATCCGTCTTTGGCAAGCTATAGAATTGGTTTTCGTGGCACACTTAGGGCGTACATAAGGACTGGGGAATGACAACCTCCGAAAATACAGCACATAGCTGCGGTGGCATGGTGTTCAAAAGATTGTCAGTTAATTGAAGTTCGCTTATGTTCGTCAGCTTGGCGAGTTCAAGGGGTAGATGGCTGAGCTGATTACCATCTAAGTAGAGTATCACCAGGTTGGTCAGGTCGCCAATTTCGGGTGGTACCTTGCTTAAATTGTTATTCGATAAGAACAGTATTTGCAGATCAGTCAGGTTTCCAATTTCTAGCGGCAGGCTGGTCAACCCATTTTCAGACAAATCAAGTTCAGACAGTTGCGCCAGATCTCTGAATTCAGGCGGCAGGCTGCCCAAGTCATTGTTCGATAAGTAGAGATACACCAAGTAAATCAAGTTGCTGATTTCTGGTGGTAGGTTGCTGATCTTATTCACCGATAGATCGAGTTCGGTGAGGTTGGTCAGTTCGTAAATTTCGGCCGGCAGACTCGTCAAATGATTATCTTTCAGGCGGAGATATTCCAGATTGGATAGCATACCAATTTCGATTGGTAGATTCCTCAGATTGTTTTTATATAAGTCGAGTATCGTCAATTGCGTGAGGTTGCCGATTTCACGTGGTACCCTGCTAAAGCTGTTTTCTGCCAGTTAGAGTTCGGTTAAACTGGTCAGATTGCCAATTGGTAGAAAGCTCTCCAACCCAATGCCAGCTAGGTAGAGCGAAGTCAGATGGGTCAGATTACCAAGTCCTATTGGCAAGCCGCTCAGATCGTTGAAAGCTAAATTCAACCGACTCAAGTTAGTTAACGAGCCAATCTCTGGCGGTACTTTCGTTAGATGATTGTCGGTTAAATCATGTGTGGTCAGGTAGGTCAAGTCGCCGATTTGTGAAGGCACTTCACCAGGTAATCCATTCAATCCGAGAGAAATCTCAGTAACATGACCATTCTCACAACGGATGCCTGCCCAGGAACAAGGAGTGCTTGTTTCCAGCCAGACATCTTTATTAGCCCACTCTTCGTTATTCATAATCCAGTGATCACCACTTGTCTGAAAATATAACGCTACGAGGGACATGCACTCGCTAACCGGAATTTCGGAGACAGGCTTACAAATCAGAATGGGATCATTGACTTGCCCTATCTCTGTCGGCCTCAGCGTGGATGTGTTCTCCACCCGCTGAACTGGCTCCACCTGCGCACAGGCTGTGAGGATATTTGCAGCGAAAATGATCAACAAGAATACATGAATACGAATCATACTTCGCTCCTTCCTGGTGGTGCTACGGCTTCAACTCGAACATACTCCTCGCCCCGTGGTCGACCAACATATTATTACATATCCAAGCTTTCTATTGGCTTTACGTTTTGTTGCCACATAGCAAAGCCACCGAAGAAGACTTTGATTTGGTTCGCAAATGGTAAATTGGCTAAACTCTGTAAATCCAGCTTGGTACTGTATGGGTTGTAATCAATCAAAATCAGGATAAAGATGAACACTTCTTTCCCTTCCAGTAATTAATCATCCGAGACAAGTTCGATTGGTTTGCCGCCTATGGCGAATCTTGTAACTTTTCCGCCCACAAATTCTTTAATGTTCCCATCTGCACCTCACCAAACTGCTCCTGGAATATCTGCTTAAAAGGCTATCGATAACTCGGATCGGTCAACCATCTCGTACTTTTCTTCGACTGGTGAAGGTACTGCAGTCGGTGGCACAGCTCCACAAGCAGTCACAAGGAAAACAGATTACACAACTACAAAGGGAAGTTTTTCCTGACTAATCTCCTTTACCACTTCAATGAAGTCGAATCGTCTCTTACCAGAGGCGGATTCATGTCTTCTTATTGTTTACTTTTTCCATAAAAAAAGCCCAACACACCAAGCCCGATGGGCAAGACCCACGAACCGACATTCAAGATAGTCCCAAATGTTTGCCCAGAAATATGAAACCGGGAGCCCGCAAGCAAGGTGGCGGAAACAAAGATCACCATAATAATGATCCCCAGAACACAACCTGATGCGCCATAGTAGATTGGTGTTATTTTCTTGGTTTGCGTGCGTTCTTCCTTTGATGTTTTCATTTAACCCTTTTCTTGCTTGGTTGGGAGAAACGAATCAAATAGACACTCAAGGTCAAAGTGCCAAAACTCTAACTTCTAATAAGAATCATATTGTCTCAATATCTGCCATCTCCGTTTCTGTTTCCCCCTGCGATGAATGAGCGGGCTAACGGGCTTGAGCTCAGAGGCGAGCGGTGGAAAAGGCCGACAATATTTACCCTAAGCCAACCTCGTTTTCGAGTGCACGGTTGCCACGAGCGAAGCTCATCCATAGCAGCGAATTGTTAGGCAGCGCCTTCATTGCAGCAACCGCATGTCGAGCCACCTGCTCGCTACACTTAAGCTCACGATTATACACCAGTAAAAGATGAATTCGAACACCCCAAAAACGAGAGCCGAGACTGCACTTACCTCCGCGAGTAGAGGTACTTGGAGTAATCCTCGACTGATTCCGATAGCGTGACCAACCAGAGACACCAAGCCTCCCAATAGGCTAAACCATACCACTTGCCACCTAGGCATGAGAATACTCACTCGCCAAAAGGCAAGCGCTACAGCCCCGAATAGAAGGCCGTAGACAAAGGGAAGCAACCATCGAAACCATGCAGGGAATATCGCCTGGTAGACCGTATCCCAATAGTACACAGAGCCGAAAGCACCCCAGAGTACTGCATAGACGACGAAGGCCGCTCCGACAAGGTACCACTTAAGTTTGGGGAAGAGATCAGACTGGACCCAGCGTGCATTGAGGATCAGAAGCGGCACATCAATCAGTATTGCAATCACCGTGGCCCACCAAAGTACTTCCGATGTAGCATGTCCTGGTGCAATCATGACTACTACGCCTTTCTATATACAACCAGCCGCGCAACAAGTGCATATAACGCAACTTTGAGGTATATTTTTCTATATTCAGTCCTAATGAAAATTATAAATTGAAAATACTGTGTTAGTGTATCGACAAGTGATCCATGCTTCCACCGAATAAAAGACACCTTGATAAAATACGTGATGATCTGTGCGCTAAACTTCATGTTCGCAATAAGGATATCGTCGCAACAATCTGGAAATTATTGATGGCGGATTTGCTGCTAGCTAAAATTTTAAAATATTCTTTCCTTCTAAAATAATCTCCCATTTTCCAATCAGAAAAATTTTGAAGCGCCCTAAGTGAAGGGGTAGATAGCCCCAGAAGTGAACATAGGGGATGCGATTCAAACTGAATAGCTGACCCTTGATGGCTGTGTCCCTGTTGGTTCAGCTCGGGCATCAAGGAGCAGAGTACAGCCAGCGTTTTTCTATCTCGTGGTAAACTCACAGCATGCCGAAAGCCACCGCCATTGCGCATCCCAACATCGCTTTCATAAAATACTGGGGCGATGCGGATCCGGAATTACGCATCCCTGTGAATGGTTCGATCTCCATGAACCTGGGGAGTTTGCACTCGCGTACAACGGTAGAATTCGATCCGGGTCTGGCGCTGGACGAGCTGACCATCAATGGTCGTCCCCCGGGTGATATCGCACTCCAGCGCGTGGCCCGGTTCATGGACCATGTGCGCAACCTGGCAGATTGTAAAACTTTCGCTCATATCACCAGCGAGAATAATTTCCCGATGGGATCGGGCATTGCTTCATCAGCCTCTGGATTTGCTGCCCTGAGCCTGGCTGCCAGCACGGCGGCAGGCCTGGAATTAGACCGGGTTGAACTTTCCGCCCTGGCACGGCGGGGTTCCGGCTCAGCCTGCCGGTCTGTACCCACAGGCTTCGTGGAATGGTATTCGGGCCAGGATGATGCGACTTCTTATGCGGAATCAATTGCCGGTGCAGATTATTGGAACCTTCGGGATTGCATCGCCATTGTCAACCGCGCGCATAAAGAAACGGGTTCTCTTGCGGGGCACTCCCTGGCTGGCAGCAGCTTGCTCCAGGAGGCGCGTGTCAGGGATGCGCCAAGAAGGCTCAGCTTGTGCAGACAGGCGATCCTTGAGCGTGATTTTCAATCTTTTGCAGAAATCGTGGAGCTGGACAGCAATCTCATGCATGCAGTCATGATGACCTCCCAACCGCAGCTGGTTTACTGGCAGCCTGCCACCTTGGCGGTGATGCAGTCAGTGGTTGAAATGCGTTCCGGTGGAATGCAGGTTTGTTTCACAATCGATGCCGGGCCGAACGTGCATGTGATCACGATTGATGAATATTCGACCTCTGTAGCCAAGAAACTAGAACATATCCCGGGAGTAAACGAGGTACTTGCGAGTTCACCCGGCGAAGGCACCCGCTTAATCGAGAATTAATCCCGGGGAAGATCCAGCTGCTGAACCATCAGATGGGGTATTTCTATTTACAATTTAATCTTAGAATCATCTAAGACTTACCGGGATGTATGGCAATCAAAGCATGTAAGGGATATAATCATCGTGGAAAAAGGTAATCACAGCAGGTTGTTACTTGTAGGTTAGGTTGTTTTTTTATGGACCCAAGCATTTTACTTCAGATCGCAGAGCTGGCAATTGGCTTGGCAGCTCTGATCATCATCCATGAATTTGGGCACTTTGCAGCAGCACGCTTATTTAAGATACCAGTTGAAGAATTTGGTATTGGATTTCCACCACGTCTCGCGACCCTGTTTACTGCAGGTGGCACAAAGTTTACTCTAAATTGGTTGCCAATTGGGGGTTTTGTGCGCCCTAAAGGTGAGAATGATCCAGATATTCCGGACGGGCTGGCAGCTGCAAATCCCTGGAAACGGTTAGGCGTCTTAATTGCCGGTCCGATGATGAATTTACTGGTAGGGGTTGTGTTATATGCCATGATCATCAATCGCCTGGGGACTCCGGTCCCAGACCAGGTGCAGGTGGTGGAGGTTGTCCCGGGTTCGCCAGCAGAACAGGTGGGTTTACTTCCTGGGGATTTGATCGTCCAGGTCAATGATGTTGAAATTGATGGCACACAATCGATCCACGATGCGATCTATAACAACCTGGGAGAGACCACCCAGATCACTTATTCCCGGGATGGTGAATTAACCACAGTTTCCCTGGTGCCGCGACCAGATCCGCCAGAGGGTGAAGGGGCGATCGGGATCGTGATGAGCAATCCCACCGAACCGGTCAGTGTGGTTGCAGCTTTGCCAGCTGGGCTTGGAGCAGTCTACCAGCACAGTGAAGCACTGCTCACCTTCCCGGTGAAGATTATCCGGGGTGAAATGGATCCCAGCGAAGGGCGACTGCTCGGTTTTAAGGGTATGTTTGATGTTTATCAAGCTGTCCAAGAGACAGAAGCTGAACAAGCTGTACCTTCAGGCGTTAACGTGCTGGGTTTCTTCGCCACGCTAACGATATCTTTTGGTATCCTCAACTTGCTTCCCATACCTGCACTGGATGGCGGAAGAATCATGTTTACCCTGCCGGAGATTATCCTTGGGCGCCGGGTACCACCCAAGTATGAGAATGCGATCCATTTAGTTAGCCTGGCATTGCTGTTAATGCTACTCCTATTTGTAAATTTACAGGATTTCCTGAATCCGATATCATTACCCTGATCTCCTTCTGGGTGAGGTTGATTTCCAGCTAACTCGGGTGGTAAATTCTCGATGAAAAGTATGTCTGACGGAAGCGAAATACCATTCCAGACACTGGTCGATGCGTTGCTGGATCAAGAGACCATTTTTGATCCGCGTTATCTTTACCATCTCTCTGATTTGGATGGTGCAGATCTCACATTATTCAAGGAAACCTGGTCTCAGGTGGCTCTGGCTCGCCGCCAGACTTTACTTGAGGATTTGTATGAGCTGGGTCTGGCTGATAATCTGCTGTCATTCGAGAATATTGGACGCCACACGGTCAGCGATCCGGATCCTCTGGTGAGAACTTACGCAGTACAACTTTTGTGGGAATTTGAGAATCGATATCTGGTACCGGTATTTCTCAAGCTGCTCATCACCGACCCGATCCCAGAAGTGAGAGCAGCTGCAGCCTCAGGCTTGGGTTTATTCGTCTATCATGGAGAGATCGATCGATTACCCAGGCGGGATCTGGATGAGATTGTTGCTGCATTGCTTAAAACGGCTGAAAAGGATCAGGCAGAGATAGTTCAATGCCGTGCGCTTGAATCTTTGGGCTTTTCAGACAGTCCGGAAGTTCCTCGGCTGATTGAATCCGCTTTCAAAACAGGAACCCATGAAAAGATGGCCTCAGCCTTGATTGCGATGGGGCGTTCCATGGATCCACGCTGGGAAAAAACCATTTTACAAATGTTGAACAGTAAAATCCCGGTTTTGCGGACGGAAGCAGCACGGGCTGCAGGGGAAATCGAGATCGAGGAATCGATCCCGTTGTTGGTTGAATTAACCGAGGATAGCAACCAGGGTGTGCGTTCTGCTGCCATCTGGTCCCTTTCGGAAATAGGGGGCGATCAAGCCCGGCATACCCTGGAGCAGCTTTTCCGGGAAACCGATGATGACGAGGAAGCCGATTTCATCGAAAGTGCATTAGATAATATCACCTTCACAGATGGTTTGCAGCCCTTCTCATTATTTGAGGTACCGGAAGAGGACCCAGAAGATGAATTACTAGAAATTCTAATCTCCCAGGAGAGCTCCGAGTCTGGAGAAAATGATGACCAGTCTATCGAGGATAATAGCCAGGATGGAGATCCCTTCGCCGATGATAATTTTCTCAGCGAAGATGAGGACTTCTTGGCTTGAGCGAACTCTTCTTTCTTTTCAGCAATAATATTCTCCCTATATTTTTAGCCGCTTCTGCTGGATTCCTGGTCGCCAAATACCTTGGAGTTTCGGCACAATCTGTTTCTCGGATCGCATTTTATATTTTCAGCCCCTGCCTGGTATTTGTCTTGCTCACCTCTGGGCAATTGGATGGGGAGGATATTACCAGGATGGCTGCTTTTGCTGCAGTGAGCATCATCAGTATGGGGATCATCACTGCATTGATCTCCCGTTTATTGGGCTTCAACCGCAGCTTCATGATGGCATTGATCATCACGGTTATGTTTGCCAATTCTGGAAATTATGGCCTATCGCTTACATTATTTGCTTTCAATGATAACGCGCTCGCTTATGCGGGTATCTATTTTGTTACCTCGGCTTTCCTTGTTTATACGCTCGGCGTGGTTTTGGCCTCCTGGGGCCATGCCAACCTGAAGACCGCCCTGATAGGGGTCCTTAAGGTTCCTGTTATCTATGCGGTCGCGTTTGCTTTGATCTATAATTGGCTGGGTTGGCAAATGCCGCTCCCGATTGACCGCACTGTTTCTATTTTGTCGGATGCAGCAATTCCTGTAATGATCGTCTTGTTAGGTATCCAGCTTTACTACGCCAGAATCAGCAGGGACCCAATAAAGGTGGGTCTTTCAAACTTTTTACGCCTGGTAGTTGCACCACTGCTCGCGATTGGTTTCGCTTACTTATTCCACCTAGAAGGATCTGCATTCCAGGCAGGCGTGATCGAAGCTGCCGTACCCACCGCGGTTCTGACCACGGTGCTGGCAACAGAATTTGATCTTGAACCTGCTTTCATTACGACGACAGTGGTTACATCTACTCTGCTCAGCCCACTTACATTGACTCTATTGCTTTCTTTCCTGGGGGCTTGATGGATTTCCGGATTAAGCTCATCCCCATCTTGATAATTATTCTCCTGTTTGGACTGTTTCCACCAGCGGGATTGGCACAAACTGAAATCGAAATTACACCTGAGGACCCGGTATACTCTTTTGGGGAAAGCATCACCATCAAGGCTTTTCTTCACAGTACAGAAGAGGTTGACCAGGTTGTGCTGTACCTACAGCCAGGGGATCAAAATGACCTTCGGGTATTTCCGGTCACGTTGGATTCAGCTGGCAATTTGTCCATAGCGATCGATCCGGTAGCAAATTCGATACCTGCTTTTGATAATATCGATTACTGGTATCAGGTAAATTCAACCAGTGGAGATACTTTTCAGAGCCCGGTATATTCATTCACATACTTGGATAACCGCTATCCGTGGAAGACATTATCCGGTAAGCCTTTTACTATTCACTGGTATGCGGGTGATCTCTCCTTCGGCGAAGAAGTCCTGAATGTAACCTTAGCCGGGGCTGATAATATACAAGATTTGTTGGAAGTTTTCTTTCCTGAAAGCCTGGATATGTACGTTTATGAGAATACCCAGGCAGCAATACCCAACGCCGATCAATATTGGATCGCAGGCCATGCTGACCCGATCCAGGGTGTAATTCTGGTAACCCTACCCCCTGGCCCAGATCAGAGACTTGAAATGGAACGCCAAATTCCCCATGAACTGATGCATGTTGCCTTGAGCTATACCGATTCCCATGCGTATGCCAATTATCCAGTATGGTTCAACGAGGGATTGGCTTCACTGGTCGAACTGTATCCAAATCCAGATTATACGGTCTTGATTGAGAATGCTGTCGAGGATGGTGAGCTACTTTCCATATCGTCCATGTGCGAGTTTTTTCCCAGCGATTCCCAGCTGGCGCTGCTTGCATATGCTGAATCGGCATCCTTTACCCGGTTTCTTTACGATCAATTTGGTAAAACTGGATTCAATCGGATGATGGCAGCGTATGCCTCCGGTATGAATTGTGAGCAGGGAGTTGAGGAAGCTCTGGGTTCCAGTCTGGAGAATTTAGAAGAGAGCTGGCAGAGCACCAGCTTCACCTCTGTGACATTGGGGATTGCCTTGCGAGAGCTGTTGCCCTGGCTTCTCTTATTGTTGTTCATCTTAACTGGTCCACTGATTATGGTTGTTTTAATCCTAAGAAAACGACCTGCGAGGAAAGATTATGACGGATAGTGAAAAGATGCGATTGCACGTAATTGTGAGGGGCAGGGTTCAAGGGGTCGGGTTTCGCGCCTTTGTTGTTGACAGCGGGCTGGCACTGGGTGTCACAGGTTGGGCACGTAACCGTTGGGATGGAAGCGTGGAAGTCGTAGCAGAAGGAACCCGGGATGCTCTCAATACCTTGTTGGCAGATTTAAGGCGTGGACCGCGAATGTCAAACGTCACAGAGCTCGAACAAGAATGGGAACCTGCAAGCGGGGAATATAAATCGTTTGGTATCAGATCGACAGTTTAATTTTAATTTGCAGTAAATCCCAATCCCCGTTGTTTTAAAGATACAAATCTACCATTTCCAATCACCAGATGATCGAGCACTTCGACATCGAGAAGCCTGCCTGCCTCTACGATAGCCCGGGTGACTGCTACATCATCTGGACTGGGTGTTGGATCACCGCTGGGGTGATTATGAGCAACAATAATTGAAGCAGCATTCCGACGAATCGCACCCTTGAATAATTCCCCCACCCTGACCTGGGATGAGTTTAACGAACCCCGGTAAATACTTTCAATTACCATGACATGATTGCGGGTATTCAGCAAGATTACCCACAGCTCCTCTTGATCTAACGCGCTCATTTCGTAGAGGATTAATTGTGCCGCCTGGTCCGGACTTTGAATCCTCTCATCATCGATAGATTCATGCTTCATACGGTTGCCCAACTCCAGAGCTGCTTTAATTTGCGCTGCTTTTGCGGTACTGATTCCGTGTTCTGCACAAACCTCGTCAAAAGATGCCCTGTGCAGGCCTTTTACGCCTCCAAAGGTATTCAGCAAGCGCTGGGCGACCTGGACTGCGTTCTCTCCTTTTACACCCACTCTTAGTAGAATTGCCAGCAGTTCAGCATTGGAAAGTGACTTTGGCCCCAGGCGGGCCAGGCGTTCCCGTGGTCGCTCCGACTCGGCAAAGTCGGTTATCCGGTATGGAGTGTTTTCATTCATGATCCTGCACCTTCCAGAGTTGACTGGTTTCCCTCTGATGATGACTATACAATAATTAATTCGGGATTGCAAGCACTTGTATGGCTGATCCTGCTTCCATGCTATAATTTTTCTCTACAGGTGATTCATGAATTTCGACCCAACTGCACTAGGTGATTTCTTTCTGATCTTGACCGCTTGGGCGGCGGCTTTTATCGTTGCCTTATGGTTGGCATTGGTATTTTGGACTTACCGGGACATAAAAGCCAGGGCGCGTGATCCGCTCTCGCGCATTTTAGCCGTACTCGTGGTAGCGGTCTTGTTTCTGCCAGGGATATTGATTTACCTGATATTACGTCCGGCTCACACCCTTGAAGATGAATACCAGCAAACCCTTGAAGAAGAAGCACTCTTGCAGGCGATTGAAGAGAGCCCACTTTGCCCGGGTTGTGGACGGCGGATCAAAGATAACTGGTTGATCTGTCCAAATTGCCACACCAAGCTGCGCAAGAACTGCCACCAATGTGGGAGGTTAATGGAGTTGCCCTGGAATATTTGTCCTTTTTGCGGTACTCCAGCGCCCGGGATGCGTCGTGAACATCTGACTCTGGATGAAGCCCTGCGACCATTGCCAGAAGAGTCCGGAGAGGACGAACAGGTTGAAGTTCACCTACAGGATGTATTCTCGGAAGCGGATTTCGTTTCAGAGCCTGAGGAAGAGATTGAAGAATTCGTAGAATTCGAAGAAGAGCCTCAAAACGAGGAACAAGAGGAATAAAAGATCCTGCGGCTCAAAATTATCTTGAGCCGCAGGAGAAAAGCGCCAATCTGTGGGGAATTTAGATGAACAAAGTTATTTCATCTTGAGTGCTTTCCAACCCGCAAAATCCGCCGTGCTACCTAATTCACCTTCGATCCGCAGCAGCTGGTTGTATTTTGCCACCCTGTCTGACCGCGCTGGGGCACCAGTTTTAATCTGACCCATGTTGAGAGCCACTGCCAGATCGGATATCGTGGTATCTTCAGTTTCTCCTGAACGGTGCGAGGTAACGGCCCGCCATCCGGCACGGTGGCAGATCTCTACAGCTTCGATCGTCTCGGTCAGGGTGCCGATCTGGTTGAGCTTAACCAGCAGCGCATTGGCAGCTTTTACTTCGATCCCCTTCCGGACTCTTTCAGGATTGGTGACCAGCAGATCATCTCCAACGATTTGTATGCGGTCTCCCACTTCTGCAGTCAGCATTTCCCATCCCTCCCAATCGTCCTGGGCGAGACCATCTTCGATCGAGACGATTGGGTATTGGTCAAGCCAAGCTTTCCAGAAGGCGACCATTTCTTCACTGTTCAACTTTTTACCCTCGCGGCGCAGGTTGTACAACCCGGTGTCAGCTTCATAAAATTCGGAAGCCGCAGGATCCAGGGCAATTCCTACCTGTTCACCGGCTTTATAACCGGCTTTATCAATCGCTTCCAGGATCACTTCAACAGCTTCCGCATTGGTCTTCAGAGCTGGTGCATAGCCTCCTTCATCACCAACCAGGGCAGTGTATCCATGGTCTTTGAGCACCTGTTTTAATTTCTGGTAGATTTCCGATCCCCAGCGCAGTGCCTCAGCGAAGGATTTTGCACCCAGGGGCATCACCATAAATTCCTGGGCATCCGTGGATTGCCAGCCTGTGTGGGCACCCCCATTCAGAATATTCAGCATTGGCACTGGCAGGATGTGAGCATAGACGCCGCCTATGTAGCGGTATAAAGGTAATCCGGTTGATTTTGCTGCAGCCTTGGCCACTGCCAGGCTGGTACCCAGGATGGCATTTGCTCCCAGCTTGGATTTATTCTCCGTGCCATCCAGCTCGAGCATTTTCATGTCGATCAGTTTTTGTTGGGTGGCATCCATACCGATGACCAGGCCGGCGATAGCAGTGTTCGCATTGTTTACAGCTTTCAAGACGCCCTTTCCACCGTAGCGAGATTTATCCTGATCGCGTAATTCCAGCGCTTCGTGAACCCCTGTAGACGCACCGGAAGGAACAGCAGCCCTCCCAAAACTTCCGTCCCGGAGCATGACATCTACTTCAACCGTCGGGTTTCCCCGCGAATCTAAAATCTCACGGGCTTTCAAACTTTCAATAGTTGGATTCATATTTCACCTCAGTTTATTCTATTCTTGTCCAGAATTCGACAAGATTGATAGTTAATGTTTGGTGAGCTTGTGCGTTCAATGTGGGTTGAGATACTTCAATTCATTAATTTCCAGGCGAGCTGACCTGGCTGGGTTCAATCTTTATTGCATCGGAAACAGCTGCTTTTTTGCTGACAGCTTCCAGGAATGCCATAAACAATGGGTGGGGACGCTTGGGTCGAGATTGGAATTCAGGATGAAATTGCGTTCCCAGCATGAAGGGGTGATCACTTAATTCTGCGATCTCAATTAACCTCCCATCGGGTGATATTCCGGAAAAGCGCATTCCGGCAGATTGAAGAACCTCCCGGTATGCATTATTAAGCTCGAAACGGTGGCGATGCCGTTCTTCGACTTCATTTGTCCCATAGGCCCGTTGGGCGATAGTACCCGGTTGCAGAACGCAGGGATACAAGCCTAAGCGCATGGTGCCTCCCATATCGGCGATATCCCTCTGGTCGGGCATTAAATCGATGACCGGATGTGAGGTGCTGCGATCAAATTCAGTAGAATTCACCTCCTCATCACCCAAGATGCTCCTAGAGAATTCAACCACCATCAGCTGCATACCTAGGCATAATCCCAGATATGGTATTTTATTTTCCCGGGCAAATCGCGCAGCCTGGATCTTACCCTCAATGCCGCGTCCACCAAATCCCCCAGGGACGAGAATGCCATCGGCATTGCGTACCAGTTCCCAACCACGACCTTTCTCCAATTCAGCTGAGTGTACCCAGTTGATTTGTACTTCCAAACCTAATGCCAGGGCTGAATGCAGGAGTGCTTCCCGGACGCTCATGTAGGCGTCCTGCAGTTCGATATATTTCCCGACCAGCGCGATGGTAACCATTGGTTTATCCCGCCTCACTTCCTGGACAAGGTGCTCCCATTCAGTCCAATCGGGTTCCCGGCGGGCAGTTAATCCCAAGTGGTCAAGCAGATAATCACCCACCCCGGCTTGTTCTAAGAGCAGCGGTACCTGGTAAAGGATTTCGGTGGTGATCATTGGTACCACTGCCTGCATCTCAACATCACAGAAAAGCGCGATCTTTTCCCGCAAGCTGTTATCAACTGGATGATCCGAACGGGCGATGATCATATCCGGGGAGATGCCTATTGAACGCAGTTCGCGGACTGAATGCTGTGTGGGTTTGGTCTTCAATTCATTTGTTGCCCCGATATGCGGTATCCAGGTGACATGCACGTAAACACTGTTCTCACGACCGACATCGGTGCGCATCTGGCGCAGGGACTCCTGGAAAGGAAGTGATTCAATATCACCAACGGTTCCGCCGATTTCAACCAGCACAATTTCAGCCTCGGTGGTTTTTGAAACCAGACCAATGCGTCTCTTGATCTCGTTAGTGATGTGTGGGATGACCTGAATGGTGCCTCCCAGGTAATCTCCCCTGCGCTCTTTGGCGATCACTTCAGCATAGACCTGCCCGGTAGTAACATTGCAGACCCGGTTGAGATTAATATCGATAAATCTCTCGTAATGACCCAAGTCTAAATCTGTTTCTGCTCCATCTGCCAGCACATAAACCTCCCCATGCTGGTAGGGGCTCATTGTTCCCGGATCGACGTTGATATAGGGATCTAATTTTTGCACCGAAACAGAAAAACCACGCTCTTTCAGCAGCTGACCCAGTGCAGCTGTGGTAACCCCTTTTCCAACAGAACTGACTACACCACCGGTAATAAAAACGTATTTCGTGGTCATCCCGCCTCCGGATTACCTGCAATAAATAATTCTGACACCCTCGGTTGGCAAAAAAGAAGTGGGGAGGACTGTCGACTGACGACCTCCCCACCCTGGTTGAAATTGTTGATATAATTTTCTTGTTTCACTTGCTTTGTCGTACCTTTCCTGCAAAATATGGGCTGAGTTTACCATACTTGGATGGCAATTGCAAAAACCGAAAAGGCTACAGTCTTTTCCTTGACGTATTGATATTAAACGCATTATACTTTTTCAACTCGGGGTGTAGCGCAGATGGCAGCGCGCCGCGTTTGGGACGCGGAGGTCAGCGGTTCAAGTCCGCTCACCCCGACTCATGGAACCTGAGAATGAAACGTGAATCGTGAACCTGGAATGGCTGACCACGCTTCACGTTTTCTGTTTCAAGTGATTACGAATCATCGCAACCACGGAGGATAGTGAATGGCAAAAATTGATTATGATGGTGTTATTCAGGCAGTACATTACGATGAACAGGGAAAGATCGGTTGGGTAAGAGCTTTCCTGCGCCGTGGGGCTGTTTGGACTGATTTTGTCAAGCTGCAGCGGGGAGAATTGGTTGAAAAAATCAATTCAGGTGCCCGAATCCGCACAGGGGAAAGGCTCCACTATCTGGGCGCCACTTTCAAGACATCATATCCAGTTGAACTGGTTAAGGCGAACAGCCATGAAGTTATACTGGCTGGTGATAAAAAGTCCGAAAAAGACTATCTGGAGGGGGTGCCGCTGATCTGATCTTCCGTGCCTACTCCCTTCTACCACCTGAGTCTTGCAGAGCAGGTGCTAAATCATCAATCACTTGGTCCTGAGATCGGGTATTTGATCCACAGCAACCGGGGAGCATTTTATCTCGGTAGTACAGCTCCGGATGTCCAGGTCATTTCTGGTCAAAAGCGAAGCGGAACGCATTTTTTTAAGGTGCCTATCCCAAAGATGGCACGGGTCCCGTGGGACGTATTGATCATAAAAAACCCGCAACTTGGTGCTGGGAAAAGTTTGGATCTGGTAAAGGCGGTTTTTGTTGCAGGCTACCTCTGTCACCTACAGGCGGATTGGTTCTGGATAAAAGAGATTTTTGAGCCTATCTTCGGACCTCACCAAAAATGGGGGATTTTCTCAAAACGTCTTTACTGGCATAATATTCTCAGGGCATATTTAGACGTGCGAGTGATTGCGGATTTACCGGTGGAGCAAATCTTGAATAATGCAGTCGTTCGGCCACAGAATTGGCTGCCATTTATCCAGGATCTGGATCTGTTAAATTGGTGGGCGTATCTCTGTGAACAACTCCAACCCGGAAACAATATTAAGACCGTGAAGGTATTTGCGGCCCGGGAAGGAATAGAGGTTGATGAATTCCAGTCCATGCTTGAGTCAGAGCAGGGTATGCGAGAAAATATTTTTGTCCATATTTCCCCCGGGCAGCTGGCGGATTATCGAGCTAAAATAGTCGCTCACAATGTTGCCCTGGTTAAAAATTATCTTGGCCCAAGGATTGCACCGGAACAGATAAGTTTATGAGTGGTTATGCTATCAAAAATCAAAGTGATCGGAGAGGATTATGAAATTGATCGAACGCTCACCGATTGGTTCTCAGGGAGGCTCACTACCATTAGTAGATCGAGCACAAGGAATTTGGAGATTTGGATTAGCCTGGGACCGTGATACCCAGGCTCAAAAGGACTTTATCGCTCGCCTGGGTGATCTGCTGGATAATTCTTACACTTTGATCAGCAATGTCCCAGTCCCAGGTTTTTCATTACCCGTTCCGCTGGTTCTGATCGGTCAAACAGGCCTGCGGACATTTTGCGTCAGTGCAGATAAAGGCCTTTTCAGTTTGAAAGGAAACCAATGGTACAAACTGGATGAACAAAAGGAGCAGTACCGTCCTTCAAGACCCAATCTAGTGCGGCGTACAGCACTGATGTCAAGAGCGATCATTGAATATCTCAAAGAAATGGGTATTTACCTGGATGAGGATCAAGCTGTCCTGTTCTTCTCCCAACCCGGTGTCTACATAGAGGCATCCGATTCCCCAGTGCTGCTGCTGCAAAGTGATGGTCTTGACCGTTTTGCAACCGATTTAGTAAATGGAGATATCATCCTGGACGCAATGGAACTGCAGCGCATCACCGATATCCTGATTAAATCCAGCCCTGGTTCAAAAGGAAAACAGCAGCAGCTGCCTTCCCGATCTAACCTATCCAAATGGATTGGTTTTGGTGATTTTCAATTGAAAGTCTGGCAGTGGATGGTTTTGTTCTTGTTAGCTGTCTTTATGTTGATCGTTGTAATTGTCACTGCGGTGATTATCCTCAATACCGCTTAGCGTCAACCATTCTTTGTAGAGTGATCCTTTGCCCAATCCTTTTTTATCTGTCATTATACCTGCGTTCAATGAAGAGCAACGCTTACCAAGGACTTTAGCACAGGTATTGTCATTCCTCCAAACCCAGGCTTACCCTTCTGAAATTCTGGTCATTGAAAATGCCAGCCATGACAGGACATTTCAGGTCGCGGATGTATTTGCGACTCAACATCACAGTCAACAGCTGCCGATCAAAGTACTGCGCGAACCCGTACAGGGGAAGGGTGCTGCGGTCAAGCGCGGTGTCTTTCTCGCTCGGGGTGAATACCATTTTATGTGCGACGCCGACCTGTCCATGCCAGTGGAGGAAATTAACCGCTTTTTACCGCCTATTCTCGATGAGTTCGATATCGCTATCGCTTCAAGAGAAGCACCAGGAGCGGTACGTTATAACGAACCGGTATACCGCCATATGGTCGGACGTGTGTTCAATACTTTAATCCGCACCCTCGCTCTGCCTGGGTTAAACGATACGCAGTGTGGTTTTAAGTGTTTCAAATCCGCTGTAGCCCGGGAACTCTTTGAAAAGATGACGATCACTGGCTGGTCATTCGATGTTGAAATTCTCTATCTAGCTCAACAACACAACTTTCGAATCGTGGAAGTTGCCATTCCCTGGTATTACAATCCGGATAGCCATATCAGCGTGGTCAAAGATTCACTGCAGATGGCGCTTGATATCTTCAAGATACGGTTCAGGGGACGGAATAAGCAGGTATGAGGTCCTGTTTTGATCCTAATTTAATCCCTGCGGCACCCAACTTTGAATTAGAGCGTGGGCTCTGGAAAGCAGGTATCCGCTTCGTCGCGGGGATCGATGAGGCTGGACGGGGGGCATTGGCAGGTCCGGTCGCAGTCGGGGTGGTCATATTTCCACCAGGAGAAATCCTGGAAACCTCTTTGCAGGGATTGAGGGATTCCAAACAAATGACACCAGCTCAGCGAGCTAAATGGGCAGTCCTTTTGCACGATTTTGCCCTCGCATGGGGAGTTGCCTTTGCCACGCATGATGAAATTGATCGCCTGGGTATCGTTCCAGCCACCCAACTGGCAACCCACCGCGCTTTACAGGAATGCACCTGCCAGGCAGATCACCTGCTCTTGGATTATCTTTTCCTGCCGGAGTGCGATATTCCCCAGACAAAATTAGTAAAGGGTGACCAGCGGTCTATGAGTGTTGCAGGTGCATCTGTTCTGGCCAAGACCAGCAGGGATGCTTACATGGTTGATCTCGATCAGGATGTCCCCGGTTACATGTTTTCCGAGCACAAGGGGTATGGCACCCGCCAACACCTGGCGGCGATAGAGAGATTGGGACCAAGCCCAATCCACCGCGCAAGTTTTGCACCCGTTAAAAATTATCTGCTCAATGGGTGAGCAAGGTTGTGGCTGGTTTTGTCAAATCTCTTGCAGAGCGCAAGGTCACCAAATCGTACTTCGAGAAAGTTTAGGCAGCAGAAAAGAAATCGCCGCTCCAGGTTATGAGCGGCGATTTTTACTTTAAAGTTTGATTCTCTGAAATCTCAAATTTGAAACCTTATGCTGGAAATTCGTATACCGGGGTCTCGATGATGCGGGTTGGTTTTTTGTGCTCTTTGATCATCTCTTTCAGGCGTTGAAAAGTTTTTGGGGACAGCAGCTGCTCACCCGTCTCAGGGTTTACCCTGGCAGGTACTTTTTCAAAAATGAACAGTTGACCATCATCCTCCAAGACATAATTCACGGTTTTTTCTATCAATAACTCTGTCCACGGGTATTTGTTCATCTGGTCACATCCTTACTGCACAAACACATTCAATACTGGGTGGGGTTTTGTGTCTGGCACGAAAACGGATTTTACCAGATTTTTCAGTAATATCCAAGAGATAAAATGGCGAAATTCCCAGCGAAATCGGGACTCTGATCATCGGGTTGATGGACTTCACGCTTGTATTTCACCAGCCATTACACTGCAGCTATGAATCTTCTGCCAAATGCTTTCAACACATGAAATAAGGTTATAACCCGAGTTTGGAGAGATGGGGGCGAGCCTGATTAATTGATGAACCGAAAATTTCCCCTTCCCCCGATATCTTGGTAGGAAATTTACCGCAGTGGATCAATACTCCCCAGACTTCAGGAATTCGCCAGTTCCAGGACTGTATAGAGAAGCACATTGCAGCCATCGACCAGATCCTCCGGTGCAGTGTATTCCAGCTCGTTATGACTCAAACCATCTTTGCAGGGAACGAAGATCATACCGGTAGGAGTGACCTTGGCCAGATACATGGCGTCATGTCCTGCCCCGCTGATCATGGATTTTGAACTGCAATTGAGCCGGTTAGCTGCGGATTGTACGGCTTTGATACACTCTTCAGCGAAGAAAACTGGCGGCATGTACCATATCTGCTTTACCTGCCCCTGGATGTCTGCTGAACGACATTCTTGCTCTACGATTGATCTGACCTGGCGATCAACCTGGTCGAGGACAGCAGCCTGTGGGTGTCGGAAATCAAGTGTCACAATAACTCGCCCGGGAACAGTGTTCCTAGAGCCGGGATGTATCTGCACGTCCCCAAAAGTTACCCGGCCATCTGGAGCGAACTTCTGGTTAAGGGTGAAAATTCTCTGCATGACCCGAATCGCACCCAGCATCGGGTCATGGCGCTGATCCATGGGTGTCGTACCAGCATGCGCTTCCTGTCCCTCAAGGATTATGTCGTACCACTGCATGCCTTGGATACCCCTTACCACACCAATTGTGATATTTTCTGCTTCCAGTACCGGCCCCTGTTCGATGTGTAATTCAATTGCTGCATGATAAGATTGCTGGCCTGGTGTGGTTTCTCCCGCGTATCCAATGCGTTTCAACTCCTCACCGAAGGTATGCCCATCTTTGTCGGTTAGGGAAAGCGCCTGATCCAGATCGAATTCTCCGACAAACACGCCAGAGCCGGTCAAACCAGGTGCAAAGCGGGCTCCTTCTTCATTGGTCCAGGAGACGATCTCGATCGGGTGTGAAGTCTCTACCTGTTCATCATTCAAGGTCTCGATCACTTCCAGGGCTGCCAGTACTCCGAAGGCTCCGTCATATTTTCCTCCCGTTGGTTGGCTGTCCAGGTGGCTGCCGGTTAGAACAGGGAGCAGATCATCCCGGGTTCCTGGCCTCCTGGCAAAGATATTTCCCACCTGGTCCACGTTCACGGTGCAGCCAGCTGCCTGGCACCATCCAACAAAAAGGTCGCGTCCGGCTTTATCCGCATTGCTTAATGCGACCCGGCAGACACCTCCCCTTGGTGTTGCCCCGATTTGCGCCATTTCCATCAGGCGCTGAATCAGCCTGTTGCTGTTGATGTGCAGATTTTTGCTCATGCTTCATCCCGGATAAGTGGTAGTGTGGAGCAGTGAATACCGCCGCCACTTCGGTGCAGCTGGTCATAAGGCACCAGCACCACCTCCACCCCAGCCGCTTCTAAACGTTTAGCGGTTCGTTCTGCATGTGCAGACATTATCACCCGACCCGGGCGAACAGCCAGGCAGTTAACTCCGAAGGCACCATCTTCAGAGTCAGGGTCCAGGGTGTGAATGCCGAGCTCTTTAAGTCGCTCCAGGAACCACCAGGGAAGGTCCTGGATAAAGGCCAGCGCCAGGTCGCTGCTCACCATCACGAATGAGCCGTCGATATGCAAACCGTAGCCGGTGTTATCCACACACAGCAGCTCGATCCCCAGGGTTTTCAGCACTTCTCTCAACTGGCGGGCGCCCTCCGCATTGCATCGGTGACCGATTGAGACCACTGCTGTGTTGGGATTGAGCCAGGCAAAGCTGCCGCCTTCCATTAATCCTGTTCCGTGAATAGTGTGCAGGATCGGCATACCCAGTCTGGTTAATGTCCGGGTAAAGGGTAGTTCTTCTCCACGCCGGTAGCTGACTCCCATACGGCAGATCACCGCGCCACCTCTGATGATGATCGCCGGGTCACGGGTGAACACCGATTTGGTCATGTTTGGTAGCGGCTGTTCCAGGTGTATCACTTCAACGCCTTCTGCTTCCAGGGCGTGCACCATGCCATCATGTTGGGCCTGGATTTGAACCAGGTTAGGCCTCTCGCGTCCATTCCAGTACCACATATTACCCGGCCCGATCCAAGCTTGAGCCTGCTCGATAAATTCTCCACCGGTCATCATAACTTGCCATTCCTTGCCGGGACGCGATACCAGAACACTTCGCAAGCGACCGACATCATTGTCCAATCCCCAACGACGTCCCCACACCTTCTCCAGCATGGCTGAATCCTCGAAGGGTGGTTCAGGTTCACCAGGAATGCGGCGATGTAAATTCTGGTATGCTTCTTCTGCCGAGATGGATGATTGTTGATTGGCCATGGTGACTTCCCCTTTCGAGGTCGATACCGGTTGTTTAAGCTGTGGTTTGTGGAAACTATCTGATTTGATTATATATCAAGATCAATACTGGGAACTTTTTGGAAAGCATAGACGTATACTAAGAATAGAAACCGGCATTTGAAAAGAGATAAAAGTGTTCAAAAGAAAATTGAATCCCAGGTTTCATCAAATTATATTCGCGGTTCTTCTCTTGGCTACGTTGGTTTACACGAGTGCCTGCCGGGTAGCTCCAACTCTCTCTCCCACGAGCACGGTTGAAGAAACCAGCCCGCCGAAAAATACAGTTATTCCGACTGAATTCCCACCTGATTTTCCAACCCCTGAAGCTGAAGAATATGCAGATTGTTTGGCCAGAGGCGGGCGCTGGGAGGTGCTGGGTTTCAGCGGACCAGGCTGTAATTTACCCACATCAGATGGTGGTCAAGCCTGCCAAGATAGCCAGGATTGTGAAAGTGTCTGCCTGGCGGATCCCAAGCGGGCAATGACCGATGATGAGTTTGGAAAAGAACATGTCGGTCTTTGTTCACCTTGGAAGGAGAATTTTGGCTGTCAGGTATGGGTTGAGAAAGGTCGCCTTGTGGAAATTTGTGTGGATTGATAATCCTATCGAGCGGCAGGTATTAGAAAACCTGCAAAAGGAATGAGGCGTTGAGGCGGTTTCACTGGAGAAGTGTTTGGATTTTTTTGCTGGGTATGCTAACCTTTGCGGTTGGATATTTTGTGTTTAATGTTACTGTGGGCCTCCGCAGACCAACCCAAGCAGGTATTGTAGAAGATTACGGTTCGATCTGTTTCTGGTATGGTGAGCGAGGCAACATGCAGGTATCAATCACACCCCAGGGGTGCTACTCAACCACCTGTACCCGCCAGGTTTCACAAACTGGAAGAGCTGTGATTGAACAGGACCAATTTCAAATCCATCTTGAATCAAATTTCGTGCTCGCAGAAAACTCTCGGTTCCTGCTGCCATGTATAGAAAATTGTTCCGGAGGAGGTACAGTCAATTTAGACCTGGGTGAGCTGCGGGTTGGGAAGTACGAGGTCTGGTTCAGGAATGAATTGGCTGGCGATTTGAACGTTTTTTCAGGACTGCCTACCCCAAGGCAGTGTTTGGAAAATCCGCATTAATTATTATCAGTGAGAAATTTGAAGATTCTCTTTGTTTGAAATCCAGATTTCGATTACTGATCGTAAATAAGCGTGTACTAAACTCAACTTCTACTTGGACTGTGGTTCAGGATCAGGATACTGTTTGCTTTTATCAATCGCGAACTGCACAAATTCGAGCGTTCGCTCGTAATCGCTTGGGTCTGCTGGCTGCCGGATAGTAACCTCCGGGTTTGGCCTCGCGTCCCAGGTGCGGTCGATCACTCCACGCCATTTTGGATCAAGGTTTGTCTTGGCCCACTTGGCACAATTGCGCTTTGAACTGATGCTGCCAGCTTGGAGATCATGCAGCATTCTGCAGTAACTTAAGACGATGAAGGATTGATAAAAACGGTTGTTGAACCGTTCAGGATCCTGAAGTATTTCTGCACCCCAATCTGAGATTACCATCCGGATTTCACCCTTTAACTTATCAGCCTGGATAGGTTTGATCAACATTTCCGGAGCAGGTCCTGCTAGGACGATCCCATGCTCTCGCAGAACCCACCTCACAACGAGAGTGTTGCAATGCACGGATTTAACCAGTTCACAGCTGCCGTTGTCGAGATACCAAAGTTTCTTCCTCGATCGAGGTGTGGCTCTCAGGATGTCCAACGGAAAATAGGAACCATCCAGATGTTTTACCCAGGGATTAAAAATGCATGCGTGCATCCATTGGAGGAGTTCTACTTCTTTCGCGGAGAGCTCAGTAAGGGTAACGATGATGAAATCCACATCGTTGTGGCGATCGTAGCCGCCAATTGCAAATGATTCCTGCAAATAAACCCCCAGAAAGTTTCTTTCCAAGATATCGATCGCGCTAGATGCGAACTCCCGGAGGCCTTCGTTCAATTCGGGGAAGGTAGTTGGCGCAAATTTATTTCTCATGTCGCTGATTATTCACCTGGGATTGAAATCTTACCTCATTTTATTTTGGCCAAATGTATCCATGGTGGAAAATCCGGTCGTGATCCACATGAACAAGTTGGTGGAATGTTTTTGCCGATCTTAAATTCCATAAGCTTGGAAAAGAAGGACGCGTGGCAAACCACCTTGAGCTGTGAAGCGACTTGTCCTCACCTTGCACAGAGTCTCTCGAGGATTGTTTCATTGACTCGCTTTTAAAATAGGGTTATGATCAATTTACCGCAGGTCGGCTGAATGGTCGCGGCTCTGCTTGACAGAGTCGAGGAAAGTCCGCACTCCAAAGAGCACTCTGCCGGGTAACTCCCGGGGTGGGGCAACCTGCCGGATAGGGCCACAGAGACATACCGCCGGATTCCGGTAAGGGTGAAAAGGTGGTGTAAGGGACCACCGGCGCTCGCAGTAATGTGGGCGGCCAGGCAACCCCCAGAGGGAGCAAGGCCAAGCAGGGATGATAGGCTGCTCGCCCTCCAACCCCAGCGATGGGGATGGTATCCCGGGTAGGCTGCACGAGCTGCACGGAGACGTGCATCCCAGATAGATGACCATTCAAGCGGTGTACTCCGCTGGACAGAATGCGGCTTACAGGCCGGCCTGTGGTAATGTTCTGGTGTTACAGTGAACTTGATTCTCATTCCCAGTCCTGCTATACTGATTTTGGGAATTTAATTTTAGTGTTAGTTTTCTTGATTTTATCGGTGCGGTCTCCAAGGAGTCTAGGCGGATAATCTATCTTTCGATCACTGTACCAAATTTGAATGGAGGGCACGATGCCTGACGAGAAAACTGAAGAAAAAAACGAAAAAGAACTGGAAAAGCGCGAAGAGAAATCGCCAGAGGAAAAATACCGCCGCGATCCGCTGGGTTCGATCATCTGGGCCTGTATCTTGATCTGGGCAGGGACTGTTTTCCTGCTCAACCAGCTGGGTTACTTGGACCAGATCAAGGAGACGCTCTTCGCCAAGCAGGAAACATGGACCTTGGGATTTCCCGGCGATTTTTCTGTTTGGGGCCTGATCTTCCTGGGTGCAGGTGTAATCCTGCTATTCGAGGTTTTACTGCGTTTGTTTATCCCGGCATATCGCAAACCGGTAACCGGCACCATTATCCTGGCTTTTGTTTTCATCGGAATTGGTCTGGGTAATGTGCTGCGCTGGGAATTCATATTCGCTTTAGTTCTGATTGCGATTGGTCTGTCGATCATCGTGAGCAGCTTCACACGGCGGAGAGAATAACGCTATAACTTTCCCAGGTTGAAAGACATAAATTCGTCCCAACCATAGCGCAAAGGAACCCACCATTCCTCACGCCCAATACAGCGGAAGTATGGTGCCTGTTTTGCCAGGATCAGGTCGCCGATCTTGTAGCGCGGCAGGATGGGGGTTGAGACAATCAGCGAACCACGCTCACCAGGGCGCATTTCGTGCAATTGTTTAATCGTCTGCCCAACCAGGACTTCAAAGAAGAACAGGTCATAGTTAGGGACCCAGGCGCGCTTTTCATCCATCTGTTGGCCAAACATGCCCTCCGTGGCTCCGTAAATTTCCCTGATCACAGCACGTCCATACATGGCATTTAGAGCGGGCTGGTATTTAGTATTGATCCCCGCCACGCTTCCCAGGGTCATGATTTGAGTTTTCCATAAATCCTTGGGATAAAGCTTGTGATTCTTATTCATATAGCGCCCAAAACGCAGTGCAGTGGGACAAACACCGCCGACAAGGGTGACATTCTGATCCTTACAGGTCTCATACGCTAGTTCAAAACGCCGATTCCAATCACTCTCCGTTTTGCCACCGCCCAAAGCATCGATCTCTTCCTGGGTAGGAGCAGATTTGATAGGGGTGGTCTTTGCGACGAACTTGGTGTAGATCCCCGAGCTATATCCGTATTCCACTTGACGATCACCAACCATGATCGTCCCTACCACGGAGGGGAAATTAAGGTTTAGATTGATGCCGGTGAATAAATCGAAGCGTTTGGAAGTGGCGACATAATTCATCATCGCTCGACCTGCACTGGTCCGCAAAGCCATGTCGGTGGGAGTCATGGGGATAAACTTGGATTCACCCTTGGTGGTTCCGCGCGTGATCGCCCAACCGATTGGATCTTCCCATAAAAGAAGTTCGATCTCACCAGCCATAACCTTCTCAATAATTGCTTTGTAATCACCATCATAGGTGGCAACCGGGAAAGCTTTCCTGTAATCTGCCAATGTTCCTATATTTCTTGCCCCATGCTCCTGACCATATTTGGTTTTTGCGTAATCGCCGATCAGGTTGTGCAGGACTTCATCCTGTGCAGCAGCGGGGTCAGATATTGAGCGCTGCCAGGGCTCGAGAAAAGTCTGGAGCATCTGGGCTCCACTTTGAGGATCGATATTCAAGGTGACCTCCAGGGTCTCTTGCTGTTTTATTTACATCTCATTGTATAGTTGATTTTCCGCTGGGGCAAGAATTTCGACAAACTTCGCATGCATATTGGTTTATAAAAGTACTGCAATCGTGTAGGATTTGATATACTAGGCCTGTTTAACCTGGATCAACGGGGTTGATGATGATTGACCGCATCGTTCGTTACCTCAATCGAATTTTTGTTGATAGCATCCTGGACATTGAATTCCACAATTTAGAGACGGCACCCCGGGAAGGCGCATTAATCGTGGCAGGTAATCACCTAGGTGCGCTGGATGCATTAATCGTGTTCTCTGTGGTTGACAAACGAGATTACATCGTCATGGTGGCCGAATACCACCAGAATTATGCCTTCCGCCGCTGGTTAGCGAATTTAGTTGGTGCGATCTTTGTCGATCGCTACCAGGCTGATTTTGCTGCCCTGAGGGAGGTGCTGAAGCGGCTTAACGAAGGCGGGGTACTGATCATCTCGCCCGAAGGAACGCGCAGCAGAACAGGTGGTCTGCTCCCTGGACAACCCGGGACAGCTTACCTGGCTGCAAAAACAGGGATACCAGTTCTGCCGGTGAGCATTGTGGGCAGTGAAGATCGTTTAATCATGGCCAATCTGAAGCGGTTCAAGCGCTCACCAGTTAAAGTTGTGTTTGGTGAAGCGATTCATTTTGCTCCTGTTCCCAAAGATGGTCGGGAAGAGATTTTGCAAGAATATACAAATGAAATTATGTGCCAGATTGCTGCCTTACTTCCAGAAGAGTATCGCGGTGTATACGCAGACAACCCTCACTTGAAGAAAATAATCGCCGAGAAAAGTTCCAGGTCAGAAATTGTCCTATAGAGGTTTAGCAGAAAATATCTTTTAAGCTTGTAACCTTTTTCACGTTTCAGCATCTAAATTTGAAGAACAGCATTGAAGTACTCAAACCGTGCTGTAATTTTTGGCCGGTTTGATCTTTCAGGAGAAATTATGCCAATATTTGAATTTGTCTGCCAGGATTGCGGAACACCTTTTGAAGAGCTGGTGCGAAGCGCAAGTGCAACCGATGAGGTCGTTTGCCCTTACTGCGCGAGCAACCAGGTTGCGAAACAGATTTCAACCTTCGCTTCAAAGATCACTGGAGCCAGCACCTCATTTTCAAGTAGCTCTGCAGCCTCCTGCAGTACAGGCAGTCTTTGAGGTGTATGAATCCCCGTCGACCGTGTGTCGATAATTCTTCCTGACAATCAACAACTTGCGAAGGAACCAGGCAGTGGATCACCAGATCTGCTGCCTGGCTTGGGTTAATCGCAGCTTTTCTTCCATCTGCTGATAGAATACCGGATGAGCGAAGGAACACATGGCAACATCGTCTAAACATACCCAGGCCCGCCCTTTTCTCAAGTGGGCAGGCGGCAAGCGCCAGCTGTTGGACCAGATGCAGGCTTATTTTCCCAAGGAGCTGCTGAATGGTGAAATTTCCCGTTATGCGGAACCCTTCCTGGGCAGTGGGGCGTTGTTCTTTAAAATCATGCAAAGCTACCCGATCCAAGAGTGTTTGTTAGCGGATATTAATCATGAGCTAATCTTGGTTTATAAAACGATACAGCAGGATGTGAACAGCTTGATCGGGAGTCTGGGGGTGATTGAGAGCCAGTTTTCGCAACTTAATCAGGAACAGCGCAGGGAATATTATTACCAGATCAGGGAAAAATACAATCAGCAACGCACATCGATTCAAATTATGGAGTTTGAGCCCAATTGGATTCAACGGGCAGCCTACATGATTTTCCTGAATCGCACTGGTTTCAATGGTTTATTCCGCGTAAACTCGAGCGGGGAATTTAATGTGCCATATGGAAGATATGAGCATCCACGCATTTTGGATCGTGAAAACCTGCACCTTGTTGCGGCATTGCTCCAGCGTGTATGCCTCGACTACGGGGATTTTGAGGCGATCGCAGATTTTGTAAATGAGCAGACCTTGGTGTACTTTGATCCACCTTACAGGCCGCTCAGTCCAACCGCTCATTTCACTTCTTACTCCACTGGAAGATTTGGTGATCAGCAGCAGCTCAGGTTAGCGAGGTTTTACCGCTCCCTGGATGGACAGGGTGGTAGGCTCATGTTGAGCAATTCTGACCCGCATAACGTTGATCCCTCGGATAATTTTTTTGAACGAGCATATCGAGGTTTCTATATTAAACGGTTGAAGGCCAGGAGGAATATCAATCGTGATGCTGAGAAACGGGGGCAAATTTCAGAGCTGTTAATTCTGAATTACGATCCAGGTACATAGGATTGTATAATTCGCACTAATTATGGCCGCGAGAAAATGGATCGATGATGGCTACCGGGATACAGAGCTGCGAGATGTGCGCAGAATTCGCTGGGTTCTGGTTATCACGATGCTGTTGAATTTCCTGGCAACAGGGATTAAACTGGGCGCTGGGATGGCGACAGGCGCAATCAGCATCGTAGCGGATAGTCTCGACAGCTTATTCGATGGGTTCTCGAATCTGGTAGGTCTGGTGGGGTTGAATCTAGCTGCCAGACCACCTGATAGCGATCACCCGTATGGTCACCGCAAATTTGAAACGATTGCAGCTTTGTGCATTGCAATTCTCTTGTTCTTGACCAGCTGGCAGCTGCTGCAAACCGCCTGGGCACGTTGGTGGAGTGATGCGGTACCCGTCATCAGTGGATGGACCATGTTTGCGATGATTGCAAGTATATTGATCCAGGGTGGAACGAGCATCTATGAGCTGCACCAAGGGAGAAAGCTGAAAAGTGAAGTGCTGGTGGCGGATGCCCTGCACACCCGGGCCAGCATCTTGATTTCCATCTCAGTTGTGGCAGGCCTTATCCTGGTCAACTTGGGATATCCAAAAGCAGATCCGCTCTTCGCAGGATTTGTTGCGCTGATGATTGCCAAAATTGGGGTGGACATCTTGCGTGAAACCCTGCCCGTGCTGGTCGACCAGGCGGCATTTGATCCGGGCCAGATCGCCCAGGTGGTGGATGAAGTGGGAGGCATTGAATCTTTCCACCGTGTCCGAAGCAGAGGGGCAGCGGGGAGTGCAGCGATCGACCTGCACGTCCGCGTCTCTGCAGACAAGACAGTGCGCGAAGCAAATGTAATTGCAGACGAAGTGCAGCACCGGTTGATGAAGCTGGATGGAGTCAGTGATGTGACTGTTCACATAGAAGCTGCGCAAAAAATGGACGAAGAGGCAGCAGACCTATTTTCCACCGTCAAATATTTTGCTGCGCAATATGGTCTGACCGTGCATGAAATTTGGGCACACCGCTATAATGATGACCTGGCGTTGGAGGTACACATCGGGGTCGATCCACGGTTATTGTTAGGGGAAGCCCACGCACTTGTCGATCAACTTGAGCAGGATATTCTTAAGCGTCGCCCTGAGGTCAAATGGGTTCACACGCATATCGAGCTGGCAACAACCCAAGTGCAGCAGACTGAGGGGGATTTCCTGCACGTGAGTAGCGAAATGCGTTCAATAGTGGAATCTGCGGTTGCAAATATCCCTCACCTGTTCAATCCGCATAATATTCGCATGCGGCGCAATCCTATGGATGGCAACCTGCTCTACATGTCCTTGGAGTGCACTGTTGAACCCGATTTGCCCGTTTCCCAGGCGCACCATATGGCCTCTCAATTGGAAAATGAACTCAGCCACCAGCTGCCAGAAATCGCGGATGTATCTGTACACGTTGAACCTCATGACCAGATCTAATATTTGAGGATCAAAATAAAATACATCCGGCAGCCTGACTGCCGGATGTATTGGGGAGGAGCAACGCGGGGGGTACAGGTTTGTACCAGCCGGTTACATGACAAGGTTATGTGGCTTGAACTTCTGTCACCAGCCCTGGTTCTTGGGGAACCAGGATCAACATGACCAGGTAAACTAATGCCAATGCACCTGGGATTCCGAGGAAAGCTCCAAAAACGAAGAGCACGCGTACCAAGGTGGGATCGATGTCGAAGTATTCTCCCAGGCCACCGCAAACGCCACCCAGCATACGATTTTCACGTGACCGATAAAGTTTTTGATATTGGCTAGACATTTTTTTCTCCTATTTTCTATTTCTATTATGATCTACGCAGATCAGGAGAAAAGGTTGCAAAAACCCGCAGGAATTTTTTCCCACGGGTCTGAAAGTCCAGCAATATTTGAATAAATTGGGATTAGTTAGCCCCACAGGTGCTGCAGGTGTGGGTGCTGCACGATGCACAGGCGGGAGCACTCTGGGTGACCGCGCGCCCATCTGAATGGGCGTAAAACAGGGAGAGCATGCGCGAGGTATGGAAGCCTTCACAGCTCGGGCAGGCGATTTGTTGATCGGCATCCTTAATCGAGCGCAGGGCATCAAATTGTGTGTGGCAGTCTAAGCAAGCATACTCATAAAGTGGCATTATTTATTCCCTACCAGCAGTTTAATATTTAGCAGCTGTTCAGCTGGCTGACATACCAAGTATAGCATAATGCACGATGGTAGTGGGGTTTTTAACCTTCCAGAAGGTGGCGGATATCCCACAAAGGCAAGGCGGTGGGTGCCGTACGGGGCAACACGCCTGGCGGGGCATTGTAAGCCGCGTTGCTGAACACCCACTGGCTGAGTAGCTGCTTGTCAACCCCGAAGGGCTCCAGCAGGGTGGTGGCCGCGCGCAGCAGCAGCTCGCTGTAGCGCTCCACGTCCACACTGGCCGGGTCTGGGGGTTGGGGCAGGTTCCAGGCATAGACTCCCGGCTCGCCGCGCGTGTACAAGAAGCGAACCTTTTGTCCCGGGCTGGTTGACTTTCCCGCAGCCTGCAGCTGCGCCACCGCACAAGCCACGGGGGAAGGGGTACGGAATTCGTCCAGTGCGCGGCTGAGTTTTTGAGCAACCAGCATCTGCTCCAGCGGCAGGCGCCCCGCACGCAACGCAGCCAGCTTGCGGCGCAGCAGGGCCAGCACCCCGGGCAGGTAGGCATCTGCGGGTGCGCACCGGGAGACATGCGCCAGCTGGGCGATAATCTCAGCCTGTAATTGGACAATAAAGGCAGGGGTATCCCGCCGCCGGGCTTCGATGCCGCGTACTTTGACCGAGCCATCCTGGAAAATGCCGAAGTAGCGATTGGCGACCGGCACCCGCGCATCCTGCCGGGAGGACAAAAATGCCATCCAGCGGTAAATACCCTCCAGGGCGATAGGTAAACCGGTACGCTGGCTGATGGCATCCAGCACCGGCTGGAAATCTGGCACCCGGGAGGCACCTGGCTTCGTGATCCACATGCCATCTACGTAGAGGTGCAGCACCTCAAATCCCAGGTCTTCGGCAGCCTCTTTGGCACGCAGGAGCGCTTCCCGCCCGTAAGCGGTGACCGCCTCGTGGGCTTCGATGCGCCCGAAGCGGGCGTTCTTGTACCCCAAGTAGCCAAAACAGGTGACCAGCAGCCATTTGTGGGCTGATGCGCGGGCCTGGTAGATTTTGCGCCGGGGATGCCAGGCTGGCAGTGTGGCCAGGCTGGTCTTGAGGGCGAGGCGCTTCTCGAGTAGTGGTGCCAGGGTCTGTGGTACCAGGCCCTGGGGCTGTGGATCACCGGGAGAACCCAGCTCGGGTGCTGCGTCCGCGATCTCCCGGCTGGAGCCAACTGTCTCCGGAGAGATATTGAAGTGCACCATGATGCTGGGGTACATGGAGATAAAATCGATCTCAGCCACGTCATAGTGCAGGCCCATGGTGGGCTGGTAAACCAGACCCCCCTGGTCAGAACGCATCAGATCCAAGATGGATTTTGGGCGCTCAGCCTGCTGCTTGTGCCAGGGCACCAGGATCCCCTGGCGCAGGGCAGTCAGCATCTGCATGGCAGAAATACCGCTGCCCGGAGAAACACGGGCCACGGTTTGTATGGATAGAGAGGTAACACGCGCTAATTCATAGATGCCGTGCATCCCGTAGTCATGAAAAAGCATGGCGTTGTAGCGATCGATATGCCAGCGGCCGAAGAGCAGTACCTGGCGTCCTTGGTGAACCACCTGCCCGTAAGAAAAGTAAGTACGTTCGGGTTTGTGAGCCGGGAGCAGTCCGGGTTCGCGGTTGAAGGGCAAAGCCAGGTTAGCCTGTTTGGATAGGTCAAGCAGGTGGGGCATCAACCAGGTATCACCCCAGGATGTGAGCAGCAGGTCAGGATCGTGCCGGTTGATAATGGAACGCAGCCCGATCAGCAGGGGACGCACAGGCGCCAGGGGCAGGCGGTATGTGAAGCGCTCACAGCGCAGATTCAGGTAGGTGGGGGGGGCATGGGCTGGATCGCGGTTGGGTTCGATATCCAGGATGCGCAGGGAAGGGGGTTCAGGATCCAGATCCCAGGGTAAATCGAGCGCGCTGATCGTTTCCACATGGCCGGCGTCGCTGACCTGCACCCGGCAGCGGGCCAACGGAAAGACATGGTGGGCGGCCGCATAGCGCAGGGGAAGCTTTAGATCGGCATCGTAGTAAGTCAAATCGGGGAAGCGCTTGGCAACCTGGCGGAAGAGGCGCGGCTGGCGGATAGGCTGGTCGACCTGGATGGCAAGTATGCTGAGTGGCTGTTCCTGGAACAGGTCGCGGCGTTCTGTCCTCGACAGAGACACCGGGACGGGCTGCTTTTTCAGGAAGCGCCACAGGGCACGCAGGCGCGCCGCGGGTCCGGCAGCATAGAAGGTGATCGGGAAAGCTTGCTGAAAACGGTAGCGCTGGCCATCGTCTCCCAGCAACCAGAGCACCACCCCGCCCTGCGGGTCAGCAAACAGGTCAAGCAGCCAGCCAGTGTGTTCCATAATTATCCTTGCCCCTCCAATGCAGGTGGGTGGATTATAAAATAGAACAAGTGTTCTGTACAGGGTGATTCCTTTGGTGGACCGGCTGCCCAGGATTGACACCGCGAAAAGCCTGGGTTATAGTTTTCCACCGTGGATAAAGTCAGGATTCTTACCCTGCTGGGGATATTGCTGGCAGCAATGGGGGCGTGCAGTATGCCCGGCTGGCCATCGAACCAGGCCACCCCGCAGCTGCTGCTGAGTACATCTCCTGCGGCTACTTTGCTGCCTACCAACACGCCGCTGCCGACCGCAACACCAACCCCGCTGCCCCTTGTGCGCGTGGAAAGGGGTGACTGGGCGATATTCTATGGTGATTGGGATAGTGCATTGGCAGAATACCAGCGCGCGTTGGAGAGCAATCCTGATCAGGAAGTCCAGTTTGCCGCCCGTTTGGGTATCGCACGTACCAATTATCTGGCGGGAGAACTGCTCGAGGCTCAGGAACAGCTGGAGACCTTGATCTCCACGGGTAATGACTTCCCTCAGCTTGCGGAGGCTTATTTTATTCTCGCCCAGGTTTATGAAGCGCTGGAGGATTATCCCGCAGCCGCGGTAGGGTACGCCAAATACCTTGAATTGCGCCCGGGTGTGATCGACAGTCATGTCAACGAACTGAAAGGAGATGTTCTCAGTGCAGCTGGGGATCACCTTGGTGCTATCGCAGCATACCAGGCTGCCCTCGGCGCAGATCGGCTGGATTCCAGCCTGGATATCGAATTAAAGATGGCGCAGAGCTATGAATATGCAGGTGACCTGGCGACCGCATTGGTGGCCTATGAAGACCTTTATTCCCGCACTGCTAATGACTTTCTGCGCGCCCACTTAGATTCCCTGATTGGTCGGGCATATCTCTCGTCAGGTGAAACTGAGCGAGCGCAAGCTGCATATTTGGATGCGGTGATGAATTATCCACTATCTTATGATTCGTACCTGGCTCTCGTCGATCTAATCGATGCTGGGGTAGAGGTGGATGAGCTACAAAGAGGCTTGGTGGATTATTATGCTGGACAATATGCGGTTGCAATTGCAGCTTTTGACCGTTATCTTCAGGTTGACTCAGCGGATATTGCGACAGCACTGTATTACAAAGGTTTGTCTCAAGATGCACTTGGAGATCACCAGGGTGCCTTAGAGACATGGGATGACATTATTAAATCCCATCCCGAGGCTGCAATTTGGTGGGATGCCTGGGAACAGAGTGCCGAAGTCCTTTGGTTCCAGCTGGGGGAATACCAGGACGCAACCCAGCTGCTGCTGGAATTTGTTCACCAGTTTCCCACTGATGCGCGGGCGGCAGAATTTCTCTTTCAAGCTGCCCAGATCGCAGAGCGTGGTGAAAACCTGGACCAGGCGGCCCGGGTATGGGAGCGTGTGGGTTCTGAGTACCCAAGTTCTGATCTGGCGGAAGAAGCGCTCCACCTGGCAGGTATCACTCGCTATCGCCTGGCAGATTATTTTGCAGCTGAACAGCTATTCCAGAAGTTGTTAGCATTTTCCAGTAATTTAGAGGTGCGATCGGCAGCCCATTTCTGGATTGGCAAGTCGAGGAATATGATCGGTGAAAAGGATGCAGCAGCAGAGGCCTGGAACCAGGCAGTATTGGTTGATCCAACCGGCTATTACAGTGAGCGAGCAGCCGACTTGCTGGCGGAGATCGAACCTTTTACCCCACCGCTGGAATATGACTTAGTATTTGACTTGGAATCAGAGCGGCAAGCGGCAGAAGAATGGATGCGGACGATATTTGGTATCCCGGAAGAAACCGATTTAACTAATCCAGGACCGCTTGCAGCTGATGCGAGGTTTCAGCGGGGAGAAGAGTTCTGGCGTTTAGGGTTATACGAATCTGCTCGCGCTGAATTTGAGGATTTACGCTTATCCCTGAGTACGGATCCCGCAAATTCATTCCGCCTGGCAAATCACTTGCTGGAAAAGGGGCTTTACCGGACGGCGATATTTGCGGCCAGGCAGGTGCTGGAACAGGCCGGGATGGATGATGCGGAAACGATGAGCGCACCGATCTATTTCAACCATATTCGCTTCGGACCTTATTACCGGGAGCTGGTAATACCTGCCAGCCAGACCTATAATTTTCACCCACTCTTCTTATTCAGCGTAATGCGCCAGGAAAGTTTATTCGAAGGGTTTGTGCGTTCTGAGGCGGGAGCAAGAGGACTGATGCAGATCATTCCCAGCACGGGACAAGAGATTGCGGCAAATGCGGGATGGCCACCAGATTACACAGGCGATGACCTTTATCGACCCCTGGTCAGCGTTAATCTAGGCAGCGATTACCTGAACAAACAGCGGGGGTATATGAGCGGAGACCTTTACGGGGCGCTGGCAGCCTATAATGCTGGTCCGGGGAATGCAATGACCTGGAAAAATCTTGTGCCGCCCGATCCTGATTTGTACCTCGAGGTAATCCGCTTTGAAGAGACACGTGAGTATATAAAAAGCATTTTTGAGATCTTCAGCATCTACAAGCAAATCTATGACCGCACACCTTGATCGTGTTAAGTGCCACTTTTTCAGAACACTCCTCAACCTCGTATTTTTACCAGCCCCAAAAATTAATCAGAGCCATGAAACTTATCGATTCATTGAAGAGCAGTTTCTTTCAAAGAGACGAGAGAATGATCTTCTGGTTCTTGAGCTGCCTGAAAGTATCTCGAAAGTAAATTTCCTGGTTTCTCTGGAGAAGAAACATAAATTTCTATTTCACGGTTCCAATCAGGCGGAAATTGAATTGCTCAATCCGGTGAGCCAGGAAAATTATCGTGGGGAGAAAATTACTGGAGTTTTCGCGAGTGGTGATCCGATCTGGGCAATGTTCTTTGCTATCCTAGATCGTGAGGGATATCATGGCTCCCTTCGCAATGGCAGTTTTATCCTCTCATATGCTGGAGGCTGCCATGAGCGATATTATTTTTTCTCAATTAATGAAGCGATGGTGGCAAATCATCCCTGGAAAACAGGTATGGTTTATATTACTCCGCGGGATTCATTCACACAGACCAATACTGGGATGATGCGATTTGATGAATGGGCCAGTGAAAAGCCGGTGGTTCCAATAGCAAAGATAGATATCTCGCCCAGTGACTTCCCGTTTTTAAACCGAGTCAGTGCCCATAATGAAAGGGAATCAATTTACCTGACCTGGTTGCTTTATAAAAGAAGGCTTAGAAAGGCAGCCAAGACCGGGAAATTATAAATCGTGGCATTGGTCAGGGGTTTTGGGTCGCCTCAGCCTCTGCTGGGGTCGGTTCGAGGGAACGTTCAGCGAGCAGGAACCAATCGGTTACATTCGCGAAACGGTCACTTGCCTGGAATAACGAGCCGATTGTCACCCCGTTGATCTGCTGGTCGATACCATAATTATAAATGGGGTAAAACAGCGGCAGAGCTGGCAGATCGGTAGCAAAACGTACCTGGAAATTATTGTAGAGGCGGATGCGCTCAGCACGATCTAATTCTATTCGCGCTTGTTCAAGATACTCACTGGCCTGCCGATCATTCCATTGAGAATAGTTCTGTCCAGTGGTGATTTGTGCCTGGTCCCAGAAGGGGTAAGGGTCCGGATCTGGAGAACGAGTCAGGTTGATATCCACCAATGCGGCCTGATAATTTCTTGGACCAAGATAATCATTCAGCAGTTCATCTGCAGGAACCGCTACCAGATTGGCTTGGACTCCCAAAGCATCCCAATCAGAGGCGATGGCAGCTGCCAGCTGTTCATATTTTTCGCCTTGAGGATGAACAAGATCAAATGATAGGGATTGACCTTCACCATTCGTTCGCACCTGACTGCCGGAGGCTGGGATCGTGTAGTCTGCAGCTCTCAATATGTTGATTGCCCCTGCTGGATCGTAATCAATTTTTTCGACGCCATCATAATAAGCCCAGCTACCGGGAAAGATTGGACCATGTGCGAGGGTCGCCTGACCTTGGTTGAGCTGGGTGATAATTCGCTGGCGATCAATACCCATTAACAAGGCGCGCCTGATCTCAACATCTTGGAAGAATGGTGCCTGTGGATCATCCAGGTTTAAGAAAACCATTGATAGTAATGGTACCTGGCCAGAGTGTAGATTGAGGTTTGGTTCGGCTAATGCTTGCTGCAGAATATCGTTGGTGACTTGACTGATACCGAGTACTTCGCCAGCCTGGTAGGCTTCGATGGCTGATTCTGAGTCAGGATAATATTTGAAGATGAACTGCTCAAGGAAGGCCGGGTCTCGGTAATAATTTTCAAAGGCAGACAGTTGGACTCCAGTATTTTGATCCTCGTCCACCAGGAAATGATCAAAGCGAAATGGACCACTGCCTACAGGTTGCAAATTAAAATCAGCATTTATGATTTCTTCCGGTGATAGATTGCCTAGAAGATGCTCCGGGAGAATGCCGAAATTCAGGTAATCAAGAAATGGGGCGTAGGGTTCAGGCAGACGGAACTGGAGGGTATGCTCGTCCAGAGCCTCTACTTCGATCTCCTCCCAGAGGCTGCGGATATCTTCCGGGATGGGCAGGCCCTCTGAGCGCATGAGATCAATGGTAAATACAACATCATCGCTGGTTAGCGGCTCTCCATCGTGCCAGACTGCATTCGGACGGATCGAAATGTTGTAGTTCTGTCCATCTTGGGAAATACCCATCGATTCGATCAAATCGTTTACCGCAAGACCTTTGTCATCGAAGTAAAGTAAAGTGCTGAAGATCAAACGGTCGACATCCTGATCGACTTGATTAGTGTAATCCAGGACTGGATTAAAACGGTTAAAAGTACCAATCAAAGCTTCGGAATATATACCACCACTTGATGGCTCGACTTCGGGGCTGACCGGTTGCAGCGAAGGCTGTTGCCTTAATAACAAAAAAGCGATAGCTGCCAATGCAATAACAACAATGACGATCTGCCAAAAAAGTTTTTTCATAGGCAACAAAAAAGGGCGTTCACCGGCTGGACCGTGAATCGCCCATGCTTCGGCGAATTGCTGACCTGAATCTCGTTTGGCGCAATGGCTATCCAGTCAGTATAACGGTACCGATAGCCAAGCCGAAGAAAATAACACTTAATCCGATGGTGATCCTGAACAGGGTTTTTTCGACGCCTCGCCTGGCTGTGAATACAGCACCGGTATCAGTTCCACCTAAGCCGCCTAAACCTGCCCCTTTACTCTGCAAGATGACGCTAACAATCAAGGCAATTGACGTTATAATCATCGCAATATCCAAGTATCTTTCCACAAAAGCCTCCGAGAAGTACTGTTCTTAGCAGGCGGATTATACCTTCCGTTATATGTTTCGTCAAATCACAGGATGAACGAAATATTAATAAACCTTCATATGCATACCACGTACTCTGATGGTTCCGGTACACATGCGGATATCGTCAAAGCAGCCCAGGATGCTGGGTTGGATGCGGTGATCACAACCGATCACAACGTTCTTGTTCATGGCCCGGCAGGATATTACCAAGACGGGGATCGTAAAGTACTCCTGCTGGTTGGCGAAGAGGTCCACGATCAAACTGCGAATCCCCAGAAAAACCACCTGCTGGTGCTTGGCGCTGAGAGAGAAGTAGCAAAATTGGCGGATGATACCCAGCATCTGGTCGATACCATCAAAGAAATGAACGGGTTAGCTTTTATCGCCCATCCGGTCGATCCAGCTGCACCAGCCTTTGGTGAACCGGATATTTCCTGGGAGAAGTGGGAAGTAGAAAATTTCACTGGGATCGAGTTATGGAATGCAATGTCAGAATTTAAGGGATTAATGAAAGATTGGTTTAGGGCATTTTTTTATGCTTTTTTCCCAAAATTCGTAGCTAGGGGACCTTTCCCCGCAGCGATTGAAAGGTGGGATCAGCTTCTCGAGAGCGGAAAGCGGGTGGTTGCGGTAGGTGGTTCTGACGCTCATGCCTTACGAGTCAATATTGGACCGATTCGCAAGACAATCTTCCCCTACAAATTTCACTTCCAGGCAGTCAACACGCACCTGATCAGCGAACAACCGTTAAATGGTGATCTGTTCCATGATCGCAATCTGATCTTGGACGCACTCGCAAATGGGCATGCATTTATCGGTTACGACCTTCCAGCCGAGACCCGTGGGTTCCGGTTTACTGCACATGGCAAAGAAGGAAATGCATCCATGGGGGATGAGATCACACTCGATCAGGGGATAACCTTGCAAATAGCGCTGCCCCAGCGGTCAGAATGCCGCTTACTCAGGAATGGGAAAGTGATCAAATCGTGGACCAAACGTGAAATTTGCAGTTATATTACGACAAAAGCGGGTGTTTACCGGGTTGAAGTTTACCGCAATTATTTGGGCAAAAGACGAGCCTGGATCATCAGTAACCCAATTTATGTAAGAGTATAATCAGGTGCTCTGGATTCGAAATTGTGGATAGAGATCCTATCCATCGATCCAGCTGGGAATTAAAACTTAAAGGTAGAATAAAAAGTCATTTTCATCAGTCCACGAGGTCTTATGGAATTTAAACTTGATGCACCATTCCAACCCACTGGAGATCAACCAGAAGCAATCCGGCAGCTGGTGGAGGGTATCAACATGGGGATCAATGACCAGGTGCTTCTCGGGGCTACAGGAACTGGTAAAACCTACACCATCGCTGCGGTCATTGAACAGGTCCAAAAACCAACCCTTGTTATGGCTCACAACAAAACCCTGGCAGCCCAACTTTATGCAGAGTTCAAAGATTTTTTCCCTGAGAATGCGGTGGAATATTTCGTCTCATATTATGATTACTACCAGCCGGAAGCATATGTGCCGCGCCACGATCTTTTCATCGAGAAGGAAACCGATGTAAATGAAGAGATTGAAAGGCTGCGGCTGGCTGCTACGACGGCATTAATGTCGCGCAAGGATGTAGTTATCGTGGCTTCCGTATCCTGCATTTATGGTCTTGGAAATCCAGAGGCATACGGCCGGGTGGTGATAAACCTGGAAAGCGGCAAAGTATACCGGCGAAACTCGCTGCTGAGGCAGCTGGTCGAGAGCCATTACGAACGTAATGATTTGGAGCTTCGTCCAGGTACCTTCCGGGTTAGGGGAGATACACTGGAAGTAATCCCGGCTTATCAGGACAAATTTGGCTACCGGATCACATTTTTTGGGGACGAGGTTGAACGGATCGTCGAGTTTGACCCGATCACAGGTGAACTGCGCAGGGAGATGTCTGCAGTAGCGATCTACCCCGCAAAGCATTTCATCACGGAAGATGAAAAGTTAAAAGCTGCCATCAGGGATATCGAGCAGGAATTGGGGGAGAGGATAGATAATTTCAAATCCCGGGAAAAACTGCTCGAAGCTCAGCGCCTGGAACAGCGAACTTTATACGATCTTGAGATGCTGAGAGAGGTTGGCTACTGTTCTGGGATTGAGAATTATTCGCGCCATATGGACCAGCGTGAAGCAGGTTCCCACCCTTGGACACTCATGGATTATCTTCCAGGAGATTTCCTGCTGGTAATTGATGAGTCTCATATGACGATCCCGCAGGTGCGCGGTATGTATAACGGGGATCGGTCTCGGAAAGAAGTGCTGGTCGAATACGGTTTTCGCTTACCATCAGCGCTTGATAACCGTCCCTTGACCTTTGGTGAATTTGAAGAGCACATGGGGTATACCATATACACCTCCGCTACACCCGGCCCCTATGAATTAAAGAAGACTGATCGGGTTGTTGAGCAGATCATCCGACCGACTGGACTGGTGGATCCGGAAGTCGAGGTAAGACCGATTGAAGGCCAGGTTGATGACTTGATCGCGGAAATCAGCCAGCGAGTGGAAAATGGGGAACGCACCCTGGTGACAACCCTGACCAAGCGCATGGCAGAGAAGCTATCAGATTACCTGATGGAGATGGGGATTAAAGTCCATTACCTGCATTCCGAGATCGATACGCTGGAAAGGGTGGGCATTCTGCGTGATCTCAGGTTGGGGGTGTTCGATGTGGTGGTAGGAATTAACTTATTGAGAGAGGGTCTGGATTTGCCGGAAGTCTCATTGGTCGCCATCCTGGATGCGGATAAGGAGGGATTTCTACGTTCAGACACGGCATTGATCCAAACCATTGGCAGGGCTGCGCGCCATGTACACGGTAAGGTGATAATGTATGCTGATCGGGTTACAGATTCGATGCACAGGGCGATCGAGGAGACAAACCGCCGCCGGGAAAAGCAGGTAGCGTACAATCAACAGCACGGCATAGAACCGGTGAGCATTATAAAACAAGTCAGGGACCTCACTGACCGAGTCAAAGTTCAGGCAGTGGCTGAATCGAAGGTAGATTACCGGGTCGACGGTGCAGCCGCGCTGCCAAGAGCCGAAATCCGGCAGATTATTGCTGAGATGGAAAAACAAATGAAGGTTGCCGCGCAAGATTTAGAGTTTGAAAAAGCGGCGGTATTGAGGGATCAGATCTTTGAACTGCGCAGTATTTTGGCCGAGGAAGCGAACTTGCCGCCCTGGGAAAAGGTGAAATTGTTGGCTGGTGAGGATTGAGATTTCCCCAGGCAAATTTTCATATAAACACGTTTTTTTCCGAGACAGCTACGGGGGATTGAGAGATATTTAAAGCAATATATCCCCCGGATTTTATTCAGTACGCTTTCGGTTTTTCTTAATTGGGTATTTTCATATCTGCATTGCACAGGTAAAAGTTCCAACGCGTCGTTTCATTGGTCAGGGAAATTGATAGTTTATTTTCATTTACCCCTCACTGAATAATAAATACATAAACCCCACGGGTCGCTCCAGCGTTTGTTCCCCTGCTCAGGCAATTTTGCGGGTGAAAAGGTTCAAAGGACCTTCGAATGATCTTCACAAGATCTTCATAGGATTGGGGTATCCTTTTCCTGGTTCATCCAGACACAAAACTTTTTCTTGGGAGAATAGTATGAGTAAGATTTTGAAAATCACAGGTATATTAGGATTGGTTGTATTAGTCTTTGGAACAGCCGGTTTGGTGTCTGCTCAAACAGGAGCACCGCAGGGATATACCTCCCCTGATTATGGTTCAGGTATGATGGGCGGTAGAGGCGGCTCTGGTGGAGGGATGCAGTTCATGGACGAGGATCTGTACCATGGGGACATGCTGGGCGGTTTCGCAGAAGCACTTGGATTGACAGCAGACCAGCTGGATGCACGTGTTGCGGAAGGCGAGACGATGTGGCAGATTGCAGAATCTGAAGGTGCCACCTGGGATGAGTTTATTGCCATCATGCAGGAAGCGCGCTCATCAATGCTGGATCAGGCCGTTGAAGATGGTACGTTGCACCAGGATCAGGCTGGTTTCATGAACTCCAGAGGGAGGCAAAGAGATTTTAATCCAGGCAATGATGGCTGTATGGGGATTGGACAGGACGACTCACAAGAATTTCAACGAGGCCGTGGCGGCAGTCGGCGTACACCTTAGAATGCTCAATTATTACCTGTAAATATTTCTCGCCGACAATGGTAGTGGGTAAAGGAGATACTTTACCCACTGTTATTGTATAATCCGAGAGGACTTCTTTACCAATATGCCACAATTCGAGCTGTTCCTTAATTTTTTTAATTGATCTGAAGTAATGTGATGAAATAATGACAACAATATTGATTATCGAAGATGAAATTGAGCTCGTTCGTGTGCTTCAATCTTATCTTGAGCGCTCGAATTTCCAGGTCATATCTACCGACCAGGGCGATCTTGGATTGGCACTTTGGTCACAAAAAAACCCGGACCTGGTGATTCTTGATTTGAATTTACCAGGAATAGATGGATTGGATGTGGCACGTGAAATCCGTCGAAAAGCAGATACACCTATTATTATGGTGACTGCCAGAGTAGAAGAGACTGATCGTTTGATTGGGTTGGAACTTGGGGCGGATGATTACATCACCAAGCCATTCTCACCACGTGAGGTTGTAGCACGCGTGCGGGCAGTACTGCGCAGGTCTGGTACTGCACAGGAAAGTGCAGATTTGTTGAGGATTGGTGCACTTGAAATTGATCTGGGCGGACACCAGGTATCAAGAGATGAAGAGCGCATAGAGCTGACACCAACTGAATTTAAACTCCTGGAGACCATGGCCTCCCAGCCAGGCCGGGTATTCACCCGCTTGCAGCTGCTGGAAGCATCCCAAGGCGCTGCTTATGAGGGCTACGAGAGAACCATCGATGCACATATCAAGAATTTGCGGGCGAAAATTGAACCAGATCCGAAGGAGCCTGTTTATATCGAGACTGTATTCGGTATTGGCTACCGCTTCTCAAAAGATTTAATTAAGTGACTACCATGATTCTCGCTGGTATTGAAGAAAGCTGATCAATTATGCGCTTGCGATTATTTCTCTCATTCACGCTCGTCGCAGTTGTATCCATATTGAGTCTTCTGTTCCTGGTCAGACAGAGAGCGATCCAGGAAGTACGCACGTATATGTTCAGGGGAGGCATGTTCGGTTTGGAGGGCATCGTGAACACCCTGGAGGACTATTACCAAAGCAACCAGTCCTGGTCGGGTGTCGAACAGGTGCTGATTGCCCCAGGTCAGGGTCAGGGAAACAGGCGCGGCAACCAGGGATTTGCTTCTGGAATAGGCTCAATGATGGGGCAGGGATTGAAGTTGGCAGATGCCAAGGGTAATTTACTGCTGGATACAGGGAATCCAAACGCACAAGGCGAGCTGGATCAATCAACCCTGCAGGGAGCGATACCTCTTCAATTTAATGATCAGGTTGTCGGGTACTTAGTTCACGGGGGAGGTACGGTTTTTACCAGTGGTGACGAAAGTGAACTGCTTGGACGGTTAACTGAGGCGGCATACATCGCGGCAGGTGTGGCGATCGCATTCGCATTATTGCTGTCCCTGCTTCTCAGCTCCCGGTTGCTTAAACCCGTACAAACCCTGACCAGGGCAGCCGAGGATCTTACCGATGGTGATTTATCCAAACGGGTGAAGATTGATGGGAATGATGAACTGGCTGTACTTGGTCGAACCTTTAACGAGATGGCCAATTCTTTGGAAAATGCTGAAAAGAGCCGGCGAGCAATGACTGCAGATATCGCCCATGAACTGCGAACGCCTTTGGCAGTGCAGCGCGCGCAGCTGGAAGCCCTGCAAGATGGAATTTACGAAGCCACGGATGAGAATTTTGCTGTGCTCCTGGAGCAGAATATTTTGCTATCCAGGCTGGTTGCTGATCTGAGTACGCTCGCCCTGGCGGATTCTGGACAACTGCAGCTGGATAGAACACCAACAGATTTAGTTAAATTGACCGGTAGGGTTGCAGATCAATTCAGGCCTCGAGCTGCCGAGATAGGCGTTGAAATTGACTTTACGCAGCAAGGAAGCTGCCGGGAGATCAACCTCGACCCGGGCAGAGTAGAGCAGATTATTGGCAATATCATTTCAAACGCACTGCGTTACTCACCTGAAAACAGCCAGTTAAAGATTAATCTGGTTTGCTCTTCTGATAGTGCCGTGATCAGCATTCGGGATCAGGGTCCCGGCATACCGGAGGAAGCGCAGGAGCAGATTTTTGAGCGTTTTTATCGTGCCGATCACAGCCGCAGCCGGGCAGATGGAGGTACAGGTTTGGGCCTGGCGATAGCCCGGCAGCTGGCTGAAGCCCAGGGAGGTCAGCTAATCGCTAGCAATCATCCCGATGGTGGAGCTGAATTCTGCCTCACTTTTTACTTTCACCGGCCGAATGCGTAAATGATAACCAACAATGTCACTCGCTTGCTTGAGGCTCGCGGTATTGATTTCCAAACCTTTGAACTTCCTGAAAAGAAGCTCAGTGCAATGGAGGCAGCAGGCTTCCTCGGGGTTGATCCAGGAATGGTTTTCAAGACAATCGTAATTACCCGTGCCATACAGAAAAAACCACTGCTGGCTTTAGTGCCTGCTCCTAATGAAGTGGATTTGAAAAAATTATCCGTGGTTGTGGGGGAGAAGAAGGTTTACCTTGCAACACAAAAAGAAGCTGAACAATTAACTGGCCTGCAAGTCGGAGGTATCTCGCCCTTGGCATTAATCAATCGCAGGTTCCAGGTAGTGATTGATAACTCAGCTAATTCCTATGAAGGGATCTACATTTCTGGAGGGCAACGGGGGTTGAATATTTGGCTTGCTGTCGGGGAATTGGTAGCGATAACCCAAGCAGAGTTGGCGGCAATCAGCAGGTGACCTGGAGAAATAACCCCCGGTTTGCTTGTAGGATTTTCAGATTGATCCTATAATTCGATCAGCTGACCGCCAAGGAGATCTAGATGAGCGAACAACCTGATCGGAATGAGCCCATTATCATCTGCGAAGATGTGCATAAGTGGTTTGGAAGTTTCGAAGCATTGCGGGGGATTTCAATGGAGGTAAGTAAAGGGGAAGTAATTGTTATCTTTGGTCCATCTGGTTCAGGTAAATCGACTTTCATCCGCACCTTGAACCGTCTGGAAGTGCACCAGAAGGGCAAAATTATTATTGATGGCATTGAGCTGACCAAAGATGTACATAATATTGAAGCGGTGCGTATGGAAACCGGCATGGTGTTTCAGCAGTTTAACCTGTTTCCACACTTGTGTGTATTGGATAATATCACGCTTGCACCGATGAAGGTTCGGAAGTGGTCCAAAGATAAAGCTGAGGAGATTGGCCAGCAGTTATTGCAAAGGGTCGGCATTCCAGAGCAAGCTGAAAAATATCCCAACCAGCTTTCCGGAGGACAACAGCAGCGGGTGGCAATCGCACGGGCCTTGGCGATGCAGCCGAAGATCATGCTTTTCGACGAACCAACCTCAGCGCTAGATCCCGAGATGATCAAAGAAGTGCTTGATGTGATGATTGAGTTAGCACAAACAGGGATGACAATGTTGGTTGTAACCCACGAGATGGGATTTGCGAGAGGTGTAGCAGATCGGATGTATTTCTTTGATGATGGGTTAATTGTGGAAACCGGTTCGCCTGATGATATTTTCCACGATCCTCAGGAGGACAGGACCAAGCTATTTCTCTCTCAAATATTGTCCCATTAATAATCTTGCCAGCTGCGGCGGGTTTCAGCCACCAGCAATGGTGGCTTTTTCTTAATGACTGCCCAGCAGACAATGCACAATGCTGGTTTGGTCCAGATTTCATGGCTCAGGAGGAATTTGGTGTTCGGTTTTGAGATTCTTCGAGCCGGTCATTGCTGGTGTGATTCCCTTTTTTCTGAACTACCCCTTGATTACAGCAACAGGTCTCAGCCGGGCGACCTTATCCGCAATGCCGGCTTTGTAAACCGTTTCGACAACTGCATCGACATCTTTATAAGCCTGGGGGGCTTCTTCAGCCAATCCAGCCATCGAGCCTGCCCGAATGTGAATGCCACGTGCCTGAAGTTCTTTGCGCAGATCCTCCCCCCAGACGGTTTTTTTTGCCTTCTTTCGGCTCATTGTGCGACCGGCACCATGACAGGTGGAACCAAAGGAGCGCATCATACTTTCGGAGGTCCCGATTAGAACCCAGGAGGCGGTACCCATGCTGCCTGGGACCAGCACGGGTTGGCCGAGGGCACGATATTCAGATGGCAGCCCCTGAAAACCCGGACCAAATGCCCGGGTGGCTCCTTTACGATGGACACATACCTCGACTGGTTTTCCTTCCACCTGGTGAGTTTCGATTTTGCCCATATTGTGGGCAATATCATAGACCTGGTATAGATGCCAGTTGGGAATCTTTCCGGCCAATGCTTCTTCAAAGGCCTGGCGAGCGAAATGAGCCAGTAGCTGGCGATTTGAAAAAGCGAAGTTCGCCGCGCATCGCATTGCACCCAGGTAATTTTTACCTTCAGGTGAACTTAGTGGCGCACAAACCAATTCCCTGTCGGGTAGTTCGATCGAATAGCGTTTCACTGCTGCCTGGAATTCACGTACATAATCCGTGCAGATTTGGTGGCCGAATCCCCGTGAGCCGCAGTGAATCATGACCGCCAGGTTGCCTGGCACGAGGCCCATGATTTGAGCTGCTTGTGTGTTGAATATTTGATCGATTACGTCGACCTCGATGAAATGATTTCCTGCGCCCAGTGTGCCTAATTGCTGCAGCCCACGTTCTTTCGCCCGTTTGCTGACCTTGGATGGATCGGCTCCATCGAGTCGACCACCTTCTTCCGTACGGCGTACATCCTGTTCACTGGCATAACCATGGCTTAATGCCCAGCGGCTCCCATCCAGGCAAACCTTATCCAGCTCATTGATTTTCAGTTTGATGTGCCCCTTTTTCCCTACGCCGCTCGGGCAAAGCCTGTTCAGGCTATCTGCCAGGTTAGACAGGAGGTCTTTTACAGATTCATACTCGATCTGGGAAGCAAGCAAGCGAACACCGCAATTGATATCGTAGCCAATGGCACCTGGAGAAATGACGCCATCTGGCAATCGGGTCGCAGCTACTCCCCCAATTGGGAAACCATACCCCTGGTGGACATCTGGCATGACAACCACCGGTGAGACCAGCCCTGGTAGAGTGGCTGCATTTACTGCCTGTTCAAGGGATTTATCGTCTTTAATTTCTTCAAGCAGTGAACGAGTGGCGAAAATGCGCACCGGGACCCGCATATCTGGACGATACGATAAAGGAATTTCCCATTCGTAGCGGTTTACCTGGATCAGAGCTTCTAGGTTTACCATACTTGAATCTCCTTAATTCCTTTCGAGCCGGAAAAGAATTAAACATCGAACACAATCTTGGTTATTAAACCTTGACCAGTTTGGTTAATAATCAAATTATGGTAAGTGGCGGCTTTGATTTCTTTCTGGATGGATGCGATCTTGGCACCGTCTACTTGGCCATTCAATTGATCATTCTTGAATTGGAGGTCAAAATGATCAAACGCAAGATTTTCCGAATCTACCAGATATAGTAATTCGTTTAAAAAATCGATCAGCATTGTTTCAGGGTCTTTCTTCTGGAGTATGATCAAACGGGAAACACGAGGTTTAGAGGAAAGCTCCATTCCTGTGAGTTGATACATACCACGTGCTGCTTGCGAAAGCAAGGTTATCAGATCGGGTGCCCAGACCTCCAGCTCCCAATCGGCAGTATGTGCGATTTCCCGGAACCCCGAGGATGATTGGGGATGCATAATTCCAGTATACCATTGGCAATATTAGGGTTGAATTGAATATAATCCTGGCTTGCAAAAGCTGCGCATAGTATTTCAATTAAGGCTATATGAACAATCTTGCAGGATGATCGGCTTCCTTCTATAATTGAACCATGGACCTCAGCTCATTAAAGGATCGGTTGGCAAAAGTTGAATCTCGATTGCAATTGCTGATCGAACACGGAACGACACGTATGGTATCCAGGGGAAGCGATCAGGGCCCGCTTCGATCGAGCCTGATCGAAGCTGTCCAGACCAGTATTCGGGTTGACAATCTGGGCAGGTCCATCGCAGCAGATACTTACATCCTGGTAATCGCTCAGGTGACCGCTGATCTCCTTGAGGATGACCCTTCCATATCAGAAGAACTGCTCCAATTACTGGTTGAAATTGGGGAGCGATCAGGATCGATCTTCCAGGCTCCACCCAGAATCAAAATAAGCGTGGATCATTCAATGGAACCTGGCGAGGTTCAAATACTATCTCATTTTGGAATTGAAAATTTCACTGAAACAAACACTTTTACTGTCGACCCTGGGAATGCATGTAATGTTCCTGATTCCGCGTTTCTTATCATCAATGGCCAACAGGTTTATCCGCTGACCCATCAAGTCTTGAATATTGGTCGTCGTCCTGATAATCATATCGTAATCGATGACCCCCGCGTGTCCAGAAAGCATGCACAAATCAGGGTGATCAACAATCGCTTCGCGATCTACGACCTTGATTCAACCGGGGGGACCTATGTAAATAAAGTGAAGGTAGATCGATGTGATCTTTTTCCCGGGGATGTTATCTCCCTTGCTGGGGTTGACCTGGTTTACGGGCAAGATGCAGGATTTCTTTCAAGAGAAGCCGCAGGCTCTACACAACCACTCATGCCTTTTCCTGACGCAGACGTTTGATATGAGCAGAACCAGATTATGAGTGCGACACTGCTCCTCATTCTACGCTTACTTATGGTGATTGCCCTGTATATGTTTCTTGGATGGGCTGTTTACACAGTCTGGTCAGATATGAAGCGACAGAAAGAGTTGATCAGCGCTCGCAGTGTTCCCATACTTAAATTATTAGCAGATTTTGATGGTGATAGCAGGGAGTATGAGTTTTCTATACCCGAGCTGGTGATCGGACGAGATCAGGCGTGTGATTTATTTTTGGATGCCAGCACAGTATCTGCTGAACATGCCAGATTATCGTACCACCATCAAAAATGGTGGGTTGAGGATCTCCAATCGAGAAATGGAACTTTGCTGAACCTGTCTCCGGTATCCACTCCATCGATCCTGGTCTCAGGGGATGAGCTGCAGTTGGGCCAGGTCATGTTAAAGGTCTTTATAGAAGATGATTCTGGAGGACCTTCGAGTAGTATTCCCCGGTGATCGTGAATACTGCGGAGATTATTGATTGAATTTTCCAGGGTGAAGTCATTCATTAAGGAGTTCTCAAGTGGGTAAAATTGCGGTGATCGGCGGATCGGGTCTGTATTCGATGCCAGGATTGGAAGTCGTGGCAGAAAAGGAAATTGAAACGCCTTTTGGTGATCCAAGCGCGCCAATTATTGTCGGTCGGTTTGGGAATCAAGAGGTAATATTCCTCGCCAGGCATGGAATAGGACACCATATTTCACCGACTGAAGTGAATTACCGAGCCAATATTTATGCATTAAAAAGTTTAGGAGCGGAAACGATCCTCGGTATCAGTGCTTGTGGATCATTGCGTGAAGACTTTGCCCCGGGTGATATTGTTATCCCTGATCAGCTATTTGATTTCACCAGGGATCGAGCGCGTTCATTTTTCACCGGTGGATTGGTTGCCCATGTCAATGTTGCAAATCCCTTCTGCAGTGGATTAATGGAATCTGTTTACCAGGCTGTGAAACTCACCACCGATGCAGTCCATAAGGGAGGTGCTTATATCACCATCGAGGGCCCACGTTTTTCTACCAGGGCAGAGTCGAACACCTACAGGGCTTGGGGTATGTCAATCATAGGCATGACAACTTCACCGGAAGCGTTTCTTGCCCGGGAAGCAGAGATGTGCTATGCCACGATTTCCCATGTGACCGATTATGATGTGTGGCATGTCAGTGAAAAACCTGTAACTGTAGATATGGTGGTAGAGGTTCTCAACCGGAATACGTCACTCGTGCGGCAAGCAGTGAAGAATTTGATCAGTGATCTACCTGAAGATCGAGAGTGCGAGTGCCAAAACGCGATGGCAGATGCGTTTATCACCGATCCTGAAATGATACCTGAGGATACACGGCAAAGACTTCACCTGCTGGTAAATAAATATCTAGATTGAATCAATTCTTGTTTGCCGGATAAAACCTATGGCTTCCGCCACCCAATCTTTTCGATTATCAAGATCATTCCAACTTGTACAACGATCATTACTCATCCTGGCGGGATTGTTCTTGGGATTTTATGCGCTGGCACTGACATTATCGCCCGCGGCCAGGCTGCGTAGTTGGGATGTGGAATATCGTTGGCAGCATTGGCTTGGATATCTCATTTGGTCAGTGCTGATCATTTTCGCAGATTGGCAAACCAGGCGCAAAGTACCCGGGCGCGACCCATATTTGCTTCCTGTCGCAGCGTTACTCAGCGGGTGGGGTTTGTTGACCATCTGGCGGCTTTATCCAGATTTTGGTTTACGCCAAACAATCTGGTTCACGATTTCGATCGTCGTATTTTCTTTGGGTTTAAGGTTGCCAATCGATCTGGAATTCCTGCGCCGCAATAAATATATATTGTTAACTGGGGGATTGATTTTGACCACCTTGACATTGATTTTTGGTGCAAATCCAGCTGATCCGGCGGGTCCACGTTTATGGTTGGGATGTTGTGGCTTCTACTTCCAACCTTCAGAACCGTTAAAACTGCTGCTGATCATTTTTCTTTCCGCTTACCTGGCAGGAAAAAAACCATGGATGTCATTGGTTTCGATCAAGGGGCAATCTGATGCAGAAGAACTTGGTGACCGGGGAGCGCAGCAAAGCGGCTCACAATTTTCTCTTTTCGCACCTCTCCTTTTCATGACGGGATTGACAGTGCTGCTTTTATTAGTCCAGCGAGATCTCGGTACTGCTTCTATTTTTTTATTCCTCTTTGCGGTTATCACTTACCTGGCGACAGAAAGAAAAATACTTCTGGTTATGAGCACATTATTACTGGGTCTGGCGGCGTTAGGCAGCTATTTCTTGTTTGATGTGGTGAGGCTTAGAATAGATGCCTGGTTGAATCCCTGGATAGATCCAAGTAATCGTTCCTACCAGATAGTACAGTCACTCATCGCGCTGGCAAATGGAGGTGTTGGGGGTAGGGGGCCTGGAATGGGGAGCCCAACCCTGGTCCCGATATCACATTCCGATTTTATTTTTTCCGCAATCGTTGAAGAAGGCGGCCTGTTGGGGGGGGTGGGGTTGATAATCCTGCTGATGCTGCTGGCGGCAAGTGGCATCCGGATATCCTTGAAAGCTCCGGATAATTTCCGGCGGTACTTGGCAGCGGGTTTAACCGCGTATTTAATTGGGCAAAGCCTTCTGATCATCGGGGGTAACATCCGTTTACTTCCATTAACCGGGGTGACTTTACCCTTTGTTTCTTATGGTGGGTCATCGCTCTTGACTGCTTATATTTCTTTGTTATTACTGGTGCTGATCAGCCAAAGTGGAGAGACAAATCCGAAAGCAGCCTCTAATCCTGATATATATATTCGCTTTGGGCAGATTCTGCTCGTGAGCTTGTTAGTAGCCGGTGTGTTAATTGGGTGGTGGACTTACCAGCGTGGTCCTGCCCTACTTGAGCGAACGGACAATGCTCGCCGGTCAATTGCGGACCAATATGTAAAACGAGGGGATATCAATGACCGGGATAATCATCCCATTGTTAGCACAGTTGGAACGTCCGGGAATCTTATGCGTGAGTATCTATATCCAGGCCTCGGTTCGCTCATGGGATATAACCATCCCGTATATGGACAAACGGGACTCGAAGCAACACTCGATCCATATCTACGTGGATTGGAGGGTCAATCTGCTTTGCTGGTCTGGTGGAATCACTTGCTTTACGGACAACCGCCTCCAGGAGCGGATGTAAGGCTGCACCTGGATATGGACCTGCAGCAGAAAGCCAACCAGCTATTAGCCGATCAACGGGGCGCAATGGTGCTGATCAATGCTGAAAATGGTGAGGTACTAACCATGGCTTCTCAGCCATCATATGAGCCTGCTCTGATCGAGGAAAACTGGTCCGAACTTATCGCTGATGCGGATACACCCCTGTTGAACCGTGCGGTCCAGGGTCGCTATGCGCCTGGTACTGTACTGGGACCGTTTATATTGGCTGCAGTAAACGGTAAAGAAGGTTTTGATACCTTCGGATTTGATCCTGATTTGATCAGTGATGCAGATATAGATTGTGCATTGGACAACATTGAATCCAGCTGGTCTGCTGCGATTATGGCTGGTTGTCCAGGTGCCGAAATCAAGCTTGCTGATTTCTTGGGTGAAGAAGATTTCGAAGATTTACTTAATCAATTGGAATTTTTCACAGCCGTCAGTTTAGATTCGCAGATTGAGGAGATATCTTTAACTCCCCCTGCTGTGGGTTCACCTGAAGAGGTGATCCGGGGCCATTCTGATTTCCGGGTGAGCCCTCTCCAGGTAGCCCGTGCAGCTGCTGCTTTGAGTGCAGGTGGTGAGATACCGGAACCGCAGTTAACTGCGGCACTTAACATTCCTGGAAATGGGTGGATGGTTATCCCTGCCTCGAATGAGAAAATGCAGGTTTTTCCAGAGCTGGATGCAGATGCAACATCCTGGTTGCTGGCAGATGATTCGCTTCCGATCTGGCAGGCTGTGGGCCGGTCCATAACCAGCGCAGACCAGGTGGTTTCCTGGTATATAGCAGGCACTCTACCCAGCTGGACTGGAGCTCGATTCACATTGGTAACCGTATTGGAAACCGATTCTCCCCAGGAAGCCTTGGAGATTGGCAGGGAGATGATGGTGTCAGCGCTGCAGGTTGAACAGTAATGAGCTACCGATCTTTTTCGCGATAGGGTGTGATTCTGAATCAAATAGATCGATTTAGAGGATGCCTTTTAGGTTTGGCAGCTGGGGATGCGCTGGGTACAACGCTTGAGTTCAAACCCCCGGGTTCATTTGCACCGATTGATGATATTGGTGGTGGAGGTCCATTCAACCTTGCTGCAGGTCAATGGACCGATGATACTTCCATGGCGCTCTGCCTGGCAGCTAGCCTGGTTGAATGCAAAGGCATGGACCTCTTTGATCAATCTTCAAAATATGTTAATTGGTACCGCCAAGGTTACATGAGCAGTACGGGTGTATGTTTCGATATCGGCAATACTGTGCGCAAAGCGTTGGAAAATTTTGAGAAGACAGGAGACCCTTACAGTGGTCTCACAGACCCATATTCAGCCGGCAATGGATCTATTATGCGCCTGGCACCAGTACCGATGTTTTATTCACAAGATAACCATGCCGCAATGCATAACAGCGGACTCAGTTCAAAAACAACCCACGCAACCAGGGTAGCGGTAGATGCCTGCCGGTTTTTCGGAGCCCTGATTTGTGGTGCCTTGAATGGAATTAACAAGGATCGATTGTTAAGTGATGATTATTTTGAAGATGATCTTTCTTTAATCGACGAAATTCAACAAATTGCCGGCGGTTCGTATAAGCGAAAAGAACCGCCGGAAATTCGGGGAACTGGTTACGTGGTCAATTCATTAGAAGCCGCGCTGTGGGCATTTTACCGCAGTTGTGAATTCAAATCCGGGTGTTTGATGGCGGTGAATCTGGGAGATGACTCTGATACGACAGGTGCCGTGTATGGTCAGATCGCTGGTGCATTTTATGGGATGGCAGGCATTCCCGAAAACTGGAGATCAATTCTCTCATATAAAGAGCTGATCCGTAGTTATGCGGATCAGCTCCATAAATTTTCTGACTCTTTGAGATCTTGACCTAAATCGACTTTGGACCACGGGTCATTCGCAAGAACATGCCTGCAACAAACCCCGCTGCAGTGATAGCAGCCATTATTACTTTTGTACGATCTGCGACAGGCTCCACACGAACACCTTCGGGGGAGGCGATTACTATCGCGACCGGTCTCGAAAGGATCCTCCCGCCGCCTCCTCCGCCACCGCCGACACCTTCTCCAGTTCCTTCGCCAGGATCTGAATCCTTTTCCTCTTTTTCAAAATCAGCACTGCCATAACCACCGCCAGCGCCAAATCCCATGATTACCAGGTTTTCTGAGGTGGGGATTATTTTCATTTCTCCCACATCGACCGGCTTGCCAAATACCTTGTCAACACTGGCAGCCTCTAGAAATGATTCCATTGTGGAATTGATGTCATCAAGCGTTTGATGAAGGTTAACAAAATCAGCATTTCCTGGACCTTTGACGATTTTTTCCATGATTCTACTGCTCCTTTTTTGCTGGATTTCTTGGTTTTCTATATATTATCCAGGTCAATAATGTTCCAACGATTCCCGCGATCAAAATTACGATTTGCAATCGGCGAGTCTGGTCAACGATCGCTAGTGCTTGGCGGGTACCATCCGGTCCTTCAACGATCACTGCCGTGGGATGATTCCAAATCAAGCCACCTCGAGCAGCTGGTACGTCGATCCGGTATGAACGGGCAACCGGGTATAAGGTCAAATTCCCTATCCCAACCGGCTCACCAGCGCTGGTTTGCTGGATGATAAATTTTTTTCCCATGCTATTCCTGTTCAGTCCCTTCTTGATCCTGCGGGACAGTTTTTCGATCAGGAGGAATTGCTTTTTCTATTTCAATATTCAGCTTTTTCAGGAAGGTGTGTAAATCGGAGCGTACTTTTTGTTCAACGCTGCCATCACGGACGCGATCACGAAAATCTTCAGCCTCGGTTATGATGCGCTGCCCGGTCTCGCTTTCCTGAATTTCTTCTGCAGTATCCTTTAATGTATCCCCTAACTCTCTCAAGCCAGCTTCAATTTCCTCCTGCAGGTTCTTCCGCTGTTCACTTTCCCAGGCGTTAACGAAAAATTTCTTGAGATTATCTCCCAATTGGTGGAATTCTTCTGCTAAATCTTCTGCTGAGCTTTCAGGTTTGGGATCAGTTGACTCTGGCATGGCTGTAAACCTCCTTTTACGGTTCGCTTAACATTTGATGGAAATTAATACTAGAATGGACGTAACTCATGACTCCAAAAAGAAATCCTTGAGGGTAAATCTTATTGTGCCTCAATTTATCTATTTCTGCAAGTCAGCGGACTTTCCATGTTGGCAGCGGGAGATAGCGGTAAAATGAATCAAAACTCCAGACAAGGAGGCACTCAATGACATCTCACCCGAAATGTTCTGTGGAAAGATGGCAGTCAGGCGCACCGCCAAATGAGGAAGAAGTGCGCCGGTTGCTAAGCAAGCAAGGATTATCTGGATACCGTTGGTCAAACTCACCCGGAGATGTGTACAGGGCTCATCACCATCCTTTCCATAAAGTAATTTATGTCCTTCAAGGATCGATCACTTTTACCTTGCCAGAATCAGGAGAGCAATTGATATTAAACAGCGGAGATCGCTTGGATTTACCTAAGGGGATTGTGCATGAGGCGGTCGTGGGACCGCAAGGGGTGATCTGTGTTGAGTCACATCAGGAAGCATGAGCGAGGAATGGGATCACAAAAATTCGCATCTCTCTCGGAGTAAGCTAAATCCCGAGAAACGCCAAAGTTGTGGACTGGAATGATGCGGTAAATTGTGCAACCAAATTATGATTACTGCGTATATAGTGTTAGAAGCATAATGAAAAGGAGATTATCATGAACCTGGTCAAAGGATTATCTGTCATTGCTGCCCTCGGCATTGCTATGTTAGCATGCACATTTACTTTCAATAATAAAGTCCAAGGAATGTCAGTCGGGGCTGTGCAAACAAAAGAGATAGATGTTTCTGCAGAGAATACGGACGAAAATGTGAAGGTCAAGCTTGAATTTGGAGCTGGGGAGCTGATGATTAATCCCGGTTCCGGCGAGGCACTCGTCTCAGGAACAGCCACTTACAATGTTGAAGAATTTGAACCTCAAGTGACCGAGACACAAAGCATGGTTAAAATTTCCCAACAGGTGGAAGATGTCAATCTCATCCCTGCATTCGGAGATGACGTGGAGAATCGTTGGGACCTCGCATTGGGAATCACACCCATGGAGCTGGATATATCCGCTGGCGGATACCAGGGTAACTATGAGCTGGGTGGTATTCCTCTGCATGGGTTGAGGGTTACTGAAGGTGCTGCAAAGACAGATTTGTCCTTCTCGAAACCCAACCCAATTGAGATGAGTTTACTTCGCTATGATACCGGTGCATCCCAGGCAACCCTTTCTGGTTTAGCGAATGCAAATTTCCGGGAGATGGATTTCCGGAGCGGCGCCGGTGAATATCATTTGGATTTCTCAGGGCAATTGCAGCAGGATGCGGATGTCCGTATCAAATCTGGCCTGAGTAGTATCGTGATCATTGTTCCCGAAGGAACTGCAGCGACTGTTCAGTTCGAGGGTGGGCTGGCGAATGTTGACCGCAGTGGCGACTGGCGCTTGTCTGGAGATGTTTATTCAATGACAGGTGATGGTCCTGAATTGCGGATCACAGTTGAACTCGGTGCTGGGAATTTAGAACTGCGCACCCGATAAATCCAGTAGTAAAATTCGCCTGAGACAGGTTAAATAAAAAAATCGACCCGTAAAGTTTATTCACGGGTCGTTTTTTTCTTGTTTCAGGTTAGTCTAAGGCGCTGTAACCTGGGCCGGATTGGAAGTAATCGTAATTGGGTTGAATATCCTTGGTGAGATCTAAAGTCTCACCTGCTTCAAGTGTACGGACCGTTTCCAGATGGACAGCTTCCCCGTGATGATTTGTGCCATCGTACACTTCATCGTAACCCGCAGTACCCTTGGGCAGGCTGACTTGCTCGCCGCCTTTAGCTTCGTATGCATCGGGAACTTCATCTTCTACGAAAATGGCTTCGAAAGGACACTCCGGTATGCACGCACCACAATCGATACAAGTATCTGGATCAATGTAGTACCAGGGCCATTCATCTACTGGTTTACCAGGTACTATGCATTCTACTGGGCAAACTTCGACGCACCCAGAATCTCTGAGACACAAGCTAGTGATAATGTAAGTCATTGAAGAGACCTCCCAATTGTGAGATGGATGAATTTAGATTTAATTTTACCTTAAATCCAGGCTGCTCGAAGTATCATTTGGTCAGTTTTTACGCAGCTGCAGCGAAACGACGGGCAACTTCATCCCAGTTCACTACATTCCACCAATTGGTTACATATTCTGGGCGCCTGTTTTGGTACTTCAAGTAATAGGCATGCTCCCAAACATCGAGTCCTAATACAGGTGTCAAACCGTCCATCATCGGAACATCCTGGTTGGGCATTGAAAGAACGGTAAGCTTTCCACCCTTCAATCCCAGCCATGCCCATCCACTGCCAAATCGGGTAGCAGCTGCTTTAGAGAATGTCTCCTTGAATGAAGCAAAATCGCCAAATGCACCTACAATCGCAGAAGCCAATTCTCCAGATGGTTCTCCGCCACCATTCGGACCCATGACAGTCCAGAAAAGGCTGTGGTTAAAATGACCACCGCCATTGTTTCTGACCGCGGTACGGATATCCTCAGGGACGCTTGCTAAGTCAGATACTAAATCCTCGAGTGATTTGTTTGATAATTCTGGATGTTTCTCCAATGCAGCATTCAGATTGTTGACATAGCCATTATGATGTTTTGAGTAATGTATTTCCATTGTCATTGCATCAATGGAAGGTTCTAGATCTCCATATTTATATGGAAGTGGGGGTAGACTGAAAGACATCGCGATCTCCTTTTCGCTAAAAATGATTTGATAGGGGTTGACTATATGATAAATTGTAATGTAGCATAATTGGAAATTTATCATTAGAGATTGTATCATTGCTTGAATTCTTGTCAAGTTTATCTGGATTGTCTAAATGAAGAAACCTTTTCTACCACCTCGATTGGTGATTGTATTTGGGATATTGGCAGTATCGACGGGCTCGATATTCGTCAGGTTTGCTCAAGAGGAAGCACCATCGATCGTCATTGCTGCATATCGACTGTGTCTGGCGACGATCTTTCTTGCCCCTTTGGCATTCTCAAAACACCGCGCTGATCTTGCAAATATCCAGGGGAAAGATCGCTGGCTTGGGATCGGATCAGGGATATTTTTAGCTTTGCATTTTGCAACCTGGATCACATCCCTGGAATTCACGACAGTTGTCAGCTCAGTGGTCCTCGTATCTACCGCACCTCTCTGGGTGGCATTATTATCTCCATTTACGATTAAGGAACCACTGACAAAACCAATTCTGATCGGAATGGTATTAGCTTTTATTGGGGTGATCGTGGTAGGGATCAGTGATATCTGTACAGTACATAACACGAACCTGGTTTGCCCGCTGTTTGGTGAATTTATCCGGGGAGAAGCCTTTATCGGTGATATGCTGGCTTTAATCGGGGCCTGGATGGCAGCTGGTTATCTTTTAATTGGAAGGCAATTACGTGGGGGAATGTCATTAATTCCATACATCTTTGTTGTTTATGGGGTTGCTGGCATTGTATTATTCATCCTGATGTTAATCTCTGGAGAGCCAGTGACGGGTTATAGCAGTCAGACATATCTCTGGTTGATCCTGTTAGCTCTCATTCCTCAAATCTTGGGGCATTCCAGTTTCAACTGGGCCCTGGGATACCTATCCGCTGCTTTTGTATCAATCACTTTGCTTGGAGAACCGATTGGCTCAGCTGTGTTAGCCTACATCCTGCTGGATGAGATACCAACGATGCTTAAAATGATTGGTGCTATACTTATTCTCGTTGGAATTTACATCGCTTCCCGAGGAGAAGCAGATAGGAAATCAATCGAACCTTGAAGATGGATGGCGGATAATCCAATACCAGGTTTTCCCCACTTTTAACAGGATGATTACACTAACAAGCACGGACAAGGTGAGTTGAATAGGTCAACGGAAGTTTTAAGATGGTAAAAAAGTATCCCAAAGACACTAGTCAACCTGGCAAAAATCAGGACCTGGATGGTAGCAATGGGTTTACCGGTATAACTTTGCGCATCTTTGGAATGCTTGAGCGTTATGTTTGGGACATTGCCGGAATATTCTTATTAACCATCGGATTACTGACCCTGCTCGCATTGCTGGATCAAACTCAAGGAGCGGTGACCACCTGGTGGGCAGGAGTCTTGCAACGCTGGTTTGGTTGGGGTAGTTATCTTTTCATCCCGATCATTTTGGTTGTGGGACTCGTCTTGATTATTCAACGTTCAGAAACCTTGGAAAAAGTAAATTGGAGTCGGGCATTAATCCTTGAACTGGCGTTTTTTGCTGGTTTAGCCATTTTGGCACTCACTTCGGATGCTTCATTAGAGCGGGCTTCGCAGGGATTGGATGGTGGTCTGGTCGGCTGGGGTTTGGCCGAGCTGCTGGGAACTTTCATCAGACCAGTATGGCTGTTGGTAATATTTCTGATTTCCGTGATCGTCTTGGCTTTACTCATCGGAAGTGGTTTTTCAAGTTACTTAAGCAAATTACTCCAAGATTATGCCGTATCTGGTGGGATCACCGATAAGTCTGAACCAGCGCTCAGTATTGGTGATGAAAATCTAGGCGAAAAGCCTGCGCAGAGGTTAAAGAAAAAGATACCACGCTTGCCCGCGGAATATCGCAAGAAATTTAAGATCCAATTGGATGATGAAAAAGCAGCTGACCCCGCAAAAAGGGATCAGCGTTTACCCGGTTTAGATTTGTTGATAAATGAACAAACGAACAAGCCTGATGAGAGAAATATCAATTTGACCGCGGGATTAATTGAGAAAACTTTGGCAGAGTTCGGCATTCCAGCCAAGGTGGTTGGGTTTCAGGTGGGTCCCACCGTAACCCAATTCGCGGTAGAGCCAGGATTTGTTGAGAAGGTCAACAGCGAGGAGGATATCAAGCGGCAAAAGGTTCGCGTAGCGCAGATTGCAGCCCTTTCTCGAGATCTAGCATTAGCTTTATCTGCCCCGAGCTTGCGCATCGAAGCGCCTGTTCCGGGTCGTCCATACATTGGGATCGAGGTACCCAATACCCGTTCAACAGTCGTACGGTTAAGACCAATTTTGGAAACGGAAGCTTTTTATAAGTTCGGTTCACCAATAACGATCGCGCTGGGAAGGGATGTTTCTGGCCAGGCTGTGGTTGCAGACCTGGCGAGCATGCCGCACCTTTTAATCGCTGGCACCACCGGTTCCGGAAAGTCGGTTTGTATCGCGGCATTAACCACCTGCCTGGTGATGAACAACACACCAGAAGACCTGAGGATCGTGATGATCGATCCGAAAATGGTAGAGCTGGTGCGGTTCAACGGACTACCTCATCTATTTGGAAAGGTAGAGACAGAATTGGAGCGTATTTTGGGCGTCCTGCGCTGGACAGTTTCAGAAATGGACCGCCGCTACAAGCTGCTCGAGGCATCTCGGTCACGAAACATTGATACATACAACCGAAAAATGCGCAAGAGGCGAGATGGGGAGACGCTGCCGCGTATCGTTGTGATGCTTGACGAATTAGCAGATTTAATGATGTCAGCACCAGAGCAAACAGAACCCGCACTGGTGCGATTAGCACAAATGGCCAGGGCAACCGGAATCCACATGGTCGTGGCTACACAGAGGCCCAGCACTGATGTTGTCACGGGTCTGATCAAAGCCAATTTCCCAGCCCGTATCTCATTTGCCGTCGCGTCATCGGTAGACTCCAGGGTGATACTAGATTCCTCCGGAGCAGAATCACTGCTTGGTAGGGGCGATATGCTCTTCCTGCCTCCAGAAGCTGGTTCACCCATCCGGGCTCAAGGCGCCATGGTCACGGACCAGGAGATAGAACGGTTGATCACGTTCTGGCAGGACAGCTCCTCTGTGGAGCAAGAACAAGCTCCTCCCTGGGATTCATTATTAGAACAGGAAGCGATTCTTGCCCAGAAAGACCAGTTAATTGATCAAGCGATCGCCATTGTCCAGGAGACCCAAAGAGCCAGTGCTTCGATGCTGCAAAGACGCCTCCGGATCGGGTATCCGCGAGCCGCGCGCTTGATAGATGAGTTGGAAGGTTTGGGGGTGGTCGGACCTTCCATGGGTGGTGGTCGGGAACGGGAGGTGCTCCTAGGTCCGGAGGATGAGTTATCTGCTTGACAGTCTTTCTCGCTTGGGTTAGCATAGCTGATTTGAATAAGATGCCAGAAAAGGAAAGAAAAGAATTGGAACAAGCCACAGAAAAAAAGAACAGATTGACATTTACAGATCAGATGCGGGTTCGATTTAGGGGGGTGCTTGACCCCTTTGGAGCTTTTTTTAATCGGATTGGCTTAATGCCAAACACAATGACTATCCTCGGGCTGTTGGGGAACACAATCGGTGCGGTTCTGCTGTCCCAGGGGATAATGACATCCGGTGGCTTGATTATTCTCGCGATGGGACCTATTGATGCCCTGGATGGGACCATGGCTCGATTGAGGGGTGAGCCGAGCGAATTTGGTGCCTTTGTAGATTCGGTTACCGATCGCTATTCTGAGCTCGTAATTTTTGGTGGTTTATTAATTTATTATGTGCAGCATGGGAACTGGGTTGCAGTTCTGGTTACCTACCTGGCAGCAAGTGGATCAGTGTTGGTTTCGTATGTAAGAGCTCGTGCATCATCCCTGGGATATGATACGAAAGTAGGTATTTTAACTCGCATGGAACGGTATTTAGTCCTTGCTCCGACTCTTGTTTTCAACATTCCTCTGGTTGGATTGTGGATCATTGCAATTCTCGCCAATATCACCGCTTTGCAGAGAATCTGGGATATCCGACGCAAAACTCATGGAACAGATCGGGGGTAGGGAGAGATAGATGGGTATTCAAATCGGAAGGTTCACGATTTATTATTACGGCATCATCATCATGTTTGGTGCTCTAGCCGCTGCAGGGTTAGCAGCATACGAGGCAAAGCGAAAAGGACAGAGCAGCGACATCGTTTGGGATGGGCTGGTTTGGGTCCTAATTGGCGGTATCCTTGGAGCCCGTATTTGGCACATATTGACCCCACCTGCTTCGATGGCCGAAGCAGGATACACAACGATGTATTACTTAACGCATCCGCTGGATGCGATCAATATCCGGGCAGGTGGATTGGGGATTCCGGGTGCTGTAATTGGCGGATTGCTGGCGTTATTTATCTTTGCTCGCCGCAGGCAGTTAAATTTTCTGTTCTGGTTGGATATTGTTGCCCCAGCCTTAGCATTAGGTCAGGCGATCGGGCGCTGGGGCAATTTCTTCAACCAGGAATTATATGGTCGCCCGAGCACACTTCCCTGGGCGATTCAAATTAATCCTGAAAATCGATTGCCAGGATATGAAGATCAGGCTACCTACCACCCCCTTTTCCTGTATGAATCACTATGGAATTTCGGGATAGTGATTCTTCTGCTCTGGTTGGGTAGAAAATACGATCGGTGGTTGAAGGATGGGGATTTATTCCTGGTATATTTGATAGCCTACCCGTTGGGACGCTTTCTGCTAGAATTCCTGCGCCTGGATCCATCCCGGGTGGGCGGCATCAATATCAATCAGACTGTGATGATGATCGTCGCATTATCGGCCCTGGTTCTGCTTGTATTGCGACATTGGAGAAAGACAAAATCTGAACCTGCAACGGTCGGGGAGGAAGACTAGGAAGGGGTGCACTATAAAGAACAATGATCTTCACTGAAGACCTCAGCAAGCATTTTGAGGAATTTATTGCAGTAGATGGCGTCAACCTGAATGTGGGTGCTGGCGAGGTGTTAGCATTATTGGGGCCAAATGGATCAGGTAAAACCACAACTGTTCGCATGTTGACCTCAATTCTGCAACCATCGCGCGGCCGGGCATGGGTGGCAGGATATGATGTTGTCGAGCATCCAGATAAAGTCCGTGCATCTGTTGGCGTGCTGACTGAACATCATGGATTGTACGGGCGTATGCCTGCCGATGAGTATCTCGATTTCTTTGGTCAATTGTATGGCATTGATGCGTCCACGCGCCACAGGCGTGCTGATCGTATGCTAAAAGAATTTGGCCTGGAGCCGTTTAAAAATCGTCGGGTAGGAAAATTTTCAAAAGGCATGCAGCAGAAACTGGCACTTGCGAGAACGCTCCTGCACCAGCCTGCGGTTCTCTTGTTGGATGAGCCAACTTCTGCAATGGATCCTGAAAGTGCGCGCTTGGTCCGGGATGCGATCCAGGAATTACGTTCATCCGATCGAGCGATCGTCCTCTGCACCCATAACCTGGCTGAAGCGGAGAAGTTGGCAGATAAGATTGCCATCATCCGGTATGGAACAATAATTGCACAAGGTACCCCAGATGAACTGAGGCAGCGTCTGCTTGGCTCGGCCATTTTTGAGCTTAGATTTGCAGGCGGACAAGTTGTTGAGCAGATTAAACTTCCTGGAGGCCTGTTGGTCACTGCCCGGGGAGAGAATTGGCTGCGCTACAGGACAGCTCATCCTGAAGATGATAATCCGGTCATTCTGCAGTACCTGTTGAATAACGGTTTGAAGGTGATCGGTCTGGAAGAAGTCCCGCGCAGCTTAGAGCAGATTTATCTGCAAGTGATGAAAGATCCAAAATTTATGGCTTCAGAAGCAGTATATGTTGGGTAAATTGCAGCCAGCTCTGGTTATCACCCGCCGAGAAGTCCGTGATCACTTCCGGGATTGGCGAATCCTGGGGCCGATTCTGCTGCTAATCCTCCTGCTGCCTTTGTTCATGAATTATGCCTCGGGCCGTTTCTTGGAATTTGCTGACCGGTACGGCGCGCACATTCAAGCTGGGCAGGTCTACCCATTCTTACTGATGGTGGTCGGGTTTTTCCCAATAACTGTTGCACTGGTCCTGGCACTGGAAAGTTTTGTCGGTGAGAAAGAACGGCGTAGTTTAGAGCCGCTTTTAAGCAGCCCTTTAAGTGATTTTCAAATCTATTTTGGGAAGCTCGTGGCCGCGTTGATCCCGGCTGTATTAGCCAGTTACCTGGGCATGATTTTATATTTGTTGTGGATCTACTTGCAAGGGATTTGGTTCCCTGGGGGGGTCTTAATCTTGCAGATCTTTGCACTGGCTACAACGAACAGCCTGTTAATGGTGAGTGGTGCAGTGGTGGTTTCTTCGCAAACGACTTCAATGCGGGCGGCTAACCTGCTGGCCGTCTTCATCATCATCCCGATGGCAATCCTCCTGCAGGCTGAGAGTGCGGTGATTGTTTGGTCTACTGGCCTAGTTCTGTTCTTGACATTGGTCGGGGAAATTGCACTCGCTGCACTATTGGTGCGAATCGGGGTAGCTCATTTCAATCGGGAGGAGCTGATTGCCAGGGAGTTTGATTCATTTGATTTGAAAGGTGGATTTAACTCATTTTGGCAAGAATTTCGCGGGGAGGCGAACTCACCCTGGGAATGGTATCACGGGGAGCTCGGCAAGACTTTCGCAAACATGCGTTTACCTGCTTTACTGGTAATTGTCGTCCTGCTGGCGGGGGTTATTCTTGGAGCGAGTCTGGCTGATCAATTTGTTATCCCAACCGAGTTGATCAACGAACAAACCCTGGTCAATGGTGGCATTGATGGCATCCAGGAATTCCGCTTTTTTGAAGACGGTAGTATACCCATCGTTTGGTTAAATAATCTCCGCATGATTTTTCTGGCTACTTTTGCTGGATTATTGTCATTTGGTGTCCTGGCATTAATCGTGATGGCTGTTCCGATCCTCTTTACTGGTTTTCTCGCAGCTACAGTCGCCAGTGCAGGCATTTCTCCACTCTTGTTCTTGACCGCATTTGTACTGCCCCACGGCATATTGGAAATCCCGGGGATTGTGTTGGCAGGTGCAGCGATTTTACGACTCGGAGCTACCATTGCTTCACCAGCACCAGGGAAAACGATCAGCGAAGCATGGCTGGGAGCAGCTGCAGATTGGGCAAAAGTTATGGTGGGCTTGGTGCTGCCGTTGCTACTGGGGGCCGCTATTTTGGAAGTCCTGGTAACACCCCGCATCGCTTACTGGTTGTTTGGTGGTTGATAATTCTATAAGGAGTGAACGCTATTCCATGCCAAAAGTAATTATTTTAGGTTCATCCAATGCTATTCCCGATGAAAAACACGAAAACAGCCACATGGCTTTGGTCGGGAATGGCCGGCTGGTTTTGATTGATTGCGTGAATAACCCAATTGTGCGATTGAGAAAAGCTGGTTTGTCTGTCAATGACATTACTGATCTCATTTTGACTCATTTTCATCCTGATCATGTCTCTGGGGTGCCTTTATTGTTGATGGACCTGTGGCTTTTAGGACGCAAGGAAGAATTAAATATCTACGGTTTAGATTACACCCTGGAACGTCTTGAAACAATGATGGGTCTTTATGGTTGGGATGCCTGGCCAGATTTCTTCCAGGTGAAGATGCATCGCTTAGCAGATCAGGATATGACAACTGTACAAGAGACTGACCAATGGCGGATATACTCCTCTCCAGTCAAACACATCATCCCGAATATTGGATTGCGAATAGAATTCCAGGAATCTGGTCAAGTCTTTGCTTATTCCAGTGATACTGAACCTTGTGACCAAGTAGTTCGGTTGGCGGATGGGTCAGATATCCTGATCCATGAAGCGACAGGTGCCTCATGGGGGCATTCAGATGCTGCTCAAGCGGGTGAAATTGCTAAGAAGGCTGCTGCAAGTGAACTCTACCTGATCCATTACCCGAATGGACGTTTTGAAGATAACCATTTGATCGAGCGAGCTGCCCTGGAATTTGATGGACCGGTCAGGTTGGCTGAAGATTTTATGCAGTTTGAATTTTAGAAATTACCGGGGGTCAATTAAACCATCATCCTGGAGTGCATCTTTACCAGCCTTCAATAAAGGGAATCCAGTCCTCATTTTGATCTAAATGCCTGGCAAATAAATAGCGGGCCGAAGACGGTGGCTCTATGGGCAGCCTTAATAATTGCATGTGGGCTTGCTCCAACGTACGACCACCTTTTCGATGGTTGCAGCTTGGGCAGGCAGCAACCAGATTGCTCCATTTGTGTTCTCCGCCCTGGCTGCGAGGGACAACGTGGTCGATAGTCAGCTGCGGAGTGCTTTGACCGCAATACTGGCAGGTGTAATTGTCCCGCCGGAGGACTTCCCGCTTGTTAAGTTTTACCCTTATACGCGGTCGTTTGATCATGCGTTCAAGCCGGATGATCGAAGGTCGCGGAAACTCCTGGGATACCGTGTGAATGAAACCGCGCCCGTTGAGGATGAGCGAGGCTTTACTGGTCATCATCAAGCCGATCGCCCGCCGGGTGGGGCAAATATTGAGTGGTTCGAAATTTGCGTTCAGAACTAATACTGGTTCGAGCATTTCAGCACCTAGACTCTGCGAATTATAGCATGTCTGAATAGGCGATTTAATGGGTATTATATTACTACAATTGTCCCGGGAGTATTCCAAAATCCTTTATAATGGAGCATCGGACCATAAAAATGGAGAATTCGGAGTTCAACCCCGAGAAGTTTTCGAGAAGAAGCGAGCTGATCGCTTGGGGAAGTGCAATTCTGGTCAATAGTGCCTGGATATTGTTGATCGTGTTCAATCAATCAATTACGTACTGGTTGCCAATCTTAGGCCTGCCACTTCTGCTGATTGCAATTGGGATGAGCCTGGCAAACTGGATGGATCGCAAGACAATATTACGCATGGATGATAAGGGAATTTACTTCAGCAATGGATTACGCCATGTAAGACTGAATTGGGGGCAGATCAATGAAGTGCGGGTATTACCAGCCCAGTGGGGTGAGAAAGTGCAGGTTTTTGGACCCAGATCATACTTCGGATTTTATACACTCGGTGAAGTCAAGGCGAATGGTAAAATCTTGGGTCGCACAGGATTTAAGGACGGAGATCTGATCCTGGAAAACATACTGGAGCAATCTGGGTTAATTGAAAGCAAACAGGTAGATTTGGGTGGTCAGCAGCGAGGAAAATATTATTCACGCCAGTAGAATTTCTGCATTGAGTACCGAGCGCTCTCTATGCAGAGGGCGCGTTTTGGTTTACTGCCATACTAACCCAATCAAATTGCGAACATTCTGAGGAGACCTGAATTGAAGATGAATTTTGATGAGCAGGTTGATTACCTGATGCGAGGAACGTATTATGGTGATGAAGAATTGGCAAAATCGATGGCGGAAGAATTACGCCAGCGGTTAATCGAAGCAGATTCAGAAGGGCGTCCACTTAGGGTGTACTGCGGTTACGATCCAAGAACAACTGACATCCATATTGGGCACACGATCACCATGCGCAAGCTGCGCCAATTCCAGGAACTGGGTCACGAAGTGACGTTCTTGATTGGAACCTATACCTCTTTGATTGGTGATCCCTCGGACAAGGACAAAATGCGTCCCCAGCTTACACCAGATGAAGTTGAATATAACGCGCGCACCTATGCTGAGCAAGCATTTAAGATCCTTGATCCTGAGAAAACCAGGATTCGCTACAATTCTGAGTGGCTTGCTAAGCTGACTTTTGCCGATCTGATCAACCTGGCATCGAATTTTACAATTCAGCAGTACCTCACCCGGGAGAATTTCAGACTGCGCTGGGAAAATGGGGATGCGATCTACCTGCATGAGACTTTTTACTCAATTATGCAGGGATATGATGCCTACAGTTTAAAGGCAGATGTTCAGGTTGGAGGTACTGACCAGCTCTTTAATATCGTCACCGCTGCTCGCAAAGTGATGAATTTCCTGGGTGAAAAACCTAATATCGCAATCATCATGGCCATTCTGGTCGGGACTGATGGCGAGGTCAAGATGAGTAAATCGATCGGCAATCACATTCCCATCCTGGCTACTCCAGATGACATGTACGGCAAGGTGATGAGCATTCCTGACTCGGCAATGGATAATTACTTTCCTCTGGTAACGCGCTGGCCAGAAGCAGAAATAAAAGCTATAGAGACTGGCCTGGAGCAGGGTCGTTTGCACCCGCGCGATGTGAAAATGAAACTGGCGCGTGAGATCGTCGAAATCTTCCACGATCAAGCCTCTGCCGCGAGCGCAGAAGAGAATTTTGTACGGGTTTTCCAAAAACATGACCAACCAGAAGATATGCCGGAATATACGTTTAGACCCGGGCAGAGTGTGCTGGACGTGCTGCAAGACAGCGGCATGATCCAATCGCGCAGTGAAGGACGCCGCCTGATCAGCCAGAATGGGGTGCGGCTTGATGGGGAGGTGCTTGATGATCCTAACCAGGTGTTACCGCACACTGGTGTACTTCAGGCTGGCAAACGGCGATTTACGAAGATCATCCAATAATCAAAACCCGCAGTCTGTAAATCACTGGACTGCGGGTTTTTCTCTTTTTGGGTGAGATACCTTGACCTGTGAACAAATGTTCTATTATAATATGATTATCGCTTATTCTGGTGATTGAAGGGCTGTTCTGATGACCATCTGGCAACGTGTGCTGCGCGCTTTAGGATACGCTCCAACGACGCGTCTGGAGTTCCATGCAGACGAGCATTTGCTGCAGAGTCTGCAAACTCTTGCTGAGCGCGAGCAGCGCCATACCGGGGAAGTTGCATCTGAGCTGCTCAGCTCAGCCTTAGCACAGCGCCAAGTGGATGATGGACTTCTAGCTTGCTGGTGTTTTCTCTCTCCACGCGAGCAGCAGGTTGCGGCCCTGACCTGCTTGAATTTCACCAACCGCCAGATCGCTGCCAGGCTGTCAATCACTCCAGAAACTGCCAAGACGCATGTGCGCAATGTGCTGCGTAAATTTGACCTGCACAGCAAAGCTGAACTGCGCCGGGCGCTGGCTGATTGGGATTTCAGCGCCTGGCTTCGCTGAACCACCTGCCTCACCCGTGGGGGTACCCCGATCATTACCTGTCTCTCCCCTGCAAACGGGATTGTTCTTCCTGCCAGGCTAAGTTAATTTAGGAGTATGAATACACTCCTCAATCCACTTCCGGGCGATCTGCTGCTTGTTTTAGCGCCGCATGCGGGCGGGGCCATTCTCTGGGAGCTGATTGCGCGTTTGGCCTGCCGGGGGGCCGTGCGCCTGTTGGATGGCGGCAACCGTTTTGATGTCTATAAATGCAACCTGGCTGTCGGGCAGGCCCTGGGCGGACGGACTGCCGATTTGCCCCCTGTCCTGGAGCGCATTCGCCTATCGCGGGCGTTTACCTGCTACCAGCTGCTGGCGCTTCTAAAAAGCACACCCGTTGAGCCAGTTCCCACACTGGTCCTGGACTTGCTGTCGACGTTTTACGATGAGAATGTATCAGCAGAAGAGAGCCTGCAGCTGCTGCGGCAGTGCATTGCTCAATTGCAGCGTTTGAACCGACTGGCGCCGGTTGCCGCCAGCATTCGCCCAGGTCCACCTGAAAGCCGCCCTGAACTGTTGAATACTATGCTGGAGGCTGCCAACCAGATCTGGACGCTGGAGCCGCATATACCGAAACCGCATCCGCGCTTGTTCTGAGATTCAGAGCTGCGCAGAAAGGAGCAAGGGTTACCAAACTGCCTATGGGACGCACACTACCTTCAATCACACAAGCTTTTTTACAGGAACAAGAATCCTTTTCTCGCTTCCGGCGCGCACTGCGGCGCAGCGACCAGCTGGCATTAGATGACCTGTTCGCAGCAGCTCACAAGCACCTGGCCGCGGCGGCGTATGCTGCCCACGCGCTGCCTTTGGAGACTTTTTTGTTGGCAATGCTGCTCGAGGAGCACAAGGAAGTGCTGCGCCTGCGCCAGCTGCTTGATGAGGTTCGTTTGGGGTAAGGGTTGGGGAAAAGGGGGTCTATAACCACGTAAAATCAAATACTTTGACAAAGTATCTACTACATGTTAAACTCAGTCCGCTTTAACCAGGAGGGTAACAGGGGCAGATTGGACAGGGAATTTATGCGGACAGTTACGTGGGATGATTCACAACACCAGGTTAGGATGATCGATCAGAGACTGCTGCCTGGAGAATACCGGGAGGTGAGCTTTTCGAGCTACGTACAGGTGGCGGAGGCTATTCAGCAAATGGTAGTGCGAGGTGCGCCGGCGATTGGGGCTTCGGCAGCCTATGGAATGGCCCTGGCGGCATATACTTCAACGGCGAGTGATATCCTTGCCTTCAAGGATGAGATGTTCAAGGCCAGGGAAGTTCTGCTGCGAGCTCGTCCAACTGCTGCCAATCTCACCTGGGCGATCGACCGTATGCTGCAGGTGTTCGAAAACTCCGAACCAGGTAATATTGATGATCTGCGGCAGACGATGCTGGAGCAGGCCCAGCTGATTGCGGACCAGGATGTGCAGATCAATAAAGAGATGGCATCCCACGGAGCCAAGCTGATGGGAGATAATGAGACTGTGATCCACCATTGCAATACGGGTGCCCTGGCGACAGTTGATTGGGGTACGGCTCTGGGTGTGATCAGAATGGCGCATGAGCAGGGAAAAAACCCACACGTGCTGGTTGATGAAACCCGCCCGCGTTTGCAGGGTGCTCGCCTGACTGCCTGGGAACTCGAGCAGTACGGTATTTCATACGAGATCATCACCGACAATGCGGCCGGGTTTTTCTTAAGTAGTGGGATTATCGACAGGGTGCTGGTGGGAGCGGACCGGGTAGCGGCGAATGGGGATGTTGCCAACAAAATTGGTACGTATATGCTTGCGCTGGCAGCCAGGGATAACCAGGTGCCTTTTTTTGTCGTTTCACCTACCTCGACTGTTGACCTTTCATTACAGGATGGGAACCAGATCCCGATCGAAGAGCGGGATCCTGGAGAGGTATTAAGGATTCAATTCTTGGGTGCACGGGTTGCTCCAGAGGGTGCCAGGGCGCGCAATCCTGCTTTTGATGTTACCCCGCACAGATTAATCACGGGTATCGTGACTGAGAATGGGGTTGTATATCCTCCTTTCGAGGTACATCTGCGCCAGGCTGTAATTGCTGGTGAACACTGATCCATAACGTTTGGAGATTGCACGGATGGAAATTGTTTTGACAGGTTCAATCGCGTTTGATTATTTGATGAAGTTTCCCGGTTATTTCAGGGACCATATTCTACCGGATCAGCTGGAGTGTCTCAGTCTGTCATTTTTGGTGGAAAGCATGGTCCGCCAGCCGGGTGGCATTGCGCCTAACATCGCCTACACCATGGCATTGTTGGGCGAGCATCCACGCTTGTTTGCCACTGCTGGAGAAGATTTTGCTGTCTACCGGGAAGAAATGGAATCTTTCGGTGTCGATACCTCGGGCATCCGTTTAATTGAGGGGGAATTCACTGCTTCTTTTTTTGCCAGCACCGATTTAGCGAATGCGCAGATCGCCAGTTTTTACCCAGGGGCTATGACTGCGGCAGCTGATTTATCGCTGTACGAATTGGAAGGCGAACCGCCTGAACTCGTATTGATTTCCCCCAACGATCCCCTGGCGATGGTTCGTTATGTTTCTGAATGCAAAGAATTACACATCCCATACATCTATGATCCCAGCCAGCAAATCCCCCGACTGACGGACCAGGAAATCACAGACGGGATCACTGGCGCTCTAGCATTATTTGTCAACAAATATGAATTAAAGATGATCCAGAAACGGACTGGTCTATCTACCGCGGATATCAACCAGCGAACGCAGTTTTCTGTTGTTACCATGGGCGAGAAGGGTTCAATCATCTATATGGGGGAGCAGGAAATTTGGGTTCCTGTGGTTGTCCCGCATCATATCGCCGATCCAACGGGAGTGGGAGATGCCTTCCGCGGAGGCTTCCTGTCCGGGTATGCCCAGGGCTGGGATTTGGAAACCTGTGCCCAGATTGGTTCTGTGGCCGCGGCTTTTTGTCTTGAGCAGGAAGGACCAAGGAGCCATTCATTCACTCCAGCTGACCTTGTAGCGCGATATCGCCAGCACTTCGATGATCAGGGCCAACTAGATGTACTCATAAGAATAGAGAAAACAAGCTGAAAGGTTTTTTCCCAGAAATAATCAATCTCAATAATTGGAGAAAATGATGGAGAATTACGATGTTAAGGACATTAAATTAGCTGAAGGAGGCCGCAGGCGGATCGATTGGGCAGAGCGCGAGATGCCTGTATTGAGGTTAATCCGCGAAAGGTTCGCAAAAGAAAGGCCTCTTCAAGGATTACGGATCGCTGCCTGTCTGCACGTTACAACCGAAACCGCAAATTTAATGCATACCCTTCATGATGCCGGAGCCGAGGTAGTCTTAACCGCCTCTAACCCGCTCTCGACCCAGGATGATGTAGCTGCTGCCCTGGTTACACATTACGAGATCCCGGTATTTGCAATCAAGGGAGAGGATAATGTGACTTACTACAAGCACATCAATGCTGCCCTGGATAACGCACCTCATATGACGATGGATGATGGGGCAGACCTGGTAAGCACACTGCATAAGGACCGCCGCGAAATGTTGGATAATGTGGTCGGCGGAACTGAAGAAACAACGACCGGAGTCATTCGCTTACGAGCGATGGCTGCGGATGGTGCTTTAATGTTCCCAGTAATCGCGGTCAATGATGCCATGACCAAGCATTTTTTCGATAACCGGTACGGGACCGGGCAGTCAACGATTGATGGGATCGTCCGGGCGACCAATGTGCTTCTGGCCGGTAAGAACTTTGTAGTGGCAGGTTATGGTTGGTGTGGACGGGGTCTCGCCATGCGGGCGCGTGGGATGGGTGCCAATGTGATCGTGACAGAGGTGGATCCACTGCCCGCGCTTGAAGCAGTGATGGATGGTTTTCGAGTCATGCCGATGATCGAGGCAGCAAAAATTGGTGATATCTTTGTCACCTTGACCGGCGATATCAATGTTGTTGATCAGCACCATTTTGAAGTTATGAAAGATGGGGCAATTGTTGCGAATTCAGGCCATTTCAACGTTGAATTGAATCTCCCTGCCTTGGAGGCGATGGCTCAGGAGAAACGCCTCGTACGACCTTTTGTGGAGCAGTATATCCTCAGCGATGATCGCAGGATCAACGTCCTTGGCGAAGGGCGTCTAATCAATCTAGCTTCTGCGGAAGGGCACCCAGCCAGCGTGATGGATATGTCATTTGCCAACCAGGCTTTGAGCCTAGAGCACATGGTGAAAAACTCTAAATCACTGGAAAACCGTGTCTACAGTGTTCCGGATGCGATCGACCAGGATATCGCTCGCCTGAAGCTGGAAGCAATGGCGGTTGAGATTGACACCCTGACGGAACAGCAGATCGCGTATTTAAATTCCTGGGAAGAGGGGACCTAGTCCAGGCAGCATTTTTTAGAAATACTCCTTGGATCCTGGCCTAAGTTTGCAGCATTGCTTGTCTAAATTTAGGCCAGACTTGATTCGTGGATCAATTTGACTGTCGGGAAAATCCTTTGGTCAATGGGAAATTACCAGGGGTATGTAATTCCGGAAGACCCGGTATAACCAGATAAAATCGTACGTGGACAGGTTGCCAGCCTTATCAGAAACCTGGAAATAAACCTGGTTCCAGCCGTAATTTAGGGCGCTGCTGTTCAAGGTAATCTCGTATGGTGGTTCGCATACACCTCCCAACGGAATGTACTGCTCGAGTGGATCATCCCATCTGGTAAAATTAACACAAGCGACCTGAAAATTGTCGCTTGCCTCTACCTTGATGGTGACCTCTCCACCGGAAATTTCGAAGATATTCCCTTTTCCAACCACTGAAACTGAAACTGAAAGAATCTCGGGTGGTATCTGGTCTTGTATGATCACATCTGCGCTTGCACAGTCAGGTTCGGGGTCGGCATCACAGACCATGTAGGAAAACTGGTCAATTCCAGCAAAAGATTCAAGCGGAGTATAGGTGATGGTATTATCCCCATTGACCAGTGTTGCCCCATCGGTGGGTTGGCTGGAAATTGATAGATCAATGGGTGTATTGTTTAATGCCGAGTCATTATCAAGCACCGCGATGATAATTGGCGAGTAGCCATCAATCGCTGGGTAGTCGTCATTGGCGATAGGAAATGAATCATTGATATTGGTCACAGAAACTGTAAATTCAGCAGGACCCCCAATCGAAGTTGCCCCGATAATTTCATAGGGAACATTTCCATCTTCGATACTATCTGGCACACCGGTAACTGTGATCACATTATCCTCTGGGGTATCCCAATTGCTGGGGTTGAGTTTGAAAGGACCAGGATCAACAGTTCCCTCAGAAGGGTCACTGCTTGAAAAATATATGTCTATATTCGGTGGAGCTGGGCTGTCTAATTGGACGGTGAATGTAGCAGAGCCGCCATTTTCATCGGTGATCAGGCCTTCCGTTGGGTTAACAATAATAGCTGCATTGATTTGAGCCCTGGCATGATCTTTTTGGAAAATAAATGCCAGGGTAACCAGGCTGAAAATCGATATAGGAATGAGCAAATAAGAAACCCGTTTCATACCACCACCCGATGATCCATAGAATTCTTTACAATTCCGTTACTGCCCCTGAACTGCTCGATAGGTCCGGTCACCGTATAAACATTGAAAGGGAATTATCAGGTGAAATCAGTCAGAGTAAAGGGACAATAACTGCCCAGATTATATCAAATTTCCCTGTCTGGGCATGCTATAATCGCAGAAGTTTACCCTATTTTCTGTGAAAAATAAATCCTGATCGAGGGAGGTATCCACCACCAAAACCTATGAGCAGGATACTGGTAACCGGGGGAACTGGTTTTATTGGTCAAGCATTGGTACGGCACCTTACTGATGCTGGGCACAATGTAAGGATATTGTTGCGCCCCTCAGCACAGACGCCAAACTTACCGCAAAGCTTACCAGTTGAAGTTGCTGTGAGCAGCTTGAATGATGAGCGGGGTCTGAGGGCTGCGATGGTTGGGGTGGACATCGTTTACCACCTTGCGGGAGCCGAATGGCGGGGTGCATATGCTAGTTTAATGGAGATCGATATTCAGGGTACTCAGAATGTTGTTGCTGCAGCAGCAGATGCCAGGGTTAACCGTCTTTTTTTTGTGAGTCACCTGGGGGCGGATCGGGCATCTGCATACCCGGTGCTGAAGGCAAAAGCCATTGCTGAGGAATACATTCGCCGCAGCAGCATTGATTACACCATTCTGCGTACAGCCATTGTCTTTGGTAATAATGATGGCTTCACGACTGGATTAGCACAGCTGCTCTCCAGCATCCCCAGGTTCTTCATTGTTCCTGGTGATGGCGAAAATATATTGCAGCCAATATGGGTTGAAGACCTGGCTACCTGCATGCTCTGGGCCTTGGACGACCCAGCGACAAACAACCAGATGTATGAAATTGGCGGTCCGGAATATTTAACATTTAATGAAGTTGTACAAACGGTGGTTGATACTTTGGGTTTGCGCAGGAGATTGGTTCACATGCGTCAACCATATATGCGAGCACTGACCGTTTTCCTGGAGAATATCAGTCCTGCAACTCCTGTTTCGGTATATTGGTTGGATTACCTGGCTACGAACCGGGCGAGCAACCTGGATTCGGTCCCGCGTTTATTTAATTTAATGCCCTCTCGTTTTTCACAGCGATTGGCATACCTGGAAGGTCGTGATTGGAGCGCACATATGTGGCGCAGTTTATTCAGACGCCGGTCTGTGTGATCGGATATCCATAACTTCCTGTGAGATGCGAAGAAAAGTAGATGAAAAGTAAATGGACGATCAAGATTTTAGATACTATTGACCAGATGGTCGAGGCGGAGGATTTGCAGAGAATTGTCTGGCCAGGGAGTGAAACCGATATAGTCCCAGCACACCTCTTGATCACAGCAGTGCACAATGGTGGATTTGTACTCGGAGCATTTCCTGCTGGGCAAGACAGAGAAATGAGCGTACCGCTGGTAGGATTTGCTTTTGGATTTCCAGGTATTTATACAACACCCGATGGCCCGCGCCTCAAACATTGTTCCCATATACTGGCAGTTCACCCCGAATTTCGCAGCAAGGGGCTTGGATTTAAACTAAAACGTGCCCAATGGCAGCTCGTTCGAAAGCAAGGAGTTGACCGTATCACCTGGACGTATGATCCGCTGTTGAGCCGCAATGCACATTTAAACATCTCGCGTCTAGGAGCGGTCTGCAACACGTACCGGCGGGATGTTTATGGTGCAATGAGGGATGGATTGAATATCGGTTTAGCTTCTGACCGGTTTGAGGTTGATTGGTGGGTGAATTCTCAACGGGTTCAGAAGCGATTGAGCAGCCGAGCACGCCCGCGTTTAGATTTGCCGCATTATATTTCAGCTGGTGCACAAATCCTCAATCCCACCCAGCTGGTTCAGAAGGAATGGGTGGTCCCAGAAAAATCTGCAGGATCGATCCTGGAAAATTTTCCAGTAGATTCAAACCCAGCCATCCTGTTAGTAGAAATACCATCAGATTTCCTTGCTCTCAAAGACGCAGATGTCGATTTAGCAAAAGATTGGCGATCCACAACACGAATGATTTTTGAAGGTCTCTTCAGGCGTGGTTACATCATTACGGATTTTGTTCATTTAGCGGAAAAATTCCCGCGCAGTTATTATGTGCTCAGCCATGGTGATGTAACTTTATAGGAGCTGCAATGAAGATTACCAGGATCACTCTACACCATCTACGCATGCCTCTGCAATCTGCATTCAAGACATCTTTTGGATCAACGCTGGAGCGGGAATGCGTTTTGTTGGAAGCGTATTCCGATGGATTGGTTGGGTATGGTGAGTGCGTTGCCGATTGGGACCCCGGGTATTCCTACGAGACATCAAAAACGGCCTGGCACATACTTGTAGATTTTTTGATCCCTGCAATCATTAACACGGAATTGAAAAGCGCAGAGGATTTGCAATCTGAAATGGCATTTGTTCGAGGTCATCTGATGGCAAAAGCAGGGGTCGAAATGGTTCTCTGGGATTTATTGGGTAAACAAGATGGTCGTAGCCTCCAGGATTTGATTGGCGGTGAGGGAAGGACTGTGCAGGTGGGTGTTTCCGTAGGCATCCAAAAAGACCAAACAGCACTGCTCGAAGCTATCGAGGGATACTTGCAAAAAGGATATCAACGGGTTAAGTTAAAAATCATGCCGGGACGGGATGTCTCTGATGTTAGCACTGCCAGGAGTCACTTCCCTGAGCTGAGATTGCAGGTGGATGCGAATTCTGCTTATGATCTAGATACTGCCCAGGATTTATATCCCCTGGACGATCTTGGTTTATTAATGATTGAGCAGCCTCTTGCTGAGGATGATCTCTGGGATCACCATAAGCTTCAAATGAAATTTTCCACCCCGATTTGCTTGGATGAGAGCATTATATCGGAAAGACATGCTCGCCAGGCATTAGAAATGGACGCCTGCAGGGTGATTAACATCAAAACTGGAAGGGTTGGGGGACTCAGTCAAGGAGTTGCGATCCACGATTTATGTTATTCAAAACAGATTCCTGTTTGGTGTGGGGGAATGTTGGAGACGGGTGTTGGTAGAGCTGCGAACCTGGCAATTGCCAGTTTACCAGGTTTTGTTTTCCCTGGTGATATCTCAGCAACTGACAGGTATTATGCTGAAGATATTATTAATGAAAGATTTGAACTTAATCCTGACAGCAGCATTGATGTCCCAATCAAACCTGGTCTGGGCATCTCAATAGATTTCCGGGCTTTGCAAAAATTTACGGTCAATAAAACCACTATTGAGTGATTAACGCTGCTTCTTGATATTGAAATCCATATCAACGAGATTAACCTTCTGTGAATTAGATCCCAGTGACAGTTCGGCAGCAGCCTGGTTGCTGTTCCTAAACGGATTTCAATTTCAAGAGAATTCACCGAATTTTTACATACACCCCACTATAAAAAAGGCATCAAACAAAGTGTAAACAATCTCTTGTTTGGTGAAAGTCAAGATCAACCAGATGAAGAGTTTTGAATTCATCCAATTCATAAATTCGAATCCGGGATTGTTGCTTTTTCAAATACCCTAATATATACTTTTAATAAACCTGTGATTAATTCTTGTGTATGGAGAACTCGATGCGTACATATGATATTACATTAACAATTTCTCCCGAACTTCCGACTTGGCCTGGTGATCCCAAGATTGAATTAGAGCGGGTAAGAAAAATTGAGGAAGGGTCAAATGCAAATGTTTCCCGGGTTGAGATGGGGGTTCATACTGGTACGCATGTGGATGCACCTTTCCATTTCCTTCCGGATGGTTACACGGTCGATAAACTAGATCTCAGCTTGCTTGCTGGACGAGCCTACGTTCTGCATTTACAGGATGTGGATTTGATCACTGCTTCCGTTCTTGACAATGCTCAGATTCCTCCCCGTACCCGCCGCGTTCTCTTCAAGACGAGGAACTCTGATTATTGGGCCAGTGGCAGCCCTGATTTTCAAACTGAATTTGTGGGAATCAGCGAGGATGGGGCTGAATATTTAGTACGGAGAGGTGTGAAACTGGTTGGTGTGGACTATTTATCGGTGGCCCCTTATGGTCAAAGCCGTCCAACTCATGAAATATTATTGTCAGCAGGTGTAGTGATTGTGGAGGGGTTAGATCTCAGTGAGGTCTCCCAGGGACGTTATACGATTTACTGCTTACCATTAAAATTGGCAAAATCAGATGGGGCACCAGCGAGGGCAATATTAATTGGGGTTTAAAATCTTGTGGATTTTTGATTGAGATCAATCTACGAAATGACACTCAATCCGCGCGAGTTCTTCCCGGGTTCTTCCCTGGCCCGGGATTTATTTTTTTTCTATCTTTGAATAGAAACGAGTGAATAGATCCCGCAGTGGTTGTTTTAGTACGCGTTATCTTGACCCAGGAGGGTGTAACCCCCATCGATCAAGATCACCTGCCCGCGGATCATGTTGGCAGCCGGGCTGCTGAGGAATGCCACCAGCTGGGCGATATCCTGGGGAGTTACCAGTCGTCCTGCTGGCGTGTGAGCAATAATTGATTGGATAATAGCGCCTCCCTGCGTGGCATTAAAATGGTGAAGCGCTTCAGTATCTGCAACACCAGGAGAAACGGCATTAACGATGATATTCTTGTCGGCTAATTCAACTGCCAGGTAGCGAGTGAGTGATTCGAGTGCGGCTTTACTAGCGCCAACCACAATATAATCCGGAAGCACACGTTCCGAACCGGGGCTGGATATGCTGACAATAAAACCACCACCACGCTTTTCCATCAATGGTACTGCTCTCTGTGCTGCGAACAGCAAGGCTCGGGCGTTAATGTTCATGGTCCAGTCCCAACCCCTTGGTTTTTGCTCGAGTGCTGGTCGATTATATCCAGAAGCAGCATTGCAAACCATTACATCCAACCCACCAAAATTCCGTTCGATTTCCTGAAAAAGAAAGTCCAATCCTTCATCCGTTCCCACGTTTGCTTTAACAACCAATGCTCGCTGGCCTAAATTGCGAATGGCTTCAGCAGTTTCTTCCGCAGGTTTCCGGTTGCGAAAGAAATTCACAATAATTTGCGCGCCCAGGCTAGCAAAGTTCATAGAGATTGCCCGGCCAATCCCACGTCCAGCGCCGGTAACTAAAACGATTTTATCTTCAAATGGGAGCTGCTGATTCAAGACCAATAGACCTGTATTTTGTTAGTTTTTCGGGATCAATAGCTGAAATATACTATATTTATCTATTCAAAAGGCAAGATGTGTGTTTCAGCCTCAATTTCTTGATCCTCATATTTCAGGAATAGATCAGATCCCGGCTCATGATAGGGACGTTTCACAATACTTAAGGCAATAGGACCAATAGCTGGCGAATTGACCGCCGATGTGATTTTTCCTACTGGCTGGTTATTTTCCCGAGCGTATAGGATGCTGTCGATTTTTGGTGTACTGCTGGTGGTAAGTCCTGTTAGCTGCCGGGTTATTTTGTCATAATTGATCTGGCGGGCGATCACCTCTTGCCCGGTATAACAACCCTTGCTGTCAGAGATTGCCCAACGAAAACCAATTTCTAAAGGTGTGTAATCTTCAACGAGTTCATGGCCCGCCGCAGGAATTCCCCTCTCTACCCGCATGATTTCAAATTCGCCAGCGGAAAGGGGAAGGATATCCTTTCGCTGTAGAATATCGATCAGCCGATCTTTTTTTGTACTCGCAGCAAGAAATCGACAGCCGAATACCTTGTCGAAGAGAATTCTTGCTGGGATATCTGTAAAGTTTGGATTTATGATTTGACCAGGTTTAATTTCGTGCTGAATGTCCAAATCTTGTAGAACATCTTGTGTTCTGCTTCCAATCAGCTCTATCTGCACAAAATCTTGGCTGATATTCTCTACGCTAACCTTATCCATAAAGAATATGCGCGATTTCAAGAAATCCGTGGTTTGCTGTGCTTGGTGGGGTAAAGTTACTGCTAGAAATGCTTCGTGGTCTTCCTCTATGACCCACAGGACGTCCAGGATCCGGCCCGTGGGCGAGGTAAGAACTGTGACCAGGGGATGATCCGCAGTCAATAGTTCGAGGTCGTTGGTCGTTTGGCGCTGAAGAAATGCCGAACGATCAGGACCGCTGATCCTTAAGCAACCTGAACCTTCAATCTGATAGTATTTGGAGTGTTTTGGCTCTTTCATTAGAGAAATTGATTCTTTGACGCAGGATGGTGCCTGGGCAAATTAAATAATAAGGCGTGGAACATTTTTAATGTTGTTCCACGCCAATCGAAATCGAGGTTATGCCATCTGCGGGAGAGCAGATTGAGGTACGGGGGTGCCACTGTTCTTTTTTACTGGAGGTGGGAACAGTTCTTCGAATTCTTCCCGGGTGATAGTCTCCACTTCCAGCAGTCGCTGAGCGACAGTGTCCAGCTTATCACGATATTGGATGACAATTGATCGGGCATGTTCGTAAGCTTCGCCGACCAATTTTCTTACTTCTTTATCGATTTCCCGGGCGACATCTTCAGAGTAATCGCGTTGCTCAGAGATTTCACGACCCAGGAAGATCAATTCCTCTTTTTGCCCGTAAACCATTGGTCCAAGTTCTGAGCTCATCCCCAGTCGAGTTACCATGGAACGAGCCATGCGGGTGACGCGTTCGAGGTCGTTTGAGGCACCTGAGGTAATATCGTCGAACACAATTGATTCGGCAGCACGTCCCCCTAACAGGCCAACCATATCAGCGTACAATTTCTTGCGTGACATCAGGGTGCGATCTTCCTCAGGCAGCATGATGGTATACCCACCAGCCATCCCGCGCGAGGTAATAGAGACTTTATGAACCGGATCGGCCTCCGGGATTGAATTAGCGACAACGGCATGACCTGCTTCGTGATAAGCAACGATCCGTTTTTCTTCCTCGCTGATCAAGCGGCTCTTACGTTCTGGACCAGCGATTACACGTTCGATGGCTTCTTCAAGGTCGGTCTGCCCGATGACTTTCTTGTTGCGCCTGGCAGCCAGGATGGCCCCTTCATTTACTAAATTCTCAATGTCTGCACCTACGAAGCCGGGGGTAGAACGAGCCAGCACACCCAGGTCCACATCTGGTGAGAGAGGTTTTCCCTTGACATGGACCCGTAGAATTGCTTCGCGCCCCCGCATGTCAGGACGATCCAGCACTACGCGCCGGTCGAAACGGCCAGGGCGTAAAAGGGCGGGATCGAGGATATCAGGACGGTTTGTGGCTGCGACAATGATCACGTTTGTGTCTGTATCGAAACCGTCCATTTCAACCAGCATCTGGTTGAGAGTTTGTTCACGCTCGTCATGGCTACCACCGAGCCCTGCACCTCGCTGGCGGCCGACAGCATCAATCTCATCGACGAATACAATGCAGGGTGAGTGCCTTTTTGCCTGTTCGAATAGATCTCGTACACGGCTGGCACCAACACCAACAAACATTTCAACAAATTCAGAACCAGAGATTGAAAAGAATGGAACACCTGCCTCGCCTGATACGGCCTTCGCCAGCAGTGTTTTTCCGGTTCCGGGTGGTCCAACAAGTAAAACACCTTTCGGAATTCGGGCACCCAGAGAAATGAATTTTTCGGGCTCGCGCAAGAATTCAACCACCTCTGCGAGCTCTTCTTTGGCTTCTTCAACTCCGGCGACATCTTCAAAGGTAACCCCCGGATGATCGCCAGAAAACATGCGTGCGCGTGATTTTCCAAAGGACATCGCTGCGTTGTTGCTGCCCTGTGCCTGGCGGAAAACAAACCAGAATACACCTGCCAGTAAAACGAAGGGTATAAAGTATCCCAGAGCTGTTGCGATTCCAAGCCATGCGCTGGGTGGTTTAACCTCTATGATGATCCTATCCTTGTTAAGATCAGTTGTGGTTACACCTAATTCCTTTAACTGCTGGATTAATGTCGCATCAGATTCTTTCTGGGATTCCAATTCTGTCCCATCAGCGTAAGTTACTCGGAGACGGTTATCATCTTCGATGACGCGTTTTACATCACCATGATCCTCATTACCATTTTTAATGTCAGCTGCAAGCTGGTTGATGGTTAACGGTTCATTTGTCGTACTCTGTTGCTGAAATTGGTATACCACCATGACGATGATGGCCACAAACAGCAGCAGGTATATTATGGAAGAGCGGTTGCGGGTCGGATTCACAGATACCTCCAAATTATTGAAAGACCGCAGATTTCACAAACATTATACCAATCTCTGGTGGACAGTGATACCTATCGATGACGAAAAAAGCAAGATTCTAACGACGTTCTAACAATTAGTGAATTTTGCTAGAATTGGATGGTTTCTTGATAAAGTCTAGCTTATAAAATCCAAAAAAACTGGCAAAGCAGTGAAATTTAAGGTGAAAAACTCCCATCTGGCTACAAAATTTCCTCTCGAATGGTTTATTATTACCCGTTTCCCCAAATAAATCCATCGATTCGGCGGCGCAGTCTGGCAAGCGCGGATCGGGTCCTCGCAGTCCACCGTACCTGGCGGGGACGTACCTTACCCTGGGAGGGAAGCGGACCGGTCCACTCAACGAGCACGGCGCCCCAGGTTAAACCAGATCCGAAGGCAACCATAACCGTTTTATCACCAGGATTTAAACGCTCAGTTTGGACTGCTTCGATGGTTGCGATCGGGATTGAGGCCGTTGAGGTATTTCCATAGCGGTCAAGATTCATCATGACCCGCTCCATCGGGATGTCCAATCCACGCGCAGCTGCTTCGATAATGCGGGAATTCGCCTGGTGGGGGATCACGATCTGAATATCATCCATGGTGAGATGCGCGGCTTCAACTGCCTGTTGGCTTGCCTCAGCCATGACTCGCGTGGCAAAGCGAAACACTTCCCGTCCGTTCATTTGGATGTAATGAAGGCCATCATAAAGAGTTTGCATGCTGGCAGGATGGCGGCTGCCGCTTGCGGGGACTGAGAGCAGGTCGGCACCGGAGCCATCTGAACGGAGCACGGCAGAAATTACTCCACCGGGTTCTTCGCTGGCCTGGATCACAAATGCGCCTGCACCATCACCAAATAATATGCAGGTGTTGCGATCTTTCCAATTAACGATCCGCGAAAGTGTCTCTGAACCTATTACCAGCACATTGTTTGCACTGTTTGACTTTATTGCCTGGGCACCCAGATTCACCCCATAGACGAAACCGGTGCACGCAGCGAGCAGGTCGAATGCACCAGCTCTAACTGCCCCAATTTGATCCTGTACCAGGCAGGCAGTTGCTGGAAAAATATAATCTGGAGAGGAGGTGGATACGATGATCAGATCGAGATCGCTGGGGTGTAAATTTGCAACCTCCAAGGCCTGCAATGCAGCCTCAGAAGCGAGCGAAGCGGTCGTGTCATTCGCACCAGCAATCCGCCGTTCTCTAATACCGGTTCGGGAGACTATCCATTCATCATTGGTATCAACAATTTTTTCCAGATCTTTGTTGGTCAGGATTTTTTTGGGAATTGACATTCCCCAACCGGTAATGTGAGCATACCGGGGACTCATAGGTCAGCCTCAATAAATTTTTTCAAAATGATAACTGCATTATGCCCACCAAATCCAAAAGAGTTGGACATGACATGCACGACCTGTTTTTCCCGCGCTTGGTTGGGAATGTAATCCAAATCACAATCAGGATCCGGGACCTCATAATTGATCGTAGGTGGCATGATTCCATCTTGAATAACTTTAACAGCAAACAGGGCTTCAATCGCACCAGCTGCTCCAAGCAAATGACCAGTCATTGATTTTGTGGAAGAAATAGGTACCTGATATGCTTGTTCACCAAAAACAGTTTTTATCGCTTTGGTTTCACTGATGTCATTAAGTGGTGTGCCTGTTCCATGTGCATTGATATAATCGATATCCACTGGCTCAAGATTGGCATACTCAAGCGCCATCTGCATACATGCTGCGGCTCCAGAGCCATTTTCAGCTGGAGCAGAGATATGGAAAGCGTCGTTTGTACTGCCATATCCGACCAGTTCAGCCAAAATTTGGGCTCCCCTGGATTGCGCATATTCCAGGGATTCGAGCACTACAATTGCTGCCCCTTCTCCCATCAAAAATCCTGTTCGATCCAGGTTGAAGGGCCTGCTAGCTCTTGTTGGGTCTCCTTCGTAAGTAGACATAGCCCCCATTTTCGAAAGTCCTGCCATCGCAAGCGGAACGATCGCGGCTTCGCATCCACCAGCCAGCATGACATCAGTCTGGCCGCGGCGAATAATCTCGCTTGCTTCGCCGATCGCGTTGGTGCCAGTCGCGCAGGCAGTTACAACCGCAAAGTTTGTGCCGCGTAGACCTAATTTTATCGCCAGATTACTGCCCGGGGTATCCGGAAGCATCATTGGTACCAGGAATGGACTCACCCGGGAAGGACCACGTTCTGTGAAGTTGAAAAATTGGTCGTACATGGTTTCAATACCACCGATACCTGTCCCAACGACTGCCCCGATGCGATCTCGATTGGCATCTTCAATCTTGAGATTGGCATCTTCAACGGCTTCCTGGGCGGCTGATAAAGCAAATTGAGTGCAGCGATCCATACGGCGCGCATCACGCGGACCAAATAATGCAGCACCATCAAAATCTTTGACTTCAGCTGCGATCTTGCAATCGTAATCACTGGTGTCATAGTGGGTGATCAAGCCAGCGCCGGATTGCCCGTCGATAATGTTCTGCCAAGTTATTGGTGAATTGTTTCCAAGGGGACTTACACAACCTAATCCAGTGATTACCACGCGATTTTTCATCTTCTCTCCTTTGTCCTTTTTCCTTCAGTTCAAAAAAAATGGCGTAAATTAGAATCAAAGTAACTTTCAATCGTTTTGCATACCGTATCCATTGTAGGATTTATAACACCCGGATATTTAATTAGAGGCGAAAGGGAAATTGCTCTCAATTCCAGCTCTCGGTCAATTACCGGTAGATTGAGAGACAGATTGCTGAGCTATATCCCTAAGGATTTTAAATGCTTGCTGGATATGAAGCTGGTCATGACCAACAATGATGCTGACTAATTCCTTGATACTCGTAGGTCCAAAAATCGCGTGCCTCGCAGGTCGCTCCCATTCAGAAGCAGAAAGGGAATCGAGAATTTCCAAAAGCTTGATGCGGGATTGGGTGAAAACCCCTTGTGCTTCAACTCCACTTTGGCAGTAATATAATCTTTCCTGTGCCCATTTGTCGGTATCGATGCCTGGTAAGAAAGGATTTTCTTCACCTAGTACCCGTTGAATGCGGGGGAAATTTACTTCCCTATCTACATCTCTGAGATGGCACAAGATTTCCGTGAAGCTCCATTCACCTGGTTGAGGATGGTCGATCCAATGGGGTAAACTCAGTTGTTTAGAAAATGAATCTATAACAGCTGGGGTACTCCGCAAAACGGACAGCATCGTGTCGCGGCGTTTAAGGTCTGGAGAGAATTCTTCTATCGCTTGTGAATCAATCCAGGATATCAATTTTCCTATCGACCCTTGCTCAGCAGAAGCCGGTAAATCTTTCTTGGGATCTGGCTTTTTTTCCGAAACCCAATAATTTCCTATACCAAGCAGACGAGCAGGGGCGATGTCATGCTCAAAATCATCTCCAACCATTACAACTGGTCCTGCCGGCCAGCCAAGCACTCCGAGAATCTCAGAAAAAAAAGGGGGGTTCGGTTTTGCGAAATGCATAATTTCATACGATGGAATAAAGGCGAAGGGGAAATTTTCTGGCGGTAAGCCAGCCCATTCGAGCCGCTGCAGGATTGCGGTTCTGGGAAATAACGGATTCGTAGCTATTGCAATCTTATAATTGCGCTTGAAGGCTTCCCGAATTTCGAGGATAGCTTCAGTGCGGGTCTCGGTTAAGTGCTTTAATTTCGGAAATATATCGGAATAGAATTTGGCAAATTTTTCCTCGAAAAATTCATCATTAATCCCAATGCTTGGGTAGAAGACCTGGTCAAATGCTTCCTTTAAGGTCCGGTCCGGCATATTGTTGTCCAGCATGGATTGCGTACCGGAAAGAAGGGCTGGAAGTAATTTATCTGCTGGTATAAAAGGTGCGCAATATTCTCCAAGCGCTTGCAGGTAAGCAGGAAGAAATGTATCCATGCTGTTGCCCAGCAGCGTATCGTCGAGATCAAGCAGTAGCGTCAGGGTCATCAAGGGCACCAGCAAAGATTGGAGGGAGGGGATGGCATTCACCGCAACCGATCTTCGGCTCTGCTACATCCCTCAGGGTTTTGCTGCAATATGCATTGACTTTTACTTTCTTTTTTAGAAAGGGGAAGGGGCGTTCCACCCGGCCTTCCAAGATCAAATTCGGACAGGCATTTGCCATCTGGATATCGGGGACCGGGCAGGAAAAACAAAGCTCGGGGACCCACGCCTGAGGCGGGGAGGCAGATAAGAGTAAACGACATTCCTCATGGTCCCTGCCACGGTAATAATCCCCATAAAAATATTTACATTCTTTTCCTGCAGGAGTTTCCATAGGTGAATCCGTCAGGCTCTTGTGATGTAGGTGCCCGAACGTGTGTCAACCCGAATCACATCCCCAACTTCAATGAAGTTGGGTACTTGGACGTTTAACCCGGTTTCAGTAGTTACTTTTTTATTGACGCCGGTCGCTGTATCACCGCGAACAGCAACTTCAGCTTCCACGACCTCGAGGTCTACTGTTATTGGTAAATCAATATCGAGAGGTTCATTTTGATAGAAGGTGAGTTTTATGCTCAAATTCTCTGTTAGATAGTTTGCTGCATCACCAATTGTCTCGCTTGAGATCGCTGGCTGCTCGTATGTGTCCTCATCCATAAAATGATAATAGGCTCCATCACTATACAGGTACTGGACGTTGTGATATTCTAAATCTGCTTCTTGAACTCGATCGCCAGAGATGAATGATTTTTCCAAAGTTGTTCCAGTACGCAGGTTTTTTGCTTTGATGCGGATAGTGGCTTTCCCACGTCCAGGTTTATGGTGCTCATAATCCAATACTCGAAATAGTTCATTATCCAATTCAAAGGTGACACCTTTCCGAAGCTCATTTACATCAATCATTATTCATCCTTATTAAAAATTCTTGAGTATTACGCGGCAGGATTATAGCCCAGCGTGGAAAGCATGGCAAGGTCTTCTCAGGCGAAGTATCGTCATGGCATTTTAGTTTAGCTATGGTAAACTAAGCGCGGTCTTTAATTTAGATCAACCAGGTGATCAGGTGGAAACGAAAAAGATTGCAAAACAGATTGTATATTTTGAAGATGACAAGGATATGGTTGAATTGGTGCGGATTATCCTTGCTCGAGAAGGTTACCACATCGAGGCTGTCTCTGAAGGAAAGTCCGGAATCAACTTCGTAAAGCAAACTTCACCGGATTTGATTTTGCTAGACCTCATGCTGCCAGACATGGATGGTTGGGAGATTTACCGCCAATTGAAAATCGACAAATCTACCATGTCAATTCCGGTGATCGTGGTAACAGCAAAAGCCCAGGCCATTGATAAGGTATTGGGTATGGAAATTGCCAAAGTTGATGAATATATCTCAAAACCTTTCCGGCCCAATGATTTGGTGGAGAGGGTTAATCAGATTCTTGCAAAAGAAAAACACTGAACTGGAGATGATAGATTTGTGAGTATCCCTCATAGATATGAGGGATTTATGATTTAATGATTTGAAATGCATATGAACTACAAAATAGGAAGCCGGGTATTGATCCTGGTCCTCGCCCTGTTGTTTTCTGGATTGCCTGCGAAAAAGGTGGCTTTTGCCCAGGAAGAAATTCCAAATGGACCAGTTTATATTGTCCAGGAAGGTGATACTCTCTGGGATATCGCACAACGGTTCGGGATTCCCTGGGAGGAATTAGCAAGGGAAAATGGGATCATAGATCCAGGTCAACTCTCTGCTGGGGATGAAATTATTATTCCTGGCTATGAAGGCTTCGGAGAAGTGTTAGTCACAATTCCTGTCCCTCTAGGCGAAAATCTTCGCAGCTTGAGCCGGAATTTGCAAATTCCTGAAGACACGATCATTAAAATCAATCATCTCACTAGTTCCGCGGATTTATATAGCGGTTTCAACCTGGTCGTACCCGATGAAAATCGACAACTGGCTTCAACGGAGAGATCTTCATTGGCATTTGGTCAATCATTTCTCGAGCTGGCGATAAAGAATGGAGTTTCCCCTTGGAAATTGGTGACCGAGAATAATCTGCAGAGTACGTGGGCTGTGGTGCCGGGGGATGTGCTTATCTCACAAGTTGAAGACTCCGTCCCGGGTCCAGGGGGTTTTCCAGGAGAAATTAAATCTTTCGAGATATCTCCTGATCCACTTGTTCAAGGAAAAACCACTGAACTGCGCATCGCGTCCGACGAAGGATTGGAATTATCTGGTAGCTTAATAGAGCATCCATTAAATTTTTTTCAAGCTGAAGATGGTGATTACGTTGCCCTGCAGGGAGTGCATGCGTTAACACAACCCGGGTATTATTCACTTTCTTTAGAGGGAAATCTTAATGATGGAGTTCCGTTTGGTTTTTCCCAGAAGATTTACGTTATGCCAGGTGATTATACTTATAAATCTCTGCAGGTTCCTGCAGAGACGCTTGATCCCGATGTGACCGTTCCTGAAGATGAAGCCTGGACAGCATTAGCTCAACCAGTGACACCAGAACAACTATGGCAGGGTATCTTTACAAGCCCCGTTGCTCCATCGGAGTGCGGGTACACCGATACTTTTGGTCATCGCAGATCATATAATGGCAGTCCGTACAATTACTTCCACACCGGTCTCGATTTTTGTTATAACTACAACAATGAAGTGAACGAGATTTATGCGCCTGCGGATGGGGTGGTGGTTTTTGCAGGTCCACTGGTCGTCCGGGGGAATGCTGTGATGATCAATCACGGGCAAGGGATTTATACTGGTTACATGCACCAGAAAGAAATCCTGGTGGAAGAAGGTGATAGCGTGACAGCAGGTCAGGTAATTGGAATCGTTGGGGGAACAGGTCGAGTTAACGGTCCTCACCTGCACCTAGAAGTTTGGGCAGGTGGAGTCCAGGTTGACCCGGAAGATTGGTTGGCAAGAGCTTATCCTTGAGTGCTGTCCTCCGGTTCTGTATAATCCCCATCACTAGCCTCGAATTTTCCCGCGAAATAATCATCCACAATTTGCCGGGCTTCCTCGCTTTGATGACTTGGTACAAGTACCTGCACCTGTCCCAGAGGGCCGACCGTCAACCCATAAGCGCGTCCCGCACCTTCCTGGTTGAGGAATACCTCAATCCCTTGTGCCTCAAGCAGATTGCGTAACAAATCAGCTTGCAGTTCTCCTGATACTTCAGTAATCAGTTCCCATTTTTCATCTGACATTCTGTGGCTCCTAAAAGTTGATTTTGTCTTAATCCTGGTTACTGCTCGTGATGACTTCCTTATTCATAGAGTATAATTATAAACTAGCACTTCAGCGAAAACCTTCTAATATGAATAAGAAGCAGTAGCTGGACATAATTCCGAGGATTTTATGGTGATGGCATCCTTGTCTCTTCGGGACGATTATTGGGAAACCTTTGATCTCCACGAAGAGGACATTGAATTTATTTATAATTATCTACTTGAAATAGAAACACCTCTGACACCAGATGAATTAGTTAAAGCGATTGTCGAAGAACGAATTCGAAGGGAGATCGAGGCGTTTGAAGTACAACGCAGTTCCGCTGGTGATCTTTATTTCCCGAAAGATAGCTTCGTTGAAAATCAAAACCTGATATTTCCGGCTTTGGGGTGGCGTCAGGGTAAAGTAGTCGGTGTGAGATCAGGTGTCAATCCTGATTTTGCAAATTTGAAAGTGATCAAGGTGCAATTTGAGAATGGTGAGGAGCGTGAATTTGCCAGCGAAGTTGGGGAACACTTTCTGAATAATCCACCCGAGATTACCCAGGATAGTGAGCTGCTCGATTTACATTTTGTACTTAAGAACTATCGAGAGCCTTTGACCGAAAGCCTGGAAAATAGCCTGGAAGCCAACGAAGATTTTGTACGTATCGCGGGACGTTGGTTTCCACGAGCTTTGTTGCTGGATGTAAACCAGGGTCATTTGAACCTTGCTGAGGCAGTGCTTGATATGGCTGGGGGTGGTCCGCTTCCAACAACCAGTTTGATCGAGCAAGTCGAACTCCCTTCATCGGAAAACCCAAAGCTGGTTGAATTCTCGCTGGATTTGGGTTTGGAAGAAGATCGGCGTTTTGACGAAGTTGGACCTGCAGGTGAGGTTTTGTGGTATCTGAAGCGTCTTGAGCCAAAAGCGGTGCTCGAGGTACCCAATTTCTTACAATATCATGAGATAGAACACGATCGGGCCTTACTCAGTGACGATATGCTTGCCTTGGAGCAAGAACTGGACGATGAATTATCTCCTTTTGAGGCAGGGAATTTTGTAGATGATGATGTATTAATCAGCTTGATATTTCCACATTGGCGGGCCGGCTCCTTGCCTTTATCCTCACGGGTGCAGCACCTTTTCCCCACCGCATACGAAGCTCCACGCATTCGTTTTATGCTGGAAGACCGAAAAACAGGTGATATTTTTCCAGGATGGGTTGTGCGTGAGAAACGTTACGTGGTTGGTTTACAGGAGTGGTACCAAAATCAAGGATTAATGCCTGGTAGCCTGGTAAGGGTTCAGCGAGGTAAGAATCCTGGTGAAGTTCAGATTTCTGCTGTACCGCGACGTTCAAGTCGTGAATGGATCAGGACAGTCCTTGTCGGTTCAGATGGAGGGACAGTATTCGCGATGCTCAAACAAGTGGTTACAGCGGATTTTGATGAAAGAATGGCAATTGCAGTGCCTGATGTCGATGCAGTTGATAAAGTTTGGGAACGAATGCAGAAAGAAAGACCACCATTTGAGCGAGTTGTAGTGGATATTGTCAGAGAATTAACCAAGCTGAATCCCCAAGGTCATGTCCACGCCACTGAGTTGTATGCAACAGTAAATGTAGTTCGCCGGTGCCCCCCTGGACCGATTTTTGCACTACTTGCCTCGAGACCGTGGTTTGAACATGTTGGTGATATGCACTTTCGGTTTAATGATTCGCGACATGAAGGTTAACAAGGTATTTGTATTACTGATCAACTCCTTTTATTAAGCGAGTTGTTCAGGAGGATCGATGTGACGGAACTAAAGCGATTTAGCCTGGTAAAACCCAGTCTACAGACCAAATTTCATATCGATTTTGATTGGTGGGCTCAAAACGATAGGAGCTGGCGCGTGGACCTGTATGGTTTTCTTTGCCCGGAACATCAAGAAGCATTTGCAGATATTCGGGGTGATAACCCGATCGACTGGGTTGACCCCGAGACAGCTGAGGTACTGCAGGTAGATGGTTTACAGCATGTATTGATCACACATTGTGCCAAAGAGCCAGGTTTTATCGATGATCGCACATCTTTGGTTGAATCAGCGTTTAGGTTATTTCTATCGAATGGTAATACACCCTTGACTCCGGTTGAGCTGGCAGACCATTTGGGACGCCCTCCTTCAGTAATACTCCAAACGTTATCCGGCCCACGGGTATACAAAGGATTGCGCCCATGCCCCGAGTGCTGAATAATTGCAAGATTGCCCCCGTAGCTCAAAGGACAGAGCAGAGGTCTTCTAAACCTAAGGTTGTGGGTTCGAATCCCGCCGGGGGCGCCTGGATGGGGGAGTCGACTGGGAATTAGATCTTCTTTGCAGGAGAATAATGATCAAGGTTCCCTGTCCAAGATTGAGGAGATTGCCCCATAGGAACAATAAACCAGATTATTCACATTGAATATTGAGGATAGCATGAGTATAGAAAGACAAGGATTATTGAAATTTCGTGGTCAGGATGTCACTATTATTGGTGAGGACATCCGTATTGGAGTAGAAGCACCAGATTTTACTGTTATGACGAAAGAATGGTCCTGGGTGAAGGCACTTGAGAGTCAAAAGGGAAAGGTACGTATTGTTGGTTCTTTGCCCTCTCTCAGTACCGATGTCTGCGATCGGGAGACGAGACATTTCAACCAGGCGGCTTCGTCACTGAGCAGTGATATTGCGATCTTGATGGTCAGTATGGACCTGCCTTTTACCCTGAATCAATGGTGTGCAGCGGCAGATATTGAACGGGTAATCACGCTATCTGATCATTTCAAGGCTGAATTTGGGGTGAAATACGGTGTTTTGGTCAAGGAACTGCGCATTTTTCGGCGAGCGATATTCGTGATTGATCGTGACGATATCACCGTTTATAGAGAATATTTACCAGCCATCGGTGAAGAACCTGATTATGGGAAAGTCCTGGAGGCGGCTAAGAATGCCTTGGTTTGAAATTAGGCAGCGGAGAAATGAATATGGATGAACTTGAATTAAAAACCGAACCTATCTACCCCATTTGGTATACAGGGGAAGAATCACAATCATTAAGCCAGGGGAAACGCTGGCGCAATGGAGTACGCTCCCGAATTTGGCAGCCGCCAACCGATGTCTTTGAGACTGAAAATGAAGTGATCGTCAGAGTTGAGATCGCGGGAATGCGAGAAGAGGATTTCTCTATATCTTTGACGGACTCGATACTGACCATACGGGGAAACCGACCCGACATTCTTGAACGTCGAGCTTATCATCAGATGGAAATCTTCTTTGGTGAATTTTCAACGGAAGCCAAATTGCCACGACCTGTCAAAGCGGATCAAGTTCAAGCAGAATACAAGGCAGGTTTTTTACGCCTCGTTTTCCCGATTCTTCGGCCGACAAAGATCCAGGTTACTGAGGAAATGGAATAATTAATGCCAGCCTCTCGATGGAACCAAAGTATTATGGACCTATTAAGTTGGTTTGAAGACTTGGAAGAGCTTCAAGATCAATTCTTGTTCAGACCGCTCACTCCCCATGTTATGGACAAAGGTGATGCAGAGCAAGGTGACATCACTGATGATTCTGAACTGTTCGAGCAGATCCCAGCTGAATTACCAATTCTACCTTTGAGGGGTGTTGTGGTATATCCCCAGACAGCTGTTCCCTTAACCATTGGACAACCTCGCTCAATTCGCTTGGTTGATGATGTAATGGCGGGTGAGGATCGCTTAATTGGCCTGGTGGCATCGAAAGATCCGGAATTGGATGCACCTGGTCCGGGGGATTTATACCCGGTTGGCACGGTAGCGATCGTACATCGTCTCTTTAGAGCTCCAGATGGAACGATCCGATTGCTGGTCCAGGGAATTGCGCGTTTTAAATTGGGGCAGTTTATCCACCAGGAACCGTATCTGAAAGCCACCATTGAATTATTTCCAGAGGTGATGGAGGATGATCTCGAAGTGGAAGCTTTGGCGAGAAATGCCCGGGATCAGTTCGAGCATATCGCTGAGATGATCCCCTCTATACCAAGGGAGTTAGTTGCTTCGGTTGTCGGGTTGGAAGACCCTCTGCAAACGATCTATACCATCGCCAATTTCCAGCGTATGGATCTCAATGATGCCCAGGATATCTTGGCCCTTGATCCGGTTCTGGAAAAATTGAAGAAGCTGGTCACAATTCTCACCCGTGAGGTTGAAATGCTGGAAATCGGGCAGAAAATTCAAAACGAAGCCCGCTCAGAGATAGATAAAGTCCAGCGTGAATATTTCCTGCGTGAACAATTAAAAGCCATCCAGAAAGAGCTGGGGGAAGCAGATGAGCAGACCCTTGAGATAGAGGAATTCAGGCAAAAAATTGAAAAAGCTGAAATGCCTGAAGAAGCGGAAAAAATGGCGCGCAGGGAGCTTGAACGTCTATCGCATTTGCCGACCGCCGCGGCCGAATATGGAGTTATCCGTACCTATCTGGAATGGTTAGTATCTTTACCCTGGTCAGTTGGGACGAAGGATGATCTGGATATCTTAAGAGCCCGCAAGGTGCTCGATCATGATCACTACGGCTTGCAGGATGTAAAGGAAAGAATCCTCGAGTATTTATCAGTGCGAAAATTAAAACTTGAACGCCAGGCTGAATTTGAGGCTGATGAAGAAGTGGACCAGATTCGACGGGTTCGTGAAGGTGTGATCCTTTGTTTTGTCGGACCACCCGGGGTTGGGAAAACCTCGCTGGGTCAATCCATTGCACGTGCGATGGGTAGAAAATTCATCCGCATTTCTCTTGGCGGAGTGCGTGATGAAGCGGAAATTCGCGGGCATCGCCGGACATATATTGGAGCCATGCCGGGCAGGATACTACAGGCTATAAGGCGCGTGGAAACCAAGAATCCTGTTTTCATGTTGGATGAGGTGGATAAGCTGACTTATGATTTTCATGGTGATCCTGCTTCAGCACTCCTGGAAGTACTCGATCCAGAACAGAATGTAGAATTCCGTGATCATTATCTGGAGGTAGGTTTTGATCTTTCGAAGGTGATGTTTATTACTACTGCTAACCTTCTAGAACCGATTCCTGCTCCCCTCAGGGATAGAATGGAAATCATCATGCTGTCAGGTTACACAGAGAGCGAGAAAATCGAAATTGCGAAAGGCTATTTAATCCCACGCCAGCTGAGGGAAAATGCACTTCGCCCGAATGAAGTATCATTTACACGCCCCGCTCTGCAGGCCATTATCCGTTCGTACACCCGTGAGGCTGGTGTTCGCAATCTGGAGCGAGAAATTGGGGCGGTAAATCGCAAGGTAGTAAGGAAGATCGCCGAAGGAAATAAGAAGAAGGTCAGAGTCACCCCCAAACTGGTTCGCGAATTTCTCGGCCGTCCGAGATATTTTGGGAATGAAGAAGTGGCAGAGAGAACCTCGATTCCCGGTGTTGCCACAGGTTTGGCATATACACCAACTGGTGGAGATGTGCTGTTTATTGAGGCTACCGGTATGCCTGGAAATAAAGGGTTTCAGATGACAGGCTCCTTAGGGGATGTGATGCAGGAATCTGCTAGGGCGGCCTTATCCTATGTGCGTTCCAGGGCAAAAGAGCTGAATATCGACCCGAACTTTTTCGATCAAACAGATATTCACCTGCATGTACCGAGCGGTGCACAACCCAAGGATGGTCCTTCTGCAGGAGTAACGATGGCAACTGCCTTGGTCTCTCTGGTCTCAAAACGCCCGGTAAAACCTGATGTGGGTATGACTGGGGAGATCACCCTGCGTGGTCGAGTACTTCCAGTTGGCGGGATCAAGGAGAAGGTTTTGGCTGCCCACCGGAGTGGTTTGAAAACCGTGATCCTGCCGAAGAGAAACAAAGCCGATTTAGAGGATCTTCCAGAAGAAGTACTTGAAGAGATCAAATTTGATTTTGTAGATACTGTCGATCAAGTCGTCCATGCTGCACTTGAACCTCAATCGAAGAAGCACAGGAAGACAGGAAAAGGTCAAAATTCCAGTGGTGATTAGAGATACACCGAAAGTTATGGTTATCGAGGATGACCTGAATATGTATTCTCTTCTACAGATGCTCTTGGAATTCGAGGGGTATGAGGTCGTATTTTGGGAAGGGGGAGAGGAAATTCAGCAGATTGTTGACGCGGTCAGTAGAGAAAAACCCGAGTTGATATTGATGGATGTACACCTGCGTCACCTAAACGGATTTGAAGTACTGCGTTCCCTGAAGGAAAAACCTGGATTAGATCAGGTGCGCGTTTTGATAGCTTCTGGCGTGGATATGACGGAAAAAAGCCAGCAGGAAGGGGCAGATGGATTTATTCTTAAACCTTTTATGCCAGACGAGCTGGTAGAAAAAATAGGGCAGACAATACGATAGAGAGATAATAGTGGCTAAAAAACAATCACGCCGTTCAATGGAATGGCGCACAATCGATTTACATAATCATACTCCGGCTTCTGTGGATTACCAGGAACCCGGGGTAACTTATTTAGATATTTTACAAAGAGCTGAAGCTCGTTCGATTGATATCATCGCTTTCACCGATCACAATACAATCGCGGGCTACCGGCAGATGATGGAGAGAGTCGAGCAATTGGAATTTCTTGAAGGTTCGAACCGCTTAACTTCAGATGAAGAGCTCCAATTAAATGAATATAGAAGGCTATTTAAAAAGATACTGGTGTTGCCGGGATTCGAGTTCACTGCAACTTTTGGCTTTCATATCTTGGGAATCTTCCCGGAGACAAAACCTCTGCGGGAAATCGAGCACATTTTACTCAAGTTGAATATCCCAGCTGAGCAGCTGGATTACGGATCTGATACAGTTGGTGCTACTACTGATGTAATCGGTGCTTACCATGCGATTTCAGAAGCGGGCGGTCTCGCCATCGCAGCGCATGCGAATTCTACACATGGCGTTGCGATGCGTGGTTTTACATTTGGGGGGCAAACGCGCATTGCTTACACCCAGGATCCAAACCTGGACGCATTAGAAGTAACCGATCTGGAAAAAAAGGGCAGGCGTACAACCGCGGCATTCTTCAGCGGAACCAAACCTGAATACCCGCGGCGTATGCATTGCATCCAGGGGTCAGACTCACATCGCTTGACCTCCGACTCGAAGAGGAAAGGTAATCTTGGAGTTGGTGAACGTCCCACAGACGTACTGATCGCGGAAGTGAGTTTTCTGGCATTAAAAGAATTGTTTTCCAGCAATGATTTTTCAAGAACCAGACCACACCGCCATAAAGCGGAACCCGCATATGATTTTATCCAATCTGCGCGTGAAGAAGGATCAAATATTGTTCAAGAATTTCACGAGAGTATCTCGGTGCGGGGTGGGCGTTTATACGCCGTAATCGCTGATATCAGTGCGTTTGCTAATACCAATGGAGGAACTTTATTCCTTGGTCTTAATGCTGATCCGCGTAAACCAATCGCTGGAATCTCCAAGCCAGAACAGGCGATTACGCAACTTGAGAGAGAGATTGGCAATCGTATCAGTCCGCACCTACACTGTACAATTGATTCCCATGTAACAGACGGAGTAACAGTTCTGCGAGTATTGGTTCCGAGAGGCGATGACCCCCCATATGTCGTGGATGATTATAAGATCTACGTGCGTACTGAAACAGAAACCAGCCAGGCTGTCCGTGATGAAATTGTGAGCCTGGTAAAACGTGGAAAGAGTGAACCGCAACCTGTAGTTAGCAAGCAAGAAGCCTCTCTCCCCTTTGAGACGAAGCAACCTGCCCACGTCTCCAGTGAGGAGGAAGCTGAATTAGCACCCCGCACCGGAGTTGAGGTGGTAGGTGTCGAAGAGCGAGATGGGGGCAGCTTCTATACTGTCAAGGATTTGCGGAATGGCAATGTGGTCAAGAATGTGACCCTGAAATCTGCTCGCCGCTTGTGGCATTATGCCCTCACCCAATATGCAAGCCTGCCAAATGACCTGAATCAAGCTGATGTTGAGTGGCTGGGAGATTATGGCCTGCTTAATAAGCGTAAACAAGGCAAGTGGTTAAATTACGATCTTGTTGAGCGGAGTGCAGGAGGAAACCGCTATTATTTTGGTGTTACGGATGATGGCATCCACGGCCCCTGGAAGCAGCTAGTTGGGCATGAAGAGGAATGAAGAATCCAGTTCATATTCGGCAGTTCCGAGCTTCAGATGATTTTGAACGGGTATTTGAGCTGTGGGATCATGCTGGTCCCGGTGTCCATAGAGGACGATCGGATAACGAGGAAGAAATTACTAAAAAACAAAATCACGATCCGGATCTATTCCTCGTGGCGGAATATCATGGCAGGATCATTGGGACTGTGATGGGAGGATTTGACGGCAGGCGGGGACTCGTTTACCATCTTACAGTTGAAGAAGGTTACCGGCAGCAAGGCATCGGTACAAATTTATTAGAGACCCTGGAAGAAATCTTGCGAAAAAAAGGTTGTTTGCGTTCGTATTTATTGATCACAAAGGATAATCCAGCAATAAGGTTTTATGAGCATCATGGTTGGCAGTGCTTGGAGTTATTTGCCATGGGGAAAGATCTACAATAAATGGAGCGGAGGAATTTGCGTATAGGTATACTCACGGTTTCAGATCGTGCTTCACAAGGGGTGCGATCTGATCTCTCAGGTCCAGCACTGCAGGAGATTGTCAAATCAAAGGGATGGTCAGTCACGAAATTTGAAATCGTGCCAGATGATTTCCAGACTATTGTGGGAAAGCTGAACGGCTGGTCCGACTCAAATGAAGTCGATTTGATTCTGACAACAGGTGGAACGGGATTCAGCCCAAGAGATATCACCCCGGAAGCTACTCTTGAAATAATTGAGCGCGAAGCCCCTGGACTGGTAGAAGCGATGCGTTTTGATAGTCTGAAAGTGACTCCTCATGCCATGCTGTCGAGGGCGAGAGCAGGAATCAGAGGCCAAACGCTGATTGTTAATTTACCGGGTAGTCCTCGTGCTGCCGTCGAGAACCTGGAGGTAATCTTGCCGGTGATCGAGCATGCGGTTGATTTACTTTCTGATAATCCCGGTTCGGAAGCCGGTCATCATTTTGATCAAAATTCTTAGGTAAAGAGAAGACTCGTTTGGAACACTTACACAGCCAGCAATTTCCAGATTTGCCGCCAGATGATCGCGATCAGATTGGTTATCGGCGATTTTTCAGGGACTTCCTGGAAGTTGCAGTGATCTCAATTCTGCTCTTCTTATCGATCAATATTATTTCTGCCCGTATTCGAGTCGAATCGGTGAGTATGCAGCCGACTTTATATGCGGGAAATTTCGTGGTAGTAAATAAACTGGCTTACAGGTTTAGTGAACCCAGCCGGGGTGACATTGTAGTCTTCCGGTATCCACCGGATCCAGAACAGGAACCTTATATCAAACGGGTGATCGGTTTACCAGGTGAACAGGTGCAGATCTCGGATGGAAAGGTGAGGATCGATGGTGTCACCATTCAAGAACCATATTTGCTGGTGGACACCCTGCAGGGAGGCGAATGGTCCGTTCCCGAGGATTCGTTATTTGTGATGGGGGATAACCGCAGAAATTCTTCTGATTCGCGTTCCTGGGGTTTCGTGCCGATTGAAAACGTGATTGGCAAAGCAGTTCTTATCTATTGGCCACCAGAGAAATGGGGACTGTTTGATATGTCCTATGCTGTAGCGGCTGAACCTTGATCGTATCACAATACCCGGCGCGCAATCACCATGCGCTGGATTTCACTGGTCCCTTCACCAATCGTCATTAAACGTGTGTCCCGGTATATCCGCTCAACAGGATACTCCCGGCTGTAGCCATAGCCCCCAAGAACCTGGATCGCGTCTCTGCATACTTTTTCTGACATTTCAGTTGCGTTCAGTTTTGCCATGGACGCTTCCATCGAAAAAGGATGGCCCTGGTCTTTTAACCAGGCTGCATAATAAATCAACAGCCTTGCAGCTTGAATCTGGGTAGCGGAATCTGCCAGCATAAATTGAATCGCCTGGTGATGGGATAAAGGTGTACCGAAGGTGTGCCGTTCGTTTGCGTATTTAACAGCTTCTTCAAACGCAGCCTGGGCGAGACCAACGGAAAGAGCGCCAATACTTACTCGACCCCAATCAAGCACGTGCAAGGTTTGCTGCAATCCCTGGCCAACTTCACCCAAAAGGTAGTTTTTTGGAACTCGAACATCTTCATAGGTGACTGCATGGGTGGGGCTGCCTTTAAGACCCATCTTCCTCTCCGGTGGACCAATGGTTAAGCCTTGTGTATTCGTTGGCACAAGGATCAGGCTCAACGAGTGTGAACCACCCTGCGGGTCGGTTCTCACCAATGTGACGATGAAATCAGCGATCCCGGCATTGGTACACCACATTTTTGATCCATTAATCACCCATTGATCACCATCCAGCGCAGCCCTGGTACGCACACCACCCTGCAGATCAGAACCAGCGCCTGGTTCAGTCAGTGCCAATGCAGCCAGCTGGCCTTCTCCAGAAGCGACTCGGGGTAAAAAACGCTGCTTTACTTCTTCGGCAGCGTACAAGGCAAGCGGCGCGCACCCCAAACCATTATGAGCTGAGATGGATAATCCAGTACTCCCGCAACCCCAACCCAGCTCTTCAATGGCTATTGCAGAACTAATCGCATCAACATCCGCCCCTCCATACTGTTCTGGTATATTCAAGCCCAGTAATCCGATGGCGCCCATTTTCTGAGTTGCTTGCCAGTTGAATTGTCCTTCCTCGTCAACCTGCTGTGCGAATGGTTTGACTTCTTTCGCAACAAAATTGTGGATCATTTCTTTCCACATTCGCTGTTCTTCATTGAGTTCAAAGTCCATGGCAGTTCTCCGTTGAGCAAACAAGTGTCATCTAACGAAAAAAGAGAAACAGGCATAAAAAGGCAATTCCTATGCCAACGATGATCGGGATTAGGATGATGGCGATGGTGTATGCACTGAACCAGGCGATATCCGACCTGCTGAAAGTTTCCTCCGGTTGGGGATCGCTGATGCTTGCCCCGCAGCGGGGACATTTTTCAGTGCCTTCAACGAGCATGGCATGGCAATCTGGGCACCAAATGGGCATCGATTCTCCTCAGTTTATTGATTGGTTAATTCCTGATAAAGATTCCGGGTTGACCAGGGATGATGTATCACCTGGATCTTCTCCAAGATATGCGGCGCGCACCATGCGGCGCATAACCTTTGCATTACGTGTCTTCGGAAGATCGTCAACGAAGAGGATCTCACTCGGTTTTAGTGGTTTGCCGAGGTTGACGGCAACCCGATTGATTAGTTCCTGGGCTAATTCTTCGGAGGGCGTGATTTGGGGCACTGTAACACAGAGTACAACAATTCGATTACCCTTGAGCTGATCTGGTACTCCGATTGCTGCTGCTTCAATGACCGCAGGATGAGCGACCAGGATGGATTCGATTTCAGCCGGACCCACTCGTTTACCTGCGATCTTGATCGTATCGTCCGACCGACCGAGTATGTACCACTGACCATCTCCATCAACAAGTCCAAAATCACCATGCACCCAGGTTCCCGGCCAGCGAGACCAGTAAGTCTCTTCATACCGTTCAGGGTCATTCCAAAATCCACGCGTCATTCCTATCCAGGGCGCTTTAATGACCAGCTCCCCAACCTGATTGCGAACAGGCAGTCCTTGGTCATCGAAAATATCGGCAGCCATGCCCGGGCAGGGAGCTGAAAAAGCGGTTGGTTTTACTGGAAGGAGCGGATTTCCCATGAGTATGCCTCCGGAAATTTCGGTTCCGCCTGTGTAGTTGATGATCGGTCGTTTTCCCTCCCCAATCTTTTCGAACAACCACCACCAGGGATCTGGATTCCACGGTTCCCCTGTCGATGCGAAGATGCGGAGCGAGGATAAATCATAATCCTCGAATGTTCTATCATCTGCTGCCATTAGCGCCCGGATCAGGGTTGGGGATACCCCCAGCGTTGTAATTTTATGCCGTTCGATTATCTCCCACAGTCGATTATAGTGCGGGTAATCCGGTGCTCCATCATAAACCAGAAAAGTGCTGCCAAGAAGCAGGCTTCCGAATACCAGCCATGGCCCCATCATCCAACCCATATCGGTGATCCAATAGATCTTATCTCCGGGGTGAACATCAGTACCGAATGCCATGTCCTGGGCAGCTTTAATTGGAAAACCGGCATGTGTATGCACGGCACCTTTTGGGCGTCCTGATGTACCGGAGGTGTAAATAAGCATAAGAATATGTTCAGCATCCAGGATCTCGGTTGCTGCATACTCTGGTTGGTCTTCAACCAAATCATGCCACCAGTGGTCACGGGGATGATTAATATTTATCATCTGGCCAGTATAATCAAGCACGATCACGTGATCGAGGGAAGGTACTCTTTGCGCGGCCTGATCCGCGATTGATTTCATATTTACAAACTTTCCTCGTCTCTTGAATCCATCTGCAGTGAATAAAGCTTTTGCGCCAGCATCAACCAGCCGGGAGGTAATTGCACCTGGACCGTAACCTGAGAACAAAGGGAGAATTGTGCATCCAATTTTCGCGATACCCAGCATGGCTGCCACAATCTCGAAAGTCATCGGCATATACAAACCGACTGCATCACCGGGATTGAGCCCTAAACTGCGCAGGGCATTGGCAACCTGGTTCACTTTCTTCTGTAGTTGACCGTATGTGAATGTTCTAACGTTGCCACCTTCGTTTTCGCTGATCAGTGCCACCTGTTCTTCCACCGGGGTATCGATATATTTATCCAGCAGGTTGTGGACGATATTCATCTCACCCCCAACCACCCAGCGAGCCCAGGCAACTCCTCGGGATAGATCGAGGACCTGATTGTATGGAGTGAAAAATTGGATGTCCAGGTAGCGGAGAATCGCAGCGGTAAACCAGCTCACATCTTGCGTTGAACGCTCCATCAATTCGGAAAAATCAGCAATGTTATTTTGCTGCATGAACCGAGTCAGGTGCGCCCGGTTGACATCATCAGGAGTTGGATGCCACGCGAACTCGGATGGAAAAGGTTTATCTTTGCTCACCAGGCTGCCTTCATATCGTGCACAATATCGAAATCATCGATCGATAAAATGCGTTTGGGGATTATTGTAGTTAATAAATCGGAATTTCTGGTTGGACCAGTTGTCGATAACCACACAGATCAGCTGATCTTTGTAACGGGCAATAAATCGTATTTCTGCACAACTACAACCTGATTATATCATCGGGGTCCGATCGGTGATCCCAGAATGCAGGGAGATGGCTCCAGGGATAAATGGGTGAAAACACTTATTTTAAGGATCCAATTTACGCCAGGCATATATTGATCACCAGATGGTGGTCATGGGTTCAATACATTAATCTCGATGAAGATGGGATCGCCGAAGAATTTCCCTTCTGGATCTGCTGCTTGCCAGGCACTGCGGTATAAACCCGGTTCCTGTGGGGCAGTGAATTGGATTTGCACTTCAACTTGATTTCCACTGCGAGCGGGATATAACGCCTGTTCAGGATCGGCACCCATCGCAGGTCCTGCGATCAACTTGAGACCGAAACGGTAATCCCAATTGCAGGTGCCGTTGTTTTCAACCATCCAACGTTTGTCAAGCGAGTCGGATGGATTAACATCAGTGCCATCAGGGATGGTGATATCTTCCAGGTAAAGTAAGTTGCTTTGGCAATCAGGTGTAGGTGAAGGTTGCGGTGTACTAATTCCCTTCGCTGAATCCGGCTGGATATTTGAGGTTGGGTTATTGAGGTCCGCCGCGTTCCCGGTGCTGGCTGCAGGAATAAAGATCGTAGGAGTTGCCCGCCCTGAGCAAGCGGCAAGTACTAGGGTAATCCAAAAAGATAACCATAGAAGACGTTTCACATTGATGAAATCCCGGGTGACTGCTATTCTTCGTCCGAATCTTCAAACTCTTCATCTTCGCCGACGGGCATTGGTAGAATCCCACTCAATGCCTGCTGGCGAATTGCCAGGTCGATCTCTGCCATCATATCCGGATTTTCCCTTAAGAAGCTTTTTGCATTCTCACGACCCTGACCCAAACGGATATCACCAAAAGAATAAAATGATCCGCGTTTATCAATTAATGAAAGCTCGGTAGCCAGATCAAGAATATCACCAGATTTGGAGATACCTTCGTTATACATGATGTCAAATTCGGCGGTTCGAAATGGCGGTGCGACCTTGTTCTTCACCACCCGGACGCGAGTCCGGTTGCCGATGATCTCCGAACCGAGCTTGATAGATTGGATTCGGCGTACATCAAGACGAACAGAGGAATAGAATTTCAGTGCCATACCCCCCGTTGTGGTTTCAGGATTCCCGAACATGATCCCAATTTTTTGACGCAGTTGGTTGGTGAAAATCACTGCCGTATTGGTTTGTTTGATTGCACCCGAGAGTTTTCGTAAAGCTTGCGACATCAAGCGCGCTTGCATACCCATCGGTGAATCACCCATATCTCCTTCAATTTCGGCTCTCGGTACCAGAGCAGCAACAGAATCAATAACTACCACATCTACGGCACCAGAGCGAACCAAAGTCTCGGTGATCTCCAGGGCTTGTTCCCCCATATCTGGTTGGGAGATTAACAAACTTTCGACATCAACCCCGCAGCGGGCCGCGTAAGATGGATCCAGGGCGTGTTCCATATCGATGAAGGCGCAGGTACCTCCCCTGCGCTGGGCTTCGCCCACGATGTGCTGGCAGATAGTTGTCTTCCCGGAGGATTCTGGTCCATAGATCTCGGTGATTCTCCCGCGCGGGATACCACCAGTCCCCAGAGCGATATCTAATGACAGTGATCCGGTGGGTATGATATCAACATCTAAGAGGTGAGATTCACCTAGGCGCATAATTGTGCCATCACCATATCTCTTCGTGATGTCACCCAATGCTTTGTCAAGTGCAATCTGGCGTGATTCGTCAAATTCGTCTGAGTTAGATTGATTCTTTCCTGCCATAGAAGATATCTCCTGATCATGAGGGAATAATTGTCACGTGGATTGTATCTGGTTGTGGAGAAAATCGCAATACACCAGCGGGTGATGAGCTAATTACCTGTGTTTTGCAGAATCTCCCCCATTAGTTTAGCACAGATGTTCTGTTTGTCAAGGCATCTGGGGTGGGTCGAAATCCTTTCCTGGAAGGGGAGGGGCCTCAGATGTAAAGCCGCTCCGTCCTCGAAAAGAGAAATAGGTGACTAAACCAGGGTAGATTTCAATTTCTCTCCGGTAAATTTTTGAGAGGTAATTGATGGAGATCTCATACTTGCCAGCGGGGAGATCACTGATGACCAGGTTTTCCTGGTAATAATCATCCGGATTTATATGGCCGTAGTGATAAGAATTGGCACGCCAAAATTGCTCGCTGCCCACGGGGCGAACAATGACCAGCTGTCCCTCAACTTTCCGACCTCCCGTATTCATCACACTACCAGCCAGTACTCCGTATCCCTGTGGGGGAACAAGCCACAATTCCGGATTCCTGGTTGCAAAGAAGCCGTTCACATCCAGTCTGACCTCAAAATGCAGGTGCGGTCCGGATGTTTTTCCTGTCTCTCCACTTAATCCAAGCAGGTCTCCCACTTGAACACTCTGGTCCCGTTCGACATCCACACGTTCAAGATGAGCATAGACGGTATAAATTCTTGATCCCTTATACCCGAAAGTATGGCGGATCATGACTGCATTGCCATAAGGGTCATCTGGGTCATATCTGCCGGAGAACAACCCATACCCGGCCCAGACGACTTTACCCGGTCCGGCGGCAGTAATGGGGGTACCAGCGGGGATTTTAATATCCATTCCGGTGTGCACAACATCTTCGAAAAATAAACCACCATAGCGATAATCTTCCACAGGCCAGCTATCCTCATTTGCAGCAAAAGGTTTCGTAAAATAAAAATGATCAAAAGGTGTGAGTGCTAACGGGACTGGATAAAGTGGCGGCCTCCAGGTAGAGACCAATTCTGTATTTGGAGATGCAATATCAAATTGGATCGCTTGAGGCATGTATTCTGCCGGTTCGTTTTCAGGGACGAGATTCTCGCTATGGATCGAGATTGGTTTGGTTAGGCTCTTAATTGGGATTCTAGGTATCGGGGTTTGTGTACTCGTGATTTCCTGTGTGACAGGCGGTTGAAGCGCGGTTAATGCAGGTGTTCCGGAATCTCCCGCGCAGGCCGTGAAGAATACCTGGCAGGTGGCTAAAAAAAATATGAGCGGGAATCTCCTTGAAAGGTTCATGGTGCAGGGGTAGCGGGGAGGGGCCAGCTCGGGGTGCGTGTTGGCGTTAATGTGGGCGGGTGAATTGGGGTTGGGGTGATCAGCAATTCTTGCGGGTAGAGATCGAGCATCGCTTCCCACCATGATTGGTTATTATCGATAACGAACTCATTGAACCTGGCTGCGAAGAACGCAGATTGCCAGGTCGGAAGAGCGGGTAAACGCTGCCACCCATATGCGAGTGCCACCCGTGTAAAATCTATCCAATATCCCGCGGGCACTACTCCAGCCGTCTGGCCACCCTGTTCGTAATATAGCGGATCACCTTCAAAACGGGCGTTGAAATTCCAGGGTATCTGGCGCATGGGTTCTCCCATTGATCCATTCTGGAAGCGGGCTTTGATGAAAACCCGCCAGTAAATGTCATAACCGTAATATTCAGGTACCACGGCCACCCATCCGGCGTTCATGGGCAGGGTATCAAAAGCAAACGCTCGCCCAGTATAGAGCCAATCTTCATTCATTCCTGGAGGCAGGGGAGCTGTCAGAGGGACGAATGCGTTTTCGAGGCTTGCCAGGAAATCCCAGCCTGCAGAGGAGGAAATTTCAGAACGTAAAGCTTGAAAGGCATCATCTACACTATCATGGAGTTGAGGGTATGGTGCCTGGACAGCATCCAGGTTTACCAGGTATTCCCGGCCATCCTGGGTATTGATCTGGTTGTCAGGTGAAACCATCCAAGGTAATTCCTGGATTTCAGCACTGATTTGCTGGAGGTTCTCGGGCAGTGGGTCAGGAAGCGATTGATCGTTCCAGGTTATACCTGCCAGCTGGCCAGGTAGAACGATGGGCGGCAGTTCCAGACGCCCATCATCAGCCCTGTATGCGGTTAAAAGAGTTTGATTTGCTTCCTCCAATGCAGTCAGAATGATGCTGCTGTCCGGGCTCCACACGGGCCAATCGCCACTTCCGATATACTTCAAGCCGTTTGCCTCATCCCACGCGTATATGCTGTGATTTCCTAATTTTGTTGCTGCCCAGGCGAGGGATCCCCCCTGGGACGACCAACCTGGATTACCTTCATCACTTTCTGGAGTCTGGCTGAGGTTTGAGAAGCGTTCTGGACCAAATTTATCAAAATCCGCCAACCAGATATCCGCGTCACCACTGCGAGTAGATACGAATGCCAGCTGGCGCCCCTGTGGTGACCAGACAGGCTGGTAATCTGCAGCAGGGTGCTCACTAAGGTTGATCAAGGTTTGATCATCAAATACTGACTGGATAATAATTTCCGAATCCTGGATATAACTTTCATACGCGATGAGATTTCCATCTGGTGACCAGGTAGGGGCACCCTCGTAATTCTGAGTTTCTGTCAAACGGGTTACTTCCCCCAAGGTTAGGTCCAGCAGGTAAAGATCCCAAGGGCCGGCACGATTTGAAGTGAATGCCAGGTATCTGCCATCGGGGCTCAAAGCCGGATTCGCGTCATCCCATGGCCCGGAAGTGAGACGTGTATAAGGGGAATTATTCGCCTGATAGGCAAAAAGGTGACTGTGTCCAGCTTCGTACATGGCTAGCACAATCAGGCCACTTTGAAGGGGTGTTGCGACCTCGGGAACAGATGTTATTTCTGCTTCTACAACAAAATTCTGTTCCTGAGTTGGTTTGTCCGTCGGTTCAGGCGTGGTGGTTGGTTGCAGTGTACTTGTTGCTGTAAAAGCAGGTGTGGCTGATTGGAGGGATGGTGTGACCGTTACTATTTCCTGAGGCTGTGATGTCGAATCACCAGCACTGGCAGGATTGACCTTGAATTGCAATATTGGCCAGAAGATTAATGTTGCAATCACCAACAATATTGAGGATGAAGTGAGAATTACGCCTCTAGAGAACTTCGCTTCCGAGGGTTGAAAATCCCTTTGTTCGACTAGCGATCTCCAATCATGACCACTTCGCATGTAGGATGGACCTCGTATTTAGGAAACGGGTAGTATGACCAATCAAGAATGATTCGCCTGGTAAATGAAGTTTAACATCCTAAATGTGGATGTTACTTAACACTTCTGCAATCATGTTGCATTTCTGGAGTGTTATTCGAGTCCTGAACTATACAGGTGGAAGTATTTTCCACCCAAAGCCAGGAGATCGGAATGGTTGCCCTCTTCAATGATGCGTCCATCATGAACAACTAATATTATATCTGCATTCACGACCGTTGACAGGCGATGTGCGATCACAAATGATGTGCGGCCGTGGAGCAGCAAGGAAAGAGCATTTTGAATGGTGCGTTCTGTCTGTGTGTCTACACTTGAGGTGGCTTCATCGAGGATCAGAATCCTTGGATTTGCGAGCAGTGCCCGCGCAAATGAAATTAGCTGGCGCTGTCCGACAGAGAGCACAGCTCCGCCTTCTTCAACGGAAGATTGGTATCCGAGGGATAAGTTCTGGATGAAATCATCTGCTCCGATCGCTTCTGCCGCGGCCTGGACCTCATCATCGCTGGCATCAAGTCGACCGAAGCGAATGTTTTCTGCCACCGTGCCGTTAAAAAGGAAGGGATCCTGGAGAACAATCCCCATCTGGCTGCGCAGGCTGGATTGGGTTACAAGGCGCAGATCATATCCATCGATCAGCACTCGCCCTTCGCTCGGATCGTGGAAACGTGCGATCAGCTTGATCAGGGTGGACTTGCCAGCTCCGGTCTCACCCACCAGGGCAATTGTTTTTCCAGCTGGGATCCGCAGGTTTATATCATTAAGTACCTGGGAATCCGGATCATCTGGATCGGTATCTTGATAGTGAAAGCACACCCCGTCAAAGACAACCTCGCCAATGATTTTGGGCATCTCCATGGCTTCACTGCTGTCCTGGACCTCAACTGGTGCATCTAGGAGGGCAAAGATGCGCTCGCTGCCAGCCATCGTGGATTGGAATGAGTCATACCGCCGGCTTAAATCACGTATTGGATCGAAGAAGCGGTTGATATATAAAATGAAAGCGACCAGGACACCAGGAGTGATCGCGTCTGCTGCACCAGGTGTACTGTTAATAACCAGCATGCCACCAATCCACACTACCAGGGCTGATGCTGCTGCACCCAGGAAATTTATTACAGCTGGAAATGCTGATGCGATCCGGGCAGCTTGTAAATTCACATCGAGGTTGTTCTTGTTAATCTGATCATGGAAAATCTTGTAGTTCAGGTTCTCCCGGGAAAATGCCTGGACAACTCGAACACCATTGATATTCTCAGCCAAGACTGAATTTACCCAGCTGATAGCTGCCCTTACCTGGCGGTAATTCTCACGTGCATATTTTTTAAATATGGTGGTGGCCAGGATCATGATTGGCAGCACGGTGAATGTCAGCAGGGACAGGCGCAGATTCATGTTCACCATCACTATCACGATGCCGACCAATGCGAAAAGATCTCTTGCGACGGCGAGCATTGCCCAGGTGATAAATTCCCTCAGGACACCCACATCATTAATTACCCTTGTGATCACCCGACCAACGCTGTAATGGGAAAAGAAACTCAGGGAAAGTTCCTGGAGGTGCTGAAAAAGCCGTGCGCGCAGGTCATAGATGATGGATTGCCCCACTTGAGCCATGAGGTTAACCCGAAGAAAAGTAGAGATCCACTGGATGATGGCGATCCCCAGGTAAAGCAGCACAGTTTGCCGTAGAACTGCCAGCGATCCCGCGGAGATACCCTCATCAATAGCAATTTTGACCAGATAAGGACCCGCAACTGCAGCTGCTGAACTGACCAGCATCAACGACAAAGCCAGGAAAAAGCGCCTGCGATATGGTTTTATAAAGCCTAATAAACGTCGGGAGATTTCTGGATCGTAGCCCTTGAAAACCACATCCTGATTGGGAGGGAGCGTAGTCATTCGGTCTCCCAATCCTCGGTATTTGATTCAGAATACCGGGTGGATATTCCTTCCATTGCCTGGACTTCTTGCTGGAATTTTTCCCTATCACGCAGCTGCAGGTCACAAATTTCTCGGTATAAGCCACCTTTGCTGATCAGCTCGCGGTGGGTGCCGCGTTCAATAATCTGGCCATTTTGCATAACCAGGATCAGGTCTGCTCGCTGGACAGTTGATAGTCGATGGGCGATGATAAAGGTCGTCCTTCCCTGCATCAGCTGCCATAAAGCTTTCTGGATTAAGCGTTCTGTTTGCATATCGACGCTGGATGTAGAATCATCCAGGATGAGAATCCGGGGGTCCATCAACAGTGCACGTGCGATCGCCACCCTCTGGCGTTGTCCTCCGGAGAGTGTGATCCCGCGTTCGCCCACTATCGTATCGTAACCAGCTGGTAAAGAGTTGATGAAATCATCTGCCTGGGCAGCCTTGGCAGCCTCAATGATTTCATCTTCAGATGCACCCGGTCTACCGTAAGCGATGTTTTCCCGAATGCTTACTGAAAAAAGTAGCGATGTTTGCAGGACGATACCAATCTGATCGCGCAGACTCACCAGGTCAACGTCACGGATGTTGATATCATCTACAAGTATTGCGCCCTGGTTTGGATCATAGAAGCGAGAAATCAGGTTGACCAAGCTGGTTTTCCCCGAACCAGTCGAACCTATCAGTGCTATTACCTGGTTCGGTTCAACGTTCAGGTTGATATCACAAAGGGCATGGGTTGTCTCTCCCTGGTATGCCAAGGAGACATCTTGAAAAGATACCTTTCCTGATAATTGAGGCAGAACTGTCGCATTGGTCTGGGTTTGGATAGCTGGTTCGTGGTCGAGTACCTCGAAAGTTCGATTGACACCCGCCACCGCTTCACCAGCCATATTCACCAACCAGGTTAGCTGGCGAGCGGGTTCAGCCAGCATCAATAGATAACTGTTGAAAGCGACCATTTCACCAATCGTCATCTCGCCAGAGATCACCATCCCACCACCGAACCATAATATCAAAATCGTGCTTAATATGACCAGCAAGTGGGAAGTAGGCATGATCCTGGACCATTCCCGGATCACCGTTATACGTGCATCATAAAGAATGCGATTTGTATGGTTGAATCGATCATTCTCATATGGTTCGCGCGCAAAAGCGCGCACGACCTGCACTCCAAGGACATTCTCCTGGAGGCGGGATGATAATTCACCCAGGGAATTGTCGACTGCCAAGAAATAGCCTCCAATTTTGCGCCCGAAATTCGTGGTTACCCACACCAGGGGCACCATGGGCAACAATGCAATGGTTGCTAAACGGGGATTGGCTGTATACAGCAGGATAGCGATGCCAATAAACAACAGGATCAGGTGGATCAGATCGACTATGCCATTGCCTGTGAAACGTTCGATTGACCGCACATCCTCGATTGTGCGGCTGATTAACTGCCCTGTTTCAGCATGATCGTGATAGGTGAAGCTCAGGCGTTGTATGTGGTCGTACATGCGATTGCGCAGGTCATAACCGACCTGGGAAGCGACACGTTCTGTAAGGTATCGCTGCCAGTACATCAAAACGCTTTCCACAATTCCAATCACCAGCAAGATCAAGGCGGAAGTGATTAATAGCTGGGTATCCCGGTCCACCAAGCCCTTGTCGATCACCTCCTGGATGATCAGGGGAATCGTGAGGCTCATCACGGTCATGAACACCAATGCCAGCAACGCAAGCAGCACTTGATGCCAGTATGGGCGAATGAATCCACGCAAACGGAGTAGGGATTTCATACGATCAAATATCTATCTTGATATGACCTGGACTTGTGGTTAACTTGCATCCTCACCAGCGGGACTCTTGAATGCTACCTGGCGCTGATCGACCGGTTTACCTTTTTCGGGAAGTTGGTGGATATCACTTACTTCACCTGCTGCAGCATCAGCCGCAGAGAATTCTCCTTCGAAATAATATATTTCCAGTGAGGCAATATACTCTCCAGAAGAAGAAATTCTTTTTAGGTGAACTGTGAATTCCATTTTTCTATCGATCGCTTCGATGATGGATAAACTGGCCGCCTCTTCGCCGGACTTTGCCAGAACCTTGATCTCCAAATTTGGTTTCTTTTGAAATGGAGTGATTTCAATGAAGAGGCGGACCCTGCGCTGATCAGGGAGGGGTTCCACACGCAGCTCTCGGATGCGGATTTCTCCAGGTGGTAGGGGGATATCACTGGGGTCTTGGAAGAATATATCCATGGTGGTCCTGGTTATTGCGTAATCAAACCTGGCAAAAGGATGCCAGGTTTCTATTCCAGATTATAACCCAGGTAATGAATGGTGATTACTCTGTCTTAGATCAACAACTGGTTCTACCTTGTAGGTCAATCCCCCCTGGCAGGCGAATCGGCAAAGCAGGAGAACCTTATTGATTTGCAGGATGAACTTGCTGCGGCTGTTGATCGATGCAGAAGGGTTCTTGCCAGGTATGGCGTCTTACTCAAAGATTGCGGATTATTTTAAAAGTTTGGTGGTTTTATCCAATCCCGCCTGTATCAGAGCTCTTGAAATTCCTCCTGCTGCTAAATCTTGATCACTTTTCTCTAATAACGCTCCATAGTACGCAATAATTCCAGGTAATATTACTGGCAGGTGATCATCTTTCTTAAGTAAACCTGATATCTGCTGTTCGACCCTCGCATAATCTCCCCGCTCTTCATAGTAATCAAAAAGCAGATAGAGCACCTCTTCTGGGACATCCCGATCGGAAAATTTCTGGTACAACTCATCGATCTTATCATCCAGGCTAATCAAACCCTGGGGGTTTCCATTCAAGCTGATTTGAAGGTAAAAGGTCAGCGATCGCAGATATAGATTATCTGCCTCCGGATTAACATTCTGAGCTACCAGGAGGTCACCTTCAAGTTTGTAGAGCTCGGCAACCATTGCGAGGCGATCTGGATCAAGTTCTCCCTGGGAAGTTAACAGGCGCAGTACGCTATCATCATCCATCTGTTTGAGCAAACCAGGGCGCACCCCCAGAAGTTGTTCAAGGCTTTGCTCAATCAAAATTTGCGCTTCCTGGTACTGTCCTGCATCTTTGTGATAGAGGATTTGTGTCAGAACAACCAGCATCTGGTTGATCATACGCAAGAAATAATCTTCAGTAAGCATATTCTTTAAATTCGATGATAAGCACTGAGCTTTGAATTCGTGTTCAGGGTAATCATCGTTATCAGCCGGGATCGGTGGGTAATAATTTGGTAATAATGAGCCGCGGCGGCAGCTGTTATGAATTGCAGATTTCCAGAGGAAGATTGCAGTCCCATGAACATTAATTGACAGATGGATATGATTGCATTATAATTTGAATCACGTTCAAGTACCATGTAATACATTTTTACCGGAGGAACTCGCGTACACGACGATTAACATCTCGGAATTAATGTAATAAGGAAGCCAAGCGAAGCTCGGCTCGGGTAGTGAACGGTAGCCGGGCTTTTTTGTTGCCTGAATCTGAAAAGAAAAGGAGGTGAGAAATTTGGTATCAGTAGAACTACGACCGAACGAAAGCCAGGATCAATTACTGAGACGATTTCGAAAAAAGGTCGCCAAGAGCGGTGTGATGAGCACGGTCAGAAGGAAGAGATGGTTTGTCTCAAAGAGTGAACTACGACGTATCCAGAAGAAAAAAGCAGTCCGACGATTGAGACGTAAGAATCCGAGGTATTGATCTTATTGATAATATGCAATAGTAGTTCCGGAGGAATATATGGCTAAAGAAGAAGGGAAGATCACGGTCGAAGGTACAGTCATCGAAGCGCTGCCTGCGACCCAATTTAAAGTCAAATTAGACAATGATCACGAAGTACTTGCTTATCTCTCAGGGAAAATGCGTAAGCATTATATTCGCATCTTGCTTGGGGATCGCGTCCGGCTCGAGATGTCACCTTACGATTTATCTCGGGGACGAATCGTTTATCGCCAGAAGAAACACTCACCCATGCCTGCTCAGACTGAGTAGACCTCTAACGTTTTAACTCCGGAATTACCAGTTTTAAGAATTTGTAGGGAGTCCGATGCATGACTCCCTACATTTATTTAATCAAGGAGATCAAGAAATCAAGGAGCAAAACGCAAATCGAATGAGCTCAATACCTTGATATAGTTTGCCCTCTCGAAAGCGGCTGGTTCTGCAACTGCTTGCTGGCTCATGCTGCCTTTCATCTGGTGGATCGACTCATATTCATGATCCACCATCCAGGATTGTGTCCCTTCAAGGATATCATTGACGTGGGAGATTCCATATTTCAGCAAGGTCGAAGCAACCATGCTGACACTTGCACCAGCCATTGTGGCTTTTAGCATATCCTCCGCGGTATGAATACCAGAGGTTAATGCAAAGTCAGTAGCAATACGCCCGTACATGATCGCAATCCATCTTAATGGGAGCCGCATTTCTTGTGAATTGCTGAGCACGAGGCTTGGAACAACTTCCAATTCCTCAAGATCAAAGTCTGGTTGGTAGAATCGGTTGAACAGCACCAGTCCATTGACACCGGCTTGGACGAGTCTTTGTGCGAAATTTGGTAGGTTGGTAAAGAAAGGGCTCAGTTTGATAGCGATCGGAATGCTAATAGAAGCGCGGATAGAACCCACCAGGTCTAAATATTCGTTTTCAACATCCAGGCTTGAAAGTGCTGGGTCTGTGGGTAGGTTATAAATATTCAGCTCCAATGCATCTGCACCTGCCTGCTCGATCTTGTTGGCATATTCAATCCACCCGCCGTTGGTTACACCATTGAGACTGCCAATGATAGGAATATTTACTGCTTCCTTGAGTTTTTGCAGGTTCTCCACATAATCATCTGGCCCAATGCTGTATTGGTTTAAATTACTATGGGCAGATAAATCGGGAAAATAGGTGAGCGCCTCAGGAAATGAGTAAGTTCCCTGGCTCAGATCGCGATCCAGACGCAGGCTGTCATAAATGATTTGTTCTTCAAACAAAGAATACATCACGACTGCAGCAACACCTGCATCCTCAAGTTTACGCACAGACTCAACTTTCTGGGAAAGAGGTGAAGCTGATGCTACCAGGGGATTCTTTAATTCCAACCCGAGATAACTCGTTGTAAGGTCTACCATGGATTACTCCTTATAATAATATCTGGATCAAGATGACCTGGTGAATTGCTGATGCTCAAAGAAGACAGGCACATGAACTCTGAGCATCAACATTACTGAGTAGTTCACCAGGAGATAAACACTTATTCGTTTCCATCCTTGCCATTAAAATGCATGGCCGCCATTTGCTGGTAGAGGTCCCAGCGGTTATCAACATCTTCCTCTGCCAATTTCATGAGTGCTTCTGCGCGTTGTTCGTCACTTTGCAGCAGCATCCTGTAGCGTGTTTCGTTATAGGCGTAGTCTTTGAAAGAAATGGTCGGTTTCTTTGAATCGATCAGCAAAGGATTCTTTCCCTCATCAACCAGGTCAGGATTGTAGCGGAACAGCGGCCAGAAACCTGATTGGACGGCCAATTTTTGCTGTTCCAGACCTTTGATCAGGTCATAACCATGTGCGATGCAGTGGCTGTAGGCGATGATCAGAGATGGACCATCGTAGGCATCAGCTTCCAGAAAAGCACGCAGGGTCTGCTGGTCGCTGGCACCCATAGCAACTTGTGCTACATAAATGTAGCCATAGGACATGGCAATCATACCCAAATCTTTCTTGGGGAGCCCTTTGCCTTTTGCAGCGAACTTGGCAACTGCTGCCCTGGGAGTGGCTTTCGATGCCTGTCCACCAGTATTTGAATAGACTTCAGTATCAAGAACCAGGATATTGACATTGCGGCCCATGGCAAGGACGTGATCCAGGCCACCATATCCGATATCGTAAGCCCAACCATCTCCACCCACGATCCAGACACTCTTTTTGACGAAAATATCTGCTAGGCTGAGTAAATCTTTCCCGCGGGGATCATCAGAACCCGATAAGCGTTCTTTGAGCAGTTTGATGCGTTCTCTTTGAGCTGCTATACCAGCTTCAGTGCTCTGGTCGCTTTCAAGTATTTCCGTAACGAACCTTTCACCCAGGACATCTGAGAACTTTGGCAGCAATTCGCGGGCATATTCCTCCTGTTTATCCAATGTCAAGCGCATACCAAAACCAAATTCTGCATTGTCTTCAAAGAGTGAATTGGACCAAGCTGGACCTCGTCCATCTTTATTGATTGACCAGGGAGTGGTCGGCAGGTTGCCACCATAAATGGAAGAGCAGCCGGTTGCATTGGCAACGATAGCACGATCCCCAAATAATTGGGTAAGCAGCTTCAAATAAGGTGTTTCACCACATCCTGCGCAGGCACCTGAAAATTCAAATAAAGGCTGCAGAAGCTGCGAGTTTTTCACAGTGCCAATGCTGATCGCGGTGCGATCGACTTCTGGAAGTGAGAGGAAGAAATCCCAGTTAATGGCTTCACGTTCACGTACAGGTGGTTGGTCAACCATGTTGATTGCCTTGCGTCCAACCTGGGTCTTATCCTTTGCCGGGCAAGCTTCGACGCAGAGTCCACAACCCGTGCAGTCTTCTGGAGCCACAGATAAATTGTATTTCATCTCCGGAAATTCTCTCCAGCGGGCATCTGTTGACAGAAAAGTGCCCGGTGCATCCTTGAGTAACGCGGGTTCGAATATTTTTTCCCTGATCACAGCATGTGGGCAAACAAATACACACTTCCCGCACTGGATACAAATATCCGGATCCCATTCGGGAATTTCCAAAGCGATATTACGCTTCTCCCACTTGGTTGTTCCTGTGGGGTATGAGCCATCATTAGGAAAGGCACTGACAGGAAGTTGGTCGCCGCGTCCAGCGATGATCTCACCAAGGACTTCACGAACAAATTCTGGAGCAGCATCTGATACTGGTTTGCGGAGGGTGAGTTCGCTGGTGACCTTGCTTGGTACATCGACTTCAAACAGGTTTGCCAGCGTTTTGTCGACCGCTTCAAAGTTGCGCTTCACTACTGCTTCCCCGCGTTTCCCGTAGGTCTTCTTGATCGCATCCTTTATGGCTTTAATCGCCTCGTCGCGAGGCAGAACACCACTGATGGCGAAAAAGCAAGTCTGCATGATGGTGTTAATGCGGCGACCCATACCGGTTTCCTCGGCAACCTTGTAACCGTCGATCACGAAGAAGCGGAGTTCCTTCTCAATAATATCTTCCTGGACCTGCCGGGGCAGCAAATCCCATACTTCGTCTGGACCAACAAAGCTGTTCAAGAGAAAGACCGCTTTTGGCTCTGCATATTTGAGCATATCGCGCCGTTCAAGAAAGGTGAACTGGTGGCAGGCAACGAAATTTGCATTTTCGATCAGGTAAGGAGCTCGAATCGGTTGGGGTCCGAAGCGCAGGTGGGAAACAGTTACCGCTCCGGATTTCTTCGAATCGTAATTGAAAAATCCCTGGGCAAAGTTATCAGTTTCTTCACCGATGATCTTGATCGAATTTTTATTTGCCCCAACTGTGCCATCTGAGCCCAGGCCGAAGAATACGGCGCGCACAGTTTGTGGATCTTCGATCGAAAACTTGGGATCATAGCTGATGCTGTTATTTGTAAGATCGTCATAAATACCAACGGAGAAGCTGTTCTTGGGTTTCTCCTTGGTCATCTCATCAAAAACACCTTTTGCCATTGCCGGAGTGAATTCCTTTGATGAAAGACCGTAGCGACCTCCAATGATGCGTGGTTTGTCAGCAAATGGGGCGGTACTATCCTCAATTCCTGATGCAATCGCCACACTGACGTCGAGGTAAAGTGGTTCTCCAGTCGCACCTGGTTCTTTTGTGCGGTCGAGAACAGCAATTGTCTTAACGGTTGAGGGTAAAGCATTCAGGAAATCCCCAACCGGGAAGGGACGGTATAAACGGACCACAACAACGCCAATTTTTTCTCCCGATTTATTCAGGTATTTTGCTGTTTCGGATGCCGTCACGGCACCGCACCCCATCATGACAATCACCCGCTCAGCGTCTGGAGCGCCAAAATAGTCAATATTATTGTATTGGCGTCCGGTGAGCTTTCCAAATTTATCCATGACTTTCTGGACAATCGCCGGGCAAGCCTCATAATAGGGATTGACTGTTTCCCTCGCCTGGAAAAATACATCCGGATTTTGAGCAGTACCACGCAAGACAGGACGGTCAGGCGATAAACCGCGTTTTCTATGAGCTTGTACGAGCTCATCATCAATCATGAATCTCAAATCGTCGTCAGTGAGCTGCTCGATTTTATTTACTTCATGGGAGACACGAAAACCCTCAAAGAAATGCAGGAAAGGTACACGCGATTCAAGGGTTGCAGCTTGGGCGATTAATGCAAAATCGTGGGCTTCTTGTACCGAACCAGAAGAAATTAGAGCGAACCCGGTTGAGCGGGTTGCAGTCACATCGGAGTGATCACCGAAGATCGAAAGCGCCTGGGCGGCAATTGAGCGAGCAGATACATGAAAAACGGTTGAAGTCAATTCCCCAGCAATCTTGTACATGTTGGGGATCATCAGTAATAAACCCTGGGAGGCAGTGAATGTAGTAGTCAGTGCGCCTGCCTGCAAGGCACCATGTACAGCTCCGGCAGCTCCTCCTTCGGATTGCATTTCGACCACCAGTGGGACCGTCCCCCAAATATTCGTCCTACCCACCGCCGACCAGGCGTCTGCAAATTCTCCCATTCCCGATGATGGTGTGATGGGGTAAATTGCAACCACCTCATTAATTTTATGGGCAACGAGGGCTACAGCCTCTAAGGCATCAATAGTTATAATCGGTCTTTTCATTTTTCTCTCCACAGCTCGATAATTTTCGCCAGAATCAAGTGGCGTTATAGTTCACAGAAGGAACCAATAGGCTCCCCAATCTCATAGTTTAGTATTTTCCATGCCTTTGAAGTAGTAATATTTGACATCAAAAACAGATGTGACCTGTCATATAAATAGGAGAATTTACTCCGATATCTATTTGCGGTTCTCATAACAGATATGCAAGCTTACTTGACCGGCCTCAGTGACAGATTTAGAATCAAACGGGACGATTTCAGGTTAATGTCATCCAGGGGAATTGTGCTATACTTGCTGCAATGGATAAAAACCACCATATCTGGCGGATTTGGGGAACAACCCTGCACAGGTGGGGGTTAGAAGATCTGATCGCGTCTTTTATAGAAGCCGCGGGTCCGTTGACTTTAATCGGTGCCCAATTGATTTATATGGGCCAACCTATCTTAGCTGGGATAGTACCAGATGGGCATCTGGCTTTATTAGCTGAAGTGCTCGAAAATGATGAACAACGTACAGCGTTTGTGAATTTCCTTCGCGAGGAGGATTAGGTATGAGCGCCCTATACATTGTTGCTTTTATCACTGTTTTGGTCTTCTTCGGATTGATGCTTGGAGTGGCATTTATATTACGTAGGCGGGAAGCACCAAGATTGAGAGAAATCCCAGCCTTTAAACGTTTACACCGGGCGATTGGCTTAGCTGTTGAAGATGGCAGCCGCCTGCATATCTCCTTGGGCAGGGGGCAAATGTTGAGCAGGCAAAGTGCGATTGGATATGTTGGGTTGAGCATACTCGATCGTATCGGGCGCTCGACCTCAATCAGTGATCGACCCCCAGTAGCCACCTCAGGTGAGGGCAGCCTCGGAATTCTTTCGCAAGACAGTCAGCGGGCAGCAGCAAAATACCTGGGAGTTGAATCAGATCCAATGTGGGGCAGGGTTACCGGTCTGACGCCGCTTTCGTATGCAGCCGGGACGCTCTCTTTTATCGAGGAAGAAGAGATTGGAGCAAACCTGTTAATCGGGAGTTTTGGCAATGAGGTCGCGTTAATTACCGATGCAGCAGAGCGAAAAGAGGGCATTACTTTGGGGGGAACGGATAATTTAACGGGTCAGGCTGTTATGTTTGCTGCAGCTCAGGAACCTTTGATTGGTGAGGAAACATATGCGGGGGGAGCTTACCTTGGAGCTGGTCGCATGCATACCGCAAGCCTATATGCCCAAGATATCCTCCGTTGGGTGTTGATTGGATTGATCTTAATTGGTGCTTTATTGAAGCTATTTGGTGTATTGTGAAAAACCCTATTTATGCAGCAGTAGCTATCGGCGTTGGCCTGGTCGTCCTGGTGGGTTATTTCCTGCAAATTGATCTTCTTGTAAATCTGCGCATCATTTTACTCAATTGGGCCACAATTCTCATCGCGGTAGCTCTTCTGGTGGGTGTGGTGAATTTATTTACCGTTCATTGGCGAAAATTGAGCACTGATCAACCTGACAAGATCAACAGTATTGCTTTATTGGTGGGGTTGACGATCACCTTAGCGGTCTCAGGCTGGTTCGGTCCGACCACTCCAATTTCATTGTGGATATTCAATTACATCCAGATCCCCGTTGAAGCCAGCCTGATGGCCCTTCTCTCGGTGGTGCTGATATATGCTGGTGTAAGGTTACTCCGGCGGAAGCCTAATTTGCTTACGATCACATTTATCGCAACTGCAGTAGTGATCTTGTTAATGTCCGGACATTTATTTGGGATTGATATTCCTGGATTGGCCGCATTGCGGATTTGGATTGGAAAAGTTCCTGCAGTGGCGGGTGCCCGTGGCATCTTGTTAGGTGTCTCCCTGGGAATCATCGCAGCAGGTTTGCGGATATTAATGGGTGCTGATCGACCATATGGGGAAAATTAGTGGACGAAATAATCTGCCCTTTGTGCGGGAAATCAAACCCGATTGATAATAAATATTGCGATTACTGCCTGGCATACCTGAAGCCTCGGGAAACTAGCGAACCGGTTCCTGACAGCGACACCAACAGGGGAGGCTTGGGTGGGCACAGCACAGGCGAACAAGCGCCTTCCTGGTTGAAGGAAATTTGGGGTTCAAATTCATCTGATGAAGAAACCCCTGCTGAGCGGGATTTGGGATTAGAGTTGCCTCCTGCCGATACTTCAGATTGGATGCCGGGCAGCTCGGCGAAAGAATCTGAAACCCAGCAAGCCGGCTCCACGGTTTCTCCATTCTTGGGTGGCAAGGAAAGCGATGACTCCGATGAAATCCCCGCATGGTTAAATGACGCTCTGATAGAAGAAGGCGTCCCTGAAGGCCAGGAAGCGGAAGATCTTGAGAGCCAGCCGCAATATGGAGAACAGGATAAAGCCTCGCAGACAGAAAAAAATGCTGTTAGACAGGGTCCCGGCAGCCTTGAAAGTGCTGGCCCTTTGGCAGGATTAACCGGAGTCTTATCAGCAGAACCAGGCATAGCGCGAATCCGAAAACCAAAAGCCTATTCTACAAAGATCAGGATATCCGATAGCCAGCTGGAACACGTTAAGTTGCTGCAGAGTATATTGGAAGAAGAAGGACAACCAAAACCACTTCCTGAGAAAAGCCCAATTTCGCAGCAGCACGTTCTACGCTGGAGCATTGCACTCGTGCTGTTGATTTCCGTATTCTGGTCGCTCATCTTCTCGAAAGGGCAAATACCCTTACCAATTTATGACGAAGGGAGTGCGGAAGTTAACCGTTTGATTAACCAGCTTCCGGAGAATAGTCGTGTATTGGTTGGCTTTGATTTCGAACCTGGATTGGCCTCCGAATTGGATGCTGCTGCCTATTCGGTCTTCGATCATTTGGTTTCTCAAGGAACCTTGTTTACCACGATTTCGACAACTCCTACCGGTCCAATTTTGGCCGAGCGTTTTTTCCAATACATTCTTCCGAATGAAAAGTTAATCGATGGTCAGGATTATGTCAATCTTGGATACCTGCCTGGCGGAGCAGCTGGATTATTGAATTTTATTGAAAATCCACCTGGCATGATGCCTTATTCAATCGAGGGTTCATCAGTGTGGGCTACTGAAACTAGCGAGGCTTTACCCCCGGTTAATGGGATTAATGAGATCACGGATTTTGAGATGATCATCTTGCTGGTTGATGATCCGGATATTGCCCGTATTTGGGTTGAACAGCTGTCCCCATATATAACCGATTCACAGACATTGACCAGTCTGGTCCTGGTCACAAGTGCTCAGCTGGAACCAATTGTAAGGCCATATTTTGAAAGTATTCCTCAATCAGTAAATGGTCTGGTAGTAGGTCTGAGGGGAGGTTCAGCCTATGCAAGGCTAGTTGGTGGCGAACAGCTTCCCGGACAATTTTGGGATGCTTTTGGTGTGGGCACCTTTGTTGCTGCTTTGTTAATCTTGGTTGGTGGTTTAGCTTATTACGTGGTTCCCGAATTATCCCGCACCGTGCGGGGTCAAGAGAAGGTGGAGTGATGGGCTGGGCCGATTGGATCGGAACCCTGCTGGGATTTGTTCTTACCCTGCTTGTATTTAGCTATCTGGTCGCTGATAACCAGCTATTTCGAATCACGCTGCACCTCTTCATCGGTGTTTCAGCAGGATTTGCTGCTTCGGTGGTGATACACAATGTGATCCTGGCGCGCATGTTAGAACCAATTTATGCGGGTGAGCGGAGCGAACAAATTCTGGCATTAGTCCCCATTATCCTCGCTGGATTAATGTTTACAAAAATATCTCCACGTTATGCTTTCATCGGAAATTTACCTATGGCGTATATCGTGGGAGTCAGTGCGGCTGCCGCGATTGGTGGTGCTGTTTTGGGGACATTAATTCCCCAGACGCTTGCTTCCATGAACATGTTTGATGTGCAGGCAAGTCAGGCATTTGATGCAGACCTGGGACTCAGGCTGATCAACGGGATCATCATTCTGGTAGGCACCTTATCCACTCTTGCATATTTTCAATTCAGCAGTGTCTCAAAATCATCAGAGAAGAGCCAATTGCAAACCTGGATTGATGGATTAGGTCAAATTGGCCAGGTATTTGTGGCGATCACTTTTGGTTTCCTCTTCGCAGGCGTGTTCAGTGCTGCTTTGACCGCATTAATTGGACGGGCTGTATTTGCTGTAGATTTCATCCGGTCGTTGGCCGGTCTATTTTTCTGAGAATTGATGGATAAACTGGACTCTTCTAACTATACTGGTTCATCCTTGCTGGCAGTCGATGTCGGGGAGATTAACACCCGTGCCGCGCTGTTCGATGTTGTCGAAGGACGCTACCGGTTTTTGGCTGTCGGTACAGCTAGAACCACGGCAACTGCTCCGTTCAACCACATTGGTGAAGGAATTTCGAGGGCGATCAACGATTTAGAGCAGATCACCGATCGAGATCTAATTGGTGATGATGACAGGTTAATCATCCCGAGCAAATTGGATGGGACCGGTATTGATATGTTTACGGCCACAATATCAGCTGGACCTCCGCTGCGTGTCATAGCTGTTGGGTTGCTTGAGGATATTTCGCTGGCAAGTGCCCAACGTTTGACCTCAACGATTTACGCAGAGGTTGTTGAGACGCTTGGATTGAACGACCGGAAAACACCAGAAGAACGATTGGATACTATCTTGAAGCTGCGGCCAGATTTAATCGTCATTGCTGGTGGGACGGATAGTGGAGCCTCGAATTCTGTAAATAGGCTGCTTGAATCAGTTGGATTGGCGTGTTCTTTGATGTCTGCAGACCTCCGTCCGGAGGTACTATTTGCCGGTAATCAGGCATTGAACTCAACAGTAGAAAATCGGCTGAGTAACTTGACGAAACATTATTTTGCACCGAATGTGCGCCCCAGCCTGGAGGTGGAGCAAATCTCTCCAGCACAGCACCATATGGTCGATATTTTCCGCTCTATCCGTGCATCTCAAATACCAGGAGTTAGCGACCTTGATGAATGGACTGGCATGCGCTTAATGCCAACTTCAAGTGCTTTTGGCAGGATGATCCAATTCTTGAGCAAGGTCTATGATCCCAGTAAAGGAGTACTAGGAATCGATGTCGGGGCTTCAGCGACGACCATTGCTGCCGCTTTTGACGGGGAATTGAACCTGGGGGTTTACCCGCAATATGGCTTAGGAAGAGGCATCACCGGTCTGGTGGAAGATCCCTCAATGAACGAATTTCTGCGCTGGATTCCGATGGAAGTCGACCCGGATTACATCAGGGATTATATATATAACAAAGAGATCTACCCTGCCAGTCTTCCAGTTTCACCCGAAGATCTTGCGATCGAGCAGTCGCTTGCTCGTCAGGCAATTCGAAAAGCGATTTCAACTGCCGAGAGCGGTTTTTCGAAGAAGATCTATCGTTCGGCAAGAGGTATGCTGCCGTGGTTCGAACCGATCGTCGCAACCGGGAGTGTGCTCACCAGGGCACCTTCGGTAGGGCACAGTTTGCTCACTTTGCTGGATGCTACCCAACCAACGAGCATCACGACGTTCGTACTCGACCAGCATAACCTGGCGGCACCCATCGGTGCTGCTGCAGCAATCAACCCCTATTTATCAGTCCAGGTGCTAGAATCAAGTGCATTTCTTAACCTGGCTACAGTAATAACCCCGATGGCCAGTGTTCGTGCTGGAACCCCAATCTTGAGATTGAAGGTGGTCTATGAATCCGGGGATGAAACCAGTCTGGAGATCAAACAGGGGACGCTCGAAGCCTTACCGATACCGATGGGAGAAGCAGCAAAGATCAGGCTTCAACCGCTTCATCGTTCGGATGTTGGTATGGGGGGTTCTGGTCGTGGTGGTAGTGTGCGCGTGGTTGGAGGAATATTAGGTGTGATCATCGATGCTCGTGGTCGCCCTACTCCTCTGCCTAAAGATCTGGGTCGCAGGAGAGATTTATATAAAAAATGGCTATGGACTTTAGGTGGCTAGTGAGTATTCGTGGAACTGATCTTGCAACCTGAAGTTCATATCATAGATTTATTTTTAAGTTGGAGGTTGCTGCCAGACTGAAATGTTAGCACCAGTTGTACATGTATTGCCGATGACGCGTATTCGCAGGCACCGCGTGCTGCCTGTAACGGGACGTGTTCTGGTCAGGAAAAGTCAAATGGTATCAGCAGTGGATGTGATTTGTGAAACAAATCAGAATCCGCAGCATGTGATCCTGGATATTGCACGGGGCTTGGGAGTCGGGGTAAGTGAGGCTGATCAATTAATACAAAAAGCAGCTGGAGATGTGTTTTCAGAAGGGGATGTGCTTGCAGGACCTGTTGGTTGGGGAAAACGAGTCGTGAGAGCTCCTTGTTCGGGAAAAATTATCCTTTCTGGTCAAGGTAAATTATTACTGGAAGAAGAAAGCCCTCCTGACAAAGTACTGGCTGGATTACCGGGCGAGGTGATATCTTTAATTCCCGGTCGAGGTGCAGTCGTTGAATCGATTGGTGCGCTTGTACAAGGAGTGTGGGGAAACGGTGAAATTAACTTTGGACTGCTCAGAGTGCTGATCAAAAAAGTCGAGGATATACTCTCCTTAGAACAATTGGATATGGATCTGCGAGGTTCAGTAGTATTTGGGGGTTATTGTGGCGATGAACAAGTATTACGTGCGGCGGCTGATTTGCCACTCCAGGGATTGATCTTATCCAGCATGGCAGCATCCTTGATTCCGCTTGCCCGGGAGGTTCCCCTGCCAATCATCGTGGTAGAAGGTTTCGGCCTCCTCCCGATCAATTCTGCAGCTTTCAACCTGCTGATCACAAGCGACCGGCGAGAAATTGCGATCAAAGCGGAACCATTAGATCCTTATATCGACCAACGACCGGAGATTTTTATTTCACTGCCAGTCAATCAAATGGTTCACGAACCTAAAGATGCGACGATTTTTTCACCAGGTCAACGGGTCAGGGTCACCCGGGCTCCTCACCAGTCCCAGGTGGGGACCTTGATGTCCCTGAAACCGGGTTATGAGGTGTTTCCAAGCGGAATCAAAGCGAAATCTGGTGAAGTCGAACTAGAGAACAGTATTCGAGTAAAATTACCACTGGCAAACCTTGAAGTTTTAGAGTAAAAATGGATAGGTGGACATCCATCGGTTCAAGTAAGGTACTGGAGGAGAATCGGCAATGGCATTTGAAGATATGGACCTTGATGATAACGATTTTGATATAAACACGGACGATCCCGGAGAACCGGAAGATTCGGGCAACCGCACATTTTATATCGTTGCAGGTGTGATCGGTGGTGTGATGTTGCTGTCATTGATCTGCTTGGCACTATACGCGCTTGTATATGCCCCGCAGCAACGTAACCAGCGGGCAACACAGGAGGCAGCAATTAATGCTCAAAACACCCAGGTTGCTTTAGCTGCCGTTGAGACGGGACTGGCTGCGAAATTTACTGCCACGCCAACTCGAACTCAGATTCCGCCAACATCTACTGCCAGCCCTTCACCCACACTGGTGATCGCAGCTCCTACCCAGGCTCAGGTTTCCCCAACCATCGATCGAACTGCGACAGTCTCTGCACTGTTGACTGAAGCCGCATCAAGGAGGGAAACTCCCACAGCTACTGCTTCCAGCCTGCCTGATACCGGATTTGCAGAAGATGTAGGGATTCCCACCATGGTCGGACTGGCACTGTTATTGGTGGTGATCATTTTCCTGGCGAGACGACTTCGAACCGCAACTTAAGCTTAATCATTAGGAGGCTGCCCGCATGCGGGCAGCCTCCTAATGATATTGTTCAGTTTCGGATTGGTCTTGACTCAAGTAGTTCCAGCTGCCACCTGTTCGCCAAAATTCAGCATATTTTGAACCGCCTCTGTAGTGCGACCTTCCGCATAAACCCGCAATACGGGCTCCGTACCCGAAGGTCGGATCAACAACCAGGAATCGTCCTCTAAAATATACTTAACCCCATCGATTGTTTGAACTTCTACCACCTGAATGCCCCCAATCTCAGGTGGTTTTTTCTCTGTCATCTGGCGCGTCATCTGTTCTTTTGAAATTGGGTGGCTTAACCTGAGGTCAGTTCGCTGATAATTAACCGGTCCATAATCATTGATCAAGTTATCAACCAGTTTTGAGAGAGGCACACCGAGTTTGGATACCATCTCGATCAGTAACAGTGCCATCAGAGATCCATCGCCCTCCGGTATATGCCCGCGAAACGAGATGCCACCTGACTCCTCTCCCCCGATCAAAATATCTTCCTTTAACATGTAATCTGCGATGTAGTTGAAACCGACCGGTGTTTCATATACAGGGAGATCATGAGTTTTTGCCAGGCGATCGATCATTCGAGTTGTGGACACAGTGCGCACTACAGGTCCTCGCCAACCCCGTTCCTCGATCAGGTAACGCATCGCTAAGGCCATTATTTTATGTGGATCGATGAAAATACCTCGTTCATCCATGGCTCCAATCCGATCTGCATCACCATCGGTAGCCAGGCCAATATCACCCATGCCCGTTCCAATTGCTCCAGCCAAGGTTCCCAGGTAGCGTGCGATGGGCTCGGGGTGGACACCACCAAAACCCGGATTCATGTCTCCGCGAATCTCGCGAACTTCACAACCAGTACCCTTAAGTACTCCTTTAATAATTCCTCTTCCTGAGCCATACATTGAATCAACCACGACACGTTGTGGATTGTCCGCGATGGCATCGAAATCGATCAGTTTTCGAAGATGCTCGTAATACGCTGGAAGGGGATTGAAGCGCTGCAGCAAGCCCGAATTTCTTGCTTGCTGGTAGTCCATCATGTTTGGACCACGGCCGCGTTCCTCATTATCATTCAGATAGACTTCTACCCTGCGGCATTGTTCTCGCAGGGCTGACCCGCCGTAGGAAGCCTTTAATTTCACGCCGTTATAGCGGGGAGCATTGTGGGAAGCTGTGATCACAATCCCAGCAATGGCGTTCATATCTTTGACGGTGAAAGATACCGCTGGCGTCGGTGCATCCCCTTGTGTAAGGTAAGCAGTATATCCATTTCCAGCAAGGACTCGTCCAACCTCCGCTGCGTAGCGATCAGACAGGAAACGAGTGTCAAATCCGATAACGATCTTGGTTGGGTCAACAGATTTTACTTCCGGCACACCCTCATTCCAGGCATCTGACTTGATTGCATCCGCAATTGCCTGCGAAACCAGGCGCAGGTTATGGAAGGTGAAAGTATCTGAAATTACTGCCCGCCAGCCATCCGTCCCAAAGTGAATTGGCATTTTTTACCTCACATAGGAAATATGACTTAGATTTTAACACTTCTTTGTCCGATTCCCCGAATTTTTTGGTTCATGCTAAAATGAGTCTATGAGTCCCGAGCTAAATGATACGGTACGCATCTTGTCCCAGGTCGAAGTTTTCCAAGATTTGAGCGATTCACAGCTGCTGTCAATTGCACCCAGGTTTCGCTTGATAATTCTTGAACCCTGGCAGCCACTTTTTACTGATCGGGATATCGTTGAAGATTTTTATATCGTCAAATCAGGTAAAGTTTTTGTTTATGACCAGGTAGGGGATCAACAAATAGATCCGATTGGACCGGGTAAATACTTCGTAGAGGAAACCTACTTATATGGTCAACCCGAAAATGCGGTCATCACCAGTGATCAACCAACGGAGCTTCTTTTTCTGGATGAAGTTGATTATTATCAATTGTTCACGGAATTTCCGGAAATTAAACCCGGGTTGGCACGCAACCCTGAGAGCCAGCGGTTAGTCAGGGCAGGAAAATTCTCCTGGGTGGCAGATGACGAATTAATCGCATATGTTGCCCGTAAACACGAAGTAATATTTATTTTTAGTCTAATTGGCCCCATCCTTATCAGCCTGGTATCCTTGACGATCCTCTTTGCAATTTCAACTGCAAGCATCTCTGACGCGCTCTGGACCACGGGCGCGGTTTGCTCCCTTGCCTTGGCATTCGCTGCAATTTTATGGGGGATTTGGAAATATTTAGATTGGGAAAATGATTACTATATCACCACAAACCAGCGTGTGGTATGGGTGGAAAAAGTAATCTGGCTTTATGAGAGCAGAGATGAAGCACCTTTGACGACAATTTTAGCGGTTAATACGACAAGAACTGCAATAGGTCGCATTTTCCATTATGGGAGTGTGATTATTAAAACGTTCACCGGGGAAATCATTTTTCGAAATCTTAAAGATCCTGAGGTTATGGTCAGGTACATCAACGAATACAGAGAGCTGGTACAGAAGGGATCCGAACGCCGGGAAAAACAAAAGCTCGATCAAGAACTGAGGAAACGGTTAGGTTGGGAGGAGAATAAAGATCTAAAAGGTGAAGAGAACATCGAGGCGCCGGAAGAGCAGGAAAGAGAACAGGTCAACTTCTGGCAAAAATCATTCGGGCACATCTTTACTATGCGTTTTCAGGAAGGGGAGGTGATCACCTACCGCAAATATTGGCCCACTCTGTTTGGTAAAATATGGCTGCCATCATTAATGATTTTTCTCTCCATCGTGGTAACAGGATTTATTGTCAATTTCTTCCTGAGCGGCCAATCATCTGCGAATACAACGGAAATCTTATTGGGGCTAAGCTCAGCATTTACCCTGCTGGTGTTGATCCCCTGGTGGCTTTACCGCTACATTGACTGGCGGAACGATATTTACCAGGTGACAGATAAGTTCATCATCGATATTGAGCGTAAACCTCTTGGCACAGAGATTAAGAAGGCTGCGCCCCTTGAAAATATTCTCAGCTTAGAACACGAGAGGGCAGGCTTTTTTGGATATATGTTTAATTATGGCTTAGTCACAATTAATGTTGGAGAAACCCAATTTTTTTTCAGAAGTGTTCATGAACCTGCCAGAATACAGCAGGATATTTTCAACCGCATATATGCACTGAGACGCAAAAAAGAGAAAGTTGAGGCAGGCAAACAAAGACAACGTTTTGTGGATGTGCTCGAAGTGTATCACCAGAATGCAGATGAAAATGAAGATGACGACTATCCTGACGAATTTGATGAATATGACGATTTTGATGATGATTTCGAGGTAGAATTAGGACCTGATGGCTATCCGTGAGATTATTACCCTGCCTCATGAAACATTGCGCCGGAAAGCTCGCAAGGTTACTTCTTTTGGGGCGGATTTGCAAACTCTGATCGATGATATGGTGGAGACGATGCGCGCTGCACCTGGTGTTGGGTTAGCTGCACCCCAGGTAAATATTCCGCTGCGGGTGATCGTTGTAGAATTCAATGACAGCGAGGACGAGGAAGCACCTCCGAAATTATACATTTGCGTTAATCCAAAAATAACCCCTACCTCGGCTGAAGAGGAAATTGGAACAGAAGGTTGCCTCTCGATCCCCGGGATCGTAGGTGATGTGAGCCGCCCGACCGCTGTAACTGTTAAAGCCCTCAATCGCCACGGCCAACCAATGAAATTAAAGCCGACTGGCTGGCTGGCACGCATCTTCCAGCATGAAGTAGATCATTTAAATGGAGTTCTGTTTGTAGATTTGGCTGAGAAGGTGTGGCCTATTGAGGGTGAAACAACCCAAATCGCTCCGGCTGATTGAGGCCTGGTTGGTATCATTAATTATTTTCATGCCACGGCAGTGAACACTCCGTGGCATTTGTGTGAATGATGTATCTCAAGCACCTGTCACTGACAAATTTTAGAAATTTTGCCCGCCTGGATATGGATTTTCCTGATGGCCCGCTGATACTCGTAGGTGCGAATGGTCAAGGAAAAACCAGTTTACTGGAGGCAATTTATTATCTTGCAACATTAACTTCCTTTCATGCTGTCCATGATAGAGAGCTGCTGAATTTTGTTGCCGCGCGTGAATCACTGGCTGTGAGTCGTATAGTTGCCCTCTTCGATAAAGATAGTGTCCAAAATCAACTGGAAATCCGCATCATCAAGGAATCCAACGGGATTAACGGCTCCAGGGTTCGGAAAGAAATCTTGTTTGATGGTCTAAAGATGAAAATTGGTCAGGTAGTCGGCCAATTTCTGGCAGTGCTGTTCTTACCCCAGATGGTGACGGTTATTGAAGGTTCGCCGGAAGAAAGAAGACGATTTCTCAACCTGGCAATGGCACAGGTGATACCTGGGTTCGGCAGTGCTCTTGCTGATTACAGGCAGACTTTATCACAGCGAAACGCATTGCTCAAACAACTTCAGGAATTTGGTGGGGATACCGACCAATTGAATTATTGGGATGAACTTCTGGTCTCAAAAGGTTCAACATTGATTTACAACCGGATTCAGACTGTCCAGCAGCTGGAGAGAATTGCCACTCGCAACCACCGGGAATTAACCCGTGGAAATGCAATCCTTCGGCTGGAATACCAACCAGCTTACGATCCTTTACCAGAGATTCCAGGTCAAATTTCATTGCCTTTGGAAGATCCTATTGACCGGACGGGTTTTACGATCGATGAGATCAAAAAAGGGTTTGCAGAGAATCTGGTCGCAAAACGCAGCATAGATATTGCCCGGGGTGTAACCACCCTTGGCCCGCACCGTGACGAACTTAGATTTCTGGAAAATGGGATTGATCTCGGTGTTTACGGATCGCGTGGTCAGGTGCGTACTGCGATGCTCTCGATCAAGTTGGCTGAGATGGCCTGGATGGAGGATACAACCAATCATTCACCGGTTCTATTACTGGATGAAGCTTTGGCGGAACTGGACCTGAACAGGCGGGAAGATTTGTTGAATCGCATTACCAGCAGTGGGCAAACCCTGCTGACCACGACTGATCTGGATTTATTTTCACCAGGATTCACGGGAAAGGCAGTCCTCTGGAAGGTTAATGAAGGCCGGGTTGCAGAATGGTCTTGAGGATCATACAAACTGGAACTTCAATGAGTGCCTAGCGGTCGTTTTGCCGGGATACCCACTCGACGGGGAAAATTTTCCGGAGTTGTCGCAATCTTTTTAATCACCACAAGGTAACGTTCTATCTCAACTCCTGGAAGTGTTACCGGGATCAGCTGTTCGATTTGACCGCCCAGGATATGAATGGCTTTCTCTGCAGAGTGAGCTTCTGTCGGACCTGTTTCGCCCTTCATCGCAAGTGCATAACCCCCCAGATGAACAAGAGGAAGCAGATATTCAACCAGTACAGGCAGTATCGCAACCGCTCTGGCAACCGCCCAATCATATTTTTCCCTGTTATCTGGCCTGGATGCGACAATTTCAGCCCGTTCCTGGATAACTTCAGCACCGGTGAAATTGAGCTGAGCGCAGATATACCGGCAGAATTCAGCTTTCTTCCCAATGGATTCCACGAGCGTTAAATTCCTGCTTGGTTCAACAATTTTTAGGGGAATCCCGGGGAAACCTGCTCCAGTACCAATATCTATCACCTGGTTCGCTGGCGTACCGCGCATGGCTAATGTGCAAGAAAGAGAATCCAGGAAATGCTTAACCCTGATTTGGTGCACATCATGAATTGCAGTCAGATTGGCACGAGTATTCCAATCAATCAATTCCGATTCATAAATATGAAAGGCAGCTCGTTGGGATGCGGTCAATTGGATGCCGAATAATCTATGGGCAGATTCAATCAATTCGTCCATTGACCAGCAATTATACCCTTTGGTTGGGGTGAGGGTTTTTGGGGGAAATAAAATCAAACACCTTAGCCGTTGTGAACCATTTTTTGGCTAAGGTGTTCTCTTGCTGATCTTTTCGTTGATTTATTCTTCGTCTCGATTTTCCTTCGATGACTCGGCTGTTATGTCTGATGAGGGCTTATTTTGCTTATTTCTCCGGCGCCGGTTTCGGATCCAGCGGATGATCAAGTACATTGGTAAGGCAATGACCAGTACAATTGGCAGGATGAATAATGCCAACCAGATGCCAATGTTTACCAATCCCTGCAGGGCAATGATTAATGTTTGGATAGCATCTTTTATTACGCCAACCGGTTCCCATCCCCCGATGGAAATCGGTTTTACCACTTCATTTGGAATTAATTCGACGCTGATAGCCGACAATTTTGCTGAATTTTCAAGATACTGGATTTGTCCCTGCAGCACCTCGATTTGTTCCCGGATGCGGGTCAGTTGGTCAAAAACATTCAGTACGTCCTCGGTCCTTGTTGCAGATTCCATGATCTCGACCAATTGAGCTTCTGCAGCCTCCAGGTTTTTTAACCGTGATTGGAGATCTGTATAATCACTGGTTACATCCTGGCTGTTGACATTTTTGTTGAGCGGGAGTCGATCGCTTTCCGCTTCTATCCTAGACAGGGCTTCCTCCAACCTTTCTGCAGGAACCCGAATAGTAATGGACGCCCTGGGCACTTCCTGTCCCTCTGAGCTCTGGGTGTGATAAAGATTAGCATTCACAACAAATCCGCCCATTTGTTCTGCCATCGTGCTGATCGATTGCATAGATTCGTCTGGTGCGTCGACGACTATTTCCAGAGATGCATTTTGAATCACGATCCGTTCTTGCGCATCCGCAATAACCGATGCATCCATTGAATTTTGATCAAATGATTGCGGTTCTGCAGCTGGAGATTCGGCGAATACTGCCTCTTCAGAGAATCCCGTTTCTGGTGAACGACCAGCAGATTGAAGGGGGGAGGCACAAGCGCTCAGTATGAGGGCGATAATGCTGATGATGAAAAACGGTTTGGTATTCATTGTTGATCCTCCATAACAATCTCCCTCTTTGGACGCAAACCAGCCAGGATAAGTTCCCCCAGCATTCTGTTCAAAGAGTTGAAATTACCAACCTGCGCCCAGCCGTTGGATGTGACGGGGGGGTAGTTTTGCAGAACGCATCCTGGCCTGTACGCTTGGAATGTCATAAGCTACCCTGCGAGAAGTCCACGTCTGGCGAGCGTTATCATAAATCGCATAGGCTGCCCGGGGATCCCGATCACGCGGTTGGCCAACAGAACCGGGGTTATATATTGCCCTGGGAACCATCGCCGTTGGAATACCAACCTGTGGGATGGTTAAATCAGCGATCTCCAGCTGGTCCCTTTTTTGAAACCTCAAGGGAAAGTGGCTGTGACCGACGAAGCAGAAAGGTGTATCAAATTGCGTGAAATTGAGTAATGCAGTCCGTGTATCCAGGATATATTCCCAGATCGGCTCACGAGGGCTGCCGTGCGCCAGGTAGACCGCATCAACCACGGTATTTGGGGTTAACCCTTCTAAGAAAGCCTTATATTGCGGCTCAATCACCTTCTGTGTCCAGATTACTGCCCTGCGAGCCTCATCGTTGAATGATGATATCTCTATTATGCCCGATACGGCTGCATCGTGATTTCCTGCCAAGCAAACCAAACCTGGAAGCTGCTGGATGCGCTGGACGCATTCATTCGGATCGGGGCCATATCCAACAAGATCACCCAGACACCAGACAGCATCAAAGGGACCAGCATCATTCAGAACTGCATCAAGTGCAGTAAGATTGGCATGGATATCTGAAATGATTAAAATACGCATAACGAAATGAATTGGATCCTATCCTGAAAGTATGAACCAGCTGGCGATATTATACTCGCTGCCAAATCTGGTATATTGCTAAATCACCGCTTTTTCCATCGGAGTGATAGCTGTCTAAAATTCTGAATCCGCTCTCTGCAGCTAATGATTCTAATTCTACGGAATTAAATACGTGGACATAACGCAACCCTTGACCTCCTGATCGCCAATCGACCAAGTAATCCCCTTCTTCGACGAACTTTTCACTGATGCCGATACTTTCCCAGGGTTGAATTCGAGCCTTCAAGCGGGGGCTGTTCAAGAATTGCCAGTTTGAATGGATAAAGCGAGCTCCAGACCTGGTGAGTCCAGCAATTTTCTTAAGAGTGTCCAGCCTTAACTGATATCCTGGAATATGATGGAGAACTGCAAATGCTAGAACATAATCATATTGATCTCGAGGTAGGAGAGAATCCCAGGTAGTTGAAGTTAAATCTGCCACCAGAAATGAAAAACCTTCTTTTTGAGGCAGGCTTGTCATCGCGATTTTCACTAACTCAGGGTTGGAATCCAAGCCGGTATAAACGTGCTGATGGCCTCTCTTGAAGAACGTCTGCCCCAAGAGACCATTGCCACAACCTAAATCCAAGATCGATTCTTGTCCTGAGAGCTGTTCAAGAATCCCTACTACCCCGGGCTGCAGCCGGTGGCGCGTGGCTGAAAATTGTTGGGCAAAGGTCTGGTAGAATGTACGATTGAGATCAATTAGCAAATCCTTAATCTTCTCATCCACAGCGCTATTATAAAGGCAAGACGCGCTCTTATTGGTGATTATTGGTAATAGGGTCAGGTGTAATAAAATGGTTGATCAAGAATGGATAGAGACCAAGACCTATTCTTTAGAAAAGATTGATTTGGCGCAAGCTGTACTTGAACAAATCCGCGGGGGAAAAATGGTCGAAGAAGCGGTGCGCGAAAATCCTTTACCGGGTGGGGAAGGGTATCTGGGAAAGAATGTTCTAGTTGCAGCTTATATTCAGCTGGTTGAGAGTGGGGAGTGGGATCCTGAGCCCGAGCTATTAGCTCACATCCGAATGAAACCTGTCCGCTCCTTATCCGGAGTAACGGTTGTAACGGTGCTCACGAAACCCTACCCTTGTCCGGGAGAGTGCATCTTTTGCCCAACAGACGCCCGCATGCCAAAGAGCTACCTGCCTGATGAACCAGGTGCGATGCGCGGCCTGCATCATAAATTTGATCCTTATGAACAGGTAAGCGCACGGCTGGAAGCTTTGCAGGCTGTTGGGCATCCCACGGATAAAATCGAACTTCTCATTTTGGGTGGTACCTGGAGCGCATATCGTCGGGATTATCAAGAGTGGTTCATTCTGCGGTGTTTCGATGCCCTCAATGGAGTTGAATCCGCCAGGCTTGAAGAAGCCCAGGAAATTAATGAAACAGCAGGTCATCGCTGTGTCGGGTTGGTGATCGAAACTCGCCCGGACCATATCAATACCCGCGAGGTCATCTGGTTGAGGAAATTAGGGGTGACCAAAGTCCAGCTGGGTGCCCAAAGCCTGGATGACGAAATCCTGAGGTTAAATAAGCGCGGTCACACCGTAAAAGATACCAGCAGGGCCGTTGCCTTATTGAGAGCTGCTGGATTTAAGATCGTGCTTCACTGGATGCCAAACCTGTATGGGGCAACGATTTCTTCTGATCGAGAGGATTTTCAGCAGCTATGGGTGGACTTGTGTCCTGATGAACTCAAGATTTATCCGAACCAGCTGCTCGCCAATGCTGAACTGTTCGGATATTGGCAACGCGGGGAATACATCCCGTACACTACTAATGAATTAATTGACCTGATTTCCGGGGTAAAAACCACGATTCCTCGCTACTGCCGAGTAAATCGGGTGATTCGGGATATTCCTTCAACGAATGTCGTGGCAGGTAATAAAAGAACCAGTCTGCGGCAAGATATCCAGGCAGAAATGAAGCGGCGTGGGACACACTGCCAGTGTATCCGCTGCCGGGAAGTCAGAAAGCAGAGTATTAACAAGGAAGACCTGATCTATCATGATCTTGTATATCTGGCTGGTGGGGCTGAAGAACACTTCATCTCTTACGATACTCGCAAAGATAAATTGGCTGGTTTTTTACGGCTATCGCTGCCTGTTGAAAATGCTCCTGATACCAAGATGAGCGATCTTGAACAAGCGGCGATCATACGAGAAGTACACGTTTATGGCCAGTCGTTAGAAGTTGGGGAAAAACAGGAGGGGACCGCCCAACATGCCGGTTTGGGGACATCGCTCTTGGAAGCAGCTGAGGAGATCGCCCGGGACCATGGTTACCGGCGCCTAGCCGTCATTGCTGCAGTTGGGACAAGGCAATATTATATAAAGAGGGGATTTGATCGCGGGGAATTGTACCTGGTTAAGGATTTGGCCTAATTCATGCACTTCATCCAGTTGAAAAACGTCTAATTGGATTAGCGCGCAGGTGCCAGTTTTGGTGCGAGCCTGGGATGCATTTAAATAGGTGGCAGCAAAAGATAAAAATGGAAAACCTCTCCACTTGGAGTCTGAAAGCAAATATCGGCGGGGATCGTCGAGCATGTGATGAGATGTGATCAAACTGAATTTGAATTTATAAAATAAGATGGATTACCAATCATTTGTTGAGAACCTCCCCCTGGGTATGTTCCGGGTGAGCAGCGATCCTGCAGGGGAATTCATCATGGTGAATCCAGAATTCCTGGCTATTTTTGGTTACCAGTCCTATGAAGAGATCCAGGGTTTCGGATTAAAGGATCACTTTTTATCTGTGACTTCATGGAGAGAATTTCAATCTTGCATTTTTTCAAGACAATTTATTGGACCTTTGGAATTGCAGCTGAGTAAGAGAGATGGCTCACATTTTTGGGCAGCTATCACAGCAAGTTTGAATGAGGATCCAGCAGAGGGTACAAGCTGGGTTGATGGAACGGTTGAAGATATCGATGAGAGAAAATTTGATGAATTGCGTAATATCGCTCAGACAGAAATATTAAGACAGGCGAGCCTCACTCTGACAGCGAGCTTGGATTTGAGTGATGTTTTAGACACGATTGCTCAGTGTTCAATGGACCTGGTTCCGGGAATAAGAAATTGCCATATTTTCCTGTACCAACCGCAAAATAATCAAAAGCTTATTTTTGGAACTGCACTTTGGGGGGAAGGTCGAAAAAGTTTCCCTTTTTCACAACCACGCCCCGATGGGTTAACTATGCGGGTTGCAGAATCTGGAGAACCGATCCTGGTCTCCGATTTTCGTGAAGATCCGATCTATGTGGATGCACCAGAATCCTGGACAGGTTCGATTCTCGGTCTACCTCTCAAGATCGGCGAGCGTGTTGTAGGCGTGATGAACGTATCGCATACCGAGCCAGATGCCCTAACCGAGCTGAATCTCCGCCAGCTGCGGCTCTTGGGCGATCATGCTGCGATCGCGATTGAAAATGCTCGTTTGTATGAAGCCCTGGCAGCGGAAGAACGTCATATGAGTCTGGTCTTCGATATCGGCCGGGAATTAGCCCCAAGTCTTGATTCCGGTGAAATATTGGAGCGAGCAATCCGGCTGACCTGCGAGGCGTTTGGAAGTACTTTCGGCATCGCGTTTAATTTCATCCCTGGTGAAAACAATTTCAAGTGGCGAACAGTTTACCAGGCAGAACAGGCCAGGCAGTCTGAAAATGACCAGCTCAATCAGCTGGAAGACAGAGACGACCTCCTGGCTTGGGTCGCAAAGACGCAAGAGGCGGTAAATATCTTCGACTTAACCGAAGACACCCAAACAGATTGCATTTCTGAATTTTCCAATGGCATGCGTTCAGTACTGGCTTCACCGATCATTTATGGAGAGCAGATTTTAGCGGCGTTGTGCTTATTTCATGATCAGCCGGGATACTTTTCAGACGATGACCGGGATTTGATTCAAACCATCTGTCATCAGGTTGGTGTTGCGCTGAGTAATGTCGGTAGGTACGAACAGGTAGGTCAACTGGTGGTTTTACTCGAGAAGGAGCAACAACGTCTGAAGAACCTCGTTGAGCGATTACCAGTGGGCGTTATTTTGCTTGACGAAAATTATCAACCGGTGGTTGTAAATAGCTATGGAAACGAGATACTTGCTGATTGTGGAATTCATGACTTGCAACCTGGACTGCATGGATTGGGAACCTATTCGATCGACGAATTGATCCGCATTCGTGATAATCCTCAACCGGTGGTGATCAATATAGAAGGACCATCAACAAAAATGTTTGAAATCGAAATTCGTTCGATGAGTGCTGAACCACCCAGCTGGCTGCTCATGTTGAGAGATATTACGCGGGAACGACACAACCAATCGCGCATTCAAATGCAAGAACGACTGGCGACGGTTGGTCAGTTAGCAGCGGGGATTGCGCATGATTTTAACAACATCATGGCGACTATCCTGGTTTATAGTGATCTGTTGAAAAAAGCATTGGCTTCCGATTCTGCAGGTTTGGAGCAACTTGAGATCATACAGCAACAGGTGCAACGAGCCGCAAGCCTGATCCGGCAGATTCTGGATTTCAGCCGTCAATCTGTATTAGAACCAGCTTCGCTTGACCTGTTACCCTTCATTAAGGAATTTGAAAAGCTGCTTGAAAGGCTATTGCCAGAAACGATCCGGGTGGAATTAAATTTCCACCCCGGGAATTTTCAAGTGCATGCAGATCCAACACAGCTGCAGCAAGTTTTCATGAATCTTGCCATCAACGCGAGAGACGCGATGCCGTATGGAGGTATTTTAAGCTTAGATATCAGCCATTTGATATTAAAACCGGGCGAAGTTCCTCCCAGCCCTTACCTCCCCCAGGGAGAATGGATCGCGATCATTATCGGTGATACAGGCGTTGGAATACCTGCAGAGGTATTACCGCATATATTTGAACCTTTCTTCACGACCAAACCGGTTGGTGAAGGCACCGGATTGGGCCTCGCCCAGGCATACGGTATTATCAAGCAGCATGGGGGCTTTATTGACGTACAAAGCGAGCCTGGAGAGGGTACCCGCTTTGCTGTATATTTGCCCGCCCTACCAACTCAATACATTGAAAAAACCAATGTACAATATTCCTCACCGCTCGAAGGTCATGGGAAGACGATTTTGGTTGTCGAAGATGATCCCACCACCCTGCAAGCGATCCAGGATTTGTTAGAAGCACAGGATTACCAGGTTCTGGCTGCATCCAATGGTAAGGAGGCGATGCAGATTTTGGATCAAACTACTAACGTGATAGATTTATTAGTCAGTGATATGGTAATGCCGGAGATGGGTGGTTTTTCACTTTACAACCAGGTTCAGGATCGCTGGCCAGAAATTAAAACCCTGTTTGTAACTGGCCACCCGCTTGGTGCCGAGAGTCAATCCCTGCTCGAGGATAAACAAATAACCTGGCTGCAGAAACCGTTTTCTGTGCCTGAATTCTTTTTCACGATCGAGGAGATTTTATCTGCAACTTAGCTTGAGGTTTGATTCTAGTCATCATGCCCATTCAGCAGTACCAGGGGGATATTCCGGTGAGGGTGTTGGACAATTTCAAGAGGTACCTGGTAAACCTCGGAGAGTTGTTGCCGGTTAAGCACGTCATTCGGTAAGCCATCCGCAAGTATTTTTCCCTGATCCAACAAGGCGATCCGATCGCTGAACAAACTCACAAGGTTCAGATCATGAAGGGACATCAAGACTGCTAATCCGCGTTCACCGGCCAGGATGTGTACCAGGTCGAGAATTGTAGCCTGGTGTCGCAAATCGAGGTGTGCAGTGGGTTCATCAAGCAAGATGACAGGTGCATCCTGGGCAAGTGCCCTGGCAACAAGTACCAGCTGCTGTTCGCCACCTGATAGTTCATCGACACGCCGTTCTGATAGTTTTGTGATCCTGGTTCGATCGAGTGCCCATTCAGCTTTCTCAATATCAATTTGACTTAGGTTCCCCAACCATCCCAGGTATGGAGTGCGCCCCATCATCACTGCTTGTCGAACGGTGTATTCAGGTGGTAATTTTCTCGCCTGGGGTACAACAGCCAAAAGTCTGGCGCGTTTAGCAATGGATAAGGAAGATAAATCTTCATTTTCCACAGAAACAGTACCTGATGATAATGGAATGACGTTACTGATGGCGCGCATCATGGTCGTTTTACCTGCCCCATTCGGACCGATCAGCGAGACGACTTCACCTGCATCAACTTCGAGGGAAACGTCATGGAGAATTTCTGTTTCCCCGTAGCTGACAGAAATCGAATGCACGCTAAGCATCATAGTACATTGCCTTCCAAATTAGACCCGGATTTCTCCACGCTGTGAGCGCCTGAGAATCCAGAGGAAGAAAGGAGCTCCAGCGAGGGCTGTGATCACGCCGACAGGTATTTCCTGGGGAGCTATCAGCGTCCTGGCCAGTAAATCCGCAATTAATAAGGTGGTTGCTCCTGCCAGTATCGAAAGGGGAATTAAATTCCGATAGTCGGGTCCCCAGAGGATTCTTATCATGTGGGGAACGATTAGACCTACAAAACCGATTACACCGGTAAATGAGACCGCAGTAGCTGTCGCTAGCGAAGCTGCCAGTATGATCAGGATTTTGACACGCTCGACCGGTAATCCAAGCTGTTGCGCTTGTTCATCCCCAAACTGGAGTACATTCAGTGCATACCCAGACGAAATGAGGATTCCAAGGCTGATAGTGATATAAGGCAGCGAGGCAACAACCGGCGCCCAGCCGCTGAGTGTTGATCCACCCAGAAGCCAGGCGATTGCACGCCTAACTTCACCTTCAGAATACAGCATGATAAAGGAAGTCAAGGCAGATGCGAAGGATCCAACAGCAACACCCGCTAGGATTAAGTTGGTCATCGATAGGGTGTTACCAAACCGCGCCAGGCGATAGACAATAATCACCGTAATTGCGCTTCCCACAAAGGCTGCTGCAGGTATTGAACTGAACCCCAGCAAATTTCCAGGCCAATGGAAGGACATTGCCAGCACTGCTCCCAGGCCTGCACCTGATGCAACACCGATCAAGTAAGGATCAGCGAGGGGATTCTGGAATAATCCCTGGTAACCAGCACCACTGGCTGCCAGGGCAGCACCCGCGATCGCAATTAAAATCGTGTGTGGAAGGCGCAGCTGCAGTACGATGGTTGCCAGCGTTTCCGGTACCAATCCAGGATCCACCTGGAAGCTGAGGGTGGAGAGCATAATGCGCAGGATCGATGGAGGGGAAATGTATACTGCGCCTACAGCAACACTGAGAATGAGTGTCATAGCCAGCAGGATCAGGTTGAGAGGGTATGGTCGTTTCATCCCAATAGTCCAAAAGTGATTTGAGGGAATGACGAATTCCCTCCAGTTTTTCAATCCGAAAACAATTCCGGGTGAAGCAGCCTGGCCAGCTGCTCCAAACCATCAACCAACCGGGGACCTGGACGGCTGACCAGGTTATCATCAAATGTGTAGATCCTGTTGTTACTCACAGCACTCATATTGCTCCATCCGCTGCGTTCCTCGATTGATTCTGGGGTAATGCCATAGGCGGCATCACCGAGTAAAATTACTTGTGGATCACGAACCAGGATTTCTTCTATAGAAAGCTGCAAGTAATTTCCCTCAAGATCAGCGGCGATGTTCTCTCCAGCTGCTCGTGCGATCAGGGTGTCAATAAAAGTTCCAGCTCCCGCAGTCCATGGAGCTGAAGGATCAGTGGCATCTAATTCATAGAAAACTGTGGGGGTCTGATCTGCAGTCGCTATGACCGCATCCACTTTTGCGACCCGGTTTTGCAACTCTCCTACCAAGTTCTGTACGGTCTCCTGGTGACCGGTAAGTTCGGCGATGGTCAGTAAGTTGGCGTACATTTCATCAATTGTCTTTGGGTTTGCCAATAAATATACGGGTATTCCCAAGTCGGCGATGGAATTTACCTGTTCTGCGGTGTTGATCTCCGCTGCCAGTACCAGATCAGGCTCGAGGTCGATGATAGCTTCCAGGTTGTAGTCTCCGAATCCACCACCCACGGAGGGGATGTTCGCTGCCTCTTGAGGATAATCTGAAAATTCATCCCGGCCGATAACCTGGTCCCCTGCACCGATGGCAAACAGAATCTCTGTATTTGAAGGTGCCAGAGAGACCACCTTCTGAGCTGGAGCAGGCAGGTTTACCTCGCGATCCAACCCATCCACCGCTGAAATGGGTGATACGGTTGCTTCAGCTGGACCTGCCTCTTGCGCACCCTGTGAGCAGGCGCTGATCAAGAAAGTCAAGGTGAGAAGGAAGACGTTCGGGATGAATGATCTTGAAATTAGTTTTTGTAGCATGGTTGACTCCTCGATGTTGACCCTAAAAAGATTACCCCTAACTCGTAGGATAGGGGTATCGGAAGTCGTCCAAGGTGCTGTTCCCACCCTCTATCCGCGAGGTGGTGGAAATCCCAACTTGGGTGGTCGTCCTGACTTGTCAATCCGATCTCTGGCTGGTCTGACTTACAGTTGCGGGACAGTGCTGGACTCTCACCAGCTTCGCCATTAAACCTTCCCATCCGGGGGTTAGGGTACCCAAGCTGACAGATTATTTAATTGTTTCTAAATTTTATGACAGACTACCGGGTTGGTCAAGAAAATAAAAAAAGTCGTCTCGATCTGAGGCGACTTTTCAGGAGTATTTACCTATTTGTATATTAGAAACGGGTGGTTTAATCCATTAATACCTGCCTAGGATCGACGCGCTCAAGATCAGCGATGATTACGCGCCTGCGCAGGTAGCTCAGGGTTTCTTCATTCCAGGTGGTGCAGGTGATAAGTGTCAGCTGTGGGTTTGGTGAATCCGCGAGCACGGATGCATCCTCTGGGTAGACCACTATTTGTTCTCTCACGGTATATGTATAAATGTTGTATTTATCTTCAAGTAGTATTTGGTCACCCGGATTCAGTCTCCACAGGTTCCGGAAGGGCCCATTGCTGCCATCACGCACTGTGACATGACCAGCCAGGACGATGTTGGTGAAAGATGTTTGATTGGGAATATCCGCCAGAAGGGCGATATTTTGACCTAATGTTGAGAGGTCCCAGGAAACCTCGGAGTAGGGCATCGAAACCAGGGAAGTATTGATCTTGAGGATTGGGATAACTACCTGCTCGAATGATTTTGTGGTTCGAACTGTTGATGCGAGTTCTTGCTGGTGTATCACTTCAGGCGCGCTGGATTCATTGACCTCCGGTTCAACCAGTATATCAGGTTGAACCGGTTGTTCTCCCTGTGGAGCTGTCCCCTCGACCAGTAATGGTGCAGATGATCCTTCGACTTCCCGCGTGGGAGCGATTTCGACCACCTGCGGATTGGTTAGACTGGTCACGGGTTCGGAAAGGTCGATTTGATATCGATCAGAACCTCTCCACACAGACATCCCGAACAGCACCAGGATGATTAGAAACCCAATTCTGCGCATACCAAAATCTAGAGGCTTATTTCTTTATTCTGGCAGTTCTAAATGTGCGGATCAGGATTGCACCAATCAAGAAAATCATTGTTAAAGCAAACAACCACTGAATCCCCTGGCCGGGATTGATAGGGAATTCACCGGTCTCGGGCAGCAGAACTACTTCCGTTTGCCTCGGTCTCGGGGTACTCGTAGAAGATTGTGCCACCGGTGTCGTTGGCGTGGCTGTTTGAATAGGTTGCTCTGTCACCGTGGGGGTGGGAGTATCGGGTTGAGGCTCTGTTGGGGTAGGTGTATCTGGTTGAGGCTGTGTTGGCGTGGGAGTAAGTGTGATACCCAGTAATTGGGTGGCTGTGGCATCGCCAGGTAAGGCCATAAGTGCTACAACCAAGATTAGAGCGGGAATAATCAGAAATGCGAAATATTTTTTAGACATGGTAAATCCTCCAGTGAATCATTTTGTGGTTATCGGTAGATTAATTGCATAGGAACGTTCGAGTTTCGTTGCAGGATCACCCAGGAGGGTGAATGTGTCAAGTAAGTCCGGGTTGGTGCCGACAGATGCCAGGTTCAATTTTCCGGCTAACACGGCAGAACCAATCTCACTTGTACCATCTTGATAAATTGTGTTCATGAATCCTTCAGCCAACCAGTGGTGACCGGTCGCAATGCCCAGCCCGGTTGATCCCCAAACGGCAATCGCACCTCCCCCGGGTTGTCTCAATAGAGATTCATCCAGGGTGGGGAGATCTGGGATTTGATATGAACCTGTAAAGCAGGTCATCTCGAGGACGACGGGAAGCTTTTGGCCGTTATTCAAACCTGCCACATCTTCCCAATGGAATAAGATTTCGTGTGCCCACTGGTGGATCGAAGCGTGGCCGGTGAACATGATCAGACCATTTCCATCATCCCAGACCTGGTTCACCATTTCTCTGAATTGTTCGGGGGTTGCCTGGGAGGGGTTGTAATACAGGCGTTGAGCGGCAAAGGGGTGAGTGGGGAATTTGTTGATCAGGATATCTGATAGGCTGGGGAAATCACCGCTCAGCGGATCGTTGTTATCAGCTACAAAAACCGCCTGGTGTTTCCAAGGGGTTGGGGAGGTTACGGCTGCATATTGGACTATCTTGGAAACTATGGTTTCCAATTCTGCGGTGGAGTTTGCCGGCAGGCGCCCGATGAGCATGTCGGGTAGCGTATCGCTGCCATCTACAGTGACGTAGCGGTTATCGGCAGCAGTTTCACCTGCCCAGGGATCGACATCCTCCAAGTACGGTGGGATGAAGGTCGGAGTTGATGTCTCGCGGTATTGTTTCGGATCGTGTGTCCCATCCCCGACCAGCAGCACATATTTTGGCGTTTGATTCCAATTGAAATAGGCGTCTGCCAGGTAATCCTGAATCGCTGATGGCAGAGGTCGTCCACCTCCATAGTTGTCGTAAATTGCCTGTACATCCTCGACGACTACCTGTAAACCATTTGCCTCATGCAAGGCTACCAGCGGGTTAAGGAAGGGGATGAACTCCTCCGGGGAGATGATCACGTAATCGGCACCCTCAAATCCAGGTCCAGCAGAGAGGTCAACCATGCTGCGCAGATTATCCGGGGATTGGATCCCGCTGCTGGTTGTCACCCAGTAGTCATGTTCCTGGCTGTCATTCCCAACTGTGATCTGGTTCCCGGATGTCTCGATACCCGTCAGGAACACGGGTTGGTTGGGGTTGCTGATATCATAAGCTTGCAATCCAACGCTGGATGAAAGGGTAATTGGGAAAGTCGAGTTAGTCTGAGCTGCATTGAAAGCTACCGCCTGCCCTGCATTCGAAGTGCTTCCCAAGGCATAGCGGATCGAAAATGCATCCAACCATATACCATCCGCAGGAACACCCGGGGTATTGTCGGGTATGGTTAATGATAGCTGGTAATTGCCTTCCGGGAGGCTATTGGCATCAATGGTTAGATTTGCTTCATGGCTTGTTTTGCCGTTGAATTCGATGGATCCGAGGTCTAATGTGGTTCCATTAACCCTAATGGCAACATTTAACTTGTGATCCGGATTAGCACTGACGTCAGTAAAACCAATCAGCCAGAGTTTGATGAATGCTTCCCTGCTGCGGTCGAAACCTGGCAGTGCGAAGGGGATATCAATCGTGGGAGCGCCGGGACGCTGGAGTTTATAACCTACCCAACGGTCACCATCCCGGCCAGCAGGGATGGGAGCACAGTAGCAGGTGGGGGTGTAGATTTCGTTGTCTTCGAATACTACCTCTGCCCAGGGTATGGCAGTTGATCCTGATGGGGTGGCATCTCGAGAACCCATTTGCAGGCCACCCGGTCCGTCGAGGTGCAGCAGGTAGGTATCTGTATTTGTCCAGCGGCTGAAGCGTGGATCGGCGAAGAAACGGATTTTTTCACCGGGATCAAATAAGCCATCAACATCACCTACTACATCATATGCAATATTTGAACTTCCTCGCGTAAGACCCAGATTGCTGATGCTTATGGGGCTGCTGATAATCCCAG
>JBJYXV010000090.1:0-1970 GCA_046260155.1 Anaerolineales bacterium
GGCCATTAAAGCACTGCGAACTCCCAACCAGGATATGCAGGAGATTAAACTTAATTTGCGGCCCCGAAAGCGCAGTGGAAATATTATCATCCGCACGCACCAGCTTAAAGTCGGCTATCCTGGCAACGAGCTTTTTGAATCTCCCGATATTGAATTGCACCGTCAAGAGTGTGCATCGCTAATTGGCCCAAATGGTGCTGGTAAAACCACTTTTCTGCGAACCATCCTGGGAGAGCATTCTCCACTATCTGGACAGGTTGAGTTGGGTGCCTCGTTAGATATTGGTTATTTCGCACAGGCGCACGAAGATCTCAATCCTGAGAACAATCTTATTCAAGAGATTGAATCTGTTGCCCCTGATATGCTGGTCGCCGAAATTCGTTCTTTTTTGGCGCGTTACCTCTTCAAAGGCGAAGATGTATTCAAGCCGGTCAGCGTGCTATCTGGCGGTGAACGCGGTCGTATGGCATTGGCTAAGTTGGCTCTCAGCGATGCAAATCTGTTATTGCTGGATGAGCCGACCAATCACCTCGATATCCCTGCGCAAGAAGTACTTCAGAATGTGATGGCTGATTTTGATGGTACCATCATACTGGTCTCGCATGACCGGTATTTGATCGATGCACTGGGCACGCAAATTTGGGAGATCATCCCAGATGAAGGACGGATGGAAGTTTTTGAGGGTACTTATAGTGAATATCGCAGTTACCAAGAATCACAGAAAGATTTACAGATATTCGCGGATGAGGCACGCTCCCAGGGCGCGCTTGCCTTTCAGGAAGATCGCGCAGCCAAAAACCGTGCGCTTGCCCAAGAGCGTCGTCGCCAGACCCGATTGCACGCAGTGGAGACTCGCGTCACCGAGTTGGAAGCTCAATTAGCACATGTCAGCGAGCAGCTTGCCCACCCACCGGATAACCCAGATATTGTTTTACGCCTGAGTGAAGATTATAATGAAATCCAGAATGAATTAGATGCTCTGATTGTAGAATGGGAACAACTACATTCCTAGGCTCGTTAACCCGAAAAAAGGTATGTTTTGCAAAATATTAGGAGAAAAACATGAAACTGAACAAAGTGCTACTCTTTGCATTATTGATATCTGGCCTGATTTTGTTGTCAGCCTGTTTGCCCGAAGCCACTACTGTGCCTGAAAATGAGCAATTGAGTCCCACACAATCCAGTGTTGAGGAAGACGCTTATCCCGCACCGGATGCGAATGAAGATGTTCAATTCGCAGACTCGGATCATCCCTATCCAGGACCTCAAGCAATCATGATCGACCATCCTTATCCGTCGATCGAAGTCGTAGGAAATACCAGCAATCTTGATTTGTCGGATGCCCTCATGCCCGCTGAATTTGCGGTGGTGTCCAGTGATCAGGATCTTCAAACTGCCACGGTCTTCGTGGAATATAGTGAGCTTATCATGAAAGAAAGTGATCCCGTGCAGGTAGAACTTGTGATTGTTGGAAAATTGCCATCGCCATGTCATCAACTGAGAGTGGTTACTCCAGAGCCCGATAATGCTGGACATATAATGGTTCAGGTTTATTCGGTAACTGATCCTGAAACGATGTGCGCTCAGGTATTGGAACCATTCACTGCAGTTGTCCCTTTGGAAACAAATTCGGAAGGAAACTTTACCATTTCAATTAACGATGAATTGACTGGAGAGTTCTCATTGCCTTGATGGGTATTAGTGTTCATGATTCGTAAAAAAGGCTGGTGAACTTTGAGATACCAGCCTTTTTTTAGATTTTTGGAAAATATCAAGGATTATTGATAGTGGTCAATGTTGCAGGATCTGTGAAAGGAAAAGTTTTGTGCGTTCTTCCTGGGGTTTGTGGAAAATATCGCTAGGTGTGCCGCTTTCGACAATCAGACCTTCATCAAAGAAATACATACGGTCGGCTACCGCTCGGGCAAAACCCATTTCATGGGTAACAACCAGCATGGTCATCCCGCTTT
>JBJYXV010000091.1:0-34145 GCA_046260155.1 Anaerolineales bacterium
CAGGATGACCTTGAGGGCGACCGCGCGGTCTACACTGGTCTGGTGGGCGCGGTAGACGACCCCATATGCGCCTTGGCCGATGGTTTCGAGGATTTCATAGCCTTTAATCGCTGGTTTATCAGTTGTGACCAAATGCCCCTCCTGAGTGGAGACTTCCGGCAGTTGGTAATAATCAACAGAGATTAACGGATACCAAAGCTGGAGGGGGAATGATGAGTTGCGGTTGTGTGACTGCCCCCTGGAAGCGAGAACAGCGAGAGAATATGATTTTGACTACCAACGGAAACCGATAAAAATAGTCCCACCTTTAATGGTGATATTAGAATACTTGAGTTTAGACTGCTTGTCAATTGGTATTCAGCCGACTTTAATACTCTCTGAAAGGTACTTCAGAAGGCCTGGTGCTGCAGATTCCACATGTGCAGGTAGAGCCCACCCCGATCGAGCAAATCTTGATGCTGGCCACGTTCAACGATTTGACCGCTGTCAATCACCAGGATTTCATCCATCGCCTCCATGCCCGCCAGGCGGTGGGTGATCCATAGAATGGAGCGGTCCTGGTAATTTTCGAATAAGCTTTCGACCAGTTTGCGACCGGTCAGCGGGTCAAGGTGGGCGGTGGGTTCATCCAGGATCAGCACCGGCGCGTCTTTGAGGAGCGCCCTGGCTATAGCCAACCGCTGCCGTTCGCCAGCGCTCAGGCGAGCACCTCCTTCACCGATCCAGGTGTCAAACCCTTGTGGCAGCGATGCAATGAAATCACCGAGCTGCGCGTTTTCACAGGCTGTAACCAGCTCCTGCTGGCTGGCACCGGGCTTTGCCAGGCGAAGATTGTCCGCCAGGGTGCTGTTGAAAAAGTGGCTTTGTTGGGAGACGAATGCGAACTGCCCACGGGCATCCTCCTGGCAGTATCCCTTTAGCTGCAGGTCGGCCAACAGGATTTTCCCCCCATGGTAATCCCAGAAGCGCATTAATAGGTTGGCGAGGGTTGTTTTTCCTGCCCCGCTGGGACCGACCACGGCCACTTTTTTTCCAGCAGGCAGGGTAAAACGGATGTCTTTTAGAGCGAATCCAGGTGTTACAGCCAGTTTTGGAGCCGGATAAGCAAAATCTAAACCCACGAACTCGACCTGCGACCCTGCAGGTGCAGGGTAGGGGTGATCGGGATCTGTGATCTCAGCAGGTAAGCTGACGATCTCCTCCAGGCGATTTGCTGCTGATAAACCTCTTTCCAGGGCCTGGGCAGCCTGCGGGAGAAGCTGTGCGGCCTCGAAGCTGGTCAACGTGGCCAGGACCAGGGCTGCCAGGAACACCCCCTCCACCTGACCGCTGGAAACCAGGGGGATCGCAAGCAGCAAGATCGTCCAGGATGCCAGGTAGGCCAGGGTGGTTTCTATCGCTCCGGCAGAACTTGAAATGGAGTCGATCTGTGATTGGACAGCTGCGATGGCTTGGTTTATCTCAAGAAATTTGTTCCGGTATCTGGAACTGGCGTCGAAGATTTTTAACTCGGCTATGCCCTGGATTCCATCCACCAGCGCTGCAGATAAGGTAGCCTGGTGCTGGATCAATTTAGCTTCCGGATGGTGGCTCACAGACCGCACCAGAATGGGGATGATCAGCCCGGCGATCAGCTGAAAGGCCAGCAGGGTGAGGCCCAGCTGGATTGAAAAAACGCTCAGAAGTGCACAGATTAACGAGGTGACCAGGATCCAAACCAGCGCGGGAGAGAAAACCCGCAGATAAAAATTCTCTAGGGCGTGCAGATCGAGGCGAATCCGGTTGAGCAGGTCCCCGCTGTGGTAATCCTGCAGCCTGGCTGGTGCGAGGGGTTCCAGCGCCTGGTAAAACCTGACCCGCAGGCGGTTGATCAGTTTGAAAGTATTGTCATGGGAACTGCAGCGTTCCAGGTAGCGGAACAGCCCGCGCGAGATGCCAAAGGCACGCACAGCAACAATGGGTACCTGCAGGAGGGCGATGGAAGGCTGCAGTGCAGCTGCAGAAATGAGATAGGCGGAGGTAGCCAGCAAGCCAACACCGGACAGCACAGTAGCCCAACCGAGCAGCACAGGGATCAGCACCAGCCATTTAAATGGGGTCAGCCAGCTGAGTAGTGATCGAAGGGATGCGAATGAAAGTTCCGCGCTGGATTCAGAGGCTGTCTGATCCACTGGCAGCAGGTCTAGGAGGTGAGGTTCAACATGTTCTTTGACAGCAGACGCCGGGATGGCGGGGAGCCTGATTTCACCACTCAGCATGCGCTGGTATAAGCGGCTCGATTGCTCAAGCTGCGTGTGCTTCCCTTGCGCAACGACCAGGCCACCCGAGAGGACGATGATCTGGTCCGCGCTGCGCACGGTCTCGAGATTGTGAGCGATCACCAGGATGGTGTGCCCCGGGATGAGGTTGGTGAGCGCTGCCTGGATTTCCCCGGCTGCATGCGGGTCAAGATTGGCCGTGGCTTCGTCCAGGATGAGCAGGGATGAATCTTTCAAAAAAGCCCTTGCCAGTGCCAGGCGCTGGGCCTGACCTGCACTGAGGCGGGAGCCGCGTTCACCCACCCGGGTGTGATATCCCTCCGGGAGCTGCAGGATGAAATCATGCGCATAGGCATTCTTCGCGGCAGTGATCACCTCTGACTCGCTCGCGCCAGGACGCGCCATGCGGATATTCTCCAGCACGCTGGTGTCGAAGATGTAGGGATCCTGAGAAACCCAGGCGATTTGTGAAAGCCATTCCTGCTCCGGGATGGCCTGCAATGGTTGCTGGTTGACCCATATCTGACCTTGCTCTGCGGTCTGAAAACCAAGCAGCAGTTCGACGAGGGTGGTTTTTCCCGCCCCGCTGGGACCGACCAGGGCAGTCAATTCTCCGGGTGCAAGCTTGAAGGTGACTCCGGATAATACTTCCCGGTTGTGCTGGTATGCACAATGCACACCAACAAATTCAACGCTCAGTGGTGCGGATATGGCGGGTAGGGATACCTGTCTGTCCCGGGTGGGTTGGCTGGATGCAGCCACAGCTGCTGGTTGAGAATCTAGAATAGAGAAGATCCTTGAAGCAGCTTTCACACCTGCCATGCCCGCATGAAAGCGGGAACCCAGCAGGCGCAGCGGTAAGTAAAATTCCGGGGCTAAGATCAGTATGAAGAATGCTTGTTGGAAATCCAGGCGTCCATAGAGCAGGCGCAAACTGATTTCGACTGCGATGATGGCTGTGCTGAGCATGGCGAGCCACTCGAGCGCCAGCGCAGAAAGGAAGGTAACCCGCAGCACACCCATGGTCGTTTCCCGGTAGCGCTCCCCGATCTGGTTGATAATCTTAATCTGTTCCCTGCTGCGGCCGAATGCCTTGAGCGTTCCCAGTCCCTGGATGACGTCCAGGAAATATGCGCTCATGCGGCTGAGGGTTGTCCACTGGCGTTCCGTGAGAAGTTTTGCTCGATCACCAATCAGGACCATAAAAATTGGGATCAGCGGGGCGGTGGCCAACAGTATCACTCCCGATAGGAGGTCAAGTGGCAGGATGAAGATGAGTACCGTCAGGGGGACCAGGACCGCCAGGGCGAGCTGGGGGATATATTGTCCAAAATATGCCTGCAGAGCTTCTATTCCCTGGTCGGAAACCTGGACCAGTTCCCCGGTGTTGCCGGGTTCACCGCTGGAGCCTCGCTGGAAGTAAGCAAGTCCTAATTGATTAAGATGATCGTAGAGTGCAGTGCGCAGGTCTGTCTTGATCTTGATCGCCAGGCGGCTGGCAGAATACGATCCGGTCCAGATCAAGATCCCCCGGAAAACAATGATGATCAATAAGAAAACCAGCCAGGGGTAAACACTTTGCAGGGTTCCCCGGTGCAGGTACACTGCACTGATGATGCTGCTCAAAAACCGGGCCTGGATCACGACCAGCACACCCCCCAGGAAACCAGCCGCAACCGGGATCGATAGAGCCAGGTAGTGCGTCCTGAGTAATGAGATCAACCGGCGATCAATTTGCATGTGAAAATCTACCCGGTTCGGAAGACAGAACAGGAAATGAGCGCAGAAACTGTAACCGGTTGGAGAGCTCGTCGATCAATAGGTGAGGGATTGCGGATCTGACTTGATGCGTTTGCGGAAGATCCAGTATGACCAGCCCTGGTAAAGCAGCACTACGGGGACGAAAATCAAGGCCACGATGGTCATGATGCGCAAAGTGTAGGGTGAAGAAGCGCTGTTGTAGATTGTCAGGCTGTTTACCGGATCGAGAGATGAGATCATCACATCGGGATACAAGAGCAGGAAGAAGGTGAGCAGCGTGGCAGCGATAGTAAACATGGTGGAAATGAAGGCTAACCCGAGCCGCCGCCGGCGGATAAAATATCCAGATAATAAAACCGCAACAATACCGCTGATGGGGATGATTCCCGGGTTTACACCCAGGCGGTCGACAATTTCCGTGGATAGATAGGTACCAATTAACAGCAGCAGGAGCGAGAAGACGGTGGGAATCCACAACCTCAAGGCAGCCTGTTCACATTTTCCCTGTAATTCAGCGGTTGTTTTCAGGCTCAGGTAAATTGCGCCGTGTAAGGCGAAGACCAGGATCGTCGTGATGCCCCCCAGCAAAGCGTACGGGTTAAGCAGGTAGAAAAAACCACCCACATAATTCATGTTCCCATCAATTGGTACCCCGCGGGCCAGATTGGCGAATGCGACTCCCAGTAATAAAGCGGGAACCAGGCTACCCGAGAAGATCGACCAATCCCATAATTTCCGCCACGCGGGGTGCTGATCCTTGCTGCGAAATTCAAATGCCACGCCGCGCAGGATCAAGGCTACCAATAAAAGAAAGAATGGCAGATAAAACCCGCTGAACATGGTGGCATACCAGAGGGGAAAAGCAGCAAAAGTCGCTCCCCCGGCGGTCAGCAACCAGACTTCATTGCCGTCCCAGAAGGGTCCAATCGTGTTGATGATCACCCGGCGTCTCAAATCGGTTTCTTCAGGATTCGAACCCCGGCCCAAGAATGGCAGCAGGATGCCAACCCCAAAATCAAAGCCTTCCAGGATGAAAAATCCGATGTAGAGAACTGCGATCAAAATGAACCAGATGGTATTTAAGTCCATGTGTGAACTCCAAGAACTATTGATCCAGTAGGCGCCGATTCAATTTCGGCAGTTTATTCCGCGGCAACAGAAAACGTGATTTCTGTATCCGGTGCAGGTTGGGAGGGTTCAGCAGTGTAGGGTGTAGGTCCCATTCTGGCATATTTTGCCAGCAGGTACACATCAGCAGCCATCAACGCTGCATAAATTAACGTAAATAAAATCAGCGAGGTCAGCACGAAACTTCCCGGCACGGTTGGTGAAATTCCTTCCGGAATTTTCAACAACCCAAATACTACCCATGGAACGCGGCCAATTTCGGTCAGCATCCAACCAGCTGTGTTCGCCAGGTATGGAAGGGAAATCGCATAGAGGAAGATCTTCAGACTCGTGGTGTGTGAATCGGTTGCATCACCCATCACCAGGAATAACCCGTATAAACCCAGGAGCAGCATGAGAACACCCAGGCCGACCATGATCCTGAAGGACCAGTACACAATTGCAACGGGAGGAACATAATTGCCTGTACCATAAAGCTGCTCGTACTCTGCCTGCAAATCGTTAATACCCATGACTTTTCCATTTAACTGGTTGAAAGAGAGCAGGCTTAGTAATCTGGGGATGCGAATAGAGAAAACTTCATCACGCAGGGTTAGATCCCCGATGGTTAGGATAGAAAGCGAAGCGGGATCTTCTGTCTCCCACAATGCTTCTGCTGAGGCCAACTTCATGGGTTGGTTTGAAACCAATTGCTGGGTTTGGCTGTGACCATTCAATGCCACCAGAACGACAGCGATCGATCCAATAATTGCCGCGATTTGGAAGGAGTGATTGAAGATGATCGTATGTTGCTTGCGGAGCAGGTGATAAGCGCTGATCCCCATAACAAAGAATGCTGCTGTTACGAGACCTGCTGAAAAAGTGTGTGGAAACATGACCCAAACTTTTGGATTCAAGACAACCGCTGCAAAATCAGTCAGCACCGCACGCCCATTTTCGACAGCATAACCGACTGGTTGCTGCATGAAGGCATTTGCTATTAAAATCCATAAGGCAGAGATATTTGAACCAATGGCTACCATCCAGATGGTAGCGGCATGTAAACCTTTTGATAGTCGCTGCCACCCGAAGATCCACACACCGAGGAAGACTGACTCCAGGAAGAAAGCCGACAGCGCTTCGATTGCCAGGGGTGCACCAAAAATATCTCCTACATAGCGTGAAAAATCAGCCCAGTTCATGCCAAATTGAAATTCCTGGACAATACCTGTCACTACGCCCATGGCAAAATTTATGATGAACAGCTTTCCCCAAAATTTTGTCATGGATTTGAATACATCGCGCCCGGTGCGTACATAGATCGTTTCCATCAAAGCAACAATGATCGACAAGCCCATCGTCAGGGGTACAAAAAAGAAATGGTAGATGGTGGTGATCGCGAATTGAAATCGGGCGAGAAGTACTGGATCCATTGGCATTCTCCTTTACAAGTTCTTTATGTGATTTGTGGGTGAATTACCAATAAAATGGTAAACAAAGCGCGATTGGGTGTCAAATAAAATGATCACATTTATTTGTGATAAATGTCATAATCAACATTATCTATGTGAATCGGGTGGAGGTCAAGAGGCAGGAAGTTGGCAGGAATAAAAAATAATAAATCAAGCTGGATTGGAATCAAGTAGCGAAATTAATGCCAGAATCCATGTTGAACCCGGTATACGTTTTTCGCGGTAATAAAAGCCGAGGGATCAATATCAAGCAAGCTGGAAAATAGTTTTGCTTCTTCTTTTCGCAGCACACTGCAGTGAAGAATTTCCACCGCACCATCCTTGCCCTGGGCAGCGACTTCAGTTACTGCATATCCTTCGTCGCGCAAAGCACTGGCAACTTCAAGACCGCGCTGTGGGCACACTATCTGCAAATTCGTGTATCCTAATGCCAGACGTTTCTCAATTGTCATACCTACCACGAGGCCAGTAGCAAAACCAAAGGCATACCCCAGGATTTTCGTCCAATTTTCAAGATCCGCCAGAATTGCGCTGATGACCAGCACATAAATCAGGGCTTGTAAAAATCCAAAAAACCAGGCAAGCACTTTTTTGCCGCGCACCACCATGAAGACACGCATGGTTGCGAAAGTTATATCGGTCATGCGCAGGAAGAAAATAATGCCTGCAGAAGTAAGCAGTTGAATCATGTATTCAGAAGTCTAAGCTCTCCAGAATCCTCTTCGAACGGGTCGAATCTCCTCTGAGGTGATAAATGCATCTTGATCGACCTGGTTAACCATCGTCTGGACTTTGTGAATATCTTTGCGGAGCATGCTGCAGTTAAGCATCGTGACCATGCCATCTTTCCCCCGGGCGGGGACTTCAGTGACTGCATATCCCTCCTCGCGCAGTTTCTCTGCGATCCCGGTTCCACGCCGTGGGCTGATAATCCGCATTTGCACATGCCCGATGGCCAGGCGTTCTTCGATCGTCATCCCAACTACGACTCCTGTTGCAAATCCTGCTGCATACCCGATAATGTTCAGGGGATTGGTGAGGTCCCGGAGAACGGAGGTGATCGCGATCACAAAGACCAGGGCCTGGAAAAAACCGAGAATCCAGGCAATTGCTTTGCGTCCACGCATGACAAATAAAACCCGCAGGGTATCCAGAGTCATATCCGTAACGCGTAAGCTGAAAATCAACCCGGCGCTGAGCCAGGTCTGGGGAGATAATAAAATTTCCATTACAAATTCAATCTAGATATTCGGGTATGACCGGTTTTTCGAGGGCTTCCACGTAGAGCTCCTCGACGTATTCCTTGACCATTCTACGCATGCTGAACTGAGGTACCAAGGTGCGAATCGTTTCCTTAACCATCGCAATCCAATCTCCTGGCAATCCATCCGAGATACGTTTCTTGTAATACAGCGGTATGATCTGGTTTTCGAGGGTTTCGTAGAGGCTGAGAGCATCTTCCTCATCCTGCTGGTTGGGGTTATCGTAGTCCCTATCATCCCCGATGGCCCATCCATTCTTGCCATTGTAACCTTCTCGCCACCAGCCATCCAGGACTGAGAAGTTCAATACGCCGTTCATGGCAGCTTTCATACCGGAGGTTCCCGATGCTTCGTGAGGTCTCCTGGGGGTATTCAGCCACACGTCAACCCCCTGAACGAGGTAGCGTGCCAGGTTCATATCATAATCTTCCAGGAAGACCAGGCGTCCCCCATTTTCTGCTCTCTTCACCGTGCGGTAAACTTCCTGAATCAACATCTTCCCCGCTTCATCTGCGGGATGGGATTTACCGGCGAAAATGATCTGCACCGGCATATTGGGCCGGTTGATGATATCCAATAATCTCCCTAAATCTCTTAAGATTAAATTTGCGCGTTTATAAGTGGCAAACCGCCGTGCAAAACCAATCGTCAATGCATAAGGATTCAACAAGACACCAGAAGCAACAACTTGCACGGGATGAATGCCGCTGTTCAGCCACTGATCTCTAGCATGTTCACGCATATAATAGACCAGCTTTCGTTTAAGGTGGCGGCGGACCTCCCATAATTCTTCGTCCGGAATCTTTTCTACAGCTTCCCAGACCTGGTTTTGATCGAGAGATTCCATCCAATTTGCATCCAGATACTGGTCCAGCAGTATTCTCAAGCGACGGGCAAGCCAGGAACTGGTGTGGACGCCATTCGTGATATGGGTGATGGGGACATCATCGACTGGGACATCTGGCCAGAGATGGTGCCACATCTCCCGGGCAACCTGTCCGTGCAGTTCAGAAACTCCATTTCTATATTGAGACATTTCGATCGCCAGGACCGGCATGCTAAAGGTATTTCCCCATGGATTAGGATTTCGGCCCAAATTAAAAAACTGCTCCCGATCTAATTCCAATTCTGGGAAGAAATTAGAGAAATATTTTTCGATCAACCATTCTGGAAATTCGTCGTTTCCTGCGGGGACCGGGGTGTGAGTGGTAAAAATGCTGGAAGAGCAGATTTGTTCTTTTGCTTCCTCGAATGAATGCCCGGAAGCGATCATTTCCCTGGCACGTTCAAGGTTCAGAAATGCAGAATGGCCTTCGTTGAGGTGCCACACACTGGGGTTATAGCCTAAACCGCGCAGAGCCCGGACACCACCGATACCGAGAATAATCTCCTGGGAGATGCGGGAATCCACATCACTCGTATAAAGCCGGGCAGTCAATTCCCGGTCACTGATTGAATTTCCTTCAACATCGCTGTCGAGCAAGAAGAGCTTCACCCGGCCGACATTGATCACCCAGACCCGGGCTTTGACTTCTCTTCCAGGTAAATCAACAGATATTGTTAACGGTTCGCCAGTCGAAGACACAATCGGTAAGATAGGTAGCTCAGAATAGACCAGGCGTATATAATGCGCTTCCTGCCAGCCATCTTCCGTAATGCGCTGGGAGAAATAGCCATGTGTATACAAGAATCCGACAGCAACCAATGGTACGCCAAGATCACTGGCGCCTTTCAGGTAATCCCCTGAAAGGATCCCCAAACCACCCGCGTAAATCGGTAAAGTTTCATGGAGACCAAATTCTGTGGAAAAGTAAGCAATCGGTTGGTGGTTATATTCTGGGTGATACTGTGAACACCAGGTATCTTCAGTGTTCAGATATTCGTCAAATTGATCAAATATGTGGTTGTACTGGTCAAGAAAATAATGATTCTGGGTGACTGCGTTGAGCTGCGCGCGCTGGACTATTTTCAGGAACCGAATTGGGTTGTGGTTTGTTCGCTCCCATAAATCACGATCAATCTCAGTGAAGAGCCGTTGTGCATCAGGATTCCAGGTCCACCATAAATTGTATGCTAATTCCCCAAGGCGGTTAATGCGCCGTGGCAAACGAAATTTATTGGGCATGACCGCCTTATACGTTTCATTCATTTTCGTATCCTCTTTCCAACAAGAAGCCGCAACCAGGTTTATTTTGGTAATGAAAGAGGTTTTCAATTACCTGAATTTATGGTTGCGACCCATTTTTTCTCATGCAAACAAACAGGTTAATCTTACCACTTTTTCAATTGTAAACGGATGAAAAAATGAAGGCCAGTGCCCAACCAGAGGTGTGCCTTGCAACTTTATCAAGTGAGGTTTACAATCCCTGCAATTCCAACCACCCATAAAATCATCAAGGTTGAATACAATATGCCGACTACAGTGCAATTATTCGTTACCTGCATCATTGATACTCTTTATCCACAGGTGGGGGAGGCGGTCGTCCGCGTGCTGAACACGGCGGGGGTTAGTGTAGATTTTCCAGAGAACCAGACTTGCTGCGGGCAGCCTGCTTTTAATGCTGGAATGCGTTCCGAAGCCAGGAAAATGGCTGAAAATACGATCCGGGTGTTTGAGGAGTGTCCGGGAAATATTGTCATCCCGTCTGGTTCCTGTACTGGAATGGTAAAACACGGCTATCTGGAACTATTTGCAGATGACCCTGCCTGGCTCGAACGGGCTAAGAATCTGGCAGATCGCACCTACGAGCTGACTCAATACCTGGTCGATGTCCTCCAGGTGACCGATCTCGGTGCAAAATATGAGGAAACGCTAACTTACCATCCATCATGCCACTTACTGCGAGAGGTAGGGATTGATCACCAACCTCAATTTCTTTTAGATAAGGTGCAAGGAGCAGGAATCGTCCCTCTACCAAAACGCGAAGAATGTTGCGGTTTCGGAGGCTTGTTTTCCATCGAGCATCCTGAGATCTCGAAGGCTATGTTGGATCGGAAAATCGAGAATTTCCTTTCAAGCGGAGCATCCGTTCTCGTGGCGTGTGATGCGGGGTGTATTGCTCATATCAATGGCGGCTTGCATCGTAGAAAATTTAGCCAAAAAGCCGTTCACATCGCTGAAATCCTGGACATGAGCTGATTCGATCACCGAAATAACCATCATGGTTGATACCTTTCACGAACGTATACGCGCTTCGTTATCCAACGAGGATTTGCAAATTGCTTTGGATGCGAACGCCGAACGAAGATTTGAGGCGCGCAAAAACGCATTCGCTTCATTATCCACAGATCTGACCATCATGAGGGCGAAGGCAAAGCAAATTCGCCAGGATGTTGTTGATCATCTTGATCAATATCTCGAACAATTTGTGGCTCAAGCGGATAATAATGGGCTTGAGATCCATTTTGCTGCAAATTCATTGGATGCGGTGAACATGGTGTTGGACATCGCCAGGGAAAATGATGCCGAATTAATCGCGAAATCCAAGACCATGGTCAGCGAGGAGATCGGGCTCAATCATGCATTGGAAGCCGCTGGTTTGAAGGTGGTGGAAACTGATCTTGGTGAATATATCGTCCAATTGAGAGGGGAACCTCCTGCGCATATCATCACCCCCGCAGTACATTTAAGGAAGGAGCAGTGTGGCGAAACTTTCCACGAGAAACTCGGCATACCATACACCGATGATGTCGCCACGATGACAGCTGCTGCAAGAGAGCAGTTGAGAGAAATATTTCTTGAAGCGGACATCGGTATTTCGGGTGTAAATTTTGGAGTTGCTGAAAGCGGCACCCTTTGCCTGGTAACCAATGAAGGGAACGGCCGCATGGTCACATCCCTGCCCCGGGTACACATCGCCCTGATGGGGATCGAGCGCCTGGTACCAAAGATGCAGGACCTGGCAGTGATGTTAGAGCTGCTGCCCCGTTCCGCGACCGGTCAGAAAATGACGGTATATACCACCCTGATCAACGGACCACGCAAACCCAGCGATGCGGACGGTCCAGAGCAAAGGCATTTAATCCTGGTGGATGATGGTCGCCGTGCAATGAGAGAATCTCCACTGGCTGAGGGTTTATTATGTATCCGCTGCGGGGCTTGTTTGAATGCTTGCCCGGTATTTGCTGAAATCGGTGGGCACGCTTATGTCAATGAGCGTGGGGAGACGAGCACCTACCCTGGTCCGATCGGTTCCATCGTTTCTCCGGGTTTATTCGGCCAAGTGCAGTTTGGGAAGTTTGCACGCGCATCAACTTTGTGTGGAGCGTGCAAAGATGCATGCCCTGTGGATATTGATTTACCGAAACTTTTGCTTCGAGTACGAGCGGGGGGTGTGACTCTTAATTCCAATGAAGTGGAACGCAGCGTCCCATTTCCTGTTTACTTCGGGTTGAGGTTGTATACCTGGATGGCGACGAATCCTGGGCGGTTTAATTTTGCATTAAAGGCTGTCGGCTGGATCAGCAAGCTGGTCTCACCAAGCTCAGATTGGCTGCCCTTACCAGGATTTACTGGCTGGGGGTACAGCAAAGATCTGCCGCGTCCAAGCCAACGTCCTTTCAGGGAACGTTGGAGCAGTAATAATAAAATAGGAAATTCTCCAGGAAATAACAAGCCATTGGATTTTGGGAACGATTCGATTGAGACTGAAAAAGAAAAAACAAATAACAAATCCGACGATGTAATTGAGCGATTCGCAGAAGAGCTGCGTGCCCTGGGGGGAGAGTTTTACCTTTGTACTTCTGCGGAGTTAAGCGAGCGGGTTTTTGAGCAATTACAGGATTTTGGCGTTAATTCTATCCTTTCCTGGGATGAGGCGTATTTACCAAGCGGCTTGACGCGTAGCCTGCAATCGAAGGGGATCCAGATATCCCAAGATTTTGATCCTGAAATAAAAATCGGTTTAACCGGGTCTGAAGCGGGGATAGCGAATACGGGGACCCTGGTGCTCAGCCTGGATCAAGGTAAGCCACAATTTGTCTCGTTAATTCCTGAAATCCATTTCGCGATTATACGAGCTGCTGATATCAAAGAGAATTTGTACCAGGTGATTGATGCAAGCGAATTAAAAGAAGCTTCCATGTCCTCATTGATCAGCGGTCCATCACGAACGGCAGATATCGAGATGACTTTGACGATTGGCGTTCATGGACCCAAGCAGGTGCATGTATTTTGCTTATCAGATTAATTTGATCTGGCAGAATTAATCGATAATCTTCGTTTCCCGGATATGAAAAAATCCCATGAAGGTATTCTATGGGATTCAGTAGATCGGCGCTCGATTTAATAAATTTGTAATATTTGATCGTGCGAGTCCTTAACTTTGATCTCCTCCGGACAAACCCAATAAGCCAAGTATCCGCTCCAGCACGAATTGGGCAACCTCATTTTTATCAATTAATGGAAGCACTTCTTCTCCACCACCTGCATCCAGGATTGTCACCTGGTTGGTCTCAACAGCAAATCCAGCATCTTTAGCGGAGATATCATTGGCAATGATCAAATCTAGCTGCTTTTGTTCTAATTTTCTGCGGGCATTTTTGAGTAAATCCTGACTCTCGGCAGCGAATCCGACGGTGATTTGCGGGTAACCATTTCTCCTCTTTTCCTTTGAAATTTCAGCAAGGATATCCGGAGTAGGTTCAAGCTCAAATTGGGGCATGCCATTTGTCTTCTTTATCTTGTGGTCTTCGGCTGATCTCGGACGAAAATCAGCCACTGCAGCAGCCATGATCAGTCCCGTGGATTCCGGTAATCCCCTTAGCACTTCATCCCGCATTTCGGCAGCGGTTTGAACATCAATGCGTTGGGCACCGATGGGCGTATCAAGGTTGGCCGGACCGGTGATCAAGATCACTTCGGCTCCACGATCCAGTGCTGCTTGAGCAAGAGCAAATCCCTGTTTTCCTGATGCGCGGTTCGTAATCCCGCGTACCGGATCAAAGGGTTCGTATGTCCGGCTGGCAGTCACAATAAATTTCTTATTTTTCAGGGGGCCACGCCGGGATAATTCATAACGGATGTGACCCAGCAACTCACCGGGTTCCAGCATGCGCCCGATACCGGTCATACCGGAGGCGAGATGGCCCTCTGCGGGACCGAGAATGGAAGAATTCCTCTGCCGCAGGATTTCCAAATTGGCCTGGGTGGCAGGATTGGTGAACATCCCTCCATCCATTGCCGGCGCAATAATGATTGGACATTTAGCTGCCAGGGATGTTACAGTCAATAAATTGTCAGCAATCCCGTGAGCTAATTTGGCGATAGTATTGGCAGTAGCAGGCGCGATGACAACCAGGTCGGCCTGGTGAGCCAACCCGATATGCAGGACATGCCCTTGAGAACCCCAAAGGTCTTCTTCAGTGTGGGCAGGTTGGCCTGTAACAGATTGAAAGGTCAGGGGTGTGACAAATTGAGTCGCAGATCGGGTCAGGATCACATCCACGAAGGCTTCATTTTGAGCCATCTTGGAGGCTAGATCGACTGCCTTATATGCAGCGATTGAGCCTGTGATACCTAATACGACTTTCTTATGGTGGAAAGGGGTAAGCATGGAGACCACCTTTCATTCGATTGAGTTGCCAGTTTTATTATGTAAGGTCCTCAGGGTCGAGCAACAAAGTCGAATTTTATTTTGACCTCATCTTCAGTATTCAGAATACCAACAATACTGATTGGACCGAAACCAAAATCGCTCATCAGGATAGTGGTTGTGGCCTCACCGGTTATTGTATCTTGATTTCCAACCATGGTGACATCAAATGTAACGGGTTTTGTCACGTCCCGTATGGTTGCATCACCGGTAATTTGAAAACTGATTTCCTCGCCAGGCACATAAGTTTCGGGAAGACCTTGAATTTCCTGTGGGGTGAAATTAACAATGGGGAACTGCGCGGACTGCAAGTATCGGTCTCGGATCGTATTATCCCGTCTTTGATTGTCCGAGGTAAATTGGCTGATATCGACGCTGATCGTTCCCAGGGTGCTGTTTTGAGGGTTATCCGGGTCTACGCGGATTTCTCCATTCACTTCTGAGGTAACCCCAATAGCAACATTAAAGGCATTATCCTGGTTTAAAAATACTTCTCCAACTTCATACGAGACTTCTGATTCTCCCGGGATGATGGTGAAAGTCTGTAAACCGCCTTCCGGGGCTGGATAGACTGTACCGAAATCAGCAATCAGGGTTGCAGTTGGGTAAGGTGGCGGATAAACCTCCTCGCCAGAATCAGTCGGCGGTTCTGTTTGTTGAACCGGTTCAGTTTGCTGGGGGGCAGGGTAGCTCTCGAGGGAGGGTTCTGTTGTCGGTTGAGAACCACAGGCAACCAGTAGAAATACTGCGAGAGTCAGGGGGATTAAGAATTTTGACATTGTTTCCTCCAGGGCAAAGGGATAATAGATTATATTATTGATTAGAGAAACGGATTGGACATTAATCTAATGTTTAATTGGGGGTGTTAGCAGTGATAAATTGATTGTTGAATTTTTACCAGCCGGTCATGATGGGAGAGATCCTGGAGTAGGCTGATTTCAGCGGCTGGAAAATGCTGTTTTGCTAAAGACTGTACGAGATCAGCCCGGGTTTTCTCAATTTCGATCAATAGAAGACCTCCAGGATTAAGATGCAATGGAGCAACTTTTATTAATTGTGCAATCTGCTCCATACCTTGATGACCGCCATTCAAAGCCAGCAGTGGTTCGTGATGTGCAATTTCCAGATTGGGCAGTGCGTGTGCTGGAATATAAGGTAAATTAGCACAAATAAGATCAAATTTTGTATCCAACGGATTTAGCAGGTTTCCCACAAGAAATTCGATGCGGTCTGCAACGCAGTGTTTTTGGGCATTTTCAATCGCTATTTTCAGGGCTGGTAAGGATAAATCTGTGGCATAAATAGTTGAAATAGAATTGTATTTAGCTATTGAAATTGCGATACACCCTGTGCCTGTACCGATGTCAGCGACCCGGGATCCAGGTTCATGATCTTCATCCAACCACGATATCGCCTGCTCGACCAGTATTTCTGTCTCAGGGCGTGGAATCAGGGTATCCGGGGATACTTTAAAGTCGAGACCGAAGAATTCCCAATGGCCGATAACATAGGGAAGTGGTGTTCCATTTACCAGAGAATTGAGGTTGACCTGCCACGCAGATAGTTCTGAAGTGGTTAACTCGACCTCAGGATGGGAGACGATCCAGGCCCGGGATTGGTTGAGTATATTGGCAAGCAGGACCTGGACATCCAGATTCGGAGTCTCGCTGTGTTCGCTGAGCTTCTCGACACCCTGCCTTAGGGCTTGACCAATCGTAATCAACTATCGAAACCCGCAGCTGCCAGGCGGTCAGCTTCCTCCTGGGTGGCTAATTCGTCAATGAATAAGTCAATTTCTCCATCCATTACAGAGGGTAAATTATAGGATGAAAGATTAATGCGGTGATCTGTGACCCGTGACTGCGGGAAATTATAGGTGCGGATTTTTTCAGAGCGCTCTCCAGTACCAACTTGAGAACGGCGATCCTGGTCAATTTCTGCCTGGCGTTTCTCTTCCTCGATTTCGTATAGGCGAGCACGGAGGATGCTCATTGCCCGGGTTTTATTTTGCAGTTGGGAGCGTTCATCTTGGCATTGAACCACGATACCAGTTGGTAAATGGGTAATCCGGACAGCGGTCGCATTCTTTTGAACACTTTGCCCACCTGCACCTGCGGATTTGTATACATCTACCCGTAAATCACTTTCTGGTATTGCGATCTCGACATCGTCTACTTCTGCGAGGACTGCGATGGTTGCAGCTGAAGTGTGGATGCGACCTTGAGATTCAGTTACCGGAACTCGCTGCACCCTGTGTACGCCTGATTCGAATTTTAATCTCGAGTATGCACCTTTTCCCTTGATCAGAAATACGATTTCTTTAAATCCACCGATACCGATTTCATTGGATGAGAGAATCTCAACTTTCCAACGTTTTCGCTCTGCGTAGCGGTTGTACATCCGAAAAAGGTCTGCGGCGAACAGGGCGGCTTCATCACCGCCCGTTCCCGCGCGAATTTCCATAATCACATTGCGTCTGTCGCGGGCATCCTGGGGCAGCAGCATGCTTTTAAGTTCGAGTTCCAGGTTTTTTATTTCCACCTCGAGCTGTTCCATCTCTGCTATTGCTAATTGACGAAACTCTTCATCCTCGGTGTCTGCCAGCGTCCGGGCCTCATCGAGTTGCTTTAAAGCCTGGTGATAATGTCGGGAATTGATGATAAATGGTTCGAGTTCTGAACGCTCCTTGCTCAGTTCTGCTGCTCGCTGGTAATCGTCCCCAACTTCCATCAAGAGCTGGTTCAATTCTTCGTAGCGTTCTTCAATGCCGGAAATCTTGTCTAACATTCTCTAAACTGCTTCCTTGCCAAATCGAGAGTATATTTATCTAAATATCGGACGAAATTATACCATTGGAACTTTTATCATCCGATCTTCGTCTTGTGTTCAAATGGTACCCTCAACCAACACCAGGAAAAATTTCAGGGGATAGAAGATGAAGAAGATTCTTGCATTTCTATTTTCGTTCGCGGTGGCTGTCTCATTCTCATATGAAAACGTCCTTGCGGATGGGATTATTATTCCAGACCCACCAATTTGTGATCCGTGCCCGATTCCGCACCCGATGACCCAGCTGTCCATACGGTATCACCATGTTTCTGTCTCGATCAAAGACCAGATTGCGACCACTTATGTTGACCAGGTTTTTTATAACCCCAATGATTGGGAAGTTGAAGGTGACTATATATTCCCAATCCCAATTGGAGCAACGATCGATAATTTTATCTTGTGGTTCGATGATTCCCCCGTCGAGGGTAAGATTCTAGAAGCGGACGACGCCCGGCAAACTTACGAACAGATTGTTTCAACCTTGCGTGATCCGGCGCTTTTAGAATACGCGGACCAGGGAGCTGTCCGGGCTCGAATATTTCCAATACCAGCGAAAAGTGAACGAAGGATCGAAATCCAATACTCCCAGATATTGACCGCAGAAAACGGGCTGGTTCATTATCTTTACCCTTTAAGTACCGAAAAATTTTCTGTTGATCCTCTCAGATCGGTCAGCATCACTGTTAAAATCGAGTCCAATCAGCCCATTCGGGCAGTCTATTCTCCCAGTCATAAAGTATCAATCAGCAGAGAAAGTGATACTTCAGTTTCCGCGGGGTATGAAGAACAAGATGTGCTGCCAGACCAGGATTTTTCATTGTTTTATTCAACCGGAGATTCGCAGGCATTTCACATGCTCACCTTTCGAGACCCATCAGAATTGGATGATCCGGATGGTTATTTCCTGCTCCTGCTAGCACCTGCATTACAGGAATCCGTTCATCCAATCCCAAAAGACGTACTGGTGGTGGTAGATCAATCAGGCAGTATGGAAGGTGAAAAATTCGAGCAGGTTCAACAAGCCTTGCGTTATATCTTGAGTCACCTAAATCAAGAAGACCGGTTCAACATCATCGCCTTCAGCACAGGCGTTGATTTTTTTGCCCAAAATCTGATTCCAGCATCTGAAAGGGATCAAGCAATTTCATGGGTGGGTCATTTAACAGCTGGTGGAAGTACAGATATTAATCGTGCTTTGCTCGAGAGCGCTGCATTAATCGAAGATGATCGGCCGGGGTATATAATTTTCCTGACCGATGGCTTGCCAACCGTGGGGGAAGTGGAAGCTGAAAAAATCATCAGTAATTTGCAGAATCTTGCCCCCAAGAATATGAACATATTTGTATTTGGAGTAGGTTATGATGTGGATACTTTTCTGCTCGATTCCCTTGCACATAACCACCACGGAACCAGTATATACGTCCTTCCAGGTGAAGCTTTGGATGAGACTTTATCGGAGTTCTACAACAAGATCAGCTCACCAGTTTTAACCAATTTGGAATTGGATTTCGGAAATTTGCAGGCGAATGATATCTATCCCTACCCGCTTCCCGATCTATTTGTAGATGGTCAAATAGCAGTTGTCGGGCGATACTCTCATGGAGGCATCACAAATGTGACCTTGAGGGGAGAATCCAATGGGGTTGTTAAGGAATTCATTTACCCGCACCTGGAATTTGCAAAGCAAAGTACTCATCGTGAACAGGCAGAATCCAAAATTCCAATCCTGTGGGCGACGCGTAAGATCGGTTACCTGTTACAACAAATTCGACTGAATGGTGCAGATCGAGAAATAATTGATGAAATTGTACAGTTAAGTATTCGCTTTGGTATTGTGACACCGTACACATCCTACCTGGTTACGGAACCTTCTATATTGGGTGTGGAGGAAAGGGAACGTGTCGTAACTGAAGAATTACAGAAATTCAATGATCTGGCACAATTGCCGACTTTTGGGCGTGATGCTGTTGAGCAAGCAGAGGGTCAAAACTCACTGGCAAGTGCTGAAGCAGTACCCGTTGTCCCTCAAAGCGTACAAGCAAAAGTGAGAATTGTTGATATGCATACATTTGTTGACACTGAAGGGATTTGGGTGGATACAAGATACGATCCCCAGCAAATGGAGCCTATCACGGTGGAATTCCTTTCTGAACAGTACTTCTCTTTAGCTTGGACCGATCCTGGATTGGCACAAGCTTTCGCATTAGGTCCCGAGGTGATCGTTGTTTCAGGAGATGTAGTTTACGAAATAAAAAATAAGTTGCCTGGAGATGCATCTATCCCGGATCCAGACCCAGGAACGAATTTAAAAACCACTCCCCAACCAACTGGATCATCAGATTTTCAAGAACAAACTTCTTCCCCCGAGAGTCCTGCAACCTCACATATACCCTGTCTTAATGGACTGGTGATATCAATTGTGCCTATTATTTTGCTCAGTTTCTCGATAAGGTGGCGCCAATCCAAGAGTGCAGATTAAGAAACAGATCGCCCTGGGAGATTAAACCAGGGCGATCTCGTTTCAGCAGGTACAAAACTATTGGATTGATTTATTGGTTTGCGTACTCAAAACGATTGTTGATTCCATACGGAGCGTCATCGATATGGACTTTCTCCATACCACGTTCACCCTTGTTAGGTGCTTCGCGATCGCAGCGAGTGAAAGTCAGTTTCATGTAGGTCTTCAGGTCAAGACTTCCGGACTCTGTGAGGTCACAAGACCAGATCGTCTGATCATATACCAGGCGCTCAACAGTAAATACTTTCGTTGAATCAGCGGCAACCGTCAGGTAGTAGAAAGTATCTCCGCTCGTCAGGCTGATTGCTACCGGTTGGTCCGTTTTATTGATCACCTCAAACCTGGCGAGTTCGGTCTTTGCCACAGCAGCAATTGTTGCGAGTGATAATATCACCAGCAAAGCGATCAAAGCAATTGTCAGCAGTTTTTTATTCATCTGGCACTCTCCTTGCACTAACTAAAAAATATTGATTTAATAGATTTAGGACAATTTCGCAACATTTTGATTTGATTTAATCACCTCCCAATCAAAGAATATCAATTAGTCTGTGTCGAAGGCATGCTTTTTCAGCATTACCCCCACCAAAATTCATTTGTTAGATTATAGCCGATTGAAAAATGAAAGTCAATTAGGCTTTTAGTAACATTGAAAAGGAGAGTGTTCATTAAAAACTTGAAAAATTTCTTAATTGATTATTAAATAACGAAGTCTTGCGTACTCACAATTAGCATGCTATAATTTTTTGTAGCTTCCCTTCCTTGTGAGTGAATTTACCAGAAAACGGCTATTTATTCTTTGTCCCCCAACCGCGCTTATTGAATTATTCGAGTAATACAAGCTGACTTTTTAATTACAATGGCGATAAACGTCGTCACTGATCTGTTGCGTTAGTGCCGCCTAATTATCATCTAAAATTTATACCGCTCCAAATTAGGTAAACAAGATATGAAAGTATTAGAACTTGAGAAAACACCCCTGAATTCATTGCGCCAGATCGCCAAAGAGCTGGACGTAAAAAATGTGAATCGATTAAAAAAGGAAGACTTAATTTTAAAGATTCGACAAGCCGAAGCAGAACGTGATGGTCTGGAGCTTCGCGGTGGTATCCTTGAAATCATGAGTGAAGGTATTGGATTCCTGCGCTCAGGACATTACCAGCCTGGCCCTTATGATATCTACGTGTCTCAATCCCAAATCCGCCGTTATGGTTTACGGAATGGCGATCTGGTAATTGGGCATGTGCGTCCTCCGCGTGAATCAGAACGACACTATGGATTGTTAAAAGTTGAGTCAGTGAATGGGATTGACCCGGAGGAAGCAAAACGCCGGCCACGATTTGAATCCCTAATTCCTATCTTTCCCGATGTCCGGTTTGACCTGGAAACTGATCGCATGACATTGGCAACCCGTTTAATAAATTTAGTTACACCAGTCGGGAGAGGGCAGCGAGGGCTTATTGTTTCCCCCCCAAAAGCCGGGAAAACTACGATACTTAAACAGATGGCGAATGCAATCTCAACCAAGAATCCTGAAGTCAATTTAATGGTGGCATTGATTGGTGAGCGACCTGAAGAGGTGACGGATATGGATCGGTCGGTAGATGCAGAGGTTATCTCATCGACTTTTGATGAACCAGTCACCTCCCACGTTCGCGTGGCAGAAATGGTCCTCGAACGAGCTAAACGCCTGGTTGAGGTTGGAAGGGATGTTGTAATCTTGCTGGATTCGATTACACGGTTGGCAAGAGCTTATAACCTTGTTGTCACACCTTCCGGACGAACGCTATCTGGTGGTATCGATCCTTCAGCTCTTTATCCCCCAAAACGTTTCTTTGGTGCAGCACGCAATATTGAGGATGGGGGTTCATTGACGATATTGGCGACATGCCTGATCGACACTGGGTCTCGCATGGATGATGTCGTATATGAGGAGTTCAAAGGTACTGGGAATATGGAGCTGCATCTTTCTCGAAAGCTCCAGGAACGCCGCATATTCCCGGCGATCGATATTGAGCGTTCATCAACACGCCGTGAAGAATTACTGCTTGGCCCGGATATCACTCCTCGTGTCTGGTTGATGAGACGTATGGTGGATCAGATGATCACTGCACCTCCACATGGAGCGGGTCTTGATTCTTCGAGCGCTACTGAAGCGATTTTACAGCGCTTAGCAAAAACCGCAGATAATCAGGAATTTCTTGAAACCCTTAACGAGGCAAATTTGTGAGCGAAGCAGACGAAAATACCAAAACCTCCATCAATCGAGGTTTGTATTGGGGGGCATGGGTTGTTGCAGCCGGATTGGTTGCTTTCGCAATTTACCTGGGATGGCAAACAACAACCGTTAAAGCTGGTCCATTGGAACAAACAACCTCCTTTTTGGATCTTTCACCTGTGGACAATGCTGTGGTCGATTTGCCTCTACCGGAATTATCTGAGCCTGTGCAACTTTCATCTATCCTCAGGGAGACCAATCTTCACACAACGATCCCCACCCGCTCTCGTCAGGAGGCGATTGAACATGTCGTAGAAACCGGGGATTCTGTTTTTGCGATTGCAGCAGAATATGATCTTGAGCCAGAATCTGTTTTGTGGGCGAATTATCTTTTGTTAAATGACAATCCCGACCAGTTATCTCCTGGTATGGTGTTGAAGATCCCACCCACAGATGGTGTATTGTATGAATGGCAAGAAGGTGATACTCTCCAGGCTGTTGCTGATCGATTCGAAGCTAAATTGGAGGATATCCTTGGCTGGTCAGGCAACAAATTTGATCTGACTAACCCAGAAGTTGAGGGGGAGGCAACCGTAATGCTGCCTGGGGGTCACCGGGAATTTAAACAATGGATTGTACCTACCATTCCACGCGGTCGAGCCGGAGTCTCCAGCTCATTATACGGTAGCGGAACGTGTCCTGGTGGTTACGAAGGTGCATACGGAACTGGAGGTTTTATCTGGCCAGCAGATAATCACACTTTGTCCGGTAATGATTATTGGTCAGGTCACCTGGCGATTGATATTGCAGCAGGTACTGGTGCGAGGATATATGCTGCTGATAGTGGTGTGATTGTTTTTGCCGGATCTGCCTTGGGAGGCTACGGCAACATGGTTGTTATCGATCATGGTAATGGTTACCAAACTCTATATGCTCACCTCAGTTCAGTAGGTGTCAGTTGCGGTCAAAGTGTTCTTCAAGGCCAGTATATCGCTTCAGCTGGAAACACCGGTTATTCGACTGGACCCCATCTCCATTTCGAAGTTCGTTACATGGGCGGTTTCATTAATCCCTGGTATGTCCTCCCTGCCCCCTAGTTCTCTCAGGAATAATATGATGGATAACCAACCTGATTTGAAGATTGATACATTAACAGAGACCGATAATTATTCTGCCTGGCGAGCAGAAGAACCAGATAATGAATCTACATTTCACCTTGAATTGAACAATGTCACTGTTCACTTTTTTGAGGAGGAGTGGGAAGAGTTTATTGAGCTGGTAAAACAGCTGCTGGAATCCAACTATTGAGTGATTGAGTCAACATACGCAATTACGCCCTGGCAGGGTTGGGTCAAGTGGGATGAGACATGAGCCCAATCCATCGGTTCCCTCAGATTCCAGGTGCTGAAGATAGCAAACGCCAAGCAGCCCGGTCCACCATTATAGTTTGCGAGGGTGAAGCGCCATAAATCCTCGTAGCTGCTCACAGTTCCAGGCTGTTTTTGGGTGGCATTATAGATTGTCTGTCCTACCTGGTCGCAGTTGGCAAGAATTCCCTGGGCAAATAACATAACGGAAATATCGGTGTGAACTAAATCCACCCCACTTGGACAATCCGGGCAATCTGAGTTCGCCTGAATGGCTAATGCTCCTCGTAATATCGCTTGCTGCTCTTTATCGAGCCCTAAATAACCCTTTGCACAAACCATTTCTGAAAGGATTAAGGGGCAAAAACTATTATAGAAAGGTTTGTTCCACAACAGAATCGTGTCAGCCCCCATATCGGTGATCTGGCCTAATCCATATTCCTGGGGAACCCGGAAGACACCTGGCCAAAATTGACTTTCCTGGGCGAAGATGTTTTTCATCACCTGGGCTGGCAGTCGAGTTTCTCTGGCTACTTCAAGTATTCGGTTGTCAAATTGGTTTTGCCATTCATCAACCAGGGGGCGGGCTTTGCTCAAGCCGCAGGCATCTGAATAACCATTGACCAGCAAACCATTATTGGCACATTCTGAAGCATCAACTAAACCCTGTGTGATCAATCTGCCAGCCAGGTATTGGTAGGGTTCAACTGATGCGAGCAGCAGGTCTTGAGTGGGAGTCGCCAGCCAGGAGGGAGGTAAACCCGCTGGTGGAAATGATTCCCAAATCAGTGAACAGCTTTCTAATGGACCCCCAAGCCATTGAGTGCTGAGCACATCCACATACCACCCATTTTCTGCGGGATTGGTTGGGACACCCGTTTCCAATACCCTTACCAAGGCTGTGAAATGCTCGCTCGAATCACCAAAAGTCGAATCAGCCCAAAATTCGATCTGCGTTCCAGTAAATGGTGTTGATCTCAGCGGGATTTCACATTCATCTCCTCCACAAGAAGATTTGCGACCTTCGATGATCATGTGGATGGCTTCTATCTCGTAATCGGGGAGCGGTTCTTCTCCAGTCAGGATCAGTTTGGGCTGTTGGGGGCAGAAGTTCTCTGGTGGTCGTAAAGTGCATCCGGAAACATCCAGCCAGACTGTTGGAGAAGGAAGATCAACGACAGTGGTCACCTTTCCAGGTTGGAACCCCGCGAAATATGCATATAATCCAGGACAGTAGGTGGTCGGTTTCCCCGCAGCTGCTTCTTCACAGGGTGGGGTTTTTAACCACTGCTGGAATATATCCAAACCACATTCATTGATGACGTCCTCTTCAAAAGGAGGTCCTTCATGGTCCACAAAAATCTGGCAGACGAGGAGATTATCTGTCCATCGATTTAGCCACCATTCATACAATGTCTCTTCGGTAATAACTGTCGTCTGGCGAGAAAGTTCTTCAGATTCCTGCGCGCCAGCACTTTCCCCTCCCGTTGCGGTCAGGCTCAGGAGTAGAATGATAATATAAACAGCGTTTGCAACTCTTTTGGCCTGAACCATTCTATCTAAAAAATATCATGTTCACAACTGATTGTCAACAATCTTGCAACGCATTTTGGCCCATGTTACACTAGGTTACCTTGAAGGTTGAAATTTAATGAACAGACAGCCTTAGCAGCTCGAAGTTTGTAAGTTGGGTTTAAAAGTTCGAATTGAATTAAACGACCTTGGTTTTCCCCAGGGTTGGAATCCATAAGGGTTTATACATGCCTCCAACACTTTACCTTCTCGATGGTCATGCACTGGCTTACCGGACATATTTTGCTTTAACCCGGGGTGGCACCGGGGCTCAGCAATGGTTAACACGAGAAGGTGAACCGACTGCAGGTGTTTACGGGTTTGCGAGTGTATTACTCCGTATCTTCGAACAAGATAAACCGGAATATCTGATGGTCGCTTTTGATACGGGCAGAACATTTCGCGATGATTTGTATAAAGAGTATAAAGGAACTCGCGAGAAAATGCCAGATGATTTAGTCACCCAGATGAAGCGAGTGAAACAACTTGTAGATGTGTTCAACATACCTCGGCTGGAAATTGAAGGATATGAAGCGGATGATGTTCTAGGCAGTATGTCCGTGAAGGCGGTTGCGGACGGGTTAGGGGTGAGGATAATCACTGGAGATAAAGATTTGTTGCAGCTGGTAAATGAGCGGGTCATGGTTAGTCTCCCTGGAAGGTCTTTGTCGGATTCTCGGGATTTTTTTCAATCTGATGTGTATGAATTTATTGGTGTTCGACCGGACCAGATTGTTGATTTCAAAGCCTTAATCGGTGATAAGTCAGATAATATTCCAGGTGTGTACGGGGTCGGTGAAAAGACAGCTACAAAATTGCTTGCAGATTTTGATACTTTGGAGAATATTTACTCAAATTTGGATCAGATTCCAACTTCTGTTCGCAATAAACTTGAAAAATCACGGGATGAAGCTTTCTTAAGCCAGAAATTAGCAAAGATAGTCACCAATTTAGATATTCCTTATGATCTCAACCAGGCGAAAACTGAGCATTTCAATCCTCAAGATGTCGAGGCTTTGTTTCGTGAGCTGGAGTTCCGGACTCTCTCTGACCGGTTAGATAAATTGATAAAAACCCAGGGCATGGGAGTGAAAACATATGGAGATCAACTGAGCTTGTTTTCGGAAGTTGGGGCGGTTCAGGATGAAGTACGCTCTGAAATTGAGCTCCGCACAACAATTGTTGATTCGCCTGAGACCCTGGAACAATTGGTAGCGACCTTAAAACAAGCCGAGCAGATCTCGTTTGATACAGAAACAACATCTACCGATCAAATGCAAGCTACCTTGGTGGGGATATCCATCGCAACGAATGAGAAAGGCGGATATTATCTTCCAGTTGGGCATCGGAAGTCTCCAGGTAGACAGCTGCCGATAAATATAGTCATTGAAGCAATCCGGCCATTTCTCGAAAATCCAGCCATCCCTAAAGTTGGTCATAATCTTAAGTACGATTTTGTCCTTTTAGCTCGAAATGGTATTAAAGTATACCCATTATCCTTTGATACCATGTTGGCTGAATGGCTAATCAACCCGACCTCACGCAACCTCGGATTGAAGAATTTAGCCTGGGTCCGTTTAAATTTCAAGATGACAGAAATTGAGGAATTGATTGGCAAAGGGAAAAATCAGCGTAGCATGGCTGACGTGAATATAGATGAAGTCGCACCTTATGCGTCTGATGATGCAGCGATACCACTGCGATTAAAATCTGAATTGGAGGTGGAATTAGCTGCGAATCAGGCTGATTCATTATTTAAAAATATCGAAATGCCTCTCGTCAAGGTCCTGGCAGGCATGGAAATGGCGGGCATTGCCCTGGATGTTGAGTACTTAAAACAATTTTCAGGCGAACTGAATGAGAAAATTGGTGTCATAAAAGCCGGAATATTTGATGAAGTTGGGAGTGAATTTAATTTAAATTCCCCACAGCAACTTTCGGAAGCCCTTTTTAACGTTTTAAATCTGACACCTCCCGATCGAACTCAAAAAACATCCAGTGGTTTCTATTCAACAGCCGCCGGGACGCTCGAGTCGATGAAAGGTGATCATGCTGTCGTTGATATGGTGCTTGAATACCGAGAATTGTCAAAATTAAAAAATACGTATGTCGATGCCTTGCCTTTACAGGTGAATCCACAAACAGGTCGTGTCCATACCTCATACAACCAGGCAGGTTCAGTAACTGGCAGAATCGCATCCTCTGATCCAAATTTACAGAATATTCCGATTCGAACAGAAATGGGCAGGAAGGTCCGGAAGGCTTTCATTGCCCAACCCGGGCATGTATTACTTGGGGTGGATTATTCACAGGTAGAGCTGCGTATCGTTGCTCATATGTCTGATGATGCAATGATGCTCTCGGCCTTCCGATCCGGACAGGATATCCACGCGGCAACTGCAGCAGCAATATTCGGTGTACCGATCGATCAGGTCTCAAATGAACAACGCAGCCGAGCAAAAGGTGTCAACTTCGGCTTGATTTACGGTATGAGCGCATTTGGTTTATCTCGTTATACGGATATTACCCTGGCTGAAGCAGAGGATTTCGTAAAAGCATATTTTGAACAATTTCCGGGAGTTAAGAATTACCTGGATGGAATGAGAGCCCAAGCAGCGAACGCTGGATACGTGGAAACTTTACTCGGTCGGCGGCGATATTTTCCTGGCCTCAAAAACCAAACAAATCGCAATATTCGGAACAGGGAGGAACGCGAGGCCATTAATGCACCCATCCAGGGGACAGCTGCTGATATTATGAAATTAGCCATGCTCGCGGTTCCCGAAGGCTTGGAGAAGGCTAATTTATCTGCGAAGATGCTGCTGCAGGTTCATGATGAGCTTGTTCTGGAATGCCCAATAGCTGAACTCGATGAGACCGCAAATCTGGTGCGGGAAATTATGGAGAATGCTTATTCCTTGAAGATCCCGCTCCTGGCTGATGCCCGGAGTGGTCCTAACTGGAATGAAATGTCACCAGTATAGTTTTGGGGTTTATAATCAGGTGGAGAAGCCATGGTTGAGAGCATAAATCGCTTTAATGAAGAGATGAACCAGGGGCACAATGCCGCCTGGGATCTGGACTGGCAGAAAGCTGCAGACCATTACCGGCAGGCGCTCGAGATGAACCCGGACGACCCGAATGCCCTAGTGAGTCTTGGATTGGCGTTGTTCGAATTCGGTGCATATGACGAGTCAATTAAATTCTATTCACGAGCCATAGAAGTTGCTCCGAATGATCCCTTGGCACTTGAGAAAAAATCACAGCTTCATGAACTGCTTGGACAGAACAAGGAGGTAATTTCTCCAGCCCTGCTCGCAAGTGAACTCTACTTGAAACAAGGAAATCTACCCAAATCAATTGAATGCTTGGTGAGGGTGATCCGGGTTGAACCGGAAAATTTGCCTGCCCATTCAAGACTGGCATTAATTTATGAGCGAACTGGTCGCAAGCAACGATGTGTAAATGAATACTTGATGGTGGCGAGCTTGTTTCAGCAAAAGGGTGACTTCAGCAGTACACAAGAAGCGATTGATCATGCCCTTGAGATAATGCCTGACAGCAAAGAAGCAAGCGAGGCAGAGGCGATAATCTCCGCAGGTCAACTTTTACCGAAGCCTGTCTCGGTAGACCTGGAAAAACCTAGAATTTCATTACCAGAGGTTTCAAGGACTGAAGCGTCCCCTGTCCCTGAAGGATCTGAATTAGATCCGATTGAGGAGGCACACCAGTCTGCAATTTCTGCATTGGCGAATTTTGTTTTCGAGCAGGATTCCGGAGGTCAAGATGGTCAAAGTGGGGATCCAGGATTGGCACGCGTTCGCCAAGCAGTCATCCTGTGGAGTCAGGATTCCAGGGGGGCCGCAGCAGACGAGCTAGAAAAAGCCCTCGAATTTGGACTAGATCATCCAGCTGCATATTTTGAATTGGGTTCTATACGTACAAAAGAAGATCGTTTGGAAAGTGCAATCCGGTATCTCCAACGGTCAGTGCAAGCGCCTGATTATGCATTAGCATCAAGGTTGCTGATCGCACGTACCTACCGTTATATGAACAGGCTTAGTGAAGCTGCAACGAATTATCTTGAAGCTTTGCGTTTGGCGGATGCGCAGCTCGTACCGGGAGATCAGACTGCGGATATGTCACGTATGTATACCCCGATCATCGAGGCAGAGGCCAAACAAACTGATCCACAAATTAAGAATCAGCTGTGCGATAGGATTGAGAAGTTATTGGTTCGACCCGGATGGCAATCCTATATCAGTCAAGCCAGGGGAGATTTCCAAATTGATCTCGAAGGCGTTCCTGCAATTCCTGTTGGTGAATTATTAAGCAACCCTCAAGGTGATCGAATTGTTGAATCAGTGGGGCAAATTAATCGATATGCAAGGTCAGGCTATTGGCGGTCCGCAATGGAGGAAGCATTCTTTGCCATCCAGTTTGCACCAACCTATTTACCTCTCCACACTTATATGGGTGAGTTGCTGTTGAAGCAAGATCACCTGGAAGAGGCGATTGAAAAATTTAGCGCGATAGCCAAAACTTACCATGCAAGAGGGGAAACGGAGCACGCAGTCAAAATCCTTCACCGTATAATAAAAGCTGCACCAATGGATTTAGATGCCAGAAATCAGTTAATTTCCCTACAGGAAGAGATGGGATTTTATGACGAAGCTGTCGAAGAGAAAGTCAATTTAGCTGGAGTTTATTACAATCTTGCTGATTTATCTCATGCTCGTGAAGTTTATTTAGATGCTTTCAGGATTGCTCAAAATCACAAGGCAAACCCAGATTTGAAGATCAATATTCTCTATCGTCTGGCAGACATTGAACTTCAAAGTCTTGATTGGAAACAGGCAGAGGAGATTTACGCCCAAATTCAATCACTGAACCCAGATGATTTCCAAGCAACTGAAAAATTAATCGAATTAAAACTGCGCTTAGGCCAGGATGATCAGGCAATCAATGAAATAGATGATTATGTTGCTTATCTAAATTTATCTGGTGAGAAAGAATCTGGACTGGATTATCTTAATAAGCTGGTTCAGGAATATCCAGAACGAGTATACCTGCACCGCAAAAGAGCTGACTTGCTCCAGGAGAGCGGTCAGACTGAACTCGCAATTCAAGAGTATGATGTGATTGGAGAATTATTGCTCGATGCCGGTGACCGCCAGGGTGCCATAGAAGTGATCGAGAAAATTCTCGCACTTGATCCCCCAGATAAAGCTCAATACGAGGAATTAATTAAATCTCTTGCTGCCGAAGGATAGTATGGACCCCGGGTCCAGTGGGTGCTATTAAAACTATTCGCAGAATCCTGGCTTGCTGCTTCACAACAAATTAATAACAAAGCGAATTTCTCCACAGCGCGGATCACCAAATCTCTTTGGTCAATTTTGGTTAATCAGAAGATGAGACCGATGCCGCAAGTACCGGTGCTGGTCTCAATATTTTTTAATTGCCCACTTGTGAGTTAACAGGGTCAGGGAATTGCTGATTTTACAAGAAGAGCGGTAGCCTCATCAGGGGCGAAAATCCAGGTGGTTTCCAGTTCATCGACAGCGATTTCAGTAAATCCTTCTGGATGCGTCCAGTTGATCTTGCCGCTCTCGACATTTGAAGGTGGGCCGAATCGGGCGGTAGAATGCTTTTGGAAAGCATCAAAGAATTGTCCAGCATCAGTCTCGCTCTCCCAGAGGGTACGCATTACGACTACCGTTTTCTGACTCTGCTGATCATAAAATACAAGGTAGTAATCGCCGCCCCATCCCTCGCTTGCGTTTTGTGCTTCCACATCATCAATTCGAGCATCCGGCTCGCGGCCATGGGCAAGGATTAGATAGGTATACCATTCCCCCATTACACCACTATCCAGTTCCTGCCACTGATCCCCCAAGATAAGGGACAAATCTGGTTTTTCTATCTCTATCGGGCGATCATCAGGATATCGTTCTGGGTGCAGTATCTGTTCGGTGGATAAGGGTAGATCACGATAAGCATTATTAACCGCATTCCACCCACCATTGTTGTAGATGTATTCAACGAAAGATTGCCCATAAATATATGGGAAAATGAAATCTTCTCTCAGGAAATCAGGTGCACTCTCGAGGACCGGCCCCTCATAATCCTTGTAGAAATCCTGGATATCATAGAAATCCTGGCTGGTGGCGTAGTTATTGAACCATTCCAGCTCCAACATGGAGGCATCTCCTTCGAGGAGAGCCTGAATTGCAGCGCAGCGTTCCGAATCCTCTTTGCAAGATTCGCTGGAGTAATTTAGACCATTTTCGATGTCATAATTCTGATCCTGGAGAGCATGGGTGTACTCATGCGCATAGGTTAGTCTTTCTATGCCGCCAAATCCGGAATCCTGGATGATATCCATTTCCTTGGTGTTCTGGTCATATTGACCTGCAATCTGCTCGCTTAGCAGGTCTTGATAAAAAGTAAACATCTCAAAACCAGGATCGAGCAAGCCGAGAGCGGACAATATGATTGTATCTTGTTCGGCTTCTTCAACCGGATAATCTTCAAAAAAATCAGATTCAATCTTCTGTCGCAGATCTTCGGGACTTAATAATCTGCGGGAAACAGGTCCCGTAGGTTGTAAATCGCGCAGTGTAATCACCTCGGTTTCGATCTGGTCCATCTGCAGGGCTATCTCAGGCGGGATGGGCTCAGGTGTTGGGGGCTCTGGAGGCACATCAGTTAGGCTGGGATCAGTGGGCAAGTTTGTTGGAGAAGGCAAAACGATTGATTCCGTTGGTGTTGGCTCAATGAAAGTTTCTTCTGGCGTAACAATTATTTCTTCAGGGACGACCGCGACAGGTTCGTTCGCAGAAAAGAGGCCGACGACACGCTCGAAGGGGAATAAGTAGCCAAGGACTCCCAAACTTATGAGAGAGATACACCCACAGACAACGATGATAGCACCGACAATAATGATGATATTTCGACGAGAATTTTTCATAGTTAGTTTATACCGAGGGTAAGAATGGCAAGAATAAAAGTGGTGATACCTGCTAAACCGAATAAGTACGTTATCCTTGCACCGAGATCAAAAGTCGCTTTTCTGTCCTTCAATTGGGAGCCAACGTTTTCACCATCTTTGATTGCCTTACCAGCTATTTTCGCACTCGTACCTATCTCGAATAAGATTGGCAATGCTGCAATAATTAACAAAATCAAAGTGCTCCAAAAATAAAGATCAGACATTCGTTGAAGCCCGCCGAGAAAGACAGAACCGATAAAAACAAGGGCGGAATCCATTACAATTAGGCTCAGGTATAACTGCCAGAAGGGTCTTGCTAATAATTCCAAGAGGACATTTTGCCTTGGTTGCATGGAAACCTCCCGCAGCATTGTAACTGGCTTTAAGAAAATGGGCAATAGTGAACAGAGGGTGGAAAACCTCTTGCCGCTTTGTCTTGTTTCGGTTAGGATTTATGATAAATGAAGAACTTTACTCCTCTAGAACGGAACATATTAATCATAGGTGATACAGTTACCTTTAGTTTGATCACTCTGATCGGTTTTGCCAGTCATGGGACTGCAGGTACTGCTGGAACCAGAATGTTTACCACTTGGCTACCATTGGTGGCAGCCTGGTTGTTAATTGCTCCCTATCTTGGAGTTTATATCTACCAGAATACGGTGGAATGGAAGCAACTCTGGCGACCATTCTGGAGTATGATCTTAGCCGCGCCGATGGCTGCCTGGATGCGTGGGATGGCATTGAATTCACCCATCCTGCCGCTGTTCGTGATCATCCTGGGCGGTGTCAGTGCGGTTGGAATTCTTGTCTGGCGCGCATTATTCTGGCTGATCTTGAGAAGGCTTCATCAAAAAGATGGATGAGACTGGGTTAATCAAGGATGCCCAACGGGGAGACCTGGATGCTTTCAATAGCCTTGTCCTGGTTTACCAGGATAGGGTTTATAACCAGGCATTCCGCGTCCTAGGTGATTCTCAATCCGCTGATGATGCTGCTCAAGAGGCGTTCATTTCAGCGTATAAAAACTTACGCTCATTCCGGGGTGGTTCTTTTCGTGCCTGGTTGCTGCGTATAGTAACCAATGCTTGTTATGATGAATTGCGCAGGAGAAAACGACACCCGGCAACCGCTTTAGAACCAGTGGATGATGCAGGAGAAGAGATCGAGTCACCTCATTGGATAGCGGATCCAAGTGAATTACCTGAGCAAAATGTCGAGCGTTCAGAATTGGGGCAGGCAATCCAGACTTGCTTGGATCAGCTGCCGGAAGATTTTCGAGTGGTCGTTGTACTGGTTGATGTACAGGGGTTTGATTACCTGGAGGCAGCGGATGCGATTGGAAAACCGTTGGGAACAGTAAAGAGTCGCCTGGCGAGGGCAAGAAACCGGATGCGAGAGTGTCTGCAGGGTTTCTGGGAACTTTTACCTGATTTGATGCGTCTGGAAGTATAAGAAGAATTTTTATTGAGTGGATATTGATGAGTAAATCAGATCGAAACTTGGAAGCGTTATCTGCTTACTTGGACGGCGAGCTTCAGGGAAATGAGCGCGCGCAGATCGAGAAGATGCTTGAGCAGGATAAGGATTTAAAGGTGTGGTTCGAAGAGCTCAAGCGGACCAGATTAGTGCTTCGCAACATACCAACCTTACGCGCTCCACGTAATTATTTCTTAACCCCTGCTATGGTGGGGCAAACCGGGAAACCGAGCTGGGCATTTCCGGTATTCCGCTTTGCATCTGCATTTGCTGCATTGCTGTTGGTACTGCTGTTTCTTGGAGATTATTTTGTATTCCAGAGCTCAGTAATCTCGACCGAAAGATCGATGTTGGTAGCGGATTCACTCCAATCGGGCATGGAAGAAGCAGCGATGACGCTGGAGAGCGTTGAAACTGAACCACAAGCAGCGCCAGCTGAACCATTGATGTTGGAAATGCCGCAAGAGGAAGAAGCTGCGGAAGGGGCGGTCGAAGAGAACATAAGTCCCTCCTTGGCTCCTGCACCTGCAGTGGAGAAAGCCTTGCCTACTGAGCAGATCCCTTCGGCGGATGCGGGTGATATGTTGGGTAGTGTGATTGAAGAAGATGCTTCACGGCTGTTTGATTCCCAGGCACCAACGGGTCTATCTGAAGAAGAAGTTCAAGGGGTTATTGATACCTGGATGCTGATCCGGGTTTCTGAAGTTGCACTGCTGAT
>JBJYXV010000091.1:34245-117641 GCA_046260155.1 Anaerolineales bacterium
TCTTCATGAACTTCGAGGAGAACGCAATGAACATAAAGAAATTCAAGACAGTGGTGTGGTTCGTGATGCTAATCGTTGTGCTTTTAGCCGCGTGCAGTTCTGGCACTCCGGAACCTACTCAATCACCAACGGAGACGAAATCTCCCGAACCGCAAGAGACCGAAGAAATGGAGCCTCAGGTGGAGGAGGAGATCGTTGAGACAGATGAAGCTGACTCTGGAGCAGTGACCAGCTTGGATGATGTCAGGAAAGCAGTGATCCAAATCGAACCACAGGGAACTTTTGTGAATCCCGATTTTACTGTTTCTTATAATCTTGAAAAGTATGGATCCGGGTTCATTATCGATCCATCTGGTTTGGCAGTCACGAACAACCACGTGGTAACTGGAGCAGCATTGTTAAAAATCTTTATTGGCGGGGATACCTCAAAAAGCTACAATGCCAGGGTGATTGCTGTGTCCGAGTGTTCAGACCTGGCGTTGATTGACCTGGAAGGTGATGGGTATCCCTACCTCGAATGGCACGAAGGTCCGATCAATGTCGGCCTGGAGGTTTATTCCGCGGGTTATCCGCTGGGGGAACCTCAATTTACACTCACCCGTGGGATTGTATCGAAAGAAGAGGCTGGCGGAGAAACAAATTGGGCATCCGTAGATTATGTGATCGAGCATGATGCAACCATTAATCCCGGTAATTCCGGTGGTCCCCTGGTCGATTCAGAAGGCAAGGTGGTCGGAGTTAATTACCGTGGTAGGGAAACCGGCCAGTATTTTGCAATTGGTCGGGACCTGGCGGTCGAGGTTATCGGTGAATTGGAGCAGGGTGAAGACGTTGAAGCGTTGGGAATTAACGGGGAGGCTTTTTCCGGTGAAGATTTTTCCGGAATTTGGGTTTATTCCGTTGAATCCGGATCTCTTGCGGATCAGGCTGGTATTGAAGGTGGAGATATTCTCACTATGTTAGAGAATATCATCCTGGCTGAAGATGGAAGCATGTCAGATTACTGTGATATCCTGCGCAGCCATAACCCTGATGATACGCTCGATATAGAAGTTCTCCGTTATGGCACCGGAGAGGTACTTGCCGGTCAGATTAATGGGCGAGATTTAGAGACTACTCTCACCTTTACTGACACGATTGAAGATGATCTCAGTAGTGCGGCAGTTGAAGATTTCGGAATCTATTCTGGCTACACAGGGGTCATGGATGATTATGGTGCTATTCAAATGGATATCCCTCTTGAGTGGACAGATATCTATGGAGGTTATTGGGAGGATGGTGGGGAAGTCATCGGGTCAGCAATCTCTGCTGCTGCAGATTTAGACGCTTATATCAACACGTGGTCAGAATCAGGTGCGTTTTTTGGAGCATCAGATGATCTTGCAAAACTGGGAGGTTATGTAAACCTGCTGGATGTACGCCGGGATGATCTGATCGATGATTGCAAGTATGATGATCGCTACGATTATGAAGATGAGGTTTATCGGGGTAAATATGATCTCTTTGAAAATTGTGGTGATTCGGGAAATGTGTATATTGTGCTGACAGCAGTTCCAAAAGCAGATTCGCAGGCTTTTTTGGTACTGGTGGAGATGCAAATCGTAAAAGAAGCAGATTTCGATGCACTCGACCAGTTATTGGCGACATTTGACGTAGTAGGAACCTTGCCTTAATTTGATCGTTGCAAGATGAACGTTTGTTGTAAATCCCCAGGATAAATCATTCCTGGGGATTTATTTACTTTACTCCACGATAATTTTCACTCGATCACTAGCCCTATTTCCTGCCTGATCGTACGCGACAACTCGAAGTATGTGTTCTCCTGTTGTTAGTTTCCATGGAATTACGTAAGGGGCTGAGTTGAGTGTTGCAGCAAGATCCCCATTGATAAAGAATTCAACCCTGTCGATTAATAAATTATCGCCTGCTTCTACCTGCAATGAGATCGTCTCCAAGTCTTGCTGATTGAAGCTTTGTCCATCCTCTGGAAAACGGATATTAACACTGGGTTCTTGATTATCTACGGTTACTTGAACGATCGATGTTTCCACTCGATCATTTTCGTAGGAGACAATTAGCTGGAGCACAAACAAACCACTTAACCCATGGGTATCCCAAGCCCCGAGCTGCCCCTCTGGTACCGGATCATTTCTTTCATCACCGATTTGATACCATGAGACAGGATTTAAACCAGGACCGACTTGAAGCCGGTAAGCTTGAAATCCTTCTCCAGCTGCACGTCCAATGATCGGGACTACTCCTTTAACGGTACTGAACATCGCTGGTGAGTGAATCTGGGCATCTTCACTAGGGTCGGACTCTAAATCTATTATGTCGTAATCCGTCGGGATAAGGGGTAAACCAGCAGATTCTGCCCACTGTTCAGCTTCTGGAGGGATTGCCATGAACACTTCTTTCTTGATTAATCCCGGTGGAGTAAAGATGGTAGCAAGGCGTCCTGATTCCTGATTGATCAAGAAAGTTTTAAAAAGATTATCTGTTTGCGATGGTTCGTTCCCCTGGATAAAAATTTCATCAACTTTCTTCGGGCAATCCTCGGAGGGAAGTAAACCGGAAGGATAACAAACTTCAACATCATTGATTGAAGGAGGAATTGCAAAATCATCAATAAGCAAATCTTTAGATGCATACTGCATAACGGCGTGCCACAGCCCGGTAGCTAATTCTGGATTCAAAGTATTATCCTGGGATGAATAACCGGGTCCAACCCACACAGTAGTTAACAACTCGGGAGTATAACCAATCGTCCAGATTTCACCTTTGTTGTTCGATGTTCCCATTTTGGCTGCAGCCGGGCGTCCAATTTCTAGGGGGTTTGGGTGGCCCAAACTTGGCCAACGAGCGGTTTCATCCTTTAATATATCGGTGACGAGGTAGGCTAATTCTTTGGTCGTGACGGGCCGTCTAGTTGTTTGGCAGGTGGTGATTGGATCGGTACAGTCTAAAACTTCATTGCCTTCTTCATCCAGCACTTTTAATATGACCTGGGGATTGATTGGAGAGTTAGGATCTTCACCAGAGGCATTGTTTTGGGCAATGCCTGCTAATATACCTTGATTAGCAAACACACCATATACCTGGCTTAATTCTGAGATTTCAGCTGCTCCATCCTCGAATAGGATACGGTTTTCTCCATTCACCTCAGGCAATTGAAGGTTGGTTAATCCCAGGCGTTCAGCATCATGCCAAACTTGCTCGGTACCCATCTGGTTGAGAATTTGAAGCGCGGGACCCATATAATCATTTGCCAGTGAAGAACGCAAACTGACCGGTCCATTGAATGATTCAACCTCACTCTGCAAATCTGTAAAGGTAGATGGAATATTTGCAGGGATATCCCAGACCATCGTTGCCGGACTAGAACCGCGTGAAAATGAAGATAAATACAGCAGGGGTGAAAGGATTGTGCCTGGAGGGTGACTAAGAATCGAGCGTTGATTTAGTTGGCTGGAGCCATCAGCGACAAAGGCAAGGATTTGCCCTTCGCGTGGGTCCAGGATGAGCACGTTTGCAGAAATTGGAAAGGGGGTAGCTGAGCTGGATGCGCTCATTGAAGGCAGCAAGCGCCCCATCTCGCAATTCTCCAAACTTGGTTGGGACTGGCCTCCTGCAGGATCTTCGCTGGCTTTTCCAACCTGGGCTTTAATTGTGCAATCCGTTTGAGTTTGAAGATCATAATCAAGCGTAGTTATTATTTCCAGACCCCCACGGTAAATTTGATCTGAGGGTATATACGATGAAGCCTGATTGATTACCAGATCGGTAAATGCTGGTTCGAGGTTAAGAGAAAGATCAGGGGTTTCTCGGCTCACGATATCCTTTGCGAGTGATTCTTGAAGTTGATCGGAGGAAATCAATCCTTGCTCGAACATCTGCTGCAATACAAGATCTTTCATTTGATTTGCCTGAGATGGAGAATCAAATGGATTTAAACCGGGGGAATTCGCAATGGCAGCTAACATGGCAGCTTCTGCGATACTTATTTCAGTAGCTGGTTTGCCAAAATAAACCCTTGAGGCTGCATCCACACCATAGGCAAAATTACCAAAATTTTCAGTATTTAAATACCATTCTAAAGCCTGTTGATGGCCGTAAGTTGATATCAGCTGCGCTGCTAAGATGTTTTCCTGGATCAACCGTTGAAGCGATGGAGGACCTTGCTCGAATAAGAAAATACGGGAAAGTTTTTGTGCAATCGTCGGTTGATTTTCATCCCGGATACTAGCCAGTGTAATACCGGGATTATTCCAATAATTTGGTTCTGTGGAAGCAATCATTGCTGAAACGATAGAATCGGGAAATTTATTCTCGCTATTCCCTTCGAGGACCAGATATTTCTGTCCGCGAGCATTCGTATTTTCCAGGACAGCGATCAGGTGTTCTGCACTGCGATCATATATTTTCGTGGGGTGGTTTTTTGGTTCATCAGCTGATCCGATCAGCTGCGGTAGTATTGTGGGTGAAGGGATGCCGACTAACAGTCTCGAATATAAAATTGAGCTAGCAATCACCAACGAAGAAAGAATCAGGCTGAAAATAATTAGAAAAATAATCGATACTAGACCCAGTCTTTTAGATAGGATCCTGTTTTGTCGAATATAACGACGTTGGCGTGATTTAATAATTTGAGATACACCCTGCATGGTGGAATTTTACACGAAATAAAAGACCTCGAGATAATTATTGGATTAATAGAAGCGATAGAAATAAGCCGACAGCGGCTTTTCCCCGCAACCGCTGTCGGCTTCTTGCAGGACCCCTAATTTATAATCCCCGGCACCCTGCAGGTAAGTGGATAATCTACAGCATTACTATACCATGCAGGCGTTGCCAAAACGTTGACAAGATCTTACATGGAAAGATTGGATACCAGTTGCTGCTTGTAATCCATAAAAGTATCCTTGATAATTTTTGGATATGCTTGCTGCTCACAGTTATCCAGAATTTCACCAATTTTGGAGATTTCTTGATGAGATTCGATTTTTGCTAACTTATTCTGGTGAACGATTTGCTGTAATATCTGTAACATGGTGTAAGGACGGTTTACATTATCAAGTAATTTAATTGCATGTTGGTTTTGTTCAAGCTGTTTTTCAGGTTCAACATCATGGTGATCAGCGATTCCGCCAACAAATCTAGCCATCAATCCAACAAGCGGTAAATTACGAAGCCTGGCCTGGTGAGACAACTCAGCTGTCACCTGCCGGGCAAGTTCCCACTCCCTTGCGTACATGTGTGCATAACTGAGAAATTGTAACCCGCGGATTTCGAAGATACCAAATCCGGTAGAGCGCGATATATTTATTCCGCGCCGGAGATTGAGCATCCCGGTTTGCACCTCTCCGGATCGAATCTGGGAGTATCCAAACCCTACCAGGTTATCAATTCCCCAGAAATCTTGACCCCCATAATCAATTCCAATTTGAAATTCTAAACAAGCTTTTTGGTATGCCTGTAATTGGAGGTAAATATCCCCAATTATCCGATGAGCCAGTGATTGAATATCTTGTTGATTTTTATGAGAACCTATTTCAATCATCTTCTGGGAAAATTCATAAGCTGTTCCTATTTTCCCGGCTGCATATTCCAAGAAGGCTTTACAGGCATATAAATATGCAAGCAACCGGTTAGCATCTAATTTTTCCGCAATTTCTATGCCTTGGAAATTATCCTGGGATGCCTTTGGATAGTCATCCATAAAATAAAGTGCAAGGGAGGAAGCCAGGTAAGCTCTTGCAGACATATGATGGAGCCCATTTCTATTGGCCAGTTCTAATGAAATCCTGGCATTCCTCAATCCTGGTTCTGGCCATCCAGCCAAGGTTTGTGAGATTGCTAGATGATAATGGGTTTTAGCTAAACCACGTTGGATAGAAGGATTATTTCCGTGATCCCCAAAACTGAGAGCCAGCTCAAAAGATTTGATAGCCTCATCCATACGCCCCAGCATATAGAGGTATATTCCATGATTGGTATAGCTGTTCATTATTTCAAATTTATGGCTGGTTAATTTCAGGTAAGATATTGCTTGGTCTGTATAAATCAATCCACTTTCAAATTGATTCTCAACGAAATAAGCAAGGCTCAAACCGTCCAGAGCGGTCCCGATTAATAATTGGCTGTTCCTGGATTTACCTAATTCCAACAACCTGTTATTAATATCTCGAATCTGGTCTGCATCTTGAAATTCAAAAACCAATTCCGTCCAATCGGTGTACAGATCGTGGATTAATTCATTGCTGATATATTCATTTGAATGCAAAATTAATTTTTCCCCATAAGACAGAATTTGTATCGCTTCTTGCGAAGAATAAACATGCCTGGCCCATTGGGCAGCTTTTAACCAGTAACTAAAAGCAATGTTCAATTTCCCTGCATATTCATAATGGCGTGCCAATACAGGTGCCAGGCTCACATTGTCAGAGTCCTGATTTTGTTCGATTGTCTGGGCAATACGCTCGTGCAAAAATCGCAACCGGACAAGATTAGTATCCTGGATGATTGTCTCCCGAATTTTATCGTGGACAAACCTCCAAATCATTTCTCCTTCACGTCCTTTAACCACTTCCACCAGTTGCCGTTGTTTCAGTTCTTCGATTGCTCTGGCAGTAATGGATAAGTTTTGTCGGTTTGCGGTGCTGATCACCACGGGGTCAAATTCTGTACCGCTCACAGCGGCAAATTCGCATACATTTCGAGCAGCGGGACTTAATTGCTTCAGCCGTCTCTTGACAAGCGCGTATACACTCTTCGCTAAGGGCAGTCTTGAATTTTGCGAGAAGTCTGTTTGCGATTCGGTACTTTTCAAAGTTCGCAATGTTTCAAGAATGATGAATGGGTTTCCGCCAGTCTCCTGGGCCAGTCTTTCGGATAAATCCTTTTCTAATGGGTACCCTAGAACATATCTGCCCAGGGTTGTAATTTCCTTCAAATTGAGACGTTCTAAATCTAGGATTTTGAGATTCATCGAGGATTGATTTCCAAGCAGGATTTCATTCAAACTCGAGTTACTTTCCTCTGGACGAGATGCCATTACCAATAATGATTGTTGATTAAATGGTGCTCTCTCGATGAGATAAGAAATGGTTGAGATTGTTGCTTCATCTGACCAGTGGAGATCATCGATAAACAGAACCAGATCACTATATCGGGACATGGTCAGAAATACCTGGCGAATCGCTTCCAGGAGAGTTGATCGATTTTGATCAAGAATGAGTGATCCCCGGCTTAACTCGCCTGATCGTTTGTTCCGGGAAATTTCTGGAAGAAGGATCTTTATTGATTCTACCCAGGTGGTTGATAATTCTTGCCATTCGAATGGGGTGACATTATTTCGCAATAGTTCGATAAGGGGTTGGAATGGCAGGTTTACCTCTGCTGGGCGGCAATTGCACCCAATAATTCTTCTCCCCGGAGCATGTAATTCACAGAATTCCTGAATTAATCGAGTTTTTCCTAAACCTGATTCTCCCGAAATGATGATCCCCCCTCCCTGCTTCAGCGCTGTTTTTAACTGATTGAGCTCAAATTCCCGCCCAACAAATGGCGTGTGAATGCTGGTCATCAAACGCCAATTTGCTCCTGAGAATGTCGAAGAGTGCGTTATGTTTTTCTGTATTTGGCGGAAAATAGATACCAATTGTTGAGAGGGATTCGCATCCAGCTCTTCATTCAATAAACTGGTAACTGAATGATAGTAATGGCGAGCTTCCTGAAAACGTTTCATTTCAACTAGTAACTTCAAAACCCGGTAGTGGAGTTCTTCATTGAGGTTATCATTCTCAACTGCGAGTCTTGAATAAGTCAATCCTTCATCGAATTGACCCATTGCAATGTAATGATCACAAATTCTCGTTAATAACTGGATTCGAGTTCTGGTCAAATGCAGATTTGTCTGATATCTCCAATCTTCCAGGAAGTTGGAATTTGGCAGCTCAGTCCCCTCAAGAAATTCTGAACCCCGCCATAAATTTACAGCATGGATCATATATTCGCGTATGTGATCCGCAAGAATTTGATCAGATGGATTAGAAAAAGGGGTTTTACCAATTAAGGCTTGCAACTCTCTGAATTCATCGATATCTACCGATAAATCTGAATAATCTAAACCAACCAGATCATTTTCAACTGCAATAAGGTTCTCTGATGGAATTTCTGCCCTGATACGGCTGAGTGTTTCTCGGAGCCGTTTTCGAGCTATGTTAGGTGATGTATCCTGCCAGAATATGGAAAGTAATTTCGCCCGACCTATAAAATTTGCCTGCGATGCTAGGAAATAAAGAAGGGTACGCGGCGTTCGTCTATTAATATTGAGGCGTTGATTTTCCCAGAGAATTTCAGGGGGACCGAGGAGATTAATCCGTAGTTTTGTCATGCGAACGGCTTGTCAGACTAGAAACGGTGTGCATCATATCTCGAGCTGAATGGATAGTTCCTTCAGTTGTTTCACCTAGCATTTGAGCCAATTCTGGCAGACGGGCATTTTCTTTGAGTTCTGAGACCTGTGTTACAGTTCGCCCATCTACGACAATTTTGGAAACCTGGAAATGTTGATCCGCAAATGCAGCTAACTGCGGAAGATGGGTAACACACAATACTTGATGTTGCCGGGCAAGGTGCCACAGTTTGTTGCCGACAACTGTACCTATCCGCCCCCCGATGCCCTGATCGATTTCATCGAAAATGAGGGTTGGGATCTCATCTGCCTTCGCAAGAACATTTTTCAGGGCTAACATTAAGCGGGATGTCTCGCCTCCCGAGGCAATTTTCACTAATGGTTTTAATCCTTCCCCAGGGTTTGGCGCGATCAGGAATTCTATCTGCTCAATACCATTTGCATCGAATGCGACCATGCTTCCATCACTTAATTTGACCCCACGATCATCCAATTTCAATTGAAAATCTACCTTGAATTGGGCACCAGACATGTTCAATTCACCTAATTCAGTTTCAATTTCCTGCTCCAATTTCCCGGCTGCCTGGTGCCTGATCCTGGAAAGCGCTTCACCAGATTCGGCAATCCTTGTTAACAGTTTGGTCTCAGCTATTTCCAATTCAGCGATGCGTTCATCCGCGTGGGTGATGGTTTCCTTTTCATGCTCTGCATGTGCTAAATAATCAAGAACCTCCTGGATCGTGCTGCCATACTTCCTCTTCAAATTGGCAATCAGTTCCAAGCGTTCCTCAACCTGGTCCAGCCTGCGGGGGTTGAATTCAATTTCTTCAAGATAAATACGTAGTTCTCGCGAGATTTCGGTTAATTGTAAAAAAATATTCTCAAAATTTTCTTGCGCCGCGGCTTGAGATTTGTCTAAACGGGATATATCCTTTAGATCGTCAACAACTTCTCCGCATAAATCAGTTACGGAGGGAGAATCCTGTGTGCCATCTTCGAGTTTAATTAAAGCCTTTTGTGCTGCAGTTGCAAGATTTTCTGCATTTGCCAATCGATTTCTTTCTTCCACCAGGATTTCATCTTCACCAGATCGCAATTTTGCAGATTCGATCTCATTGATTTGGTAATTCAAAATATCCAGCTTGCGCGCAGCTTCACTTTCCTCAGAACGCAGGCTGGTTAATTCCTTCCTGACTGAAATAAGCTGCTGGTACACGACATGGTAAGCATTCACATGATTTTGATCACCTGAATAGTGATCTAGAAGCATTAGGTGCTCCTTCACTCGAAGCAAGGATAAATGCTCGGACTGTCCATGCAAATCTACTAATAGCTCTCCAATTTCCTTGAGCAAACCAGCATTGACAACACGGCCGTTCATACGGGCTACACTCCGCCCGCCGAGTCGAATTTCTCTACCAATCGTTATAACATCGTGGTTATCAAGTAAATCTTCTCGTTCGAGAATGGCATTGATGGGTTCTTTATTGGAACCAGATACCTGGAAGGTAGCATCAATGAAGGCTTTTTCGGCATCACTGCGGATCATAGAAGAATCTGCTCGACCACCAAGCAGAAGTTCGACAGCATCAATGATGATTGATTTACCGGCTCCAGTCTCACCAGTGAAGGTAATTAAACCGGGACGGAAGATCAATTCTAATTGATCGATGATTGCGAAATCTTCAATGCGTAGTTCAGAAAGCATAAAACCGTGTATGGAAATTGATCAGAGACTGATACCAGCTAATCGATAATAAACGGTGGAGGTTACCAGGACAGTATATACCACTGGCCAAATAAAAAAGAATAAACCTCCCAAATTTATCGAAAAACCAGTCAGGAACAATACAGAAAGCACCGGGAGAATCCCACCAACAGCCGTGGCAACTGCAGTAGCTTGAAATAGGCGTTTTGAACGTCTGCGCCGGATCGCAAAACGGATGGCTTCTGCGATAACCATACCGGCTACTGGGGCGACAAAGATTGTAAAAAACCCTATCCTGGAGACGATCAAACTGCCAATATAGGTCAGGATCAACGCGATCCCGACAGCCAGAATGTAATCAATCCAGGTTGCCGTGTCGAAGTTCTTTTGTTGAGAACGTACACATTCCCTACACCGGTATCCTGTTTCCGTTAAGACAGCACATTTTGCGCAGATCGGTTTATTACAACGGTTGCAGCGTAATGTTGATTCAACGTTGGGGTGGTTTTCACAATAAGTAACATTAATTTCAGAGGTCATCTGGTATTTCCCGTGGATGGATTTTGATTCATATGTGGGGTTAGATTGCGGTAAAAATAACCCGGATCTTGAAACCTGATAAATTGAAGCTGATGATTGCTCGCTTTAACGTTGACACAATCTTCATCTAAAAGATCGATCGGCAGCTGGCCGTCGATGCTGAGAACGGCTTGGTGATTGGTGTGAACTTTGATCGCCACTGACGATCCTTCAGCCAGCACAAGTCCTCGGTCGATTGAAAGGTGTGGGGCTATAGGGACAAGTAAGATATTGCGCAGATCGGGTGGTAATATCGGTCCTCCAGCTGCCAGTGCATATGCAGTGGAACCTGTTGGCGTAGATGCAATCATTCCATCAGCAACATATGTGGCTAGGAATCGATGGTCAACGCTGACTTCCATATGGACAGGACGCACGATGGTTCCTCGACTGACAACAGCCTCATTAACCACATCCCATTGACCAACTACTTTTTCGTTCCGAACTTGTTCAGCCATCAACATCATTCGATTTTCCAGCCAGTATTCACCTTCTAACATGCTTTCCAAAGCTGCTTTCCAGCCATCCTGCCTGATCTCCATGAGGAAACCAAAGCTGCCCATATTGATCCCTAAGATGGGAACTCCATGCGGACCGCACATATGACCTGCCCTAAGCATCGTCCCATCCCCGCCCAGTGCGATCAATAAATCAAACTTGCCACCAGCGATCAGTTTACACAAATTTTCATCATCGAGCAGACCGGAGGTTACCTGAATTTCCCGCTCGCGCAAGTAGGATACAATGTGTTCTGTTTCCTGGACTGCGATGGAGATCTCGGGGTGGGGGGCGACAGCGATATGCTGAAAACCAGGTTGTTTATTCAACATGGGATAATTATAAACGAGTTTCCCGGTGGCTGATTCTGCGCTAAATATTATTGGGGTTATTGATAACTCAAGGAAAGTCAGCTCAGGGATTGGTCACAAATTGAATAAAAACCGCAATTCAAACACCGATTTTTCGATTGGTGGGACCTATCCACTGATCGCTGTTTTCCAAGCGTGCGTATCTCCCGAATGAGTTGGATAACACTGTGCTCCAACTCTGGTGTGTAGTCGACAGCGATATCCTGGTTGGAATAATGTAATATACCGTATTCTGGACGTATACCATAGGCTTGCTCGATGAGCAAGCAGTAAGCAGCTAATTGGTAGATGTGGGAATCATAAGGTTTCGATCTTGCGCGTCCAGATTTTACTTCTACTGGTATTAAGCCATTTTTAGTTTCGACTATAAAATCTGGCTTACCAGTTAAATTGTAGGTGGGATCATATAATGGCGTCTCGATTTTTCCCCACTCGCTATGATCGGTATAGATTAATCTCCCGGATGGTAATCCGCTGGAACGCCATTGGCGAGTGGATATCCAATAAAGAATGATCCCCAGAACTAGCAGGACAACGACCAGGTAAGGCATTGGATTATATGAGTTTGCCAGCAAGGTAAACAGCAAGCAAAACAATGGCAGCCATGAACAACCCGTATGCGATGGTGCGCAGGCACCCGCTGACAATCGCTTTGCGGGAATTTTGCAGGTGGATTCTTGTTCCCGCAGCCAGCTCTCGTTGATTTTCAGGGATATGACCCTTCCGTTGGTACCACCATGCCCGTCTGCAATAGAGGTATGTACCGATTTCGGAGGCTCGAATCGTGCTCACGATTTTTCCATTCTTTTTTCCAGCTGGGCCATCGATTTTTCAAGGTGCTGCTGCTGTAAGCTGAGTGTGATATCACCCCTGGTCCGTTCGAGAATACTTCGTGCAATATCTGTCTGGCGGCGAATTCCCCCGGTGATTGCATTGGGGTAATCCATAGTGATCAATACTGCAAAAATATCATCCATATGCTGGAGAAGGTTTTCTGCTTCTTCAGAATATCCCAGGCGAAGAATATCCAGGCAGCGGCGGCGAAATTCTCCCACTGATTCAGCTAAACCATTCAGGTACGCCGGATTCTCGAGTTTCAACTCCTGGGGTGTCGGCAGTTCTTTCTCAGTAATTAACGCATAGACGATATTGGCTTCTGCAAATTCCTTGAGGGCATCCTGGGTGTATCCTGCATAATAAAGATCTGGGAAGACATTCAATTCTGCCTGCAAGGATGCAACAATATTCGAAGCGCTTTCTAATTGATGCTCAGCTGCATCGAAATCGTCCCTGTGCACAGAGCGGATTGCATTCGCGCAGTGACGGGTAAGCGTCCGCGCCTGTGAAAGGGCATGATCGCGCGCAGCGGTGCGAGTTTCAAATGCCAGGTGAATGCCTTCAGCAATCTCCGATAATTTATCCATGTTTTATTCCTCTGGTGGTTCTTCTGTGGGTGAGCCCGGGCGGAAGAGATAATCTGCTAATGATGATGAACCCGGGACATTAATATTTCCAAAAGAGGCTTCATAACGCTTGATATTTTCACCAAGCGCATGGAAGAGCAGCTTGGCTCCCAGAGGGGACATCACGATCCGGGTGCGAACTTTGGCAGGTTTCGTCCCGGGTAATAAGTGGGCAAAATCGAAGACCATCTCTGAAGGTGAGTGCGCGATTCTGACCAGGTTGATGTAGATTGCCTCAATATCCTCAGGGACTATCATGGGCGGCAATTTCGCTGGTTTTGGGCTCTCAGGCTGGTTGGACATGGCTATCTCCTGATCGAAAATGGGTGGTAAATTAGTCATTTCCAAGGCAAAACAGGCGGAGTGTTTCCTTACCCTCCGCCCTGGATTTTGCTCTGCTTAAATTTAAGGTGCTCAAGGTTGAAAGATAGTAATGTTGCCTGGTGTGGAATTTGTCACTAAAACTTGAGGAGTTAGAAGGGAATATCCTCGGGTTCCGCTAATCCGGGCGAATCGTCTGCTGAATAACCACCTTCACTTTCACTTCGGGGAGTAAGAAATCTCACTACTTCGCCTGTGATTTCATAACTTGCACCAGAGGTTCCATCCTGTCGTGTATATACTCTTGGACCCCCCGTGTCTTTATCAGGATTTAGCCTTCCTTCAACAAGAACCCGTCTTCCCTTTTTTAGATACTGGTTGCACACTTCTGCGGTTTTACCCCAGGTAGAAATCCGAAACCAGGTTGTTTCATCTACCTGGTTGCCGTCTGAGGTAGTGTACCTGCGGCTTGTTGCCACATTGAAATTTGTGACCGCTTGACCCGAAGGTGTATACCGCATTTCAGGGTCGCCACCAAGATTGCCGATGATGATAATTTTTTGGTACATTGGGATTCTCCTTTCAATTCAGTGAGCGGAAAAGGTTTTAGTTACGGACGTACGTCGCCCGTGAATCGCACGTGTGACACTCACCGATAACCAGAACAATTGTACACTAAATTTTGCGACAGATAAAGGTATACCAATCAAATTACTCGTTGCGGAATTGGAGGCAGTAATGGTGAAAGGTATTGCTGACCCAGGCATTTCCTAACCCATAAGGCGCGAGTCGAATGTCGTCCTGGCACCATATCTTTTCATCTTTCAGGGTGTAGATATCACCCAATTTGCTGGCCAGATCCCAGGCAAGGGGATAGATTTTTCCACCCTTCTTAATATTTTTCACGATAATTGTAATATATCCTCGCTCTACAAGATAGGGTTTTATCGCACGATAGATGCCAACTAACTTCTCAAGGAACAAATCATAATCGTGGATGTTGCCAAGATCTTCTGGATCATCGGAATACTGCAGATCTAATTCTTGAGAATTACGCCGTTTTTGTTGGGTTTTGGCGCCTTTTGCGTGCAGCATGTCCCAATAGGGTGGTGAGGTGATCACATAATGAACCGGAGGAAATTCATACTCAGCGAAGTATTCCGGGATATCGAGCGCATTCCCAAGAATCACATGGCAGTTCAGGTTCTCGGCACCTTCCCCTAGTCTTTCCCGCTCCTCTTGCACAGCCTGGTTGGTGATATCGATGTAAGCCTGGTTGAGCTCAATGCCAATGCTGTTGCGACCTGAACGCAAAGCCGCTACCAGGCTGCTGCCGGTACCTACCATGGGGTCTAATATGGTCTGGCCTTCCTTGGTGAAGAATTCTATAAATTCTTGAGCCAATGTTTCCGGGAATTTCGCCGGATGGCGAATTACCCCCTTCTTGCGGGCAGGGGGAGCATGGATGAACCATGATTTCTGAAACTTCAGCCATGATTTTGGATCGAGGTTATTTAATCGGTTTTTAAAGGGGCGTTTAGCCATGCAGGTTATTGTGAAATCTCTCTTACAACTAGATTTGAAAAATTAACTGTCACTGCGTTCTCTCCTAATGACCGGGCAAAAACACCCAAGTTGCCAATCTGGAGTGTTGGATCGGTCACAGTGAATTGGTATTGGTCATTAATATAGAAGCGCATCTCTTTTCCCCGCATCCAGACTCCTAACCGGGATGGGATCAGTGCTCCAGGTGGAACGGAATTATTTTGGATCCAGGGTTGAGGCGAGGTCGCAGTTCCCCCGAGAATGCGGTCCAATCTTACCCGCCCGTCACATGAAAGGGCAAAACGGTAGAAATCTCCCGGAGAAGACATTCTCAACAGAAGTCCATATTGGTCCTCTGCCTGGCATAAAGTCGGATAAGATGTGATCTCAACGAAAAAATCTCCTAATTTTGGATCTTCGCGGATACTATATTGGTAAGCACCAGGTTCTGCGATTGCGATGGTGAGCTCATTTACCCCTAGAGAGATATTACCCGAAACGGACGTTCCCAGCGTCCATAAATCGGAATCACTGAAGTCGTCAGTAAAAATAATTTCTCCCTGATTTTGAATATGCTCCGGTGTTGGAATGTGAGTAGGCGTTGGCCACCTGGTCGGAGTTGCAGTGGGTGGGAACCATACTACAGTGGGGGTTGGTGAGGCGGTGACTGTTGCGGTGGATGTGACTTCCATCGTAATCTGGGGAGAGGTTTCGGGAATGCAGGCGCCGAATAGAAGCGGGAGCAACCCGACAGTTAATATGGAGAACAGAGAGAGAATTGAGGTTTCCCGAATCCTTTGATTAACCAACTTCATATCTCATATGATATCAAGTATATGCCGGTCTCCTGCTTCTATTGATAAAGAATTAATGTAACTTCACCCCTGGTAGAACCGGCTTATGTTCGGGATCAAATATTCGCTGAATGACCGTTCGATGTCATATTCCGGTTTCCAATCCCAGTCCTGGCGGGCGTGGCTATCATTTAAATCTGCAGGCCAGGAATCGACGATTTGCTGCCGCTTGATATCTGGATCAAAAGTGATGTCTGCTTTGGGAAAGGCTTTCAGGACTTGTTGACGAAATTGTTCAGCAGTCAAACTGAAGCTGGTTACATTATAAACGTTGCGACAAAGTTCAGTTTTTGGAGCTCGGGAGAGTGCGATTAATGCAGTCACGGCATCCGGCATTGCCATGAAAGGGATCTGGGTGTCTGGCCTGACAAATGCAGCGTAAGGTTCCTGCTTGGCAGCCGCGTGCAGCATTTCCGGGCCATAGTCGCTCGTGCCTCCACTTGGAACGGTGAAGGCGCTGATCAAACCAGGAAAGCGTACACATCGAAAATCAAGCATTTGCGGGCGTTCTGCCGCCAGCTGCCGGTAATATTCACTGAAATAAGTTCCAAGCATTTCACAATACAATTTATTGCAGCCGTACATTGTAATTGGATAATTCCATTCCCATTCCCGGACGCGGGGAAATTTTGACTTCGTGTCCAAATCTGGCATTCCATAAGCTGCAATCGAACTGGGAAAGATGAATAAAACAGGATCACCGCGCCATTCACTTTGTTCGGAAGCCAATTGAAGCAAACCCATTGTTCCTTCGACGTTTACCTGGTGTGCAGCTACTGGTGTAAATTCAGCCCGCGTGGAAAGAAGGGCTGCCATATGATAGATGGAGTCGATCTCATACTCACTAACCAATCTGCTTAAAAGTGATTTATCAAGTATGTCTCCTTGAATATGATGGGAATATTTTGTATATTCAGCAGGTAAAGGCCGGATATCCAGGGTAAGAAGATTGTTGTATCCCGATTCAGCTAATATTTTTACCAGCGCCAGGCCCACTTCACCACTCACTCCAGTGATTAACGTGACCTTCTTTCGCATTGCAGCCTCCATGGTTTCGCTCTAGAAAATTTCTGCCTAATTCTTTTCGATGACTTGTTCTCGTTCTGGGCCAACCGATATTAATTTAATCTTGACCCCGATCAATTGCTCTATGCTCAGCACGTATGATCGTGCAGCGGCTGGCAGCTCTTCCCATTTTCGGACAGAAGTGAGGTCCTGTTCCCATCCTGGAAATTCCTCGTAGATTGGATCGAAACCGTCTAAATTTCCAGGACCAAAAGGTAATTCGAGATGCGTTTGATTATCTTTGCGATAGCCGGTGCAGATAAATAGTTGATCAAAACCAGATAAGATATCGAGCTTGGTAAGAGCTAATTCGTTGATACCGTTAATCCGGGCAGCATAACGGAGGAGAACAAGATCAAGCCATCCGACCCTCCTTGGTCGCCCAGTGGTTGTTCCAAATTCATCCCATGGTTGTTCGCCTGTCCCCCGCAGTTTGTGAGCCAAGTCCCCTTCGAGTTCAGTCGGGAATGGACCGGACCCGACCCGCGTTTGGAATGATTTTGTCACACCAATTACCCGGTCTCCGTAGCCCATGCCGATACCCAGACCGACTAATGCCCCACCTGCAGTTGGTGTCGAGCTGGTAACGAATGGGTACGTGCCGTGATCCAGATCGAGCAATGTCCCTTGAGCGCCTTCAGCAAGGACTCTCCTTCCCTGTTTTAAAGCACCGGTCAGGAGCGAGGAAACATCGCTGATATAAGGAGTGATTTCATCCGAATACTGGCATAAATCATCGATCACTCGCTTGGGGTTTATTGGTTCAGCTTGGTAGAGTTTCGTTAAATGATCGTTGACCTCAGTTACGTGCCTATTGATCCTGGTTTCGAAATTGCCTGCATCGAGCATGTCGAGAAAGCGAATGCCCGCCCGGGATACTTTGCTCGTATATGCGGGACCAATGCCTCGTAAGGTCGTTCCGATCATGGTCTTTCCGCGTGCCTGTTCCTGGGCTTTGTCTAGCGCAATGTGCGCAGGGGTAATGAGGTGAGCACCATAAGAGATTTGCAATCGTTGAGGAGTAATTTCAACCCCAGCGGCAAGCAGGATTTTGATTTCATTTATAAGAATCTCAGGGCAAACAACAACTCCATTACCTATCACCCCGACAGAATGTGGCTGGATGATCCCGGAAGGAATCAGGTGAAGTTTGAAGGTTTGTGAACCTACCGTAACGGTATGACCGGCATTGTCACCCCCGTTAAATCGCGCTACATAATCTGCATCGGCAGCCAGCAGATCAACAAAGCGACCTTTTCCTTCATCTCCCCATTGGGTGCCAACTACGATATCTAAAGGCATTTCCTGCTCCAATTCTGTTGTAAAATATTTGACGCAGAACCCGTGTATTTTCATTCTAGCATAAACAAACTTATCCGTAAATTCAGCAGCATTTGGTGAAGATTTCTTGCGTATTTTGGCTGGATTCCGAATTTGGATAAAGGAGTAACCAGGAGCATATTATGTTAAAAGTTGGTTATATTGGTCTGGGATTAATGGGAAAATCAATGGCTGGCAACATACTGAAAGCTGGGTTCCCGCTGACGGTACACAACCGCAGTCTAGAAGCTGTGTTAGAGCTGCAGGACCAGGGTGCCCAAGCAGCGTCTTCCCCGGCAGAGCTTTGCGCCCAGGTGGATGTGGTGATCACAAATTTACCGGATTCACCTGATGTCGAACAGGTTGCCCTTGGAAATCTCGGGATCATTGAGGCTGCAAGGGAAGGGCAAATTTATATTGATAACTCCACCATCAAGCCGGCAACAGCCAGGTTGATTGCTCAAAAATTAGGTGAGAAAGGTGTTTCATGTTTGGATGCCCCAGTCAGCGGGGGGGATATCGGAGCCAGGCAAGGCACCCTGGCGATCATGGTCGGAGGTCCAGGTGAGACTTTAGAAAAAGTGAGACCAATCCTGGAAGCAATGGGTAAAAAAATAACTCATGTGGGAGAAGCCGGGGCAGGGCAGATTGCCAAGGCAGCAAACCAAATTATGGTTGCCGCGCAGATGGTGGCAATGGGAGAACTGATGATTTTCGCTAAGAAAGCCGGTGCTGATCCTGAAAAAGTTGTCGCAGCGATCCAGGGTGGTGCAGCCCAATGCTGGACTCTGGATGTGAAACCCGAACGTTTATTCTCAGGAAATCGCGAACCCGGATTTAAAGCTTATCTGCAGGCTAAGGATATGGGTATAGTCTTGGATACTGCCCGGCAGTATGGTATTCCATTATTATCTTCTTCTGTGCACGGCCAGTTGTTCGACGCTATGCTACAGATGGGTCTGGGCGATAAAGATAATTCTGCGGTAATTGGCGTGATTGAAAAACTGGCAGGAATAAAATTGTTGGATGGTTGATTTGCTTATGTAGATTAATGATCAGGGTTGCAAAATCGGGATAAACGAAATTTTGTATTTTCTGATAAACTAAGGGTTAAGGAACAGATTCCGTTTCTGTGTAGCAAAACCACCATTTTTTCTGGTTAAGATTGAAGGAGTAAATGAAAATGGAGCGAAATAAATCAAAGCATTTGGTCATTCTTGTCGGTCTGATCACCCTGATTGTTCTAAGCGCTGCTGTCCCTCTACCGGCATCAGCATATTTTGCCTCAGTGAAAGAAAAATCGGATCTGGTCGGGCTAAAAATTCAGAATAATTCTACAAGTACCGCTTATTTGTGGTTAGATGGACCAGAATTCTATTACTTCGTGGTCAAACCAGGGGAAACAAATAACTACACTATAATGCGGGGAGAATATTCCAAGGATGTCAGGTACTGTGGTGCGTGGGATTCTTCCACCATTGACCTCACTCGACAGACAAAATTGGTGATGCCTGCCTGTGGTGAAAATGCCCGGCAAACACCGAGTTCACCGCATATTGTGAATATCACCAATACGATCAAAATTGTGAAAGTTACCTTAAAGAACGAAGCGGATACTCAGGTCCTGGCAATACTTACTGGTCCTTCTACCTATGTTTTCTTGCTTGATAAAGAAGAATCTCAGGATTACACGATTGCCAAAGGTGATTATGAAGTACAGTATTTTGCCTGCAGCGCATATAGTGAAAAAGAGTGGTCTGCGTATCACTTAGGAGTGCTAAAGTTTAAATGCCCGTAATTTCCAAGTTTGATTTGAAGAAAAATTATGGGAATGGTATAATTTAGAAACAATTAAGTAAGAAAAGCTTTGACCGGGACGAGTAAGCGGTGATAGCTGCCAACAGGGAGAGATGATCAAAGATTGAGAGTCATCTTGGGAGAGCAGCCGGCGAAAACCACCCGAGAGCTGAACCCTGAAAGGACCAGACTTTACCTGGTACTGATTAAGGGAACCGGAGAACCCGTTATCGGCAACACAGAGAAAAGCGTATAGCTTAATCTGGGTGGAACCGCGTGAAAATACTCTCGCCCCAGACGGGTGAGAGTTTTCATTTATTCATAAGATTTATTTTTTTCAGGCGCAGGAGATAGAAATGGCAAACAAAAATAAGGTTAGTTATCAGGAAAGTAATCTGTACCGGATTCGACATTCAACAGCGCATGTGATGGCGCAGGCGGTCATGGAAATGTTTCCTGACGGAAAAGTTGCAATCGGCCCTCCCATCGAAGATGGCTTCTATTACGATTTTGATCTGCCGCGTTCTCTTACTCCTGAAGATCTTGAAGTCCTGGAAAAGAGAATGCGTGAAATTATTTCGGGCAAATTTGATTTTAAAAAACAAGTCATCGAAGCGGATGATGCGCGCGAATTATTTGTTGGCCAGCCTTATAAGCTCGAACTAATTGAGGGGCTCGAACAAGGTGGCTTCGATGAGTATGGAGAACCATTGGATGAGAAACCGGAGATCTCGATATATCAACAAGATTCGTTTGTCGATTTGTGCAGAGGACCGCACGTTGCGAATACAGGCGAGATTAACCCGGATGCGGTGAAGCTGTTGAATGTGGCCGGAGCTTACTGGAGGGGAGACGAGAAGCGCCCGATGCTTCAGCGCATCTACGGCACCGCCTGGGAATCCGCCGATGAACTCGAACAATATTTGTGGAAATTGGAAGAAGCGCGAAAGCGCGATCACCGGCGTCTGGGTAAAGATCTGGATCTGTTCAGCGTGAGTGAAGAAGTAGGCCCGGGTTTAATCTTATGGCATCCAAAGGGAGGCATGGTACGCAAGTTAGCCGAGGATTACTGTATGCAGGAGCACCAGATTGGAGGCTATGAATTTGTATACTCTCCCCACATTGGCAAGGCTCAACTTTGGGAGATCAGCGGGCATCTGGATTGGTATAAAGAGAATATGTATTCTCCTCTGGATATAGAAGGGCAGGAATACTATCTGAAGCCGATGAATTGCCCCTTCCATATCCAGATCTATAAAAGCAAGCTGCGGTCATACCGGGATCTCCCCCTGCGCTATGCGGAATGGGGCACAGTTTACCGTTACGAAAGAAGTGGCGTGCTGCAAGGATTGTTGCGCGTGAGGGGATTCACACAGGATGACGCTCACCTGTTTGTCCAGCCTGAACAGATGCCGGAGGAAATTGATCGCGTGCTTGAGTTCAGTTTGAATATATTGCGTGCTTTCGGATTCGATGATTTTCAAGCATATCTCTCCACACGCAATCCAGAGAAAGCTGCTGGTTCTGCTGAACAATGGGTTGCTCCTACGGAAGCTTTGCGGAACGCACTGGAGCGGGCTGGAATAAATTACCAGGTTGATGAAGGGGAGGCTACCTTCTACGGTCCGAAAATCGATATTAAAGTTCGAGATGCCCTTGGCAGGGAGTGGCAGTTGAGCACGATCCAATTTGATTTTACTCTGCCAGAGCGATTCGACCTGATATATGTCGGCGAAGATGGTCAGGATCATCGCCCATACATGATCCATCGTGCCTTGCTTGGTTCAATGGAGCGTTTTATGGGTGTCCTGATTGAGCACTTTGCGGGAGCTTTTCCAGTCTGGTTAGCTCCGGTCCAAGCGGTTTTGATTCCAATCGCAGATCGTCATTTTGATTATGCCCAAAAGGTTGCCCAAAGTCTTGAATCGGAGGGTTTACGCGTTGAGGTTGACACGCGTGGAGAACGGATGAACGCAAAGATTCGTGATGCTCAAAATCAAAAGGTTCCTTATATGCTTGTAATTGGTGACCGGGAAGTTGAAGCTGAAACAGTGTCGGTTAGACTGAGGTCAGAAGAAAACCTTGGTGCAATGTCACTTGAGGCGTTCAAAGCCCGGGCTAATCAAGACGTGCAATCTCGTTCATAAGGTGAACGTGGCATTCTCTATGGTTGACGATTCAACTGCAGTTATGGTATCATGCGCACGTCCAGTTAACTGGAGAAAAATCTGTTAAATCACAGAAGGAGTACAATATTAGCTCATCAGAATTTCGGGTAAATAAATCCATCCGTGTGCCACAGGTACGATTGATCGATGCAAGCGGTGAGAATGTTGGCGTTGTATCAACTGAGGAGGCTTTCCGGATTGCTCAAGAAGCTGACCTAGATCTGGTTGAAGTTGCACCGAATGCAGAGCCACCTGTCTGCAGAGTGATGGACTATGGCAAGTTTTTGTATGAACGGACCAAGAAGGAGCGGGAAGCCCGAAAGGCACAAGTCAAAGTCGAGATCAAAGAAATTCGTTTAAGGCCCAAAACTACCGAACACCATCGAGGCTTCAAGGTTCGCGATGCCAGGAGGTGGCTTGAGAGCGGTAAAAAGGTCAAGGTTCGCATCCGATTTCGTGGTCGTGAGATCACTTACCCGGAAATTGCATTGGAAAATTTGAGAGATATTGCTGAGGAATTATCCGACGTCGCAATTGTTGAACAGAACCCATCATTAGAAGGAAATGCTATGTTGATGGTGCTGGCGCCGGCAAAAGCAAAAAAGAAATAAAATATTCGTAAGGTATAGCCAAAGACAAGCATTAGCAGAGTACATCCGCGGATGAAATTTGTGCCGCGGGATTTTGTTTGAGAGGAGTGAACTAAGTGGCGCGTAAGCAACGAACTGGTAAATATAAATTGAAAACACACAAAGCCACCTCAAAACGATTCCGGCTTACAGGATCTGGGAAGCTGGTTCGTACAAAAGGTGGGAAGAGTCACAGGCGTCGGGTTACATCAAAAAGGACAAAACGACTCTTCATGGAAATGATCCCAGTTAAAGGTAGAGGGATCAAGAAACATGTCAACCGGCTTGCCCCAAATTTAAAGCAGGGCAGCAAATAAATTTCGTTGAACTAAGATCTCGATTGGTGAGTGTGTGCAACGAGTAGATTCAGTGCGATTATTCGCACGGGTACTGACGCTCATTTGATCGAAGGAGAATAGAAATGCCAAGAGTAAAAACAGGGCCTCATCGCCGCAAGCACCATAAAAAAGTGCTCAAGATGACAAAGGGACAATTCAACTCCCGTCATCGCTTATTTCGCATGGCAAACGAGGCTATGCTCAAGAGTTTATGGTATTCTTACCGCGATCGCAGGAATAGGAAACGGGACCTGCGCAGGTTATGGATTGCAAGAATCAACGCAGCTGCCCGGTTAAACGGGACAACATACAGCCGCTTGATCCATGGAATGAAACAATCCGGGATTGCTTTGAACCGGAAAATGCTAGCAGATATCGCGGTCCGCGATCCACAAGCATTTTCAGCGGTTGTAGAAAAAGCACAAACCAGCTAATTTATCATTCAACAGACGTATTTTCCTCTGGAGACGGATGAAAATCCGTCTATTTTTGTTTAATATGATTCATTATGTATACAAAACCGGATAGTCAGCGCGCGTTGACTGCATATCTTGGAGGTGCTACAATCGCCGGTGAATCTCGATGAATAAAAAAGCCAGGCAATTTACCTTTGCATCTGGAAAGGTTCTCCAGATAAATCAAGGTGATATTACCCAAGAAAAGATCGACGCGATCGTCAATGCTGCTAATGCCTATCTTCAGCATGGCGGTGGAGTTGCTGGAGTGATTTCTTTGAATGGGGGTCCCCTAATCCAGATGGAAAGCGATCAGTGGATTGAAAATCATGGTCCAGTGAAACATAATTCACCTGCCTATACGAGCGGCGGGAAGCTCGCCTGCCGTTACGTAATCCATGCAGTTGGTCCTGTATGGGGAGAAGGGGACGAGGATAGGAAATTGGCCGAGGCAATTATGGGATCATTGAGACTCGGTAACAAGCTGCAAATAAAATCAATTGCTTTCCCAGCCATTTCGACTGGAATTTTTGGATTTCCAAAAGAAAGAGCGGCTAACATATTCTTCCAACAAATTTTGGAATATTTCGGGGATTTTCCAATGACCAAACTGGATTTGGTCCGTCTGGTTCTTTATGACAGTCAGTCTTTATCAGTTTTTCTCAAGGTTGCAGATAATGTAATTCATCTTCACAGAACTGGTTAATTTCCTGGTTATTCCTTAAAATATATCGAAAAAGAAATGATGATCACCTCTACGAAAAATCCGAGTATCCAATGGGTGCGACGTTTGCAGAAAAAGCCCAGGTTCAGAGTTGATGAAAAGGTATTTGTAATAGAGGGGGTTCGCCTGGTAGAAGAAGCGTTGAGGAACCATTGGGAGGTAAAGAGTATATTCTATTCAGAATCCTTAAGCGCGCGTGGCAGGCAACTGCTCAAAACCTACCAGGAATACAAGACACAGATCGATCCAGTAAGCCTGGAAGTAATGCAGGCGATCAGTGATACGAAATCACCACAGGGCATACTGGCAGTAGTTAGGAAACAAGAACTTCCCCTTCAAGAACCCCCAAATTTTTTACTGGTACTGGACCAGATACGAGATCCAGGCAATCTGGGGACAATTCTACGCACAGCAGCTGCCACGGGTGTCCAGGCTGTTTTTCTGACTCCTGGCACCGTAGATGCATTTTCCCCCAAGGTTTTACGTGCAGGAATGGGGGCTCAGTTTCGCCTACCCATTCTAAGCATGGAATGGAGTCAAATCCAAAACCGAGTTGTTAGTTCTAAATTGCATGTATTCCTGGCTGCTCCACAAGGTGGTAATTCATATTATGAATCGAATTTTCGGCAACCATTAGCATTAATCATCGGCGGGGAGGCGGAGGGTGCAGCCAGGGAAGCTATAAAGTTATCCAATTCCCGAGTACAAATTCCGATGCTGGAGGGGATCGAATCTCTCAATGCATCTGTAGCTGCAGGTATCTTATTATCTGAGGTTCTTCGTCAAAGGAAGAAGGTAAGATGAATATTCGCTCAATTACATACTTCGAAAAAGTCGATTGGCCGTTGAAAAAGCAGCAGCTTCGGCAGGCTGGTGATTTTATAAAAATGGCAAAGGATGTCTTTGACGAAAAAGGCTTCCATGTTCAAACTACTCGCCTGGCTTCAGCCCCTTTTCCAATAATCCTTGGAAACAAGGTGGGCCAGGATACAGTGAATTTCGCAGGCGCATTAGAAGAGCAATTGCTAAAATCCGGTTTTGATTATCTCTCAATAGGACCTGCACTCCCAGGTAATAACCAAAGCTACCAGGTAATACCTGATGTTTTAGCTAAAACCCAGAATGTTTTTTCTGCAGGCATGATCTCATCTGTTGATAGTGGTATTTACCCAGAGGCAATCAAACTCTGTGCCGAGGTGATTAAAAAAAATTCATTAATTTCCAGGGATGGCTTTGCAAATTTGCGTTTTGCTGCTCTGGCAAATGTTCCACCCGGAACGCCATTCCTGCCTGCTGCATTCCATGATTCTCATAATAGACCGGGTTTTGCAATAGCTACTGAATCAGCAGACCTGGCAGTCTCCGCATTCAGCAATGCAGCGAATTTAGATGAAGCTAGGCTTTTGCTGATCAAGAACATAGAAGGGGTCGCAGGTGAGATTACAAGAATCAGCCAGGATTTAGCTGCAAAAACTAAGGTGCAATTCATGGGTATCGATTTTTCTCTGGCGCCTTTTCCTACTAGAGAACAATCGATTGGGACAGCGATTGAAGCCCTCGGAGTGCCTGGGGTTGGGAATCAAGGGACGCTGGCAGCGATCGCCATCCTCACTGAAGCAGTGGAACGAGCAAATTTCCCGCGGATTGGATTTAATGGCGTCATGTTACCTGTACTCGAGGATAGCGTTCTCGCAAAAAGCGTGGCAGCAGACCTGCTGACCATAAATGACTTGCTGCTTTACTCTGCTGTTTGCGGTACTGGGTTAGATACCATCCCACTTCCCGGATCCGTTTCTGAAGGTCAACTGTATGGCGTTTTGCTTGATCTGGCGGTCTTGGCTCAACGCTTGGGAAAACCGCTGACGGCACGGTTGATGCCAATTCCAGGAAAGCAAGCCGCTGATGCGACTAATTTTAATTTTGAGTATTTTGCTAACAGCACCATCATGAAATTGAAAGATGAACCATTATTGGGATTTTTAGCTGAAGCTGGACCGTTCCATCTTCTGACCAGGAGTGAACATGAGGCGAGAAAATGAGTAGCAGAATGAACTGTAAGAAAATTGCTCTAATTATTATTACCGCAGGAATGTTCATATCTGCCTGCCAACCAGGGACAAATACTGCGACTCCCGGCTTGGAAATTCAGGACACCCCGATGATCCCGACCTCAACGGATGACAAGCAAATTGTTGCAATCCCAATCATACAGGCAGATAAAACTGCAGTAGAAACCAGTACTGAACCCACGATCTCAGATTTAGCAAGCCCTGTGGCCGGTAGAACCGCATCCCCTGAAGCCATGGGTGTCTCGATACCTGTGGATGGTTTAAACCTGGCGGGAACATTTTATGCTCCTCAAAAAGATGCTCCTCCCTGGCCGGGAGTGATCCTGCTGCATATGCTGTATAGCGACCGCTCCCATTGGGGATCATTTCCCCTCCAATTGGCAGAAAGTGGTTATGGAGTGCTCAGCGTTGATTTGCGTGGCCATGGAGAGACTGGAGGGGAGGTGGATTGGGATTTGGCTGCCAGCGATCTCCAGCAGATTTGGGACTACCTGAGTTCCCGACCAGATATCAATCAGGATCGCACAGCGTTTGTCGGGGCAAGCATCGGCGCTAATCTCGCCCTCGTCGGAGGGGCTAACGAAGAATCTACAAGAACGGTGGTACTGCTTTCACCGGGTTTGAACTACGCAGGGGTTAAAACAGAGCCAGCATTGAGTACTTATGGTGATCGACCTGTATTAATTGTTGCCAGCCAGGAAGATACCTATGCAGCAGATTCTTCTGTTCACTTGGAAGAGGCTGCTACTGGAGAGTCTCGATTAATTCTTTACGATGGTGCAGGACACGGGACAAATATGTTCGAAGCTGAACCGGATTTATCACAGCAGATCATCGATTGGTTAGACGCCTATCTTGAGTAATAGAAATTTCCACCGATAACTAAAAATCATCAGCTTAAGTTTGTTCTGATTCCAACCAATACTTACTTCCATCAGAAGATCTATTCAGCAATTTAATCCCAATCAATTCCCGACGCAGTGTGGTTGTATCCGCATGGTATTTTTTCAATATCTGGTTGACTTCATATTCGCTGTAGGTGATGCCGGGTTGAAACGATTTGCTGATATGACGTAAAAGCACATCCAGCTTTTTCCGTTGTGCGGGAATTGTCTTCAGCTGCCCATCAGGGAGAGAATAATCCCTAACCACTTTTTGGTCAAAGGCATCCATATTAATATCAGACGCCATCGTCGGTAGTGTATCTTTTGATAACAGCTTTTTTGCCATAGTCTCTAAAACCTTATTTTCAAGGTGGTAAATATTGTAATAACTGGAAGCTTTGGCGCTCACTAGACCAACTTCGGATAACTTTGAAAGATGATGTGATACGGTTGAAGGACGCAGATTTATCATTTCGGATAATTGCTCAACAGTCAGGTCCTGCTGAGCAAGGAGACCGAGTAATTTCAACCGGTTGGCATCTCCCATCGCCTTAAAGAAGTCCAGAATTTCTTGTGAGTTCAAATCTTTTTCTACCATCAGGATTACCTGGCACCTTGAGTTTCAGGAGTTATGCGCCAGTAACGGGAACCATCGTTTTCACGTCCCAGGTATCCGTAATCAATCAGATAGCGCCGCAATGTTGTCGTGTCAGGATGGAATTTTTCTAATATTTCATTGACTTGCTTTTCGTTGTAATCTATGTTTTTCTCGAAAGAGCCAGTGACATACTCGAGGATGGCAATGATCTTTTTTGATTTTGTAGGAATCATCTTCAAACTGCCATCGTCCCGCGTGTATTGAACAACAATTTTTTTCTGATCCTCTGATAAGTCATATCCAGACAGGTTAATTGGCTTGCTCGTTTGGGTGAAATACTGGCGATTAAATTGTTCAATTTGATTTGGATTGAAATGATAAAATTGCTGCTCATCTCGATGGACAACTTTTACCAGATCTGCTGTTTCCAGGATTTCTAAATGCCGATGGATATCTTTTTGATTCAGTTTTGAAATCTCAGATAATTCAGTCGCGGAATATTCACCCTGGGAAAGATGTGCGATCAGGGTCAGTCGTTCGCTGTTCAGGACTGCAGCGATTATATTGCTGATGTATTGGTCGGGTGGTGAAGTATTCATTTTTCCTCTCTTCGAATCAATTCGATAATAATCGAAATGATTTTATGATAATCGTGTTGATTTGTCAAGGGGAAAATGAATTACGTTCTTGAACATAAAAAAACATGGAAACGGAGTGTAGGGATTCATTTCACATGCAGAATTGGCTTAAATACTGCCCGGTATAAGATTTATCTATCCTGCACACCTGCTCTGGAGTTCCGACTGCGACGATTTCTCCCCCGGCTTCCCCCCCCTCAGGACCCAGATCAATCAAGTAATCTGCAACCTTGATAATATCCAGGTTATGTTCGATGATCACGACGCTGTTTCCGGAATCCACCAATCGGTGGAGGACTTCAATCAGTTTGTGAACATCAGCAGCATGAAGACCGACAGAAGGTTCATCCAGGACATACAATGTGCTTCCCGTGGAGCGTTTGGAGAGCTCGCGTGACAATTTCACTCGCTGCGCTTCTCCACCGGAGAGAGTTGTTGCTGGTTGTCCAATGCGGATATAGCCTAAACCAACATCCTGCAATGTATTGAGTTTGTTGATCATTTTTGGAAATGCACTAAACACTTCTGCAGCGGTATCGACCGTCATATCTAGCACATCAGCGATATTGAAATCCTTAAAGCGCACTTGTAGGGTCTCTCTGTTGTAGCGGGACCCTTGGCAGACATCACAGGGTACATAGACATCCGGCAAGAACTGCATCTCGATGCGCAGCTGTCCCTGGCCTTGGCAGGCCTCACAGCGACCCCCACGCACATTGAAGGAGAATCTGCCCATCTTGTATCCACGAATCTTACTCTCTGGTAATTCAGCATATAAACTGCGAATTTGGTCAAACAAGCCGGTGTAAGTCCCCGGGTTTGAACGCGGCGTGCGACCAATTGGAGATTGATCGATGTTGATGATTTTATCCAGGAACTCGACCCCTTCCAGGTGATCATAATCACCAGGTTGGATGCGTGACCTGTTCAGCTGCTGAGCAAGTGCCTTGTACAGGACTTCCACCATCAGGCTTGACTTGCCTGAACCCGATACACCAGTAATGCAAACCAATCTGCCAAGAGGGATATGTACGTCGATATCCTTCAAGTTGTTCTGGCGAGCACCGATCACCGAAAGAACTTTTCCATTTCCCTGGCGGCGAGTTTCAGGGACTGGAATTTTCATCCTTCCTGTCAAGTACGCAGCAGTCAGAGATTCTTTTGATTTTAAGATCTTCTCCAATGGACCTTCTGCTACAACCTCCCCACCCTGTTCGCCTGCACCAGGTCCAAGGTCGAGGATCCAGTCGGCACGGCGAATGGTACCTTCATCATGTTCGACAACCAGGACTGTATTTCCCATATCACGGAGGCCTTCGAGTGTAGTCAGCAAACGGGAATTATCCCGCGGATGCAAGCCAATCGATGGTTCATCAAGCACATAAAGCACCCCCATTAATCTAGAGCCAATCTGGGTTGCAAGGCGGATACGTTGTGCCTCACCACCAGACAATGTTGCTGCCGTGCGGTCCAGGGTCAGGTAATCTAGCCCGACATCCACCAGGAATCCGAGCCGGTCAATGATTTCCTTCAATATTCTCGAAGCGATGACTTGATCGCGTTCGGATAATGGCGATTTTTCCCCATTAAGTTTATTGATCCAATTTAAAGTCTGAAGGACAGGTTTTTTCGTTATGCTGATGATATCCTGATCATCGACGGTGATCGCTAACGCTTCAGGGCGCAGCCGGGCACCGTGGCAGATCGGACAGGTGCGTTCACTCATGAATTCCGAGATCTTGCTTCGCATGTATTCTGAGTTTGTTTCATTGTACCTGCGGTGCAGGTTGCTGATCACACCTTCAAAAGGTGTGCGGAAGGTCGCCTGGCGGCCATTCCGATTCTTATAGCGTACAGTAACCTCTTTACCATTGGTCCCATAGAGAATGATCTGCATCTTTTCTTGAGGGATTGAATCTACCGGAGCTTCAAGATCGATCCGGTACTCTTTTGCGGCAGCTTCCAGTGTTTGCCAGTAATAACCACCCTCATCACGGGGTCCACTCCACTCGGCGAGCGCAATCGCCCCTTCGTTCAAGGAAATATGTTTATCAGGAATCAGGAGATCGGGATCAATCTCCAATTTTCCGCCTAAGCCTTGGCACTCGGGACAGGCGCCGTGGGGGGTATTGAATGAGAATGTGCGAGGTTCAATTTCCGGCAAGCTCACTCCGTGCTCTGGACAGGCGAAGTGTTCAGAGAAATAATATTCCCGGGGTTCAGATTGCTGGGTGATATCAAGAATGATCAAATAACCATCGCCGAATTTAAGCGCTGTTTCGATTGAATCAGTCAACCTGGTGCGAAAGCCATTTGATTCTTCTGAATGGTCAGGTTTGTGCAAGATCAACCGGTCTACAACAGCTTCAATATTATGGTTCTTGTATCGATCCATTGATATTTCTTGTTCAAGCTCGAAAAGTTCTCCATCAACACGTACACGTACAAACCCAGATTTCTGAATCTCGTCGATAACAGCCTGGTGGGTCCCTTTGCGACCGCGCACAACTGGTGCGAGAATCAACAAGCGTGATTCTTCTGGCAAATTTCCCACAGCATCAACGATCTCCTGCGCGGATTGACGCTCCACTTCTCGCCCGCATATCGGACAATGGGGAATACCCACCCTGGCGAAGAGCAAACGCAGATAATCATAAACCTCAGTGACGGTGCCTACTGTGGAACGAGGGTTGTGGGAAACACCTTTTTGATCGATTGAAACTGCGGGGGAGAGACCTTCAATATAATCGACATCTGGTTTATCCATCTGGCCAAGAAATTGGCGGGCGTAAGCGGACAGCGATTCAACGTATCGCCTCTGGCCTTCAGCAAAAATCGTATCAAATGCTAAGGATGATTTCCCTGATCCAGACAGACCGGTAATTAGGACAAACTTATCGCGCGGGATGTCAACAGTGATATTCTTAAGGTTGTGTTCCCGGGCGCCTGCAACATGAATATATTTGGAAAACATAGTTGATCTCTATAAATGGAATAACTCTTATGGATTATAGCACAAAAGTTCTATGTCCGCCTTTGATTACCAGGCAAAACTTAATTATACCAGCCAAGCATGCTCATCTTGCCGAGTGTTAAAGCGTCCCGGCAATTGATTTTCTTTCAAATGTGGTGTTGAATGAATTGGGGGGGTAGAAGTATGTTGAAGGAAATCTTATATTTGGAGAATTTCAAGCAGCATGGACTATAATAATATAGAGGAAAGCTGATGGGTTTATTTAAGAAAATTTCTGAATATTTCGAATCATCATCCAATGAGGATCAAGCAGGATACTGGATCTATATGCGCTGCAACAAGTGTCAAGAGCCATTAGCAGTGCGGGTAAATTTGCACCATGATTTGAGTGTTGATTATGACGGACCACAGGGTCAAACTTACTTCACCCGCAAGACGGTGGTTGGGAAAACAGGATGCTTTCAAAGGATTGAAATCGAATTGACTTTCAACCACAAGCGCAAATTGATCAATCGAGAGATCTCGGGCGGTAATTTTATCGACAAGGACGAGTTCCTGGCAAGCGAGATGAGCCAAGAAAGTTAAGCACATTCTCGAAGGGAAAATAGTCTCCTAGGCAATATCCTCATAGAGCTCTACTAGGACCCCATTTGCACTTTTTGGATGGATGAAGGCATACTTCCTTCCGTCATCTGATGATTGGGGTTTTCCATATATTAGATCGATTCCTTTTTCCTCCAGAGTTGCCAAAACCCCGTCAATGTCTTCGACTTCAATACAGATGTGGTGCAATCCCGGTCCATGTTTTGCAAGGTAGCGTGCTATCCCGGATGAATCGCTGGTCGGCTCGACCAATTCGATTTCTAAATCACCAAGCGGGAGAAAAGCTACCCTGGATTCATGCTGCGGGACATCTCTGATCCTTCCGGATTCAAGACCTAATATATTCCATAAAGAAAGTGAATCTTCGATATGATCAACGACAATGGCAATGTGGTTGATTTTCTTTACTTTGATCATTTGTCTATCATCCTTTTATACCCAGTTAGGTGGCTGGTATTCTCCCCAAACCTTCCTCAATACTCCGCACAATTCACCTAGAGTGATGTCCATTTCAACGCATTGGATAAACAGCGGTACTAGATTTTCATTTCCTTTGGCGGCTTCTTCCAATCTTGAAAGCAGGTTGGATACCTGGATTTGGTCACGTTTTGCACGCAGCATCTTCAATCTCTCGCACTGCTCAGCTTCGATGCTGGGATCGACCTGGAGACGTTCTAATGCGAGCTGTTCCTCGATTTGAAAGGCATTCACACCGACAATGACCTGCTCCTGCTCTTCAAATTCCCGCTGATATTTGTAAGCAGATTCCTGGATCTCCCCCTGGATAAATCCTTGTTCAATGGCAGCTAGAGCTCCTCCCAGCTGGTCAATATGCTCAATATATTCCAGTGCCTTGTGCTCTATTTGATCGGTCAGGTATTCGACCAGGTAAGAACCTGCCAGTGGATCAATGCTGTCTGCGACGCCAGTCTCGTAGGCAATAATCTGCTGTGTACGTAAAGCCAGGCGGACCGCATTCTCCGTTGGCAACCAGAGAGCTTCATCCATGCTGTTGGTGTGCAAGGATTGGGTGCCCCCTAAAACGGCTGCCAGAGCTTGAAAGGCGACCCGGACTGCATTATTTTCCGGTTGCTGGGCTGTTAAAGTTGATCCACCGGTTTGCGTGTGGAAGCGCAATTTCATCGCCGAAGTATTTTCTGCACCAAATCTCTCCGCCATCAAACGAGCCCAAATTCGCCTGGCTGCCCGATATTTGGCAATCTCTTCCAAGAAATTGTTGTGTGCGTTGAAGAAAAATGATATCTGCCTGGCGAATTCATCCACGTCAAGACCGGATTTGATGGCAGCCTCGACATATGCAATTGCATTGGCTATCGTGAAGGCTACCTCCTGGACAGCTGTTGAACCAGCTTCTCTGATATGGTATCCAGAGATGCTGATCGTATTCCAGCGAGGAATTTCCTGCTCACAAAAGGAGAATACGTCTGTGATCAAACGCATCGAAGGAACCGGAGGAAATATGTAGGTTCCCCGAGCAATGTACTCTTTTAATATATCATTCTGGATCGTGCCTCGCAGGTGACCGATTTCAACGCCCTGTTTCTTCCCAACTGCAATGTACATGGCAAGCAGGATTGCAGCTGGAGCATTAATGGTCATACTGGTTGAAACTTTATCCAAGGGAATCTCACGAAACAAAGTCTCCATGTCATCGAGGCATGATATTGCCACCCCGACTTTACCAACTTCCCCATGCGCTAATGGGTCGTCTGAATCGTAGCCAATTTGTGTTGGCAGGTCGAACGCAACTGAAAGACCGGTTTGTCCTTGTTTCAGCAGGTAGTGGTAGCGCTGGTTTGACTCTTCTGCGGATGCATATCCCGCGTACTGCCGCATCGTCCACAATCGGCCCCGGTACATCGTTGGTTGAACACCGCGCGTGAAGGGGTATCCACCAGGAAATCCAAGCTGCTTTAAATACTCCAGTCGCTGACTTCCAGGAGATAAGATTGCAGGAATGGGGATACCTGAAGGGGAATTAAATTCAGTTTTGCGTTCAGGAAATTTTTTTCTTGCAGGTAATAATACTTCCTCTTCCCACCGGTTTTGCTCAGATTCAAGGGACATGTTTTACCTCAAGCAAGTTTATTGAGGAAGTATACCGCGATTTGATCCCGGCTTAAACGACCTCGCAATAAAGACATAATCGCTAAAGTAAATCCAGATTAATCGTTCATCCAATGATCTTTGTGCTATGATTGCGAGAAACCCTTTGCAAAGTAGATTCTAATGAAAATATTGACCGTAGATATTGGCACAGGTACACAAGATATCTATCTGTACGATTCCCGCTTAGATTTAGAAAATGGTTTTAAACTCGTCGTACCCTCTCCGACGATGATGGTCCACCAACAACTGCAGGCAGCAACCCGTAGAAAAGAAGCGGTCCTTCTAAGCGGTGTGATTATGGGTGGAGGACCCAGTCATTGGGCTGCAGAATCTCATTTGAAGGCAGGCCTTGAGATTTTTGCTACTCCGCAAGCCGCTCGATCGTTTAATGATGACCTTGATGAGGTCCGGGAGATGGGCATCCAGCTTGTCAGTGCTGATGAGGCGCATCAACTGGCAAAGAAAATCACGACGATTGAACTACTTGATTTTGACTATACACGCATCAAACGATCGTTATCGGGTTTCGGGATATCCTTGAAAGACCTGGCAGCAGTTGGAGTTGCAGTGTTCGATCACGGGGATTCCCCACCAGGATATTCTGATCGTCAGTTCCGTTTTGATTACCTTGATTCTCGTATTCGCCAAGAAAATCGGCTGAGCGCCTTTGCCTTTCCAGCCGACAAAATACCAGAGATCATGACACGTTTGAAAGCAGTAGTTGCTTCTGCAGAAGACCTGGACGCTCCCCTCGTGGTAATGGATACAGCTCCGGCAGCGGTCCTGGGAGCGACTCTTGATCTGCGGGTCAAAGAGCGGGAGAGGGTCATGGTCGCCAATGTCGGCAATTTCCATACTCTAGCCTTCCGGTTGGGTCCACAGGGTATTGAAGGGGTTTTTGAGCACCATACTGGCTTGATCGATCTCCAAAAATTAGATCATTATCTGGTTTTATTAGCAGATGGCAGTCTGGCTCATGAAGATATTTTTGAAGATCATGGACATGGCGCATTAATCTATGGCTCTGAGCCATTAATACTCTCGGGTAAAGATTTTGGCGTGGCAGTCACTGGACCACGTCGCAACATGATGCGCGGTTCAAATTTGCGACCCTATTTTGCAGCACCCTTTGGTGACATGATGATCACCGGTTGTTTTGGGTTGTTGGCAGCGGTAGGAGATGTATATCCGGATTTGGGCGAGACGATTCATCAATCACTGAAAGGGGCTGGAGGGAGCGGCACACCTCCCTGGGAGTTAGAATTTGAAGTCTGACGAGGTAAATCCAGTGGACCACCAAAGCCAAACCAATCCAGTCAATAATCACGAAAGTCGATTTCTCGAAATTTTAGAGAGTTCACGGAATCCAATCCTTTCAGATGGTGCGATGGGTACCATGTTGAACGCGAAAGGTGTGAAGTTTGATCAATGCTTTGATGCGCTCAATCTTTCCAACCCAGAATTAGTTGCTGAGATTCATCGAGCTTATATTGAAGCAGGTGCCGAGATCATTCAAACAAACACCTTTGGGGCAAACCGTTTTAAACTTTCTGAGCATGATTTAGGAGACCAGGTCAACGCGATTAATAAAGCTGGTGTAAATATCGCCAGGCAAGTGGTAAGCGCATCCAAGAGCAAACTATTTATTGCTGGAGATATTGGTCCGCTTGGAGTTCGTTTGGCACCGTTTGGGAGGGTCCAGACCAGCGAGGCATCGCTCGTGTTTCAAGAACAAATAGACGCCCTATGCCGTGCGGGTGTGGACCTGCTGATCCTGGAAACGATCAGTGATATTGTGGAAATGCAGGAAGCGATCCAAGCCGCCCGCCGGGTGTGCGACCTGCCGGTAGTAGCTTCAATGACCTTCACGCGGGACGACCGCACCATGTTGGGGGACAGTCCAGCACAGGTTGTTAAAGCCCTGCATGAAAACGGCGCAGATGTGATCGGTGTAAATTGTTCGGGTGGACCTGCCCAGATTTTACACATCCTGCGCAGCATGCACCAGGCTTTACCAGAGGCACGCTTATCGGCAATGCCGAATGCAGGATGGCCCGAAAGAGTGGGAGGCAGGATCATGTATCCAGCCAGTCCCAAGTATTTTGGGGAATACAGCAAATTACTGCGCTCGGCTGGTGCATCCGTGATTGGAGGCTGCTGCGGAACTACTCCTGCCCATATTGAAGAAATGAAGAAAGGCTTAGAGGATCCCCAAGTGAGCATCCAGGTCAATGGATGGGGGATCTCGCCTGAGACAAGCGAAATGCCATTCCTGGTTGAAGAGAAAAGTTCTGGTTTATCTCAGAAGCTGGCAGCCGGAGAGTTTGTAATCTGCGTTGAGATGGACCCTCCCCGAGGCTTATCCACTCACAAATTAATGGCTGCAGCCTCCATGCTGGCTGAAGGTGGGGCAGATGTGATCAATATTGCAGATAATCCGATGGCAAGGATGAGGATGAGCCCTTGGGCAGTCTGCAGTTTGATCCAGCGAGAGATCGGTGTCGAGACTGTTTTGCATTTTCCGACCCGAGGACGCAATTTGCTGCGTGTGCAGGGGGATTTGTTGGCAGCACACGCGATGGATATCAGGAATGTATTCGTTGTCATGGGTGACCCGACGGCGATCGGTGATTACCCGGATGCCATGGACGATTATGATCTGGTACCTTCCGGTTTAATCAGCTTAATTAAGTGCGGATTCAATCTCGGAAAAGACCATGCAGGTAGTGAGATTGGGCAGCCGACATCTTTCTTTGTCGGTGGTGCCCTGAATCTGAATCCGCGATCTCCCGAAAAGGAGATCAGTGTCCTGCATCGAAAAATTGAATCCGGAATGGATTTCATCCTGACTCAACCAGTTTTTCAACCGGGCCTTGCTGAAGAGTTTCTTGAAAAATACGTAGTGCGGTATGGTGCGCTGGAGGTACCGGTACTTGTGGGAGTGCTCCCGCTTGTTAATCCCCGGCATGCAGCATTTTTAAATAATGAAGTGCCGGGAATACAAATTCCCAGGGATGTCCAGAGGCGAATTGAAGATGCGCAGGATCAATCTGCAGAAGAAGGCGCACGCATCGCCGTAGATCTTATTCGGCAATTGCGCTCCTGGTCACAAGGGATTTACCTGATGCCAGCTTTCCATCGTTATGATTTGGCCGTACAGGTCATCGAGCAGGTTAAATAACATCATCGCCGCAAAGAACAAATCTCATAAAGCATAATACAATGCGGGCGGTGTGGGTTCATCTTAAGTGGAAATTGGTTTGTCCGGTGCTTTCCTGCGAAAGGTAAGGGACCTGCTGCCGCTGGTTTGATGAAAAAGAAAGCCCTACTACATAAAAGGCGATATCTTACTATCCCTTCCTTCGCTGGTTAATCAGGAGATGATCCGGTAAATTAAGAAAATTTCACAGGGGTAAAAAGCTGTTCAGCCCATGAATTTCACGCAGCAGGATCGCAGAAACGGTGACTGCTATGACGATATTCTTGTTTTCCGCGATAGACACCCGGCCTCAACTCCTCAATTCAGCACCAATTTTTTCACTCAGCTGATTTATGATCTTGTTCCGGATGCGGGATACTTCTTTATCGGTTAAGGTGCGTTCCGGGTCCTGATATTTCAAACTGAATGCGAGGCTCTTTTTACCGGAGCCTGCCTGGCCTCCCCGGTAAACATCAAACAGATTGACCTCAGCGATCATCGTCCCTCCAGCAGCTTTCATGATCTCGACAATCTCCTGCACCTGAATATTTTCATCGACAATGAAGGCAAGATCCTCGAGGACAGGAGGGAATACTGGGACGGAGGATACATAATAGCGATCCGGTATCAGTGCTGCTATGGCTTCGATATTCAAATCAGCAACCAGGACCGGGGATTCAGGAAAATCATAATTTCCCTTCACCAGGGGGTGAATTTCACCAAAAACCCCAATTTCAACTTCACCATAGTGGACCAATGCGCATTTTCCAGGATGGAAAGTTGGGTGCTGATACGGTTTGTATTGGGTGTCATGGATATGCAAACCCTCCAGCAAACCTTCGATGATACCTTTAAGATCGTAGAAATCCATCGGATTTTGATCGCTTTCCTCCCAATGTGGTAAATCCCTGCTTCCAGATAGAAAGATGGCAAGCTTCCGCGGTTCCTTTGGCAGCAATTCACCTTCTTCCGGAAGGTAAACTGCACCTAATTCGAAAAGTGACAAGCTGCGTGAGATTCGGCTGTTTCGCTCGCCAATTTCAAGTACGCTGGCCAGCAAACTCTGCCGCATGACGATCCTGTCACTCGCAATAGGGTTAGCAATTCGAAGATATTCTGCCCCAGGATAGGTTCTATCCGGTGAGATGCGGTTTTCATTTTCTGGATTGGTAAGCCTGTGGGACATTATTTCCTGGAGACCCAATCTGACGAGTATATCCCGGATCATTTCTTCTTGTTGGAGGATTGGATTTCCATGTTGGGGAGGGAGCGCGTCGGCCAATCGGGTTTCGGGGATGCGATCATATCCATAAATGCGGGCGATCTCCTCCATCAAGTCCGCAATTCCGATGATACCCTTCCCAATATCCAGTCGATGGGCAGGGGTTTGTGCGGTGATCTTCTCACCATCAAACTGAACTTGAAACTCGAGCCGGGTGAGTATATCCTCTATCTGGTTGGAAGAAATTTTAATCCCCAACCATCGTTCAACATCCTGGATCGAGAATTCCACCAGAGGATCCTCCGGTGGTAAGGGGTAGGAGTCCACCAAACCCTGCGCAACCACACCCCCTGCCCAGCGGTGCATCAATGCCAAGCCTCTAAGCACACCGTCTTCTGCTAAAGCAGGATGAACCCCACGTGAAAAGCGGTATGCCGCTTCAGAGGTCATCCGTTGGGCTGCTATAGTTCTGCGAATGTTTGTGAAATTCCAGGCTGCGCCTTCTAGAAGTATTCTACGAGTCTGCAGGGTAACCTCGGATTCTGCTCCACCCATCACCCCTGCGATTGAAAGGGCGCCTGCTGAATCGCACACCAAGACTGTGAAATCATCCAATTCATGCTCGATATCATCCAGGGTTGTGAGGGTTTCACCTGGATCTGCAGTGCGGGTGATGATTTTTGGCGGTGCTCCTTTTGCTCTCTCGAGCAGCACATCATAATCAAAAGCGTGCAGCGGTTCCCCGATTTCAATCATGGCATAGTTAGTAGCATCCACGATGTTGTTTATCGGGCGCATACCAGCCAGGTGCAGCCTGCGCTGGACTTCATAAGGGCTGGGATGAATCTCAATGCCCTCTATCAAACCTAGGACAAAACGCGGGTTGAGTTTTGGCTCTCGTATCTCAACGCTTACCTGCCCGTCAATCGTTGAACCCTCCATGGGAACACTTAAATCGGGGGATCGCAATTCTTTTCCGGTGACGGCAGCAATTTCCCGGGAAACGCCATAGATGTTTGCATCCCGGGCGATATTGGGGGTGATGGCAATCTCCAGCACAACATCCCCCATGTAATCCGCCAGCGGCATGCCAACCGGGGCATCTTCATCTAGGATGATCACTCCTTCATGAGCCTCAGAGATACCCAACTCTTTTTCGGAACAGGCCATTGAATAGGATTCGACACCGCGGATTTTTGTCCGTTTAAGGGTCATTAACTCTTTCCCTGGTTTGTGCCCGTCGTAAAGTGTTGCACCTTCACGTGCATAGGCAACTTTGATCGCCTTGTCCAGGATACCCGCTCCTTTAAAGGGGAACAGGTTTGGCGCACCGGTTAAGGCGATATGTTCTTGTTCTCCATCGTCTAAACGACATAAAACAAGCCGGTCAGCATTGGGATGCGGCATCACCTCTGTGATGGCGCCAACAACAATTTTTTCTTTGTTCCACTCCAGTCCAGAAATCTTGGTTTCCTGGCGGTATTCACCGCCGGAAGAATCCTTTTTTACCTTTGGCAGTGGAAGGCCTACGAAGATAATTTCCTCGACTTCCAGTCCAGCCAATGTCAACTGCTGGGCCAGACTCTCAATCGGTAAATCAATATCCACGAAATCCTTGACCCATGATATTGGTACTCTCATTTGATAACTCCTGCTAATCGATCCTTAGCGATAAATTTGATTTTCGGTAAAACCTGATTTCAAGTTTATATTTGTCCATATGAAGGCTGTTTAACTATAACTTTCAAAACTGCTCTAAAAAGCGGACATCATTTGCCCAGAAGTAGCGGATATCCTCGATACGATAGCGCAGCATAGCAATACGTTCTGGCCCAATCCCGAAGGCAAATCCAGTATAGATTTCAGGATCATAACCACCGTTCTGAAGCACAATCGGATGAACCATCCCGCAACCTAAAATCTCCAGCCATCCCGTCCGTTTGCAGACTGAACATCCCTGGCCACCACAGACAAAACATTCGATATCCACTTCCGCACTGGGTTCAGTAAATGGGAAATGAGAAGCCCTGAAGCGAGAGCGAACTTGCATTCCGAATATGCGTTTGTTGAAATCACTCAAGGTGCCTTTAAGATCACTGAAAGTGATCTCCTTTCCAACCGCCAGGCCTTCGACCTGGGTGAACTGGGATTCTGAGCGTGTATTGACCTGCTCATGGCGATAACACATCCCAGGTAGGATGATGCGAATCGAGGGAGGATCCTGGGGGTTTCCAGCAGAATACTCTCGCATTGCATGAATTTGTCCGGGCGAGGTATGTGTGCGCAGCAGAACCGGGTTATCAACATCATGATCGCCCTCTATATAAAACGAATCCTGCATGTCACGAGCCGGATGGTGAGGGGGGAAATTAAGCAGTTGAAAATTAAATTCATCTGTTTCAACATCCGGAGATTGGTAGACCTGGAATCCCATATCCGCAAATACCTGATAAATTACCCTTAAAGTTTGCGTTATCGGATGCAGGCGCCCAATTTTAAGCGTCCTGCCGGGTAATGTCACGTCTAATTGTTCTGTTTCCAAAGAGCGCTGCAGCTCTTCCTGTTGGAGCAGATCTTCCTTTTCAGCAAGTTTCTTTTCAAGCAATTGTTTCACTTGATTGGCCTGCCTCCCAATAGCTGGTCTGTCTTCCTTTGGTAGCTGACCCAATTGGTCGAAAATGCCCATCAATTTAGAACTGCGTCCCAGGTATTCTATGCGCCAATTCTCCAGTGAATCCGCATGATCCACTTTTTCCAAAGCGGCTAGCGCATCCTGTTGAATGCTTTCTAATTGTTGTAATGCCATTCGAACCTCCAAGGATAATAAAAACATCCCGTCCATCTAAGGGACGGGATGTGATGCCCGTGGTACCACCCAAATTGACCGAAAATTCTGGTCCACTCAACCCCAACAGCAAGCGAATGCGATTGGTCTCCCTTTCTAACGCTGGGAATGCGGCCCAAACTACAGGATCAAGATTGATCTTTCCCTTGGGCAGCTCAGGAGGGAACTTCTGCCAAGTTTAGCTGGGCCGGGGTTTCAGTCAATGCCCCTGGCTTCCCTGTCAGATTCCGTTGGCTTACTTTCCTCCATCGAGGCTGTTCAATTTATAAAGGTTTCCCTATTATCTGCAAAAACCTCTTGCCTGTCAAGGGAGAAAGCTCCGGAGTAGCCGGTAATTACTCAGGTATTTTGCTTGGCAATTAACTGTTGAACCCTTGGATAATCAGCGTATACACCTCGATTTTCGGGCGGCAGCAAGGCAGCCAGCTGGCACATGATCTCCTCAGTGTTATGCTTCAGATCCTGCTCCCGGTTCATTCGATCGACCGGTGGTAAAGTGAATGGTTTACCAAAATTGACTTTAATCACCGGGCGTTTTAATTTAAGGATCTCCTTCGTGATTTGCCAGGTTCCAGCAACTGCAACAGGCAGAATTGGGACTCTGGCTTGATCAGCAAGGAAGGCCACCCCTGTCTTGGCTTCAAGAAGTGCTCCAGTGCGACTTCGTGTGCCTTCGGGAGCGATACCCAAGACACCACCGTTTCTCAGGTGGTCGCGGGCTGTGCGGAGAGCACGTGTATCGATTTCCTCTCTGTTCAGCCAGATGCCGTCCATGAGGTCAATTAGCAGGCGAAAAAAAGTATTCTTTTGATGTTTTTTTGCGACTAAACCTGTGACGTCTTCCCGGTTGATTAAGCAATAAACCAGCGGTACTTCGATCACACTTAAATGGTTTGCTGCTGCTATATAACCACCGCTTTGGGGTAGATTTTCCCTACCTTTAACTTGTACTCTGGATAATAGGCGAAATAATATCCGGAATATTAGACAAAAAGTTTTGTGAAAAATGCGATGCACCAGGTTATCTCTCCCGGGTAATTTTATCCTTGATTTATAAATTTTTCCATTTAAAAAGTTACGTATAAAATTTTTGGTAATTAATCCTGATAGGCTAGTATAATTTGTCAGATATGTACTTGAAGTATTACCGAATTCCTCTAATCCTAATTGTTTTCATGATTTCAGCCTGTGGGATTCAGCAAACCCCCGTACCCCGGGTTGAATCTCCGGTACCAGAATCGAGTCCAACCAGCACGCAAACATCCTTGCCTCCTACAGAGACACCCATACCGATGGCGGTGATCATTAATGGTGAAGGGATTACTCTTGAAGAGTTCAATGCTGAGCTCGACAGATTTTTAACAGCCCAAGAGGGTGATTCTGGAATCGAACGGCAATCAGCAGAGACGATAGTCCTGGACGATTTGATCGGGCAGACTCTATTGTCACAAGGTGCAGATGAAAATGGGTTTAAACTGACCGAAGAAATGCTTTCAGAGCGAATCGACAATCTGATCGCCGAGGCAGGTGGTGAAGATGCCTTCAATCAATGGTTACAGGCAAATGGTTATGATCAAGCATCCTTCAGGAAGGATTTAGAAAGATCAATCAAAGCGGCTTGGATGCGTGATCAAATTCTTGCTGAAGTGCCGTCGGTTGCCAAACAGGTCAATCTTCGTCAAATATTTCTCCTGGACGCTGCTCAAGCACAGCAGGTCTTCCAAGAGCTGGAGTCTGGAACGGATTTTGCAACCTTAGCGGCAGAATATGATCCCCTCACGCGTGGAGAAATCGGTTGGGTACCTCGAGACTATTTACCACATAAAATCATCGAAGAAGCGGCATTTACACTACAACCGGGAGAATATTCTCCAGTGCTTGAAACAACAGTTGGCTACCATATCATCCAGGTTACCGCCATCGACGAGGAACGTCGATTAAGTCCTGATGCTCGCTTGATTTGGCAAGAGTTAGCGTTGCGCGATTGGGTGAACCAGCATCGTGAAGATAGCGACATCGAAATATTAGCCTTAGGATAGGGAAGTGACACATGGATTCTTTTGATTTTTCCGATGATGCCCTAGAACCAGCGCAGAACAGTGCAGCTATAATTTGGAATATCCTCACAGTCATAGTTGTACTGATGATAGTATGTGTATGCGTCGTGGTTGGCTTACTGATGGTAAATCCACAAATTTCATTTAATCCTTATCCCCCACCAACTTTACCTGTTGAGGCAGAATTTCCAACTGCGACCCCGACCCCGAAGAGTGTTCTGCCTCCAACCTGGACCCCGGCTCCAACACTGTTTGCTACTCCAACACCGATACCTACGAATACTCTGGTACCGACGAATACCGAAACAGCAGTGGATACTGTACTTCCTCCTGATAGTTCCCCGACCAGTGAAACCCCCGGTGAAGGTGAACCCACTTCAACACCGGTAATCGCGACCGCTTCAGCTACACCCTCTGAAGAGATGCCTTTTGTTCTGCATCCAGGGGATCCGGTTGCAATCAATAATATTGGGCATCAAGAATTAGGGTGTGCGTGGATGGGAGTGGGTGGAAGGGCTTTTGACCTCAGCGGTGCGCCAGTTGAACAAGGTTTATTCATCCAGCTTGGCGGTACTGTCGGTGATGAGTCTATTGAAATGCTGGGTATGCTTGGAATGGTAGCGACTTACGGCCCTGGAAGTTACGAATTTGTGCTGGGAGACGCGCCTGTAGAATCAACCCAGCTTTTATGGGTCCAGTTGCTGGATCAGGCAATGCTGCCGCTCTCGAATAAAATATATTTCGATACTTTTGCTGATTGTGAAAAGAATCTGATCCTGATAAATTTCAACCAGGTCCGGTGAAGCAGAAATTGGCAGATTAATCGCCGCTGCAATCTTCTCCGCTGGTATCACACCATGCTTGTTTGCAGATGAGTGCATCCTCTTCGAGTGTGGGGCTCTCACACAAGATCCGTCCCTGGCACTCGAAATCATGCAGTGCTTTTAGAAATGATTTGTAGTCCAATTCAGAATCATCGAGGGGGAGGTGTTCTTTTTCGCCTTTCTCTCCATAATCAATGCCAGAAATATGGATATGCAGATGTTTTAATGATTCCGAGCCTAACGCACCACTGTATTCTTCCAGCATTTGTGCCCAGTGATCGTATGTGTTGAATGAGCCATCGCCTGGCCTCGCAAAGAGGTGGGCAGCATCAATGCAGGGTTGGACACCTTCAATTGCCAGGCTCATCTCAATTGTGTCGTCTAAAGATCCGAGCATTGCGGATTTCCCCATTGTTTCCGGCCGCAGGGTTACCTGGTTATCTGCAGCTCGCAATTCCTGTATACAGCTATCCAATCGTTTGATCGCCGTAGGCAATACCTTCTCTGGTGGTTGCTGAAAATATGAACCAGGGTGAAAGACGATATCCGTTGCTCCGGCTAAATTCCCATAATGGGCAGCGTCCATAAGCCTTTTCTTGGATTTGGGCCACTCGTCTTCGTCAGCGTTTAGATTGATGTAATAAGGTGCATGGACGCTGATCAGCACTCCGTTCTCTTCAGCAGCGACCTTGATTTCCTGGCAAGTTTTTTCAGATACACGCACAGACCTTACCCAGCCAAGCTCAAGGCTGAACAATCCGAGATCTGCACTTTGGATGACTCCACCAACACTACCTCCAGGTTTTTTTGGTGTAGATTTTGGTGATCCGACGGTACCGAATTTGAAGGATAATGCTGTCATGGGATGCCTCTATTGATCAAATACTATGATGACTTGAAATTAATTGAATACCTGCATCAATCGTTCCCACAAAGGTGGACCCAAAATAATTATACCGATTATTGCAGATGAAGCAGCTGCGATCAGCACGGCACTTGCGCCCACATCTTTGCTGATCTTAGCCAGATCGTGCTGTTCAGGGCTAGCCAGATCGACAATCGCTTCCAGGGCTGTATTGATGAATTCTGCGGTCCAAACCATGGCGATAGCGATGACGATCATTGCCCAATCATACCTGTTCAAGCCCAACCAGAAGGAAATTCCTATTACGCATACACTGATGATCGCATGGATCCAGGCATTTCTCTGCGTGCGGATAACGTACCACCAACCCCCAATTGCGTATCGGAAGGAAAGAGCCCTGGATTTGAAGAATTCGAACATATTATCTTTCGGATTGAACTTCAATGTCAGCCAAATTGACTTGAACGCCCAATTCTGCTAACACTTGCTTTTGAGCATGCCACATTCTGGCTTTCTTTTCAGGTTGATCGTGGTTGTGGCCCAGCAAGTGCAGGATGCCGTGAATCGTCAATAGATATAACTCAGCGGTGACTGTATGACCGGCTTTTTCTGCTTGGGCCTGTGCTCTGGGGAAGGATACGATGACATCACCGAGATATGGATTTCCTGAATCAGGGTCAACGTGCTGTGCGGGAAATGCGAGCACATCTGTTGGTTTATCCTGTCCTAAAAACTCATAATTCAGTTCCCGAATGCGTTCATCATTATCAATCGCTAATGAAAGGTCATACTCGATAGATACCCCCTGGGCATCGAGGGTTGCTAATATGCATTTGTGGAAATTTGGAAGATCGGGCGAGTTTTGAAATTCGGGAGCGATCTCGATGAAAATTGTCATTCAAGAATCCGCAGGAGGGGTAGCTGACACATTTGGCGATTTCCTTGAGATGATCGGAACAGTCGGGACCTCATCAACCTTGGGAGGCAGCTCTTTCTTTGCATCCGGGTATTCGATCCTTGGGTGGTAGATTCCCCTCAAAGTATTGGTGAAGGAATTAATCAGAATATCCAGGTCTCGTAAAGTCAAATTAGTCTCATCGAGTTGGCCGGAAGACAGGCGGTTTTCGATCACACTTTTAATCACTTTTCGAAGCGCCTCTTCATCAGGAGGATGTTCCGCCCTTACTCTTGCTTCGCTTCCATCGGCAAGCATTAAAATAGCTGTCTCCCGGGATCTTGGTCTTGGTCCAGGATAACGAAATTGATTTTCATCTACTAAGCTTTCATCGCCACCTGCAGCTTCAACCGCTTTTGCATATTGGTACCGGGTGAGCATATTGCCATGGTGTTCTCTTATAAAATCTTGAATGCGGCGGGGTAGACGGTATTTCCGAGCCAGTTCTAAACCATCAGGAACATGGCGAATTATCAGCTGTGAGCTGGATAAGGGTGAAAGTTTGTCATGTGGGTTTGCATTGCCAGGAAGCTGATTCTCGATATAGAAAAATGGATTGAGAGCTTTCCCGGCATCATGGTAAATCGCTCCGACACGGGTCAGTAATGTATCTGCTCCAATGTTCTCTGCAGCCTGTTCAGCCAGGTTGGCCACCTGCAAGCTGTGCTGGTAGGTGCCTGGGGCATTTCTGAGGATGAACTGAAGCAGTGGGTGATCTGGGCGAGAGATTTCCATCAACTGTAAGGCTGTTGTCATACCCAAAATCTGGGCAGATATATATTCAAGCAAAACAGCTAGACTACTGGAAGCTATGCCGTTAACCAATGCAATCCCGATCAAAGCTGCGATATTGAGATAATCAATGTTTGGTTGGGCGATTCTGAATGCAATAATCACCATTATTTCAGAGAACGCAATTAAAGTCGCTGCCCAGAAGAAAGAAGTGATGCGCCTGGCAGCGCCTAAGGCGAAAATGCCAGTATAGCTTCCAACTAAATTATACAGAGTGAGTTCGAATCCATTTGGCGTGTCGTATGCAAAGAGGATACAAAGTGGGAGCGTGAAAACGAGTGCAGTTTGAATGCCATACAACGAGGTGACAACCAGGCCGAATGCAGCTAATGGGAAAATATAGGGGATTAGCGATTGACTGTTTACCAGAAAACGGCCACCAATCAGGAAGACAACAAAAAGGATAATGATGACTGACAAGCCCCGTAAATCCTCCACCATGGAAGGATTGCGGCTCAAGTACACCAGGAGGTAGGTCAGAGTAATTAACGCCAGGGCACCCGCACTCAACAGATCCTGCCAGCGGGTTTGTGTTTTCACAAGATCGTACTGCTCTAAGGCTTCGATGTCGGTTTCGCTGATGATTTGACCCTTTGAAAGCAGCGTTTGACCCTGGATAAATGATCTTTCCACTGGAGTGACTGCCTCACTGGCAGCCTGCCGGGCAGTCTCAGTCAGAACTTCACTGTACAAGCTGTTTGGAGCGACAAACCCTGTTACCAGGTCCGCCACAATTCTTGCCTGATCTACGGGCAGGGCAAGACTGACCAGGGGAGGGACCATGCTTCGGGCAGTTTCGAGCTGGTTCTCGCGGATCGTAGAACGCATCACCTGTTCCAGGACCACGATGGCTTCCTGTTGGATTGCTTGCCAGCGAGAGTCGCTCAATTCGAGGATACTTTGCGCGGTTTCTTGGTCTAATTCGATATTCTCAAGGGCTGCCAGATCATCTAATTTCTCTTCATCAGAAGCAAATGAATCGGCCCGCACACTGGTAATGAAGGCCAAAGTACCTCGCAAACTTTCTAATTGCTCTCTGGCAATAGATGTATCGGGTGGTGAATAAATAGGGGATACAGAATTTGCAGCTGCTTCTCGTTGTGATGCGGTTAATATCTCACTCGAGTATGTCAAGGACCGGGGAGCTACGATCTCGCGGGAAGCTACCTCCCCGGCACTGATTTGAGAATCGATTTGTGTGGTGATAAATGGAATCATCAAGCCAGCCATGATGAGCACAAATAAGGCCAGCAGCAGAAATACTAATCCAATGTTCCGCCGGCGGATAATTTCAATTTGGGATGCAGCTTGATTTCCAGCCATGTCCTCAGTTACTCACCCATCAGTTTCGCGCGAACAACCGCGCTTACTCGTGAACCTTCTGCACGACCCTGGATCTGGGGCATAATTGTTTTCATGACCTTACCCATATCTTGGATGGATACCGCTCCAACCTGATCGATCGCCTGCGTGATTATTTCTTCGATCTGTTGATCACTGAGTGGTTGAGGCAAATATTCTTCTAAGATGTGGATCTCTGGTTCAGTGTCTTCTATAAGATCTGCACGACCTGCTCTTTCCGCGTCGGATATTGTTTCTCGAAGGGATTTGATCTCTTTTTGAAGCACACCGAGCACGTCTTCGTCTGATAAAGGGTGCCCTCTATCAATTTCAGCCAGCTTGATGGAGGACAAAACCATGCGCAAGGTGCGTTTTTTGACTTCATCACCTGATTTGATTGCAGTTTTTAAGTCCTGTTCGATTTTCTTTTGGTTCTCCATGGGTTTCATTATACCTATTTTCGAGAAAATCGTATTGAATGCGTAGGAATAAAGCCATCATCCCATCGGTTTAAACATTGGTTTTCCAGCTGGTAAACGGATTTAAAGATGAAAATCCTCTTGATAAGCCTCTTGCCTTTGGTCGGCGACTAAACTGTCCCCGTAAAACCGTGTTGGTCTTTACTGGATAAACGGACCGGGGTAATCTGGTTCCATAAATCTTGGTTGGCATTCACGTGGACACGTAAATAATTATCAGTTAACCCGTGCAGATGCCAGGTTTCCGCATCCATTTTGGTGACGCTCTCCCAAAGAACTGGCAATGTTTGATTATAAAATTTGCGCTGGTAATGGCTTTCAGTTTCACTCAGTATTCCCCGAAGAGACGCATTCCTTTCTTTCCTCAATGCGTGAGGTACCTGGTCAGGCATGGTAGCGGCTGCAGTTCCTGGTCTAGCAGAATAGGTGAAGACATGACCACCTGAGAAGGAAATTTGGCGAATGAAATTCACAGTTTCTTCAAATTCTTGCTCGGTTTCCCCTGGAAACCCGGCGATTAAATCCGTGGTAATGGCAATATCTGGACAGGCATTCCTGGCAGCTTTGACTAAATCAGAATATTTTTCTGGTGTTGTGTTGCGCGCCATTCTGCGAAGTACAGTTTTTGATCCGGATTGGAGGGGTAAATGTAGATGACGGCACAACCGCGAATCCTCCCATAGTTTGAAAAAATCGCCATCTAAATCCCATGGTTCAAGGGAAGATAATCTCAGGCGAGGCACATCCGTTTCTGCCAAAATCATCTCGATTAAAGTTTTGAGGTGTTTTTTGTCTGGTAAATCTTTTCCCCAAGAACCCAAATGTACTCCAGTTAAAACGATTTCCTTTGCGGCTTTGTTTTCGTCAGGTTCATCACGAAGAACGGTTTTGATATCTGCAAGAATTTCACCTGGTGATCTGCTTTTTCCCCCGCCGCGTGCAATTGTAGTCACACAGAATGTACAATGATTATCGCAGCCATCCTGAACTTTTATTACTGCCCTAGTCCGGAAGCGTGCACCGGGTATGAATTCCCTGGATAATGGTTCGAGATCAAAAAATTCCGTTGGGATTTGGAGAACTTGCTCAACTAAATGGTCTTTTTGATGATTCTTGATGATCTGGGTAACGCCTGGCAACCGGGCAGCTTGTTCCGGATTCAAGGTTGACCAGCAACCTGTGACTATAATTTGATTCGCTCCAACACGGGCTGCCTTGCGTATTTTTCCCCTCGAATCAGAATCTGCCGCAAAGGTTACCGTACAGGTATTAATCACTGCAATATCAGCGTCTTCAGGAGATTGTACAAGAGTATGTCCGGCAGTCCGGAATTTGCTCGCATAACTTTCGATTTCGCTTTGATTTAACCGGCAACCAACGGAGTCAAGGAAGATTTTCATAAATAATTTTTACAGTTCACAGAATCTATTTAAGGCTTCGTTACGGAGAAATTATCAAACAATACCACGTTTTCTGAATCATTCAATGTTCCAGCCAGTATTCCAACATCTCCGCGCTGTAATTCAGAATCCTTAACCCGGACCAATTCTTGACCGTTAACTGCCATTACAAGCTGTTCCCCAATGCAATCCGCACGAAGATGATTTTTTATCTTTCCCTGGGATATCAGTTCGCTGGGAAGGAGTCCCGGTGATCCGATCATAGATTGAACACCATCAATCATTTTGCCAACTCCGTAATATCCATCGCTGCTGATCACGAAGAAGTAGTAATTCCTTTGATCAGCAGCTCGACAAATTAAACCAAACAAGTCATCAGAGTATCCAACAACTTTGATCATATCTACATTAACCTGGACATCTGTAAATATCAATCCAGGGCCTGTGGACAGCATTTGATGATCGCCCAATACATGAATACGGAAAAAGGTGTCAAAATAATCCATGGTGCCTTTTTCGATATCGTCAATTTGATCCCAGCCGCTGTTTGGATCAGAGAAATCATCCTGGTAGAGTACGGCTCCCGGAGGCGTCTCAAAGAAGCTTGCAGAGAGGTACGGTATTTGGCAGGCAATAAACAGTACTCCAAGGATGAAAATCAATATACTAATTGGGAGTCCAGATATTAACTTCAATCCATTAATCTCCGTTGGAAATTGAAATTGTAGCACAAGTGACCTTGTTGTTCCTTTTAAGGGAAATGCGTTTCAAGCAAACGCCTGGCTTGTTGGGCAACCGGAGAATCAGGGGCAGAATAGGAAATTGCTGCTCTAAAATGCTGGTATGCTCCTAGGGGATCATTTTCTGTGATGCTGACCAAACCAAAGTGTAAATGTGCGGGAGCATACTTATCATCGACTGCCAGAGCTCGCGTCAAAAACCTGCGAGCAAGGATTGGATTATCCAGGAGCAGGTAGATCTGGGCAAGGATATCCAATCCTTCTGGATCTTCTGGAGCGAGGATAACAGCTCGTCTTGCTGCTGATGCCCCTTTATCGCGTAAGTCAATTTCATAGCGGATATAATAGTTTGCCAGCGTGTGCAAGTAGGTGGGGTCTTTTGGAGAAATTTCTGTCGCACGCAGGTAATGCGATTCGGCTGCAGCTATGTTACCCATTAATCCCAGAGTGTTTCCGATTTCTGCCTGTATTGCCGGGTTGTTTTCATCCAGCTGGCTGGCTGCGTATAGATAAACGAGGGCCAGATCATAGCGCTCCTGGCGCTGCCAGTAAAGTGCGAGCAGCATGTTTCCAGCGATAGATTCGGGATCCATTTCCAGCGCTTTCTCGATTGGAGGCAATCCATCGCCGCCAATTTGCTGGAGTGCTTCTCCGAGATATGCCCAAGCATCGGAGTTGTTGGGGTTAACCGCAATAGCGTTGGTTAACGCTCTGGAGGCAAGTTCCCATTCCCCGAATGAAGCAAGTATCTGACCAGCGACCACCAGGGGATAAGATTTTTCATCGGAATTCAGGGCAGTGCGAAGCTTTCGGATGGGGGATTTGAGATCTGAATTTAATGTTGGGGATAATTCGCTGGCTAATGTCAGGTAAGCTAGGGCAGCCTCCGGCTGAGAAGCTGCCAGCATTATTCCAAGCCGGTAATTATATTCAGAATTGCCTGGTACGAGTGTTACAAGGTCTCTTTGCGCTTGGATTGCATTTTCCCAATCATCAATCTGCAGGTAAGCTCGAATCAGCTTCATGTAAATCTCGGTGTCCCGAGTGAAATTTGTTGCTTTTTCCCAATATTGGATCGAGGATAGGGTATTGTTTTCCTGCTGGGCGATATCCCCCAGGAGAATATATCCTGCAGCTGATAGAAGCCCAGCTTCCTGAACCTGATTGAGGTACTCCTTCCCAGTTTTCAGGTCCCCAGCCTTAAATGCATTGATACCTGCTTGCTCGAGAAGTGCGCTGGGGTTTGGCGAATATTTCGCGGCTTGGGCCAGGTATAATGCAGCCTTCGATAAATCGCCTGATTCATTAGCCTGGTTGGCCTGGTTGAGGTATCGATCCAGGGGTGCCCAATTACCAGCTGCCAGGACCAAAACCAGGATGATTAAGGATACAATAACCTTCAAGACCCTTTTCATTTGAGGTAGATTCGACACACGGAAATTATAGCCGAGCAGATCAATTGATGACATTCTTCAATTGTTTGATTATCTTTGACTGATTATAATTAAACCTGGTCAAGTAGGATGGAGGCAACATGGATTTCGCATTAACAGATGAACATCGTATGGTTCAGGACCTGGTTAAAGGATTTGCCCAGAAGGAGGTCGCGCCGATCATAAAAGAATATGATCGCAAACAAGAAATGGCTGATTTCATTCTGCCCCGCATGGGGGAATTGGGTATTCTCGGCATCTGTTTCCCGGTTCGATATGGCGGTCAGGGTATGGATTACATTTCATTGGGTCTTGCATGCGAGGAGCTTGAAGCTGTCGATAGTACATTGCGTGTGGTGATGTCAGTCCATGTCGGGTTAAACAGTATGGGGTTGCTGCAATGGGGGAACGATTTTCAGAAGGAAAAATTCCTTATTCCACAAGCTCGAGGCGAAAAAATTGCCTGTTTCGGATTGACCGAACCTGGAGCGGGATCTGATGTTGCTGCGATGACCAGTACTGCAAAGCGTTCGGGTGATTCATACATTATTAATGGTGAGAAAATGTGGATCTCACTGGCGACCAAAGCAGATCATGCATTGGTGGTTGCAAGGACTGATCCAGACGCGGCAGATCCACATCGAGGATTGAGCGCATTTATTATTGAACTTGACCGTCCTGGTGTCTCCACTGGAGATATCCACGGCAAGCTGGGAGTTAGAGCGGGATCTACCGGGTGGATTGCATTCCAGGATGTTGAGATCCCGCTGGATCACCTGCTTGGTGAGGAGGGTGAAGGTTTTAAAATCGCCATGTCGTGCCTGGATAATGGCCGCTACACCGTGGCAGCTGGCGCGACCGGGTTAATCAGGGCGAGTATGGAAGCAAGCCTGAACTACACGCACGAAAGACGGGCTTTTGGGCGTGAAATTGGTAAATTTCAGCTCATTCAGCAGAAAATTGCCCACATGGTAAAATCTTACGAAGCTGCGAAGTTATTATATTTACGTGCTGGATGGATGAAGAATCAAGGATTACGCAACAGCCAAGAGACATCCCTGGCGAAGTGGTTTGCCACCGATGAGTCGTTTGCTGCCGCCTCGGAGGCGGTTCAAATCCATGGTGCCTATGGTTATAGTGATGAATATAATGTGGAACGTTATCTACGAAATGCCAAAGGAGCCATTATCTATGAAGGGACCAGTGAAGTTCACCAATTAATACAAGCTGGATATGCTCTAGGGTACCGGGAGGATCCTCCGTTACGCTGTGAATTACCAGCTTATAATGCAGAGGCCTGGCAAAATCTGCAATAATCTAAACTCAATAAATAATAAAAGGAGGTTGCTTTGAAAATCGTTGTATGCGTCAAGCAAGTGCCCGACACCGCTGCAAAAGTTGTAGTCGAAGATGGGCGAGTAACCTGGGGTGATGCTCCCCTGGTGATTAACCCCTGGGATGAATATGCTGTTGAAACCGCCTTGTTACAGCAGGAAACACACGGAGGAGATGTAACTGCAATATGCCTTGGTGGTGAAGAAGGACGGGAAGCCCTCAAGCATGCCTTGGCTATGGGCTGCGGTAATGCCATCCTGATCACAGGTCCAGGGCTCGAGAAAGCAGACAGTTTGGTAACCGCGCGGATTCTAGCCAGTGCCATCCAAAAAATCGGGGACGTTGAAGCTGCGTTTTTTGGACGGCAGGCAATTGACGGGGATGTCGGGGTTACAGCCGCTCAAACTGCCAGATTCTTAAGATGGCCTTCCTTGACGTTGGTATCTGCGATCGATGAGCTCGATCCCGCCAGCAAATCCATAAAGGTAGAACGTTCCGTCGAAGAAGGTCGACAAGTTGTTGAGGGTAAACTCCCCGCGGTGATCAGTGTTGTTAAAGATATCGGGGAACCACGTTATCCCTCCTTCATGGGCATTCGTAAAGCTTCACGTGCAGAGATACCAGTCTGGAGCCCCACTGATGTTGGCGTGGAAGCGACCGAACCAGTCGTTACTTGGCCTGAAATTTCCAATCCCCCACAGAAAGAAATCGTGACCGAAATGATCACGGGTGATTCACCGGAGGAGATTGCAGATACATTGGCAAAGAAAATCTTAGAGGAAAAGGTGCTGTGATGGCTGATAAGGTTTGGGTGTATATCGATCAATATCAAGGGGAAGCAATACCAGCAGCTTGGGAGGTGATCAGCGCAGCTCGTTTGCTCACTGAACAATTAGGTGGTGGGGTTACTGCATTCGTTGCTGGTTCAGCAGTCCAGCAAGTCGCTGAAGAAGCAGTGCAATATGGTGCAGACCTGGTGTATGTTTGTGAAAATGATACGCTGGGTGAATTTAGAGCTGAACCTTTTGCGAGCTTGTTGAGCAGCCTGGCTAAAGAACACCAACCGGAAGTTATATTATTTCCAACCACCAGTCGAGGTCGAGAATTAGCAGCCATGGTGGCGGTTGATATGGGAACCGGCGTAATGCCTGATGTAACTGCTCTCGAAATTAAGGATGGGGATGTGGTTGCAACCAGACCGGTCTATGGTGGAAAGCTGATTTCAAAGGCGGTCTGCAGCGCACGGCCGCAGTTAATTACTACCCGCGTAAGGGCATTTTCACCTCCAGATCCCGATCCAGCAGGGAGTGGTACTATCGAACAGGTGAGCGCTATCATACCTGAAGATGAAATTTTGACTAAGATCTCCGGTTATTCAGAAAGCGCAGGCGGCGTTACTTTGAATGATGCTGCGGTGATTGTATCGGGCGGTCGTGGAGTTTCCAACAATGCATCCCTCGAACCACCGGCTGGATTAGATGAACATGACGCTGAAATTTGGAAGGCTCAGCAAGGATTCAAATTGATCGGTGACCTGGCTGAAGTTTTGGGTGGTGCTGTTGGTGCCAGCCGCGCAGCAGTCGATGCAGGTTACGTTCCTTATAATCACCAGGTTGGACAGACTGGCAAAGTAGTCTCACCTGATCTGTATATCGCATGTGGAATTTCAGGCGCTATACAGCACCAGGCAGGAATGAGAACTAGTAAAGTAATCGTCGCAATTAATAAGGATGCCGAAGCTCCTATTTTCAAGATGGCACGCTTCGGGGTCGTGGGTGATCTCTTTGATATTCTACCCCCATTGACTGAAGCCTTTAAGAGTCGATTGGCTGCATAGATCTTAATTTCTACGGAGAATACCAGAGGTGAGTGAGGAATTGACTTTGCTCACCTCTTTTTATTTATATCCCCAAACCACGAACCAGGATCTGCCTGCGGTGCGGCCTCGTGCGGTGTTCGAAAAGGTAGATTCCCTGCCAAGTGCCAATATTCAGTTTTCCATGATCGATGGGAATGGAAAGGCTGGTTGATGTCAGCATAGCACGTATATGCGAGGGGGAGTCATCTGACCCTTCAAGTATGTGACGATACCAGGATTGATCTTCAGGGACTAAGCGTTCCATAAATTCCTCCAGATCGATCTTTGCCGTTGGATCAAAACTCTCGCTGATTACCATTGAGGCGCTGGTATGCGTTACGTAAAGATAGCACATACCTTCTTCAATACCCCACTCCTTAATCAAGACATCAATTGATGAAGTGAAGGGATATAAACCTTTTCCTTGTGTATTAACTATGAGAGAACTCTTGTGCCATTCCATGTTAAGCGCCTTCGAACTAGCTTGGGATGATTTGTTTCATCTTCAGAGCAGCGGTGAAAAATGTTATCCATACAATAACTGGCACCAAGGGAGATGCCTGCTACTGATCGTAATTTCATTGATCATATTTTATGCTATTAAGTTGATATTTTTTTGATCAGAAGCTGCTGATCGAAAAAGGAGCCATCTATATTACTTTTGGTGGAGTAAGCGGCGGGTGACCCTCTGGTGACTAAAAAAACCATGCCATGGAAAGTTCCTGAATACAGTAAAGGATCTCCAGGACCAGGTGAACTTATTGTTCGGTGGGTGATAGGTTCGGGCAGGCTACTTGCGCCGCTGGAGTTGTACACCTGAGCGAAAGACTGAATATTCTCTGGAGCTCTCACAATCACTGGGTGGTCCCGGTGATGCAACCAATGGAATCTCTTACAATTGCGACGAGTTTTCGGCTCGCAGTTTGTTTAATAAGAGAGATGACCTTTTCTTATCCGTCAGCGGTCAACTCCTTCAGCTCGAAAGCAGTTGGCCACATGACTCATTCGTCGAGATTCGCTGAGTTGCTGAAGCCCAGGGTCTCGTACCTGGATTTGAACTTCTGCGTGTCTTGGAAGAATCAGACCACCTTGCCATCCTTTGCGCAGAAATTAGATGTAGTGGTAAACGCTGTGATCTACATTAGGTTGCATAATCTTGAGTGGATCCACATCGGTTTTTTCGCAGGATTCAAAATGAAATCTATCTATTAAAAGGATCAATTTTTCGGAAACGTGCTAATTTCACTTGAGAAAATACGAAAATCACAGTAAAATTAGTAAAACCTACGAAAATCACAATACGGTGATGGATCAAACCGATTTAGATATAATTTCCTACTTGCAGTCCAACGGTCGCATGCCTTTCACGGATATCGCAAAGGCATTAGATATCTCTGAAGGAACTGTCCGAAACCGGGTATCACGTTTGACGGAAACCCGGATTCTTCAAATCGTGGGCATGGTAGACCCTTACCAGCTGGGTTACGATGCACCCGCAGTGATCAGTATATCTGTTCAACCCCCGCTTCTAAGCCAAATTGCTAATTCAATTTCCAAATTTCCTGAAGTGAGCTACTTAATCATGGTCTCTGGAGAGTATGATCTCCTGGTTGAAGTTCTGTGTAAGGATCGGGACCATTTAGCAAATTTTTTGAATGAGAAATTGCTCAAGGTACCCGGGATTATAAGCACCGAAACCTCGATGGTATTGCATACCTACAAAATGTCTTATGGAGCGTTGCCGGAAATCAGCATTGATTTGAATGAAGGTTAAGGATTAGCCATCCATGATTCAGACCCCCATCAACCGTTTAAGCTGGCGATTTTCATTCTATCAAGGAGGGTGATTGAAATAAAACTACATAAATATCGAAATTCTCGATTGTATTTATTCAGAAATTAATAGAATCCCTTTTAGCTCGAGGAGATAATGACATGCGTATCACAGTAATAGGCGGGGCAGGGAAAATGGCTTGTATTGCGGTTCAAGACCTCGCTCATGACCCCCGTGTTGATGAAGTCGTCATAGCAGATATCAATCTTGATCAAGCCAGGATAGTTGAAGAAACCATTAAAAGCCCTAAGATCAGGAGCCTTAAAGCCGATGTAAACGATCACTCAAGCCTGGTGGAGCTGCTGAAAGGTTCAGATGTGTGTTTAAACGGCACCGTGTATTATACAAACCTGGCTGTCATGGAAGCTTGTTTATCCGCCGGCATACACTACACTGATATGGGCGGATTGTTTTTTACCACACACAAACAGCTGGAATTAAGTGATCGATTTAAAGAAGCTGGATGCAGTGCGGTATTGGGGATGGGGTCAGCACCGGGAATTCCAAATTTACAGGCGCGTTATGCTGCCGACCGGCTGGATAGCGTTGACAGCATTAAAATCTTCGACGGCGTTATGCCTCCAGCGACCGACGATCCAATATTTACTTATGCGGTGCCGACAATAGTCGATGAATTAATTATGCAGCCGATGGTTTATAAGGATGGTGAATTTAAAGCAGAGAGCCCACTGGGTGGTTTTGAAGATTACTGGTTTACCCCTCCGATTGGTTTGCTCCCCATGCATCTTTCTCTGCATTCTGAGGTAGCCACCCTGCCCATCTCGTTTAAGGATAAAGGTGTTAGAGAATGCTTCTTTAAAATAAATTATTGGGGAATGTCTAAAGTGGTTGTTGAGAAAATCCGGGTGCTGGCTGAATTTGGTTTTGGCAGCACAGAACCTGTTGAGGTCAAAGGTCAAAGTATAGTTCCCCACGATATGATGGTGGCACTCCTTTCAGGTTATGTGCCTCCCATTACTGATTTCCTTGCGCCGGCGAAGAATAAACCACCTGAATGGGTCAAAGAAATCGTCACAGAAGTAAAGGGAAGCAAGGATGGTCAAGAAATGACCTACCGGATGGGTACCCTGACCTGTAAAGGTGCTCTTCCAACCGGAGTTGCACCTGCGATCGCTGCTGTTTGGTTGGCAGAAGGACGGGTAGAACCGGGAGTTTATCCACCAGAGATTGCTCTCGATCCGGTCCCATTTTTTAAGGAATTAGAAGAACGCGAGATTTACACCCAGGTGACAACAACGCAAAGATTGTGAGCAGTTTTTATTAGAGGTCGGAACGCACTTTAGGTGAGGCGTTCAAAATATAATATTTGCAGGTGATATTCTATCCACCTGGTAAATGGCATGGATGGAGCAGTGTTGTAACTCCATCCAAAATGCTGAATAACAGGTCCATAGGATGGAACAATTTCTTATGCCAATTTTCTCCAGAAAATGAAAGAAGGAATGGATACCCATGTCACATGATCCCCTTGCGAATCTTTCGCCAGTTTGGCCTCACTACACACCGATCATCGCTTCACGGGCTGAAGGAAATTATGTTTATGATTTAGAGAACGTGAAGTATCTTGATTTTACCTGTGGTATTGGTGTAACAAATACCGGTCATTGTCATCCCAGGGTGGTGGAAGCGATTCGCAAGCAGGCAGGTTTACTCTTGCATGGACAGATTAATATCATCGTTCACGAACCAGTCCTGGATTTGATTTCAGAGCTGCGCTCCATCCTGCCCCCGAGCATGGATGGATTCTTTTTTAGCAATTCTGGAGCAGAGGCGGTAGAAGGCGCTCTCAAGCTGGCCAGGCAAGCAACAGGTCGTCCCAATGTGATTGTGTTTCAGGGCAGTTTTCATGGGCGGACGGTGGGGACTATGTCCCTGACAACATCAAAGACGATTTACCGCTCCGGTTACCAGCCCTTGATGGCGGGCGTTTTTGTTGCACCTTATCCATATTCTTTCCGGTACGGTTGGGACGATCAGCAAACCAGTCAATGGTGTCTCGAGGAGCTGGAATATTTGCTCGCTTCCCAAACTGCTCCCAGTGAGACAGCGGCGATCATAATCGAACCCGTGTTGGGTGAAGGAGGGTATGTTGTACCCCCGAAGAATTTTCTGCAGGGATTGCGGCAAATCTGTAACCAGCATGGGATTCTGCTGATCTGCGATGAGGTCCAATCCGGTTTTGGGCGCACTGGAAAATGGTTTGCTTATGAGAATTTCCAGATCGAACCTGATATCATCGTGATTGCTAAGGGCCTTGCCTCCGGGCTGCCGCTCTCTGGGGTAATCAGCAGCCTGGAGTTAATGAAGCGCTGGGAGCCTGGTTCACATGGAGGCACATATGGGGGTAATGCCGTTGCATGTGCTGCAGCTGCTGAGACTATCCGTGTTATCCGGGATGAAGAATTGTTGGCAAACACCCTGGAGCGCGGCTCCCAGCTGATGACTGGTTTACGCCATTTACAGGAGGCGGTACCGTTGATCGGTGATGTCAGGGGATTGGGTTTAATGGTGGGGACAGAATTCCGCACTTTCGAGAATAAACCCGATAAGCATTCAGCCAAGGCAGTTGTTCATGCCTGTCTGGAAGGGGGATTGTTATTGCTCACCTGCGGGACCTGGGAAAATACAGTTCGCTGGATTCCGCCATTGATTGTTGGTGAACAGCAGGTGGGCAGTGCCCTGGAAATATTCAAACAAGCTATTGAACAGGTTGTAGCGCCAGGTTGATTTACATCAAGGTAAACGGAAAATTGTTGAATCAGATAAAAATTATTTTCTGTTGCGAATAGCATAAGAATCAGAAATTATTTCAGGGGGTTTAATGGTGGACAGCATTTCCCCCTCACAAGAAATCAGGAGGATATTTTGTGATCCCAATGGTTCGTGGATCTGCAATTAGCCTGAAGGTGCGCCTGGTTGTGGAGTTGTTATGGCTAAAATGAAATCTATTATCTTCAAGATGCGCTGGTGGATTCTGGCCGTTACTAGCCTGATTATCTTTTCGATAATGGCTTTCCTGGCTGTTGCTGTATCCCTGGTAGAGCCAAATCCTCAGGTGGTACAAACACCCATTCCGCAAACCAGTCCTGTTCTGGTTAGAATTTACACTGATACTCCAGAAACAACCTTGCCACCCAAAGCTACCAGCACCATGCAAATTATCACTGCAACCGCCACCAGCATGACTCCAATCCGGGAAATGGGTTATGTTGAGCAGGTGATCGATGGAGATTCAATCAAAGTAGTGATTGATGGAGTCGTGCATGAATTGAGGTACATTGGGATTGACGCTCCGGAAGTGGGCATGCCGTATTCGGAAGAATCGACTGCAGCAAACCAGCTGCTTGTGGAAAGCCAGGTTGTTGAACTTGAGGGCGATATCACGAATAGAGATTCCTATGGGCGACTGCTCCGCTATGTATTCTTATTGGATGGTAGGTTTGTCAACGCTGAGCTGGTTCGCTTGGGGATGGCTGCGGCGGAAGAATATCCACCTGATGTTAAATATCAAGCAGTGATCAGCAATAGTGAGCAGGAGGCAATTGAGGCGGGAATAGGATTGTGGGAGCCCGTATCAACAAGTACCCAGGAAGTGAACCAGGAGCCTGTCGTTTCAATCCAAATTGATCCCTCCTGTTCCCAATTCAATGCTCCAGGAAATGACAATCAAAACAAGAATGAAGAATATGTTTGTTTAATTAATTCAGCACCAAAAAGTATTGCCTTGCAAGGATGGGTAATCCATGATGAGTATGGGTGGAGCTATGAATTTCCAATTTTTAATTTGGAAAGTAATGCAAGAGTGCGCGTTCTCACCGGGTGTGGGGTTGATACTTCATCAGAATTATACTGGTGCAAAGATGAAACAGCTATATGGAATAATGATGGTGATTGTGTTACTGTACTGGATGGTGATGGAAATGAAGTTGTAAAGTTCTGTTACTAGCCAACCTGACCATCATTTTCCCCAAATTTATGAGATAAATCACTTGTAAGGACAGAATCAAAATAAAAGGCTGGCATATTTAATTTGTTAGTCTTGAAGAAGTTTTTTTTGGCGCAGTAAGATCGCACTCGCAATACCTGCACTTATAGCAAATAATGCTGCACAAATTAGAAACAAACCATTGATTGACAGCCACCCAAGGAGTGCATAGGCCATAACAGGCCCGAGAGCACTGCCAAGATCGCCTGCGGTATGAAGACTGCCAATTGCCTTCCCGCGTTGAGGTTGATCTACCAGATCACCTGTACGGGTTGTCATCAAGGATTGGATACTGCCTCCTGCAATTGAGCTGAAACAAATCCCTGTTAAGATCATCAGGGGATTATTAATGACCAGCAGCAGCATGCCAATCGCACCGATCAACAGGGCACCCACGGTAATCCCCCAGCGATTATTAAACCTGTCTGATAGCATGCCAGAAAATGGTGCAGCAAACATGCCCAGGATCGTTCGTAATCCTAACAGGAATCCAGTTACAGTAGCCACCCCTATGACCAGGTCTGAAGCAGATAATTGTTCCTGGACTAATAATGCTAATGTAGCTGCCAGCACACCTGCTGTTATGAATCGATTAATGCCATTCACGCTTATCACAGCATAAAATTCTAACTTTGGGTGTAATTCATCCTGAACAATTTTAACAGGAGTAGCGTTGGGTAAATCGGGATTTGAGCGGGTCTCTGGCAGGAAGATATATGCGTAGAGAGCACCAAACGCTGTCACACCAGCACCGATCCACATGGTGCTGGTGTATCCCACCAGGTCAGTCAGCCAACCTCCCATCATTGCCCCCAGGGCTGCGCCCAGGAAAAACCAGGTCTGGTAATACCCGGTCCAGCGGCCGCGTTCCTGAGCCTGAGAAACATCCAGGATGATGGTCGCTCCACCAACCCATATGCCTGACCAGGCTAATCCCCAGAGCAATCTACCGGCTAATAGAGGCCAAAATCCGCTTGTGGCTGCATAGATAGCAGTGGAAATTGAGCCAATCATTATCGCAGGAATAAATAACCGGCGACGGGAGAAGCGATCGTAAGCAATCCCGGCCGGTCGATTCAGGAATAATCTGATCAGACGGTTGGCACTTAAGATCACACCCACTGCTGCCAGGGTGATACCTGCATCTGCCGTATGGGTAGGCAGGACAGCATAAAGGGTCGCATCACCGAATAATGACAGAGCGGTTCCCAAGCCAAGCGGCAGCAGTACTTTGGCTGGATCGATCCCTGTGCTCCGGTTTTCTTGATCGTCTGGATTTTTCATTGCTTGAGCAAGTGGTTTTCAAACAGCTGGCTCAATTCTAACACCTGATAAATACCGATAAAAATGATAGTTGGTTTACACCCACCTGTCTCAGCCCTGAGAGATTTATCAATATTTGTTTAAATGATGGGAGGTGCTGAGCTTTCTACAAAATGCAGTAGACTATTCTCAGGATGCTGCCTGGAAAGCTTTTTATACGTTCGAGCAGGGTTGGGTTTCGAACCGGTCTAATGACCATTTTCGGATCCAACAATTCAAACAGGTCATCCCGGGGACAACGAATTTTACTTCCGGTATTATTTTGAATAATCACAAAGGCTGGGCTGGAGGTGTAGCTGCTGAAAGCCACTATCGATGGTGCACCTTGATTCCCATAAAGAGAATGAGCCCTAAATAAGTACAACTCACCTTTTTGGAACGTATCTGGGCGATTGAAGCTGTTAATAGAAACCATCAAGATACTTGCCAGCTGTGAATAGTTGTTTTTATTGTTTGCATCATGGTGTTTAGAATAAACGTTCTGCGATGGCGTGATCAATCCCATCCAGGGGTGAAGTGGGGTCGAAAAAAGGGGTATCCAATTGGGTGATTTGAGGGGACTTGGTAATGCTGGCAATCCTGAAATTGTGAACTAAGCGCTTAAGTCCAAGGGATAAAAAAAAATTTACGTGGTATTAGTTCAACTTGCGGGATATATTTCTCAAGTTGGCAAAGATTTGCTATGCGGGGATGGTTGAAACGTACAATGAACAGAATAATAGGAGAAAAAGCTCCTTTTTCCTCAGCCCCGGAAAATCTTCCCCCGGCAGATCCTGAGCATAGATCTTGGAATGGGATGATTGGCCTGTGAGGATCAAACCACGAGTCACGGTATTAATCAATATGTGATACTACACAGCGAAAACCGACTGCAAGATAATCCGCATCTGGTGGTACCAGGTAACGATAGGCACTGCGGCTGAAAGCTGGTGGGTATCCCCAACTTCCCCCGCGGAGTACGTATTGGCCAGTCGAATCAGGTTCTATTGTTTCATTTTTTAATGAGTATTCCCAAAAGGGTTTGGCGGTCCATTCCCAAACATTTCCCGTAAGGTCATATGCTCCGCACCAGCTGACTCCTTCCGGAAAACTGCCAACTGGTGACGGTTCTGAGTAACCGTCATTACATCGAGTATCTGGATCGTAGAGATTGGCTCGCTCGCAATCAAACTCATCGCCCCAAGGAAAAGTCGAGGATTGGGGACCGCGAGCAGCAGCTTCCCATTCGGTTTCGGAAGGTAATTTTCCACCAACCCAAGTGCAGTAATCAACCGCGTCCTGCCATGGGATTCCTGCTACCGGGTAGTCTTCCCGGTTGTAAGCCGGGTTGTTCGATAGACGGGATGGATTACAGAAATTCGATTCAACGCAGCGCTCGTATTGGCCATTGGTCACCTCGGTGCTATCAATCCAAAATCCATCCAAGGTAGCCAGGTATGGGGGGGACTCAATTTCGAACCAGTCAGGGTCACAGTCCTTCCATTGATTTGGGTACAGGTTGCACAAGGCAACAGCTTTCTCAACATCCTCCTGGCTGCTGCCAATTAGGAATGTCCCTGGAGGAACATAAACCATCACCATTTCATCTTTCTCTCGGACAATGGTATCTCCGAGGGAGTATATCCTGGTGGAATCGACCTGGTTTGAGGCAATAAGCGTTGGCTCAGGTGACACTTGCATGGAAGGATCAGCGATTACAGACATTGAAGGCAATGCTGTTTCCGAAGGTTTAGAAATTGAACAGCCAATGATGAATACCAATAACCCGAACACAAGTAAACTCAATAGAAAATTTTTATGATTTGTATTCGAGCTCCCGTTAGAGACGATCATAGGGATTTTACGTATGAGCAGAATGATGCGATCTATCAATGCAATATTCAAATTAATTCAATTTGAAATTTATGCAACAATGATCTTCAGAAGAATGGAAGGAAATTTTGTTATTAATGCTACCATTCCTGGTGTTTGATGGTTCAATGATCCATTTGAGACCTATATTGCTATAATAGGTCCTAATTTGGAGAATAAATTGATGGTAATTTTAAAAGACTATGATCAATTCCAGGGATTGCACTGGGAGACCGGTAGCTTAAGAAATTATCTGGCGTATAAAGGTGTCCGAGCTCCACATACCGGCCGACCGTACAGTGAAGCCATGCTGCTGGGCATCAGTGGGGGGATTGTAATGGGGTATTACACTTTCGATTACCAGGGATATGACCCGATGGTCCATATCTTGACCCGCAACACTTTCGCTCCCCTGGATACTATTTACAGGCGCCTTGACATCCCGACCAGGGTTCTCCAGACCTCCAGCCCAGAAATTGGCGAGAAGAATTTATTGTCCGAATTGGAAAGCGGTTCTGCAGCGATCGTTTATGCGGATATGTACAGCCTGCCATACAACGGTTTGGAGATCGGCGAAGCAATGTGGGCAATGCTGCCGATCCTGGTTTATGGCTTCGAAAGGGATGGGGATGCGGTTTATATCGCAGATCGTTCCAGGGTACCATTGTCGATCAAGATCGAGGAATTGGCTTCTGCACGAGGCCGTACCAAAAAGAATAAGTACCGTCTTCTATCCCATGGAGTTCCTGATCCAGATAACTTAATGGAAGCAGTGAGGGATGGACTGCGAGATTGTATTCGTTACTTCACCCAACCACCACCGAAAGGATCAAAAGAGAATTTTGGATTTTTGGCGTATAAGAAATGGGCAGATTTACTTTTAAAACCCAACCTGCGTGGCAGTTGGGCTAAAGAGTTCCCCTCCGGGAGGAGAATGTATGCCGCATTAATATCCGCCTTCAACGATATCAGGATTTATGGGAAAGATGGAGGAGCAGACCGGGACCTCTATGCAGCATTCCTGGATGAGGCGAGCAGGGTGTTATCTAAACCAGGACTTCAGGATATCGCAGATCAAATCCGGGTAAGCGCCGTAGCCTGGAATGATTTAGCGGATTCACTGCTTCCTGAGAGTGTCGCTGTGTTCAAGGAAACCCGGCTATTGATGTTGAAAAAACATCGGCTATTCTTGGAAAAAGGCTCTGCTTCCCTGGAAGAGATGCTCGAAATTAATCACCGCCTATCAAAAATACAGGCATCGATCAGTGAAGCATCTCAAATCAGTGAACGGCAGGCAAAAGACATGCGTATCGAGATCGCAGACAGGGTCATGGAAATTCATGATATTGAATTTGCAGCGATTAAGAATTTAGAAAGTGTGATCAATTAACAATTCATTTGTATTGGGAGAAATTCTGGAAGGTGAAAAATGAATTCGCACCGTAAGGTGGCTATTGTCAGCGGAGCCAATCGTGGTATCGGGTTTGAGACTTGTCGCCAGCTAAGCCGCATGGGGATCATTACCTTGTTAACCAGCCGGGATATATCGAAAGGGGAGAATGCAGCCAGGACCTTGCAAGAGGAGGGTGGGCAGGTGCATTACCACCAATTGGATGTTGCTGATGTTGAGAGCATCTCCCGGTTGAAAGATTTTGTGGTGGAAAATTTCAAGCAATGTGACATTTTGGTTAATAATGCAGGTGTATTTCTGGATTCCGGGGTGAGTATTTTTAACTTGCCAGATTCAATATTAGAGGAGACATTGAAGATCAATTTCCTGGGTGCATTAAAGATGTGCCAGGAATTTCTGCCCATGATGCAAGCCGCCGGTTATGGACGTATCGTAAATGTCTCATCAGGAATGGGTTCACTGGCAGGCTTGGGTGGCCGATCGGCTGCCTATAAATTATCCAAACTGATGTTGAATGGCATGACCCGTATTATGGCAGCTGAGATAAAGGATCGGGACATTAAAATCAATACCATGGCACCAGGTTGGGTTCGAACGGATATGGGCGGTGTAAATGCACCCAGGAGCTTGCCCCAAGGAGCAGATACCATCATCTGGCTGGCTACCCTGCCACAAGATGGACCCTCAGGTGGTTTCTTTGAAGATCGTGCCCCTGCAGCCTGGTAGAATTCGGGAATGGCCATCTCACTTTACAGGAGATTTCATCTTATTTACTGAGCAAATGTATTCAATGCTTAGTTTAAGCATGTTGAGAACTGCGTTAACAATTACTGACTTATCGGCTGGTAAAATAAACTACTGTTTGTGATATTTCCTAGAGGAACTCGACGATACCTTCAACTTATAAAATTATTCTTTGAAATCACTTGCCCAAATTTGATTTTTTCCCTATAATTATCCAAATATGCTGATTCCTGATTTGCAGAGAAATCGGCATAGTGAAGTTGTTCTTCCAGGAATCTCTTTTTTTTACCAATTGGTTTTTACCAAGCTAACCCAACTGAATATTGCGAGCTATATAGAAAGGAGGTTGATTCCGACTTGATATATTTCTAATACACCCATGCGTAATACCCATCAACAACAAAAATTCAATTTAGTTGGAGGAGAGAGAAAATGTCCCGAAAAATAATCCTAATAACAACGATTTTGATTCTTATGTCGTTTATAGCTACCGCGTGTCAACCGAGCGAAGAGACACAAGCGCCTGAAGAAGGAGAAGTAGCGCTTCCAAGCGGTTATGGTGCGGTTGTAAATGCGATCAAAGAACGTGGGAAAGTGGTATGCGGCGGTCGTACCGACCTGGCAGGATTTGGTGAATTGGATGAGAACGGTCGCAACGTAGGTTTCGATATCGATCTCTGCCGGGCGGTTGCAGCTGCATTGCTGGGTGATCCTGAAGCAGTTGAAGTTGTTCCCCTCAGTGCAGCTGAGCGAGGACCAGCATTACAAACTGGTGAGGTGGATATCCTTTCCCGCAACGCTACGTGGACCAGCACTCGCGATGCCCAATGGGGTAATTTCACATCAGTCTGGTTCTACGATGGCCAGGGTTACATGGTTCCTGTCGCAAGCGGCATCACAGAGATCGAGCAGCTGGACGGGGCAACGATTTGTGTCACCAGCGGAACCACGACGGAATTAAACCTGGCAGATTCTTTCCGGCAACGTGGGCTAGAGTTCACACCGGTGACCTTTGAGGATACTGCTACTGTCTACAGTACTTACGAAGAAGGCCGCTGCGATGCAACGACCAGTGACAAGTCACAGCTGGCTTCAGTCCGCCAGGGTTTTGCCAATCCGGATGATCACATGATCCTGGATATCACGATCTCGAAGGAGCCCCTTACACCAGCAGTACCATCCGGTGATGACCAATGGTTTGATATCGTCAAAGTGGTCATCTGGGGTTTAATCAATGCCGAAGAGCTGGGTGTCACCCAGAGCAACGTTGAAGAAATGAAATCCAGCGAAAACGTTGAAGTCCGCCGCCTGTTAGGTGTCGAGGGTGAGTGGGGTCAGAGCGACCTCGGTTTGCCAGCAGATGCTGTAGCTAAAGCGGTAACAGCAGTTGGTAATTACGGAGAGATTTTCGAGCGTTATCTCGGTGCAGGTGGTCTTGACTTACCTCGTGGTCAAAACAACCTGTGGAGCAATGGCGGATTAATTTACGCCCCACCATTGCGATAATAAGAATTCACTAGTAATAAATGAGGGATATGACTCTCAAAAAGGTCATATCCCTCAAGAATAATCAATGCCACCTGAAAGCTCACCTGGTGATTTAGTTCAATTTCAAAGTCAAATTCCTTTTTGGCGGGATGAACGTGTGTTACGTATCGTGGCACAAATCGTTTCCGCGATCGTTGTGATAGGTTTGCTATATTGGGCTGTGATCAATGTTGTGGATGCAGCTGAGCAGCGAGGATTATCTTTAGGTTTTAATTTTCTTCAGGAATCTGCTGGTTTCCCGGTTGGCGAATCTGATTTACCATATGACCCCTCACGGTCATTTCTTTATGCATTCCTGGTGGGGGTGCTCAATACACTCAAGGTTTCGATCGTAGGTATCTTTTTTGCCACAATATTAGGCACAATAATAGGAATAGCACGCTTATCGACCAACTGGCTTGTGAATCGGTTGGCGCTGGTTTATATCGAGTTTCACCGCAATATACCTTTGCTGGTACTGCTGCTCCTTTGGTACCGGGGAATCTTTACCCGGATGCCTGATGTTCAGGACAGCATCACGCTGCCTGGACCAATTTATTTTAACCAACGTGGCTTATACATCCCCTGGCCTCTGATGAATCCCAACGGTTGGCTGTTTGTAATATCCATCATCTTGGGTGCGATTCTGGCGATCGTAGCCTGGGTGTACCTTCGTCGAAGGCAGGAGCGGACGGGCAAGAATACCTACTTTGCATATGTTAGCTTCGGAATATTAATCTTTCTGCCGATTATTGGATATTTCATATCAGGTGGTGATCCATTAGACGCGAGCATTCCAAGTTTGAGTGGTTTTAATTTTAGCGGGGGCTATCATCTGACACCAGAATTTACAGCCTTGTTGGTAGGATTGGTAACCTATACTGCTGCATTTATCGCTGAAGTAGTGAGGGCTGGAATTCAGGCTGTCAATCGAGGGCAATTAGAAGCTGCTCGTGCAATCGGTCTTAGTTACTCCCAAATACTCAGCTTGGTGATCATCCCCCAGGCATTACGCGTGATTATTCCACCTTTGATCAGCCAGTATCTTAACTTAACAAAGAACTCCAGCCTGGCTATTTTTATTGGATATCCGGAAATATTCTTCATTGGAAAGACTACAATCAATCAAGCTGGTAGAGCTGTACAGGTTTTTATTTTGATCATGGCTGTTTACCTGAGCATCAGCCTGGTAACCTCTTTCCTCTTGAATGTCTATAATCGCAGAATTCAGCTGGTGGAGAGATAATTGTGGCAACGTTACTAGAACCAGAAGTTATGCGACCACCAGAACCACCAGGTTTTCGAACCTGGATTCGAAAAAATCTATTCAATAACTGGATCAATAGTTTACTGACCATTGTTTTGGTAGTTTTTATTTGTTGGGGCATATATAGCCTACTCCGCTGGATTTTCACAATTGCGGATTGGGAACCGGTGTTGGAGTATCCCATTCTCTACTTGGTAGGGCAATACCCTCGGGAATTTTTATGGCGAGTCGGGCTTGTCATTTCGATTTATTCAATTCTCATTGGTATGAGCTGGCGAAAATGGAGCGGGATAATGGGGGTTCTCGGTTTAACCTTTGCTGGTTTCATTCTTGTCTTAGGTTTATGGCCTGCCTCGATCCCCATTCTTACCACAGCAAATCGAGCTTTAATATTGGCGAATCTGGGAATTATTGGTGTTGGCTATTTCATCGGAGGATCAAAGAAAATCACTCCCCGACTGTTATTACCCGCTTGGTTATTATCGCTGGTGGTTAGCCTCCTGCTTTTATATGGTACACCTTTCCTGGGTGCACTTGATATTGTTACAACGAACTTGTGGGGTGGCTTATTGGTAACTTTGCTTTTGGCAATTGGCGGCATAACGATTTCATTTCCATTTGGAGTCATGCTTGCCCTGGGAAGACGGTCATCTCTGCCAATTATTCGTGTAATTTGTACCGTGTTCATTGAAACCATCCGTGGTGTGCCGCTGATCAGTATCTTATTCTTGTTTTCTTTAATTCTGCCTTTATTTCTACCAACAGGTATTCGTGTAGATCGCCTGATCCGAGCCCTGGTTGGTATGACGATTTTCAGTGCTGCCTACACGGCTGAAAATGTGCGCGGAGGCTTGGCTGCGGTCCCATACGGTCAAACCGAAGCTGCAAAAGCGCTTGGACATTCAAATTTCCAAATTACTGCATTGATCGTCTTACCGCAAGCGTTAAGGGCTGTGATTCCACCCATCGTCGGCCAGTTCATCTCTCTATTTAAGGATACGACCCTTGCCTCAGGTGTGGCAGTGCTTGAACTGTTATCCGTTGGACGCTCAATCCTCAATTCTGATCCTCAATATATTGGATTACAGATGGAGGTATATGGATTTATCGCATTAGTTTTTTGGATACTTAGCTATATGATGTCACATGCCAGCCGGAATTTGGAATCATCACTCGGTGTTGGAGAACGATAAATTAATCTCTCCAGGGGTGATTTTTGGGGAAGGGAGCTTTCTATGACTGAATTAATGGATGATCAGAAACCAATTATCATCGCCCGAGATGTACATAAATGGTTCGGAGATTTCCATGCATTAAAGGGAATTACCATGGATGTTCAGAAAGGTGAGGTAGTGGTGATCTTCGGTCCTTCTGGTTCCGGAAAATCAACCTTTATCCGCACGATCAACCGCCTGGAGGAACACCAGCAGGGCCAGATTATCGTTGATGGGATCGAATTAAGCCATGATGTACGCAACATCGAGAAAATCCGCATGGATACCGGTATGGTATTCCAGCAGTTCAACTTGTTTCCCCATCTCTCGGTTTTAGATAATATCACCCTGGCACCGATTTGGGTCAGGAAATGGAAGAGACCAGAAGCAGAAGAGATAGGAATGCAGCTCTTAGAACGAGTTGGCATCCCGGAGCAGGCGCAAAAATATCCGGGTCAATTATCTGGAGGTCAGCAGCAACGTGTCGCCATCGCGCGGGCGCTGGCGATGCAGCCAAAAATTATGCTCTTCGATGAACCAACTTCAGCGCTTGATCCTGAGATGATCAAAGAAGTGCTGGATGTGATGATCGAACTGGCGCAGAGTGGGATGACGATGGTGGTGGTGACTCATGAGATGGGTTTTGCCAGAGGAGTAGCCGACCGGATGTACTTCTTTGATGGAGGATTGATTGTAGAAAGTGGTTCTCCAGAAGAGATATTCAACAACCCCCAAGAGGATCGAACGAAATTGTTCCTCTCCCAAATCTTGAAACACTAAATACAATTCAGATAAAAGACGGAGTGGCAGCTGAATTTCAACTGCCACTCTTTTGATCTTCAATGTTAGTAATTATAGAGTAAAGAATTCCCAAAGCTGCCCTAAATTTACTAGAAGTATGCCAAATCTATTCAATATTGCCTCCTAGAGAGACAACAAAAACATCATAATAAGTACCTGCGCCAAATCCATCGAACATAATATGGTCACCAGGTTTCAAGAGGGGCAGCTCCCGTAAAAAGGCAATCATATTGGATGCCGCGCTGACGTTACCAAATTCCTTTATTACCCACGGCATGGGGAGATCAATGCCGATTTTACTGAGGTTTTTTTGTTTTAATAGATTAATTTTCTTGTTAGCGTGGTGAACGATTGTAACCTCGATTGTTTTACCGATTGTGCCCAGCTGCTCCATTCGATTGCGGTAGGCTTCGTACACTCTCTGGACTATATCAACGCCATTGCGGACAAAGAGCTTTACCATCCCCATGGGTCCTGCCATGATCACAGGCAGTCCATTGGCGGGTTCGTTCATTAATCCAGCAAAGCGTAAGCTGTGGGGATTAATTTCGGTCACCTCGACCATTGAGTCTTCATGAACCTGATGCGAGTGGGGATAATACATATGCACGGCAAGGACTCCCTGCTCGTCATAAACTTCTTGCGTGTCTCCAACCAGGAATTCCATGGATTTACCCGGGATTAACCCGATAATCCCTGCACCGTTTCCAAAGAGCTGCAGAGCATTCTTGTCGTAGGATTTTTGAACGAAGCGGCTTAATCCCTCAAAACCACCAACCAGCACTTTTTTCCCTTTCAGTATCTGGGCGAGATTGAACCTGGATCGATGGTTGTAGCTGAGATCGGGATTTAATACCAGGTGTAAAGCGCCAGCAGAACCATCACAGGCTTTATGAACACTGACCTTTAACGCGTCCTCACGAATTCCAGCCTGGGACGCGATCTCTTCTGTAAAATTATCACAAACTGGTCCACTGGAGCCGATCAAGACTGCATCAACTTCTCCTGGATCCCATCCAGATGCTTTGGCAGCCTCCTCTATTAAGCGAGCACCAACCACGGTTTCGATTTTCCTGTGGTCCTCATCTGAAATACCAGTTAAATGCTGACGGTGGATGAAGCCCAAGGGTTCTAAATTCATGCGCTCATTCTCATCCAGCGGAGAACCGAAGGATTGGTAGACCAATTCTGGAAGGGTGGAATTATCGTAGCTTTTTCCCCATGTCCCATATACGCCACCAATGCCGATCTTGGGATTGGAGATGCTTTCATAACCAAATGGAATACCCCCCCCAATCGGGATGTCCACCATATGTACCTGTGGTCGTTCATAAAATGGAAGCACTGGTATGGCTTCTTCCTTTGATGTTCCTTTATGTGTCATTACCGCTCCTTGAACATTCAGCCAAAACGCCTGGCTTTTTTAAACCAAGCACGATTATAAATTAATCTCCATCTTTATGATGGTCTAGAATCGAATTCTCTGGCAGTACTAATATTTCTACCTAAATCGATTGAAGGCGATGGCAATTGAAATAGATTCGGTTTGCGATTATAAGAACACCGAAGAACCGTTCGAGTGACGGATGAGAATTTGTTTTTTGGATCTAAATCGGTATAAACTCAAAAGAATTGCATAGCATCTTAAAACAAAAATCCCTGGGGCCTGGCTATTCCCAGGGTATTTCGTTTTTGTTGGAATATAAATTACATCAACCTTGCCCTTGGCGCCAATTTACCAAGCTTGAAGCTTGCAGGTGGTTGATCAGCTTGCCAGAACGGGCTAATTGAATGCCTTTTTCGAGGACTCTTTCGTAATATATCTTTGAAGAGAGATCAGGCTCGAATCCTCTCAGTATGCTGTCTACTGTCTTATCCAGGCCATACTCTTCAACCTCATCCCATAAGTCCTCATCCAGAAGATTAGCACGCAGATGAGAAAAGAAAGCCACCGGTAAGAATTTAATTTGTTCAGGGAGTTCTCCCAACAGCTTTTCATTCAACTCCACGACCAGGTTGTAACACTCCTGCTCGGTGAGTTCGGGGAAGATGGCTTGAATGATCTCGGCTTTCTCTTCAATGGTGGGGATCCACTCGAAGGCAGACATCCTGCCTGCCCTTACCAGCGGGTTATACAGCTTTGTAAAGTCATTCCCGGTGATGATGATCGGTATGCGTGTGGTTTCTTTCCCTTCGACCAGGGATGGATAGTCAACCAGGTGCATCAATTCTCCGAACACATTAATCTGGTTAATGGTGTGTTTCTCATCCGTTCCCCAGGTCCCCAGTCCGGTATCAACATCATTGACCAGAACGACCGCTAAACTCGCACCACCACTGCGAATACTTTCGCTGGCTTTGATGTAAGTGTCGCGGATGAATGCTGATGGGTGGCCTGCAATTGGATTATCGAGCTGACCTCCTGATACCAGAAAGCGTTTCACGCCCATGTTCTTTAAGATGTGTTCGCATTGGTAAGTCTTTCCCTCGCCAGAAGGTCCATGAATTCCGAGCAGGAGTGGGACTTGGGCTTCAACTCGTTTTAACAGGTTTTTGAGTATATGCAAGGAAACGACCTGCTGGAATCTTGGTGAGATAAAGATTTCTTCTTCTGCTCTTTGTCTGATAAGTGCCATAGCGATATTCCTACCTAGTAACTATTTTGCCGACCTGTAGGATAATGCAAAGAATGGTGGATCGGGATAATATGTTTGAAAAAAAATATCCTACCTTTTTCTGCAGCCAATTATATAGCATTCCCGGATCGATATTCCATTACTTACGATTTAGTAAATTTTTATGCTGGAATAGGATCTCGAGAGTTATTTCGACGAATCGCGGCTATTCTAACTTAGAAAACGAATAAAACTTGAGAATGTTACTGAAATCGTAAGGTGGATTAGCAGTGGAGTTCTTCCAATTTTAGACCTTTAAATTTTATTCTGTTGTAATTACTCCTTCTTCAGCTCCCGATAAGTAATGAGGAATACTGCTCCCAATCGGCTTTTCTATGATATTGGCCCGTCCGCAGTAAATGACAAATATTGAAATTCCTGACCCACTGCTGCGCCAACCCTTCCTCTGCTATCCATATTCACCCTTGTTTTTTTCAACGTTTCCGGCAACCCTTAACGCAAAACAAAATCGAGCAAGTACGTTATTACAAAGGTGTTTTCAGGTAGCCTCCATCACTTGTTCATCTGTTATTGTTTCTAGCAGCTGCTTAGCCACTTCGTTGTAGGTGCGCTCAGATCCTCTGGCATAGGCGCTGGCGTATGCTTCTGGTTTGAGCATCTTTTCAAGATCAGAGAGGGCTGTAGATGCGACTTCGTTGATCGGGGTGGTGTTTGTGAAAGGCCGGTAAACACTGGTGGGGTCAGCAAGCACAGTCGCCAGCAGCTCAACTGCTTCCTTGTATTCACCTCGTTGTACCCATACCCTGGCAATCTTTGTCATCATACCAAGCATATCCCGAACCATGCCCATCCGCTCAGCGGCAGCCACACCCTCAATGAAGGCTGATTCAGCAGCTTCCAGCTTACCAGCGGCTAAATTAGCCTCTCCTAAACCCTCCAGCGAAACCATCGTTCCCCGTACGTAGGAAATCTCCTGGCAACGTGCAACCTGCTGGGTGTAGAGATCGATGGCATCGTCCGGACGATTTTCATGTGTGGAGATCATGGCCCGCACCCAGAGGTTCCAAACTGTCACCCAATACTCATCGACCAGCCCCAGCTGTTTGGTAGCCTCGTCAGCGAATCTGGTAGCCCCGTCGAAGTCACCAATGACAACTGCAGCGAACCCACGCCAGTTGTTGAGCGATGCAATCCAGAAACGTTCTTCGAGTGAGTCATGGCGCTCAATCGCCCTGTCAAGCTGTGCAGCCATCTCCTCGACAGAGCCGCTATAGACGAGCCCAATCGCCAGGGACTGTACGGCGATCCAAAAGTCGAGCGGGCTCGATTTACGAGCCAAGAACTCCGTAGGCTCAACGGCAGCGATCACTGCGGATTCTGGCTGGCTCAGAAGCGCAAGCGACCAGCCTTTCGCCGCTGAGGCGAGTGCTCGCAAGATGGTGGTGTCGTCATCGTCCAGATCTTCCGTAAGACCCTTCAAGGCTTCGTTAAATAGGGCGATAGCTGCCGAGTACCAACCCCGAATCTCGTACAAAACCAGCAACCCGAGGATGAACTTGTGCGCTTCGCGAGCATTGGAGGTAGCAATATGGTGGCGCCATGCCGAGCGGATGTTCTCGATATCCATCTCCATGATAGATAGCAGCTCTGCTTGGCGACCGTGGGACATAAAGAAAGGAGCCTCCCCCATGACCTGCGCATAGAAGGTGGCATGGGCGTCGCGAATTTGCCGGTCTCGATTGTGATCCTGCTCCAGTTCGGCCGCAGCATATTGTCGAAGAAGCTCATGCACCATGTAACGTCCGGTATCAGGGTTGGCGGTGAGCAGCGACTTGCTGGCAAGATTGGCGAGACTGCGCAGTGAAGCGCTGGCAACAACCTCTGCTGCTTTCCGGCTGAATCCGCCGCGGAACACGGAGAGTGCCATGAAGGTATCCCGTTCCTGAGCGCTCAGCAGGTCCCATGAGTAGTCAAACACGGCGCGGATACTTCGCTGTCGATGCGGGACATCTCGCATCTCGGTTTCCAGAAAATCAACACTCTTGCGGATCTCGACCGCAATCTCACCGATGGACAACATGTCTACCCAGGCTGCGGCAAGCAAGATACCGAGTGGCATCCCACCGACGAGGTGTAAGATCTCAGCCAGCGTGTCGAGGTCATCGCCCTCGAGTACAAAATCTGGGTTCGACCGCTTGGCAGCTTCGATGAATAGCTGTGCACCGCTAGTCTGCATTGCTACGTCAGGATGATCCCAGGTGATGTCGAGACCGGATAGGGATAGTACAGTCTCGCTGGTGAGATTGAGTTTGCTCCGGCTCGTCGCCACCAGTTTGATATGTGGAGCAGCCTTCAGGATTTCGGCAATGATGCCTGCCATGCCGTCCAGGTGCTCGAGGTTGTCCAGAACCAGTAACTGACGCCTGGGAGCAAGATATGTCAGGAGCTGGGTCTGAATGTCTTCGTCACCAGATAGGGCAATCCCGAGGGATTCGGTGATGGTTTGGAGGATGTCGTCGTTTGAGCTGATATCAGCGAACCCTATAAAGAAAACCCCATCCGGGTAGTCGCTGCTGACTTCAGCTGCAGTCTGGATAGCCAACCTGGTTTTCCCGGTACCCCCGGGAGCGAGAATGGTTAGAAGGCGGGTTTCACCGATTAAACGTGTGGCATCGGTCAGCTCTGACTGGCGTCCAACGAACTCTGTGAGCTGTTCAGGGAGATTGTTGGGGACAATATTGAGCGAAACAAGGGGTGGAAAATTATCGGGCAAACCATCCGGGGTTATCTGGAACACCCACTCAGGTCGAGTGAGGTCCTTCAACGCGTGTTTACCCAGATCCTTAACCGTCACCCCATCCGGGAGATTATCCTGGACCAGTTCCCAAGTCGCACGGGACATGAGCGTTTGGCCGCCGTGAGCGATTCCCCGTAGACGAGCGGCACGGTTGACGGCTGATCCGTAGTAGTCACCGCTACGAAGGTCGGCCAAGCCTGTGTGGAGCGACGCCCTCACCAGCAGTGGGGTAGGTGTGGGCCATTCGAAGGCTGCGAGCCGGCGCTGCATCGCCATTGCACCCGCGACCGCATCATGGGCACTTGCGAACACGATGAATCTGCTGTCGCCCTCGCCACGCGGCCGTACTAGAACACCGCCATGGGCTATAACTGCCTCGTCGATGGCTTGATCGTGCTGGCGCAGTGCCTCCAACATCAAATCAGGTGCCTTTTCGAACAGACGGGTGCTGCCTTCTACATCAGTGAAAAGAAATGTAACCACGCCTTCAGGAAGCTCTTGTTTCATTTCAAAATAATCCCCGAGTTCATTAAATTGGTTAAATCAAGTTATGCATTACGGCATTGATAGCAAGGATAACGCCAGTGATTTTCATAAACTCATCTGGTCAATAGAAATCGCAGACGTTCGTTCGCGATTCGGAGAATCCAATCCCAAGGAAAAGATGGTGGGTCGGTGCTGTTCGCAGTGCGAAAGACTATTCTCCTTTGAGCGTGCTATTTGGGCTTCATTGAACGGTTTCCATCCCTTGTGCAAACAAGTTGATCGGCGAAAACCTCATTGAATTTGGATATTCTGGGGGTTATTATACTTAGAAAACGAAGGGATTAGAGTTGAAATCACTACAAACGTAAAACAGCCTGCAATATTATGCACCATTTCAATATAAAACCCCATCGTGCGCTGGATATGCACGTCTAAAGGATGTTTGTTTATATTAAAAATGAAGGTGAGAACCTTAGAATATAAGGCTTCACACAAAGGTTGGTGCTGAAAGTGAAATGTACCCAAACGGCGAGGCGGTGGCAGCCATGTTGCAGATAAAAATGGAACAATATTGGTAGCAAGTTGGAATCGAGCTTTGAATTTTTGGACAAACTTTCTGACATTTCCGGACCATAATACCTGCGCAAGTGTTTATCCTTCGGTCTTTCCCAGCTTCCAAAGCCTTATGCCGACCAGGATGTACCATGCCAGGGTAAGCAATCCACCGCCGATATACTGCAAGGCAACGATTATGCCCTGTATGGCGGAATACTCACCGCTGCTCGTGTAATTTGCACCGCCTATAATCCCAACCAGCAAGAGACCAAATCCAAGGATGCCAACCCAGCCGGATGCTTTCCTGAAAGCTGTGCTCCCCAGCATGATAATAGAGAGAATCAGTCCTGCGAGCCAAACTAGCTGCATTCCCGTATACAGGCTGCCAGTACCCCTGGTTACTGCAAGCATTGACTGCCCGGCTGCCAACAGGATGGTTTTCTCGGTTTCTGTGGATGCGACCGCATATTCCTGGCTAAGAGCAAGCATGGAGAAGGCAGTATTCGTGGCGAGGTAGACTGCAACTCCCACCAGGGTAACGGCTGTTGCAATCAATGACCATGTTCTATTCGTCCCTTTGAGCACGGAATATAGCCCGAGGGACATTGGCACCCATAAAATCATGATGACGACGTCGCCCAAACCAAGATAAAAGAGTCCGGTAACCTGGTTGTCTTGAAATACCTGAAACCATTCAAGTATGGCATCGGGCGGTGGACTGGCGAGATTCGCAGGGACGTATACCACCAAAGTAATTACATACATTAGGGCACATAACAGGGCAGCAGCTCCGCTAACTCTGAAAAGGCTACTCAAAGTTGGATCTCCGGTTTCCATGGATATTCTGTTCATCAGCTGTTACCTCCTGTGGGTTTGGTTGTTAGAAGAAGCAAGATTAGGTATTCTGGATCGAAACGTTGCCACCCTTTGGTATCTGTCGTGATCCAAGTACAGGAACCGAAGTCCTTTATTTGAGTGCTCCCGCATCTCTGGAGGGTTTCTCTCATTATGCAAGGACGCAGAATGCCTTCCTGCCAGCTCTTGGAGGGAGAGGATGGAGTCATTTTCCGCTTCAAAACAATTCACAATAAATTTATCCGCATCTATCTTGAAAGATATTTCCAGTATATAGAATACCTTCTCCTTCTGCAAGATAAAATCGCTCCTATCGCTAAACAAGGGTGTGATTCGTGTCTTACTTGATAAAACAAGACCTCCAACACCAAATATTTTCAATCAGCGCATGGTAGAGGGGAAGTCTATTCTTGAATCGCTTCGTGAATTTACCCTGGGATTCTTGGGAAGGGGGACATTTCACAGCCATTTCCTATTTCGCAAAATTTTTTTGTGAGAAACGGGCTTTTTTAGGGGGTTGAATGACTGCAAGCGTGTGATTGAATACCCAATAATTTTCCCCATCCTGGGTATTAACAAAAACACCGGCGGATTGGGGATTTACCCTGACCCGCCGGTAAGAAAATGGTTCGCCGATAGATTCCTTAGATCACGGATAGCTAACGATGTTCGTGATCTGGTTCGAGGCATCTACTACGGCACCCGTGTCGTTGATAACGTGATCGATGCCGCCATTACCGTTTAGAAATACGGTCAAGGTGTCATGCAGGTTCACCCCGGATGTGACTGGAACCTCGAAAGCACGCTCCGAGTGTATATCTGGCCCGACATTGAAGTAGCAGTAGCTCCCCATACCCCAGGTCTCATGTGTCTGAACGGATTCTGATACCTTGTATGCAGCATAACCGTTGACTCCATCGTGCTGCCAGGATGCCTGATCCGGCGGGTCGTATGGCATCTCATTCTGGAACATGATCGTCTTGCCGTTCTCGCCGTTCCATATCACCTCATACTTCTGGAAGTGCTCGACAAACAGGCCATAAGCGATCACGTTTTCACCGTTAACGACCACGCCCGTATCGGCGGTGTTAACATCCCATCCCACCCCGGTACCGTGATCGGCTCTCCACACCCAGGTATGGTCAAGAATCACGTTGTTGCTGTTGACCTGAAGACTGACCGTTGCTTTGCCAACGTGTGGGCCGCCAATGCGGAAGAACACGTCGTGCAACGTGGTTGGATTGTGCGGATCGCTCCAGCCAGCATGGTATTGACCCTGGCCGATGTTGGCTTGCTCCGATCCAACCTGGAGCAGGAAGGGTGAGTTGACCGGGCCTGCATCAAAGATAAGCCCGGAAATTTTCACGCCCGGTACATTGGCAACGGTCATCGGGATGACACCGTCCTGCGCCGTGAGGGTCGCCATGCCGAGTCCCAGGACAATTGTATCTGCGTGCTTCACCTTGATCGTTTTGTCGATGTTGTAGATGCCCGGGGTAAAGACCAGATTCATTCCCTTGGACAAGGCATTGTTAATTGCCTGTACCGAGTCACCTGGTTTTGCGATGTAGAATTGTTCGATCGGGATGGAGGAACCGGCTGCGGGTCCGTCACCCCAGGTGGTACCACTGGAATCCTGGCGCAACGCCGGGACGAAGACACGATATTTGCCTTCTGAGTCAATGTACAGGAACGGTTTCTCACGCGTCATCGGGCTGGTGTCGAGGGTCGTGTATGGTGGGGGCTCGTACGGCGTTGGTCCGAACGACTGGGGCGGAGCGCCCACGACGCCAGAGAAGACCTGGTTCCAGACCCCATTGGACCAGCCACCGATGCTGCTGTCCCGCACCAGGAACTGCTGCTGGGAGCCATTGATAATGAAGTCGGTCTGGGAGTCGGCGATGAAACCACCGCTGGCGTACTGCGGACCGGCGGTGCAGTAGTCCATGAGGGTCAAGTTGCCGCCAGCTATTTTTACCCGCCGCATCGGCGCCGCCTGCGAGACAGCCCAGAAGTTACCTGAGGCATAACAGCCGGATTGCCCCATGACATTGATCGTCAGGTTCGATAGCGAGCGCCAGAAGTTGACCAGCGCGATACAGTTGTCGGGGGTCAGGCACCGGTTGTAGACATCGATGTGACCGTTGATGGTGACATCGTTTGGTGATGCCCCAAGACCAGCCACCTCGGTATAATAACCTACCTGAATGATTAGTGGCTCGTCAGCACTGCCGTAGGTACCGGGCTTAAAAAGCAATGCGTAACGCTGAGTACCCATTTCGTTGTCGACCTGCTGGTCCGCGATAGCATCGACCGTACTCTGGATCTCGCTCAGCGGCATACTGGGATCGAAGATATAAACGGACGAGCCGAAGTCAAGCTGGTCCTGCTCATCCAGCGGCTTCGCCAATGCCGTGGTACCCGTCGTCAGGGTGAAGAGCAGCACAGCCAGAAGTACGAGTCTAAATGAACTAAACTTCAACATTTCAATCCTCCGAATTAATAGGCGTGCGAAATACATATTGTGCTAGTTATCAAATAGTGGTTATATGCGGTATTTTTGTGAATCTGGTCGGCGAAAGTGAGGGATATTATATAACCAGGTGGAAATATAATTGTTTATATTTTACCATATTTGTCATATAAGATTGTTGAATTCAATCATCTCCATTTCCCATGAGGATGACGACCTTCCCCTGGGCGTGTTCTTCCTCGAGATACCGGACAGCCTCGGGTGCCTGGCTCATCCGGTAGGTCCGGTCGATGACCGGCTTCACCTTTCCAGCTTCGATGAGATCCTTGATGTAGATCAGGTCTTCAGCATTCGGCTCCGATAAGAACGGGGAAGCATGCTGGCTCATGAGAGCTGAAAATATGTATGCCTTGATCACGTAGGTCATGCCACCATGGCCGGTGTTCGGCAGGTGGGTGCCTCCAGGTTTGAGCACGCGCCTCAAATCAGCGAAGGAATGGTTGCCTACATTATCCAGGATGAGGTCATAGCGCTGCCCGCTCTTTGTGAAATCCTCCTGGGTGTAATCGATGACATGATCCGCTCCAATCGACCGCACCAGATCTACATTCCGCGTGCTGCAGACACCGGTTACCTCAGCCCCGAGAGACTTGGCAATCTGGACTGCAAAGGTTCCCACGCCTCCAGAAGCCCCGTTGATCAGGACTTTCTGCCCCGCCTGCACATTTGCTTGATCCCGAAGAGCATGTAAGGAAGCCATAGCGGCAGAAGGCACTGCAGCAGCCTGCTCTAGCGTGAGGTTGGTTGGCACCTTTGCGATCTTGTCTTCAGGTGCACAAGCATATTCAGCAAAAGCATTTTCACAGGAGGCAAAAACTCTATCACCAGCTTGGAAGCGGGTTACGTTCTTGCCCACCGCCTCTACCTGTCCTGCTATATCCCATCCGAGGATATGGTCCTTCGGTTTGGGAAAGCCGACTGTAAACCGGGCCAGCCAGGGACTGCCTCTCATGGAGAAGTAATCCCCGGCGTTGAGGCTTGCTGCGTGAACAGCTACCAGCACAACGTCTTCTGTAATCTCCGGTTTGTCGACTTGCTTGAGTTCGAGAACCTCCGGTCCTCCATATGCATTCATGACGATTGCTTTCATTACATCTCTCCTATCCCGTACATCTCAGGTTGGCTGGAATGGTGGATCCGCATACAAATACCTGCCATCAATAACCGAAAATCCGATTATCCGAACCTATTATGCGGATCACGGCTGATTCAGGAAATTTGCATTCATCCCTTCAGGGACATTGATTCGGGGAGCGCTTGTAGATTACTCTCAGTATATAGAAGAAATTTTCTCAGAGCAATATGCATACGGTAATTTTAAATGATTTTACCCCATCTCCCGAAGACCACGAGATGAAGAACACTGGTCTGCGTTAAAAGTAAAAATGTTTGGAAATAGAGGTCTCTTTATTAAACCTCAGGTATCAAGAGCATCCTCTGTAGTACACTGATCGCCTGTGGATTTGTGACCTGGATAGATATAGGGTTACACAATATTGGAAGTGAACCTACACGTGGTCTTTACAATTGAAGATTTGATTTCCTTCGTAAGGGGGATCGGTATTCCCATTGCATACCATCATAGTATCGAGCAGCAGGGTGAATATTGAAATAGAGAACTCCGGTGTCAGCGTAGTGAAAAAGGATTTATCCGTGATTATATGCTATAAGGAGATTTGTCTTATTCAAATATCATCTGTATAATCAGAGATAAACATGGGTTTCACACTTCATCAACCTGTGGGGGAAAACAACGTTGCATGAACCCTGATGGTAATTGACATTCATCTGGTCAGAGGGAGCGTTCATGTCAAAAACACTGGATGAGCAGATCAATCAACTTAATCAAACCATAGCAGATATTGAATCTCAAAGATCAATACTTGGTGATGAGGCAGTGGAAGCATCCCTAAGGCCCATTCGCCAAAGACTCGCTGACCTTGAATCACAAATTGAAGCAATTAGGGAAGCACCTCAAGAAAAACCTACCCGTCAGCGTAAGTTGGTCACGCTGCTTTACCTGGATGTAGTCGGCTCAACGGCGATGACCCAGGACCTTGATCC
>JBJYXV010000092.1:0-55422 GCA_046260155.1 Anaerolineales bacterium
AGATATTTTAAGTTTTAATTTTGTTTCGATGAATAACGGTGAATATTATATGAGGCAAGAAAGTAATACACTATATATCATTTCAATGCATCCAGCTGCCAAAGGTGTCTCTAATGATTATTTCGAAAATCTTGGGAGAATCATAAGTAAGTCCTGATATGTAGCTATTTTTGCTTTGTAATATTAATTTTCTTTTCTCTCTAGTTTATCCCGCACTTGTTGCGGGACCCCTCCCCCCAAATGAATCCTGAGCTTGCCGAAGGACCCCCCTCCCTGGTAAATCCCGGCTAACGCCGGGACATCCCCCTACCCCCATCGCCGCTCCTGACCCGCTCCGGGGCTGCTCTCCGGCAGGGGCAGAACACAGCCTTAGTTTATCCTGAGCGAATTCGAAGGACACTCCACCACCGCGCCTGTCCCGGGAAGGAACAGACCGGGGGCTGTCCTCTGCCGCATCCACATCCGATTGGCCACTTCGCTCCTCACAGCGGAAAGCCCTACAGGTCTAATATACTGTAGGGCTTAAATAACAAATGTTTAGTGTATGAGAGCCTACAACTTATGGCTCAAAAGTAAAATGGCACGAGATGTTGGTATTCCCGTTGGGTGTGGTAATCCAAATTGCATTATCTGCCAAAGGATGGTCGCTATCCCATTCGCATGCGAAAGGAAGAGGTTGGGTCGAGGTTGTCACCCTAAATGCTCCATTGCTCCTGAAATAGTCGGTAAGTCCCCAACTTTCAAAATACCCACGCGCTTCCTCAAATGTGGCAATTTCTGGATCAGTGAAATCGATAGTAGTATGGCAGTTCCATTGAGCCTGCCCATTTTTCCATTGAACTTCCCACATTCCTTGGCCATATAAAATGATTGTGTTACCGCTTTTATCCAGCCAACTGAACCAACAAGATTCTCCTTCACGTATCTGGATTACCTCGGCTGGCCAGGGGGGGCCTGCAAGGGCATCTTTGGAGAAAAATCCTCCCACGATGAGCATAATAAACAAGATTATCAGAATCCGCTTAATCATGATATTTCTCCTTAGTATTGAATCTTGAGCATAAAGTTTTCATATATTTCTAAATTGGTTAGAAAATCACCTCCTATTAAACAATAAACCACCAGCACCTCTACTGGTGGCCTCGAATAATATGTGAATGTATATCCACCCTCAGCTTTTCCATTATATAGAAATTAAATTAGAAAGTCAATAAATTTACACTTGAATTCGTTAAATAGTGATAATTGCTTAATTATCACTATTTTATTATCTCTATTACATGGATGTATTAGGACCCTCCCAGCAATAGGTATTCTGCTCCGCACAAAACATGTATTAAAATCAAGTCCGGGCAAGGTTAACAGCCTGTCCCGCACTTGCTGCGGAGCCTGCCCCGGATTTATTCCGGGGGCCTGTCCTGAGCTTGTCGAAGTATTTATCCCGCACTTGTTGCGGGACCCCTCCCCCCTTCGCCGCTCCGCTGGCGGCTTGCTGAGCCGGGGGAAAGCCAGGCTGTGCGATGGGTATCGAAACCAGGCCTGTGAATTTAAGCTTCGTTCCGTGTCAGGTCTGATATATAACTACCTTTATTGCCCTCATCCCTCCTTCGTCGTGGGTCAGGAATCAGCTCATGTTTGCCCCATCCCCCCTGGGGGGATTTTTTCTCCTCCCCCTTTACAATATAGAACATTTGTCCTAAGCTGGTTGTGCTTGCCGCCGGCCTTCCGCGCGCCTGCCGTTCACCTGCAGGGCACCTTTACCGGATTGAATGGGATTCTTGATCCATCACCTCCATCCCGGTGCCCTGCAGGGGTTTAGCCCGCCCTGGCGCCCGGTTTTTCTCCGCGGCATGAGCGCAGGTGTGCATTGGACGAACCGCAACAGGTCGATGATTTACAAGCAGAGATCAAGATGCTGCGTGAATTCATCCTGCAGCTGTATGATGCCGCCCGGGGTTGCCAGGACATTACCGAGTTGAGCAGCGCCTTGAATACGCTGGGGCTGGCTGTGACCCGCGTCGCTGGACTGATCAAGGTCCAGAAATCCTTGGAAGGGGACCATCCCGGCTTCCTCGAGGATCTCAATAAGGCCCTCGAAATAGCCTTGCAGGATTTTAAACTGATCGGCGAATAGCTTCCTTAAGATGGCTGTGTGGCGAATATGGTCTCCGTTCCCCATCTGCATCCGCCGGTTTGAGTGTCTATCTGCATGTTTCCTCGTGAATATTCCTTGGAGTGATCATGCATCTCTTAATATTTTCTGGATACTTGTTTCAGGATTTAACATCTGTCACCACCCCGGAAGGTATCGACCGGGGGAGCCCGCCCCGGGAGGCATCGACCGGGAGCCCGCCCCGGGAGGCATCGACCGGGAGCCTGCCCCGGGAGGCATCGACCGGGAGCCTGCCCCGGGAGGCATCGACCGGGGTCCACCCCCCCATCAATTCCAATATTTTTTAATCCAAAAATCAGGTACGCCCGCAGTGCTGCAAATGTACCCATATCATCGTTCCACCCCTCCCCATGGACCTGACTGACGAACAGTGGGCTCTCATCCAGCCCCTCATCCCGCCCCCCTCCCCCTTCGCTCGTGGCCGCCCGCCCGCCAGCCCGCGTGCCACCCTGGATGGCATCTTCCGCAAATTGCGTCTCAACGCCCCCTGGTACAACCTCCCCCCGCGCGCCTTGGATGGCTGCCCTTCTTGGCAGACCTGCTACCGTGCCTACCGCCGCTGGAGCAGTACCGGCCTCCTGGATCAGGTTTACCGCCGCCTGGCCGGGCATCTCCTCGCCTCTGGCGCTCTCGATTTCCCCCGCGCCCTCTGGATCGCCTGCCCTTCCCGTGGTCTTGGTCCTCGCAGGATCCTCGCCGCTCCTGCTGGTGCTGCTCCTGGGGTTATTAACCAATCTTCCCTGGGATCAGGACCCGCTTCGGGTGATTTAACCCGGGATCAATCCTCGCCTGTCATTCTCATCATCCTCACCGATACCAGCTGGGACGTGCAGCTCTCCCCCGTGCTCGAAAACACCTGGCAGGGTTCCACTGCCCTGCTCCTGACCCGCCATCTCATCTCCAGGGTCAGGTCCGAACTTAACCTCGCACCTTAACAATTGAATACTTGACGCAGTATCCTGCGCCTCTCCCTGCCCGTCGCCCCCCGTCGAGTTGCCGTTTTTTAATCCTGCTCGCCTCCCTCCGCCCGCAGAGCCCTGCCCATTCCGGTCATGCCCGCCCTGCTTCGCACCGGGTTGATCATCCTGCCCTGGCCGCTGGGGTCTGTTCCCAACCAATTCCCCCCTCCCATGATCACCAGCTGCGCAGCCAGGTCGAACCGACAAAAAATCCCCGCTGCAAGCTGTGCCATCTATTCGCCTGCGGGATCTCTGGAGAAAAAAAGAAAATTCCCCCAGGAGAAAGCCTGTTTTGCTGCTCCAATTGTGTGAATTTGCCCACTCCTCCCTGGTGATACAGCCGGTCTAATCCAAAAAAGGTTTCAACTGGTTTGAGAGAGACCAACAAATGGCGTACAGAATACCTTTAGTGCAGGGCTGGTCGCTTATCCACCAGACGTCTGCAGTGCAGCCTGGACTTCTTCCCCAACCGTTGCAGGTTCCTCCGGCTCATCTGGGATGGCATCCGGGATCTCCTCTTCCAAATCGCGGATGCGCGGGTTTGCGAAGGCATAGCCGCTCGACACCCACAAAGAGATCGCAGACAGGATGAAGATCAGCGCAATGCCTCGCCCGGCACCCACACCGACCACACCAGCCACGATAGACTCGCTCAATGCACCGCCTTCCTGCAGCAGCGGTTCAAATACCTTGTCTGCCAGCGGTCCCGCTACCAGGTTCGCCAGCGGGATGATCAGGTAAGCGATCATCGCCCGGATGGCAAACACCCGCCCCTGGATATCCGGCGCCACTTTCTTCTGCCACACCGCCTGGCTCATCGCCGCTGAGATGGGGATAAAGAACAAGATCACAAACTGCGCTAAACCAATCAGCCAGGTGAGGGGCTGCAGTCCCGCCAGGAAATAACCAAAACCGCTCAATGCAATCGCAGCCACGACCCCCCAAATCAGGCGGTTCTTAGGTCCTCCCCAGATGCCCATCACCAATCCGCCGATCAGCATCGCCGCGCCGCCCGCCATCTGGATGATGCCGATATCGGTTGCCGCACCATAGGACAGCACCAGCGGTATCATCAGCACACCCGACAGGCTCAAGAAGAAATTTACCGCCGCATAATACCACAGCAATCCAAACAAACCCGGACGCTTGCGCAGGTACCGCCAGCCGAAGAGTGTATCCTGCCACATTGATTTCTTCTCCCCCTTTTCTCCAGTAACCGTGGTTGGCCTGGGCTGCGGTATGCGCACCACCATCAGCGCTCCGATGGCGATAAAAAAGGTGGCAAAGTCGATCAAGATCACCCCTTCGAGGCCGATCGTCAGGTAGAGGACGCTGGCGATCAACGGGGTCAGGATGGATTGGATGGCGAAACCGATCTGCTGGATGCCGCCTGCTCGCGCCAGGTCTTTCTTCGGCACCAGCATGGTGATCGATGCCCGGTAGGCTGGCTCCTGGAAGCTGCTGAACGCTGAACTCATGGCCGTCGTGAGGTAAATATGCCACACCTGCAGGTTGCCGCTGAGCAGGATGATCGCCACCGCCAGGGTGGAAAGAGCTGCCCCGCAATCAGCCAGGATCAGGATCATGCGTCGATTGTAGCGGTCTGCCACAGAGCCCGCGATCGGGGAAAGGATCACTCTGGGTAGATTGAAGAACAACGCGTTCAGGGCGATCGGCGTCGCCTGCCCGGTTTGTTCATACATCCACACGCTCAGTGCGAATCCCGTCAGCCCGGAGCCGATGATCGAGACCAGCTGCCCAATCCAGATCACTAAAAAGGTTTTCATGCCCCGCAGGGTTTCTATGGGTTTACTTCTCATCATGATTCCCTTTGCACCCAATCCATTTCACTGGTTTCACAACCTCCACCTTGCACAAAAGCTTGGGGCTTTATTCTTCCTGGAGATCGTAATAGAAGCTCGGGTAGAAAGATACGGTCAGTGCGCGCAGATGTGCTTCTTCGCTCTCATCATCCCCTTCAAATTGATCAAAATCCCGGGTTACTTCCTTGATCCGCTCAGCGAATTGATCCGCGGTTTGATCGGTCATCATGCGCAATTCCCTAAAAATAACCACCTCGCGTGGGTGTTCTTCAGCCCCCTGGTCCAAAGCAGCAGCCCTGGCTTGGAGGCTGCGCAGGATATCTTCCCGGGTGCTGTCAATGGGTGCCAGCATGGCTGTCATCACTGATTCCTGCCCCTCAGGGGTGGAGAAGTTGCACAGATTCTCATCCATCTTGCACTCATAAGCCGAGATCCAGTACACCTTCTCAATGATGTTGGCCTTGATGATCGTATCCACTTCCTTGATCAAGCCGTACTTTTCCAACAGGTTGATATGGTAGTACAGCTTGCTGGGTGCCAGCCCCAACTTTTCTGCCATCTGGTTGATGGTCAGCTCCCCTGGGGCCAGGATTTCCAGGATCTGGTTGCGCAGCGGATCGGCCAGGATTTTAAGAGTCTCCAGGTCATGAACCATCATGATCGGCGCTGGTTTAAATTTCTCCATCACTAAACTATCTCCTAGCACTAAAATTAATTTTATTGATAAAAAATATTATATCGCACCTAAAAGTTTTGTCAAGATATTCGGGGCATTTTCAACGATTCAGCTCTTGAAACACTGCTAAGAAAATGAGCAGTTGCACCCGCTTTATTTGTTAATTAAAACGGGCATCTGACTATTAATCCCCCCCGAAGGAGTACTTTACTGCCGGTCTGAATGAATAGAGTAAGATGCATTTCCCCCGCTGTCGAAGGCCGAGCGCTGCCTACACCTCAACATGGATCTCTAAACAGATGGGTATTAATTTACCACCTGGTGTGCAGTAAAATCTCTGCTGGCTTGGACTTCCTGCTTTTCATCCGCGATCACGCTGTAAACCACCCACGCCAACACGAAGCTGAGCAGGATATTAATTGTGGCGATCAGGTCACCCGGTCGTATCTGGACTGGTTCATGGATCACCAGCAGTGGAACTCCCAACCGCAGGACATGAAATGCCAATAGTGGCAGGAACACTGCCAGGATGCGACCCAGGCGTGTCTTAGCCCGCAGCAAAGTGATTGGTACCACCACCAAGTAGAGAATGGTGATCGCCGCGAAGTAAGTCGATAACCACGCCCAATCAAGCTGTGGATAGCCGAACAGGTAATCGCTGTCCGCGAACATATAGCTGTAGCCGCCGATCACAATCAGGATCGCCAGCACGCCGTGTTCCCGTGCAAAGAGCGCCCCTATTGCAACCAGCATCAGGCCTTCCAACGGTCCCAGGCCTGAAATCGAAAAATACTGGATCAATCCACCCAATAAACCGGTTTCGCCAAACAAGTCCAGACTGTAAAGCAGCGCCAGGGCTACATTTCCCACTACCAGAATGGCTCCCAGTACCCAGACACTGCGCGGAAATCGATATTTGCGCAGCACAACAGCACAGATCACGCAAATCAATAAAAAGCTCAGGGCGGCGATACCTCCCGGTACTTGTACTCCACCAGCTCGATTTTGATTTGCAAATGCAGATAATTCCATACCCGCCGAGTAGACTAGAGACCACACAAGTGCACCCGCCGGCAGCAGTGCCCACACCGGGAACCGTTTCTTCAGCCACCAGATGATCGGTGCAGCAACCACCAGCACACCAAGGTATACGTACCAGAAGATAAGATCAAGCGATAGCTGCTGTAATGGAAACCTGCGGGTCAGTAAAATCAACAACCCGGGCAATGCTGCCAGCAAGACACTTAACCATGGGGCTGGCTTGATGCTACTGTTTGCCATGATGCTCCCCTCCCAATGCTCTCTACAAGCATTTACTAACCCATCTTTCACCAGGTTAGCACATACGCAGGCGATACCCCAGGAACCATTCTGCTGTGAATCCCGTTCCAAGTCTCGTGCGTGGATGAGCATCGCCTTTCCATATTCGCGGCGGTGCGCGGTTGGATACAAGCGCAGTAACACCCGGTATAGGTGCTCCGCCAATCTCATGCCTCTCCCCCATATCCCGCACCCTCCGCTCGCAATAGTTCCTTCCGGCGCGCCTGTGCCACCAGATCAGCTAATCGCTGTGCTTCGGCCATCAACACACGCCTTCCAAGGTCTGTGAGCTCATAATACCGGCGCCTGGCATCATCGACTGCAGGATCAGGCCGGTAATCGCTTTCAGCAATCAGGTTATCGCGCATCAACCGTTTAACTGCACCATAAAGCGTACCAGGTCCAAGGATCATTTGACCATCGGTGGCTTCTTTTACGATGCGCATAATCGCGTAACCATGTTTTTCCCCATCACTTAATGCCAGAAGGATCTGGAACACTCCTGGAGTTAGCGGCAGGTGATTGTCAACATCGGACATACGAAATATCCATCATCTTTTTCAAAGATCTTTTTGTCGTGAAAGTCCACACCCCAAACTATATCGTCAGTTGATATATTATATCCGTTGTCGATATATTAGCAGATTTTGCTTAATTTGTCAACTATTAATAAAAAGGTAACCCTGAACGATCATTTTCTCGCTTAAACCTTGCCAAACCCTGTTCCCAGGAGCGTGGGACGACCGCGCCAATCCCTTCACCCGCACCACCATCGTGCCAGATCATACGTTCATATCCAAGGATGTAGGCGGTTTTCCATCCCAGGCCCATAGGTTGTAGGTTTCTTTTATCTGAGGATTGCTCTGTAAACATCTCATCTAAGGTCTCAGGCTTGATCATCTGCTCACCATTGACCTCCCCTCTCCGGAAGATGAATTTAGCGAACAACCCCATATCTTCGATTGTAGAGCAAAGATTACCTGAGGGGAAACCGGTGATATTGCCTTGTTCATAGGGATAATAATTGCGCTTGAAATATTCATATCCGAGAGCAACGTCTAATTGAGCAGGAATTTGCGCTCGCAAGAAAGTACTCTTCTCCATTCCAATTGGCTGTAACAGGTTTTTGCGCAAGTAATCAGGAAACGACTCACCCCTCATCTCTTGGATGAGGTACCTAAGGAGGTCAAACCCAATGTTGCTGTATTTAAATTGGGAATTCACTGGATAAGCCTGGCGGCAATCTTCCAGGGATTCTATGAGCCCAGCCAGGGCATGCTCATTGAAATCGATCCAATGACACTCATTACGTGGTAAACCTGCCCGATGTGGCAGGATGCTGCAAATGGAAATGGGAGCGGAATCTGGAAAACGGCCCAGGATCGAAACATCCAGCAGGTATTCCGCAAAAGGTGTATCCAGGTCGACCAGCCCGTCCTCGACCAATCGCATGGTTTCGATCGCTGTGAATACCTTGGCAACCGACCAGACTTTGTAGACTGTATTGGACTCGGCAGACAAGCCCTTTTTCGAAATATGCTGTCCCAAATGCTTCTTCCCAGGTGGTTTCCTGATCATCGACCAGGGTTACTGCTACACTGGGCAGATGGTGCTGCTTCATGATCCACTGGATTTCTCGATCAGTATAATCAATAGCCTGAGAATAATCACCCAAGGGAATATTCACGGGTTTCTTGGGTGGTTTCCCAAGTAACCCAATGAAAATAGGTACAAAAACCAGGATAGTAAAATCGCGATAAGGATGAATTTGTATCTTATGGAAAACATGGGATTGCTCCGGTATTATCCTTGCAAAGGAGATCAGTTTTGAGGGGCTTTAGAATCTTTTGTTCAATATTCCTGCTCACAACTGAAACGCCATACTGCTAGCAGGAAAAATCCAAGCGTGTAGACTATAAGGATTGCTGACGGTTGCCAAGCTGATGAAATACCCAGCCCGTGGATCAAGATATTCTGAAAACCTCTCATGGCCCAGGCGGATGGAAGTATTTTTCCAAGAGTGATAGCAATACTCCCAGCGGATTCGAGCGGAAACCAGGCCCCGCCCAGGGCCGAGAAGACAAACATGGCGATCATCGAATACAAGATCACCTGATCATCCCCTCTGGCTAGCAAACCGATCAGCAGACCCATGCTTGAGACCCACAATCCCAAGCTTATGGCAACCATCAGCACACTCGGCAGATCACTTAGATAGCTGACATTCAGCACCAGCTGCCCAAAAACAATCAACAGAGCAGTTTGCAGAAAGACGACAACGAACATCGCTAACCAGTGTCCAACCAGGATCTCCCAGGGTTTCAGAGCGGTCGTCTTCTGCCGTAGCAGTGTACGGCTCTTTCGCTCCTGCACCAGGATCTGTGCCGAGGTCACCAACCCCATGATTGCAAATTGAACCAGGATGCCTGGTGAAGCTTGGTTAAACGGGTTGTCACCGAACCAATTTCCATGTTCCTGAGTCATCGCCTTTTCCAGATGTACAGCCTCCCTGGATGGATCCTGTCCCCACATCTCCCAGGCCAGTTGTCGCGCAGGTATCAATCTTCCCGGGTCACCCATTGAACCTGCACTCATCTGGCCGATTTTCACCGTGCTCATCAGCTGGAAGACGCGGATGCACAATAGCTGGTACAGGGATCTTCCTTCGATCGATTCTGGATCAGCGATCAGCCTGAGCTGGCTTTGCAGAGTCCCGGCGGGCTGGCTGTCGGCAAACAAGTTTATGGCCTGCTCGTTAAACTCCAGCGGAATCACCAATACCCCATCCACCTCCCGGTTATCGAGCGATGCAAGCGCCTGCTCCTGCCCCATGTGCAGGATCTTCACAGAATCTGACTCTTCAATACTGGTAAAGAGCATACGGCTAAAATCCGCCGCCGACCCGTTTTCCACCCATGCCAGTAACAGGTGTGTGTCTTGTGCCCCATTGTCGCCACTGAGTCCATAAACAAAGCCCATGAACAAGGTGAATACAATCGGCATAGCAGCCAAAAACAAAATAGAGCGCTTGTCACGAAAAATCTGTGTAAGATCCTTGAATACTAGGTCAATTATTTTCATTGCGTACCTCCCGGGAATGGAATCCGGGTTTGCGACCAAAATCCATCCCTTATCACCTGATGGAGCAGCTTTTATACGAAGCGCTTGCGGAACCTAACTGCTCCACTCACGAACATAACCATTCCGATGGCAATCAACACTGAAACGGGAACCACCACTTCGTGTAGTGGCTGCCCATTCATCACAATCTTCCAGGCTTTGATCACCCAGCCCTGGGGCGTAATAAGTGCTAGTCTGTTAAAAGCTTCCGGCATTGAAAAACCTGAAGTGAAGAGCCCTCCGAGCATACCCAGCACCGTCAACACCCCACCCAGTACGGGTCCTCCCTGCCGTGAAGTCTCAACAAAGGAAATCAACAGCACTCCCAGTCCTGCTGCCACAGCTACCTGCCCGATCAATACCATGAGCACCTCCAGGGGATTTCCCCAGATAATGTCAAAGGCATAATGAGCAATCATGATCAGTACAAGACCTTGGAAAAGTACAATCAGGTATACGGCACCGAATTTACCTGCCAAGATGGTGCTGCGTCCAACCGGGGTTGTGAACAGGCGACCCAACGTGCCCTCCTCTTCTTCACGCAAGATCGACATCATTGAAAAAGCTCCGCTAAAGAAGGCAAAGAACGCCATCTGCCCGGCCATCAATATCCCCAGAATTTCCTCCATCATGCTGCCAGCTGTCTTTGAACTGTGAGGTGTAACCATCACCAATGCCGTATTATCTGCGCGCTGGAACAACTCACGCTGTATTTCAACTTGCCAGCTGTTGTAGCCTTCGGTCAGCACCTGGATTTGCGCCGTGTCAGGCTGCATGTCATTCTCTGGGTTGTGGGTGGTGAATGTCTGAATGGCAATTTGACTGCCCACAACACCCTCCAGCATACCGATTATCAGGTTCTGCACAGCCCGCGCGGTAGCCAGCTGCTCCGGGTCACCGATGATTTGAATCGGAGGCTCACCCTTACCAGCCAGGAAATTCTCGGTGAAATCCTGCGGGATGATGATCCCAATTTCGATATCCTCCCTCTCTAACGCGGCTCGGACAGAGGGCTCATCCTCATATTCGCCAGATTTAATCCAGGATTCCGTTCCCGCATTGAAAAACAAATCGTGCAATGCATCTCCCAGCGAACGATCTCTTGTGATACCCGGGGGCAGGGTGTCGGCATTGACCACACCTACCTTAATCATGGGTCCGCTCGAGGTCCTCCCAAACAGTCCACCGAAGGCAAAATAAACCAGCCAGATCAGCATCAGCGGGGCAAGAACCGCCATTCCGATAAAACCAGCATTACGGAACGAGCGGGTCAGATCCTTGATAACAATGTCGATAATTTTCATTCTTCTCCTCCAGGTATGCCATCCACCAGGTCGGGCTGGGCTTTAATCCCTTAATGTACGCCCTGTGAGATGGAGAAAAACGGTCTCCAGGTTGGGCCGCTGGATGTCCACTGCTGTTATACAGACATTCACCCGCGAAGCTGTTTCAAAAAGAAGGGGCAGGACTTGGTTGCTGTCGTCAACCAGTACACTGATTGTTCTGCCATCAGCAGTGATCTGGAAAACACCATCAACCGATTCCCATGCTTGCATGTACAATTCGGAATCAGCGTTTAAGATCAAATCGATGCGAGTTTGCCGGCCGACCAGGTCGATCAGATCGCGGTGTGTGCCATATGCGATGATTCTTCCCAAATCCATGATAGCGATATGATCGGCCATCTCTGCAGCCTCTTCCATGCGATGTGTCGTGTGCAGCACAACCATTCCTTCCCGGTTGAGGTCCTTGATATTGTCCAGGATATAACGCCGTGAGTGGGGATCAATACCGACTGTGGGCTCATCCATGATGAGGACATCCGGTTTGTGCAGAAGGGCTACACCTATGTTTAAGCGGCGCTTCATGCCGCCAGAATATTTTTCGACGCGATCATTTTGACGACTCTTGAGCCCGATAATCTCAAGTGCTTTATCAACGCGAGTTGAGAGCACCGCACCACGCAGCCCGTACATTTTGCCCCAGAAGAACAGGTTCTCGCGTGCAGAAAGGTCTGGGTAGAGGGCTATATCCTGAGGAACCACACCCAGACGGGCTTTCGCATCCACTGGTTCTTCCATGATTGAATATCCCATGATGAATACATCTCCGTCGTCTGGGGTCAGGAGTCCGGATATCATCGATATCAACGATGATTTTCCCGCTCCATTCGGTCCCAGCAGGCTCAGGATTTCACCTTTCTCGATAGTAAAATCCACTGCGTTTACCGCCTGTAGCTCTCCATACGATTTCTTGAGATTCCTGACTTCAACTGCTTTCATGCCGTCCACCTCTCTTGTTTCATGTGATGGAGAAATCCGGGGTGGCTATTGGGGGTCTCCGTTTTCTCCGCCGAATATTTACACCCAGTATATAGATCGGCTTTCTATATAACAATTGTCCCTTCGGGAGAATACACTCTGTCCGTTTGTACACTGACCACTCGGACAATAGGCGCGCCTATTAATTTGGTATACAATTTAGACACCATGTACACAAATTCCACCCCTGAAACCGATCACGGAGAACGCGACCCGCGCCTGCTCATGTGGTCTTTCGTGACACTGGCTGTTGCCAGTATTTATTTCATTACACTGATTAATACACACCCCATACGTCAACCCCTTCCTTTCATCCTCTTCACAGGGCTGACAATCCTTCACATCTTGCTACACTGGCAGTTAGGCAGGATCATTCACCAGCCCCGCAAAATTATCTGGTATCTCCTTATCCAGGGTGTGCTGGCATTTTTAATTCTTTTGATGGCCGATAATCAATTGATGACGACTGCCCTGTTCATGATTCTGATCGGCGAATCGATCGGTGTGTTAGGGTTGAATCGCTGGAGTTTGCTGGCGGCGGCCTATTTTGGGCTGCTTCTGACAGCTAACCTGGTCATTCTATCTGGCTGGGACTCTGTCGGATCTTTCTTGCTGGGCGCACTCCCGATCACGGCAGTGGTGATCCTCTCTGTGACCTTGTATATGCGCCAGATCACAGCCCGCCAGCAAGCACAATCACTTAGCGCTGAGATGGAAACCACCAATCGCCAGCTGGCTGAATACGCAGCACAAGTTGAAGAACTCACCCTGATCGCCGAACGCCAGCGTATTGCCCGCGAGCTGCACGATACACTATCTCAGGGTTTGACAGGCTTGGTGCTGCAGCTGGAGGCGATTAAAGCCCATCTCGAAGCTGGACGGGATGAGCGAGCTTTAGCTATCATCACCCAATCCCTGGCCCGCGCGCGCGGTACACTGTCCGACTCTCGTGCAGCGATTGATGATCTGCGTGCCATTCCCGCCAGCCTGCCCGAAGCGATGCGTGCCAAAGTTGAACGCTTCACCCAGGCAACCGGCATTCCTTGCGAGTTGAGCCTCTCACTGGGGGATACTGTGCCTCCAAAAAACACCGAAGATCACTTGCTCAGGATCCTCAATGAAGCACTTGCCAATATCACCCGCCACGCTCAAGCCAACCAGGTTTGGGTCAGATTGGAAGAGGAAAACAACCATCTGGAACTGGAAATCCGGGACGACGGGCAGGGTTTTGATCCAGCATCCGCGACCGGGGGAGGGCATTATGGCCTTTTGGGCATGCGGGAACGTGCCAGATTAGTGGGGGGAACCCTGACGGTTGATTCTAGGTCCGGAGGCGGGACATGTATCTCTTTTATTGTCCCCGTCAACCAGGAGATTTGACACCATGACACCCATCCGCGTCCTGATCGCCGACGACCATTTGATCGTGCGTGAAGGCCTGCGCTTGATTTTAGAAACCGCTGATGATCTGCAGGTCGTAGGAGAAGCCGCCGATGGAGCCGAATGCCTGCGCCTCGTGCCTAGTCTCACACCTGATGTGGTGTTAATGGATTTACAAATGCCCGGCATGGATGGCATTACTGCCATCGGTCACCTGCGCCGCGAGCATCCTGAAATCGCGATTGTCATCCTGACCACGTTCAACGAAGATGAAATGATGCTGCGCGGCTTGCAGGCCGGGGCGCGAGGTTACCTGCTCAAAGACACCGACCGTCAAACCCTGCTCGATACGATCACAGCCGCTGCTAGGGGTGAAACGCTGCTCAAACCTGAGATTCTCAGCCGGGTGTTGGCACTGCAGCAGGACTCCTCCACCGCTGCTGCCTCCTCAAATCAAGAATTCATTCTTTCCAGCCGCGAACGTGAGGTTTTGCATGCAGCCGCCCTGGGTGAACGAAATAAAGAAATCGCGTACAAGCTTGGCATCAGCGAACGTACTGTGAAAGCACACCTGTCAAGCATCTACAACAAATTGGGCGTTGATTCACGTGCCGCTGCAGTGGCGGTGGCGGCACAAAGCGGTTTATTAGATTAATCTCAACTAGATTTCCATTTCGAACTTGTGAGCTGCAATCGCCGCGCAACCATCAAGCATCCAAACCGTTGGAACCAACCAGGTTCACGTTATAATGTGTCGCGGTTTAGCCGCCCTTGTCATTTGCCCAGGCAAAGAAATCCTGCCTCCCGTTTAGGTCGATCACGAATCCGGTTTGCCGGAAAATGAACCTTTGCGTGAGCGCCAGGAGATGCATTCGATCGATGTTTAACTCTGGAAAGCTGGTAGCACAGAATATTGTGCTTAACCGCAGAAGGAGAATCAGTTCAACGACCCATTGAGGATTTACCACCATGCCCATCACTGCGCCCGGGCAGGTCGTACTCTTAGGCTCCGGCGAGACATTGCCATCCAGCGGAAAAATCCACGAGTACATTGCCCGGCTCCTGCCCGACAACCCGCATATTGTCATCTTAGAAACCCCGGCTGGTTTTGAGCTAAACTCAGATCTGGTGGCTGGCAGAATCAAGAATTTTCTCACCCGCCGGCTGCAGAACTACCAACCGGCAATTGAGGTGCTGCCAGCTCGCCGCCGGGGAACGCCTTTCAGCCCCGATAACCCGGGCATTGTAGCCCCCATCCTGAAAGCAGATGAAATATTATTGGGACCCGGCAGCCCCACTTACGGTGCTCGCCAGTTGCAAGACAGCCTCGCCCTTCACATGATTACCGCCCGGCAGCGCAGAGGAGGCATCCTGTTCCTCTCCAGTTCGGCCCCAATCAGCTTTGGAGCTTACACTCTGCCAGTCTATGAAATATACAAAGCCGGGTTGGATCTACACTGGGTACCCGGTTTGAACTTTTTTGGCGCTTATGGTCTTGAGTTGACCTGTGTCTCCCATTGGAATAATAACGACGGCGGCGAAGAGCTGGATACCAGCCGCTGCTATATTGGCCAAGAACGCTTTAATCAACTTCTCAATCTGCTACCTCCTGGCCAGACAATTGTTGGCATCGATGAGCACACCGCCCTGATCCTGGATTTTATGGAGGGGCACTGCCGAGTGCAAGGCAACGATTCGATCACCATCCTGCGCTCTGGAAAAACCCAGGTCTTCCAGAGCGGCGATCACTTTCCGCTAGACATCCTGGGAGAGTGGCATGTTCCAGAAGGACATAGCGGAATACCCGATCCAGTCTGGGAAGCAGCCCAGCAGGCTGAAGCGGAAAGAAGATCTGAATCGCAGCACGAACGGAAACCCTCACCGGAAATACTATCCCTGGTCCGAGCCCGGGATAAAGCCCGTGATGCCCGGGATTGGACTTCAGCAGATGCCCTTCGAGACCAGATTGCCACCCTGGGCTGGCAAATCGATGACACACCGCAAGGTAGTCAATTGACACCCATTGAGGATGGGTGAGCTATTGGAAAATACTACGATGCCCATCAAGGCGATCGCTCTACGGGATCGCATACGCATTTTCCCAAAATCCGCCCAGCGGTTCCCCTATCACTCAGCCAGGGTTGGCGATCTTTCCCAATCGTAGATCAACCAAATGAGCGTTGAGCACAGCAAATATTCTTCGAGAAGCCGGGTAGCCTCTGGAATGAATCCTGCCCCCTGAAGAGCGCCATACCTGTAATCCTTAATCGATCTGTTCTGTCCTGCCCGATGAGCTCATACTCACGTCCAAGTTAGGATTACCAATATAATAAAGGTTACCTGAGCTGCTCAACCTGCCAGTTAGGCGCTCGCTGACGCGTACGGTTGCATCACCACTGCTGGAAAGGGTCACATCCGCCCCGGTGCTCGCCAGGTCCCTGGCGTGGTATTCGCCGGAGCTGCTCAGGCGGATAGTTTGCTCTTTCACTTCACCACCCAGGATATCCAGGTCCCCTGAGCTGGAGATATTCACCTGCAGCGAATCCCCAACCAAGTTGCTAATTAATAGATTCCCGGAACTGCTGATGCTGGCGGAAAAAGATTCCGACTCCAGGTCTTTCACTTCCACATCCCCGCTAGAGCTGATGTCGACCGCCTCCAATTCAGCAACCGTTAGATAGTACTCTATCGGGCGGGTGGCCTGCAAGTTGATCCCCCTTTGAGTTTCGATGCGCAGCGTATTGCCCCGCACATTCGTTTGGATATACTCCAGCAGGTTGTCCTCAGCTTCAATTTGGAGCTCCTCGCTGCTGCCAATACTGATGTGTAGCGTCCCTGGCATCGCCAGTTCAACCTTTGAGACACCACTGACGCTGCGGCTTTCCTCCACTACCGATCCTGAACCGCGCACAGACTGCCCCCCCGCCAAGTTGCCGACAGATAAATCACAGGCCAGGATACTGAAGATTAAAAACAATCCCACCAATCCCAACGAAACCTTTGCCTTCATATTAAATCTCCTCATTCTGCTAAATTCTGGTGCTTTCATTTATTATTGCACAATTTCTCTTGGTTCGATTCATTCGCATTCCCTTATATATTTCTGCTCCCACTTCTTTTTCCAATTGAACATTCGAATTTTTGGGCAAATCCTTATCCGTAACCGCCTCGGGGTTTACTTTCTATATCACTTATCCTGCATCTACCTGCCCCGTTTCGGAAATCCTGGTCTTCATCCCAAAAATCAGCCTCAGCGTGGGTAATCGGCGGATGATCAATTCATACAAAAAGATGGTAAACACAAATGAACTGGTGACTACTAGCGGCAATTTAATCCAAGCCCCAATTTCCCATTGTACAACAAAGAAAGCGATCACGATGATCACCGGCTGGTGAAGAACAAAGAAGGGTAAAGCGGCTTCCTGCCCGTAATGCAACCTGTGGTTGCTGAAATCCAGGAAACGCTGGCCAATGACAAGCATCAGCAAACAGCAGCATAACGCCAAAAGACTCACCAGTAATTGCAGAATGTAGAACTGGGGCATGCCAGGTGTCTCACCCCAATCTAATATAGGCAATCCGATCAAGTAAATACCCACTAGGGCCAGCACAATAACGATCCCCAAGATCATAAAAATCCACCAATCCCTGCGGATGGCGCGACTGAAGCGCACCTCCGCAAAGAATATAAAACCTAAAATGAAGAACATCATCTGGTAGATAAAATCCGCCCAATCCTGTTCTGTGGGAAAATAGGGTTGCACCAGGCCATAGACCAATGCCAAGGGTAGCACAAACAACAATATCAAGCCCCTGCATTCGCTTAATCCTGCCATCCAGCTAAGAAAAGACTGCCCTCTTCCTTGCTTAAGCCACAAGAACAAAGGCAGTGTGATCAGGGCAAAGGAGAACAAAAATCCAAGAAACCAGAGGTGGAAACCATATCCAAACCACCTGGGTGTGATCCACCCCAGTAGAGTTCCATCGGATAGGGGTCTGAGTGCAAATTCTTGAAAACTAGTTGTCACCACGCCTCGCTGGACCTTATTTTCCCACTCAAGATACATTTGAAACGGTGAGAACAGGATCATGCATACAATAAATGGGATTACCAGCCGTTTCAGGCGTTCCTGGATATACTGGCTTGGTGTGCGATTCTGCAGGGCGAACCAGCTGGCAGCTCCCGCCACCATGAAGAAAAATGGCATGCCCCAGATTCCGAGCAGGGTGAGCAGGATAGTCAGGATCTCACTCTGTTCGATGTTTTTGATCTGCCAATCCCCGAAATCAAAAGGATGTACAGCGTGAAAAAGAAATACCATCAAAATGGCTAACACGCGCAACCAGTCCAGATAATGCAGGCGCGGCCTGGATGATTTTATTCCGTTCGATTCCACACCGAGTTCAGCCATAATCCTAATCCTCCATCCTGTTAAAACCCAGAAGTTATCAGGTATGCCCGCGAAATTAAAACCCACCCGGGATTATCTTTTTTTTTCGCTCTTCGAATGCTTTCATCGGAACCAGAATGGTATTGCAATCCACGAATCCAGGTGGATCACATTTTGATCACTCTTGAGGCTCATTGAATTCGGATCATCTGAATTATCGCGCCAAATCTCCAATTCATTCTCACCCTCTTTTGGGTCCAACAATCCATTTAAGATATACATGAACTTCCTCCCACACCCCAATCCATGTCAAGAAATAGGTAGCGGCTTTTTGAATCACCAGCAGTCTATATATTTAAATCAAAACCCTCCCGCTGGTGACAAATTTCAGCAGGAGGGATACCGCAGCTCGGATCTCAAACCAGCTGCTATTTATCTTTGACCAGTCTCATCAAAGGACCGGGGCGGAGAAACTGTTCAGGGGCTTTTCGCCCGAAGAGCTTGTAGGCGACTGCCACCAGGCCAGTCCAGCCCGTCTGGTGGCTGGCCCCCAGACCTGCGCCGTTGTCTCCATGGAAATATTCGTAAAACAGCAGGTGATCCCGCCAGTCCGGGTCTTCCTGGAACTTCTCCGTCCCTCCGTATACCGGTCGCCGCCCCGTCTCGTCCTGCTCAAAGATGCGCGCCAACCGTAAGCCAATCTCGCGCGCTACCTCGTACAGGGTCATCATCTGCCCAGAATGGGTAGGAAATTCAACCTTGAAATCATCGCCATAGTAGCTGTAATAAACCAGCAGGGCGCGGATCAGCAGGCCGTTAACCGGCATCCAAACCGGTCCCCGCCAGTTAGAATTCCCCCCGAACATGCCGCTGTTGGATTCAGCCGGCAGGTATTCCACCCGGAACTCCTCACCATGCACCTGGACTGTGTAAGGATATTCCAGGTGCCAGCGCGAGAGTGAGCGGATTCCATACGGGCTTAAGAAATGCTCTTCATCCAGCATCTGTGCCAATATGCGCCGTAATTTATCCTCATTCAGTACCGATAACAAACGGCGACCATTTGTGCCCACCTCCCCAATCGGATGGATATTTGCCACTAGCTCCGGACGTTTGTCAATAAATGCCCTCACTCGTTCAACCACGCTGGGCATACTTTCAACTACGTCCGGTTCAATGACCGCCACTGCGGTGAGAGGAAGCAAACCGACCATCGAGTGGACTCTGATCCGTTGTCCTGATCCATTTGGCAACACTAACACATCGTAGAAAAAACCATCCTGTTCATCCCACAATTCGTCCTGGTTATCCCCGATGCGGTCCATAGACCCAGCAATCCATAAGAAATGTTGCACGAATTTGAGCACCATATCCTCGTATGTCGGATCGTGGCGGGCGATTTCCAAGGCGATCGAGAGCATGTTCTGGCAAAAGAATGCCATCCAGGCTGTGCCATCCGCCTGCTCCAGGTAGCCTCCGGTTGGGAGAGGCGCGCTGCGGTCGAAAACACCGATATTATCAAGTCCTAGGAATCCCCCACTGAACAGGTTGTTGCCGCCCGGGTCTTTGCGGTTGACCCACCAGTTGAAATTGAGCAGTAATTTGTTAAAGGTGCTCTTGAGAAAGTCCAGATCCGCGATTCTTAAGTTATCGCCGATGATGTAGTTGAAATAAGTCGCCCAGGCATGCACCGGTGGGTTGACATCGCCGAAATTCCACTCGTAGGCGGGAATCTGTCCGCTGGGGTGCAGGTAGACATCCCTCAGCATCAGGTCCAACTGCTCCTTGGCGAAATCCGGGTCGACCAGATTGAAAACCAGGGTATGGAAGGCCAGATCCCAGGCAGCGTACCACGGGTACTCCCATTTATCCGGCATTGAGATCACATGATCGTTCAGCATATGGTACCAATCGCGGTTGCGAATCTTCCGTCGTCCCCCCAGCAGCGGGTTAGCATCATGTTCCTCCAACCAGATATCTAGATCAAAGAAATAGTACTGCTTGCTCCACAACATGCCGGCAATCGCCTGGCGCATGACATTGCGCTGGTCCTGGTTTAGTTCTTCCGGGATCACTTCCAGGTAAAATTCGTCCGCTTCTTCCCGGCGGGTATTGAAGGCCTTCTCGTACGCAGCCCCAAACGGCTGCTTGCCATCCAGTTTACCGGCTTCGCACAGGCGCAGGCGGACCACCTGTGTTTCCCCGGGCTGCAGATTCATGACATAGTAGGCAGCCGATTTGGTGCCCTTTTGTACTGGGTTTACTGCCTGGTGATTACCACCGATCAGGTATTCATGAAAAGCATCTTTTACATATGGGGTTTGGTTCTGTTCACCAAAAATTCGTTGGCGGTTGGTTTCATTTTCAGTAAACAGCAGCTCTGGTGAGCCTTCACAGTACAAAACACGGTCTCCGAGCTGGGGGTGTTCAGCCAGGATCGTACAGCTTCGTTTGGATGAACTTCCCACGCCCAACTCTGGCCTGGGGGATTCATTTTCGAGCCACCACGTGTTTCGAAACCACAGCTGGGGTAGGAGGTGCAGCGGTGCAGCTTCCGGTCCCCGGTTGGTAACACTGATCTGAATCAGGATATCCTCCGGAGATACCTTGGCAAACTCAACCAGCACATCATAATAGCGATCTTCATCAAAGATACCCGTATCGAGTAATTCATATTCCTGTTCATTGCGTGTACGCTGACGGTTAGTATCCACTACCTGCTCATATGGGTACTCTCTCTGCGGGTATTTATAGAGATATTTCATATAGGAATGGGTAGGAGTGCTGTCCAGGTAAAAATAATATTCTTTGACATCCTCCCCGTGGTTGCCTTCAGAGTTGGTCAGACCAAAGATGCGCTCCTTCAGAATCGGGTCATTGCCGTTCCACAGAGCCAGTGCCCAACACAAACGCTGCTTGTCATCAGAAATGCCTGCCAGCCCATCCTCACCCCACTTGTAAGCCCGTGAGCGAGCCTGGTCGTGTGGGAAATAATTCCAGGCATCGCCATTATCGCTGTAATCTTCGCGCACGGTACCCCATTGGCGTTCACTCAGGTACGGACCCCACTTGCGCCAGGTAAAATCGTTTTTTTGCGACTCAATTAATCGCTGCTTTTCCTTGCTCATTGTTTCTCCTGATACACTTAGAGAACTTCTGTCTCAATGAAGCTCTCCAGAATACACAGCGCCCGGCGCGCAAAGGCCGGGCAGGACTGCATGAATTAATTTTATTCCAATTGCGGCAAACCTGGTAGGGTATTCATAGATCAAAAACCACTTTAGTTCCTAATTGTATACTTGCAACTTTTTTCCCTTCTATTTTGCCCATTGAATTACTCGAGGCAGTCGATTAAAATTATCTATACTCAGGCATCCCATCCTGTCGACTGGGATGTCTTTTCCCTTATCTTGAATATACCCGCGGGTTGGTATTGGAATGAAAATAAAAGAGTTTTCTCAAGGAGTAGAGAAAATGACAAAAATGAATCAGGGTTCAATTACTGGAGATCAAGCCCAAAAATATTCGGGCCTGCTACAACAAACCCACACCCTCCGCTTCGATGAGCGGTTAAAAAAAGGGAAGGCGATGCGCGAATCCGCCCCCCGGAAATCGCATGCTGTTTGGAATCCTCCCGCCAATCGTCCTGATCCGATCGATTTGTTGATCGAAAACAGCCAGGGAAGAATTGAGCATCTCATACCGATCCGCTACGGCCGCATGGCAGCAAGTCCATTTGCCTTCTACCGCGGCGCGGCAGCGATCATGGCCTCTGATTTGTCGTTCACACCGGCGACCGGACAGAAAATTGTCGTCTGTGGAGACTGTCACCTATTAAACTTCGGCGGGTTCGCCACGGCGGAACGCAAATTAATCTTCGACATTAACGATTTCGACGAGGTCTCGATTGCTCCCTGGGAATGGGATCTGAAGCGCCTCACGGCCAGCTTTGTAATCGCCGGGCGCGCCAACAGGTTGAAAGAGGAGGACAGCCACGAGGCTGCATTACTGGTGGCACAAAGCTATCGATTACACATGGTTGATTATGCAAATATGCCCGTGCTCCAAGCCTGGTATGAGGCCCTGGATTTGAACGAGATCATTGACAACATCCAGAATAAGCAGAACAAGCAGTTTTATACCAAGAAATTGCAGCAGGCCACCGAGCAAGGTGCCCACGAAAAGGAGTTTGCCAAGCTGGCTTTTGTTGCGGGTGATGCACCGCACATTATCGACCAACCGCCACTTATTTTTCACGCCAACGATATCCGTGACGAAGAACACCGGGCCAATGTAGAGCGGTCTATTTTCGATTACCTCTCCTCTCTCTCCCCAGAAAAACGAGTACTGCTCAGCCGCTATGAAATTGTAGATGTGGCTTTAAAAGTTGTTGGCGTAGGCAGTGTGGGCACTTATTGTGGCATTGCTTTGTTCATGTCAGGCAATGGTGACCCCCTCTTCCTGCAGATCAAACAAGCCCGCCAATCGGTGCTGGAACCCTATGCAGGCAACACTCCCTACCAGCACGCAGGTCAGCGAGTGGTCGTCGGGCAGCGGCTCATGCAAGCTGCCAGCGACATGTTTCTGGGTTGGTACACGGGTACAGGCGAAATCCACGCACATTTTTATGTCCGCCAGCTGCGGGATGCCAAGATCAAGCCGGTCGTGGAAATCATGGGTACCAGCGAATTAAAAAACTACGCTAACCTGTGTGGTCGAGCTTTGGCGCGGGCTCACGCCCGTTCCGCCGATGCGGCCGTCCTGACCGGGTATATGGGTAAGAGCACTTCCTTCGAGGAAGCCCTGGCAGATTTCAGCGTTGCATACGCCAACCAGAATGAGCTCGATCACGCCGCGCTGCTGGAAGCGATCCGCACTGGGCGTATTGACGCAGTCATGGACCAATAGGTACTGCAGGTTTGCCCACCCTTCACCTTACATTGTTTCGATCTGCATCCGCGCTGGCAGGTCTGCTGCCCAGGCGCGGATCGTTCCCCAATTGCGCAGGTCACCGGCTGGGGCCTTGATCACGAGCATCACGAACAGCACCGCCCACCATTTCAAACGCCCATATTCCAGCCGGCCACCAAAGACACCGATACTCACTGGCTGCACGGGACGAGCCGATTTGAGAATCGGGTTCAGGTATTTTGAAAGCTGTGCATAGCGTTCCTGAAAACTCAGGCTGCCCGATTTCTTGGGCGGCTTGGGAAGATTTTCATCAACGGTAACCTCAACCCCCTCCAAGCTCATCTCACCCGTTTCTGTCAGACTGATGGCCAATACGAATACAGCCAGCGGAACCCGCTGCAGTGCGGTACGGTGTCTCTTCAGGAACTGCTTTGCCAACCGGTGCCAGCCCATGATCATCGGCGCCCCGACCACTATCCCGTCGTATGCCCCTAGTTCGCCGACCTCACCGATCGGCAGCACATCTACCTGCACACCACTTTTGGAAATCTCTTCCGCAACTGCCTCGGCAACCTCCGCGGTTGAACCGGCCATCGTCGCGTAAGCAACCAGGATCTTCTTCATCGCAACTTCTCCTGGGGAATTAGATATCAGGTATTGGAGATTAGAGAATGGGTTATGAGATACCTAATAGTAAAGTTCTTAATCGACCTTCAGGAAACCAAAGGTGCGAAACATGATCTGCATCAGCCTGTGCCCAAAATCCGGCTTGAGGAACTGGTTGGGACAGGTGCCAGGGATCACCTCGATACCATTCTCCTTGCACATGCGCACCGCTTCCGGGGAAACGCTGGTCATGCTGGCTGCCAGGCCTGGCTTGGTGCCCATCAGGCAGTGCATCCACACGCGCTGGATGCCGAGGTCCACGCACTGCTGCACCACTTCGTCAGTAATCCTGGGATTGGTTAGAATAAAGACCCCATCCGGCACATCGGGGATCGACCCTAGATCCGGATAGCAGGGATCACCTTCGAAACTTTCTATGTGCGGGTTGACCGCGCTGACCTGGTAGCCTGCCTCCTTGAATTTGCGATAGGCAAGGTTACAGCCCGTCTCGCGTTTATCTGAGACGCCCACCACGGCGATCTTCTTCTGCGCCAGGAAATCCTCAACAAGCGTATCGACTTTAACCATTTAACCTCCTTTGTTCCGACTTTGACAGATTCAGCAGCGGCTGAAACCGGACGATCACTCAACCTGTAATCCAATCTGCTGGTATTAATCTCGAGTATAGAGGAAAAATGTCGTGAAATGAAGGGAGTTTGTTCCCAAGTTCTGGTGACATTTGTCGTGATGGAAGCCAAAGCCCTGGATCAAATTGAAGTCCGAGCTATGACGAAACATGATCGGCTCAGATTAACATCCGGTGTGGGGACAAATCAGAACGCTTGAAACTTTGACTATGACCGTGATGCTGTTAATTATGGATAAATTTGTAATTTGTCATCCTATAGAAGGTATCGATAACAAGGAAATTGTAGATTCGAATGGTCACAGTGGTGTCTGCACAATCGCTTAGGATTGAGAAGGATGGGATCGCCTGGTGAAGAATACTGGCTTGCATTAGCATGATGCCTACAAAATCAGGCACAATCGTCATAGTTAGAAAAAGGAATGATAACCGCCCCATAAGAACTAGTCTCCATTCCCTGATAGGTGTTCATTCTATAGTGCAGAAAATGCACTGCCAGAATCGACCAAGCCTTTATCTAGCCGATATCCTGTACATTAATTAGCATCACCCGTTCACAAGAATATTTTGCATGAGATCCGGCGACAGATTAGGATCCACCTTGAAAACAAGCGACAGCTTTGTTTCTGATTTCTCGATTGCTAGCTGCCCCAGATTATCCAGGTAGTACAGTACCGTGGCCGTTCCCTTCGGTTCAATGATCGCCAGCATTACGGTCGCCGGGTTTTCTGTTTTGAGCCCCGCGATCCCCAAATACGCGAAATCCGCTTCGATGGTATGCAGCTGATCAAATGAAGGGACAAACATGCCAATCCGGGTTTGTGTGCCAGCGCCGAATCTTGGTCCCAAAGCAGCAACGTAGCTAAAAAGCAGTTCCGTTTGCCCATCCTGGTCGAGATCGGATACCGCCAGTGAAGTCAGGCCTTGACCACCTGCAGCTGCCCCGAGTTGAATGACCTGCTCATTCCGGATAAGAAATGCTTCATTTTGGAAAATCCCCTCTGTCACGACGAAAACCTGTGCCCCCAGTTGTTCCCAGATTTCTTCGGTGGTTGCCTCCAAAAAGGTGAGCTGAGGTCCTGCCATCAAACCCGGCTTTTTCACTGGGAGGGAAGCGGAGATCATTTCTCCAGCTTCCTCGGTAGTCCGGCGGAAGGGCAATCCCCCACTTGTCTCAGAAGCGACTACTTCAAGTTTAATCTCATTGGAGGGAATGCGCACCGGACCCAGCTCATCTAACGTCGTAGCCATCCCCGCTTCCGAATAGGCAACATTCGAGATCTGAGGTGAACGGAATTTGATCGTGTAGGTACCTTGATGCGAAAAGTCGAAAACTTTTGAGATATCTACTTCTGTAGTAACCCCCTTGCCGGGTTCAATCATGATGTAAGAATCGGGCTTGGGGTTACCTCGCGAGGCGAGGATTCCCTCGTAGGGGAGGGCCTTGCCGTTATAAAAGACCATGAAGATGTCTCCGGCGATCCCTTCAAGCGGCGTATACCATTTGAGCAGGTAGAGAGGTTCTTGAGCATGGTTTTCCAGCAAGAAGGACACCATGATCGGTTCTCCGCTCCCTTGCTGGATTGGACCTTGAACCTCCAGATGGGCTTCGAGCCCACTGGCTCCAATTGGTGCCGCAGACCCAGCCTCTACCCCTCTGCGCAGGAAGGATTCAACAATTTGGTTGGTTTCGGAGATAATCTCATCAGGCAGGTTTACTTCCTGGTATTCGGATTCCAAATCTTCCAGGGTGATCGAGAAGACCAGCTCACCGCATTCGATCAGGCTGGTTCCGTTATAGAAGACTGCTTTCGATTTCTGGCTGTACTGCAAAATTTCGATCGGAATCATCTGTCCTAGAAATTCTATCTTGCCAGCGTAGATCAGGTCCCCAGCACCTATTCCAGTACGGCCAAAGTAGGGATCGATATCGCTATCATCCGACCTGCGGAAGTGGATAGTCAAGATATTTTTATCCCGGGTAAGCACAACCCCGTGATCACCCTCGGTTAATGACCAGGATGGGGGGTATTCGAACGTAAAACGATAGGTTTTATTCGTGTAGATAGACATCCCCGGGAGTGAGGTTGGCTCTGTCCCAGATCCGCTCGAGTCATTCTCGCCCACCTCGGTCCCAAACAATCCTGTTCTGCTCGCAACAACATCATTCCTCTCCATCTGGGCTGCACTGCTCTCGAGTGTCCCGCATGCCGCCAGCGTGGGCACGGCTAATAAATATAGTGCAACCAGGAGTTTATTAAGGTTGATTCTAATTTTCATTGGCAACTCCTTTGCTATTAAAGCTCGTATACTCGTGATTATTTACGCTCCAAAGGTAGACCTTACCAGTTACCTGTGTGTGTTCTCGACGTTACAATCTTGTTCTTTCTTGTTGCCAAGTTGTCATAGGGTACCTGGTTGTTCTAGCTCAACCGGCTGAATATTAGCTTTTCAAGGCAGCAATAGTGAAAAGACCAAAACCCAGAGCGGACGCAATCAAGCTCAAACCGGCAGCAGAAAATTCACTCAGGAAGAATGAAATAATGCCAAACAGCATAGCGACAAAACCGACTCCTATGCTGAAAATAACCGAGACTCCAACCAGATAGCCAACTGTGTGTATTCTTTTTTGATCCATTTTGATCTCCTTTCATCGCTGAGGCTTACTCAACTGAGTACCGCAGCTCTCAATTCTTCTCAAAACACTGGCGTGGTGTCGGTCTGCCAGAGAATATCTTTAATTCTCCTACCCATTCATCTCTAAACCACAATTGGTAATCATTGGGGAGCAGTCCATCCAGCTTGTATTGAACATCACCCGCCATACAGTTTTCAATACATGGCAACGGGAATCTTGATGTTGCGCCTAGTACAAAATGTGCATCAAGCTGAATGATCTGATTTTGAAGGTCAACGATCGCGGTGCTGGTTTGTAGTTTGGGGTTTGTACAGGAGGTTGAGTAACAACCCTGTGGTGAAATTTTTGTATAGACGCCATCCTGATCTTGCCAAAAACAAATTTGGTCCCAATCCTCGATCATGCCGTCTTTGACAGGCCGCTGGAAAAAGATGAAAGTAGACGAGAACCAGGACCCGATTGCAAAGGTCACCATCCCCAGGATAAACACCAAGATGGTGCTTGATTTCAATCGTGCCATTTGCTCCCTCCTGAGATAAAGGAAGGCGCGTTTGTGCCGATATCCTGCAAGCCGGGCACGTGTGACAGATAACGATTGAGAAGGTTGTCGATCATAGGTTCAATAAGGCTTTTGTCCATTAATTCAGCTCCTTTAGAATCAGGGGACATAAGGGGGCATATCCATAATGGTAAATTCGTTCTGATTGCCTTCTATCACTTTAAAATAGAAAACCGATTGAGGCGGGATGCTCATTTCATCACCTCCACAACATGGGTCAAGCACAAATAACGTTCCATCCCCCTGGATGAAATCAACCTTGAAAACGAATTTGGTATCGGAGACCACCTCGTCCAGGACTGCGCTTTTCACCTGCAGGCACTGCATCCCGTTAACGGTGCACGCGTTGCGCAACAATGTAGCCTGATCATTGGGGTCAAGAGCGGGATTCTGGTCAATCATGGTTTCATAACTTCCACCATAAAGCTGAGCCGCTTCTTCGTAATTGCCGCTGTGCAGGCTTTCCAGGAAATCCATCAAGGTATCCTGGGCAAACCGTTCGCCGTTTGAAGCGTTCAGGGTTGGTGACACGTCTTGATGACTGGAACAAGCCGATATGGGGAGTGCCAGGATCATTGCCAGGAAGAAATAAAAAATATTTTTCATAATATTCTGCTCACAAACGAACGATTCAAATTGCCTGCACTGTTTTACGAGGCAGGCGTATCGGCTTGTAGAGCAACACAAGCGCAACCGCCCAGATCATGACCAGGGTGCTGATCACCGCCGCAGGTAAGCCAGTTTTGCAGCTGGTACAGGCGGTTGTGAAGTTGAAAGCCCCATGCCATATGGCAACCATGAGAACACTACCCCCGGCGCCATTGAACAGCCAGGTGAACACGATCGCCCCAGCCAGCAGCCCGATTGCAAAACCAGGCAAAATGGACACTTCATAAGAGTAGAAGAAAAGCGGCAGGTGCCACAATGCCCATAAGATCCACAGGATGAGCGTGGCATACAGCGGGCTGCGGTTCTCTTGCAGCCTGGGCAAGGCGAAACCTCGCCAACCAGTTTCCTCACCGATGCCAAAGGTCAGGATCCACATCGGTAGAGCAACCAGCCCCAAAGCAGGCAGAAAGTCCACCTGTCCAAGGGCGGAAAGGTCGATGGATTTCCCATCGATCAACCAAAGAGCTGCGGCAACCGACAGGAAAAATCCCAGCGGGGCAACCGCGACCAGCCACCAGCCGGGCCTGACATTCCATTTTGTCATTCTTCCAAATAATTTCCTCAATCCTTGGGTTCCGCTGATCACGCTGGTCACGATCAATGCAGAGAAAAGCGGCCCATAGCCAGCCAGGTAATGCAAGGAGAAAGGGATTTGCACCCGGATCACGCCTTGTGCCTGGAGAGCGAGTGGAATTTCTACCATCCAGGAAAAGGCGTAAGCCAGCACGAAGAAAACAAGCAGGGGATGTTTTTTTATCCAAATAGTAAATTCAGTCATAGCAGCCTCCAAAGATATATCAAACAAGCATTTTGATCATCACATCTAATTGCGCCAGTGAGAGCAGCCCCTGCCCTCCATTATTTCCGCCTTCATCGTTGTATTTACAGGCACATCTTGTCTCCTGGATCCTGCTCCAAATGTGGGCCTTCGATCTGGTTGATGGAGATCAAACTCAAGTTCAGATCTCGTACCTTTATGAGAAGCCCGTGTAAAGCAGATTGATCAGCGACAGGGCCGGAAAGAATCGCCCCATTATCTTCAAGGTATGTAATGGCTAATCCTTCGAACCAATCAGACCATTGTTCGGGAATTTGCTCACTTATGTGTATGGCGTAATACTTTGGCTGACCAACGGTAGTTTCGGACACGTTCAAATTCCTTTCCTGCCCGCAGGATAGAGAACGCTGCAACAGACCACATCATTCATAGATTTTTCTCGTTGTTCACGGACCTTGATTGACATTGTCTGCACTCATTTCCCGGTGAAGGGTAGTGATTACAATCTTTATCATATAGAAAGGATGGCTGGGGCGCATCTTTCGAAAGTTATATTCAGGGTTTATTTTCTTAACCCAAAAATCCGGACCCAGTGGTTACTGGGTCCGGTTGTGAAAAAAGTCCTTCAATCTTTAGAGGATATTCAATTCTCGGGCCCGCGCCACAGCCTGCGATCGGCGGTTCACGTTCAGTTTCTGGTAAATACTGGCTGTATGAGCCTTGACCGTGCCAACGGTGATAACGAGCTGGTCTGCGATTTCCGCATTTGACAACCCAGCTGCAAGCAGCTGCAATAGTTCTAATTCCCTTTTCGTGAGAGGATCAATGAGCGGTTGGGCTTCAGCTGGTGAGCTTGCGGAAATCTGGTCGATTTCCGGTAACAGCCCAGCGACAAAATGAGGTTCTATCCCCTGAGTCCCGGCACGGCGCAGCAGTTCGGTCACCGGTTTACCTTGGTTGACAAAGACACGTATATAGCCTTCAGGTTGGGCCAAGGTTAGCGCCTGTTTCAGTGAATCAAGCGCCTGGGGGAGATCATCCATCGCCTGGTGGGCAAGTGCTCGCAAGACAAGCGTTTCAATCAGGCTGCCCAACCTGCCGGTCGCCTCGGCTGCATTTTGCAGCCACTGGGTTAATTCCAGTACCTGGTCGTATTTCCTTCTTGCCAGGAACACATAGCCCAACGAAAAGTATTCAGCTTCGCGCAGGTAGGAGAAATCATCCGCTATGGTTATTCCGCACTCTTCTGCCCAGCGGGCGGCAGCTCCCAGGTTGCCCTGCGCTAGCCACAGCCGCACGCGAAACGCCTTGACCCAGCTTTCTGCTCTCAGCGCCAGGGCATGTTCGCGGTTCAATTCTTCTGCCTGCTGGATAGCACGCTGCGCGCCGCCCAGATCTCCTGCTGCCAGTTCCAAGCGGGAGAGCAAAACGAGCGAGCCTGCCAGGTTGATGAAATGCCCCCATTGTTGGCAGAGATCGATGGCCCGGTACGTGTTCTCTCGAGCAGCCTCCAAATCGTTCCACTCGTAGTGGATCAAGCCCAAACCAAAATAGACCATCCCGGCTGCAGGTAGCTCCTGCCCGCCAGGCGTGGTGGCAAACTTTAATGTCTGCTGGTAAATATCAAAAGCCTGGTGGAGCTGGCCTTGATCAAATGTCAAATCAGCCAGGGTGAACATGGCACCCAGCTCCAGGTAGCGATTGCCTGCCAGATGACTGGCGCGCCGGGCAGCTTGAAGGGTATGGGTGGCCTGCATGTAATCTCCAATTAGCCGGTACGCAGTGCCCAGGGTGAAGGTGACCACGCTACGGACAACCTGGTCGCTTTGAGGGAGCAACTGCAGGGCCTGTTCTGCAAACCTGATGGTCTGGTCTGCTTCTCCGCGCGCATCGGCGATATAGGCATGGATGGCCGCGATATGCCCTCTCAGGTCATCGTCATTTTTCTGGCCTGACCGCGCCATGGTATATTGCGCCTTTTTAAGCCAGGCCTCGGCCATGTCCAGCTGACCGGTGAGGGTCAGCGCCCAGGCTTTGTAGGTACTCAACCAGGGCCTGTCATCAGCGATCCCCTCGATGGGTTCGATCCAGTTGATCAGCGTGACCAGCTCGCCGCGCTTCAGCAGCGAGATAGCATTGCTTTCGACCAGTTCAGCCGCTGCCTGGATATCTCCAGCTGCTGTCGCGTGGCTGATGGCCTGTTCGAGGTAGCCATTCTCCTGGTACCACTGTGCGGCTCGCTTGTGGAGTTCAGGGAGCAGCTCGGGGTGAGATTGCTGGAGCCGGTTGTGCAGCACGTCCGCCAGCAAGTTGTGATAACGGTACCACTGGCGCTGCGCGTCCAGGGGAACGATGAACAGGCCTCCCTGTTCCAGGCGCTCGAGGGTGACCTGCCCATCCAACCTCCCGGTGAGGGCATCGCACAGAGTCCCGTTCATGCGTTTGAGGATGCTGGTATGCAGGAGAAAGTCGCACAGCATGTCAGATTGCCGATTGAGCACCTCTTCCACCAGGTAATCCACAGTGTAGTGGTGGCTGCCGGTGAAAGCAGTAATAAAATCCCCACGCTGTCCCATGTCTATGCCCTGCAATGAAATGGCGGCCAGCTGCAGCCCGGTGATCCAGCCCTCGGTACGCCGGCCCAGGGCATCCATCATATCAGGAGTCAATGAAAGGCCCATGGTGTGGTTCAGGAAAGCGGTCGTTTCCCTGGTTGTAAAACGCAGATCATCGGCGCGGATCTCGACCAGCTGGTTCTGGGCGCGCAGGCGAGCCAAGTGTATTGGCGGGTCGGAGCGCGTTAGGACGAAAAGGTGGACAAGGGGGGGAAGGTTCTCGATCAGGAAGGCGATAGCTTCGTGGATCGAAAGATCCGTGATGTAGTGGTAGTCGTCCAGGATCAGGGCAACCTGCTCGCCACGCTGGTCGAGCTCGTTGACCAAGGCGGTGAGGATCGCCTGTCCAGACACTGGTTGGGGTGACTCTAATAAACTCAGGACCAAGTGGCCGAAACCAGGGAGCGCAGCCTGGAGGGCGGCAACCAGGTAGGCGACCAGACGCTTGAAGTCGTTGTCGTTGGCATCCAGCGAGAGCCAGCCGACAGGCAGGCGGCTTTGCTGAAGCCATTCGCAAACCAGGGTGCTCTTACCGTACCCGGCCGGAGCGGATATAAGCACCAGCCGGGCCTGGATACCCCGGTTCAGGATCCCCACCAGGCGTTGCCTGGGAACGTGACCAGCACGCAATGAGGGGATATGAAGCTTGGTGGAGAGCTGCGGCGTGGACATGTTTCTATGGATTATACATCCTGCCCTGAGAACCTGGCTTAATGAGCCGCACCTTCCCTATAGTGGATTTACGCTCAATATGGGTTGTCTCCACAGGTTAAGCCCTCATAGGCAGCAGCACTACGCGGGGGACTGGCCAAGACACTGGTTCCCAGGGGTTAGTTCTTGCTCTATCCCTACGATCCCAGGAAGGAGAGCGGCCGATTGTTTGGGATGCAACCCAAGGCAGTCGGGGCTGTCCTGGAGCCCTGGTTTGAGTTCATCCACATGGGCGTTGTGCGAACTTGTCTCCCGCATCCACCTGGTTTTGGATGGAGAGAAGACCACTGCCCTAAGCCTCACTCTCAAGAGTGGAGGGGAGATCCTTAGAGGTGGGATAAGCAGAACCTATTGCGAGTTTGGAAACTCGACTTATGAAATTCTGATATCGGGAGGGGAATGGGTGATATGATTGGAGAAAGTCAAACAGGAAGGCGATGCCTTTTTGAACCTCGATCTCCCAATAGGACGAGGCAAGATTTCCCAGATGGCAAGCCACATGGGACGATGATGGTCGGGATACATTGGTAGTAACCCCCTAGGTGGTGAGAGCAGCTTATAGATGAAACGGAGTAAGTCCGAGTTGAAAGTTTCACTGCTGGGATCCGGGTATTTAGTGCTGGCTGGCATCCTGGTGCTGATATTTATTTTCGCGATCTTTGCCGGCGGCAGCCTTTGGTACTCGGAGTCTAAAGGACCCTTCAAGAATTGGACCCAGGTGGTGGATTTGGAAGGGGATGGTGACCTGGACGTGGTCATCAGCCATACACGCTGGGAGGATGTGGACATCTCGTGGGCGGGGATCGGCAGATGGATCAACCAGGGAGGCGGCAAGTTCGAACTTGTCCGCGAGGCCGAACAGGAATCCTTTGCCGGTTTTGCAGCGGGAGCGGGAGACGTCGACCAGGATGGAGACCCGGATATATTTGTCCAGGAAGGCAGGATCCATCTACTGGTAAACCAGGGCGGGCAGCAAGGAGATCAGCCTGGAGAATTCATAGCCAGCAGCGGGATCAACACGCCACCCACTTATAACGAAGGCTACCGGGATATGGGTGGGATGATCAGGACAGGCGACTTGACCGGGGATGGGTGGCTCGACGCATTTGTAGCAGGCTGCTGCTACGGATTGGACCCTACGAAGCCCGATTACGACCTCCCCCATGCGCCGGCTGCATCGTGGGTCTGGATCAACGACGGCCGGATGGGAAAGCTGGTGACAGGACACATCCTGCCAATGGAATCCCTGGATGGGCTACCCATCCGGGAGGCGGCGATGGGCGACCTTGACGGGGACGGGGACCTGGATTTATTCGCGGCGGTGGGAAAGCCAACCATGGGGAGCACACGGTCGCTGGATGACCTGATCCTGTTAAATGACGGAACGGGGAAGCTGGCGGCCTTCGACCAGCAGCTGGGTAATACCGACAGCACCTCGGTCGCGCTGGGGGATGTGAATGGGGATAAGCATTTGGATGTGCTGGTGGGGACGAACCGCGGAGCGGTGTTGTGGATCAACCAGGGCAATGAGATGGGAAGCGGTAGACCAATTTTCGTCCAGGCGGAGCAATCATTCGAGGCAACGCAAACGGCCAGCGGCAGGCTGGGAAGATGGATTTCGACGTCAGCAGGCGAGCTGCTGGGGGTATATCTTCCATATGGCAGCACCCGCAGCAAGGCAGTTTTCCTGGAAGATTTTAATGGAGATGGAGACTTGGATGTGCTGCTGGCCAGGGTTTGGGGAGCGGAGTTATGGCTGAACGATGGGCAGGGGGAGTTTCGCCGGCCGGATGTGCAGCTTAAATATATCGAGGATACCGGTGTTGCAGCAGGGGATTTCGACGGGGATGGGGATCTGGATATTTTCACCGGGAGGAACGAACCGCACTACCAGGTGTGGTGGAACGATGGTAAGGGGATTTTCAGCGCAGACAATTAGCAGCAGTGATCGGAACTAAGCGCAAGATCCCTTGGTGCAGCAGCCCAGATCCTGGGTCAATTACTGCGGTATACCTTGCGCCTGTTCCTGCGCCGGGCCAGTTCGCTGGTGTAGTGCAAGCCCAGCGAGGCAGCATGCGCTTTGACCCAATCGGTTAGTTTCGTCTGCCCGGTGGTTGGCGAGTCAACGTATAGAAGATTTGCCATCAGCCCGGCGATTTCTTCGCGAGTGATCATCACGTCCCCAACCAGTTTGCCGATGGTCCAGCCAACCGCATAACCGAATGAGGGCGGGATGGAAACGATCGGGCGCCGCTTGCCGATGATCGCGCCCACGCGGGCGACCAGCTCCCGGTAGGTGAAAGTTTCTGGTCCAATGGAATCGATCACCCGGTCCCCACGGTCCCTGCCCTGCTCAACCGCGAGCTGGGCGAGGTCATCCACGTAGATGGGCTACAGTTTGTATTGCCCATCCCCGAAGACCCCGAATACGGGTAAGTAGCGCAATACCCAGGCTATGTTGTTCAGTAGAATATCTTCCTTCCCGAAGAGAACCGTGGGACGCAGGATTGCATGAGATAAACCGCTCTCAACCAGAGCACGCTCGAGTTTTGCTTTCCCGCTGAAGTACTCAAGCGGCGAGTCTTCTGCTGGATTGGTAATGCTGACATGAATGACGCGCTCAACTCCAGCCTTCTTGGCGGCCTCAAACAGGATCAGCGTATTCTGCCCAGCATCCGCATGCGTGAAGCGCGGCTGGTTGAAGCGCACCCAGTAGGTGTTATAGAGCACTGAAACCCCCTGCAAGGATGCGGCGAGCTCTTGCGGTCGGTTAAAATTGAAGGGTACCGCAGGCAAGCCATCCCCGAAGGGATTTCCCCGCTGAAGGGAGTCCGTCAGGGTGAGCACGGCCTTCCCTTCAGCAAGCAGGCGTTCTGCGATGTATTTCCCGGAATAGCCAAATGCCCCGGTCACGGCGTGAATACCAGCTTGATTTTTCACTACCTCTTGCTCCTACAGCAGGTGCTGAGCTTGGCTCCACATCACCATTGAATACCAATTAAAAAGGCGCCGGGCAATTATATTGCTGAGCAGCCGGTTTTTTTGTACCAACCAGCTACTGTTCTGCCATCACAAAAACCAGGGGCAGTTTCTACTGGTTAATACGGATCACGTCTCCCAATTCGTCCGTGCGCACTTCGTATGCATCCTGATCGTCGACCAATAGGTTGACGCGCCAGCCAGGTGTGATCACAGCAAGGCAGATCTCTGCAGGTCCACCCAGACCCAGGCACGAATCTGACCATTCTGCGCGCTCAAAGTCCTGGATGGCAACCGACTCAACGCCAACACCCAGGTGATCCACCAGGGCCTGGCGAGCATTGACGACCGCTGCTGGGGGCAATATATCCGAACCGCTCTCAGTTTCTGGGATCTGCGCATCCGGGCTGCATGCGGCCACCATACTCCCAACGATCAAGACCAGAATCACCAATAAAAGGGTATAGATTTTCATTTTTTCTCCTTATAAGAATATCTACCGATAAATTATTTAGGCACTTCAATTTACCATAAACGGCTGATAGATCATTAAAGTTCCAGGTGGGGCAAACTGCTGATCTCACCGGATTCTGGGTATTCAAAGTTTCTTGTGAAAGTAAGGTTGTATGGACCCGGGCGAATATGGCAAAATCACAACCACCACCAGGCACTCCCCGCAGGCTGCAACAGCACCTGGTACTCTGGGGGAATTTTCCATCCGGAATCACTCTTCAGCTTGAGAAGTTGGGGCAGCAGGGTTTTCGTCTTCCGCAGGGGATAAATCTTTTGCGATCTGATCCAGATTCACACGGCCGATGATGCCGCCGATCGCCTGGTGACCATGCCCAATGACCACAAACGCATCTGGATCTTCAGACATGACGGTCGTGCGCAAGATATTCACATCTGCGCGGCTGACAGTACAAAATAGGAAGGTGTGCCGGGTCTCGGAGAACATGCCCTGTGCCGGCCAGGAGGTGACCCCCAGGCGCAGGCGCTCCAGAAGCGCCTGGCTGACTTCCCCGGGATGATCGGTGATGATAAATGCGGTCCGGACGACGCTGGGCCCTTCGAGAATATAATCAACCACCACCCCCCAGATAAACAAGGTGATCAGCGAGTAGAGACCAATTTCCCACCCGAACAGGATCACCGCCAGCAGGACGACTGCACCATCCGTGAACAGATAGACCTGGCTCACAGGCAGCCCAGTGCGCAGCTGGATCACGCGCGCCAATACCCCCGTGCCGCCGGAGGTGCCGTTGCCGCGGTAAACCAGGCCGCTGCCAATGCCTCCCAGTACAGCCGCATAGATGGCATTCAGCAGCAGGTCGTCCGTGATACCGCTCACCGGCAGCCAGCCGGTCATCAAATCCGCCCCAATGCTGTACACCAGAACCACGTAGGAAGTGTGGATCAGGAAGTTGAAGCGCCCCAGGTTGTAGAATCCCAGCACCAGCAAGGGGATATTCAATACCAGCATGATCAGGCCCAGCGGCCACCCGGTGAAGGCATTTACGATCACGGCAATACCCATCACCCCGCCAGGTGCCAGATTTGAAGGCGCCAGGAATACATTCAGGTTCACGGCCAGGATGAGAGCACCAGCTGTCAGCAGGAGAAAATTCTTCCATTCAAATTTGAAATCCAACGACGAGGTAAAAGTTTTACGGATCGCTCGCATGGCTCACCCGAGGTGGAAAAACTGTCAGCAGAGGATGGGTACTGTTCATTGCGGAGAGAGGCAAAAGAAGGGCGGGCGCGGGGTTGAGCCACACGCATCCCCCGGCATGCTCACCGCGGACCGGGCAGCACCGCTTTATTCAATGAGAGTAAACTTTATCACAGAATCGAATATTTTTAACCCGGCATTCCGGTACCGAATTCACCCCATGCCATTTGCATGCCTTGTAGGATCGTTCCCTGAGCGCAGGGTGGGGCGGACTGCAAACCCGGGCAGGAATCAGTACGCCGCCAGTCAAGTTCACGCTAGAATGAATTTTTAAAGAGACGTACCGAGCTGTGGAGGACCAGCATGGCAAATAAGAAATTAATCCTGATCATCATATTGATCGCGATCGTGGTGGTTTATTTGATTGGGGTGCTGATCTCGTTTGCGGTGAAATAACCGAAACAGCGAGCATAAAAATCAATCTTACCAGTCAAGAACTGTCGCTCCTACAAGCTATTCAGTAAAAGTGCGGCTTAGAGGTAACCTTTTTATTTATTAATTCATATCAGGAGCGATGGACCTCTAGCTTTCCCGAACAGATCCTTCATTTCTTACTCTAATTTTTTGAATTAATTACCAATTTTCTATTTACAAATTATTGTGGTGAATGAGGAGGAAATGTTAAGAATAACAATACGAAGTTCCTGGTTTCCAGTTGAGTATTTGGCGGTTAAACTGGCATTGTGACTGCAACTTTTATGGATTGCCTGATCATATCCATGGGATTCGTGTTCGATGGCGGTTTGGGCTTGATCATCTGCCTAGCTATCGGTGCAGCCCTGGATTCTCGCCAAGCAGCATAAACCTGGTGAAATTTCTCAGACAGCTGCTGCCTACATCCTGAAACCGGAAATTTACATGGAGCTGATCGCCGGACGCGCCTGTTGCTTCCCCACCTACCAGCAAATCATCTCCAAGAATTCTCATTAGTGACACATATTGTCAAGATGCTCTGATTTCATCAAAACTACACCATTCCCAGCTCATCTCCCACAAGCGTCTCGCTTTTTCCTCATCGTAGGATTCCTCAGTTGAGCGCTTCTCTTTTCCGTCAACAATGAATTTTCCACCAATACCTTCGAGACCAGGGTCTGTAATAACAAATATATAAGACTGCTCCAATGAACGCGTAAAAGGCATACGAGTCAGGATTTGTGGGAAAAGAATCCCACTACAGGTGATTTTTTGCGAACAGCAATTGCCGCCGAAACAAAGCCTGGACACACGGCATTCGAAGTGACACCTGTGCCAGTTAACCGGCGCTGCAATTTATATGCAAACCACATATTCGCTAATTTAGAGTTCGATAGAATACCTGGGATCTGTAATACTTTTCACCCTTTAGATTGCCGTACTCAAAATCCGGTGCAGATCCACCTGCCTGATCCGAGTTCTGCAGCTCTGATGAGACTGTAATCACCTGCGTCGGAGCATTTCGTTTCAGATCTTTAAGCAACAGGCTCGTAAGTAAGAAATGTCCCAGATGATTTGTGCCAATTGTCATTTCAAAGCCATTAGCAGTGAACTTGGCTTGCTTGCCAGGCACTGATCCCCCAGCATTATTAATCAAAATATGCAGAGGGTAGCCCTTGGATAAAAATATGGACACGCACTGGCGCACTGATTCTAATGAGGCGAGATCGAGCGGGATTGATCCTACGATTGCATCCGGGGTAACAGCTTTAATCCGCTCAATAGCCTGCGCACTCTCTTGCTGATTGCGAGATGCCAATATAACAACAAAGCCTTTCACTGCTAATTTTCTGATAGTAACAAACCTAATTTTGCTATTCCCCACTGTAATCATCTCAACACCTTGTGAATTTATTGACAATATTTATCCCGAATTAGACGTTTTTCTGATGAGTTCCATCAAGAAATTCTTCACCAGTATTCGCCGCTCAACAATTAAGTGAGCCACACAGGATGAACCATTAAAAACCTTAACTTGCCCATCCTATAAATCGCGGCAATGATTCTCCTGGCTAGCAGGATAACCTTGAACCTGGTGTGCTGGTACTTTCGTTTGCTGCCTATGTTTGTATCAATGCTTTAAATTCCGCACGTTGTTTTCGGTAAGCAATAATTGGTAAGTCGCCCTGGATCAGTTTTTCACCAATATTCATACTGCTAGGCTGAGGTTGATGAGTAACTACAACTCGGCGGTCTTGATGGGCGATATAAACATTCGCTGGCATGGCCATCTGTGCAAACAGTTTTCCAATAACTGGAAGGCGAAGAAAACGTTGATAGAACCGCAAATACAATATTGTGTTTTCTTCGTTTACTGGCGTGAAGGCGGCTAAAACCCGCACATCTTCACTGATGAAGTTCTGCCAAAGATTGGGGAAGATGAATTCCAAATGCACTCTTTGGCCAGCATTTACATCAATCTCATTCGCCTTGCGGGGTGGGGTTCCATCATCTTTGCGATTGAAGACGTAGACATAAAATTTCATATCTCCATCCCAACGCACAACTGGGCCATCCACCACCGTATTATTCCCCCTCCCAATCGTATTGTAGTGCACAAAGGGCAAGTGGACTACATCTAATTGATTCTCAATAACGCGGGAGTAGTGGGCTTCCCAATGATCAGGTTTTGATGCATATACAAAAGTATCATCTATGTTGTCAAAAAACTTGGGAGGCTCAAGTATTTCTGGCGGTGCCTCCCCCCACCAGATCCAAATAAATCCATGCGCTTCATAAGCAGGATATTTCCGTAATTTTAGGGATTCTGGAATACGTCCACCTTTCCCATTAGCGGGGATGTATACACATCGGCCATTAGCGTCGTACTCAAAACCGTGGAAAGGGCATTGCATATGATCATTTTTCAGTTTGCCAATACTCAATTCCACTCCCCGATGCGGACAACGATCCACTGCACAATTTACAACCCCATTTGTACTGCGCCAGAAAACCAATTTCTCACCCATACGAGTTGCACCGATTGGTTTCTGGTGAACTTCTATTGATTCCAGGACCACGTACCATTGGTTTCGAATCATCAGAACTCCTTTATATTTTCTGTAGTTCTATCTTTACCGCCAACTGGTTGCTCACCAACATTTTAATACTATATTTCAACGATATCGATCTTATCCGAATTTTATTTACAGCTTATTCAGATATCGTCAACCCGGGAAATATTATTAAATCAGATCTTGAGTATAAAATGAATTTTATAAAGGATTGATCCGGCCTGGGGAGAGCCAGCAAGGGGAACAAGAAATTAATCCTCGTTATGATCCTGATTGCGATCGTGGTGGTGAATTTGTTTGGGTTGCAGATCTCATTCGTGGTGAAATGACAGGCACAGGGGAAGGCCAGGTTTTCCAGTGAAAAGCAACCCTCCTTTACCTTAATGATCTGAGCACAAGCGTGATTGGTTTCGACCTGGCGCAATCGAACTTAAGTGTTTCCTTCACAACAATTGCCCCACATACGTTGCGTATCGTATGTAATTCCCCTCGATTTTTTTCACAGGAAGCATCTGGATGGGTTGATGGCCAGGGTTTGGCTAGCGGAGTTATGGCTGAATGATGGACAGGGGTAGTTTCGCCATCAGATGTGCATTTTGAATATATTGATGATACTGGCGTGGCGACAGGGGATTTTGACGGGTATGCGGATCAAAACATTTACACCGGGAGGAACGAATCATACTATCAGGTGTGGTGGAACGATGGGCAAGGGAGGTTAACTGCCGCAGCCGCCAGGGACTGAATATGCAAGATCGGGCAGATGGGCTGATGTAGAGCCCTTTCCCAGCGTGGAATGATCCTATGCGACGGGCAGAATATTGAATCTGGGGGAAGGTAGCTTTTTAGCGGGATAGAACCCCGCCTTACTTAAAGATATAAAACGTGGGGAGGGTGATAGAATCTGAGCAAAGGTCTCATGGGGCAAGGTTGCACACTGGGAGTAGGTAGCAGGATTGCAGTGCCGGCTTGCCGTGAGGAGGAGGTGGATCATGGAGCTCATGCCCGCACTTGAGCTGGGATGGTTAAACGGTTGGATCCTGCTGGGGGTTGAGAATTTGATCCAGGGATTTTTACTGCTGATCTTTCCAAGGGACGTGGTGGCGCGGCTATTTGACAGGTCGGGGTGGAATGTGGAACAAAGAGCTTTCCTGATCGCGGGTAAGGTGTTTTCACTGGCCTGCCTGGTGCTGATCATCTTCACGCCGCTGAAGCTCCACTCGAGTGTCTTCGCCGCGGGGATGATCCTGTATGCCCTTGGCTTGACCGGCCTGGTGGTGGCAATGCTGAACTTCAAAGATACACCGCCAGATCAGCCGGTTACAAAAGGGCTCTACAAGATCTCCCACCATCCCCAAATCGTGGCACTCTTCGTCCTATTCCTGGGGGTCTGCCTGGCAATTGGCTCCTGGGTGGCGGTGTTGATGCTTGTGATGTCCAGGCTGCTGCAGCACTTCAGCATCCTGGCCGAGGAAGAGGTATGCTTGCAGCGTTACGGCGACCCCTACAAAGAATTCATGGAACGAGTACCGCGCTATTTCCTGTTTTTCTGATCTGTGAGGAATAATAAGATGGAATTTACGGTCAGAGAAAAATATCCCGCAACCTGGGATGTGGACCATGAGTAAGGGACAAAGGATCATCACACCCCGCGTGATCCTGGGGGTATTCTTTTTTATCGTGCTGGTACCCTTCCTGCCATTGTTGATCTCCCGGCAATGGGATTGGTGGGAAGCATGGGTATATGCAATTATTTCCATCTTAACCTTCGCTATCAGCCGCATGCTGGCGGCACACAGGCACCCGGATATCGTTGCAGAGCGAGCGCGCTTTTTGCAGCATGAAAATACCCAAACCTGGGACCAAAAGTTAACCCCCCTTCTGGGGCTGGTCGGAATTTTGGTCATGGTGGTCTGCGGGCTGGATGAGCTGCTTGGCTGGTCGCCCATTTTCAGCCTGGCGCTGAAAATGATTGCACTGGTGATCATCCTCGCTGGACATGTCCTGGGTACGTATGCTTTGATGGAAAATCGATACTTCTCCGGGACGGTCCGCCTGCAGGCCGATCGCGACCAGCAGGTCGTTTTGAGCGGTCCCTACCAGTGGATACGACATCCCGGTTACGCAGGGGCCTTGCTGGCTGACATGGCAATCCCGATCTTCCTGGATTCAATTTGGGCGTACCTGCCAACATCCTTGCTCATCGCCCTTTTCATACTGCGCACTGCCCTGGAGGACAGGTTCTTACAGGATGAATTGGCAGGTTACCGGGATTATACGAAGCGAGTTCGCTACCGGTTGATACCTGGTGTATGGTGATATGGCGCTGCTCATTAGGAGGGAGACTCCGGGATCCACTGCACGATCCTTCGTAGATGATCGCCCGCATTACCACACCTTCCAGGCGCGCGGAGTGAGCTGCGAATAAAAGCCTAGGTCAGACCGGGGCAAGGCAGGTCACGGCCCGCGCCGACAGCTGATCGACCCATGTTTTATAATAGCTGCCTGGTATTCTCCAGGCAGTTCTATACCCATCCATCACGGGTTTGAGATACCCGGTCAGGCAGTTGCCGGGCGGATATCCCGGGTGAAAGCCATTCCACCAGGCAAGTGAAAGAGATGAAAAGCTGACATGATCACAGATTTTGGTTTCATATTGATATTAATCCTGCTGAACGGCTTCTTTGCGGCGGCTGAGATCGCCGTGGTCTCTGCCAGGGAGGTGCGCCTGCACACTAGGGCTGAGGCAGGGGACAGGCGGGCAGCGAAAGTACTCAGCCTGCAGCGCAAACCGGGGGAGTTCCTGGCCACGGTTCAGGTGGGTATCACGCTGGTGGCAACGCTGGCTTCAGCGGTAGGCGGGGTGGAAGCAGCCCGGGTGCTGTCACCGCTGCTGGCCCAGGTCCCACTCCTCGAGCCGTATGCCTCGCAGGTCTCCCTGATGCTGGTGGTGCTGGTGATCTCCTATGCCTCCCTTGTGCTGGGCGAGCTGGTCCCCAAGCGGCTGGCGATCCGCCAGCCGGAACGCTGGGCAATGTCGGTAGCAAGCACCCTTGAGTTCCTGTCACGGGTGGCTGCCTGGCCGGTCCGCTTCCTGCTGTCTTCGGCTGACCTTGTGCTGCGCCTGTGGGGCTCCGAGGCAAGCGCCGAAGCCAGCACCAGTGCCGAGGAGATCGAAGTCATGGTGCGGCGAGGCACCGCCCAAGGTATCTTCCTGCCAGAACAAGAGCAAATGATCGGTCGCGTTTTCGATTATGCCAGGCTGAGCACGCGTGACGTGATGACCCCGCACACGCGCATTGTGGCTTTGGAGGCGGATACCTCCTTGCCAGAGGCGCTGCAGGTGGCCCGAGAGTCGGGTTATTCACGCTTCCCGATTTATAAGGACAGCCTGGACAGGATCCTGGGCTACGTGCACGTTAAGGATATCTTCTGGGCTACCCCGGGAAGCAGCCTGGAGCAGATCAAACGCGAGATGGTTTACATCCCGGAAGGAGCCAGCCTGCCGCAGGCGTCATCGCTGCTGACCCACGCCCGTCGCTACATGGGCATCGTGCTGAATGAGTTCGGCGGTACGGATGGACTGGTGACCCTGGAAGATATTATGGAAGTAGTGGTCGGCGAGATCGAGGACGAATATGGCCCGGTAGCCACGATGCCCGAACGGGGCCAGCAGGGGGAATGGTGCCTTTCCGGGGGACTGGCGATCAGCGAGGCGGAGGAACTGCTGGAAGTTTCTTTTGACCCCCAGGGCGTGTATGCCACCCTGGCGGGCTTCATCATGGCCGAGCTGGGCCATATCCCGCAGGTGGGCGAGCAGATCAGCTACCAGGGCTACACCTTCAGCGTGGATCAAATGGAGGGCTTCAGTATCACCAGCGTGCGCGTGCAGCGTATCCCCGCGGAAGGATGAGCAGGCAGCGCCAGCTGGCATGATTTTTAGAACTCACAGCCGGTATCTAATTTAATTCGAGGGGGAGTATACCAGGGGATCGACGCCTTCGATCAGCGGCCCTCGCTCATCAGGGCAAGCAGGTTGGAGTCCGGATCCCGAAAAAACGCCATCCAGATCTCATGGTCGGGCATTTTCGCCACAAGTTGAGGCTCCCCTTCAAAAGCTACCCCGTGAGCGGACAGGTCTGTAAACACCGCCTGTAGATCAGGCACCTTGAAATAGATAATCGAACTGTATTTCCCGGGCTGGTTGCCGGCTGAAGCATCGAGCAACAAACGCACTCCATCACAATCGAAAAAGCCCAGACCTGGGGGCGCTTTAAAGAGGAAATGCATACCCAGCAGATCGCGATAGAAGGTAATTGCACGGTCAATATCGCTAACCGGGACACCAATCTGTCCGATTTCATGCAGGCCAAGCGCATGGTGCTCACGATCGCTCATTGTAATCTCCAAAATATTCGAACAACCAATTTCGACAGGGGTGATTGTAATCCCGCTAAAGACGAGGCACAAGCGGTTCGGTGGGGATGCGAACCCGCCGAACGGGTTCGTCCAGAAAACCAAGAAATCTCACCCTAGACCGAGAAATTTTTACACAATTCTTATGAAACTCTTACCGCCAAGAAAATGAATAGTGATATTATATATACAATTCAGGTCCGAATGGTACTTATATTGCCGATGCAGTTGCTTTTCATGAGCATGTTCGAGAAGACCCGTCCAAGAATGCCCCTTGAATTAAACAACCCACCAAGTGATAGATAGCACCATCAGACAAAAAATCTATTCACGTTTAAGAAAGGATGAAAAAAATGGCTACCATGTTAGTGCAACATCATGTAAAGGATTACGCAGCGTGGAAGAGTGTATTTGATTCCATGGCGGACCTGCGGGTCTCAAACGGTGAGGTATCTCACAAGATTTATCGTGATTCAATAGATCCCAACAAATTAACGGTATTTAATACCTGGGATACGCTGGAAAAAGCCAAAAAATTCGCCCAATCAGATGAGCTGAAGGCTGCGATGGGTAAAGCGGGTGTAGAAGGAGCTCCCACAATCTCCTTCCTCAAGGAGGCATAAAGCGAATAGAACCCTGCTTGATTAAATTATGGGGCTGTCCTAAAACAGAGGGACAGCCTCTTTTGTTTTCCATTTGGATATTTGACTGGCTTTGATAGGAAAGGGGATTCCGACCCCCATCACCCGCTGCAGGCGGGATGGGGGAGCTAAAAACCAATTCCTACTCGTTCTTAAGCCGCAGGCAGCTTTCATCCCGGGCTCGTTCGAATGCCAAACGCAAGAAAGCTGGAAAATCAGGTAAAGCCTCCGTTGCACTTACTATTTCGGGTTCTACCGCTTGATAGAGCTGCCCTTTATTCTTGCCCTCGCATTCCCCCACCGCCTGCACATTGAACAGCCAAGCGGTTTGAGTCCCATGAGGTAAAGGAATATCGATATACCCAGTCCTGACTGCTGCCGCGACCGGCGTGGAGAATTCACTGCTTGAGCGCCTGCCCATATGGCAGACAAGGGAATATATAAACAGGATCACATACCCCGGGCAATGGCGCTTCTCTGTCCATAGTGAGACATTTTCGCTGAACAATAACACAATTTCTGAATAGTGCTTGACATGTATGGAAAAAATGTGTACAATACTGTTAATTACTTTGCAATGCAAAGTTTCTGGTTGTACAAAGTAAAGGAGGTGTACTCATGTCTCAACCCTACAACTTAAGCCAGATCCAGCGACGGACCTTCCGGATGATCTCCTTCGAGGATGGTCTCTTTGACTTGCTGCTGGGGATCACCTTCATGTTCCTGGCGATCTACCCGGTCACACGCGAGCTGCTGGGTCCGATATGGAATATGGTGCTTTTCCTGAGCCTGCTGGCATTGGCGATCGTGGCGCAGCTGCTCGTAAGACACCTGGTGAGCGAACCGAGGATCGGTTATGTTCGGCTGCGCAAGACATTGACGTTGCGCTTTCTGTTGATCATCACCGTTGTGATGGTAGTGATCACATTCGGCCTGGTATTGCTGACACTGCTTAGCCCTGGCCTAGAACCCACTTCCAGTATTCCAGCTGAAGCACCGGGCGAGCGGAGCTATATGGTGGAGTTCATTACCTTGCTGTTTATGGGCGGCTTGTTCAGCGCCATGGGCTACTTGTTTGGGGTCAGGCGCCTGTATTTTTACGGCTGGATGGTAGGCCTGGCTTATCTCGTCTCGGTCTACATGGAGCACAACGCGGGCTGGATTTTATTGATCCCAATGGCATTCGCTGCCGGGGTGATCCTAGTAACCGGGCTCGTGCTCTTTTTACGCTTCGTGCGCAAGTACCCGCTGCCTGCAGAGGAGGCCTGAGGTGGAAGGCAGCAATCAAGGTTTGCGGAACCTGGCAGACGTCGACCGCATCGTGCATGAGCCCGCACGGTTGATGATCCTAATGGTGCTGTACACGGTAGAAGTGGCTGACTTCACTTTCTTGATTAACGCCACCGAGCTGACAGATGGCAATTTATCCTCACATCTAAGCAAATTGGAGGCTGCGCAATATGTAAAGATCGAGAAAGGTTACGACGGCAAACGACCGCGGACACGCCTGCGGTTAACCGATGAAGGTCGCCGGGCCGTTGAGAAATACCGCAACACGATGCAACAAGCACTGAAAGACCTGTAAGGTCGAGGGAAAGAAGAAAGATTAACGGGGAATGGAAAGAATACTACAATGAGGCGAGCCCGGATTGCGGCTCGCCTCATTTTGCTGAGCACCCACACTCATAAATAACTAATTTTTTTCGAACCCCCTTGTATAGAACTGGATCAAGCTGACGGCATTGCAATTCCAAGCGGCTTGAGAAATTCTTCCATCCCGCTGGAATCCCCATAAGGTTTGATGCTTACGATCTTACCGCCTTTAATCGTAAAAACACTAGTGGCTTCCGGCCAGACGATCCTTTTACCACTGGCCGGGATGACACCCAGGCTCATCGCTGAAAGATCAAGATCGCCGGTCTGCGTGCCTTCCCACTGGTAGCTTACGATGATATCATCACCTTCTTCGCGAAGATCGGTGTCGACGGACTTAAAGTCAGGAAATGCAGCAAAGATAAGCTGACTCAGGCCAATATAGGCCTCTTTATCGCCTATAACTTTCCCATCTGCGTCGAAGTTCTGAAAGTCATCCGAGAGGTATTTCATATTCGCATCCCTAAGACTCGACGGTGGGTTAGCCCACGAGGCTTCGTAAAATGCTTTATAAAGGTCCATATTACTGCTCATATCGTTCTCCTTTGGGAAAATAGGCGCGCATCACCAGACACGCAAATTGGATTGGCAATCCTGGGTGGGTTGGGATGGATTTTGGAACAGTGACCAGCGAAACGACAACCGGTATTGCCTTGGACAGATGACCCCATATTAATTTAGATCAATTAATATGAGACTTTACAGATACGTCGTCGAAGTCCTGGTTTATGACCCCCGGTAGGAAATGGTTAACTCGGCAATGATACCCAAGGCTTTGGCTACAGTAAAAAGATTATATCACCAAACAGGATAAATAAGATGAAATTTAGGTTAATACCACCCTGGTGTTAGCACCCGTCTACAATCCGATCGGTTGGGCCGCTAACCCACATTTAGGCGAGGATCACACCTGTACAAGTTCCAGCCAGGAGTTTAATACGAGTATAATCGCGGCATGAATTTGGACATAAATCTTGGTATTTTTGACCTGGTTGGCGTGATCATGCTGGTCCTTGCGAGCACCAGTTTGATTTACCTGCTGCGTGTTAAAAACAAATCCAGCCCAACCTGGATGCTAATCTGGTTTTTCCTGTGCGTGGCTATTTCTTCAATTACCACAATCATTACTAATATTGGAACAACCTGGGATTGGGCTTTTGCCCCTTCTCAGGATGCAATGCTCATTCTGGGGGGTGTATTTTTAGTAAGGTTCGCTTATTTATACCCAACGAGTGATCAAATAAGAGAAGCTCGTTGGGTGGTCACCTTCTTCACCGTATTGGCACTTGTTGGCCTGACATATGCGGTGAGCTTCGGCATCCGCTATGTCGCCAACCTTCCAGGAGACCTCGAAGAAAACCAGATTTACTATCTGCTTTTACCAGCGACACTAACTTTTACGGTAGTTGTTTTCTTCAAACGTTCGATACATTGGTCGGCTCAAACGATCAATTCGAATGATTTAGGGACACAGCCAAATAGATCTTCTATCTATTCTCTTCTCAAGCCCAATAATCGGCCAGCAACCGCCCTGAGAAACTACGGGGTATCTTTAGCAATCAGCTTGATCCCGATCATTGTCTTGATTGAAAAGACAGCTTTACCTGCCGTGATTGCCTCTTTTATATTCAATTTTGGTGCAGTGATTGCCATTGCAGCCCTGATGCTGACCTATCTAAACTTTACCCCAGACCCCACGAGCATATCTGCAAAACTTGTTGGCATATCCCTGATCAGTGTTTTGCTGATCCTGGGTTTAGCCGGTGTCTGGATAAGCCATGCGAATCCCGGGATAGATGAACATAGCCTGGTTTTGACATTTATCTCGCTCGTCCTCTTAAGCAGCCTGACGATCATTCTCATCTTTCCTATTTTCTTCCGCACAGCCCTGCTAGATCCACTTGAAAAATTGTTAAAGGGTGTCAAGAGTGCAAACGAGGGGGATCTTAATATTCAAGTCGCTGTAAATTCTGATGATGAAATCGGTTACTTGACCCAATCTTTCAATCGCATGGTCAGCTCAATAGACGATTTAACCCACGAGCTGCAGAACAAGGCCTTACACCTCGAGACCGAGGTGAGTGAGCGCACGATAGAACTGGTACTGACGAATGTACAACTAGAAAAGGAAAATGAAGAACGCGAGCACGCAGAAGCAAAGGTGAACCAGCAGCTGCTTTACCAAAAAGCCCTGGCCAATTGTTCTCAATCTCTACTGGTCGCGGCAGAAAATGAAGGCAGCCAACAGGAAGTGCTCAACCAGGCGCTTGCGTATCTGCGCTCCGGTTCTCAAGCCAGCCGGGTATATATCATCCGCAACCTGGAAGATTCTGGGCTTGAGCTCTATTCCGGAATAATGGCTGAAGTGTGCGCTCCTGGAATTCAGCCCCATATTACTAATCCAACCAACCAAAAATTTCCCTTATCACTTTTTCCTTCTGAAATGGTGAATGCTCTTGCGGAGGGGAAACCTTTCGGCGGTCCCGTAAAGCAGGTGTTATCAAGCCGAAATCTTCTGCGAGAAAGCTTTTTGAATCAAACAAATCCTTTGCTTTCTTTTATCTGCTTTCCTATATTTGATCAAGACCAGTGGTGGGGTTTTGTCGGTTTCGATGATTGTACAACCGAGCGCGAATGGGATGAGATTGAGGTATCAATGCTACGGACGGCTTCCGAGATGATCAGCAGCACGCTACAGCGCTGGGAGATCGAAACGCGCTTAAGAGAAACCCTGGATAAACTGGAGACACGTGTCCAGGAACGGACCTCAGAATTAAGCAAATCAAATCTCAAACTGAATGAAGAAATCACACAGCGACAGCTGCTCCAAAACGACCTGGAAGCCCGCCTGCAGATCGAAGAACAATTGGCCATCATCTCAGCCAGACTGCTGGAGCCGACCAAAATCAGGCAGAATATCTCGGCTTCACTGGAAGACCTGGGACGAACCATGGATGCAGGGCGAATTTTCATGGCCGAGTTTGATCTGCAAACCTCCAACCAGGTAAGGGAGTATTACGAGTGGCACCAACCAGAGGTAACGCCGGCATCCGAACAGGTCGCCCAGAGTTTTGTGATCAGCCTGATGGCATTGCGGGACCGGTTGCAGCAGGGTAAAACCATCTACATCCCGGATACCACTCACTTGCCAGAAGAATTGGATTTTGACCTGCGCCCCTTGCAGGAACGCGCGGTGCAGTCCTTTGTGCTCGCACCGATCTTGATCGATGGCCAGGTTCATGCTGTACTGGGCTGCAGCAACCTGCAGGCACCCACAAACACTGTGCAGATGAACTTGCGTGCCCTGGAACTGGTAGCCAGCATGCTGAAAAGCCTGCTGCAGCGCGAGCAGCTGCTCCGGAGGTTAGAAGAGCAGGTTGCCGAACGCACCCGACAGTTGACCACCTTCCTGGATATGGCCATGTTGAGCGATCAGGCCCAGGATATGGCCGACATTCTGCAGCCCACGCTGCTTGCGATCACCCAGATCGCGGGCTGTGACGCGGTTGGCATCCACATTATCGATGAAGAGAAATCCATTCTGACGTTGAACGCCCAGCGAGGTATTCCGCCGGAATACCTGGAATCCCTGCGCGAGATCAAAATCGACGCTGAATTTGGCACCTGGCTGGCAGAAACAGAGCCTCGCCAGACGATGGACAAATCGAGCCGGGATATCCTATTTCCCAAACCATTTTGTGTCACCGGTTACAAAGCTTTTATCGCCAATCGGCTGAGAACAGGTAACAAAACATTGGGTTTAATGAGCTGCTACAAGATTGGCGATCAACCATTTTCCTTTTTTCAAGAAACCTTGCTGACCGCTCTGGGTGAGCTCCTGGGAATTATCGTGGAGAATCACCGTCTGCGGATCGAGGCAGAAGAATTAGCTGCCGTGGAAGAACGTCAGCGCCTTGCACGCGAGATCCACGATGCGGTCAGCCAATCTGTATACAGTCTGAGCTTATTTTCCCGCTCTGCAAAGGATGCCCTCGACGAGCACAACCAGGGAAAATTATTAGCCAGCCTGCAGGATATCGAGGGGACCGCCCTGCAGGCCATGCGTGAAATGCGCTTGTTGCTCTACCAGTTGCGCGAAATCGGCCAGGATGAGGATATCGCCGCGGCACTGAACCTGCGTTTCAAGCAGGTGGAAAATCGCCTGGGCATCCAGGCTACCCATGATATCCAAACTGGACTATTCCTGCCCGCAAACATGCGTCATGAGATCTGGCGCATCATCGTGGAAGCACTCAACAACACGGTCAAACACGCCAATGCAGAACATGTCCGGGTGCAACTCTCCTGCTTGAATGACAACTTGCAAGTCACTATCCAGGATGATGGCACAGGCTTTGATGGCGGAAGCCAATTTCCTGGCATGGGATTGATAAATATGCACAAGCGCTCCGAAACCCTAGGTGGGGATCTGGATATCATCAGTGCACCTGGAAAGGGGACAGTGATCAATCTCAGCATACCAACCTCCTGCCTGTACCCAGGAAAAGAAGGAGAGAAATAATGAGCGAGGCGAACATCCGCGTTTTAGTCGCAGACGATCACACTGTGGTCAGAAAAGGACTGGCAGCGCTGCTTTCCGCGGAGAAATACGGTATTGAAGTGATAGGTGAAGCCAGCAATGGCGGTGAAGCTGTCCAGAAAGCAGAACAGCTCAAGCCAGATGTGATCCTCATGGATCTAGTTATGCCCGGTAAAAGTGGGATCGAAGCAATAGCAGAAATAAGGCAAATGCAGCCCCGTGCACGCATCCTTGTGCTGACCAGTTTCGCGGACGATGACAATGTTATCGAAGCAATCCGGGCAGGTGCGTATGGTTTCCTTTTAAAAGATACTTCACCAGACGAACTGGTTCAGACCATCCATTCAGTGTATGCGGATAAATTGACCATACCACAGGAACTCACTCACGTTCTCTTTGGCAGCAAAGGTGCGCAGGTGGAGCGGAGAAAAAACTTGGATGATTTGACCAAGCGTGAGCTGGATGTTCTGAAGTGCATTGCGCAGGGGATGTCGAATAAGCAGATCGCTCAAACCCTCTCTATTGGTACCACCACGGTTCGCTCTCACGTCAGCAGCATGATTCATAAATTAAACTTGGAGAACCGCACGCAGTTGGCTATCTACGCCCGAGAACACGATTTAATTTAAATCAAACCGAGCTGGATAGAGAAAGGATCTCATCCTTTTGGATGATCAGACCCCCTGAGCGGGGGTCTTTTTGTTGGAGGGGTATTCCAATCAATTATCTGTTGTCAGGTTAGATTGCCTCCCTTACACTAATCACTCACCAATAAGTCTAAGCGAAAGGAAGAAATGATGGTCTCTCAGGAAATCTCCAACCAGGAAAAACAAAAACGCGCTCGCTCCAAAGTAATCCTTTATGTGATCCTGGTAGCGATCTTCAGCAGCGTATTTTACTATTTGATCATTGCCTCCCAATCTCTAGAAACTTGGGTCCTACCGTTGATGTGGTCTCCCGCGGTGGCTGGACTGATCGCCCTGCTGGTCTATGACCGCTCAATCCGGGGCGTAGGATGGCGGCAAGGAAAGGTCAAATATCTCGTTGCAGGTGCAGCGATTCCATTAATTTACTGGCTGGTCATCTACGCTGTGATCTGGATTTTCGGATGGGGAGAATTTGTTGGCTTTTCGGACTTTACCAGTCTCTTTAAGCTGGCAATATCCGGTATCCTGATCAGCATTTTCTTAGCCCTCGGCGAGGAAATCGGCTGGCGCGGCGTGCTTGTCCCGAACCTATCAAAATTCACCACGTTTACCCTGACGGCTGTTATCAGTGGAGCTATTTGGGGTTTGTGGCACTATCCGCTGATTGTCACCCGTCTCTATGCCGCCAATACGAATATCATTTACCAGCTACTTTGCTTCTCAGTTGGCATCATCGGTGTGGCAACCATGCTGGCCTGGTTTCGCCTGCGTTCCGGCAGCGTCTGGCCGGCAGTGCTGTTCCACGCCGTTCACAATACGCTGATCGATTCCGTCTTTCAGAATGCGACCTTTGATACAGACATCACTCCCTATATCGGAACCGAGTTTGGGATCGGGCTGGCGCTGACAGGGATCGTCTTATTCCTGATTTTCTGGACCCGGCGGGCAGCCGTTGAAGGGGATCAGACAGCTCCAGGCAAATTAGAATCAGCAGCTCAAACGGCGTAAAGTATTGAATGCTTTCTTTGATATCAGATGAGAATCCTCCGCATGATTATCACAGCCCTTCCGGGTTCCTGGCAGAAAATGATCCAGAGAAATCTTGAGATGCAGCATTCTGTGAACGTGGTTGGCATCGCCCAGGGCAGTCTATCCGCCTTGCAAATGGCCAGAGAGCATCACCCAGACTTGCTGTTAATCGATTCTGCCATTCCTTCCAATGACGCAATTGCATTAATTCAAACCATGAAGCAGGAGAAACCCAAAACGCGTTCCATCGTCATAACAGACACCACCCAGCAGCGACGCCGGTTCATTCGAGCTGGAGCTGATTACACATTGTTGTCTTTTAACTTTGATTCCCAAATCAGTGAGATCCTTAATCAACTGCAGGGAACATTAATAGATGAAACCGAAGGTTCAGAGTCGTCCCTAGAATAAAACCTTCGCAGGAAAATTTTTTAATTATAGGAGCAACATATGCAAGTAGAAATCTTATATCGCCCCTCATACTCAGTAGCCAGGGTATCCCTGGAGCGCAAGGAAAAAATCCAGGTGGAAAGCGGCGCCATGTTGGGCATGTCACCTGATATGGAGATGGAAACCGAGGCCAAAGGTGGCTTTCTTAAGTCGATGACCCGTTCAATGTTCGGCGGCGAAAGCTTCTTCATGAACACTTACACCGGCGTTAAAGATGGCGACCGCATCCTGCTGGCTCCCCCCCTTCCAGGCGACGTCGCAGTAGTCGAGATGCAGGGTGAATCCCTGCTCGTACAATCCGGTTCTTATCTGGCTTCCTCCGAGGGAATCCAGGTAGATACCAAATGGTCGGGGGCGAAGACATTTTTCGGTAGCGAAGGTTTGATCATGCTTAAAGTCAGCGGGACTGGCACCCTGATCATCTCAAGTTATGGGGCCATACATCCCATGGAGCTTAACGCAGGCGAGAAATACGTGGTTGACACAGGCCACCTGGTGACCTTCGAAGAACAAATCGGGTACGATGTGAAAAAGGTAGCAGGCTGGAAAAGCACCCTGTTCAGCGGCGAAGGCCTGGTAGCTGAATTAACCGGTCCCGGAAAAATCAACCTGCAGAGCCGCAGCCAGGATTCATTCCTTTCCTGGTTAATCCCACGCCTCCCCAAACAAACCACCTACGTCAGCTCTAGCAGCTAACAGACAACCCTGAGCACCACCGAATAGATCAAAAAAAATAGATACCAAATTATTTATGGAGGTAAGAAAATGAAATACACATTGGGCTTTCTTGTTGGCGCACTCACAGGCGCTTTGGTAGCACTGCTTTTTGCACCTTCTTCAGGTGAAGAACTGCGGGCGAACATCAAGTCCCAGGCAGATACCCAGTATGCCAGGGTGCAGGACCAGGTGCAGAAAGGCATGCAGGAGATGCAAGACCGCATGGAAAAAATGAGCAGCGACCTGCAGACCCTTTCAAGTAAAGTCAAAGAGACTGAAAAACCAGCCTGACGGCTTAAATAAAAAATCCGGTAGCCTGGTTTGACCAAACCAGGCTACCGGATGGAAAGATCCATCTATCTATCGAAATCGAGAAATAATCATGGTAAATTGGTTCCGCTCCCGGCCCAAATTAAGTATTTTTCTAGGTATTCTGGTCCTCCTGATCATCTCCCTGCTGATTTTGGCATACAAACCTTTCTCCTTGCGAGAAACCTTTACATCCAATCCCGCAGAGAGTTACCAGGAAGCCGTCTCGCGGGTCGAGGACATCCAGGCTGCAGAAGCCGATCTCCCCGATCTCAGTTCGGAGTGCGGTACTATCCTCATGACCCATGAAGAAAAGGTGGAGAATGTAATCGTTTTCCTGCATGGGTTCACCAGCTGCCCGGACCAGTTTGTTGCACTGGGTGAGCAATATTTCGACCACGGGTATAACGTTTTGATCCCACGTCAACCCCGCCACGGCTTGCAAGAATTCGAAGGTGACCCGTTGAAGGGGTTAACCGCCGAAGAGCTGGCTGCTTTTGGCACCTGGATCGCCGATATCGCCCAGGGCTTGGGCGACCGCGTGGTTGTTGTTGGTCTCTCAGGTGGTGGTTCAATTGCCACCTGGCTGGCGCAGGAACGTGCAGATGTCGATCTGGCTGTCCCCATCTCCCCCTTCCTTGGCATTGGCTTTATTCCCCGCCCCCTGACGCGCCCATTGACAAATTTAATCTTGCTACTCCCGGATTTCCACCAGTGGTGGGACCCGGTGCATAAGATGAGCAATCCTTTATCTGCACCTTATTCCTACCGGGGCTATTACACACATTCTTTATTCGAGAATCTGCGCCTCGGTTTTACTGCGGAAGAGGCTTCCAAACAGGAAAAGCCTGCTGCCGGAGGGATCCTCGTGATTACCAATGCCAATGATGACTCGGTCAACAACGGCATCATCGCTGAATTTGAAGAACTCTGGCGCGAACACGGAGAACAATTCTTACAAACTTTTCAATTTGAAAAAGAACTGGGAATCCCGCATGACATGATCACTGTTTCGCGACCGGATGG
>JBJYXV010000093.1:0-15550 GCA_046260155.1 Anaerolineales bacterium
GATTTCCTGTTTGATCCAAACATTGCTTACCTGATCTTGGTTGGCACAGTCCTGCTGACCATGCTGGCTGTTTTGAGTCCAGGTACTGGTGTCCTTGAGATTGTGGCTTTATTCCTCTGGCTGCTCTCTGGCTATATCATCTTCAGCATGCCGATCAATTTCTGGGCATTAGGACTGTTGTTGTTGGGGGTTGTCTTGTTCTTGCTCTCTTTACGTAAGCTCAGAAACCTGGTCTATTTAGGCCTGTCCATCGCTGCGGTGATCGCCGGATCCATTTTTTTGTTCGATCAACCGGGTTGGCAGCCAGCGGTGAATCCCTTCCTGGCGGTGATCGTGTCCATTTTTGTGGCTGGATTTGTTTGGGTGGTGGCACAGAGGGCCTTGGAGGCTGAGCGCATGATTCCAGCCCATGACCTGCAGGTATTGATCGGCAGAGTGGGTGAGGCGCGGACATCCATCAATGATGAAGGATCAGTTCAGGTTGCCGGAGAGCTGTGGAGCGCCAGGAGTGACCAGGAAATTCCGGAAGGTGCTCATGTCCGCGTGGTAGGTCGGGATGGTTTCAGCCTGGTTGTAGAACAGATCCAAGAAAAAGAATGAAATTCAGGTTTGAATAAGGAGTAAGGATATGATCTCACAGTCTCAGTTATTACTTTGTCTGGTTGGTTCAGCTCTCCTGATCGGAGTCGCACTGTTAGTCTCTGCAATTAAAATCGTTCCTGAATATCAGCGCCTGGTTGTATTCCGTTTGGGACGCTGTGTTGGAGCCCGGGGTCCCGGGGTAGTTTTTCTGATCCCGGCTGTCGATCGCGGTGTAAAAGTAGATCTGCGAGAACAGGTGCGTGATATCCCCCACCAGACTTCGATCACAAAGGATAACGCCTCCATTTCCGTTGATTTCATCTGGTACTACAAGGTGCTTAACGCCACAGAAAGTGTGCTCCAGGTTGGTGACTTCGAAGCTGCCGCTGAGGGAATGGCGACGACCACGCTGCGCGCGGTGATCGGTGGAATTATGCTGGATGATGCCTTGTCGGAACGGGAGCACATCAATAATATGCTGCGTTCTCGGTTGGACGAGGTCACAGAGCGTTGGGGTGTCAAGGTTACCAATGTAGAGATTCGCGAGATTGTCCCACCCAGGGAGATCCAGGATGCAATGAACCGCCAGATGTCCGCAGAGCGTTTGCGCCGGGCGGTCGTGACCGAATCAACGGGCACACGCGAGGCAGCTGTCAACGTGGCGGATGGTGAGAAGCAGGCTGCGATCCTCATGGCCGAAGGTGAGAAGCAGTCGGCCATCTTGCGGGCGGAGGGTTCAAAGCTGTCCCAGGAATTGACAGCGGAAGGTTTCGCAGCCGCGCTCAACCGCATTTACGAAGTAGCGCAGACCGTGGACCAGAAGACGATGACTTTGCAGTATTTCGAGACGCTGAAAGGGATCGGTATGAATCCCTCCACGAAATATATCTTCCCCATGGAGTTCAGCAAATTCCTTGAGCGCTTCACAATGGGCTCGGACAATTCATAGTTTTACTCACGATGCCCGGCTAGGACCTGGCTGGATAATGATTTAATTGATGAATCAGGCACCAACAGCCGCACCAGGTAGCGCGGCAGTCATCGAGCCGGCTACCTGGCGTGATTTAAACGCACTGCGCCGGCTCGAGAAGATTTGTTTCCCGCAAGATCTTTGGCCACTTTTCGATCTTGTGGGCGTACTGACCTTTCCCGGGGTAATACGCCTGAAATTGGTGCAGCAGGGGGAAATGGCGGGGTTCATTGCCGCAGATGTAAAGCGGCACGAGGACCTGGCCTGGGTTTCAACATTGGGTATCCTGCCGGAATACCGCCGCCGCGGTTTGGGCTCACAGCTGCTGCGCACCTGCGAGGATCAGCTACATGTCTCCCGGGTGCGTTTGAGTGTGCGCGCTTCCAACCAACCAGCCCGGCAGATGTATACCAAGTTAGGCTATGTGCAGTATGGAGTTTGGAAGCGTTATTACTCGGATGGTGAGGATGCATTGGTGTTGGAAAAAACGCTCTGAGCGGATTGGACTATAATAGGAAATTCATGAACAACACATCGCTCCCCAACCCGGTGATGATCACCAAACCGGATGCATTAAACCGGATGGTCAACCAGCTGGCCAATGAACCGATCCTGGCGGTAGACACGGAATCGAACAGCCTGTATGCTTATCAGGAGCAGGTTTGTTTGATCCAGTTCTCGACGCCCAAGGATGATTTCCTGGTTGATCCGCTGGCCCTGGATGACCTCTCCCCCCTGGAAGTTCTATTCGCTGATCCAGATATTGAGAAAATCTTCCACGCCGCAGAATATGACCTGATTTCCATGAAGCGGGATTACCAGTTTGTGTTTGAGAATTTATTTGACACGATGATCGCCGCCCGCATCCTGGGTTGGGAACATCTCGGGTTGGGATCGATTTTGAAATCAGAATTCGCAGTCGATCTCAATAAACGTTACCAGCGAGCGAATTGGGGCAGGCGCCCGATACCGTTGGAGATGATGTCTTACGCCCGGCTGGATACCCATTACCTGATTCCATTGCGCTACCGGCTGAAATCAGAGCTTGTTTCTCGCAAGCGCTGGCCGCTGGCGGAAGAGGATTTTGAACGCCTGCGCTACGTCAATGGGCGCGACCCGCAGGACCGCCCCGAACTTTGCTGGCGGGTACGGGGGGCTTACGACCTGGACCCCCAGCAGGCGGCAGTGTTGTTGGAGTTGTGCCGCTACCGTACTGAGGTTGCGAAATCGATCAATCGGCCGGTGTTCAAAGTGATCTCGGATAAAACATTGATGGCAATCACTGAGGCCTGCCCGCGGACAGCGAAAGAGCTGCAAGGTGTTCCGGAATTGAGCCAGAAGCAGTTTCACCGGCATGAAGAAGGTTTATTAATAGCGGTCGAAGCGGGATTATTGGCGAAACCAGTTTACCCTCCGCGCAGCCCCAAACCTGACGAGCAGTACCTGGCACGCTTGGATGCACTGCGCAACTGGCGTAAAAGAACCGCCAGGCAGGTGCAGGTCAAGTCGGATGTGATCCTCCCAAGAGATGTTATGTACGATATTGTGACGCACAATCCGAGCAACCAGGAGGAACTGGCGCAGGTGATGACACAGGTACCCTGGCGTTTTAAGCAGTATGGGGATCAGATCTTGGCGATGCTCGCTGAACCCTCGTAGGTATTAAATTCCGGAAAATCTTTTTATCCAGTAAAGCATCCTGAGCGGAGGGTAAAGCCTTGGGTCGAAGGGTGGTTGGATTATCACAACACCATTACTTGGTGAAAAGGAAAGATTGAATGCAGATCACCTTTCATGGTGCAGCGCAGACAGTGACCGGGTCTCAGCACCTGGTTGAAGTAAATGGCGCGCGGCTGTTGCTTGAATGCGGGCTGTTCCAGGGGCGGCGCAAGGAATCATATGAACGCAATCGCCATTTTCCTTATGATCCAGGAACGATCGATGCTGTATTACTCTCCCATGCCCACATCGACCACAGCGGGAATCTGCCCCACTTGGTGAAGAAAGGATTCCGGGGACCGATCTATGCCACGGATGCCACTGCACACTTGGCGAATATCATGCTGATTGATTCTGGGCATATCCACGAATCGGATGCCGAGTATATTAATAAGCGCAAGAAATACCGTGAAAATCAGATGGTTGAGCCCCTGTACACGATCGAGGATGCCTCCCAGGTGGCGCAGTATTTCATGTGCCAGCCTTACGGAAAAACGTTTAATGTGGCGGCCGGGGTTCAAGCCCGGCTGGTGGAGGCAGGCCATATCCTGGGATCGGCTGCCATCGTGCTGGACATCGATGAGGATGGGAACCAGTTCCGTTTGTGGTTCTCAGGCGATATTGGGCGGCGTGACCTGCCTTTGATCCGCGACCCGTTGCTTCCAAGCGAGACGGATTACCTGATCATGGAATGTACTTACGGGGATAAGACCCACCAGAGCCCACAGGCTTCCTATGACGAGCTGGAGCAGGTGGTGAAGAGAACGATTACCAGAGGTGGGAAGGTAATCATCCCCTCTTTTGCGGTTGGGCGCACCCAGGAGCTGGTGTACGATTTACACCGCATGATCGATGCAGGTGCAATCCCCAGAATCCCAGTCTTCATTGACAGTCCGCTGGCGGTCAATGTCACGGACATATTTCGCGCCCACCCGGAATGCTTTGACCAGGAAACCAGGGAATTTGAGAATAACGATATTCACCGCTCAGTTTTGGGGGAAGGGCTGGTGACATATGTGCGTTCGGTGGAGCAATCCAAGGCGATCAACCAGGACCAGCGGCCAATGGTGATCATCTCGGCTTCGGGAATGGCGGAGACGGGGCGCATCCTGCACCACCTGAAGAACAATATCGAAGATCCCCGCAGCACAATTCTAATCGTTTCCTGGCAGGCACCGCACACATTAGGGCGGCGGCTGGCAGAGCAGCAAAAGAAGATACGCATTTTTGGGGAAACCTTCCGGCGGCGGGCTGAAGTAGTGACGATCGGGGGATTCTCCGCCCATGCCGGTCAGCCTTTCCTGCTGGAGTACGCCCTGGCCTCGCGGGATAGCCTGAAGCGCACCTTCCTGGTGCATGGCGAGCAGCGCGGGGCAGAGCCGTTAATGGAGAAGCTTCAGGCTGCTGGATTGAAGCGGATCATGTTCCCGGCGCTACATCAAAAGGTAGCGCTCGGGGCAGGGAATGAACGCTGAACCGGTTGGCTTGACAGATCACATAGAGGGTGATCTGCTGAGTTGGGAGGCGATGGCCTTTGGATGGGGATAAAAATGAAAGGTGTTCGGATATTATCCACGCCCGACCTCGATCGTTCTGTGTTTGGCTGCTGCCTCGTGGGTACGACGAAGGATTTATTCTATAAATGGGCTCTATCAGCGTTGAACAATATCTCAGAGGATTAATGTTCGATGAATTGGAGGCATGTTAATGACTACCTGGACAAGCGACGAGCTCGACAAGATAGGAACAGCAGAAGAGCTGCAGCTTGCCTCACTCCGTCGGGATGGCAACCTGCGGAAAAAGGTGACGATTTGGGTTGTCCGCGTTGGTGATAATGTCTACATTCGCTCAGCCAACGGCCGCAGCTCTGCCTGGTTTCGCAGCACTCAAATACTCCATCAAGGCCGTATCTGGGCGGGCGGTATCGATAGAGATGTAAATTTCGTGGAAGAGTCCGACCCTGGCATCAACGATGAGGTTGATGCTGTCTACCTGGATAAATACCAGCGCTACCCGCAATACGTTGCCCCCATGGTGACCGCTGAGGTGAGATCGACAACGCTTAAACTGGTGCCGCGCTCAACAAGCACTTAGTCTAATAACCCACTATTCTTGTGTGAGGGGTTATTTCAGACTGGGGATTTCTTCCATCTTATGGAGATTAGCGCATCTCCCGCCCATCTGCCCACTTCACTGGGTTGCAGGTCTTAATACCGGTTGTGGTCGTTCCTTGGCATCAGTAATCTCAGGCAGTGGCAGCGGTTCATAATTCTGACCCGTGCCTATGCTTCCAAACGGGATGTAATACAGCTGGGTTGTGCTGGCCTGGCCAAGGCCTATGTCCTGGTAAGCAAACACCAGATAGCTGCCATCAGGACTGAATTCTGCATCCCGGTAGCAGCATGTATTGTTGATCGGGTTAACACTTTCACTGAATTTGAAAGATTCCAGATTGAAGAGATGCAGATCGCCAAAACCATCATTCCGCGTTAACCCATGCATGGCAAATAAGGAATTGCCATCAAAGCCCAGGTCCTGGAGTATTGGATTTTTATCGTAACCCGGATAGGTAAAATGGGGCGGGGGAAATTGAACTTCAAAGGCGGCATATTGATCCTCATAACAATTGTCAACTGGAAAAACAGCCACAACATCGGCGCGCAGGCCATTGTATGGGACCTGGGCTACAACAGCCCACCTCTTACTGTCTTTAGACCAGCGTACATAGCGGGCAGTGTTGCGTGTGTATGGCGCCAGGCTTGCACAGGTCGCCAAGGCGGAAAGGCTATCATGCGAATAGGCAGTAGACAGGCTTTCCAGGTCAAACGGCACCAGGTAAACTTGGCTGTCCAGGCCGATCACCACTTGCTTTCCATCCGGAGAGACTTCAAAACCTTCTAATCTATCGGCGTTATTGAAGCAAGTGATTTGGGACATTTCACCTGCCAGGGAGACCGATTCGATGCATTTGCCACTGATATACGATAATCCCTGTCCATCGGGTAGCCAGCGCAGATAGGTCTTTTCCGTGTTATCCTGCGTAAGCTGCACCAGCTCACTGCCATCCAGGTTGGCCGCCCAGACATTCTTCCCCGAGATAAAGGCGATCTTATCTGCTCCTCCGATCACCACCGGGGCAGGTGTGGGCGTTGGCGCTTCCGTTGGAGTAGGGCTGGGTAAGGCTGTTTCTGTAGCTTGCGGGGGTGAAGTTGGGGTTACTTCCGGGGTCGCTTCACCTGCCGCGATTACTGGGAGTTGCGTTTCTTTCTCTGCCGTAGGAGATGGTGCGGGCGAGTTTTTACCTCCCCCTGCAAAGAAATTTGTGTAAGCGAAGTACCCTCCTCCACCAATAATGAGAACTAACAACACCAGTACGATCGGTACCCAGGCTTTACTCTTCTTACTCTCTACAGGCATTCTTTCCGGGTAAGCTCCCGCTGCAGGTGGAGTTACTCGCTGGACTGGCTGGGGGGGCTGCTCGACCAGGGTGGGCTGGAAATCTGCTTGCGCTGGAATAGGCTCGATCTTCGGCGGGGCTTCGATGATCGTCTCACTTGTATCTCTCACCAGTGCAGCTTCGATTAAAGTTTCATCAGGCGATGGTGCAGAAACCGCTATCGGAGTCTCCCGGGTTTGATCCGGCAAATTGCGCAGGGCATCAGCCATCTCACTTGCAGATTGGTATCGCTCGTCGCGGTTTTTTTCCAGGGCTTTATTGGTGATCGCCACCAGGCCAGGCGGAGTATCGGGTTGTAATTCACGCAGATCGGGCAACGGATCATTTAATTGCATCATCATCAAGGTCATGGCAGAATCAGCTTCGAAGGGCGGTTTCCCGCTTAGCATCTCGAAGAGCGTGATCCCGATCGAATAAATATCAGCCCTGGCATCGATCTGCAGTCCTTGAATTTGTTCGGGAGGCATGTACATCGCGGTCCCCAGCACGGTACCCGTGGCAGTGTGTTGGGAAGCATCGACCATCCGTGCGATGCCAAAATCCATCAAGATTGCCCGGCCATTTACATCCAGCATGATATTCGCTGGTTTGATATCGCGGTGGATCATCCCCCGCTGGTGGGCATAATATGCTGCCTCACAAATCTCGACTGTGAAGGTAATCGCCTCTTTGATGCTCAGTCTACGCCTGGATGCATTTAGCCGTTTTAACCGGGTTTGTAAGGTCTCACCCATTACAAACTCCATCACCATGTAATAAAGGTCCTCGTCGTGGTTAAAATCGTACATCTGGACGATGTTTTCATGCCGGAATTGGGCGACAGCGGTTGCTTCTTCTTCGAAGCGGCGGAAGAATTCAGGGTTATTGGAGAGATGTGGATGGATGACCTTGATCGCCACTGCGCGGTGTAGGTTTGGATCATAAGCCTTGTAAACGGATGCCATGCCTCCCTGGCCGATCAGGGATTTGATTTGATATCTCCCTCCTAGAGTTTTACCCACCAAGTCCGTGTTACTCATTCATGGCCTCCGATCAAGGTTCGAGCAACCATAACCAGGCTTTATCAAACTTGCACTCTGTCCGGCCCCCCTGCGTGACAGCCAGCATGGATAAGAATCCGTCTGTATATACTGATTTTCCCGCCTCGAAATTCGTTTTTGCAATCTGGAAATTTGCTTGGGATTGCTCAATTATATTTTCATACTCCTGCAGCTGATCTTTGTATGCTTCCTGACCAGCAATGTCAGTTTGATCGAGCGGTGCAGCTGGCTTGGGAGGCAGGACCGGCTGTTTCGGGGGTTGGGTGGTGTCGATTTCTCCGATCTTCAACCCGTTGGTATAGACTTCAATCAGGTTGTCGCGTGCCACGATCGCAATTCGATTGGTGGTGCCATTCTGCCATTCAAAAGACCGGTCTATTTCCTTCGGGTAGAAGTGACGTAAATTGGCTAACTCACCATCTGCGAACGCGGTAAAAATGATTCTCCCATTCGCAAAACGCGTGGCGATTAGCATGTATCCATCTGGTTTTTGTTGATCGCCATTCGACCGGAACATGAAACCACATCCCGAGTCACCATACTGTGTATCCCAGGTCAGGTCTGCAGCCAGGACGAAATTCTTCGCCGTCACATTCATAAAATCATTCCCATAGGTGGACTGCTGGTAGCCGGAGACCTCCAGGGTAAGCGGGTCATGAATCCAGCCAACTTTCCCGCTGGAAGCATCCAGACCATAGGTGGGCAGCTCAGCAATAATCGGCGCTGCAATTGTGGCAGTTGCCAGCTTGGTTTCATCTCGACCGGCGAGCTGGGCAGTCTGGGTTGCAGAAATCTCCTGGTTTTGCTGGGTTGCTTCCGCTTGTGCGGTTGCTAATCCACCCTCGTCAGATGCGTTTGCTTTTTCAGCTGTGGCTGTGCCTGCAATCGCCAGGCTTAAGGCCGTCGAAGTCGCGTCCGAAGAGTCGCTTTGCATGTTCATCCCGCAGCCCAGGAGCAACAGGCCCAGCATACCCAACAGGGATAATCCAATCACGATCGGTTTGGAAGCTTCTATTTTCTTGAAGAGTCTCATCGCGAATACCTCAAATTAGCTGGATGCATCCTTGCGCTTAATGAACATCAGGATCAGTACAAAATACACCCCGATAATGATCAGTTGAGCGATCCAGGTATTTGTTATCCAGGTGATCAAGTTGTCTACATCCCGAGTATCTACAAATGCCCAACCCATCGTATCGATATTGGCTTTGATCAGTGATTCGGCGGAACTGACTGCAGTATTGCGAGCCGCATCGTATGAAATCTTTTCTGTTTGGTATTCCTTCACCTGGGCACTATAGAGATCTGCTTCAGAACGATACAAATCCATTTCGCTTCTGAATTGATCCTGGATTACCTGTACATCGTCTTGATACGCTTGTAAAGCATTCATATATTGGACCATCGCTACCTGGTCATTCTGGTCAGCAGGGGGCTCGGGAGCAGGCGGAATTTCTGGTTCTGCTGGCTCAGGTCCGAGTGCGGGGGGTTCAATGGGTGCAGTTTGGTCAATTTCCGCGGTATAAAACTGGCCTACACCTGGGAAATTACATGAATTGGGGTCAAAAACCGCCAGCCCCATGCATTTACACCCGAATTCCGATTTCTGTTCCAGGGACAGCAGATCGCGTTCGTCTTCGGAGAGCTTCCAGCAAGGATCCGAGGCAACATCAGCACCCATCCCGGTTAGTCCAGCAAAATCCTGGAAAGCCCAGCGCGTCGAAGCGATCGCCGTTACTTTTTCAGGCAGAGGAGCCAGGCTGCCGCTCAGCACAATTTGAGGGATGATCAACAAGATCATCAGTAAAGGCGCTACACTCGGGGATTTTGAGATGGCCGAGGCCAGCAATCCGCTCATCCCGCCGGCTAAAACTGCCAGCACCATGGAAACGTAGTACAACCCGAGAATTAGCGGACTTCTCGGGATATCAAAAGCCAGGAAACGAACGGTTAGAAACACCAATGCCCCATAAAATGACAACAGCAGTGCCACCCAGGCTTTTGAAGCGACATAAGGAAATAATTTTAGGTTGACCAGCCGCTCGCGTTTATATACATCAGCTTCCTTAACGAACTCCCGCATCTGGGAGAACCCCCCCACCAGCAGGCAGTCGATGGCTAGCAGGAAGATGGTCACAGATGCATTGGCGGCATCGCCCAGGTCGTAATCGTATAAGTGCTTACCCATCGCAGGAGCGAGAAAGAAATCCAACGAGGCAACCAGGATGGGTACTAAAAGCATCAAGATCAGGCTGGTTCTATCCCGCGAGAGGATTTTGATATTACGTGCAGACAGGATCAAAAATTGGCGAAATCCCGAAACCCGCGGTCTGCTTTTTGACCTGGCAGCTTTTCCTGCTTTCTTTTCCTTGGGACTTTTCAGGTCCAGGCTGCGCGCTGGCTGCAATGGTTCGACAATATATTTCTGGTAAGCCGGGTGCCGCATGTAGCGCTCAGCCCATTCTTGAGCTGCACCCTTGCTCGGGTCATCCAGGATGGCATAGATCTGGTCAAACTCCATCTCCCGGGCACGCTGCTCGCGTTCCGAGCGGTATTGGTCGAAATAAGCCAGCGCTTCTTCTGGCGGGCCAAACCAGGCCACATATCCCCCGCGTGCCAGGAAGACCACTTTATCCGCCAGCATCACGTTTTTGGTTGCATGCGTGATCAAAACAATCGTCCGGCCTTGATCTGCCAGGCGGCGCATTAGGTGCATGAAGGCAGTTTCAGTTCCCGGATCCAGGCCGGATGTTGGCTCGTCTAAAAAGAATAACCCGGGTTTCGTCAGGAGTTCCACACCGATCGAGACGCGCTTGATCTGCCCACCGCTTAACTGGTTGATCGGCGTGTCCTTGCGTTCGACCAGGTCCAGGTCATCCAGGACCTGCATAATACGCTGGTGGCGTTCTTCTTTACTTGTGTCGCTTGGCATGCGCAGGCGAGCTGCGTAATTTAACGCTTGGTAGACTGTCAGCTCGAAATGGATGATATCGCGCTGTGGAACATACCCGATCTCATTTTGAACCACATCGAAATTTGCATAGATATTTGTACCATTGACCAGCACTACACCATCGGTTGCCGGTCGATATCCTGCTATCGCATCCACAAGTGTTGATTTTCCACCACCCGATTGGCCGACGACTGTTATGAACTCACGCGGCTTGAAAGTCAGCGAGATATCCTTGAGGATGTTTAAATCTTTCCGCACCCATTTATTCAAGTCGAGAGCATCTACCCGCAAGCCACGGCTTTCATCATATTGTCCCAGCTCATCTTCACCCATCACAAAGCGGAAAGCACCAATTTGAATCACGTCACTTGGCTGCAGCCAGACATCTGCTTCAACCCTTGTGTCGTTTACAAATGTACCGTTTGTGCTGCGCAGATCGATCAACCGGTGGCGTTGGCCAACGCGTTCGATCTGCGCATGGTAGCGTGAGACTGTTGGTGAATCCAGGACAACGTCGTTACTGGCATCACGGCCGATCTGGATCAGGTTTGTTTCACTAAATCGGATTGGGGTCGCCTGGGTTTCTACTGCATGGAAGGGGTCGATATAGCTCATCGTGACCATCATGCCCGGATCGAGGCTGCCAATTCGCAGAATATCGCCATGCTGGAGCTTGTGTGAGCCGGTTAAGGGTCTGCCATCGAACAAGATTGGATTCCCCGCCTCTGGTATTACCTTAAGCAGGTAGCCGCCTTGCACGCGCTCCAGGTAAGCGTGATGGCGTGAGACGATCCGTGAATCGACCGTAATGTCATTGTCCTCGGAGCGACCGAGAGTCACCTTCGCCTTGCTCAGAGTATAGGTTTGGGATGCTTGGCCTGCGATAACCACGGTTAATTGTGGTGGAGTGAGCTCTTGGGGTAGGCTTACTTCCTGTCCGACCATCGTTAGAAATGGATCTTGTGGGGGTGGAATAGTGCCTGCAGTTGGGTGGCTGGGGGCTGAAGGTTTTGGAGGGATTTCTTCAATCACCGTTCTACCTGCCAGGGGAATGTCGCCCTCGATCATCGTCGCTGCTACGGGCGGCTGCATTGCCTGGTATTCCAGCTGGATAGCCTTCCCCAGGCGGATCATGTCACCATTCTTTAATCGCCAGGGTTTTGAAATTCGTTCTCCATTCACAAAAGTACCGTTGCTGCTGCCGAGGTCTTCGATCAGGTATTGGTTGGTTTGGAATGTGAGCCTGGCATGCTTGCGCGAGACACCGGGAGAATCAATCTGCAGTGTGCTGCCTGGTTCGCGCCCGATTAGGATTTCATCCTCTTCTAACGGGTATGTCTTTCCTTCATCGGGTCCTTCTACGGTAACGAGCAGATGAGGATATTGAGCATTCATGTTCATTCGATTGGTCTATGAAGTTATTAAGTTTTCCGAGAATCATTTGGTTGGATTAATGCATGGGCAATTGAGCATTTTCCTGATTTTTATCATAACACCTAAAATAAATTCAATAAGCAGACCTTTCAAAATAATAAAGTTCGGACTGCACCGATTTTCAGGCGCCCCGATGGGAAACGGCTCAAGATTTTTCCGATTTTAAATCGATCAAGAACAAATCTCTTGAAGATCGGACGGAATCTTTTCGAAATCTCATACTCAAATGGTTTAGCCAGGTTTATCCTGCAGTTATTCTTCTGAAGGGAGGATGCCGTGAGGATCGGAATTCAAGTCAATGTCTAGCGGGTCTGGTGAAACAACGATAATATGCGGGTCGGTATCTGTTTGCAGGGAGTGGATGAAGTCATCAAAGTCTTGCCGGGTGAAGACATTGCTCCCCGGGCTGCGTACAGGGCGACCCATCACCATAATATCGGCATGGGTTTCGATCGCTATTTGGCGTAAAAGATCCTTGATGTTCCCCTCCTGCACCTTGTAATCCACCCTGGTCACGCCCCGCCGCGAGGCCCTATCACAAAGAATCAGCATGGCGAACTCGCCCATTTCATGCAATTGTTCGTAGATGCTGCGCACAGGAGTCATGGTCAATGATGCTGCGCCGAGGAATTCAGCGTCCAGGATGTGAAAAAAGGTTAATCGAGCGTTGTATTTCAGCGCCAGGTCAATGGCACGGACCACTGTGTTTCGGCTTTCTTGACCGCCGCGGACTGCACAGAGGATGTATTTCGGTTCTTGATCTGTCATTATTCTATCCTTACCCCTCAGGTGAAAAACTCAAAGGAATCTGATCAGCAGCCAGATGGTGGCCAGGGTGACGGTGATCAGCAAAGCCGGAAAGCCTTTCTTAAAAAAGTAGACATAGGTAATAGGATACCCTGCTCGTTCTGCGATCCCGGACGTAACCATGTTTGCTGATGCGCCGATCAGCGAACCGTTGCCGCCCATCGCGGAACCGACCGATAGGCAGTAAAAAAGCACCATGCTCTGGGCTCCTGGTATGGTGATCGTCAAGTAGCCAATCACGGGCAGCATGGCAGCCGTGAAAGGGATGTTAGCAATCACGGTGGAGAGAATAGCGCTGAACCAGATAACCACCAATACCGCCAGAAGCAGGTTATCACCAACCATGATGCCGATTTCTTCGGCGATGAAGCTGATCAATCCCACCTCTTGGATCGCTCCTACGACGATAAATAGAGATATAAAAAAGACCAGCGTGGTCCAATCCACTGCTTCGATCATCTCTTCAATATTAGGACGGATCCAGACCATCAACGCGGTTGCTCCCAGCAGAGCTGTCACGGCGGGGATCAGATGAATCCGTTCACCGAACATAAACAAGAGCAGCATGAAAAAACCGATTACCCCAGCTTTCTTAAGATGGATCGGTTCTGTGATGCTCGCTTGCTGCCCCAATCTCTCCAGGAGCAGAGCGGAGGTGTCCTGGGAACCAGAGAGCTGCTTGCGGTAGGTGAGATAGCTGTACAGAGCCAGACCAATAAAGGCCATGATTACCCCGGGGGTCAGGTTTACCAGGAAATCATTGAAAGATAAATGTGCATATGATCCGATCAGGATGTTAGTCGGCGTACCAATCAATGTGCTGATCCCGATCACATTCGAAGCCATCACTTCTGGGATCAACAAGACCAGCGGGCTGAGCCCCAGGGATAAGGCAATTTGGACTGAGATGGGAGTCATCAGGAGCATCGTGGTGACGTTGTCAAGGAACGCAGATGCGATACCCGTGATCAGCATCAGGATGGGGAGCAGCAAGATCATTTTCCCACCTGAAATCCGGTAAGCTGTGAAAGCCAACCACTGGAAAATGCCGGTATTCTCCACCACTGCAATAATGATCATCATCCCCATGATGAGAAATATTACATTCCAGTCAACATAAAACAGGGATTGATGGAAGTTGAATATATAAAGATTTTCATTAATCGGATAGCCAATATAGCTGACAAAATAGATCAACGATGCACCGACCAGGGCAGCAAGGGTATTGTGCAATTTCCCCGTCGCGATCAGTACAAGGACACCAACAAAGATCAAGGTTGCAATCCAGAAGGAGATCGTTATCCGCCGGTTGATGACCAGGTCAGGTGTGGTGATCGAGTCACCTTTTTTCAGTTCCTGGATATCCGCAGGGGTGAGTGGAACCTCCAATGTTTCAAAGTGCGCGCGCTCGATATGCAGGTTCAAATTATCAGGAATGTTTTCCGGCACATCGAGCAGGAAATTGCCGGATGATTCGGTTAGCACCTCTGAGATGATGCTGTCGGGGTCCTTGCCGCTTAATATCACCTGGGCACCACTCACAGGTTGGTCCAGGTTGTCAAATACACTTCCAGCAATTAAGACCGGGGATAGATCGCTTTGAGCCCGGGAGGGGCTGTTCGTCCATAACAAGACCAGGCTGATCAGTATTAGGGCAGCTGAGAGAAATGTCCTCCGCAAAGTGGGATTCATTTTTCCTCTTCTTCGACAAGGATCGCTTTTGCACCGCTGGAGTCTTCAATCAGTTGCACGAATAGGTTCAATCTGTCCCTGGTGAATTCGTTGTGTTCGTGCTCACCTTTTGGCCTGCCGAGCACGATGTAATCAGCCTGTATTTCCCGGCAGAAGCGGATGATCTCTTCACCAATATTTCCCTCCCGGATGACGCCATCAGCACTCATGCCCCTGCTGTTCGCCTGGTCTTGCGCTGTGAGCAGGATAAAGTTGCCCATCTGGCGCAGTTCTCTGGATATGGTATGCGTGCGGCTGCTGGTAGTTCTCTCTAAGAAATCCAGATTGACCACGTAAAGAAAATAGATCTTCTGCTCAGTCTCTTCAGCTAATTTGATTGCTTTATGAATGGTGGGTTGGCTTGCTGGACCCCCTCGAATGGCACAGACGATACCTGACATTGGATAATCCTCCACATCTTATGTGTGAGAATAGTGGATTGAGTTGGTTGTGCTGCCTTGCGTAGATTAGCAGCTCTTCGCCGGAAGTATGCCCATTTGCACGGCTAAGATAAGGAGCGAAGAGGGGAATGAATGTTTGCCAGCTTCATCCCCGCAGCTAGCTGAGCATACCAATGTGTGAAATGCATCGGGTGTCTTGGAGAAAACAGCATTGATGTTTCAAATAATTATATCTTGATCCACTGGCGGCTGCGGAAAATAATCAATCTATCGTATGGAAATTATCTTGACAATGATAGATTCGGGAAACGCTTGCTGGGAAGCTGCCCCCTATTTGTTATAATTAGCGCGCAATAGACCGGAGAGGTGCCAGAGTGGACGATTGGGGCGGTCTCGAAAACCGTTGTGGGTTTAGGCCCACCGTGGGTTCGAATCCCACCCTCTCCGCAGAGCGTA
>JBJYXV010000094.1:0-29743 GCA_046260155.1 Anaerolineales bacterium
CGTTCATGTGCGGCTTTGTGCGCTCAAATTTCTGCTTGCCCATTAATCTTCTCCTTTGCGCTAAAAGCGTATTGTTACTACCGAGAGCCCTCAATGGGATTTGAACCCATGACCCCGTTCTTACCAAGAACGTGCTCTACCGCCTGAGCTATGAGGGCGGTCTCCTTACATGGCTACGCGCTGACCACAAATTGCTTTCCATGGTCAGCGATAAGTCCAAGTGGGCGGTGAAGGATTCGAACCTCCGAAGGCGTCTGCCAGCTGATTTACAGTCAGCCCCCTTTGGCCACTTGGGTAACCGCCCGTCCTGGTATTTGCTGCCAGCTCGTGAACGAGGATTTTCCATCCAGGCTCTCTCGCCAAAGCAAGCCGACGATGGGAATTGAACCCATAACCTACCACTTACAAAGCGGTTGCTCTGCCGATTGAGCTACGTCGGCGGGTAAATCTTCCCATAGGGAAGGCGAGAGGCATTATACCAGAGCCCAAGTGAAGGGGCAAGGTTAATGAAAAGTACCCCGAGCAGGGCACAGGGGAAGGAGTCTATCAGGATTCTTGGGCAGCGTCAAGCCAGATTTTTCGATGGTATCTCACCAATTAATCATGCTTTACGACCCAATCATTCTAACTGAAACCACGTGCTTCCCAAGCTAAGTAAAGTGCAATTGAGCCGGCGACAGCAGCATTCAGCGATTCAATCCGGCCGCGCATTGGCAGCTGCATTAGCTGGTCACAGGATTTGCGGACGAGATGCCGTATGCCTTCAGCTTCGGCGCCGATGACCAGGGCCAGTGGCCCTCTGAGAGCGGTTTTATCAACCAGTTGCGCCCCGGGTCCACTTTCGAACCCGATTATCCAGATATCCTGCTCTTTAAGCGCCCTGATTGCCTGAGCAAGATTAATTTGGGTGATGAGCAGGTGTTCGCTGGCCCCGGAGGAAGCGTTGACCACTGCGGGGGTGACGGTCGCAGTACGGCGGAGAGGCAACAATATCCCATGCACACCGACAGATTCTGCAGTTCGCAGCAAGGTGCCCAGGTTTTGGGGATCCTGAAGGGTGTCCAGGATCAGGAGCATTGGGGCTTCTGAAAGGCCTTCAGCAAGGCCAAGCATATCCAGCAGCGTGGCATATGGGTAAGCACTGGCCTCAAGGAGAACACCCTGGTTGCTGATTTGAATGCGATCCAGCAATTTTCGGGGAACAGGCTCTATGGGGATCTCTTTTTCCGAGCATATATCGAAGATGCTGGCTATCCGGCCTTTTCTTTGAATACCATCTGCGACCAGCAATCGGAACATCTGCCTGCGGTCAGCCCGCAGTAGTTCATAGACCGGATTACGGCCATAAATCCATTCACGCATGACTTAAACAGGGAAGCAGGTTCTTACTGGTAGGGTTTATTTCCAACGCCAGCTGGTCCCATCCTTGGAATCCTCGATGATGATATCCAAATCGGCTAACTGATCCCTGAGCTGATCGGCGAGCTCCCAGAGTTTCTGTTCGCGTAATTGAGCGCGGAAATCAACCAGCAAGTCGATGTAAGGCTTGGCTCCCATAGTATCTGCCTCCTGGCGATCCAACCGCAAACCAAAAACTTCTTCGCCCAGTTCACGCAGCAATATCTGAGCTTGGTTAAGCACGGATTGGGGAGCCTGGGCATCCCGGGCTTGGTTAATCGCCCGCACAAGGTCAAAGAGGTGCCCCATTGCCCCTGCCGTATTGAAATCGTCGTCCATAGCAGTGATAAAACCATTTCTTGTCGCCCGCACCTGCTCTTCGAGGCTGGTTTTTGTGGCCTCAGAAACAGGTGCATCAATTTGAGAACCGGGGCGCAGTGCTGAGCGCAGCCGTTCCAGATTTCGTTCGGCTTGGTTGATGACTTCCTCATTAAAGGTTAATGGCGAGCGGTAGCTGGAGTTGAGCACCATCATGCGCAGCGTGTCCGGGTCATGCTCATCCAAGAACTGTTCTATGGTGACGATATTTCCGATCGATTTGGACATTTTGTCACCGGAGAACTGCAGCATGCCATTATGAACCCAATAACGGGCAAAAGTTTTCCGAGTCAGGCTTTCGGTTTGGGCGATTTCATTCTCGTGGTGGGGAAAAATGAGATCGTTTCCTCCACCGTGGATGTCGATCTGCTCTCCGAGGTGGTACAGGTTCATGGCAGAGCACTCAATATGCCAACCAGGTCGACCCTGCCCCCAGGGGCTGGCCCAGGATGGTTCACCAGGTTTTGATGATTTCCAGAGCACGAAATCCATTGGATTTTCTTTACGCTGGTTTATATCGATCCGGGCGCCAGCCTGCATCTCATCCAACTTCCTACCAGATAGTTTCCCGTAATCTTCTTTCGATGTGACCCGGAAGAAGACGTCCCCATCTACCTCATAGGCATGATTGCTGTCGATTAAGCCTTCGACCATCGATATGATATGGGGTATCTCTTGAGTTGCACGGGGATATTCGGTTGCTTGGAGTACATTGAGTGCTTTGATGTGTGCACGATATTCTTTGATGTGTTCCTCGGCCAAAATTAAGGGATCAACACCTAACTCTTCGGCACGAATGATGACCTTGTCATCTACATCAGTGAAGTTCATCACGTGGCGAACTTCGAAACCGTTATACTCCAGGTATCGACGGATGATGTCATAAACAAGGGTAGACATGGCATGGCCGACATGTGCTTTATCATATACCGTCGGTCCGCAGACGTACATCGAAACAACATCGGGATGTATGGTCTTAAGAGGCTCTTTTTTGCGAGTCAAGGTATTGTAAACAAGCTGTGCCATAGGGGATTATCCTGTGAATTATTGATTGATTTGGGCGAAGATCATCCGTCCAGCAGCAGTCTGGAGTACTTTTGTCACAACAACGGTAACCTGCTGGTTGATTTTCCCGCGCCCATCTTCAACGACAACCATTGTACCGTCATCCAGATAACCAACACCTTGTCCAGGCTCCTTTCCTTCCTGGATAATGTCCACTAATAGTGGTTCACCAGGCAGGAGCACTGATTTGACAGCATTGGCCAGTTCATTAACATTTAATACAAGCACACCCTGCAGTTCAGCGACGCGGTTGAGATTGTAATCGTTAGTCATGATCGGGGATTTCATCTGGCGTGCGAGGACAACCAATTTTTCGTCCACTTCACGCACACCATCGACATCAATGTCGCTGATCCGAACGGGGACCGTAGCATCCTTTTGTAGTTCGGAAAGCACTTCCATGCCGCGCCTGCCTCTCTGACGCCGCATACTGTCTGCGGAGTCAGCGATATACTGGAGTTCATTGAGCACAAACCTGGGAATGAGGAAGGTGCCATACAGGAATCCGGTGGCGCTGATATCAGCGATACGACCATCAATGATCACGCTGGTATCCAATAAGATTGTGCGACCATTATCGACCATTTCCCCGGCAATATCCCCCGCGCGTCCGGGTAAATTCATCCTGAAGACGGAAAATATATCATCCTGGCGCATGATGAAGACCGCAATACCCAGGTATCCAAAAAGTAGGACGCCGATGATGGGCAATACTTCTCCAAATGGTGAGGGGAGGGCTGAAAGCGGGAAAGCGAGCAAGGCAGCAATAATCAATCCTGCCAGCAAACCGATAAAACCGGACACTAATGTTTGGGATGAAACCCGGCCAAGGATACCTCGCAAAGCTCGTACAGGCCGGGTACTGATGTAGGGTGTGATCACCAAGCCAACCAAAGCACCTACTAAAGCGAAGATCACCGCGTAGAGCGCTTGATTTTCCCCGTAAAGATTACCTACATAGATCCCCCAGTAAATCCCCAGGCCGGCAAAAACAACCATGCCGGTCAGGCGCGCAATAAAATCTGCACTCATAATAATGACTCCTGAATAATAAAGAATAAATTCTGGCGGTATGACAATTGCTCATATCCATAATAATTTCACTCATCTTGGACCTGCTAAGGGAGGTGATTTCATAGCCCCATCATGTACTGAGTATTCAAACGGTCGTGTGCGAATAAGATGATAGATAAGTGAGGAAAAAATTTATGCAGATCCTTCACAGGGGTTATGCATGAAATAATAACCGAGATTCTGATGCTATACTTGCAATTATTATTATACTATAATGATTTCTCCACTCATATTGAGCACACACATACCTTACCAGGCCAATTTCACCATTGAATAAATATGGTTTTTACTCCAGAATCTGCCTAAAGGTCTTAAAAGACCTTGGGTAGCTATGAATTTACCTGAGGAGGAGACGATGACCACCAGTGCGTATTACGGGATCAGCGACCAGGAATATAAGCGCCGGATCCGGGCCTGGACGCTTTACGATTGGGCTAATTCCGCGTTTGCTACCACAATCCTGGCAGCTGTGCTGCCGATATATTACAGCCAGGTGGCTGGTATAACGCTACCCAGCCCGGCTATAGCTACCGCATACTGGAGTAGGGGGTTAAGCATAGGGATCTTGATCGTAGCAATTATCTCTCCGATTTTGGGAACCATATCAGATATTATGCGCGGCAAAAAGCGTTTCCTGGCGATCTTTGCTGGGATAGGTATCTTGAGCACAGGATTGTTGGTACTGGTAGAGACAGGGGATTGGATGCTGGCCTCGGTCTTATTCATTTTGGGCAGGATAGGTTTCAGCGGGGCAAATGTGTTTTATGATGCTTTGCTGCCCCACGTGGCGCGTGATGAAGACCAGGATCAGGTTTCGACACGTGGTTATGCTATGGGCTACCTCGGTGGTGGAATACTGCTGGCGATCAACGTGCTTATGTTTGAGTTTTTTCCGGGCACCTTGGGACCACGATTATCTTTCTTAAGCGTTGCTGTCTGGTGGGCGGTCTTCTCCATTCCCATATTCTTGCGCGTCCCCGAACCTCCAGCTGCGACAGAAAAATTAGAGGCCGGCGAAAATGTGGTCTTAGCTAGTTTTTTACGGCTCGTGGAAACACTCAGGGATATCAGTCAGTACCGCGAACTTTTCAAGTACCTCCTGGCTTTTATATTGTACGTGGATGGCATCGGGACCATCATTGGTGTGGCAGCAATCTATGGTGCTGAATTGGGTTTTGATAGTGTCTCTTTGATCCTGGCCCTCTTGTTGGTGCAATTTGTGGGCATCCCCTTCAGCCTGATCTTTGGGCGGTTGCCCAGCTCCAATGATAAGCGAAGGTCATTCTACCTGGCGTTTGTGGTTTTTAACATGGTTGCGCTTCCCGTCGTTGGATTGGCGGGATCGAGGATGCTATCAGCAGATTTAATCGGCAGCTTACCAGCCCCGTATGAAGACACAGCAACTGCGGTTGGCCAGGGGACCTACACCGCCGAGGATACGCATCTCTGGTATTCAGGATCCTGGGAGAGCAGGCCGGTCGCGGCTGAAATCGTTGGAGATGAGCAAGATGCAACATACCGTTTAACCTCTGAACCCGGTGCGAGCTACGAGTTGGTATTCAATGGGCAGAACTTGAATATTGTGTTCAGCACTGGACCCGACCATGGTATCTTCGCTGTGGAAATAGATGGAGAACCGGTGGTCGACGAAGAGAGCGGAGAAGAACTACTAATCGATGGATATTCTCCAACAGACAGGTATGTGGTCGCCGAAACCATTCTGGTGGAGCGTCCGGGTGAACATGTCTTGAAGGTAATCAATACCGGGGAAAAGGACCAGGATAGCTCCGGTACGGTTATGAGTCTGGCCAAGGTAGAAGTCTGGCCTCCTGAGCGGGAGAGCAATTTACTACTCATCATGGGTATGATTCTGGTGGTGGAGCTGGTCTTGTTGCTGCTGGCCTGGTTATTGGGGAAAGCACTTTTCAGCGGCCTGGCGGAAAAGATGAACACCAAGAACAGCATATTACTCTCTCTGCTGGTATATTCACTCATCGCGATTTGGGGCTACTTCCTCAATTCAGTGATCGAATTCTGGTTCCTGGCGATGATGGTGGCGGTTGTGCAGGGTGGAAGCCAGGCATTAAGCCGTAGCCTGTTTGCCAGTATGTCACCTGCAGCGAAGAGCGGTGAATTCTTTGGGCTGTTTGGGATCATGGAGAAGTTTTCCACAATCCTGGGGCCGCTGGTTTTCGCATGGGCAGCGACTACTTTCGGGAGCAGCCGACCGGCGATCCTGACCCTGATCGCATTTTTTGTGATCGGCGGCTACCTGCTGATGCGTGTTAATGTGGATGAAGGAAGGCAAGTGGCCCGGGAAGAGGATGTGCTTCTGCTGGGATCCGAACCCGGCGATTGAGATGGATAACACCATCACGGAGGATAAGGCGCGGTACGTTCAGGGCATGTTCGGCCGGATCGCCGAACGTTATGATTTGATGAACCGGTTGATGACTGCTGGACAGGATCGGCGCTGGCGTCAAGAAGTCGTTCGCAGGTCCGGCCTGGGGGAAGATGACCACATACTTGACTTGGGAGCAGGTACGGGTGACCTATCTCGCGAGGCAATTCGTCAAGTCCCCGGTTGTAGAGCTACAGCAGCAGATTTTACTCTGGAAATGATGAAGGTGGGCAAATCTCGTACTCCAAATACGGGTGTAACCTGGACGATGGCGGATGCTTTGAGTTTACCATTCGCTAGTGGGACTTTTAAATCGGTTGTATCTGGATTCTTGTTGAGGAATGTAGTAGATGTCCGCTTAGCTTTGCAAGAACAGTTCAGGGTCCTCAAATCAGGTGGCTCCCTGGTTGCGCTAGATACAACGCGTCCCCCAGATAATATGCTGCGATTATTGATTGATTATTATCTGCGGGATATAATCCCCAGCCTGGGTCGCTTAATCACTGGTGAGACCGGGGCATATGCTTACCTGACAGCCTCGACGCAGACCTTCCTCAAGGCTGAGCAGCTGGCAGCATACATAGAACAAGCCGGATTTCACGACGTTGGGTTTCGCCGGCTGATGTTTGGGACTGTAGCGATTCATTGGGGACGGAAATGAAAATACAAATTGAGAAAGTAAAGTTTGCACGCAGGGAGATAGATGGTGGGTGAGCAGGTTAAACGAGTGGTGGTAGGTATTTCAGGTGCATCCGGTGTCATCCTCGGTATCAGGACCCTGGAGGTGCTGCATGAAATGGGTATTGAAACACATTTGATAATCTCATCTGCTGCCAAGGGAACCATCACCGAGGAAACAGATTGGAAGGTGAGCGAGGTTGCAGGATTGGCGGCGGTTGTTTACAACCATGGAGATACAGCTGCTGCCATTGCTTCGGGTTCATATTTTACCCAGGGTATGATCGTGATTCCATGCTCGATCAAAACACTCTCAGCGATAGCAAATTCTTACGCCAGCAATCTTCTCGCACGAGCAGCAGATGTTACCCTGAAGGAAGGACGCCCATTGATCCTGGTGGTGAGGGAGACGCCTCTGCATATTGGGCACTTACGCTTGATGAGTGAGGCTGCGCAGATGGGGGCAGTAATTTTTCCACCCATGCCAGCATTTTATACCAGGCCAGCATCCATCGAAGACCTTATTGATGATACCGTAGGGAGAGTCTTAGCCAGATTTGGGATCGAAAACAATATTTACAAGAAATGGAAAGATTAATAGACCTGTCCAAGCTGAAGAATACTTTTGCTGATTTGCTTGCTTTAAGCACCATGACCCTGGCTACATGCGGAGTAAAGGGTGAACCCCATGCAGTAGATGTTTATTTCGTTTGTGGTGAGCCGTTAATTCTGTATTTCTTTTCAGAGCCAAGCAGCCAACATGGCATGGACATCCAGCAAAATCAGAGTGCTGCAATAACTATTCATGCTGCCAGTGCGGGATGGGAACAGATCCAGGGTTTACAAATGCGAGGTAGAGCAAGATTGTTCTCTTCTCAACAGAAATGGCAAGCAGTATGGGATATTTACCAGCGAAAATTTCCATTTGTAACTGATTTTACAAGTGCGGTTGATGTGAATCAGCTGTATGGGTTTACCCCCACTTGGGTACGCCTGGTGGATAACAGCCGGGGATTTGGGTTTAAACAGGAATGGCAGGAGGTTAGATCTGATGAAGATAGGGACCAGATAGATCAATGGCAGCAAATTTTCATCCATAGTAAAGGAGAAAGCAAACCTGGTGGCTGACAGGGATATGGAGAAGGCTGCACTAAGGGGCGAGCCATCCTATGTCTGGCGCAGCGGACAGGAACGGCGCCTGCAAATGATCCAAAGTTCGGCTGCTGAACGGTTATCCGGGCGTATTCTTGAAAATGGATGCGGCGTGGGCATTTACCTGGACCGTCTGTCTGAGAAAAGCCAGCTTGCAGTTGGATTGGAATTTGACCTGCCGCGCGCAAAGCAAGCCCATCAGAATGCACCCCATATCCTGAATGCCGCAGGGGAGAACCTTCCCCTGCCAGCTGAGAGATTTGATTTCATCCTCAGTCATGAAGTCCTCGAACATGTGCATGATGACCGTAATTGCGTAGAAGAAATGGTACGCGTCCTGGCTCCCGGCGGCAGATTGGCAATATTCGTTCCAAATCGTGGTTATCCCTTTGAGACACATGGTATCTACTGGAGAGGTGAGTACCATTTTGGCAATATCCCGCTGGTGAATTACCTGCCGCACAAAATACGAGACCGCCTGGCACCGCACGTACGCGTTTACACCAGTAAAGACCTTCAGATTCTCCTCTCTGGTTTACAGGTGCAGTTAATTGAGCACAAGATCATTTTTGGCGCATATGATAATATCATTGCGCGCTGGCCCAGATTCGGGCGAATAATACGGGGTGGGTTACAAAATCTAGAGGATTCACCTGCCAGGATATTTGGCTTATCGCATTTCGTAGTACTGGAAAAGATCTAGGTTTTGACTCTAATTGAGCCGGAAATCGTAAATTCCATTCTTCAAGGGCCATTCATGACCGCATGCTCTGCACACAAACGCGGCAGGAGTAGTTTCAAAATCTGATTGATCGCAGATGATGCATCGAAAAATTTTGTCTGGGGGGGTGATAGGGGTTTTACCGATAGCGGATGTGGCAACAAAAACGCTGGGAGTGAACTGCCACCAATTTCCGGTCAGCTGGGCAAGGCCATCCATCTTCACCAGGATGTCTAGGGGAATCAGGCGTTTTAAAATCCCCAAACGAAAATGCGATACCGTCAGCTGGCGAGTGATTGTAAAATCACTCTGCTTCAACCAGTGGCGGATGGATTTGGGGTGGAAATCAAAGTTGAGTTCGGTAAATTCTATGGCTTCTGGTGTGAAAGGGCTCCAGGACTGGCGTCTCAGCAGGTAGCGCAATATCGCTTTCAGATTCTGCTTGTTGGCATATTCCAGAATAAAGGTTGCTCCGGGCTGGAGAGCAAAGCGGATTTGCTGCAGGGCGAGCTGAGGCTCTGCCATGTGGTGCAGGGTGCGGATCATGGTGGCGCTATCAAAGATGCCTGGTGAGAAAGGCAGACGATAGACGTCAGCAGCAACATAAATATACCGGTCGTCTCCACCAAGATTTGCCTGAGCTTGCTGGAGCTGCGTGGCTGAATAATCTACCAAAACCACTTTCTCAATGGCCTGGTAACGGGTGGTATTCCGCCCAGCCCCAGCGCCAATCTCCAGCATCAAGTTTCCTGACTTCGGCAACAAGCGGCTTAATGCCAACGCTTCAACCTGATCCTCATACTCACGATCACCCATTTCCCAGAAAACAGTCTGGTAATCTGATCCTTCGTAATCACATACTGGGGGTTTTTCAGGTTTGGTCATAAATGAAAAAGCACGCAAACTGTGGATTGATTGGTTCGCGTGCCCTTTTATAGCACAGATTTCGGAGCTTAAAGCGCTCGATTCTTCGAAAATCAGGCTGGTGCGATGGCTATATCTTCTTCGAACTTGGTTTCCAGTGTGTGGCCATTATAGCCGCGACCGAATGCGCGGTAATTAAATCCCAGCGCACGTAGTTTTTCTGGCTCGTAGATGTTTCGCCCATCAAACAAAACCGCCTTGTTCATCAGGTCCCTGACGCGTACCAAATCAAGGTTCTTAAACTCATTCCACTCGGTGACGATTACCAGTGCATCGCAACCAGTTGCCATTGAGTATGGATCCTCGGCCATCTCGACATCTGGAAGCAGCGGTTTGGCGACGGTCATGGCGACCGGGTCGAAAGCGCGCACCTTGGCCCCTCGTGCATGAAGGGACTCGGCGATATCGATTGAAGGAGCATCACGCATATCATCCGTATTCGGTTTAAATGACAATCCCAGTAAACCGATTGTGCACCCATCGAGGTCGCCCAGCATCTCCTGCAGGCGATCAGCAACCATCGGCCGGCGATCATTATTGATATCCATAACCGCATTCAACAGCTGGGGGTGGCGTCCTTTCTCCGCAGCCATATAAGCCAGGGCTTTGACATCCTTTGGAAAACAGGAACCGCCGTAACCCAGGCCAGCGTCAAGGAAGAAATGTCCAATGCGTTTGTCGTAACCCATACCAACGGCAACTTCCTTGATATCGGCACCCAGCTCCTCGCAAATATTGGCGATCTCGTTAATAAAAGAGATCTTGGTAGCCAAGAACGCGTTGGAGGCATATTTGATCATCTCAGCAGTGCGCAGGTCGGTGATCACGATCGGCGCTCGCAGGGGCAGGTGCAGGCGTGCTACGCGTTCAGCGGCTTCATGATCTAATGAACCCAGCACGGTACGATGGGGGTTCATAAAATCGCTGATCGCAGACCCTTCTCGTAAGAACTCCGGGCAGGAAACCACAGAGAATTCAATCGGTTGTGGCTGGTGGTTGGAAATGATTTCCGCTACCCAGTCACCCGTACCGACTGGTACTGTGGACTTGTTGATGATGATCAGGGGTTCAGTCATTTCAGCTGCAATTGCTTGGGCAACAGCAGCCACGTGCCTGAGATCTGCTTCGCCATCAACACCGGAAGGGGTGCCTACAGCGATAAAGGCAAATTCTGTTCCATTCAAAGCTTCAGGATAAGATGTGGTGAATGACAAACGTCCAGCGCGTACATTCCGTTCGACGAGCTCTTCCAATCCGGGTTCATAAATAGGCATTTCCCCGCGGCGCAGACCTTTTATCCGCTCTTCGCTAATATCCAGGGCAACCACGCGGTTTCCAAGATCTGAAAAACAGGCGGCGGTTACTAATCCGACATAACCAACACCAATGACACATATTTGCTTCATAAAATTTCCTCCAAATACCAGTTTTTAATAAATCGCGGGGACATTTAAGTTAAACAAACGATGAATCTCTCTTGATCGCTCATTTCCTCCCCGTTTTATGTTGAAATATACAAATTTTCATCATAATATATAACGTCGGTACCTTGCTTTTATTACACATAATAAGACAAAATTACACGTAAAAGATCATCCCGGGGCGATGACCTCTGTCACTTGTAAATTGGGTGAAAATACTCTAAAATATCGCTGATTGGACCAAATTATAATACCTAAAAGGAAAAAATTGCTATGCAAATTACTCGCCAAGCTGATTATGCCATGCGTGCAGTTGCCTACCTGGCGAATCTAGGCCCACAACAAAGGGCAGCAACCAGCCAAATTGCTGAAGACCAACAAATACCCCCTTCGTTTTTAGCTAAAATCGTCTCCCAGCTCTCAGTAGCAGGACTGCTTCAGACTTCGCGCGGGGCGCGAGGTGGGGTTTCGTTGGCTCGATCACCAGGGGAAATTTCATTCCTGGAAGTTGTTGAAGCGATTGATGGGCCAATTTTACTCAATGAGTGTGTAGTTGATTCTTCCGCCTGTACTTTTGGTGAAACTTGTTCGCTGCGCCCGGTTTTCTGCGAAGCACAGGCTGATCTTGTGAATCGTTTGGAATCCACTTCTTTCCTGACCGTAGTCGAAACCAACGGAAAAGAGGCTGTCCGATAAAACAGCTAACAAAATAAAAAGGTTTATCACTGATCCGCCTTCCTATTCCGAATTTTGCGGTATGATGGTAACGAAACGAGGTATGTAATGCCAAGTGGATTACCGATCGATCGCCAATGGGTTTTTGTTCTGGATGATGGGAGTCCGGTTGTTGATTGGGGTGATGACCTGATACAAGACCTGCTTAGTGGTGACTTCCTGGAAAGCAATCGGGAAGATCCTGGCCATCCAATTAGGGACGACGAGCTCGAATTGTTGAAGCGGGCTGGACGAATTGAACGCTTCGATTCTCGCCATGTGTATATTTTTTCATTGCCAGAACGCCCAAGACCGACAATCGAATAACGTATTTCACTGATTTTTTTACAAAAATTCCCCTTCCGGCGTATAATCCAAACCGGGAGGGGTTCTCTTTTTATATGAAGGAGTGGTTTATGATCGAGAAACGTGTTGTACGTGCTCCGAGAGGTACACAATTACACTGTAAATCGTGGTTGAGCGAAGCTCCATACCGCATGATCCAGAATAATTTGGATAGCGAAGTAGCTGAACGTCCTGAGGATCTGGTGGTTTATGGAGGCCGCGGTCAGGCAGCACGCTCTTGGGAAGCTTACGATGCAATCCTGGAGAGCTTACTCAATTTGGAAGATGATGAAACCCTGCTGGTGCAATCCGGAAAACCAGTAGCAATCTTCACCACTCATCCAGATGCCCCTCGGGTGCTGATCGCGAATTCAAATCTGGTGCCTCATTGGGCGACCCAGGAGCATTTTGATCACTTGGCGGCTCAGGGGTTGATCATGTATGGGCAGATGACAGCTGGCTCGTGGATTTATATCGGTACGCAGGGGATCCTGCAGGGGACTTACGAGACTCTTGGTGCCTTGGCGCGCCAGAGAGGCTGGCCATCATTAAAAGGTAAGTTCGTCCTCACGGCTGGCTTAGGCGGCATGGGGGGCGCACAACCCTTGGCGATCACCATGAATGAAGGCATTGGCCTGGTAGTGGAAGTTGATCCCGAACGGGCAAAACGACGCCTGGAAATTGGTTATATTGACCTGGTGGTGGATACGCTCGAAGAAGCGATGACCCTGGTGGAAGAAGCCGTAAATGCGGAAACCCCCCAATCGATCGGCTTGATCGGTAATGCTGCTGAGATATATCCCGAGCTCGCCTTGAGGGGGGTTGTTCCAGATGTGGTTACTGATCAGACTCCCGCTCATGATGTACTGATGTATATCCCGGCCGGGATGAGTGTTAGTGAAGCAAATCGCCTGCGTGAGGATGATCCCGACGATTACTGGCGCCAATCCATGGCTTCAATGGCCAAGCACGTCGAGGCGATGCTCGCGTTTCAAAAAGCCGGGGCGGAGGTATTCGATTATGGAAATAACCTGCGCCAAAGAGCATTCGATTACGGTCTCAAGGAGGCATTTAATTTCCCGGGGTTCGTCCCCGCCTACATCCGGCCGCTGTTCTGTGAAGGAAAGGGTCCCTTCCGCTGGGTGGCACTGTCTGGGGAAGCAGAAGATATTTACACGACTGACCAGGTGATCAGGGACCTGTTTCCCAAGGACGAGCACCTGCACCGCTGGTTGCGCATGGCGCGCGAAAAAATTCCCTTCCAGGGATTACCGGCACGGATCTGCTGGCTTGGCTATGGCGAAAGAGTTAAGGCCGGGTTGGCATTCAACGAGTTAGTCGCACAAGGGAAGGTCAAGGCGCCGATCGTGATTGGAAGGGATCATCTCGACTCCGGTTCCGTAGCCTCACCCAACCGGGAAACGGAAGGAATGTTGGATGGGACCGATGCGGTCAGTGATTGGGCGATCCTGAATGCCCTGATCAACGCTGTGGGTGGGGCGACCTGGGTGTCTTTTCACCATGGTGGTGGAGTGGGAATAGGCTATAGCCAGCACGCAGGACAAGTGATCGTAGCAGACGGCACCCCTCAGGCTGCTCAACGCCTGCAGCGGGTGCTGACCACTGATCCGGGGTTGGGGATCGTGCGCCATGCGGATGCAGGTTATCCAGAGGCGATTTTAGCCGCCAGACGGCATGGGATCCGGATGCCGATGCTGGAGGATAAATGAGATCTCCACTTTTATGGTTCGTGATCACCTTGTTGGCCATTATCCTCGTTACTGCTTTGGGTCCGGCAGAAAAATCACTAGGGACCAATGTGCGGGTGGTATATTTACACGGGGCCTGGGTTTGGACGGCATTGCTTTCCATTTATGCAGCTGCAGCGGTCGGGTTGATCGGGTTGATCTCGAGACGCGCAGTTGCTAATTACTGGTCACTTGCATTGGGGCGTACGGGTTTACTTTTCTGGATCACCTACCTGCCTTTATCCCTGTGGGCGATGGAAACGAATTGGAATGGGTTATATCTATCCGAACCCAGGTGGCGAGTTGCGATCATTTTTACCATCGGTGGATTAGCGCTGCAGATCGGGATCAGTTTGCTTGAGAACCCCGCCTGGGCATCTGCGCTGAATATTGTGTACATGGTGATCCTCACTTATGTGCTGCAATCCACGGAACAGGTGATGCACCCAGGTTCACCGATCTTTGGATCTGGAGCCTGGCGTATTCAGGTTTATTTCCTGACTCTTCTGGGATTAACCCTATTGGCAGCTTGGCAGCTGGCGCGCCTTTTATTCGGGATAAAGCACCCTGCAAAAGCACAGGCAGCTTCCTTGAAAGAACAGCTTGCGGAATAAACCCTTTATCTTCCCGCATTTAGAAGATTGTACAAATTCTTTTACAAGTTGAAAATAATTTGAAAACCCGTCTCCGGATTCAGGTATTAATATTTACCGCCACAAGGGTGGTGCTTAATACCATGTTCCGTATGGTTTATCCCTTCCTGGCAGTATTTGGCCGGGGGCTCGGGGTGGATTTACCGACGATGTCCCTCGCTTTGACTTTGCGTGCTTTTACCGGTATCATCGGCCCGTTTCTGGCATCGATTGGGGACAGCCGTGGACGGAAAACCGGCATGCTTTCCGGCCTGGTGATTTTCATCCTTGGCTTGACCTTGGTGATGGTCTGGCCAACTTTTCCGGGATTTCTGGCGGCATTGATCCTGTCCATGTTGGGTAAATACATCTTCGATCCCTCGATGCAGGCATACCTGGGAGACCGGGTGGTTTACCAGCGCCGGGGAAGGGTGCTGGCAATCACGGAATTGAGCTGGTCATTGAGTTTCCTGGTGGGGGTACCGGTGATGGGGTTCCTGATTGCCAGGTACGGCTGGCGAGCACCTTTCCCGGTGCTCGCTTTCCTGGGGTTGATGGCTCTGGGTGTGCTGGCCTGGATGATACCCACCGATAGGATTACAAGGGTCCAGACCATGGGTTTTCGGGGGAATGTACAAAAGATGCTGGCAAATCGCCCTGTCCTGGCAGCCCTGACAATGGCTGTGTTCGTCAGTGCAGCAAATGAAGTGATCAACCTGGTATTTGGTATCTGGCTGGAAAATTCTTTTGGTTTAATCATCGCCGCTCTGGGAGCTGCTGCAGCTTTGATTGGCCTATCAGAGTTAGGAGGCGAATCCCTGGCGGCTGCTTTCACCGACAGGTTGGGGAAACCACTGGCGATCGGAGTTGGCTTGGGCTTGAATTGTCTCGCGGCGTTGGTGCTGCCGATAATGGGGGTTAGCACAGCTGGGGCATTTGCTGGTTTATTACTCTTCTACCTGACTTTTGAATTTGCCCTGGTGAGCAGTGTGCCGATGATGACTGAGGTGATGCCTTCAGCCAGGGCAACCGTGATGGCCTTTGCCACGGCCAGTATTTCCCTGGGTCGTGCACTGGGTGCATTGCTCGCTTCACCATTATTCCTGTTCGGGGAATCTTCAGCGAGGATTCCCGATATTTTACCAAATGCGCTGGCTGCGATCCTCTTGAACACAGCAGCTTTAATTGCACTGCGCTACCTGCAGTTAAGCATCAAGCGCCTGGCGTGATATAATCCCCCTTCGCAGTACTAAGAAATAAGCACGGACAGAAAAGGATCTTAAAGCTAACTGCGAAATGCTATCTTCTAAAGGAAAGCCGTTAATTATTACCGGTGCAGTTCTGCTGGGGGTGATTGCTGTACTGGCGTTAATTTTTATCCCCAAATTTCAGCAACGTTGGACTGAGCCATTAGGTCCAGAATTAGGCCTGGCGACGCGCACACCCACTATTGCAGCTGTGCAGGTTCAAGCAACCAATACCCCTGCAGAAAGGGTTAATCGCACTGAATCGCTTGATCAAGCTGGACAAATCACCCAACCAGTTCAGGCAACCGAGACCGATGAGCCAGTGCCAACCAAGGCACCCCTGTGTGGCGGCCCGCCAGAAATGACCATTTTAGCATTGGGAATTGATGGGAGTGAGGATTACTTATACGGACTTTCCGATGTGATCCGGGTTGTAAAGGTTGACTTTGTCACACCAAGAGTGACCGTACTGGATATGCCGCGCGATTTGTGGGTAGAAATTCCAGGGATTGGAGAAGAACACGGGATAACCCATGGGAAGCTGAACCAAGCTTACTTCTACGGAACACCGGGAATGGGCTACTACGATGGCCCGGGTGCCGGGGCAGGACTGCTCGCCAGGACACTGGATTTGAACTTTGACCTGCCAGTCGATCATTACGGTGCGGTCAATATGCAAACTTTCGTGAAGCTGGTGGATGCGGTTGGAGGTATTGATATATACCTTCCCACGGATATGGATGGTACTCCGGTGGATGATAAAACCGAAGATATGGGATACTTCTATGCGGGGCAGCAGCATTTTACTGGGGATCAAGCTTTACGCTTCTCTCGCATCCGCAAACGCTATAATGTTTTTACGCGCGCCAGTAACCAGAACATGGTGCTGTGTGCATTAAAAGATAAAGTAACCAGTCCCGCAGTAATCACAAAGATCCCCCAAATGATCAGCGCCTTCAAGGACGCAATTCTTACGGACCTGAGCCCTGAGCAGTTGTTGCAACTGGCGTGTCTTGTACCTTCTCTGGGTTCTGAGAATTTAATTTTTGCTGGTATACCGGAAGAACTATTAACTCCGGGACGGGTATACAGCCCCCAGCAAAAGGCGGAGACGTTCATCTGGGAGATCGATGATGAAGTTATCCATGAGATCATCGAAGAATTTAAGGCTGGCACATTGGTATCAGATTCGGAAGGAGCAACCTGCCCGTGAAACAAACAAATGACTTATCTGTTGATATAGAAGAAACCAAACAAACTTTGGTTGATTTCATCCGGAGTAAGGTTTCCCGGGCGGGGTATTCCCGGGCAGTCGTGGGTTTATCTGGTGGGGTTGACTCCAGTCTGTCCGGCTACCTGGCTGCCGCAGCGCTTGGCCCGGAAAACGTGATGGCAATCCGTATGCCGTATAAAACTTCTTCTGCTGAATCACTCGATCATGCCCAGCTGGTGATCGACAACCTAGGGGTTAACAGCTTGACAATACCGATTACAGATATGGTCACCCCATTATTTGAACGATTTCCTGCTGCAAACCAAATCCGCCGCGGCAATGCCATGGCCCGGGCGCGTATGATCGTCTTGTATGACCAATCACATGCCTTTGAAGGCTTGGTGGTTGGCACGGGCAATAAGACGGAATTCCTGCTCGGGTACACGACCTTGTATGGTGATGCAGCCTGTGCATTCAATCCATTAGGTGATTTGTACAAGACACGGGTGCGGCAATTAGCACGCGCTATGGGTGTGCCAGATGTGATTATCACCAAGCCTCCTTCAGCAGATTTGTGGCTGGACCAGACTGATGAAGGTGAATTGGGCTTCACTTATGAAGAGGTTGACCAGCTACTTTTCCTGTTGGTCGATAAGCGTTATCCTCCGGATGAATGCATCAAGGCCGGATATGATGAACATTTCGTTAAAGCTGTGATCAATTTGATCCGAAAGAATTCCTTTAAACGGGTGATGCCGCCAATTGCAAAACTAAGCGATCAGGAGATTAGCGAGCAATATTTATCCTTTGGTGATTGGGGGAGATAAGCAACCGGGTAGTTTTCACGAAAAGGATGCCAGATAGATAAATCCTTGGTTGTTAAAGGCAGAAGATGCCACTGCAAATTCCACCTGCACTGCACCACCGCTCATTTCGTTTGCTCTGGATTGGGCAAGCGATCTCTGTGGCAGGTTCGCAGATGCAGATTTGGGCGCTGCTGTGGCATGTGCGCCTGCTAACTGAACAGCCCATCGCGCTTGGGGGTATTGGGCTGGCCCGCATCCTACCTGTAATCGCCTTTTCCCTGGTGGGCGGGGCGGTAGCCGATTCAGCCAACAGGCGCAGGGTGATCTTGGTGACCCAGAGTTTGATGGCTTTCGTGGCCCTGGTCCTGGCATGGCTTACCTATACCGGTGAGATAACCCTCTGGCAAATCTATCTCTTGACTGCCATCCAGGCCATGGCATTGGCCTTCGATCTGCCAGCCCGCCAGGCTCTCATACCAAACCTGGTCCCGCCAGAAGATCTGCCGAATGCTTTCAGCATGCAGTCGATCGCTCTCCAGGTGGGTTCAATTGTCGGACCAGCATTAAGCGGGCTGGTGATCGCTTATTGGGGCCAGTACTATACGTACCTGATTGATTCAATTTCCTTTCTGGCCGTGATTGGTGCTCTGCTCTTGATTGGACAGATCCCGCAGCATACCCGCGGCAGCGGCAGAATCCAGGTCAAATTTGAGGATGTCGTGGAAGGTGTGCGTTTTATTCTTCGACAGCCAGTGGTCCTTTCCAGCATGCTGCTGGATTTCTTCGCCACTTTCTTTTCTTCAGCCAATACTTTGATGCCGATCTTCGTGCGTGACGTCCTGCATTTAGGTGCTGTGGAATATGGTTGGATGTCTGCAGCCCAGTCTATCGGCGCGATGGGGGCAGCTGCATTCATCTCACAGCTCAGGGAAATCCACCGCCAGGGGAAAATATTGCTGCTTTCGGTAGTAGCCTTTGGGGTAGCCACGATCTTCTTTGGATTCGCACGCAGTTTCTATGGTGTGATGGTGGCACTCATCTTAATCGGTGCCTCTGACTCCGTCAGCATGATCATCCGCAACACTATTCGCCAGCTGCAGACCCCGGATTATATTCGCGGGCGAATGACCAGCATTAACCAGATTTTCTTCATAGGTGGACCCCAGCTGGGGGAAGTGGAAGCCGGGTTGGTGGCACAATTGTTTGGAGCACCAATAGCGGTGATTACGGGTGGTATCGGTTGCTTGCTTGCGGTGGGTTGGATCGCACGGCGCTGGCCGCAGCTGCGTTATTACAATGGGGATGAACCGGTCCAGGCCGGTGCGATAGCGGATTAGGTATTTCCATTTTCCTTATGCAGCTGTTCCCATTCCGCTAACAGTGCGTTGATTTCATTCTGAATTTCGACGTAATCTTCGCCGAGCTCCTGGACCTGAGTGCTATCCGTTGGGGGATTTTCAAGCCGCAGGGCAAGTGTTGCGAGCTGTGCTTCTAGTTGGGCGATCTGCTCTTCTACCTCCGACAGGCGGAACTTGCGCCGGCTCTGCCCCTTGTTCTGAGGCCTTCTGCGAGTTTTATTCTCCGTCTCGCTGGACTTCTCCTGCTTGCTTTCTGACTGCAGGTGTTCGATCTCCAACTGCTCGTGGTATTTGCTGTAGGAGCCCTTGAAGACGCGCATCGTTTTTTGCTCTGGGAATATCTCCCAGATTTGGGTGGCTAAGGCATCAATCAGATACCTGTCATGGGAAACCAGCAGGATAGTACCCTTGAACTCTGCCAGGACCGACTGCAGCACTTCCTGGGAGGGGATATCCAGGTGATTGGTGGGCTCATCCAGCAGGAGCAGGTTTGCGTTGGAGAGCGAAAGTTTTGCCAAGGCCAGGCGGCCGCGCTCCCCACCGGACAGCGTTGATACCTGTCGGAATACATCATCACCTTGAAAAAGAAACCGGGCTAAATAATGGCGGATGTCTGCCAGCAGCATGCTCGTACCCACAGATTCTATTTCTTCCACCAGGGTCCGATCTGGGACAAGATCTTCGTGAGCCTGGGCAAAGTAACCTATGTTTAGACTTGCTCCCAGCTTAACCTCGCCAGACAAAGGTGGATGCTGCCCGAGTATGGTCTTCAGCAGCGTGGTTTTACCGGCGCCATTTGGCCCGATCACAGCAGCACATTCTAAACGGCGCAGTTCCAGGTCGTCGGTGGTCAGCAACAGATTGCCTGTGTAACCGATAGTGAGCTGGTGTGTACGCAGGATGATATTCCCACTTCGGTGTCCGGCTTTTAAATTGATGTTCAGGTTGGTGGGTTTCTTAAGCGGGGATTTCAGGGCATGGATGCGTCGCTCGACCTCAGCAACATTCATGATATTGGTGGATATATCCGCCTGGTGGCTGATCTCAAGCCAGCTTTTTCCATGCATGGCCTCGAAACCCAGGCTTTCAATGGCTTCGACCTGGCGGCTCAAGCGGCGCAGCTTTCCCTTCGCTTGGGAAGTTCGCTGCCCTGCGATATGGCGTTTCACGTAATCCAGTTCTTTTTCAAGCCGCTCTCGTTCTGTATCAAATAGCTGCTGGCGCAGCTGCCATCGTTCCTGGCGCTGCTGGAGATAAGCGCTGTAATTTCCGCGGTAGGTCTCCCAACCTCCCAGGTCCATCTCCCAAATGTATTGGGCTACTTTGTCCAGGAAGTAGCGGTCGTGGGAGACCAGTAAAGCTGCCCCCTCCCAGGAGAGCAAATAACTTTCCAGCCATTCCACGGCAGCGATATCGAGATGGTTGGTGGGTTCGTCGAGGACTAGCAAATCGGGACCGGAAAGCAGCAAACGAGCCAGAAGCGCCCGTGTACGCTGTCCGCCAGACAGCTGGTTCATTGGGCGATCATAATCCTCGGAGGTGAAGCCTAAACCAGTTAGGACCTGGCTGATTCGGTTTTCATAAGTGTATCCCCCTTGCAGATCAAAGGATTCCTGCAGTTTTCCGTAGCGTTCAAGCGCGTCTTGAGCCAAGTCTGGAACACTCATCGCTGCTTCCAGCTGGGCCAGTTCTGTTTCCATCTGGCGCAGCTCTTCGAACGCGGTAAGGCATTCCTGCCATAAGCTGTGCTCCGCGGTAAGGACAGCTTCCTGTGGCAGGTAGCCGATTGATAAGTTCCGGGTGAGGTTCAGGCTGCCTTCAGATGGTTCATCCAGTCCAATCAGGATACGCAGCAGGGTGGTTTTACCGATCCCGTTGGGTCCTACGATCGCAATGCGCGCTCCCTTGGGTATGCTCAGGGATATTCCGGAGAAAATATCATCGGGTCCGAAGGATTTTGATAGATTAGAAGCGGTGAGCAGGGGCATAAGGGAACTTTAATCGGTCTTATTACGTCTAGGGACAGTGTCCGGTAATTCCAGGAACACTAATTTTACCCTAAGCAGAGGGTATGCCCGGCATGATATAATTACGTGCCATTTTACTGAATGAAGGTAGCTATTTCTATTCCCGCTGTCTCTTTCTTCTCTAGACTCATCTCGTGGGGAGAGAAGATAGAATTAAGCGGGTTTATCCTTTATCATATAATGCATATGAAAGAAGAAGTGAAATAAGACAATGGAGCAAGTTCAACAAGATAGTTCAGAAATTAAAAAGCCAGCTAGACCCAACTGGATTCTTGTCGGGTTGGTGATTCTGTTTTTCATGGTGGCAGCTGGCGCAGCCTTCCTGACGTTCAATTATGTCAAGGATTTCGTCGCCGCTTGGAATATCACTGATCTGCCTGGTGTCGTGGTAAATCCAGGTGCCGAACCGACTGAAAATTCACCGCAAAGTGAAACGCAGGTAGCAAAACCCCCTGCAGTTGTGATCGGGCCTGAGCCGATCCCCTGGGATGGAGCCAGTCGGGTTAACATCCTGGTGATGGGTTTGGATTACCGGGATTGGGTGAGTGGGGAGGGAGCCCCGCGTACGGATACGATGATCCTGGCATCTGTTGATCCCCTGAGCAAAACAGTTGGCCTTCTGTCGATACCTCGCGATTTATGGGTCAACATACCTGGATTTGAAGAACCCAACCGCATCAATGTGGCTTACCGGTTTGGGGAAACTTACCAGTTACCCGGTGGGGGACCGGCATTGGCGATGGATACCGTAGAGGGTTTGCTGGGGCTTAATATAGATTATTATGCCCTGATCGATTTCTACTCATTTGAGAAATTTATCGATGAACTCGGGTTTATTGAAATAGATGTACCTCACAATATCTGGGTCGACCCGATTGATGGGCCGACGGTTAAGTTAAAAAGAGGTGCTCACGACCTACCGGGGAACCTGGCTCTGGCTTATGCCCGGGCGCGCAATACAGAAGGCGGAGATTTTGATAGAGCTGGGCGCCAGATGCAGGTTATCATGGCCGTCCGGGATAGGATTTTGAGCTACGACATGTTCACCACCTTGGTCAGCCGCGCTCCTGCCATCTACGAGCAGATTTCGTCCGGGATACAGACCAATCTGACCCTTGAGCAAGCGGTCCAGTTAGCCTGGTTGGTGCAGCAGATTCCCGAGGAAGATATTATCCGTGGCTCGATCGGCACGGATCATGTAACCTTTGGTAAATCGCCGGAGGGCGATGATGTGCTCAAACCGCGACCGGAGCAGATTCGCATTTTGCGTGACGAGATCTTTGCCTCGGAAGGATTAGCAAGTCCTGCCCTGGCAGGCTCTGACCCGCAGGAATTGATGCAAACTGAAAATGCAAAAGTTTCTGTGTTGAATGGAGCAGGGGTACCTGGCCTGGCCACCCGTACTTCGGATTACCTGGCAACCCAGGGTGTGAATGTGACCAGTACTGGGGATGCCCCGGAGCTGTACAACGCAACGACCATCATTTCCTATACGGGGAACCCGTATACCATCAATTATCTGGTCAATCTCATGGGCATATCAGAAAACAGGATTTACAATCGTTTTGACCCAACCAGCCAGGTAGATGTAGAGCTGTTCCTCGGCTATGACTGGGCAAACAACAATTCTATGCCATAATATAAATTGCCTATGGATAGTAGTCGGGACTATAAAAGCAAACCAAAAAATCCTCTCACTTCAAACTGGTTGTTGATCGGCTTGGTAGCAGCCTTTATCCTGGCTGGTGTGGTTACCGTTTGGCTTACCTTTTCAGCGGTGAAGGACCTGGTCTCCACCTGGAATTTGTCCAGCCCACCCGGGGTAACACTGGAAGAGGCTGAGGGTGCAAGTGCTATACTTCCAGAAGATCTGGGCACGGAGGGTGAAACACCGCTGCAAAGCGCTGGTGCTCCACCTCCTGTCCCCTGGGATGGCAACAGCCGCATCAATGTCCTGGTGATGGGCGTGGATGCACGCGCTGAAGAGCCTGATGATATACCGCGCACGGATACGATGATCCTGTTTTCATTAGACCCGCAGAGCCGTACGGCGGGTATGCTTTCCATCCCGCGCGATTTATGGGTGGAGATTCCCGGTTTTGATTACAGCAAGATCAACACTGCTTACCGCATGGGCGAGGTATACAATATCGAAGGAAGAGGCCCTGGCCTGGCTCTGAGCACGGTAGAAAATCTCCTAGGGATGGAGATCGATTACTATGCCATGGTCGATTTCAATGCGTTTGAAAATTTCATCGATGAGCTGGGGGGTATCACCATCAACGTGCCGAAAAAAATCGTGATCGATCCCCTGGGAAAGCACAATACTGAGACGCTGAAAGCTGGTGAACAGGTACTGCCAGGCTATTTGGCACTTGCATATGCCAGGTCCAGGAATTCTTCAGGCAGCGATTTTGACCGGGCAGAACGCCAGCAGCAGGTCATTCTGGCGATCCGTGATCAGATCCTGAAAGCGGAAATGCTGCCGACTTTGATCAAGAATTCACCCTCACTCTACCAGAACCTTTCTTCCGGGATCAGTTCGAATTTAACCCTGATGCAGGTGGTTCGATTAGCCTGGGTGGCCCAGCAGATCCCTGCAGAAAATATTCGCCGGGGAGTGATCGGGGTAGACCAGGTTGATTTTGCTTACTCGTACGACGGGCAGGATATTTTGCGGCCCCTGGCGGATGAAATCCGGCAGCTGCGCGACCAGATTTTCAGCCTGAGCGGTCCCGTAGTCCCTCTGGCACCCCAGGCGGATTCCCAGGCGCTGTTGGATGAAGAGTACGCCACGGTGCTTGCCCTGAATGGTACTTATACCCCAGGATTGGCCTCACAGACGGCTGAATATCTGCGCTCTTCAGGGCTGACGATCGCTGAGCCAGGTAATGCGGATGAATACTACGATCAGACGACGATCATCGATTACACAGGAAATCCGCATACTGTGGCGAAGATCGTGGAATTGATGAGCATCAACCCGGAGAACGTGTTCCACCGCTATGATGTCACCGGCCCAGCAGACCTGGTTGTGATCGTTGGCCAGGATTGGGCTGATAACAACCCGATGCAGTAGCATAGATTTCAAGCAGCGAGATTCCTGGCAGGAGGGTGTACCGCTGAAAGAGCCAATGGATACCCTGACTGGCTCAGTCGAACGAATCACGTATTACAACCCCGAAAATGGCTATAGCGTAATTCGGCTCCAACCAGAGGGGCAATCAAGACCAGCTGCCTCAAATCAGGACCTGGCGACAGTGGTTGGCAATTTGCCTGAGCTGAGTCCCGGCGAACACGTGCGCCTGACAGGTGCCTGGAAGATTCATCCCAAGCACGGCTTCCAATTTCAAGTTCAAACCTGCGAGCAGATCGCACCGGCAACCGTGGCTGGTATGCAGCGCTACCTGGGTTCCGGTTTGATCAAAGGTATCGGACCCCGGTTGGCTGAGCGGATCGTTGACCAGTTCGGCGACCAGGCGCTGGAGGTGATTGAAAACGAACCTCAGCGCTTGTTGGAAGTACCGGACATTGGCCCGAAACGCTCGGGGGCAATTGCCGATGCCTGGCGTGAGCAGAAACAGGTCAAGGATATTATGCTCTTTCTGCACAGTCACGCCATCAGCACCAACCTGGCGATCAAGATCTACAAAGAATACGGGGACCAATCCCTCGCAGTGGTGCAGTCTGATCCTTACCGCATGGCAAGAGATATCCACGGGGTAGGTTTTAAAACCGCAGACCGCATCGCTCAATCGCTGGGTTTACCCAGCGATCACCCCTCCCGGGTGGAGGCGGGGTTGGTTTATGCGTTGAACGAGATGGTGGATGAAGGTCACGTATATGTACCGCGAGAGGTGCTTTCTGAGAAAGCGCAGGAATTATTGGGGGAGATTGATCCCGACCTGATCCCGGAGGCGATCGACCGGCTGCGAGAGCAAGATCGAGTTTACGAGGAACTGGTGCCTTCAAGTAAAGCCGGGATAGGAGAAGGTGGTGGGAATACCCTTCCCGGTGTCAGTGAAGTAAAGCAGCCATACAGCCTGCCTGCCATTTATCTGATGCCTTTTTACCATAGTGAGAAGGGGGTCAGCAGGCGGCTGCAGGAACTGGCCACCAGCCTGCCCTCCCGCATGAGCGATCTCCCGCCAGCATTTCTTCCCCTCGACCCGCAGCTCACCAGTGAACAGGCATCCGCGATCCGGATGGCTATCAGCCACCCGGTCAGTGTGCTGACTGGTGGACCTGGGACGGGTAAAACCACGGCGCTAAAAGCGCTGATCGAAGTGGCTGAATCGGGTCGTAAATCCTATGCACTGGCATCACCTACCGGTCGGGCAGCAAAACGCCTCTCGGAAGCTACCGGGCGTCCAGCCAGCACCATTCACCGCTTGCTGGGATTCTCGCCCAAAGAAGGTTTTAAGTTCAACGCCGATAACCCACTGAAGATTGACCTTTTGATCGTTGATGAAGCCTCGATGTTGGACCTGATTTTGGCACAGCAGCTGCTCAGGGCAGTGCCCCCTGGTTGCCACCTGCTGCTGGTGGGTGATGTGGACCAGCTGCCTTCCGTAGGAGCGGGAGATGTTTTACGGGATGTGATCGCCAGCGGAATTGCGCCGGTGACCCGCTTGAACTTCATCTTTCGCCAGGAATCCGGTTCCCAGATCATCAACAACGCCCACCGCATTAACCAGGGTCAAATGCCTTTTTTCAACGAAACCGCTGATGCCAGGGACAACGATTTCTTCTTGTTTCCAGCTGAAGATGCAGAGCAGGCAGCCAGCTGGGTGCAGGAGGTGGTTTGCAAGCGCATACCGGCGACATTTGGTGTCGATCCCATGAGCCAGATTCAGGTCCTGGCACCCATGTACCGCGGGCAGGCGGGTGTGAATTCCCTCAACGAACGTCTGCAAGCCGCGCTCAACCCTACCTCGTTGAAGAAACCCGAAAAGATTTTGTTCGGCAGGACTTTCCGCCAGGGGGATAAAGTCATGCAAATCCAGAATAATTACGACATCGATGTGTTTAATGGGGATATTGGGTGGTTGGTGGCGATCAACCCCGTGGCGCATACCGTGGAGGTTGAATTTGATGGGCGGCGGGTTTCATACGATTGGATGGATACAGACCAGCTGGTGCAGGCTTATGCTATTTCGGTGCACAAAGCCCAGGGCTCTGAATTCCCAGTCGTGGTTGTGCCTGTGATCACTGCCCATTACATGATGCTGCAGCGCAACCTGCTCTATACAGCCATCACCCGCGCTCGACAGCTGTGCGTCCTGGTGGGAAGCCGGCGGGCGATCGCCATTGCAGTTAATAACAACCGCGTGGCACAGCGCTATTCAGCGCTGGCCTGGCGCTTGGAAAGCCTATTCTGATCCTTGCATTAACCAACTTGCATTCTGGACCTTGGGGGAATCTTGGGTTTAATTACCTTCCAGGAATAAGCCGCGATTATGACAAATTAAGTCTTAATAAAAAATATATACTCCACTAACAAAGAATTCACAATTCTCAGGTATGCTTAAGATGCGAGATTAGATAAAAACTTGTTAAGGATCTATTAGAGGTAGATATGATGGGAAAGAGTATAAAGTTGTTCAGAATTGGCGGCATACCAATCGGTTTGCATCCCAGCTGGTTCGTGATTTTCTTATTCCTGACCTTTTCATTGGCCAGCGGGTATTTTGCCGATCAGGCCCTTAATTTGCCTGCTGGCGGGGTCTGGGTGCTGGGAATAATCACCAGTCTCTTGTTTTTCGGCTCTGTGCTGGCGCATGAGTTAGGCCATGCATTTGTCGCTCTGCGCAATAAAATCCCGGTTAAGAGCATTTCGCTTTTCTTCCTTGGTGGTGTGGCTGAAATTACACGCGAACCGGATAGCCCCGGGGAAGAGTTCCGCATCGCCATTGCTGGACCGATGGTCAGCCTGGCTTTGGCGCTGATATTCAACAGCCTGGCCCAATTTACGGGCAATTTACCTTACCTGGCGGCAGCTTTCAGCTACCTGGGGCGGGTGAACCTGCTATTGGGCCTGTTCAACCTGATACCCGGCTTCCCGATGGATGGTGGCCGCATCTTGCGGGCTGCAATCTGGAAGCTGACCGGTGAACACTCCCAGGCTACCCGGGTGGCTACTTTTAGCGGGCAGCTGGTGGCTTATGGTTTTATGGCTTATGGCGTGTTCAGCGTCTTCACCGGGAACCTGGGCAATGGTATCTGGATGGGATTCCTCGGTTTGTTCCTGCTGAACATGGCAGGCACGGCTTCCGCACAGGCGCAGCTGCAGCATAAACTGGGCGGAATCAAGGTCGACCAGGTAATGAGCCGGGATTACCCCTCCATCCCGGGTGACACCACGCTCGACCAGCTGGTCCTGGTGACCCTCAGGAATAATTCCCAGGGTATCTACCTGGTGGTTGATAATGGCCAGGCGTCCGGGATGCTCAGTTTAGGTGAGATCACCCAGGTCCCCCGTCATCTGTGGAGCCGTACACAGGTTCGAGACGTGATGAAATCCTGGGGTAATTCGATCCAGATCGGTCCTGATACCCCCTTGCTGACCGCCCTGCAGGAGATGGAATCTGAGAACCTGGGACTGGTACCGGTTGTGGATGGCCTGAAGGTCTTAGGTGTGCTGACGCGGGAAAGGGTGCTGAATTACCTCAGGCTGCGTACCGAGCTGGGATCATAAGTTTGATCCTCGACAAAGGATTCTGAGGCTGGTGGGAACCAGCCTCAGATTTTCTTAATTTACATCTCCCAGGTAGACGGGACCGGACAGATCAGGCGCAGTTTCCAGTAAAGCCCGGATGAATTTGGGATACAGCCGGTAGCTGGTTAAATCTTTGACCGGCAGCCAGGTGATGCCCACCTGGCCTGGATCCGGCTTGATCATGCTCATCTCCGGCAGGGGTGTGGCAATGCTGCAGATAAAAATGAATTCAACCTGGTGAGCCTCCGAGTCGTGATCTGCAAATTCGTGGTTTTCCCCGAAGTATTCGCGAATATACCTGAGGGTCCCGATCTCAATCTTGATTCCCAACTCTTCCAGGCATTCCCTCTGTAGAGCCTGGTGCAGTGTCTCCCCCGCCTCCTGCCCGCCCCCGGGGAAGGAAAACCATTCGCCATCAGGGTCCACATACTTGATGGTGAGCAGCCTATCAGATTGAATGATAATCGCCTTAACGGAGTTGCGTAATTGAACCACCGGATCGCTCCATTCTGTGTGTTTGAGACGCTAATTATAAATTCTACATAAATCTGGCCGCTAAATTGAATCAATGCGTGGGTTTATACCCACACCTCCTCCAGGTGCGTCATTTCCCCACCGGCATCCCCTGTGTTAAGCGTGCCCGCTGGCTCGATCAGAAGGATCTGGCATTCCTGTTCAGCGGTGGGTTTGTGTTCGACGTCTTTTGGCACGACGTACATTTCACCGGCATTCAGGTGGACAACCCCATCCCGCAGGTGGATCTGCATGGAGCCCTGGATGACGATGAAGACCTCGTCGGTCTCGGGGTGGCTGTGCCAGATGAACTCGCCCTGGATCTTGGCTAGCTTGAAGTGGTAGTCGTTCATCCGGGCGATGATGCGCGGCGACCAAAGATCAGTGAACTGGGCGAATTTATCGCTGAAGTTGATGGCAGAGGATGGCATGGGGGAGCTCCATTTTTGTGATTTTCTTGCTGAACATTATTATAGTGCTTTGCTAAAGGATATTTATGTAAGGGCGAAACATTTTAATCCTTATATCCAGCATCTCAAAACCTTACTGGAATGCTTCGCCCCTGGGGATATTGGCGGGTTAGGAAACCCCTTTGTCGGGGGCAGGCTCTGCCCTACGAGGTACATAACGTAGGGCGGGATTCTATCCCGCCGATTACAGTCATTCAAGGTTCAGTTCTCTGATATTGGCAGGTTCGAAATCCGAGCCCCAATCAGGCTCATAAAATCCATCGCTCAGCCATTCCCTGTAAGTTGAATATTGCCAGTCTTCTGGTTTTTTCACATATCCATGCTTGAATGGATTCCAATGAATGTAATCCAAGTGGACTTCAAAGTCCTTCTCATCGCGGATTACATGATCCCAGAATCCCCGCTGCCAAGTGCTTAGAGGTTGTTGAATGCTGTGCGCGACCTTGTAATTTCTGGTGAAATTTCTCTTAATGCTGTGCATTATTATTGAAAAGTTACCAGATGGATGGTCTGATTTGATCAAACAATGGAAATGATCAGGCAGGATGACGTATGCTAAGTGTTCAAATGGATGGATTTCCATTACTTCTAGCAATGTCCGAAAAAAGAGATCAATATCTGATTTTGACTTCAGGTACGGGTAACGGTTCCTGGTGACACAGGTTATAAATATTGTCGCGTTGGGGGTTTTATAACGGCGATAATTTTGCATGATATGATTTGACGGGTTGGGAAACCCC
>JBJYXV010000095.1:0-1958 GCA_046260155.1 Anaerolineales bacterium
TATTCATTGTCTTGAAATCCTTATTCTAAATTATTTTCCAATTCAACTCAAGAGGGCAGGGGGGCGCCTTTCCTTCTTTATGCTCGTTACTCTTCAGGTGCAGCCTACTGCAACCGGGCTGCAACGCCCATAGAAATTAGTCAGAATAGCTAAAATGGTCAAATTAAAGAATCTTACCACCCTTACAGGTTGGGGTAATTATATGGTTCTACACAGATGTGGGGTTTTACGGGTTTCTTCGAACCAGTAGGTTGTGCGTTCGAATCGCACCGGGGGTGCCTATATGTGTAGGAAAAAGGAATTGAACCCCCAATATGTGGAGGCTTTCCCTCAAGCATAAATTAGTGTAATAGGAATTTGACAGCAACGGGTGAAAGGATCTCGTCCATCTTCTGCGCCACATCTGTTTGCATTTCGGGAATAGCATGGGAGTAAATATCCAGTGTTATACTGATGTCGGTATGACCCAATCGTTGCTGGACAATTTTGGGGTGGACACCCTGCTTTAACATCAGAGTGGCAGCAGAATGACGTAAATCATGGAATCGAATCTCAGGCAATCCAGCTTCTCTCAAGGCTTTCTTGAAGTCTCGGGTTAAGTTGAGTGGATCAATCGGTGTTCCGATGTCAGAATGGAAAATCACACCAATCTCTTTCCATTGATCTCCCTTGAATATCCTATGTATATTTTGCTGTTGGTCCAGAATGCGTAAAATCTCCAGGGTCGAAGAACCCAGGATAATTGAGAGGTATGAAGAAGCAGTCTTCAATTCGTCAAAATATCTGCCTTTACTTCCACGCTGAAATTGAGGGCGGATTTTTAATGTTTCAGTAACACAATCTAAATTAATACACTTTACATCCAACAGATTCCCTATTATCCGGCCAGTCACAACTGCGAGATGATTAAATGCCTAATACTTGCTGGGATGGGAAAGCAAAACTCTCGGCTGGTCTTCATCAAGTATGTTGAATTCCTTTTTGGGGGACGGAATTTATTCTCCAGGGAAGCAGGATTGACAGGGATAAGACCCCATTGCAAAGCCTGTTTCAAAGATTTGTGTAACACTACGTGGATGAGGCGCATCGTATGAGCTGCAGTGGTCCCATAAAGTTGGATACTATTTTAAGCATTCTTAGGGGGAAGTTTCTAATGATTGGGACTGCCACCAGGCGTACTCATATTCCACTGCCGTCAGGTATCCCAAAGATGAATGGATGCGCTTGGTCATATACATGTCTTCGATAAAGCATTGAATCTGTTTTTGGGCATCTCTTAAATCAAGTTATTCCGATAAACCCACCTCTTCTTCCTTAATAGTGTGCATGAAGCGCTCAGCATAACCTTTTTCCTCGGCTTTTCCCACAGCCGCCATGCTGATTTGGATTCCGTGTACCTTCAGCAAGTCTGAATAAGTGTAAGCAGTGTAATGGATGCCCTGGTCATTGTGATGGATCTCAGGCGAATGGGTCTCTAGAGCGGGACGAAAAGCCATCAAAGTCAGCTCCTGATCAAGTGTACGGCCTAAGCACCAGCCTCGGATAGATCGTGTAAAGACATCCATGATGAGGACCAGTACACGTTCTCTTGATGTAAACGATTGTAGGTGATGTCACCGACCCAAACTTGGTAAGGGTCGGCAATTTCGAGCTCTTGGACCAGGTTTGGATAGCAAGGATGGGATGTTGGCTGTCCGTTGAGCGGCGTCTCTGCCTTTTTGTAGGTCGCAGTAGCTCCTTTTTGACCAAAATCCGTCGGACTCGTTTGCGATTGACCGTAAATCTGTATCGAGAACGCCGCAATTGGTTCGTTACACGACGAGAGCCATAGGTCGGGAACTAACCAGCAATTTCTTAAATCGCTGCTTCCAGCTCGCTTTCATCATTTTGGACCGGTTGATAGTAATGCGTTCTGGGTGGCAGTTCCAGAAGATCACAAGCCACGGATACTGGATAGC
>JBJYXV010000096.1:0-5081 GCA_046260155.1 Anaerolineales bacterium
ATGTGAAATGAATATTTCGCTTGATTTAAATAAGTTTGTATGCAATGGGTTTTCCCCCGGGAATCGTTTGATTGAGAGATTCTGTCTTAAGTTTGATAATTAACGAAGATGGAGAAAGGGATCAAGAAAGAGAAGCACTATGAAAGTTTTTCGGATTCACTTGACATCGAGATTGATATTGGGTAATATGTAAACGATTTCAGAAAACGTTTACAGAACTGGTTTACAATCATACGATTATCTTTTCCTACAACGAGGAAATGTGGTAAGTATCAACGATGTTGCTAAATTAGCGGGGGTATCGAATGCAACCGTTTCACGTGTTTTTGGGAAGAAAGAATATGTTCGAAAATCCACCAGGGAGAGAGTGCTTAAAGCAGCAGCTGAGCTGGATTACAAGCCCAACCGTGTAGCCCGCAGCCTGAGGACCCGTTCTTCAAAAATAATCGGTTTAATTATTTCAGATATTCAAAATCCATTTTTCACCACTCTCGTAAGGGCAGTGGAAGATGTAGCCTATGAGCATAACTATGCTGTTTTCTTATGCAATTCTGATGAGGATTTAAATAAAGAAGCTCTGTACATCGAGCTAATGATCTCAGAGAAGGTAGCCGGTGTAATCATCGTTCCAACCCGAGAAGATCAATGTTCTCCACAGCGTTTGATAGATACCGGTATTCCAACCGTATCAGTGGATCGACGTGTGCTCGGTTGTGAGATTGACACAGTAATTTTAGACAACATAAAAGGTGCCTATGCTCTGGTTGAACACCTCATCCAGCATGGTCATCACAGGATTGGTGCGATTTTAAGTTTCCTGGAGATCACTACGGGACGCGAGCGATTGGAAGGCTATAAAAATGCGCTTCGCGATCACGGTATTGCTTTGGATCCGCAATTGATCAAAACAGGATTGCCAAAAGAAAAGATAGGTTATGCAAATACCACAGAATTGCTAAACTTACCTCAGCCTCCGAGTGCTATCTTCGCGGGCAATAATTTGCTGGCAGTTGGTACTATTCGGGCAATTTACGAATTTGGTTTATCGATTCCGGAAGATATTTCCCTTGTGTCTTTTGATGATCAGGAATGGGCAACGTTGATGAAACCTAAGATTACAGTTGCAGCACAACCGACTTATGAGTTAGGGCAAAAGGCTGCTGAACTGGTGATGGAGCGGATCAATAATGATCAAAATCCAAATAAGCTGGTCATGATGGAGCCTAAATTGCATTTTCGCGAATCTGTTGGGCCACCAATCACTCCAAAGGAGGTGAACCCACAACTTCAAGATCAATATTGAGAACAAATTTTCATTCCAATCCATATCAAGTAATTGTTGTAAGTTCATTAATGCAGCAAAAAATAATTCTGGATTGTGATTATTGATTCATCATGGATATTTCATTGATCATCACCTGCTAAATATGTACGACCAGAATTCCGGATTCAGAACACAGCAAGGCGTTAAGATTTCAAGGGATGGTTGTTCGCCTACTGCAGGTGTTCAAACACATTTCTACGCGATCAAGTGAAACCAGAAAAACTAACCAAACCAACAAACCAGTAACTTGGAGTCAACAATGTCAAATTATCGATATCCCGTGATTAACGAACCCCCATCTGCACAAAGCGGCCAATCCTATCTGGTTGCCAGCGGAGATCTACGTCTCTCAGCGAACCAGGAATGCTGGCCTGCTCAAAAGGAGATGGAAAACCGGATAATAGCAGCTTTCGCAAAATACCAGGTCCAGGTTGTGAGAGCACACCCATACGATGAAAAATTAAAGCATGGGTTTATTTGGAATCAGCGCATGGGTATGGATATATTTGAAAATATTCCACCACGGGCTCCATTGATTGTTGCTACCGCGGTCTGGCAATACAGTTATCATGTGCTTGCTGGATTACGGGACCATACAGGGCCTATTTTAACGATCGCGAATTGGAGTGGTCAGTGGCCTGGATTGGTGGGCCTGCTCAATCTGAATGGCTGTCTGACAAAAATGGGAGTGAATTACAGCTCAATTTGGAGTGAAAATTTTTCAGATGAATTTTTCTTGAATGGGCTTCAACAGTGGATTGAAAAAGGCAAGATCAAACATGATCTGAGTCATGTTCGCGATTTATCCGTGGATAATTTACCCGAAGATGAAAAGAATCTGGGCACTGCACTGGCAAACGCTCTAAAAAAGGAAAAAGCGATCCTGGGAATATTTGATGAAGGCTGCATGGGTATGTATAACGCGATCATCGATGATGAACTGGTAAACACTTCCGGCATTTATAAGGAACGGCTCAGCCAGTCTGCTCTATTGGCAGAGATGAGTCTGGTTTCAGATGAGGAAGCATCGCAGGCACGTTCATGGTTAAATCGCAAAGGGGTCACTTTCATCACCGGGGATGATGAAGCTACTGAATTGACAGATGCACAAATACTCGAACAGCTAAAAATGTATATTGCAGTAGTACGCATTGCCGCTGATTTCCATTGTGATGCAATCGGAATACAATATCAGCAGGGACTGAAGGATATGGCGCCAGCGTCCGATTTGGCAGAAGGATTGTTGAACAATGTCGACCGTCCACCAGTCTTTAGAAGGGGAACAAATGAAGTTCTTTTCCCAGAAAGTGCTTTACCCCATTTTAATGAGGTAGATGAAGGTGCGGGTGTGGATATCCTGGCCACCAACCGTGTTTGGCGTGCGATGGAGATGGACCCTGCTTCAACCTTGCATGATATCCGTTGGGGCGAGCATTATGCTGGTAATAATATTGATGATTTTGTTTGGGTTTTTCAAATTTCAGGTGCGGCCCCCGCCGCACATTTTGTAGGTGGGTATGCTGGTGCAACTAGCGAGCGCCAACCGCCGATGTATTTTCGATTAGGTGGAGGCACTCTTAAAGGTATCTGCAAACCAGGTGAAATTGTCTGGAGCAGAGTCTTTGTCATGGATGGTCAATTACACGCCGATATCGGTCGGGGTTCGGTTGTCTCCCTGCCAGAGCAAGAAACTAAGCGACGTTGGGCAGCGACAACACCGCAGTGGCCAATCATGCATGCAGTTCTCCACGGTGTTAGCCGGGATCAAATGATGGCAAGGCACAAATCGAACCATGTTAATGTCGTTTATGCACCTACCAGCGAAATGGCTGATAAAGGTTTGTCTGTAAAAGCTGCCATGTTTGACAGCATGGGAATTCATGTACATATCTGTGGTGATATTCAATTGGGATAAATATGAGTCAACTACTACTTGGCATCGACGTTGGTACTTATAGCAGTAAGGGTGTTTTGGTTGAACCTGATGGGACAATACGAAAATCTCATATTGTTGACCATCAAATGGATATTCCAAAGCCTGGTTGGGCTGAACAAGACGCAGAATCTGTTTGGTGGGGTGATGTTGTCAAAATCTGCAGATTCCTTCTGGATGGATCTCCATATTTTGGTGCAGATGTCTCCAGTATTGCCGTTAGTGCGATTGGTCCATGCATGTTGCCCTTGGATGCACGCGGCCAACCCTTGAGAAAAGGAATTTTATACGGTGTTGATACACGCGCTAAGGAAGAAATAGAATATTTAAACCAGGCTATCGGCCAGGAAATTATCTTTAATTTTTCTGGAATGGCATTAAGCAGCCAGGCGATAGGGCCGAAAATCCTTTGGTTTAAGAACCATGAACCCGAATTATGGAAGATGGTTGATCAAATAACTACCGCCAGCAGTTATATCATTTTAAAATTAACCGGCGAAAAAGTGATCGACCGGCATACAGCCAGCCACTTCATGCCCCTGATCGATATTAAAGAACTTGAATGGTCAGAGCAATATTCGGAGAATATTATTGATATCAACAAATTGCCTCGGCTTTGTTGGAGTGATGAAGTGGCCGGCAGAGTAAGCAAACGTGGAGCAATGGAAACTGGCTTAAAGACAGGAACACCGGTTGCAGTCGGAGCAGTGGATGCATTAAGTGAAGCGATCAGTGTCGAAGTTGTAAAACCTGGCGATTTAATGATTATGTATGGTAGCACGACTTTTTTCATCCTCATTCTCAACCAGCCAGTACCGGATACGCGCATGTGGACGGTAGCAGGTGCATTTCCTGGGCAATATAATTTGGCTGCAGGTATGGCAACAACGGGATCACTGACTCGCTGGTTTCGAGATCAATTTTCAAGGGAGCTGCCAGTAGATCGTGCATATGAAATCCTCTTTATGGAAGCTGAAACCGTAAAACCCGGATCGGAAGGCATAATCGTGTTACCTTATTTCAGTGGAGAACGCACACCGATTAATGATCCCAAAGCACGTGGATTGGTTGCAGGATTAACACTCACCCATGCAAGATCGCATTTATATCGTGCTGTTCTTGAGGGCGTTGCTTATGGTATCCGCCACAACATCGAAACATTCGAATCAATCGGTGCACGGGTAGATAACGTTGTTGCAGTGGGGGGTGGTACCAAAAGTAATACCTGGCTCCAAATAGTCTCTGATGTGAGTGGAATCTCTCAGAATGTCCCGGAACTCACGATCGGTGCGAGCTATGGTGATGCGTTTTTAGCCGGCTTAGCCAGCGGGTTACTAGAGAGAGGGGATATAGCTGACTGGGTGAAACCTGGGAGTACAGTTGAACCGAATAGTGAATTTGCGTCACTGTATGATCAATATTATGAAGATTTCCTCGAACTATATGAGCAAACCAAAGGTATACTTCATCGGCTTGATCATTGAACCATTTGATTTTATCGTCAGTCAAAAGGAAAACCGGATAGATTCACTCAATAACTGATTGGTCACCTAGGTGCACATTAACCACAGAATCAAGGAAGCGGTTCAGAGCCCAGGTGTTTAGATTTGGGATATTGGGGCTGAATCCGTCTGCCTTTCTGTATATATTGTCGTATTCAATCGCTTGAGTGAGTAATCCGGTAAAAGATCTCCGTGAGCCACCTGATGTCAACCGAGGTGAGATAGGGGGTTCTTACTCTGGCGAGAACCCAGGTAAGGAGATCTCCAGTCGGGGCGCTGGGATTTGAACCCAGGACCTCTTGCACCCCATGCAAGCGCGCTA
>JBJYXV010000097.1:0-1917 GCA_046260155.1 Anaerolineales bacterium
CTGCGAGAAAATGCAATTATGGATGAAAGATCCATGGATATTCGATGGTGTGTTAATATATGTTGATCATATCGACCAGCATTTTGAACGAGCGCAGGCAGCAGGAGCTACAATCCTCTCGGCAATCGAAGATGGACCGCCTGGCCGGCGGTACCGAGTAGAAGATCTGGAAGGCCATCGCTGGTTCTTTATTGAACGGGGCCAGCCTTAAATATCTGATTTGATGTGACCTGGCGCCAGCCTTTGGAAATAAGCTGTGCTGCCGGCAAAATGTGGCGCAGAAGCGAAGGATTTTGAGCATGAAAGATTATGAACCAAAAATAAGCTTCGGTGAAGATGTCGCCAAGACATACCCCGATCTTCAACGCGGTGATGAGGCTGCAGCTGTCGAGTTTTTAGCGCAGTTAGCCGGGCAAGGTCCCGCCCTGGAACTTGCCATTGGTACCGGCCGCATTGCCTTGCCGTTGGCAGCGCGAGGTATCCAGGTTGAAGGTATCGATATATCGCCCGCAATGGTTCAGCAATTGCGGAGCATGCCAGGTGGCGATAAAATCGAAGTTGCCATCGGCGACTTCGCGGATGTACCCGTAGTGGGTCCTTACCGTTTGATCTATGTTGTGTTTAATACACTCTTTAACCTGCTGACGCAGGAAGACCAGGTCAGGTGCTTTAAAAATGTGGCCGATCACCTCAGCGAGGAGGGTGTCTTTGTGATCGAGACATATGTACCAGCCTTTCTCTACCGTTTGCAAAATGACCAATATGTACAAGCAGAATCGGTTGAAATCGATGAGGTCCGGCTGGATGTGCTGCGGCATGATGCAGCCAAACAAATCATCGAGGAGAACCATGTCTCGCTTTCATCTGGGGGAATTCAGTTGAATCCAGTGGTTCAGCGTTACGCTTGGCCCAGCGAACTTGACCTGATGGCAAGCATTGCAGGGCTGCGGCTCAAGAATCGTTGGGGCGGTTGGAGCCAAGAGACATTTGACTCGAGCAGCGATATGCACGTATCGGTTTATGGACGCTGACCAGATGTTTTTGTGGGTGTTGTTGTGTGGCCAATAAGCGCAGCAGGTTATGCGAATCTTTGGTCGGCAGTATATTCGAGTATGGTTAATGAAGGAGTAAGCTAATGAAAGGAAAGCTAACAGGAAAGCAGGTAGTGATCATTGTTGCCCAGGAGTTTGAAGATATTGAGTTGCTCTATCCCATCCTGAGGCTTAACGAAGAAGGGGCCGAAATCGTGGTTGTGCCGGTTAACGAAGGGCTGCATCCACGCCCTTCCTTTGAAGGGAAACCCGTCACTGGTCGGTTTGGTCATCCCGTGCCCATTCCGGTGATGGAAGAAGGCAAGCGATACAGGATCAGCAGCCTGGAGGCGCTCAATACCGATCAGATCGACTGCCTGCTCTTCCCGGGTGGCTATTCGCCAGATGCGCTGCGGCTGCACGCAGGTACACTCGAACTGGTACGTGAATGCCATCAAGATGGCAAACTGCTTGCCGCCATTTGCCACGGCCCCTGGGTATTGATCTCTGCCGGTCTTATGGCAGGCAAACAGGCGACCGGCTATGTAGCGGTGAGGGATGATTTGGTGAATGCTGGGGCAGAATTCCTGGATGTGCCAGCCGTAAAAGACGGCAATATTCTGACAGGTCGAGTACCGGACGATTTACCTGAGTTTTGTCAAGAGATCATCAAATCACTGGCTGACTGAAACGCAAAAGATAAGGATTAGCATCCATCCTCGTATGGGGTATGGACTGGCGAAAAACAACAATAGTATATCCAGCAAGTCCAAGGCCCTGTTCTGGAACTGGGTTGTGGTATCGGTCGCTACACCATTCCACTTGCTGAACGCGGCATCGATCTGACAGCCGTGGACTTATCCGCTCCATCACTTGCCTACGCCCG
>JBJYXV010000098.1:0-3947 GCA_046260155.1 Anaerolineales bacterium
ACCGTGTTTAGGCGCAGCGACTTGGCGAACACCTCGCTGTACAGGGCATGCGCAGAGACGGCATCGAACAACGCGGACTGCAGATCCGGCGAAGTTTCCGCTGCACGCAGAACCGGGTTGATCAGGCCCACGCGCGACATAAATAACGTTAGCAGGCGCATGGCGCGCCCGTAAGGCAGGTCCTGGATGATATCCTGGTTGGCAGTGCGGTAGAAATCATGGAAATCCTGGCGCGTATAGCCATGCTCCAGGATCGTCTCAGCAGCCCGGATGCCGGTCATCACAGCCGTGGTGATACCCTTGCCTTTGAACGCTCGTACCAACCCGGCAGCATCACCGATCATCACGTATCGATCACCGTAATAACCGCGCGCCAACGAGCGCGGGAAGCGACCTTTGAAATAGATCAGGTGGTGATTCTGCTGGACCTGGCCACCGTTCAGCTCGGGCAGTACTTTCTGCACCTGCTTGTGGCTCAGGAAACGGTCCATCAGAGGTGTATCAACCCAGTCCCCGGCAATATTGATCGTGCAGTGACTGCACTTGGGGGTCACTGCGCCGAATTCGATGCGCGGGTTTGAAAGCAGGAAAGCGTGGATGTAGCCTTCCAGATTGGATTCTGCCTGGTTCTGGGGGTCAAATTTGGTCACCAGCGAGTTCATCGCCCGGGGAGGGCGGTAATCTGTTAGGCGGGAAAACATGGAGGCGCTGCCTTCGTCCAGGCCGAAAGCTCCCACCACAACATCTGCCTCTAGCGGCAGGTTTTCTGTGTAGATGATCACCTTGTCAGCATGAAATTCCAGATCCACCGCGCGGGCGGACAAGATCTCGATCCCAGCCAGTCGTACCTGCTCCAGCATGTACTGGTCAAATAGAACCCGGCGCACCGCATAGGAATCCTCCCCGGCTCCCTGCAGGGTGATCTGCTCACCGGAGCTGTGCAGCACGTAGCCCTGTATTTCTACCAGGCAGAGCTGCATGGGGAAGGTAATACCGAGATCGTTTTCCAGCAGTTCGGGCAGGGGTGGCGAGAGCACGCCCACGCACTGGTTGTAATGCTTCTCATCGAGGAATTGTTTGCCCTCGATTATGGTGATGCGAACCCTGCGACCGTGCTGTGCAGCCTGGCGCTGCAATGCTAAGGCGCAGGCTGTCCCACCCGGTCCGCCGCCGATGATTACCACACGGAGTGAATTTAAATTTTCATCCATAAAAAATGCCAGTAAATGTACTGTGTGCTGAGGTATAGGCCGCTTAATCACCTAGCTAAATCATTAAAAAAAATATTCACCACAAATCGCACATTAATGGTAATATTAGTAAAGATTTACTTATAGCTGAAATTTATGTATAATAGATCCGATTGCAAGAAAAATCGGAGGGGTTTGTTGAAAAGTCAAATCTCTGTGCAATTTGTCACCATCGTCAATTTTACTACGCAGTCCCGGTAAATGGAAATGACTTCAATTACCGGGCTGACAATTTTGTGAATTCTTACCAACTATATATCAGCATCCGAAACGGCAAACCCATCGCGAGGTGGGGGCGCAAAGCCCAGGATCTGCAGTGAGGCAGACAGCCAGGCTGCCGAAGTGAATGCTTCGGTTTTTTTGGTTTTTGAGGTTCGCCCAAATCGCTCTTGGAGGAAACAATGCGTAATGTATTCGGTGGGTCGAGGAAGTCCCAGGAAGTAGTCCATAATCAGCACAGCGAAAGGAAACGGCCGACCGGGCCGCGCCTGTGGCTGTGGATGGTCGGTATTGCCACGCTGGCTCTGGCGTTGGTGGTGCCACTAAACATGGCCTTCGCGGTGGATGCGGAAGGTTTGTTCGAGCTGGGTGATGGAAATGGCAACTCAGGGTCGGCTGACATACTTGGAAATACGACCCAGCCTGGACCAGATTGGGATGATATTTTTTACCTTGATCCAAGTGGCACTGGGAAAGTAATCCAACGTCCTGGATTCAATGAGGGTTTGGCCGCGGTTTTTATCCAGGATGAGCTGGCAAGTAAAGGTGCTGTGGACAGCACTACATTTACCAGCTCCAAAAATGATGAGCTGCATGCCACCTGGACCCAGGTGTCTGGAAATGTGCCAGCCAAGGATGACCTATCCAATGTTTACCTGTATGCAACCACCAATGATACAAATGACATGATTCTGTATGCCGGGTTGGAACGCCTCGATCCGGGTGGTTCCAGCCACGTGGATATCGAGATCAACCAGCAGCCGGTTAGCCTTAACCCGGATGGAACTTTTTATGGGGAGAAAGAAAATGGTGACATCCTGTTGGCCATGGATTTTGAGAATGGTGGCGCGCTGGGATTTGTCGAAGTCTATGAATGGCTCAATAATACCTGGCAGCTGAAAGGAGCGGTCAATGACGGCTCTGGGGAGGGTTGTAATGCTGCAAATGGGTACCCAGCGGATTTAGTGTGTGCATTTAATAATGGAACGTCCATTCCAACCGGTGATTGGGTAAGTTACAGCAAGAATGGGAATTCTATTACAGATTTACCCGCTAATGCCTTCACGGAGATGGGATTGAACGTTACCGAGCTGCTTGGGGAAACACCCTGCTTCACTTCGGTGATCGCTAAGACGCGTTCTTCCTCCTCGCTAACCAGCGATTTGAAAGATTTTGTCATTGGAAAATTCGGTCTGTGCGATGCCAGGATCTCCATCAGCGGCGGCGAGAGCGTTCCTACAGGTCAGGAAGTGGACCTGTCAGCCCTGCTGGAAGTGAAGGATGGATCAACCGGGTTTGCCTGGGGGCCTGCGGTTGGTTACACAATCGGTGGATCCCTGACGAACCAGGGGGGTGCCTCGGCTGGGTTCGTGGGTGGTATCTCTACTTGCGAAACAGCAGGGGATGGTACCTGCAACCTGACCGTCAACTCTAATCAAGCCGGCAGTGCTGTTGTATCTGCCAGTGCAACGGGTATCTTCCAGGAACTGCCTGATTTCTCAGTGACCACCGATGGCCTAGGTGGTAATTCACAACCAGCGGTTGTGAACTGGGGTGGTGTCCAGGTAGAGATCACCGCCACCGGGGGTGATATCGATGAAGTTGGCTACATCCGTTCCCATGGCGTTCATGTTAGTGTAAATGATGGCGGTGGCTGGCAAAACGCAAACGGTGCTGTTGTTGAGGGGGTTGTCGCACTGACGGATGGCGCTTTCCCATACTTCCTGGATGGCGGTACCTGTACGACCTCGAATGGCACCTGTTCCCTGGATATGACCTCTTCAATAGCTGGTCAGGGCGGATTCAATGCCACTGCATCCTATGATTTTCCGGATGGCCAAGGCGGCACATTCACCGTCAGTGATACAACCAGTACACCGGTGACCCAGACCTGGGTGGACGCAGTGATCACGGTCGGGGCAGATCCAGACCCCCATGAGTTCAATGACCGGCCGGAGTATGCAACGCCGCTTGAAAACGGTGTAGCGATTACGGATGCTACATTGAGCCATTCCCTGGATTTTGATTTTTACAAGATCCATGTCCCAGATCCCTCCCGGTTGGACGTCAGTCTGAGTTCCTTACCTGCGGATTTCGATCTGATGGTTTTTGCCGATCTGCTGGCGGAGGATGTCTACACTCAACCCTCGGATGCGGATACCTTGAACGAGTTTCAGGACAACGCCGAGGTCGATTCGTCCGGGCGCCTTTCGTCGATCGGGCGGTTATCTTCCATCGGGCGCTTATCTTCCATTGGGCGCTTATCCTCGATCGGGCGTTTGAGCTCGATCGGCAGGCTGAGCTCGATCGGGCGTTTAAGCTCTATCGGGCGGCTGAGTTCGATCGGGCGGCTGTCCTCCATCTCCGCTAATCCCGGAACAGGTGACGAGACCGCCACTTCGCTGGCTTTCGATACACCTGGCGATTATTACATCCTGGTCTTCAGTGATGCCGGGGCAGTCAGCGAGCAGCCTTACA
>JBJYXV010000099.1:0-1109 GCA_046260155.1 Anaerolineales bacterium
TGAGCCAGAACACGACCTATTACTGGCATGTGCGCGCTACAAACACCTTCGGCACCACCTACGCGGACGGATCCGCCACAGCCTTCTGGTCCTTCACCACCGGTGCAGAACTATTAAAAACCTTCTTACCAATAATAATGGGTAAATAGAGTACGCATGTTTTTTCCATTATTTTCATGCTTTGGTAATCCAATTGCACCGTAGGTGCATCAAGCATGAAGCAGGAAAGGCGACTCACTCGTCTGTTGATCTTGTCGCCTTCCTATTGTGCAGTGCTTTCCATGCGTCGGTCGACCAGATCGCCCAGATCAACAAAACGGGTAGAAAAACAAACGGGTAAAATGTGATTTATCGGAATTCAACCCAAATGTATCAACCCGATTGAGGTACTGAGAGATATTGCCAGGGAACACTAATACAAAGAATGCTACAGTAATCCAGCCAATTATCTCCCGATATCTGTCAAGTTGGATTATCAATCCAATCTCAAGAATAATCTTGAAAGTCCCCGATATGACCACAACCAGGTCACCATCAATAGGAAGCCCGGCTAGAACCTGGGCCAGGAATTCCTTACGCAACACACTTAGATGGCCAAAGCCTGCTAAACCCAAAAAGCCTCCCAGTAATTTGCAGACAATCGATTGAATGTGGCTTGCCCCCCAAAAAATGATACAGAAGATTGTAGTTTCTTATTTCATGTGAGGTAATATTGAGTGGAAAAAAATAGAGTCCTTTAGAACAAAAGAATACTGTTAGGGGGATTTCTACATCCACTTCCAAATTTACTTTAGAATGTCAGAGCTTCAAAAACAAAAAAGGATGGAAAATTATAAGAGAGTTTTCAATCAAATAATATAAATAATTCGTTTTTTATATTCCACTAACCTGCTAATTTATATATTCGGAATTAGAATCTCGAATAAGTAAGATTCAGGGAGAAAATCATTAGTGGTGAATTTATAATTGCTATGCAATTCCTCAAATGCCTTGATTTAAGAAAATACCCCTCTTATGACTTGAGAGGGGCTTTTTCTAACCGCGCAAATAAATAGGGCTTTAGGTCCTGTTCATAAAGTAGACGGTTGGTGTACCAACTACCCCTGCTT
>JBJYXV010000099.1:1209-12519 GCA_046260155.1 Anaerolineales bacterium
GGGCTTTAGGTCCTGTTCATAAAGTAGACGGTTGGTGTACCAACTACCCCTGCTTTCGCCATGGCAGCCTTCAATTCTGGTGATTGTGCGAATTTCCGGGCGTCTTCTAATGTATCCCATTCGATAACAGCAACATATGTATTGGGGTCGCTAGCGTCCTGGAAAACCTGTTCAGCGCCTCCCCCAAAGGAAGTGCGCAAATCTGCACCCTCATCAAATCCTTTTTTCCATGTCTGGAAGTCCTCAACTTTTGATCTAACTAACATACTTGTCATGTTCGTTTCTCCTTTGGTTAATTTGTTTTTGGTCTATTTTTTTACATCCTTTGCTGGTAGAGGTTATTATGTGAATTGGTTTGCCACTGTGTTCTTGATTAATTTGTAAAAAAAATCTTTACCGTAAATTGATCGAAGAATTATGCATAATTTAGGCCAAATTTATCCTAATTATACTTGCATTAATATTTTTTTTGTTAAGGAACTGATTAGAAACGCAGAAAGTAGACGCAATGTAGCTTTTCTTAACTTATGAAACAGAATGAGGTGGCAAAATAAGTGAAAAATTTCGAGAATTTGATTTGACATTATATAATTTAAAATCCGAGGGTAAACCTTTGATAATCCATAAAGAATACCTAGAAATGGATTTTTTATAATGCATAAAGAAGATTTTTAAGAACCTGCTGGTGCAGCGTCTCCATACCTTCTTTGATGCGGGTGAGATCTTCTATCAGGTCAGCCTCGCTGGCCGCGAAGGAGAGGCGACTCAAAATATATTATTGGACCCCCACCATTCTGCCCACCTCTGTTTTGTTTTAATCCCAAATTATCTTATGGATCAGTTTTTGGGAGCAGACCAGAGAATATAAATCTTGGGCTGGCATGCATACAGGATTGATGTTATCAGGAACGGGTGTGAAATAATTCAAATAACAGACGTAAGTTGTGCTCTTTGTTAGTTTCTCCCAAATATGCCCACCACCTGTGGAACGAACACAAAATACCACTGTACTTGAAAGTAAAAACAAAATTTGGTATAATCTAAAAAAATATCGAGTATTATAGTACACAATCAGTAAGAATAATATAACATCACTTACGTAATGGGTATGCATAATACTTCTTGGTCAAGAACAGCACAGCCTTTAGCATTCACGAAGGATAGATTTGAGATGGGCAGTCTGTTCTCCTCATCTGAGCCAGACCAAGTTGGCTGGTGATCAAGTAAATACAGAATTTAGGCAACAAAACCTGGCTTGATGATCCAAGGGCGACCGACATCAATCCAGGTTTTTTTATTCCTGGAAATATCGTAGATATTATCAAATTATAAGGAAATAGGTGTAAAAAGCATAATATAGGCAATCATCGAATTACAAATATTACATAACTGATATCCCTGCATTACTGAATCTCCTATACTTGCTTCGGAATTTGATGGCGAAGTTTAATTAAAAGGATTAGCCGGAGGTTACAAATTATTGGCAGGGATTTTTTGTTTGACATTTTTAATTATTCGAATGTGGAAACTATTATTAAGTTGCCTTTCAATACAGCGCTGGAATGATCACTTGGATTGTAATCGCCGAAACGACCCGGAAGCTTCGCGGAGAATTGACCGATCGATCATTGAATTGTCTCTTCAAGATATTAGCGAAGACGATAAAAACTTAAAGGAAAGAGTACTACTGAGCGGGATGCATGAACTAAATCCCCAGTTTCGCCATAAGGCTGCCTACCGTGCACTACACGGCAGTATGTCTCGCCAAATAAACAAACGTGTAAAGCCAATACTTGTTTCTTTGCATGGCCTGACAACCAGTTTTGAAACTTCGACAGTTGCTTACCACTTACTATTGGAATGGGAGAAGGTTAATAATGTCCAGCCTACCTAAAAATGAATCAAATTTATCATCTTTAGACCAGATCCGTAAGACTGAAGCAGATGTTACCCGCCAGATTGCCTCCGTTCGCGAGGCTGCTGGACTTAAAGTGGCACGTGCACAGACTCAAGCTAATGAGCTACTTGATGATGCTCGTCAAGCTGGAAAGCGTGAAGGAGAAAAGCGCTATAAGGCAATTCTTTCCAACACGGAGGAGGAAGCGCAAGTGATTATTGCCCAATCGCATAACCGTGCAGCGCACTTGCGCCGCAGAGCTGGTAGACGATTCGCGCTTGGCGTTCACCGTTCATTGAACGTTATCCTTGGTTTGCAGGAGACTGGAGAATACAAATGAACATTGAAATGTGCCCACTTGAAATTGTGGGGCTCAAATCAGATCTTCCTGATACCATTCGGGTTTTACGAGACTTAGGATTTGTACACATTGATGAGCTGGCAAAGACTCCGGAGGTCTCTGCTCGTCCGCTGACTTTGGATCGAAAAACCCTCCATATTCAGGAGGAGTTGAGCTTCTTGGTTGCCCGTATTGAGGGTTTATTGGATGAGTTGGGTGGATTTCCAGAAGGAGATTATATCCATCCAGAAGAGGATTGTTTGTCCAAAGCTCGCGCAGGTGTGGAGCAGCTTGTGCCCAAGGTGCAGTTGCTAACCAGTCGCCGTGAAAAACTCCTGTCCGAGTTGGCTTCGCTACCGCGATACGAAGCCACACTCCGTAAACTCTTGCCAATCAGCCCTCCATCGGCTCGTGAGTCTGGAAATTTAACAATTGGTATTTTTGTGAGTATGGCACATGTGGGTGTTCTGGATTCGGTAGGTAAACGTGCAATGGACCTCACTGGTGGACGTGCTGAGGTGGTCGCCAGCGATGTGGATACCTCAACAAGGGCGATGTTGATTGTATTCCCGGAAGAGTTTACTGGGGAAATTGAAGCCCTTTTGGGTCGTGAGGATGTCTCCCGTTTGCGGTTGCCTGCCGAGTTGGGTGAAGGACCACCCGATGTCGTTCTTGCATCACTACGCAGACGCATGACCATAATCCCTAATGAGATTGAAGACATCGAGCGCGAGCTGAAAGGACTTGCTGCCCTGTGGAGCCAAAAATTAGTCGCTTGGCGGAATGCTTTACGTGACCGGATTGAATCCAACACTGTATTGTATCGTCTCGGTGAGACAGATATGACCTTTGTATTAGCTGGTTGGGTACCTACAAAGGAATATGACGATCTGGCAACCACACTAAAGGAAAAAATCGGCGATACATTGTTAGTGCAGAAATTGGTAATCACACCCGAATTAATAAAACGGTCGCCTGTAGCTCTCCATAATCCTCGCGTAGTCAGACCTTTTGAAAGCCTGGTTTATTTACTTGCCTTACCACGTTACGGTCATATAGACCCAACCTGGCTTATGGCTTTCTTCCTGCCGATATTCTTCGGTATGATTCTCGGCGACGTTGGCTATGGTTTATTCTTACTGATCCTTAGTTTGGGGCTTTTGAGAAAGTTCAAAATAGGTGTGATACACGATATATTAATTGTCCTGGCGATGGGTGGTGGTTGGGCGATCGTATTTGGCTTTTTATATGGTGAGGCTTTTGGCACCCTAGGAGAAAAAATTGGAATGCACCCCTTGTGGTTTGACAGGGCTAGTCCTGCAAACGTAGCTGGTTTCTTGATTATGACATTGGTTGTTGGAGCTATACATGTCACGCTGGGTTTGGTCCTCGGGGTGTGGGAAGCTCTAAAGGCTCGAAATCGGAGTCATCTCCTGGAACGCAGCGGAATGCTCTTAGGATTGGTGAGTCTCTTTCTTCTTGTAGCTGTACTCGCAAATATATTACCGTCCGAATTAAGAACTCCAGCTTGGGCGGGCATGGTTATAGGTATTGTCTTGTTGGGATCCTCTTTAGGCTGGTTGGGCGTCATCATGGGTCCTATAGAGTTTATCGGTTTGATTGGTAATGTACTTTCATACTTGCGTATCGCTGCTATTGGATTGGCTTCGGTTTACCTGGCAAAAGTAGCAAACGATGTGGCTGGCACTGCTGGCAATGTCCTTGTGGGAATTATCATCGCGGTGCTAATCCATGCCCTAAATCTGGTGCTTGGTGCTTTTAGCCCAACTATCCATAGTTTACGTTTGCACTACGTTGAATTCTTCCGCAAGTTCTTTGAAGGCGGCGGTAGAGCGTACGAACCATTCAGGAGCAGCTTGAAATCAGACATTCGTAGATAGGGAGGAAGAAATGGAGACAGGAATAGGAATTGGTCTAACAGCAATTGGCGCAGGTTTGGCTGTTGGGCTGGCAGCTATTGGAACAGGTATGGCCCAGGCTCGGATTGGTTCGGCGGGGGCAGGTGTGATCGCCGAAAAACCAGAGTCTCTTGGAGCGATTATTTTACTCATCGCCATACCAGAAACCATGGTAATACTTGGTTTTGCCGTTGCAGCAATGGTATTGCTTCTTGGTGGTTAATATGACTTTGTCCGCTTTATTGGAAGCCATTCAAGCCTCAGGCGATTCTCAAGCTCGCAAGATTGAGATGCAGGCTTACACCAAATGCAGTGAAATTCTGGCTAACACCCGCCTCGAGGCTGAACAGGTTGAAGCGGAGTCGCATGCTAAGTCTGTAGAACCGGCATTTAAGGAACGGGCCCGTATTCTACAGCGGGCTCGCCTTGAAGCTCTGCAAATTCTTGGAAGCGCCCGTGAGGAGTTCGTTGATTCAACCTTTGCTCAAATACGTACGCAGCTTGCAGAAACCCGTACAAAAAAAAGCTACCCTCAAATATTGCAACGTTTGACTGAGGAAGCCTTAGCTGAACTCAAAGAGTCAATGAAATCTTCGGGAACGGTCCAACTAGAGGCTGACCCGAAAGACCGGTTAGTGCTAGAAGGTATTCTACAAGATATTGGATTGGATTATTCGGTCAAGTATGTCCTGGATTGTTGGGGTGGTCTGATTGCCAAGTGTGAGAATGGTCGGGTAGTCGTTATAAACACCTTGGAAGCCAGATTGGAACGCGCCACTCCTTACCTGCGATGTTACTTGGCTGCCCTCTTTGAAAATACAGATGCTGAAATCGAAATAAGTCAAATTTCTGAGAGGCAGTTGGTTTCTATATGATTGGGAGATAAATCTTAAATCAATTGATTCTTAACAGATAAACTAAAAAAGGATATTCCTTGAGGAACACCTGTAAATGTCTGGTTATGATTACGGTAATGCACGCTTGCATGCTATGAAATCCCGCCTGCTATCCAGGAGTGAAATAGAAGAACTGGTTGCTCTCGACAATTTGCAGGTCTTAATCGCCGCGCTTACTAAGACTGCCTATCGTAAATCAATCGGGGTTGCGTTGGCTCACACCAGCGGCATGAGTTGTATTGCCGAAGCGCTCCGTAATGATCTGATAAACACCCTGGGAAAAATCCGCAAGTTCTATCAGGGGCAGGCAGGGGAAATGGTGACCGTTATGCTGCGTAGATACGATATCAAGAATCTGAAGGCGATCTTGCGTGGTATGGGTAAATCTGTCCCAGCCGGCGAGATACTAGCCTCTCTTTTGCCAATCGGCGAATTGGAATATGGCACACTAACTGAGTTAGCACGCGCTCCAGGTCCACGAGCCTTTATTGATTTGCTGGCTAGTATGGGTTTGCCTTTTGCCCAACCTTTACTTTTATTGCGGTCAGAGCGCCCTGAGGTGAGTACTCACGAAATGGAATTAGTTTTGGATCAGTGGTATTTCCAGGAAGCATTCCAAACCTGCCAGCATGTCCGCGGTGGTGGAAGTGTGTTGCTCTTTTCTTTACAATTGGAAGCTGATCTGACTAATTTGCTAACAGTACTGCGCTTCGCGCATGCACCAGCGGAGCGCAAGGTGCTAAAAGATTGGTTCGATACCGGGGATTTGGAAGGTCTTTTCGTCGGTCCAGGGAAGTTATCATTTTCATTATTGGCGGACGCGGGAAGCCAGGACACCATTGAATCAGCCATAAAAATACTGACAGAGACTCCTTACAAGGCTGCTCTTAACGCTGGGCTACAAGCATACGCTCAAGCTGCAAGGTTGAGTGATTTTGAAAAACAATTAAACCGATTTCGTCTAAATTGGATGTCCAGGCAATTTGTAAACGACCCATTGGGAATTGGCGTATTTCTCGGGTACCTTTACCTGAAAGTTAATGAAGTGAGCAATATCCGTTGGATTGCTCAAGCCATTCAGCTTGAGATAAAAACGAATACTATTCGCTCTGAAATGGTGTTTGTCTCATGAGCCGCCTTTTAGTAATTACACGACCTGCGCTGGTACATGGATTTCACCTGGCTGGCGTAGATGCTTACAGTGCTGAGGATGTAGAAAGCGCACAAGAGCTCATTGAAAGCTGGTTAGTAGCTGGCGAGAGTGGACTGCTGGCGATTGATGACGGTCTGCTGGAGCGTATGGATCCTGCTTTTGTTAGACGGATTGAGACTTCAGACCAGATGCCCTTCTTGGCTATTCCGGGGGGGCAACCTTTAGGACATGAAGCATCCAGGAAGCACAGGATTGCAAGAATGATCAGGCGAGCAATTGGTTTCCACATTACCTTCAAAGGTGAAGAGACAGAGGTTACCGAATGAATAGAGAGACGAACAACAGCATAGGAGAAGTTGTTCGCATCGCCGGACCGGTGGTGGCAGCTGTTGGACTGGAAGGAGTTCGCCTATTTGATGTTGTCTTAGTCGGCGAGATGGGTTTAGTTGGGGAGGTGATTCGACTTTCGGGAGAAAATATAACCATTCAGGTCTATGAAGAAACCGCCGGGATTAGAGTCGGAGAGCCAGTCAATAATACCGGACTTCCTCTAGTTGCTCAACTCGGTCCGGGGTTGTTGGGAATGGTGTACGATGGCTTGCAACGCCCCTTGGAAACATTAGCAAATACGAGCGGTGATTTCATCCAGCGTGGGGTGAGTGCTCCATCCCTGCTTGAGGATGCACGTTGGGAATTTACACCACGCGTTCCCATTGGGGAATATGTTGGACCGGGTGATGTGCTAGGTGTGGTGCCCGAATCAAAAACAATTGAACACCGCATAATGGTTCCGCCCAGGGTTCGAGGACGAGTGGTCGAGATTCGCGAGGGAATCTTGAAGTGCACAGATGCCGTAGCATCGCTCGAACTGGACGGAGATCATAAAAGCGCTCAAATGGAATTTAAGCTTACAAACAGTTGGCCTGTACGTCAACCACGACCCATACAAACTAGGCTTGCTCCCATCGAACCGCTTATTACCGGTACCCGCATTATCGATACCTTTTTCCCAGTGGCAAAAGGAGGCTCAGCAATTATCCCTGGTGGTTTTGGAACGGGAAAGACAGTAATCGAGCATAGCTTAGCGCGTTGGGCTGACGCCGATGTAGTGGTGTATGTGGGATGTGGGGAGAGGGGTAATGAGATGACCGAGGTGCTCGAAGAATTTCCGAAGTTGGAAGATCCGCGCACCGGTGCAAAGCTGATGGAACGAACTGTACTAATTGCTAATACCTCAAATATGCCTGTTGCAGCTCGGGTAGCCAGTATATACACAGGTATCACTATCGCCGAGTACTACCGGGATATGGGCTATGATGTACTACTCCTGTCAGATTCGACCTCCCGTTGGGGGGAAGCACTCCGAGAGATATCTAGTCGTTTGGAAGAAATGCCTGGAGAAGAGGGATACCCGGCCTATCTGGCAGCGCGTTTATCTGAATTCTACGAACGATCTGGGCGGATCATTTGCATGGGTAACCTGACTGGAGCAGATCGAAGACGGCGGTCAGGTTCAGTATCGATTGTAGGAGCTGTCTCTCCACCAGGGGGCGATTTCTCAGAACCGATGACACAAAATTCCATGCGAGTAGTGGGTACCTTCTGGGCATTGGACTATGACCTATCCCGACGCAGGCACTTTCCTGCGATCAGCTGGACGCGCAGCTTTTCACTGTACGATTTCCATGATTGGTTTACGAATCAGGTGGCAGATGATTGGGTTGACCTTACCGGCGAAGCCATGACCCTGCTACAGCGAGAGGTTGAACTACTGGAAATCGTTCAATTAGTTGGACCTGATGCACTTGCTCAAGCGGACCGCGCAGTCCTTACCGTAGCTCGTATGCTTCGCGAAGATTTCCTTCAGCAATCTGCTTATCACGCAGTGGATCGCTTTTGCACCCTCGAGAAAGCATATTGGATGCTTAGAGCGATTATGGATTTTTATTTTCGTGCTCAATCTGCCCTGAAAAAAGAAGTATCACTGGTTCAGATTACCAGTTTGCCAGTCCTATCTGATATTGCACGAATGAAGGAGCTTGATGTAAAAGACGCCGAAATTTCAATTAAGGCCATTATGGATCGTGTCCGCTTCAGTTTTGCGGAGTTGGGAGTTGATTGATATGCTGAAAACGATTCCCAGGCCAAGCTTGGTCACCAAAGAATACCGCACTATCTCCCAGATCAAGGGACCTTTGATTTTTGTTGAACGCATCGCCGGTGTGGCTTATAACGAAATCGTAGAAATTATCAGTCCGGATGGCGATATTCGCTTAGGTCAGGTACTGGAAGTGGACAGGCAGCGTTGCATGGTGCGGGTTTTTAAGGTGACTTCTGGATTGGATCTCTCCCATACTCGAGTACGCTTCACGGGGGATGTGGCTCGGCTTGATGTTTCCCTTTCAATGTTGGGGCGAATCTTGGATGGCTCTGGAAATCCTATGGATGGTGGCCCACATATTATTCCAGAAGCATCCTTAGATATTAACGGATTACCGATCAACCCCACAGTCCGCACCCATCCGAGCGAATTTATCCAAACTGGTATCTCAGCGATTGACGGTTTGAATACACTGTCTCGCGGCCAGAAGTTACCTATCTTTTCTGGTGCTGGGTTACCTGCTAACGACCTGGCAGCGCAGATTGCTGCGCAGTCAAGAGTAGTTGGAGGTGAAGATGAGGCCAGCCAGCGTTTCGCAGTTGTCTTTGCGGCGATCGGCATAACTCATCGGGAAGCTTCATTCTTCATGGAACAATTCCGGGCTAGCGATGCTATGGATCGGACTGTACTTTTCGTAAATCGTGCGGATGATCCCAGCATACAACGTCTATTGACCCCGAGAGCGGCTCTCACTGCTGCGGAATTCCTTGCTTTCACGCACAACCGCCATGTCCTGGCAATCTTGACTGACATGACGAATTATTGTGAGGCTTTACGTGAAATAGCCGCAGCGAGCGAAGAAGTCCCAGGACGGCGTGGCTATCCAGGTTATATGTACTCAGATTTGGCTAGCTTATACGAGCGCGCCGGACGTATTCACGGCAATCCGGGATCGGTAACTCAATTGGTAATACTAACTATGCCTGATGATGACATAACTCACCCCATCCCAGATCTGACCGGCTATATTACAGAGGGTCAGCTTGTGCTAAGCAGGGATTTACACCGCAAGGGAATTTATCCCCCAATCGATGTACTGCCTTCCCTCTCTCGTCTGATGGACGCTGGAATCGGTGAGGGTAAAACGCGCAACGATCACCGCCACGTTGCGAATCAGCTTTATGCGCTATATGCGGAGGGCAGAGACTTACGCCGTTTGGTTTCGATTATTGGTGAGGCAGCTCTCTCAGCAGATGACCGCCGGGTTTTGGATTTTGCTGAGCGATTTGAAAAGCGTTTTGTTGGACAAGGGATGACGGATCGCGATGTATCCAAAACGCTCAAGTTAGCCTGGGAATTGCTTGAGTCAATTCCTGCTGAACTCTTAAAGCGCATTCCCCAGGAAATGATTGATGTATATCATGGTGCTAATCGTATGGAATAAATCTATGAAGGTAGGATAGAAACAGCGTTAATTTAGCAAGGACACTAGATTTATGAACATGGTCTCTGTAACTCGAATGGAACTCCTCGCCCGGAATGCGCAAATAGCGTTAGCCAGACAGGGGCGCGATCTTCTAGAGCAGAAACGAACTGCCTTGATGAACGAGTTCCTACGGATCGCGGATAAGGTTATGGAGCGTTCAGATGCGCTTCAAATGGCAGCTGCAAATTCACGACAGGCCTTGGCCTGGGCTGAAGCGTTCGCAGGCACGGAAGCAGTCAAATCGGCCGCACTGGCATCGCGCGGTGAATTAGCACTCCAAGTTAGGAGCATCAGCGTGATGGGGGTCAAGGTTCCCCACATCGAACAAAAACGTGTCTCCCGCTCTGTATTAGGAAGGGGGTACTCTGTTGTGGGTACTTCTATTACGATTGACGAAGTGGCTGCGGCTTTTGAGACTCAAGTAGATTACATTATTCGGCTAGCGGAAAGCGAATTGCGTCTCACTCGCCTGGCTTCTGAAATTCAGCGTACTTCGCGTCGTTTGAATGCGCTTGATCATTTGTTAATCCCTCGTCTTGAAGCCGAGTGCAATTTCATTCAGATGGCGTTAGACGAACGCGAACGTTCAGACCATTTTCGGCTTAAATTGGTGAAACGTATTTTATTGCGCAAACGAGTTAGTTTAGGTTGATTAGGGATTGTTGAACTGGATACAAAAAGTGAAGGTAAGTTTCATCTTTAATGGTTGGAGGTATACGATGTCCGAAGAATTTGATAAAAAAATATTCGGCAAATATATTGCAGAAGTAGGGCAAACACCCTTAGAGATACACTTCATTATAGACTACTTGCATGAAAAAGGTTATCTTTTAAGAGAATTAAAAAAGTTGCCAGAAGAGGAAGCGAAACAGCTAATGATCGAGGCTTGTATTTTTGCTTCTCTAAAGCTTGCGCAAATTGAATCAAAAGTGCAGTTCCGCGAGAAGATTCGCTATCCCTTTTCTTAGTGAAAGTGACCAGTCAGATCAAATGAATCAGTGGAACCCAGGAAATTGGATGCTCCTATAGTTTATGAGATTAAATCTGTGGTTGCACACTTTCGATCTAAATGTTCATTAATTTTGTCCAGTCTGAAGACCTGCGGTGCAAAAGGACCTAGCAATATATGATTTAGATGATCATTTGTTCATAGATAGTATGTCGTTAAAGTAAATGGGACAAAAAGCTCGATCTACTAAGAGATACTTTTACGACTTCGCCCGTGATTATACATTTAACTGTAGTGTGTCAGAAAAAGTGAGATAAAAAAGGGTGGAAAAATAATAGATGTAAAAGGTGGAGTGCCTATAGAGAACTGTATCAAAGGAAAGCTCTACAGGCTTTCTGTAGAGGAGTTAAGAAATAGAGGTATCAAGATCATTAAGAAATCAGGGATAATTGAATAATACGATCTTCTCTACTGGATCACCTTAAGTGAAAGGAGAAAGGAAAGAACAAAATGATCCACTCAACATTTGAGAGCCGGTGTATCATTTCCTGCGGAATGCTTCATCCAGA
>JBJYXV010000100.1:0-24911 GCA_046260155.1 Anaerolineales bacterium
TCATCCCGCTCCAGCTGTCACCCACCACGCCAAAAGCCAGAACGCCGATCAGCAGTAATATGATGATTTCTTTTCTAATCAACATCCAATTTCCTTTCTGGCTATTCAATTCCTGCTCCCACATTTGTCTATTACTTTGACAGGACTTACAACCCACCGACAGATAGACATACTAACTGAGGTCCTCGTAAGTTGCCACACAGACGGCTGCTATTTTGTATACCCGGTTGCATTGAGTTGCAGATTATTGCTCATATTGCCAACGGGATCGCCTATCCGGATTGCAGAGCTGGAATCCCATCCTGAAGATGCGACGAAACCTCAGGTGTAGTTATGCCATAAAATGATTATTGCGATAAACCAAGCGAGGAGAGTATAACTTTTGAAAATTGATAGAAAAGTTCTTTTCTTCAACAAATGCACCCCTTTTATGATTTGTGAAGGATTTTGCGAACCTGTGAATAGATTACACTAATTTCGGAGCAAGATCAAATAAATGCTTGATGGATTGGTAAGAAATAATTAGGTCTTTTAGCAAATATTGGAGCTAGACTCGATTTGTCTAATTAAAATAAGAGAGCAAAGGGGGAATAATTTCCCATAAAAAACACATCTGGATGCTACCTCGTCATCCGGGTATGTTTAGCAACCCTGGAGTGATCCGGGGCTGCGTTTTGGTTAGAGTAATACTCATCTGGTAAATATCACCACTTTCCGACCTTATTTCCTTTGATGGTTTTCAACTAATATTACTTAATTTGCTGATCGCCATTTCACTAACCATGCCACACTTTCATGCTATCCGTGGATCAGAAAAAGTAAAAAAGATAGAAAAGTGGATACTTTATGATTTCCTCGTCGAGCTACATATCCATAGGTATACCCTTGGCACCATACTGAGTGATGTCCATTCCTTTTGTGTATTGCTTGCCATCAGGCATGATAGCGCTTCCCAGGTAAGCCATGTTTAAATTAGCTCCGGTGAGGATAGCATCTTTAAGATTTGCCTTAAATAAGGTGGCACTGGTTAAGTTTGCATTACTCAAATTTGCATTTCCCATTTTTGCTTGAGTCAGGTTGCACCAAGATAGATCGGCTCCGGTAAAATCTGTATCATAAAAATCTCCCAATCCTAAGACAGATCTGCTCAGATCAGAATTTCTCAAGCTAGTGTGGCTGAAATTGGAACCAGCAATAGGTAGATTACTGAGATCAGCCCCGTCAAAATTCTCATAGCTAAATCTCTTATCTCCACTCTCATACTTTTCCATTATTTTCTTGCGCACACCTTCAGTCATTGTTTCCTCCTTAAGTTAAAGGGTCTGATATTCGTTTAGCGATTTTGAACAGATTACGAACTAGGGACAAAATTATTTAAGAATATTATATATTCGGTTTAGAGACATGGCAACGATGAACCTCGGAATACAAGGATCCTGGACCGATGACGTTAGCATCATCTGAGTTAATTTCTTGTGTTTCTATTCTTCATGATAGAAATTTCTCGGTATGTTATCACTTTCAACTCAACAGGAAAGGAGGTCGCCTTTCTTCTTTATGAGCGTTGCACTTCAGTGACTGTCTGGTGCAACCGTGGTGTAACTCCTAGAGAAATTAGCCAAAATAGTCAATTTAAAGAACCTCATGACTCCTTTGAGTGGTGGTAATTATATGGTTCTACTCAGATGAGTTGGATTCACTGATTTCTTCCTAGCACTCGCAACCGATCCCATCACCGTCGCTATCTAGGCCGAATGGGTCAAGTGGTAATACTTTTATTAGCCCTTGCACGTAATTTGGCGGATTTCCAGAACCACATGCACCATCATAGTCACCATTATTGGTTGTTAGACAAACATCTGGATAGGATGGGTGGTAATTCGTTTTTGCTTGCGGCGTCGATATTCCTGGGAGGTGAGAGGGTGGCTATCCGTTTATTACAGGGAAGGTTCTGGCTTGATCCTCTCTCAAAATTCAGAACAGACCAATAGAAAAAGCCCCATTGTTTCCACACTGGTCTTGGTTTTGGGTAAACACCCGCTCTTAGGTTTATTTAATATCAGCGCAAACCAATTTTTCAAGCAATTTTGAGCAAGAAGAGATTTCTATCTACTCATGGATGTGAGATGTATCACAAGTCTCATTGGTCAAAGGGTCAACTTCTGGCTACCAGAAACCAGGAACAGTTGAAAATTTAAGTCGTTGACCTCATATTTTGGTGTGTGTGGCAAAATTTATTGAATCACTGCCGGAGGTGCATTTCACGGACAAACTGTGTATCCTGGTAAGCTAGAAATACCATTAACACGACCCCCTGTTTTTCAGTTTGATTTCGGTAACCATGCATTTGAGTGGCATCAAATAACAGGCTATCCCCCTGTTCTAGATGGAATACTCGACCAGCAATGGTATATTCTATCACCCCTTCCAGGCAGTGGATAAATTCCTCGCCAGTATGAATGACTGGGTCATTCCAGTTGCCTGATCCCGGCTGTACAATCATCCGGAATGGTTCTAGTTGCTGGTTAGTCAGGCCAATTCCCAGGCTTTCCATGACTGCCCCGCTGCTTTGCGAACGCAGCCCCTGATCTCGCTTTACGTAGATGGTGGTCTGCCTGGCCTCACTTTGGAATAAATCTACAATTGGTACGTTGAGTGCATTCGCCAGCCGATGCAGGGTGGAAACCGTCGGAGAATTTTCACCACGTTCGATCAAGCTGATGGCGTTGATTGATAGACCGCTTTTCTCGGCTAGAGCACGCAGCGACAACCTTTGCACATCTCGCAACGAGCGTACACGCCATCCGACATTGGGTTCTGTGTTTTCATTCATCTGCTTATCGCTCAATTCTCCACACGTTTATTAACGCTTATATTATACAAAAATAATTGACTTTGTCAAGTATAGTGGTATAATCAGGATGGATATAAAATTTGGTGATATTCAGCCTGCTGGCCGGGATGAAAGCGGTTTGTTTTAACAGCACTCGCGAGGGTGTATGTTGCTGAACCGGGTTTAAGCATATTTGGGAGTTTACCGATGGCTGCGCGAGAAATTCTTATATATCCCAAAAATAAAACTACCTTGAGAGCAATAAGTAAACCCGCTCGAGTTTTTAACCGGCAAACCAGGGATTTAATTGCAGATCTCAAGGAGACATTGCTGGCTCACCAGGAGGGGATCGGATTGGCAGCCCCTCAAATTGGGGTGCTTTCTCGAGTAGTCGTGGTCCGCCTGGGTGGCCGGAATGATTGGGACCAGGAGGCTGATCCCCCGATTGGATTGGTTAATCCAAAAATCATCGCATCCAGTGATGAACGTAAAGATTTTGATGGCTGTCTAAGCTTCCCTGGTTTGTTCGGTGAAACCCGCCGTCCCCATTACTTGCGCGTCAGAAGTCTGGATGAAAGCGGCAAACCATTTGAGCGAGTCTTTACGGATTTTGACGCGGTCCTGGTGCACCATGAGATCGATCATTTAGAAGGTGTATTGTTCATTGATCGGATCCAAAGCCTGGGTGACTTGTATCGAGTGATTATAGATGGCAACGGGAGACCAGTGCAAGTCCCGGTATCGGAAATTGTGCCATTAATCCGCGTCACTGATATGGCTGACTGAGTCAGGTTTCTCATTTTGTCCGAGCCAGGCTGTGAGTAATTTTGGAGGTTGCTCATGACGAAAATAACCCCTAACCTGGATCGACTTTTCGGAAAATACCCCCAATCTATCCTGGAGCGAACGTTGATTGCTGAGTATTTACTAGCCGGAGGTTATTTGATATCAGATTTAGAGTTATTACCTCTTTGGGTAGCCAATCAACTGATCATAGAAGCCCGTCGATTTGCGGAACAAAAGATGGTCGAGATGAATGCCAAAGATGACTACCATTGGGACTTTCGACCATCAATCAATCTAAACTGAGTTGGTGTAAAAACAGTTCAGGTCTAGCTGATGCTTACATATACCTTCGGAGCGGTTATCCTAGCCAGTTTTCTAGCCTGTGCTGTAACAACGTTTGGCATCCTCATTATTACTCGGTATGCAGAGTGGGGTAAGGATAACGCTGTCTACTTTATGAGCTTTGCTGCAGGTGTGCTAGTTGCAGTTTCTTTTATTCATATTATCCCAAAATCTATCGGGATGAGCAACTTGGCACCTTTTTATCTCTTGGTCGGATTTCTGGCGCTATACCTCTTTAACCGCTTCATTAAAGGATACGTCTGCCACGAATATGAGCGCCCGGATCTGACCCTGGGTCTTATCCCGATGGCGGGAATAGGGTTGCACTCCTTTTTGGACGGTGTCATCTACTCGGTGACTTTTAATGTGAGTATCTTCACCGGGATACTGGCAGCCATTGGAATGGTTTTACACGAGTTCCCGGAAGGCATTGTCACCTTCTTACTTCTTGAAAGAGGTGGATTTAACAAGCGAAAATCAGCCTGGTATGCTTTCCTGGCAGCGGCCATCTCTACACCCCTGGGAACCCTGATTTCTTATCCATTTATTGAAAATATAGAGCGCTCTAATCTAGGTAAATTGTTAGCTTTTTCAGCAGGTGCGTTGATCTACGTAGGTGCCTCGCATCTCTTACCCGCGGTTGAAAAGGAAAACAAGAAATATTCGTTGATATCTATGACTGTGGGTATCTTAATCGCTCTATTAATTGTTGTTTCTAAGGGATGATGCAGAGGCGATACGAAAACAACATGTTCATAAACTGGAGATAGATAATGGTATTAAGGCTATCCAAATCAGAAATTTATCAATGTCTGACCAAGGTCCTCCATCCTGAAATTCCGAGCCATAACCTAGTGGAGCTGGGTATGATCCATGATGTAATCGTTGAGGAATCGCAAGTTGTTGTCATGCTGGCATTGCCTTCGCTGGATGCGCCTATCAAACCAGAGCTGATCACGGCAATCTGTCATGCTGTTGCCAATCTGGAAGATGGATTGGAAACAGATGTCCGTGTAATCGAGATGAATGAGGTACAGCGCTCAGCCTTTCAATCCGCGGTCAGAGAAGAAATGAAAGTATCACCAAAGCGAGGCGTGTCTGTAAAGGAGATCATCGCAGTGATGAGCGGCAAGGGTGGCGTAGGCAAGTCCTCAGTCGCCGGTTTGTTAGCAGTCTCTTTGAGCAGGCGGGCTTTGAGAATAGGAGTTCTTGATGCGGATATCACCGGCCCAAGTATCCCCAAGCTTTTTGGGGCTCACCAGCTCCCGGAAGGCGGGCTGGAGGGGATCTTTCCCATCGAATCACGGATGGGGATCAAATTGATATCGATCAACCTGCTCTTGCCAGATGAAGATCAACCCGTTGTGTGGAGGGGCCCGCTCATTAGCCGGGCGATCCAGCAGTTTTGGAGCGATATCATCTGGGGTGATCTCGATGTGTTGGTGGTGGATTTGCCGCCGGGGACATCCGATGCCTCCTTAACCGTAATGCAATCATTACCTCTGAATGGAGTCATCCTGGTTACTTCTCCCCAGGAGTTGGCGGGTATGGTGGTGCGTAAGGCGGCAAATATGGCTAACGGTCTCGGGGTGCGAATATTTGGCCTGGTGGAGAACATGAGTTATATACTGTGTCCGGATTGCGGTACCAGGATCGCTCTGTTTGGTCCTAGCCAAGCTGAAAATACAGCCCGCGCAATTGGCACTCCTTTAATTGGACACCTTCCTCTTGATCCGCAGTTATCGATCCTCTGCGATCAGGGTGAGATCGAAGCTTACTATAGCCAGGACTTTGAACAGATCAGTGATCGAGTAATTGAGCTGACCCAGTTGCAGGAAATGAAGTTAGATGACAAGCAGGAGCAATTCTGATGTGCGAGGCAACCGTTTACTTGGATGGGCAAGAGATCATGCGCGACGTGATGATGGTCGAGCCTGTTCCAGAAGGCATACGCTTGATTGCGTTGTTCGAACCGGTGCAGGTAATACCAGCTTTTATTCGCCAGATTGATTTGATGAAACACCGGGTACTATTGGAATCGATCCTGGATGACGAGGAAAAAAGTGTACAAAGTTGAGAGTCTGGGAGTGGTGAACCGATTTGAGGCAGATGTCGTATTAAGGGACGGTTCCATCGCTCACGTGCGGCCAGTGCGATCAGAGGACCATGATCTTCTAGTTCACTTCGTCGAGACACTCTCAACGGAGTCGCTTTATCTTCGCTTCCTTCATATAACCAAGCCAGAGGAGGCAGTGGAGTCGTTGATACCTAGTTCTGACCAATTTGCCCTCGTTGCCTTGCGTGAGGAAATGGTTGTTGGTCACGCAATTTACGCCATAACCACCCCAGGAAGGGCTGACGTTGCCGTTTTGGTTGCTGATGCATATCAAAAAAAGGGTTTAGGCACGATACTTCTTGGTCAACTTACCCAGGCTGCAATTTCAGCCGGAATAGCGGAACTTGAAGCGCAGGTAGCTCCAGAAAATGCTCCAATGCTGCAGGTTTTGAGGGGTTTGGGTTTCCCGACGATTCTGAAAAGCGAACCAGGTTTTATCCGAGTCATCTTCCCAGCCTCTCTCCTCCCAGCGGCATTGTTGCAATTTGAACATCGCGAAGCCTTGGCGGCAGTTGCTGCAATGCAAACTTTTTTCCAGCCTCGCGGGATTGCGGTGATAGGTGCTTCACGAAAGCGCGGCAGCATCAGCGGTGAGCTCTTCCGGAACATCCTGGAAGCCGGATTCCATGGCCCTGTTTATCCAGTGAATGCCAAAACGGATGTTGTTCAATCAGTAGTGGCCTATTCTTCCGTTCTCGATTGTCCCGGAGAGGTTGATCTCGCTTTCATAGTAGTCCCTACCCCAGCCGTGCTGACTGTTGCCACTGAATGTGCTCAAAAAGGGGTACGTGCCCTTGTAGTTATCTCTGCGGGCTTTGCCGAGGCTGGTGAGCAAGGGGCTGAGCTTCAACGTGAGTTGGTGAAAATATGTCGTGAGTCTGGTATGCGCCTGATTGGTCCTAATTGTATGGGGATTGTCAATACCGATCCAAAGGTCGGTTTGAATGGGCAATTTTCACCCTATCAACCCATTCCTGGAAAAATTGGCTTTCTCTCCCAATCGGGGGCATTGGGTATATCGATCATCGATTATGCCAGTCGGCTTGGCCTGGGGATGTCAACCTTTGTTTCTGTTGGGAATAAGGCGGATATTTCTGGGAATGATCTGATCCAATACTGGGAAAGTGACGAAAATACGAATCTGATCCTCCTTTACCTCGAGTCTTTTGGGAATCCAAGAAAATTCGCACGTCTCACTCGGCGTGTGAGCAGGAAAAAGCCCATCATTGCCGTTAAAGGAGGGCGGTCAACAGCAGGTTTTCGGGCGACCCAGTCACATACCGGTGCGCTGGTCGCTGCTTCTGATGTCACGGTGGATGCTCTTTTCCGCCAGGCGGGGGTGATCAGAACAAATGTCCTTGCCGAGATGTTCGATATAGCCACGCTACTGACGACACAGCCCGTCCCTAAGGGAGATCGGGTTGCAATCATCACCAATGCAGGTGGTGCAGGTATTCTTGCTGCGGACGCCTGCGAAGACTCGGGGTTGCGTGTTCCAGAGTTGGCACAAGCTACTCAGGAAATGCTAACCGGTTTTCTCTCTCCCGCAGCCGGCGTAAAAAATCCAGTGGATATGGTGGCCTCCGCTTCGGCGAATGATTATGGACGTACAATCCGGATCGTGGCCAACGACCCGAGTGTGGATGCCTTGATTGTTATCTTCATTCCACCTATGTCTCTCCGCCCAGAAGAGGTTGCCGAGCAGATCTTGAAGGCGGGGCGAGATTTGGAAAGGAGCGTTCCCCTGATCACTTCATTTATGGCAAGCCAGGCAGCACCGGAGATTCTCTCAGATGGCCAGATTCGGATACCTTCCTACCCATTTCCAGAGCAAGCAGCTCGGGCACTTGCAAGTGCGGTGCAATATAGCTATTGGCTTTCTTCTACTGAGGGTAATCTCCCGAATTTCACCGACTTGCGCCGCGAAGAGGCATCGGCGATCGTAGCTCATGCTTTGCGAGGTGGTGAAGGGTGGCTTGTTCCAGAAGAGATTGGGAGCTTGCTCAACTGCTATGAGATTCCACTGGTAAAAACTCTGCACGTTTCAACACCACAAGAGGCTGGACGGGTGGCGGAAGAATTGGGGGATGAAGTTGCTCTTAAAGCAGTCGCCCCAGGATTGTTACACAAAAGCGAGGTTGGCGCAGTTCGCCTCTCCCTGAAAGGTAGCGAGGAAATTGAAGAGGCAGCAGAAGAGATGCTAAGGCAGTTATCATCAGCGGGTTTAGAAGGGACCGGATTCATTGTTCAGCCCATGGTCCAAGCGGGTATCGAGATGCTTGTTGGTGTTACCCACGATCCGGTCTTTGGCCCTATTGTGGTATGTGGTATCGGTGGTGTCCTTGTTGAGCTGCTCAAAGATGTCGTGGTTCGCATAACGCCTCTTACAGATCAAGATGTAAGTGAAATGCTCCGCTCGCTCAAGACATTTCCACTCCTTAGTGGGTACCGTGGCGGGCCCAAGTACGATATTGGAGCACTCGAACAAGTTGTGCTCAGAATAGGCTCTTTAGTGGAAGATATTCATGAAATTGCCGAGTTAGATCTCAACCCGGTGATTGTATTGCCTGAGGGTCAAGGGGTGTCTATCGTTGACGCTCGCATCCGAGTAGCAGAAACCCTTCCACCGCTTCCCTTTGGTGCCAAGAAACGCTAATTTATTGGTCCATTTGCGCGCATGATGAACTTAGCGTCGCATAAAGAAACGAGGTATCAAATGAAAGAGTCAGAAAAATTACGGGTTCTAATCCCGCATTGGATTGAGCATAATGAGGAACATGCTCTGGAGTTTAAGCGGTGGGCAGAAAGAGCTGGCCAGGCATCCCCAGATCTGCTGGCGGCTGTCGATTTGATGAATCAAGTTAACCCACATCTGGGCATTGCGCTGGAAAATTTTGGTGGGGCACTAGCCCATCCTCATTTGCATTGATGGGATTGTGCCTTTATTTTTTAATCGAGGAGGTGCCGAATGCCAACAGATCCAAAATACTTACAGAATTTTTCTTGTTTTGAAAGTCTCTCTAGAGACCAATTGCAGGCAGTAGCTGAAATAACCAATGCTGTTTGCTATCCGTCCGGATATGTCCTTTTTGAAGAAGGCAATCCCGGAGATCGTTTGTTCTTCTTGATGAAAGGCAGCGTCGAGGTTTTCTATCAAATTGGAGAAGAAACCCGTGTTAATGTAGATACCGTAAAGGGCGAAGATATTGTCGGTTGCTCGGTGCTTGTTGAACCTTTTACATACACGGCTACCGAGAAAAGCTTGACAGAGGTTGAGGTATTAGAGATTGATGCTGCAGGTTTACGTAATTTAATGCAAAATGACCGTGACCTGGGTTTTCTGATCCAGAAGTATGTTATCGACGTTTTAATGGACCGCATTTTGGACTTACGCCTGGAAACAGCATAGATATCATCGCTAAGCAGATACCTATATGAATGCGCTGGTTATAAAAAAGAATTTCCTTCGCTGGATAGCATCCCTCCTAATGCTGGGATCAGGGGTAATATTCTGTGCCTGTAACCAGCAGCCGGATTTTGTACAGGCAACAGTAACTCCCAGCGTAGCAGTAAGCAATTCTCCGGTCGTTCAAAAAACGAAAACTGTCCCGGGAGACTTTCTCACGCAGGTCATTCTTACCCCAACCCCAACTGCTATCCCTGCCCTTACAGAGAGTGTGATGGAAGAAAAAATCGTTCCAACTACGGCACAACTCAAGATCACCATCGTCTATGACAACAGAATATTCGATCGGAGATTGAAATCAGCCTGGGGATTCTCGGCTCTAGTTGAGTATCTCGATCACTGGTTGCTCTTTGATACCGGAGGTGACGGTTCGCTCTTGATTAACAACATGGATATTTTGGGGATTGATCCAACCCTTATCGAGAGTCTGGTACTCTCCCATGCCCATGACGATCATACAGGCGGGTTAAGTGCATTGTTGGCATCCGGGTCGCGTCCGGTAATCTATTTGCCTCCCTCCTTCTCAAATGCCTTTAAGCAACGGGTATCCAATATAACCGAAGTGATAGAAGTATCACCTGGTCTGATGATTGCCCAAAATATATTTACGACGGGCGAATTGGGAGGAAGCATACCCGAGCAAGCCCTGGTAATAGATACCGATCAAGGGTTGATGATTATCACTGGTTGCGCTCATCCAGGCATTGTCGAGATGATAGAACAGTCTCGCCTCATGTTTAATGATAGAGTACGCCTGGTGATGGGTGGTTTTCACCTGGGAGGGAAAAGTGAGTCTGAGATTGAAGAGATATTGAAGGATTTTCGGAGATTAGGAGTGGAGCAAGTAGCGCCGTGTCATTGTACCGGAGAAGAGGCGATAGCCGCGTTTGCTACTGAATATGGGGAAGATTTTATACAGGTAGGGGTCGGCAAACAAATTATTCTGGATCCAGAAAATGATTAACCTTAATCCTTTCATCGATCTAGAGATTACCACTTGTTGGGAAGCTTGGTACTTGATGCTTGGACGCTGGACTGCCAAGCTTAAGAGAGATCTTTTAGGCTGGCCCTAGGCTGGTTTACCGGTGGCGGATACAATTTCAGAATTAGGTTGCGGAAAGGGTCATATCGCACGTTGGTTTTGCGAGATTGGCATGTGATGAACAAGTTTCGATCTTCCTCTCCGCTCTGTCCCATTGCTGTACCGCAATTGCTGATGACCCTGCAGGCGGTTGTTTCTGTAACAGGCGTGACCGGCCAGGAAATGGAAATTGTCGGCTATATCCAGGCGGATGAGCTGAATGCCTTGCTGCATGATACATTAGTAGATATGGATTATTCAAAATGATCAATTATCTTACCCAGAGTGCTGGTTGGTATCAAAGGGAGTGATATGCCATGAGTGCCCAGTCTATTTTCAAACTCCAAGCTGATTTGTGCAAGGCGATGAGTAACCCGGTTCGTGTCCAACTCGTGCATCTTCTTCGAGAAGGACCCAAGCGGGTGGGTGATCTGGTACGAATCTCAGGTCTCGATCAAGCCACTGTATCGCGGAACCTGAGTGTTCTGAAAAGCAGTGGCATCCTGGCATCCCACCGGGAAGGTAAGGACATCTACTACCATATTGTCAATCCAAAAATTACCGATGTCTGCGATCTCATGCGCCAGGTATTGGCAGAGCAAGCCGTGCATCAAATCCAGATTTCAAATGCGATGGGAGGAGCCCAATGATGAAGAATCTGGTGTATTGCGTAGATCATTTGGGGATCTTGTTCGCTGGGTAACTTTAGGAAGGTAGGTAAAAGGTGTCTTGGGCAGCCCGCGGTCAGTGCTTGGCTGATCTGTGGGAACGTGAGATCATATTGGTAGATTAACACACCCGCGACAGAACTTCCATACGAAAATTTTCACCCAACCATGTTTCTCATGAAGGAGGACAGTGCGTGAAAGACAATCTGTTGATCATCCCTGGTCCTTCCTTCAGCATGAAGGTCGTTCAATCCATTCTAAGAGTAATTCGATAGCTATGATAAATTAGTTAGCGACTTCTCTTCTGGCATCTCCTTTATTCAGGATATAAACCTCCTGATTTAATTTGTTGACAAATTTTCACCCTCAAATCAATTGGACAGGAGGTCACCTTCCTTCTTTATGCTCGTTGCTCTCTTGGTGCAGTCTGGTGCAACCGTGGTGCAACACACATAGAAATTAATCAAAATAGCCAAAATAGTCAAATTAGGGAAACCCATTTCCCCCTTAGGTGGAGGAATTAATCAGGTTCTATACAGTTGTGGGGGCCTTGCGGGGTTCTTCTCTCCAGATGGCATTGTTCGGACGCCTTTTTGGTCCTGGTGAATTTGGGGCACAGGGGGCGGCTGAATTTACCTTGCTGGGGATCGCACCTTACACCATCCAGGTCGGGGCAAGTCCTGCTGTCATCTGTTCAATGCCAGGCCAGTTCGAGGGTTTGTTCGCTCTCGATCACACACCCATCACCCAGCTCAAATTTTGCAGAAACGGGTTGAATAACAACTTCACGAGTAACCAGCTCGAGTGAACCAGTAAGTAAATTAATGAGATACCCGTGCACCGAGAACTGCCAATCTTGTAAATCAGCCTCTGCGATTGGGTTGGATTGCGGGGATGAGACTGGACGGTCAGAGAGATGAGTGTGAATTTGACTCTGAGATCCACACTGAGTGCCCTGTTATGACCGCTTGCGCTGGGAAAGGAAGATTGATCCCTGATGTTCGTCCACCTCGGATCGGGTCAGTAGCAGAATAATCCCTTCCGTGTTGGTGAAAATGAAAAAACCAACAGCAAGGTAGAACAATAACTCGCTGTACCCGGGAGTGATCAGAGCAAGGACGATGAACACATACTGCAGTACGCTGCCAATCTTGCCAGAATAAAGATGCAGGTTGCCGAATCGTCTGAATTTGACCAGGCCAACGATGATCCTGATGATATATACTGTGATGGCTGCCAGCAGGGCATAGGGATGATCAGAAAATAATTCCGGTTCCAGGATCAGCAGCCAGGCAATCACTGAAGGCTTAAACAGGTTATCGGCAAAGGAGTCGAGTTGGCTGCCAAACTTGGTCTCCTGGTTGAGTAGCCTGGCCAGCACGCCATCCAGGGAGTCGGAGAGCGCGGCGACCACTACCCCGATGGCGACCACGACGGGCATATCGCGCAAAGCAAAGACCCACAGCAGCGGGATTAACACCAGCCGGAAGAGAGAAAATAAGTTAGGAATGGTCACCAGGTCCGCGAACACTATTCCCTCACATGTATCACTTGGACTTCAGGTAATATTCAAATAACAAGGACCTTGTATCTAAAATATATTATATTCGTTACTGATTCTTGTAAACCGCCATGTCAAAGAACCTTGATGAGCTGGAATAGTCTCTTGGCGTCAGGGGTTGGTTTTGATCTACAATTAATCTTCCCGAAAGGCGGCGAGGGCCTTTCTGGTGATTGCCAAGTCATATTCCGCGCCGACCTTTTCGAGAACGGATTCTGCGTGTAAGAGGTGTCCGCGCTCCCCCAGGCGCTGGCCGATCTCCAGATGAACAATCCCATCTGAATAAGGATCATGGGTCTGGTGTGCCTCGTCTAGAGCTCGTTCCCACCACTTTTCTGCTGCTGTGCGGTTTCCCTGCAGCCATTTCAAACGCCCTTGGAGCAGCAGGGCATCCATCATTGGCGGCCGATATCTTTTAGATGCTTTTAATGTATCCTGGCAGGAATGTTTTGCTTTCTTGAGCCATGCCTGCCTTTTCTTGCCCGTTGTGAGCTCAGCAGAAGCCAGGTAAGCTTCTGAAAGGCTATTTCCTAATATTGGGATCTCAATCACAATTCCTTGGGCGGATAACACCTCCCGGTTGGTTTCTAACAGGGTCAGTGCTTTCGTTATTTCTCCATTGATAATTAAAAATCGACCTAGCCATGCACTGGCAGCTACCATGGAATGGTAATCAGGTACCTGTTTCGAAACTTCTATAGCTTTCTCTAATTTGCTAATAGCTTCATCAATCTGGCCAAGCCGTCTCAGCGTAACGCCAAGCCCCATAAGACCCCAACTGAGTAATTGCTGGTCAGAACCTTCTTCAGCAACCTTAATCATCTCCAGGTTGATCTCAAATGATTCGTTTAATTTACCTTGGAAGAGCTGAGCCCAGGCAGTAAAGTCCAACCCGGACCCATACATGCGTAAATCACCTGTACTGCGGGCGATTTCAACTACACTGCGGGCATGATCAATTGATTTCTTGTAATCCGAGTGAATATTGTAGTGAAATGCTCTGCTCCAATCCACCTGGAGAATTGGGCGCTGAGGGTCTGCATATCGGGAGTACTGTGTAGCTAAGCGTGCGTACCTATTCACCAGGCTATACCACCCCATGAGATCGAATGCGGTGGACAAAGTTGAAGCAAGGTAGGTGCTGCCGTATGCGAAACCCCTTCGTTCGTTGGCGTTCAGCATCCGAATCGATATCAGGAATAAACGTTCCACATCTGAGACGCCTTCTATCCATCCAAGCGCAAAGGCAGCTTTTGTTAGCTCTTCTGCCTCAGGATTTGAGGAGTCGCTCAACGGTCGAACAAGATAGCTGGGAAATAGACGGTGAAAAAATTGGATCACCAGGGCCTGGAAAATTGCCAATCGTGTTCCCCATTTCGAATCTGGGAACGTTTCCCCCAGGAGAGCAAGTGAGCGGGTCAGGTAAATGCGTGCCTGGCTAAAATTACCCAGACGGTAAAAGGCCTCTCCGATCTTGCGATCCAACTGGGCTCGTTCAAGGGGTTGCCAATCCTCTCCGCGCACCCGGGCGTAAGCTTCCATAGCCTGGCGGTAAAGAGCCAGGGCCTCTGCATCGGCAGCCAACCGTCCAGCTTGGTCGGCGGCTTTGAATAAATACTCCTGGGCATGATCCCACTGCATGGCAGCTGAATAATGGTAGGCCAGCATGCTGTAAAACTCATCCAGTCGATCTGCATACAGCCTCTCAATCGCCGCTCCCACCTGGGCATGCACCTCACGCCGCTCTTGAAGCAAGAGACTATCATAGGCGACTTCCTGAGCCAGGGCGTGCTTGAAGATATATTCAAGCTCGGGAATGCGCTTCCTTTCTTGGATCAGCTCTACCTGCTGGAGCTGATCAAGCTGCTGTTCGAGATTGCGCTCATTAGCCAAGACCGCGTTCAACACCCGGTAAAGAAAAGCACGGCCGATGACCGCTGCACTGCGTACCACCCGTTTAAGATCCTCATCCAGTCGATCGATCCTGGCAATAAGCAACCCTTGGATAGTGTCTGGCACAGTTACTTTCTCTATCTGCTGTGTCGCCTGCCAGCGTCCAGATGCAGTATCCTGCACCAGAGCTCCATGCCCGATCAGATTACGGACAATCTCTTCCAAGAACAGGGGGTTACCATCCGCCATTGCCAGCATCATTTGTTGTGATTGTTCAGGCAGACTGTCGATTTCCAGGAGATTTTGCACCAATCCTTTGCTGTCGCTTAACGAGAGAGGTGGCAGATCTATTATCGTCAGGTGATTCTCATAAAGCTCTGTTGCAATCTTTAACAACCTTGCAGCTGGAGTTTCCGCATCAGGTCGACTCAGGACACAAATAAGCAGCGGAACCCGTTGGATGAGTGGCAGGAGGTGTTCGAGCAAGCCGGCAGAGGAGGTGTCCATCCAGTGCAGATCGTCGAATAGCAGCACCAGTGGGGATCGCTCAGCCAGGCGATGGAAGAAGAGCCAGGAAGCGCGGTAAATCTGGATTCTCAAAGCTTCCCCATCCAGATACTTAACCCGCTCGGCATAATCATCACCTACATTGATAGAAAGCAGACTGGCCAGATAGGGGAGAATCTCGACAGTCTCTTCGGCGAATAAGCCCTTGATTTTTTGTTCAAATTTAATCAAAGCCGTGGATTCCCTGTCTTCTTCACTAATCCCTGCATATTCACGGAAGATTTGCTGGAAAGGCCAATAGCTGATCGTCTGGCCGTAAGAGAGGGTATAGCTCTCTAGCCAAGTTAATTTAATATTCTTGACAACTAGGTTTTCGCGAAGTTCTGTCACGAGTCGTGATTTTCCGATCCCGGCTTCACCACGGATAGCCAGGATACTGCCGCGACCGGCAAGTAGCTGTTCAATCGTGTGCTGCGCAGATTTGAATTCAGCTAGTCGACCTACCAGCGGAGAGCTGATTCCTTGACTATCAAACCCACGCAGGCTGCTGGGCTCGGTCTTTTTGACCAATACCTGGTATGCAGGTACAGGCTCGCGTTTACCCTTAACAGTAATACCACCTAAGGCTTTGCATTCAAAAATTGGGGCAACCAGGTTATAGGTGTTTTGTGCGATCTGCACGCTGCCTGGCGCGGCTGTCTGCTCCATCCTGGCAGCCACATTGACCGCATCGCCCATAGCAGTGTATTCCCCCGTGGCTTTTGAACCTACATCACCAACAACTACCAGACCAGTATTGATACCCACCCTGACATTGAAATTTAGCTTGTTTTCCCTGCGCAGCTTCTCCCGGAAAGGCGAGATCTTTTCGACGATCTCCAATCCAGCCAGCACAGCTCGTTGGGGGTCATCTTCGTGGGCGGTTGGCGCGCCGAAAAAGGCCAGGATAGCATCTCCCATCAGCCGTGCTATCGTGCCACCATATCGCTCGACTGGCTCGATCAAGTACTCGAACACAGCATTCATGATCTCAGTCCACGCTTCAGGATCCATCCCCTCGGCCAGTGCGGTTGAACCAACCACATCACAAAATAGAATCGTCACCAGGCGGCGTTCACTACCGCGATCGCCTATTTCTGGTTTGGTCTCTTTTCGAATCTCAAATTGGTCTAAATGAGAAAGCCTCCGGTGGATTCCAGCCAGTGCGGCATTGACCGCTGCATCACCGAGGTCAGCTCGTTGGGATTCCAGCTTTGTTATCGCCTGCTCTAATTCATCACGTTCATTCATCTGATACGCCGCCCATTATTTATTCTAGCCTACTTCAGGATAAATCTGTCAGGAAATAGTTGGAACTCAAAACAAGACCTAGTCATAAATTACCTGGTAGGAATATTTGCGAGAGAGCATTAAATCTTGGGATCACGAATAGTGGTCAAAGATTTTAACAATTATAAATGGATTGATATGAAAGTCTATTTACGATATGAACAGAATCTCACATCGGCTCATGGAGAACAAACGCTCAAAATAGACGAAGAATGGGAATTGGTAGGTGTGAATTGAAATGGAAGTCCAGGGAGACCAGCTGTTGGATTATTCTGAATTATCATTATGCTTTGGTTTCTCATCTTAATAATCGGGTCTTTGAGAACCAATTAGCATCTCCATGATTTTAGGAGCGCGACAATGGTGACAATCACTACCGCTCCAATAAACCACATCCCCCATCCCAAGTAATTAATATTCCTGCTTGCTAGATACGAACGAACCGCGGAATTTATATGTCAATCACATTTTTCATTGAAACAGGTTGAAATCCTGTCCGGGTCCTGTCGTCATCTGTTCAATGCCAGGGCAAGGTAGAGCTGGAAATTACTGCTGCAATCGTCGTAGCGCAGGTAGTTCTCCAGCATGGGGGAGTTTACTTCATTGTTCGGATCCCAGGCCCATTCGAGGGTTTGTTCGGTTGCGACCACGCATCCATCACCCAGCTCGAATTTCGCGGCACCAGGTTGAATTGCATCTTCGTGAGTAACCAGCTCGAGTGAACCAGCAGGTAAATTAACGAGATACCCGTGGGCAGAGAACTGCCATTCTTGTAAATCAGCATCTGTGATCGGGTTGGGTCGCCTGAACAGAAGATGTTCCGGATTATTGATGCTGACATTATTGGTCTCGTAATACGACATGCTGAAATCACCCGGCATGGGTAGGCCATCCCATCTATCGGCAAGAACCGCTGCGCCGTGAAATTCCAAGACACCTCCGGAGTCAATCCAGCTTTCGAACCAGGTACGGTTGTCAGAAATCGTCTGGTAAAAATCCAATGGTTGGTCGGATGCGACGATGATTTTACAGTATGGCTCCAGGTCCACTTCCGGGATATCAGCAGAATGGAAAATGGTATAGGGAATACCCCAATCCTGCATGATCTGTTCGTTGGGGTCAAGCCAGGCCATGTCCGCTCCGGTTGGGACAGGTTTTTCATCCCAGCTCAATTGCGGGAATCCATCCAAGTCCTGGCTGGAATCGGTCAATCGACTTGCTGAATCTTTCTTCGATAAGGTCTGGCTGGAAGATGATAGCTCCTGCAGGGGATTTTGCGGCCAGGGATCACGGTCTTTAAACAACGCCCAGCGGCACTGGGTGCACTGGCGTCCGAAAGCAAACACATTTAAAGCCAGCCTGGAATTGTCGTACTCATCCAGGTTGGCCACTCCATTCGAGTCCGGGTCGCTGCCATCCCACAAATTTGCATCTCCGATGGCAAACACATCTCCGGATCCGAGCGGTACTAATGCCTGCACCACGATGGGGCCATTGACCTGGTCCAATGCCATCACCTGCGAACGATTTGATGGCAGGCTCGCAGCTGTGAGCACCTCAATTGAGGTGTCATCATCACCAAAGGCGGTGCCATCTGTCGGCGAGGCAACTTGCAGAGATGAGGCATCAAGCTGCAGCACGGTCGAGACTCCGTTATTCACTGCGTTGTTGGAAAATGTGTGGATTAAAAGTCTCCCGGCATTTCCGCCCTGGTTATTGGTTTCATCCAAAATCCTATCTGGGTTGTGCAGCAATCCATCACCCAGCGCAGCATGCAGATCATTCAAGACTGCCCTCGAATCCCCCGGGAAATTTAGATCTTCCGCGATGGTGACCAGTCTGCCTCCCTGGGCGACAAAGGTAGCAAGATCCGCTTTTTCGCTGCTTGAATAGTACTCACCAGGCAGGGCAAGTACAAGCACATCATAACGCTCCAGGATGGCTGTATTCAATAAAGCTGGATCCTGCAGCGCATCAACAATGTGACCCTGGCCGCGCAGAAATTCTGCCAGCAGGCTGAATGCGTCGCTGATGGTGTAGTCTGTGCTGCTGGTATCCGTCCCCCAGCCATGAGTCTCGTCGAACAAGATGCGGTAGCAGCCGGTGTCAGGGGCTGGCGCGACTGTGAGTTCGGGTACTGCTTCCAAATTTGCCGCTGAACCTGCCCCGGATTGCATAAAAAGCAAGACCAGCGTGGATAAGATGACGACTTTTCTCATGACTCGGTCTCCCATATCTCGGAGGGGCTGAATAAATTTAGCTGGCAACCCCGGATTGACGGAAAATATATCTCTTAAGTTTTCCCTAAACAGTATACAAAGTATCGCGTATAAATGCGGTATAGATCAGCTTACAGATCTTATAGGTCAGCAATCTATTGGGTCGATCATTCCTGTCTTTTTGAATCTGGGCAGTCAAATTGCGATCTTGCAGCTTTTATTGATTGATAAAATCAGGGTTATGATATGCTGGCTTTGAATTGCTTTCGATAGCAACGGATGAGAAAGTAAATATATATATGGACTATTATTGAGCACATTATGAAAGGTCTTCCAAAAGTAGTGATTATCGGGGCAGGCTTCGGTGGATTATTTGCTGCACGAACATTAGCTGATAAACCGGTTGAAGTGCTGCTGGTCGATGCCAATAACTTCCACACCTTTAAACCCCTGCTGTACCAGGTGGCAACCAGTGCCCTTGACCCGAGTCAGATCGCATATCCGGTCCGGACGATATTCCGTTCTGCCAGGAATATTCACTTCTTGATGGGGGAAGTAACGGCGATCAACAATCTGGACAAAAATGTGCTGATTGAGATGGAAGATAAAATCCGCTTTGAAACCTATGATTATCTGATCGTGGCCACCGGCAGCGTACCTGCATATTTCGATCAAGAAAGTTTTAAAAGACACGCTTTTGAGCTGAATGACCTGGAGGATGCGATCGCCTTGCGCAATCACATCCTGAGCCAATTCGAGCGCGCCGTGTGGACGGATGATCCGGATTTACGTGAAGCATTAACCACGCTGGTGGTGGTTGGCGGCGGGCCGACCGGCTTGGAAACCGCAGGTGCACTGTATGAATTGTATAATCACGTGCTCCACCGGGAGTTCTCATCAGATAATCCCTTGCAGGCCCGGGTCGTGATCGTCGAGTTAATGCCGCATCTGCTGGACACCTATCCAGAGAAACTCAGGCAGGCAGCCATCCAGCAGCTGAATTCCTTGGGAGTAGAGGTGATCCTTGAAAACCCGGTCAAATCCGTGGTTGAGGATCACATCCAGCTTGCTGATGGGCAGGTCATCCCAACCCACACTGTGATCTGGACTGCCGGGGTGGAAGCTTCATCCGCCGCGAAATTCCTGGGTATCGAATTGGTGCAGAGGGGCAGGATACCAGTTTCTCCCCGAATGGAAGTCGAGGGTTTTGATGGGTTATTCGCGATCGGGGATATCGCTTACCTGGAGGACCCGGTAGGTAACCCGTATCCGATGATGATCCCCGTTGCGAAGCAGCAGGGCATCCTGGTTGCCAGGAATATCCTGCGGACCATCCAAGGGCGCGCTCCCGACGATTTTCGATATCATGATCGCGGTATCATGGCCACCATCGGGCGCAAACGTGCGGTGGCCTGGATTTATAACCGGCTGCAGCTGCATGGCTTCATCGCCTGGCTGGCCTGGTTAGGGCTGCACCTGGTCACTTTGATGGGTTTTCGCAACCAGCTCAATGTACTGGTCAATTGGATTTGGAACTATTTCACCTACGATCGTTCAGTGAGGATCATCCTGGATTAATTATCTTGAAAGGCTATCTGGGGGATTTGGGATTTGCCGGCCTTTTTTCGTTACGGGACCGCTTCCAAATTGAGCATTCCGGATTAATTGATAACAAAATATCATCCTGTGAAGGCTATCCTTCTATGTGGATTTCTGGACGTGATCAGAGGTTCGTGTCACAGATAAAATTTCTTGAGGGTGATACAGGTGATGAACTCCCGGGTTTCAGGGGTAGAATCGCGTTATACAGGTGTCGCAAATGAATTTTGATCCCAGGATTGCACTCGAGTATGCGGGGCAATTCGCCCGTCCACGGCAGGTTGGTACCAGGCAGGAAATCCAGGTTGCCAGAGAGATAGCCGGGCAGCTAAACCACTCTGGTTACTCAGTGAAGTACCAGGATTTTGAATTTTCAACGGCTTTCGAGCGATTTCTGACTTTAGAGATTCTGACCGGCTTGCTGCTGATCGCGGTTTGCCTTCTGACTTCCGGGACCAACCGCTGGTTCACCCTGATTCCAACCGGGTTGCTGATCAGCCTGGTGCTGCTCATAAGCCCCCTCAATCGCAAAGTCCAGGGAAATTCCGTTAAAACCACAGGAGATGAGCATCCCACTTTTTGGTCACGCATTGTCTGGAAATTAGGTGCTTTCCTGCAGACGAAGAATATCGTCGCCGAGCTGTCGGGAACACCGCTCGATATCGATATCCCTCACCTGTACCTGGTTGCCCACTATGATTCTAAAAGCCAGCACCTGCCGTTGGTGTTGCGAATCGCGCTCTTCTTGATCGTCATTTCAGGCACTATCCTCTTTTCCATCCTGAATTTGATCAGCCTGGTCAACGCTTCATTTGAACCGGCATTGTTGGTGATCGGTATCCTGGTACTTATCTGCGGGATCCCATTACTGTTTCTTGATTACGGTAACAAATCCCCCGGGGCGATAGATAACGCCTCAGGGGTGGGATTGGTACTGCACCTGGCAGAAATTCTTGCCGTCTACCCAGGGGTAGGTGGCAAGCTGAACATCCGGGTGCTGATCACTGGCGCCGAAGAACTGGGGGTCAAGGGTGCTCTGGCTTATTTGCAGCAGAATGCAGCTGCTCTCCGTAACCTGGCGCAGCGGGGAGGGCTGCAGGTGCTGAACTTTGATGGTATCGGGGTGGATGGGAAACTTTACGTGGTGGGGAGTGATCCGAGCCCTTCCCAGGCGAATGGTACCGACCTATACCACCTTGTGCGGCAGTCTGCTGGAGAATTGGGAATCCCTCTTGGGAGGTTCCTACTGCCGGGAGCGATGTTTGACCATATCCCATTTGCTGAAGAGGGGTATGATGCGCTTTCATTGGTCGGAGTCGGAAAAGGATCCAGCTCTGTCCATACATCCGGAGACTCGCCAGAGAAGCTGCATATCAAGGGATTTGACCAGGCTGGTCGCCTGGCGCTCCGGGTGGTGGAGAAATACTGCGGGGAACAAATCAACCAGGAATAACCACCCCAGGCTAGCTCATTGGGTGGAAAAATAACTGGCCAGCTGCTATGGCCTGTACTCCAGGTCGATGGTAGAGTTTTTTTCGGTCCCAAGTGTCTGTTCCGGGATCAGCCATGAATTTGTACCGAAGTGTGATACCAGAGAACTATTCGGCTTACCATGCATGCAATTGCAATCTAGAACCGTACGATTGGGCTGATTTGATTTTCTACTTTATATAACAACTTCTAGTGAAGGAGAAAAGATTTTCGGGGCCAAGAAATTTAAATCGGAGCTGAAAATTTTCTTGGAAAACCTGGATGCTTGTATTGATAAGGGTAAATGGTGAAGAAAAACTCAGCCCCGAACCATTCCGGGGCTGCACAACATACCAGTACGAGAGAGCACCCTGGTGTACTTTGTCGATTGGGAATTATTCTCTCCTTGCTCCTTTGAAATTTTCCTTGCATTTGCGAGAGCTAATATACCCAAAGAGAACAGAAAAAACGCACCAGCAAGGATTAAGACATTTCATATAGAATCGTTTTATTGCTTGGTTTAATTTGTTCTATTGAATTTACTTCTGATTTGAGGTAATCTAATATCTAGTATTGATCCGGAATTTTTCAATTGAGTACAGAAAGGCTGATAATTTATCGAAGGAGAGTATCTTGTGAACGATATTAAGACAAGCTGGAAAGATTTTGGTTTGACGATAATTTATCCATGGGCAATATTTTTCTTGATTCTTACAGTAATATTTTTGATACTTCAGTTTATATACAATGATCCTGTACTTAATATTACTTTTTCGATATTAATGGCATTATCCGCAGGTGTTCTGGGGGGCTTTGCAACGAAAAAATGGGAGAGGCTCCCTGACGAAAAATTAATGATCAACAAAGGTCATTCGGCGATCAGAAATCTCTGGCATATTTTTGGGGGAATAATCTTAATCGAGCGAAGAGTTGGTTTTTATTTAACCAGATATGAAGATGAAAAGGAATCGAAAAATATAACAAAAGAAGTAATCAGAACTTATCTTGAAGAAATAATTGAAAAATGTATTAATTCTGAGGTCGAAATTATTAATGCTATCGAGGATTGGTCGGATTTATTACCTGAGTACGCTGATGTTAAAATAAAATTCGCAGAAATAATAGAAATGAACGGTAGATACAATGAATTAATAGACCTGGATAAAAAATTTGATCAGAGAATAGAAGAGGAAGATGAGATAACAGAAAGTGAAATCAATATATTGAAGAGAGAAAGGAAAGAATTAAGAAATGAGATAGCTCGATTACGAAATGAACTCAATAAAAGGTCATTACAACTAGGTACGACATTTGTTACTGCATCACCATCTCCAAGTGCAAGTATCAGCGGCACATCATTTCTATCTGCTGTTCCATCTCCGGGTGCTATATATAGTGATACAAGATTTAATCCCACATCACCTTCTGAACTCGGGGGCGTTAATGAAGATTCATTTTCTCAGCCTGGACAATGGGATGAAAAATCGACAATAAGATCTGAATCAACTTCGGAATCTGAGGAGGAGTCAGGGGAATCCTTTGAAGATTTGATCAATGATCACAACAAGGAAAATGAAGAAGTTTCTGAATAAGTCCAGAAAAGGATATTAAATTTCCACCTGTGACTCAGTAATAAAACCCCCACGGTTCGGTAAACACCTGGGATAAGACAAGCCGTTTCTAGCCGCTTACATAATTCGTTTAGCAGGAATAGTCGTTCATAAAAGTGGATGGCTATTTTTATTTAGGGTCCAGGATGGACAGGATTGAAAATGCAGAAAAGATTTTCAGGAATCTTATTGCATAACCGCGCGCTTCTTGGGGTGATTCAAGAATATTACTTCCATCACGCTCCTGTCTGTGAAATTGAGGAAGGGTCCTATGAGATTCTGAGATCGGCAGCGGTAGAATCAAAAATCGGATTTATTTCTTTGAGATTCACCGGGAATCGTTCAGTGTCAGAAAGGCGGGGATTGGTGGCAGTCAAATGCTGGGGAGATTTAAGGCGTATCAGCTGACAGAAAGCGTCGCAAGGCTTGATGTTGAATACACCATTAGGATTGATCCCAAAATCTGCACATCGCAAATAAACACCCCAGACTTGACCGAAAATCGCGATGACATCCACGGCGCACTCAAGGTCCTAAGGAAATCACAACTGGGTGAAATTGCGAAGGACACCGGTCAAAATCGGGGAAGCATACCCGATCGCTTAATGCATTAATACACGTAAAAAAGAGTTATCAGAAAACTGGTTTAGTCCTGGATTTCTTGAAGAATCCCTAACCTGGCATACATGCCTGTATTGAATAAGAAGTGCCTTATGGTGCAAGTCAGAACCTGTTCATTACGTTACACATGCAGCTCCACGAAGTCGGTACCCAGTTAAAACTTGGTCCATACGCAGACAGGATCGGGTTGCGGAGTTCGTTTCCGAACAGTTTGAGAAGCACATGCGTCCATTAAAGATCTTTCTGGAAGAAAGTAATCTAATATTGCATGATCAGACGGGGATAGGGTGGATCAAACGGGTGCTGTGATCATATGGAGTTTGACAGGCCGACCGGATCAAGCCTCGGATAGGAAATTGCCAGGAGTGCAAAATGTCATACAAGTGTATGACAAATATCATTGACTTGTACAGATAGGCAAAGTATAATATTAAACGTAATCTATCTAAATTGGTGGGTATATTCTTCAAGATCAATCATTCCACCATTCGATTACTAGTGGAGGCGCTGAACCAAAGGTCTTACCTGGTCGCATACCCGTCCTAAGATGGGCACTACGCCCAGACGGGGGGATCTTTGGAGAGCCAATTGCGAAACCGGCCACGTTGGCAGGTTTCGTTTTAATTATTGGGTTGAGGTGGCCCGGGATATCTCGGGTGGGAAGGAGGTGCTGCGGTTTCGTTTGATTTCCATTTGAAACACAAATTATTCGCGAATAGAAATTAATTGGTTAGAGAACAATTAGTGAGATTTTGACTTAAGTCAAGAGGAGTATGACATGGTTACACGACGAGAGTTTTTGAAATTAAC
>JBJYXV010000101.1:0-35858 GCA_046260155.1 Anaerolineales bacterium
CAAACCATGTCATACTTGATTCAGGTAAGAATGCCTGTACTGGATCATAGATTTCAGGTGGCAGGTTATACACATTCCCTTTATATCGACCTGGCGATCCTAGATGAGACAAAAACAGGATCAAGGGCCTGATATTTCTGTCTGGAATTTCTGGTACAACGCCATACTCACTGAAGCGCGTGAGCATCTCAGGATGACCAGATTCAAGGAGCACCATTCCGCAGACATCATCGGGATTTTCCCCCGCAAATATTCTTGCATAAACACCGCCAAAAGCATGCCCTACCAGAATATATGGACCTTCCTCACCAGCTTTGTTCAGCGTAGCCTTAAGTTCAGTAGCAATTGTTGCACCATCCCTGGGTCGTGGTCCTGGTTCACTCCACATGATCCCGGACCTGTCATAACTGCAAGAGCGGGTCATTTTCCCGATTTCTCCCTGGACAGCATTCCAGCTCAACGATCCATACTGGTCAAGATCAGATTCAAAAACGACGGTGGGGGTCCCATCGCCCACACAGTAAAGGTGGATGTCATGACCATTTATTGTTACTAATTTTCCAGGTGCGGGGTATTCGGCACGGTATTCATTTCGTAATCTCGCTTCACGGATCAAGCCATAGAATACTAGTCCTAGCAGGAGAATGAGCAATCCTAAAAAAATTTTCCCGATCAAACGAAGAAATTTACGACCACGTTTCTTGGCTGTCATTGAATTACCTCCTCATGGTAACCCACCATTAATAGGATACCTGATTGTATGGACATTGTTAAGCACTCAGGTGCCTGAAAGTTAAGATTTGAGTTGGTTTGCAGGTCTCGAATCTCAAGTGGAAATATATTTAAATCCCGGCAAATAATTCAACTTCCCCCTGTTCTCAAATTTCAGCATAGAAAAGAACTTCCCAGGACTGAGAAGTTCTTCAAATGGGCGGAACAGGACTCGAATTGAATCCCCACGTTCTCCTCGTGGGGATCTGCGACCTCTTCTGTTTATGAGACGGGTGGAGTTTTTCCACAACCTTCATACCGTCTATTTACTGATCTGGTGTCTTTGATTTAACTGTAAGCAGGACAAGAAATATCCATTGTGTCTATTATATCCAAGCTTTCGTGCTGTATCTGCACCAGAACTGCACCAGGCATGAGGGAGGTGAACCAGCTTACCCCCCGGTGGATCTCCACCAGTATCTATCATGCAATGCCTGCCAGGCACCAGTCGACCAGAGCGCCCAGATCACAAAAACAGGTTGAATAAATAAGCGGATCAAACGTGCTTGGTCGGAATTTAATCCAAATGCATCAATTCCATTGACATACTGTGAGATATTGCCGGGGAAAATTAAAACAAAGAATATCGCGGTAGCCCAGCCGATCATCACCCGGTACCTGCCAGGCAGGACAATCAATCCCACCCCAAGAATTATCTCGACCATCCCAGATATCACCACAACCAAGTCACCATCAAGAGGCAGCCAGGTAGGAACCTGGGCTAGGAATTCTTGTCTCAGCCAAATCAGGTGGGCAAAACCTGCAAAAGCCAAAAAGCCTCCCAGGAATCTAGCGAGAATAGATTGTATGGGGCTGATCTTCACCCGTGCGAGATTTTTGTCATCCATATCACTAATCATACCTTCATTTTGAAAGTTTTTCAGGTCAGGATGCTGGCGTAGAAAAAAAACTCTTATGGTTTAATAATTTTGGTTTGCTTCCCTGAAATCAGGTATAAAATTATATAATTCCTATTGAGAATTACTCTGGAGGGAGCATGAACATCAAGAAAATTATTAAATATACTCTTATTGGTCTTCTGGCTATAATCGTGATTGGTGTGGCGGGGATGCTGATTTGGTCAAAAACAGGAACATACCCTGCAGGGACGGTTGCCGCGACTGCCCTCGAATCATCTGACAGGGTAACAGTTACACAGGACAGGTGGATTGTTTTTGAACCCGACCAGGAAACAGACACCGGTTTGATTTTTTATCCCGGTGGCTTGGTGGAGCCAACCGCCTATGCACCCATACTGCACAAAATAGCCGAAAAAGGTGTTCTGGTAATCATCACGCCCATGCCCTTAAACTTAGCAATTTTGAATACAGGTGCTGCTAATGCCGTAATTGAAGCATATCCGCAAATATCAAACTGGATCCTTGCTGGGCATTCACTTGGTGGCGCATCCGCGGCGATATTTGCGGAAAACAATCCAGGAACCATAGATGCCATCGTATTCTGGGATTCTTATCCACCGGACAGCGCTGACTTGTCAGATAACAATATTTCAGCAGTTTCAATCTATGGCACCACGAATAATTTTCCAAATACTGAAAACTTTAATGTCAAGAAGCACCTTTTACCATTAGACGCAAGATTTATCGCAATAGAAGGTGCAAGTCACGCTCAATTTGGCGATTATGGACCCCAGAAGGGTGATGTTGTCGCCTCAATCAGCTTAGCTGAACAGCATGAACGGGTTGCTGAAATTATGCTGGATTTCATCAACCCACAATGAATTGCAACACAACCACTTCTGCTCCAATAAAAATGTTTGAAGATTTTCAATCAGAAGGGTATTTTGATAGCAAACCGGTCCAACCCTCCATTTGCCTAAAGCTTAAAAAATAATAACTGCCCAACAAGCACATCAAGCAGTCCATTTAATAGTTATAGGCGGAATAGGAATCGAATCTCCTTCCCAATGTTTATTGGTAAAAACACCACTTGGGGTAGGTAACAGCTAACTCATCCTGCAAAATCGATCAGCTGCGATGTCTGTCTTCAACCAATTTTTTCACCAGTGAGTACGCCAATCTATTATTCTTGCTGTTTTTCCGCGACTGCAAATATCCTGAAATCACACTTATCACTGCCTTCCATGATGGTTTCTGTTCGCTGCAATCTCAGATTTGGATTGAAGGCTTTATAGGCGGTCTCGTCTGAGCTGCAAGCCATTAGATAGCCAACCCGCGGATGTCGCTCCCGGAAATATCTTGCCCATTCACATTCACGAACATAGGTTACTGCTTCTCTTGCAGATTTACTAATCACTTCTATTTCCAAACCAGCTGTAAATAAGTTCGGAGAATCTGGTACTGATATATAAGATTCTATAAATTCCTCGACACTCCCCTTTTCACCTCTTCCAGAATCAAGTCGTTCTTCAACCACCAGGTCGTAAACGATTAATTCTCCCTGTATACCATACTTCTCGATCAACGCTTCAGCCAGACAAGCGAATCCATCAAAACGGATGCGCAAGGCATCATAGGCAGAGATCTCTTTTTCCATCGTATGGGTTGAGAACAGCTGTTTGATTTGAGTGATCGGTGGTGAATATTCGATGATGTTTCTTACTTCAGCACTCGACAATTCGGACCCAAAAGAGTGAAAGAATTCTGCAATCCATTCTTCAGCTATGGCTTCTGGTTGATTGGTTTGATCTGTTTCTACTTCGTGCCATCCATTGGATAAGATTTTCATCAAGAATCGGTCGTCATACCCGGTAAAAGTGTCTCTCCAAAGCGGAAGTATGTTTTGATCCCCTAATCTTTCGCTCAATTGCCTGAGCCACCGCAAATACGGTGCATAGAAGGTAACGAAATTAATCCTATAAGGAAACCGTCTTTTATAGCAAGGGATGTAATCCATCCTTTTCATCTTCCTCACTCAAACGTCTGGTGGCTACCATCAAGCCTACCAGAGACAGATGATCTTCTCCCGGTTGCGCATCTGGCTGCGCACTTTCTCCATGTGCCGTAGTGTGGCAAACTCCCGCTCTAATTCAACCAGGCTCATCCCCAGCCTCTGTGCGACAACCTCCGGGGTAGTCCCGCCGGTCTCCGCCAATACCTGCAGGATCTTCGTTTGAGTATTGCTCAAGGCTGAATAATCATCATCGAGTTGTGACAGGGTCTGTGCGCTGCGTACCGCCCACGGATCGCAAGCGCGAGCTGGATTAAGTACCCGCATATAGCATTCTTCGCATAAGGTTTCCCCATAATACTCCATTTCTTCTCCGGTGGGGATTTCTTCAGCACAGCGTTCGCATTTCATCCTGCAGCTCCTCCCGACAGCTTATTCTCCCATTCCTGGTTTCCGGGCAACCGTCAGACTTGAACCAACCCAAGCGGGTAGTTCGATCTCTTGAGGCAGTAGAAATCCAGCTTCGGTCAGCCATCGCCCCCAATCTGCGCGTGTATCCAGGCCACCGGATTCGGTTGCCAGCAGCATTTGCAAAGCAAAGATGGCTGCATCGGGCGGCCCAGCCCGGTCTGGATCGAGCACAAAGTCGCGCAGTACGATTTGGCCACCAGGCTTCAAAGCCGCGAACACCTTACGGATCAGTGCTGGGCGGCTTTCCGGTGGCTCGCCGTTAAGCACCCCGAAAACCAGGGCCAGGTCATAACCTTGCCCCAACCCACCTTTTTGGAAATCGCCCTCCTGCACGGTTACCCGCCCCGCCATGCCTGCCTCGGCGATCACCCGGCGCGCTACCGGAACCACGCGCGGCAGCTCGAAGACGGTAGCTCGCAAGCGCGGGTAGCGGTGCGCCAGGGCCATGCTGTACGCGCCGTGACAGCCACCCACATCAATCACCCGCAGAGGGCGATTTTCCGGCAGCACCAGGCTCTCAGCGATAGCCGGGGCGATGGGCTTGGCCATCGTATACAGCCCGTGGACGAAATTCTCGATCCAGGAGTCAGGTTCTTCGTCGCGCTGGTTTTCCTCAGGGCGTTTGCCTGTCCGCACGGCCTCAGCCAAATACCCCCAACGCTGGTAGAAGGCGGCTTGTAGTTGGAAGCTGCGCAGCATGGTGCCCTCACCTTCTGGCAGAAGGCAGTCTGCAACCAGGGGAATATTGCTGAACTGATTTTCAGATTTCTTTATCAAATCGAGCGCCACGGCAGCATTGAGCAGCAGTTCGACGCCGCGGGGCTGCGCGCCCAGCCTCTTTGCTACTTCGGAGGCCGCTGCCGGACCTTCGTTCAGAACTTCAAATATACCTAATTCAACGCAGGTCAGCAAAATTTGGGATTGCCGGAATCCCTGGGCTAGTTCTCTTAACTGCTGGCGCTGCTTGAGTAAAATTTCATTGGAAAAGGCACACATTTTACGCTTTATTCTCTCTACTGATCACTCAAGGTCAGCAGCCCAAACCCGTTAAATGCTGCCGCCATCTGATCATAGACAGGCCGTCCAAGTAAAGATCGGTAGATTTCGTCCGCCTTTTGAGCAGGTTCAATATCGGCAAAAGCCCCAGGATAAAGAATCTTGCCTAAATAATAGGCATCAGCGATTGCCGTGTCAATATTAGTGTTGTAGTAATTATACGGCAGTTGAGCATAGACCTGCCCATTCTGTACTGCCGAGAGCGAGTCGTAAAAAGTGGTATTCTTTTGATAGTCCTCCAGTACAGCAGCGTAACCCCCTTGGTCAATGAAGATGAAATCAGGATTCCAGTCCAGCAGCTTTTCCTTGTCGATCATGATCGAGCCACTTTCCCCGGTTTCATCGACCACGTTTCGAGCGTTGATCACATCCAGGAGCGCGTATTGACCCTGGGTGCTTTCGATGCCATGCGTTCCTTTGGACCCCAACCCGCCAACATAAACCGTTGGTTTGTCGGCTTCAGGGATGTTCATTGTCCGCGCCTCTAAATCTTGTTGAACCTTCCGAATGAATTCTGCAGCAGCTTGGGCTTTCTCTGTTGTTCCACTGATTTGCCCCACCTTCAGCAGCGAATCTTGCATGAACTGGTCAAATATGGAGGTGGTACCAAAACCCGATCCCCCGTAATTGAGCACCACCACCGGGATTCCGGTCTTGGCCTGCAATTCATCGGCAGCAGAGGCTTCTGTGGCATAAGTGCTGAAGATTACATCAGGCTCGACCGCCAGGATCTTTTCCGGGTCGGGGGCATTGTTGGGGCCACCCTGCCCAATGACGGGCAGTCCCGCGAGCGTGGGATTGGCGAGCATGTAGGGCTTCCCCAAGGAACTATCCGCATCCATCTGTTCCACTCCGACCACGTGGTCTAGGTTCCCGGCGTAAACCACCAGGCGCAGCGCTCCAGGACCGATGGCAATCACACGCTCTACCGTGGCAGGGAGCGTGACTTCCCTGCCCAGGAGATCGGTTACGGTAAACTGTTCGCCTTCTTTCTGCGAGGCAGCAGCGCACCCACTCATAACGAACATAGCCAGAACGAGCAAAACCAACAGGACGGACGAACGAATTTTCATGCAGCTTCTCCTTGAATCTTATAACGGGATCACTACCCGGCTGCCGTTATGGGCGGCGATCATCACCGGGACAGCGTACACGCTTTCAATGGTTTCCGGCGTCATCACCTCCAACCCGCCAGCAGCGAAGATCATTTTATCCTTGAGCAGGATGAAGCGATCCGCAAAACGCAGCGCCAGGTTGAGATCGTGCATCGCCACCACCACAGCGATTCCCCGCTGGCAGCTGACCTGGCGGATCAAGGTCAGCACCTCCAATTGGTTCTTTAGATCCAGGCTGCTGGTAGGTTCGTCCATCAACAGGATTTCGGGTTCCTGCGCCAGGGCACGGGCGATGAATACCTTTTGCAGCTCGCCTCCGCTCAATTCATCCAGGTAGCGCAGGGCGTATTCACTCAACCCCAAGGTTGCTAAAGCCTGGCTGGCAATTTCCATGTCGTTTTGGGAGATATCCCAGCGTATGTACGGTTTGCGCCCCAATAGAACCGTATTGAAGACAGTAGCACGCGAGCCTGTACGCTGCTGCTCAACGTAGCTGATTTTCTGCGCCAGGTCCCTGCGGCTCAGGCTGGTGACCGGCTCATCTCCGATCAGCACGCTCCCAGCGGCGGGCGAAAGGATGCGGTTGATGCATTTGAGCAGCGTGGTCTTGCCTGTCCCGTTGGTACCTAAAATCGCCAGTACTTCGCCGCGTTCCACCGAGAAGCTGGCCTCTTCCAGCACAGGACGTCCCGGATAGTGAAATCGAAGTCCTTGAACATTCAGAATCATCGCCGGGAATAACCTTTTGCCAGAATGAACAGGAATAAAGGCGCGCCGAAGAAGGAGGTGATTGCTCCGACTGGTAGAACCACCGGCGAGATCAGGGTGCGCGCCAGGGTGTCGGAAAATACCAGCAAGATTGCTCCTGTCACTGCTGAGGCGAGGATCAAAAAGCGATGATCGATCCCCAGGACACGGCGCATCATCTGGGGAGCGATCAAACCGATGAAACCGATAATTCCCATAAAGGCTACTGCCACCGCGGTGATCAGCGAAGCCGCCAGCATGCTGCGGAAGCGGATCTGCTCCACGTTTACGCCCAGTCCCTTGGCCGCATCCTCGCCGCTCTCGAGGGCATTGTAATTCCAGCGCTGCATTAAAAAGTAGACCAGGGCTGCCGCCGTGAGCATCGATAAAATGATCACCTCTTGCCAGGAGACGCGCCCCAAATCACCAAATGTCCAGAAGACCATGGCAGCCACCTGCACATCCTCGGCGAAATACTGCACCAGCATGGAACCTGCCGCGAACAGCGAGCCGAAGGCCACTCCCGCCAGCACCACCGATTCGGTTGAGAAGCCGCGCATCCGGGCTAAGAACAAAATCATGAACATGGCCGTCATCGAGAAAATAAATGCACTGATGGTGACAGAAAAAGGGTTGGCGATGAAGACCGCATCGTGGGTGTTGCTGTGCAGGGTTCCAGCCCCAAAGAACACAATCGCCAGGTTTGCGCCGAAAGCGGCTGCGCTGGAGATGCCCAGCGTGAATGGCGAAGCCAGCGGGTTACGCAGGCAGGTCTGCATCACGCAGCCAGCCACACCCAAACCGATTCCAGCCACGATCCCGGCGATGACGCGCGGCAGACGGATGTTCCAGACCACCACGCTGGGGATACCGCTTTCTAAACCCAGCAGCGCCCGCAACACCTGCAAAGGATGAGTATCTGTGGCTCCGGCATTGATGGCGATGATAGCCAGACCCAGGGTCAGCACCGCCAGACCGAGGATCAGCCGTTTTTTACGGGCGGATTGTTGAAGGAAGGCTGCAGCAGCCGGATTTATCAGGTTGCTCTGCATGCGAATTTCCTTATGCTTCCGGTTTTTTCCCTTTCGCAATCCCGTCCAGGGTGTTGGGGATTTGCCCGCTGGCAGCTTCCGGGAGGCAATCCAGGGCTGGGGCGTAAGCCTTGATATCCAGCAATGGGCTGCCATCCAGGGCATCCACCCCGCGCACGATCAGGCGGTCCCCCTCCCGGCGGATCAAATCGGCCACGCAAAAGGCTATCGGGTTAGGACGGTTCGGGGATCGGCTGGAGAAAACACCCACCGGCGTCTCGGAGAAAGGCGTGCGCGACTGCAAAATTTCCCGGTTCGCCTGGTCGCCCCAATACAGCACGATTAAATGCGAGCAGTGGTCGATATTCTTAAGCGCTGGAGCGAACTGCGGGTAGATTTCCAGGGTGATTTCGTTATCGGATAGACGGCCCTGGTGGGGTGCATCGCCGCGTTCGTGGTAGGGGCTGTGGATCACGCCAATGGGATTCAGGTGTATCAATTGAATCTCCTAAAAGAATATTTTTGCCAGTTTCAGCGCCTGCTGTTTCCACGGCAGCCGGTGCGTTACGCCAAGATCACCGCTAAGGCGTTCTTTGTTTTGCAAGTACCAGCTGAAGTTGCGCAGCAGGGCATCCCGATTGGAAAACTGGGGATGGTACCCCAGTATTTGCTGCGCTTTTTCAATAGAAACGAAGGAATCTTTGGCCGCCGTTTCATAAATCCAGGGATAAAGAGGAGAAAGCTTGAAAGCCTCTAACGTCTTCAGGGCCATCACCACTGGGCCTGCTGGAAAAGGAATGATGCGTTTGCCAAAGCCGGCCTCATCCATCACGGCTTGATAGTCCTGCTGCATGGTGGTGAACTCCGCTGCGCCGATATTGAAGGTATCGTTGACCAGGGCCTCATCCAAAGTCATGCAAGCTACAATCGTCTGGCACAGGTCTTCCACATCCAGCAATTGGTAGCGATTATTTCCTGATCCGATCATCGGAAAGTTGCGCCCTTCGCTGGCCCATTCGTAGAAAATTGCGAAAACACCCAGGCGCTCCGGGCCGACGAAAGATTTGGGCCGCAGGATGGACACGCACAAACCGTCCCGTCGAAAATCCTGGCAAACCTTCTCCGCCAGTATTTTGGCTTCGCCGTAAGGCCCCACTCCGCTGATCGGGTCTGTTTCGTAAATGGGATGATGGTCGGGAACACCATAAACCGCGGTGGTGGAGAGATGAATGAAACGTTTGACACCATATTCCCGGGCCTGCTGTAAGACGATCCGCGTGCCATCAACATCGGTTGAGTAGATATCTTCAGGCGGGTAAAGCGGCAGCGCTGCTGCTGTGTGGATCACAATATCAGCCCCGCTCATGCTTTGGCGAACGTTTTCCGGATTGCGGATATCGCCTTGCAGGAATTCGATCTGGTCACGTTCCGGATAAGTGAAATCCACCAGGTCAATACCATTTAGTTGATTGTAGCCGTGCTTCAGCAGGTAGCGAACCAGATTGATGCTCAAAAAACCGCTAATTCCGGTAATGTGGATTTTCATTGGAGTACATCCTTTATAAACGGCGTTCGCCAGCTTCAAAACAAGGGATGCACAGCTTGCGACCACCCAGTAACCGCACGCGTGTCTCCATGACCATTTCGCCGCAGGCCTCGCACTGGATTGATTCGCGCACGCGGGCCCTACCGGGAATACGAGATTCGACAGCCTGCACTTCAAAGAGTTGCTCCAGGGGTAAAGCGAGGATCGCCTGTCCTCGTTTTCGGAACAAATCTTCGGAAAATTCATCTTCCCTGGAACCTTCCTCCACGTTCTGAGTTCTGGCTGCCATTTCGCGGGATTCATCATTCTCATTCCCCCAGGATTGTGGACGCAACACCAGGCGAATCGCCTTACCATCCGAACAGCGGATGAAGGTAAAGGCATTTTTACCGTAATCCAGGTGAATCAGGTTGCCTTTGCCAAAGGTACAGCCGGTCATGAACTGGATTGCATCCACGCCGCACATATCGCTCTCGACAATGGCGACGACTTCCTCATCAGCCGCGCGCGGGCCGATTTCACGCAGTGCCAGTTCCGCGGCACGCACACCAATAGCCAAACCGGGGCAAAAATGTCCATGAAATTGAACCACTGCATCCTGGTCTTCCGGTATCATCCTATTCTCTTTGATCACACAGGCTTATTTGTTACAATAGGTACAATTGTTGTATAATAAATTATAATGCAATTAATCGCAAATGCAATGATTTGCGTTATAATTTTATTGGATATTGAGCATGAAATCTAGTACAGTACAACAATTGATTTTAGAACTGCTCTACCAGGAACACGCTCATTTTACTGCCCAGGAAGTCTATGCCCACCTGAAGCCGCGCCTGCCCAGCGTCAACCCCTCCACGGTCTATAGGGCCCTGGAACGTTTGACCAAATCTGGAGAAATATCAGTTTCGGATATGGGTACGGGGGCAGCAATGTATGAAATGGTTGGGAGCACCCCACACCATCACCTGGTTTGCCAGGGCTGCCATCGGGTGATTACCGTGGAAAACGAATTAGTCCAACCTTTTTTCGATGCAGTGGAAGCACAATTCGATTATCAACTCACCACCAATCATTTGATCTTATTCGGCTTTTGCCCGGAATGTTCCTCGGAGTGAACGGTTGCGAATAAGGCCCTGTTTTATATTAATGCATTTTTCAAGCCCAATCATCGTCCTGTAACGAGCTTGCGCTGTAAACCCCCAAACAAGAAAACGCCCTCTGCCATTATTTCGCCAACCGCGGAAGTAGGCCTCGAACCTGCACCCTCTTCTTTGTATGAGACGGGGGGAGGTTTTCCACAGTTGCTATACCGTCTATTTACAGATCTGGTGTCTTTGATTTATCTGTTAGCTGGACAGGAAATATCCAATGGGTCTGCGAGTTCGATGCTTTGATTGGTTTGCCAAGATATTCCTAAAAACTGTGAACTAAATTCTGTCACTAATCATGAATTGGAGATGATCATGTCCAAACTCAATCACCGTTCAAGAAAATACCTTGATTTCAAGTCACCTTTCGAGGTATTCTTCAATCATACTGCTGCACTTGCGAGTTGAATGCAAGCAATGAAATTTGGAAAAGGCGATAGTATATGGTATGAAGGGTAAAATCGTTGGAAGTATTGAGTGGAAGGGAATGGTTAGCAAGCTCATGCTGTTCGTTACCCGCTGGTGGGTGGGACAAGATGACGCCGCCTTAACTGAACCAGCCTTGAACTGAAACCAGGGTGGGTAAATCACGCCGCTTACCTCTAGGTAACAGCCCAGTTAATTGCAACAGGGGTTAGGTCGCAGTCCACACACGTCGATAAAAAACAAGCAATACCAGTTCTTATTGGCAGATAGACGAAGATCCGCTAGCACATTCTTCATCGTCTACCTATACTGTGCCAGGCCAAATGGGATTCATTTGCCAAGCATCCAAAACTTCGAGTTGTGCCTGACCGCCGCCCGCGAAGAACTTGATACCGGTGCTCTCAGGATCGGGATAGCAGCGCGCTGTAATCGCTACTCGATCATTGGCAAAAACTTGCAAGATAGAGCGATCCAGGAAAATATGCAGCTTGAGCTTTTCCTTCTCAGTCAGCTCTATCGGGGCACTGAATGGTGACGGAGGCCAGACCTGGGACAAGCCAAAGCGGCTGGCAGGCTTAGGTGAGACGACAAGCGAGCGATTGGCATAGCCAATCGTCACTTGTTGATCACCATCCACAGCGCAAAAAAGACGCAAACCACATCTTTTAGCCGTGCTTGGGGAAAGTTCTGCAATAATTTCCAGGCAGTTGCCCTGTATAGGTAAAGCGACTCCTTGATCATTATCTGTGGTGATATCTTCCAAGTGGGTATGCTCACCACGCAGTACGCACAATTCGGGTACAGGTTGGCTGACAAGTGTGTTGTCAGGTAACAGTGACAGCACCCGCGGCAGGGGAATAACTCCTGCCCAACCCTGCGATTTCAGTTCTTCGTTATGACGACTGGGCCAGGTCCAGCCTCCCTCCCAAGACCAGGCAAAAACAATTCCCCGTCCCTGCTCGTCTATCATCACCTGGGGAGCATAATATTGACCGTGATCCAGTATACCTTCTTGTTCCGGGGTAAAGATATGATCGGTATAATCGCCCACAAAATAATAGGCTCGGCCATTGAGACCCCCTACAAGCACATGTTTATCGCCTTGGCTGAAGAAGCTGGGGCATTCCATCATCACACCGTATTGGGACGAGTTTCCCACAAAGAGAGGATCGAGGTGTTCCCAGTGATGCAAATCCGTAGAACGTGCCTGCATGGCGGCAGCCCCCTGACCTTCGATACCTGAACCGATAACAGCATACCATGTATCGCCTTCCTGCCAGAGGTAAGGGTCGCGATACCCTTCGGTCACGATTCCTTCCAGCGGCGCAACAAGGACGGGGTTATTGGGGTGCTTTTGCCAGCTGATCATCGCATCCTGGCTGGTGGCTAAGCAGACCGTTTGTTGGGCATCTGGCCCGCCCTGGTAATTATCCAAAGGTACAGTGAAGGCTGCTCCGGTGTATGCCAGGGTGGGCATGCCGTCGTTGATTAAGGCGCTACCCGACCAGCAGCCATTCCTGTCGGGGCCGTCCGGCGTAGGCGCTAAGGCGATGGGTAGATCTTGCCAGTAGACCAGATCATCGCTTACGGCATGACCCCAGTGGATCTGGCCCCAGGCAGCCTCGTCAGGATTATATTGATAAAATAAATGGTATTGTCCTTCCCATTGGATCACACCGTTGGGATCGTTCATCCAGTTGTGCGGGGGCAGGAAGTGATACTGTGGTCGCAGTGGGTCGCTAGCCATCTTTTTTCTGATTTTCCACGCGGCAGGTTCCTGCAATGGACCGGGGGTAACGCTAGTCTGGTGGGTAGGAGAAGAGGGAGACATAGAGTCAAGCGTAGGAGAATGGGAGCATCCGCTAAGAAGTGTATGAACAGCAATACTGATCCCACTTAACTTCATTATATTCAGAAAATCATGGCGAGATAGTTCCAGAATCATGATTCTTGCCTTTGATTGTTGTATGAACTTCGATTATCCTTTGTGGTTTCGTGGCTTTACTGATTGATGACCCAATATCTTAACGCGCGAAATCACCCAAATACATCTTATACGAATCAAATATAGTACATAATTTCGACTATGTCACTCTAAAGAATAAGAATAGCTTATATTTTGTGTCTATATTGAAATACTGGAGCATACTCGATAACCCTACACGATAATGGATTATATAATATTTCGGAATTACTTTTTCAACAGCCCGCGATACTTTAAGGACAAAAATCTCCACTATCCGATCGACATGTCTTTGTAAATGGTGTTGGTCGACATCGAAAGTGAACAGGTTGGGTCATTACAACTGAATATCCGATTCCCGAACGCCTGTCCCCGAAGGTGCTCGATGACCCCATAGGGCATCGGTCGGGTATCGGGAAGCAGGGTGAGGGTACTCGTGCCACCCCATACCCTGTTGTCAATCGCACAGCAACCCACCCATCTAGCCCGTCTATTCGGAGGCGGGCTTAATTTCTCAATTGCCTAAATTTTTTTCTGCTTCAAATTAATACAGATTGCCGCCCACCATACAAGATAAGCGGCAATAATTCTCGTAATGGGCGGAACAGGACTCGAACCTGCGACCTCTTCTGTGTAAGAGAAGCGCTCTAACCAACTGAGCTATCCGCCCGGGTGATTAATTATACTCGATTCCAGTGTGCTGCTTCCCCTCCCGAAACGATGCCCTTCAGACCATGACCTGCTTGCGATGTTTTGTTGGCAAGATGCGAATTACCGCAAAATAATTTGCACCTACCCGATAATTGTGATACACTTTTATAGCAATCTGTACCGGAAAAACGCTTGAACCTGCAAAATGGATAGCATCATTTACACCTCAAGTTACTGCTCCTATGTTTCCCAAGGTTTGGACAGATTGCAAGGAGTGCGTCATGACCTATGAGGACCGTATCCGCGAAGCACGACCTGGCATGTCGAAGAGTTTTGCCAAGCTGGCAGATTTTCTCCTGGATTCATACATCGAATCAGCCTTCATGACGGCCAGCGAGCTGGCTCACCGCCTCGACCTGGACGCAGCAACCGTCGTCCGCTTTGCACAGACCCTGGATTACAAGGGTTTCCCGGATATGCAGCGCGAGATCCGCCAGAGAGTCCTGAACGATCTGCTCGTGCGCCCTGAGCAAGCCAGGAATTTAGAATCGATCCCTGGCGTGGTGGGAAACGCGATGCAGGAATTGTCACTGGCCCTGGAACAGACCCGCATCTCGCTGGATACCGATGCCCTGGCGCAGCTGGTGGACGAGATCGGTGCAGCCAGGCGCATCATCCTGCTGGTCGAGAACCCGGCCCAGGCTGCTGCTTACAACCTGGTGCACTTCCTTGAACAGGGTGGGTTTCCGATCTACATCGCCCGTTCTGGTGTGGCCGATCTGGCGCGCACGGTGCATACTGCCACCCTCCAGGACCTGCTCATTGCGCTGGAGATTTCTGGCCAATCCCCCTACATCGCGGGTGCGCTGGAAGCTGCCCGGGAGAAAGGATTACCGACCGCGGCGATCTTGGGAGCAGCCTCCCTGAACTCAGCCCGCGCGGCCGACGTGGTCCTGGCTGCTCGTTCGAACCCTTCATTGGGGGTCGGAATCATCTCGATCGAATCGATCATTTACGCCCTCTGTGAAGCTTTACGCTGGCGGTTTGCCGACCGCTTCGCAGGTGCAGAACAGGCAATTGCAGGGTTAACTGCCCAAATTCAACACTCAAGCGACTGAACCAGGATTAAGCAGCTGGAGAGTAATATGCGCATTATCCGTTATCAAACCGCGTCTCAACCTGCCACTTTCGGCTGGGTCACAGAGGATAAGGTCGGGGTCATTGTAGGATCACCTTTTGCGCAGTTCAGCCGCGGTGAAGCTGACCTTAAAATGGACCAGGTCGAACTTCTTCCCCCGGTGATCCCTAGTAAAATTGTATGCATTGGGCGCAACTATGTCGCCCATGCAAAAGAGCATGATGCTGAAGTACCCGAGGTGCCCCTGATCTTCCTCAAGCCTCCCTCGACGATCATCCCCCACGGCGGGACTATACACCTACCCCCACAATCACAGCAAGTCGAGCATGAAGCAGAATTAGCCGTCGTCGTCGGTAAAACCGGGCGCTGGATCCCTCCCGAAGAAGCCCAGGACTATATTTTCGGATACACGATCGCCAATGATGTCTCAGCGCGCGATCTGCAGTACCAGGATGGGCAGTGGACCCGCGGCAAAGGATTTGACACCTTCTGCCCGCTGGGTCCATGGATTGAAACTGATTTCGATCCTGCAGATGCGGTGATCACCTGCCAGGTCAACGAGGAGATGCGGCAGATGGCTTCCACCCGCGACATGGTGTTCAGCGTCAGGCAGCTGATTGCCTACATATCATCCGTGATGACCCTCTTCCCTGGCGATTTATTGTTGACCGGCACGCCAGCCGGGGTGAATACCTTGCAGGATGGAGATTTTGTCGAGGTAGGGATCGAAGGAATCGGTACCCTGGGAAATAAAGTCGTAAACGAACCGGCTCATTAACTGTGGAACTCCCTTTTTCACTCGACTCGCTCTCCATAGATGTGCATGCTGCTGTCCAGGTAGCGATCGCGCTTTCCCTGATTGGGTTGGTGCTGTGCATCTGGCTTGGCATCCGCGCCATTCGAAAGGCCAGAACCCTGCGATTTTTCCGCATGCGCCGGGACAGTATGGTGCGAGGCTGGCGATTGCTTTTCTTTGCGCTCGTGTTGGCACTGCTGGCATTCTTGATCAACCGCTTTGCTGAACCTGTTGCTTATAATTTTTTCCCACCTACCCCGACTGCCTCACAAACCCCGACCATTACCATCACGCCCTCCATCACCCTGACCCCCACCATCACGCTGACACCCACCATTACATTAACTCCCTCGATCACGGACACTCCTACTGTCACACCTACCCCGAGTTTGCCTCCTGAGATTGAAAGTGGTATTGAAAGTATCGTTACACCCCTCCCTGATTCAATCTTCAGCCAGCTGATTTTCAGCGAAGGCATCGATCAGGAAACCTACCAGCCGTTGAATCCAGGCGAGGTGTTCCAAAATCCAGTTGGCCACATGTATGCTCTATTCAGCTACGACCGCATGCTGGACGGATCGCAGTGGAGTGCCCTATGGTATCGCGGAGATGACCTAGTGTATTACGAAAGTAAACCCTGGGATGGCGGTACCGGTGGATTCGGCTTTTCGGATTGGGACGCCCAACCGTGGGAATGGCAGCCCGGGGAATATGAGGTGCGCATTTTTGTGGGAACCACGTGGAACATCTCGGGACGTTTCACGGTGGAGGGTGAGGCTCCAACGCCACCTCCCAGCGCGACCCCTTCCCGCACGCCGACCACCACGCCGATGCCGACTGCCTCGCCAACCCCAACGCCCACCCGTACTCCAACGCCAACCCGCACAGCGACACCAACACGCACACTGACGCCAACTTTCGGTCCCTCACCAACCCCGCTGCCTCCCACTGCAACCAGGACTCTGCCCCCCTCCCCGAGTCCTTCCCCCACGAAAACTCGCTGGCCGACAGCAACCCCGGTCACGATCACGCCCACGAAAACTCGCTGGCCAACTGCCATTCCTACCACGCTCACTCCAACCATCACCCGCCAGCCCTCCTCTACTCCTTTCCCATAGCTGTGAGCGAAGAATCACTTCATGCCGGAACCACACACACAGCTGATTTCACTCGATCACTTGCGCTTCAAAAATCATGATTAAAGTCTCAAACAATTGGAGAAAATCTCATCCCGGGGGAGCAGCTGGCATCCTGAGCATGCAAATAGATCGCCAGCAGCTGGATATAGCCGGACTTATTCGCAAGAAGGAAGCACTTGAAAATCGGCTCAGGGAAAAATACCGGGGTATTCCTCGTGCAGAAATGCGTGCAATTCCCATAATGGATGCCTATACGCAGTACTACAGGCGTTACAAGAAAACTTACCACCTCCTGCTGCAGCTCGATTCAATCTGCAACAAGGATAAATCTATTCCAAATGTGGATCCCCTGGTGATAGCCATGTTCATGGCAGAACTGGATACTCTGCTGCTCACTGCTGGGCATGACCTGGATCAAATTTCAGGTCAAATCACGCTTGACTCTGCTGCCGGTGATGAAACATACACGTTGATCAACGGCGAGACCGCGACCTGCAAACCTGGCGATATGGTGACTGCTGATGAGCTAGGCGTCTTCTGCAGCATCATCTACGGCCAGGATCAGCGAACACAAATCACACCAGGAACTGATCATGTAATTTATGTTGTCTATGTTCCTCCCGGGATTGAGCCTGAGCGGATCGACAAGCATCTTCGGGATCTTGAGAGCTATGTTGGAATTGTTTTCCCCCAGGCGCAAATTACCTACCGTGAATTATTTTTCGCGTAACTTGCCATAAACCACGAAATTATATCCAGTTTTTAATTGCTATTTTTAAATACAGAATGGTAGATCTTCGAGTTATATTTTCCTCTTCACAGGAAAATGAGATTCCCCATTAGGAATACTATTGTTCGCATTCATCCGCGTAACCATATTGCTCAATATTCCAGGTATCGCTATCAGCAGTCGGGTCCATCCAATATCCACACAGCTCAGCTCCTGAAGCTGTCACTTTTAATCGCTGGTAAAGTGGTATCACCGGCAGATCACGGGCAAAAATTTCTTGAGCCAGCATGTGGTTCTCGATATAACCAGGTTGTCCAGGGAGTAGAGCCGAGGCACTTTCACATGCCTGGTCAAATTCGACGCTGCTGTAGCCACTATTATTTTGACCCTCCCAGCCTCGCGGAAAGCGTTGCGTGCCATCAGGATTAAGCACCTCCGGATCACCGGGGATATTTTCGCTCATGAAGTATTTACAGGGAGGAATATCACCAGCCAACGATGCAAATTCCACTACATCGAAATCACGACGGACCACAGGGCTGGTGGGCAGCTCAAAAAATTCAGCAGCGTTCCAGTGCTGAATATTCACCTTGATACCGCATCTTGATAACGATTCAGTCAGAATTTGGGTGACCTGCTTGCGTGTTTCTGCATTCGTGGTCCAATAGTTAAACTCTAACCTGATGCCATCAGGCACGTCTGGTACGGATTGTGACTGGCGAGGAGTGCCTGGGTCAGCGTCATGATCGATCCAGCCCATTTCCTCTAATAATGCATTTGCCTTCGCTGGAGAAAACTCATAGCTGTTAATTTCCGGGTTGTAAAGTGGGTGGTCTGGAGGAATAAATGAATTCAGCACCTCGCCAGTGGTGATGTTCACGTAATACTCCTTACCGTTTTCCGGATAATATCGTTCATAATCAGACAACTGGTAGACAGCTTCGTCGATAACTCTCTGCCGATCAAGACACATGGCGATCGCCTGGCGGGTACGCACATCCCCAAACAAGTCGGGGCGATCGCTGCCTGCCTGGTAGCCATCATCATAATCCGCATGCAGCAAGCAGAAATCAAAATGCTCCCACACATTTCCATTGACGATATGAACCTGGAGCAATCCTAATTCGTCCATCCCGATTAATAAATTCAATACGACTTCCAAACCTGCATCCTGCTCAACCAAATCACATTCACCTGATAGGATCTTGGAGATGTTGAAGATAGGATCCTCCCCAGTAAACCGGAAAACCAGGTTATCAAAGCGTGGCAAGCCTTCTTTAGCCCGGAAATAATAGGGATTCTTACTTAGTTGAATTTCGTTACCAATTTCCCAATTCTCCAGCATGTAGGGCCCCCAACCCACAGGCAATAGATGGCTCTGCTCAGCTTCAGCCATTGCACCCTGGTCAACCTCAGCCATTTCTGCAACAGACATACCCTGCAGCTGGTGTTCAGGAAGCGGATGGAAGAAATTCGACATGTAGTCCGGATCCAAATTACCAGGCAGACCTGTCCAACGGGTTGTGCGATCATCCAGATCGGTGAAATCAGCTGTTCGTTCAGCAAGCAAATGGTTTACACACCAATCTAGATTCTCTTCGCATTTCTGGGCGATCTTGAAGCTGAAGACTGCATCTGCAGCGGTTAGCGATTCTCCGTCGGACCATTTCAATCCTTCGAGCAGGGTAAAATCAGCTGAGAGCTGGTCCATTTCGAGTGCTTCCTTTTGGAAGATGATCGCACATTCACTCTGATTACAGCCAAAAGGTCGTACGCGATCACCTGCCGCCAACCTGATTACTCCCCCAGCATCATTCACAACCAGATCCCCAGCTTGAACTGTAACTGGTTCAATGCGCGCATCACCATCCGCCAAATTGGGTAATTTTTCCAAAATCACCGGCTGGTAGCTATACCCGAGAGGATCTATGGGACCATCATAGATCGCCTCCCAAACTGTATTGGTGACTAACATTGAGCTTTGATAGTAGAAAAGTGTATCAGGCTCTGCCCCCAAGCAGATGGTCAAGATGCGCGATTCAGGCGCAGGAGTTAGCTCTGGTACCATCGTGGGAATAGAGGTTCGCTCAGGTTCAGGTGGAGGACAGGTAGAACAGGGTGTATTCGCAACACTAACCGGCATACTCGTCTCAGCAAGAGAACATGCCGTTAAAAGAAGTACCAGAATTATGAGGATAAAACCCGATCGCTGATTCAGCCGATGCATGGTTTTCTCCTTCCAACCATGCAGGCTATATGGAAAATATTGAAATCAGATAATTCAATTATACATTTAGTCTGGATACATGCTCTGGATATCCGCCAGGCTCTGTTGCTTGAAATCGACCGAAGGGCTTTAATACCACTGCAGTCACAATTCTATCCTGATAACTGATATTCTATTCAGGTTTATATTGAGTGCGTATGTGGAGTTTGCTGCCAGGCATGTGCGATTTGACCACCGATGCGGGCGTTATTCCGCAGTAAGCCCAGGTTTGCATTCAGGCTGGCGTTCCCGGTCAGTTCGGTCACTCGTTGGAGTAAAAAGGGAGTTACCCGCTGGCCGCGCACGCGTTCTTTTTTTGCATCCTTTAATGCTTCCTTCACCGCCTGGCGCATCTCATCCTCGGGCATGGCGACTTCCTCCGGCGGTGGGACGGTCACCAGCAGGGCGCTTTGCATGCCTAACCCCCAATGAGTACGCGCCAATTCGGTCACCTCTTCTGGTTCGTCTGCACGATGGCTGGTAGGCAGCCGGCTCTTGGCAGAATAAAAGGCTGGAAATTCACTGGTCTGGTAACCAACCACTGGGATTGAATAGGTCTCAAGGTATTCGATGGTCGCTGGTAGATCCAAGATCGCCTTCGCACCTGAACACACCACGATCACCGGCGTGCGAGCCAGCTGGGGTAAATCAGCCGAGATATCATTCGCCGGCTGCCGGTGGACACCCCCAATTCCTCCGGTAGCAAACACTTTGATTCCCACTATGTTGGCGATAAAGATCGTACCTGCAACAGTCGTACCACCACTTGCTTCATTTAAAATCAGGCGAGAAAAGTCACGTGGGCTGGCCTTGTGAAGGTCCCCGGAACTCGCCAGGCGTTCTAATTGCATGATATCCAAACCAACATGGATCATCCCATCCAGGATGGCGATAGTGGCTGGTACGGCACCGTTCTGGCGCACCTCTTCCTCCATATCCTGGGCGAGCTGGATATTCTCCGGGTATGGAAGCCCGTGCGTGATGACGGTAGATTCCAATGCAACCAGGGGTAAGCCTAACGACTGGGCCCTGGCAACTTCCTTAGATACACGCAGATAAGATTTTATTTTCTGGTCCATTTAATTTTCTGAGCCTTGTTCAGGTTGAGATGGGTATCAGATCACCAGTTGGTCGTACAACAGCTCGAGGGATAGATCATCCACGACAGTACCTCTATGGCGCAGGGTAATTGAAGCTGCAGTAACCCCCAGCCTGACCGCATCATCGAGTGGAATTTGATGCAGTAAGGCATAGATCACCGTGGCATTTAATGCATCTCCCGCACCTGTCGGATCGACAACCGATGTCCTGATTGCCGGGACATAGCCGCTGGTTTCCGAGGTCGCGTAAACCACCCCAAATTCTGCTAAAGAAACCAGGACAATACCAACTCCCTTGGAGACCAGGCATTTTGCCGCCTCAATGGCATCTTGCGGTTGGTTATTTTCTATGGTCAGTCCACACAGGACTCCTGCCTCGTCACCATTTGGCGTGATCAAGGAAAGCCGGTCTAAAAATGGCTCCAGGTGTTTTGCCAGGCTGGTGGAGGTTGGATCTGCACACACGGGTATACGCGCCCTGCGTGCTTGTGAAAAGATCGTCCGCAGGGTTTTTGCTGGTAAATTCGCATCGATAAACACCAGGGAAGCCTGCTTGAACAGGTCTGCATGGGATCTTATGTAATCCGGGGTCAGGGATTTTGTAGCGTTGATATCATCCAGGGCAAACTGCAGGGTCCCTTTCTCATCGAGAATGCCAAGGTAGGTTCCGGTTGGGTGGTCAGATGTTGTACGCACCCTGCTGATGTCCACCCCAGCTTGGACGGATTGCGCTAATAACTGCTTCCCGGCATAATCTTCGCCAACCGCGGTCAGCAGGATCGTCCTTTGGCCGAGGCGGGATAAATTTTCAGCAATATTGCGCGCCACACCGCCATAAGACGTACGGATCTTGGCAGGGTTCTTGGTCCCCGGGACCAGCTCCTTTTCCAAGCGGCCGATCAGATCAACACCACTTCCACCGATCACGATCACGGGCAGTTCAGGAGCGAGAAAGAATTCTTGGTCCATGCTAAATATCTCCTGCATAATGGGCGACAACATGCGCCAGGTGCGTCCAGACATCCCTGATCCTGCGGGCAGCTGGGGTATTGGCCTCATCGCGCCGGTCAAGAGCCTCCAGTGCCAGGTGAAGCTTTCCCCGGTAAGCATTCACTATCTTTACAAAATTAATTTTGCGCAGTTCTTCATCAGCAGGATCAATCTGGTTGAATGTTTGCAGGGGTGTGTCATGCACAATGACCAGCATTTGTTCTGTCCAGCTGGTATTGGATAGCTTCTCGAGCGAAGATTCATTACCGCGGGCCAGGTTTTCGTATGTGATCCGCCAGGCTTGCAGGTGACGCTCAGGAATGATGCCCGTCGGGAAATCCCAGGTTCCGATTCCAATCCAGCGCAGTTCTACTCCCTTTTCCCTCACTCTGGCGACAAAATTACTGTAATCGTAGAAGAGATCGCTGATCCCAGGGCGCGGTACAAATGGAGGTGGATCAGGTACATCAATCTCAAATTCTGCTTCCACGCCTGCCAGGCGACCAGCTTCGCTTTGCACTTCGACGATATTTTTAATGGTTTGCTCCAGTTCCGGGCGTCCTACCGCGGCTAAAAATTCGCTCAAAGTATGCCTGAAGATAAAGGCACCGAGCTCACGCTGGATCTGAGCTGCCATGAAATCTGTCCAGGATTCACGGGTTAAATCATATACCAGGGACTCGACTGATTGCGGGTTGAAAGGATATGGTTTTTTCAGAGTAGGTTCCTGCCCATCGCGGCGAACACTGTAAATTACGCGCATATTTTTAACCTGGATGGGTATCCCATCCCGGGTCCGCGCATTAACCGAGAGTTCCTGTACTTGATCACGTAAATCGATCACCCGTCTCAGGTGCTCAAAACTTCCGATCACCTTCGCCCCATCATCCTTTTTTCGCGCGCCATTACGATGATAGCCAAGTAAACCATTCAAAAGACCCTGTGACCTGGCCAGGAAGCTGCTGCCACCTGGCCGATCCTCCCGGGAGTTCTGCGAACTTTTTGATGTCGTCGGACCGATCACCTCCGGCATACCCCCAACCTGTTCAAATACGGCAGCATTCTCAAGGTAAACCCTGACCTTCCCTGGTCCACCGATCAAGTACATAGGTGATGCTTGGTCCTTCAAACTAACTTCACCGTCTTTGATATCCAATACGTCATATTGGCTGGCAAAAGCAGATTGGCGGATAAATTGTTCTGCCACGCGCGTATCGTTGATCTTGTAAAGCTCATCCAGGTACCTGCCTGCCGCTTGATACGCCAGCCAGAATACGAAAGCTCCTACCAGGACATGCTTGAAAACATCTGCTGCAAAAAGCGCCTGGAATGGATATACCAGTAAGCTCATCTCTGGATTACTGTTGGGAACAAATGGATGCCGGATATACCCCAGGACTGCCCAGCACACAGCGCCGATCAGGATCAGGATGGTTCGCCGGATGGAAGCCGCGCGCAAGCGCGGATCAACGATTACCCCAACCAGCTGGGAGACCACGCTTTTCCAAATAGACCGCGTTAATGACCTGGCGTACAAAGATTTAACTCCTGATCCATGCTAATATTTTTAATATCTCGGCTTCCTCATCGGTCAGCCATTGATGAAGCCGGGTACGGCGCTTGAGCAGCTGCTGGGTGCTGGAGACCAGCATCTCCAGGCTGCTGGTTAGATCTGGACGTGAAAGGTCGTCGAAAGGCAGTGAGTTTCCATCATCATCCACGAGTGCCTGGCTGATATTTTGCGTAACAGTGGACGCGAAATCAATTAACGCCGTCTCCCTGCCCACCTCCTCCGCCAGGTTGCGCTTGCTTTCAACCACCTCTCGCTCCGTGATCGCCCGATCCAACCAGCTGGACATCCATTGCTGGACTAACTGGGATTCGACTGTTCTCGGGAAGCGAAAGCCGCTGATTGAAACATCCCTGACCTGCACGCCCATTTCCTCGAGAATTGTAAATTCCCGGCTGATTTGGTTACCGGGGACCTCCTGGCCGTATTCATCCAGTTTCGGGACTTCTGCCTGTGTCAGCCGCAGCTTCACCATCCGCAAGATGGTTTCCAAGCCGGTCTCACCAACAGCCGCAAATCGTTGGGCAGCATGCTCGCCGTCCACCGACATGGCCTGCGGATCAATGTTCGATGTGGTGCTGAACAGATCTAATAATTTAAATTTACCCAGGTATTCCCGCCACAGGTCCACTGCAAGCAGGGCTGGTACTTCGAACCACGGCACATTCCGCAGATCATTGGGGACCACCCCTTCCCGGGTAATAGCCAGCTGCACCGATTCTGGATTGAAACCAAATCGAGTACCACCCTGCCCGGGCAGGGTTTTTGTCTTCACGATAGCCAATATATTCGGTACGATCTCGACAGCATCCCGGGTAAATCCACTGGTTTTTTGCCGCCGATCCTGGCGTAATTGGAACTCCTGTTCCGTTTCTCTTTTCCTGTTCCAGGGGGCAAATGGGTCATCTGCAGGCAGCGGACCAAGGGGAGGCAAGGGTTTCACCTGGGTGTGCAGGTCCATCCCTTCCTGGTGAACAAATTCCTCTCCACTGGTAAACACCACCCCTGGTCCAATCGCCCGCTTGAACTCGGTTTTGGTGCGCAGCATCGCTGCGCTGGCAGTATCCAGCAGCGCTACTCCAGGGTTTTTGCTTTTTCGATCACCCAATCCTTGAATTAATTTCCCATTTTCTATGCGCATCATGGTGCCATGAGAACCGACCAGGTAGCGGACCAGACGATTGAAAGCTGCTGCCCTCTCTCCCAGCCTGTTCAGCGGCAGGACGAACTGTGCAAAGAATGCGAGCCAGATCAGCAGCCCTCCCACACCAACCACCAACACATCAAAGAACGTCTGCCTGACGGTCCGCAAACTTTTTTCGGTCCCTGGACTGCCCAGTATGGGCAGCTGTTCAATGACCTGTTTCAACGGAGCCATACCAGGTGTTTCATATAAACCTGCCGTCACAGCGGTAATATCTTTATCCGCAGTGATAATCTCCAGCCCGCGGTCACCTTTGGCAACATAGATAAAGAAATTCCCCGGTGCGGCCTCCGCCCCTTTAGCCCACTCGGTATCCAGATTGAGGCTGTTTCCATCCAGTTCTATTCCGGATACGAGCGATGGATCACCCGGATTAAGGATGTTAACCACCTGGAGCCCGGCTTCTCCGTCGGCGGCGAACAAATAGAACCCTGAGATCGCCAGGTCCAGCACCGTGCCCGGAGTGTCGATATAGGCAATCGTTTCAGGAGCAACTGGCTTTGAAATGTTGATCACCCAGATGCCGTTCGGCCCATCCGCGAGGTAAGCGTAATCACCCGAAACAACCACGCTGTTTGCGTTCTGAAACTGGTCGATCAGGCTGGTCGTGATCGGATCATAGGGATCAGCAACGTTGACGATCATCAATCCCGCTTCGCCGTCTGCGATATATGCATATTGATCCGCAACAAATACATCCCGCGCTGCACCGGGTGTCTGGTGCTGGCTTAAAAGGTTGAGATTTGCGGGATCGCTCACATTTGCAATATACAATCCGGAGACGCTATCTGTGAAATAGGCAAGTTCGTCATCCACATAAACAGCATTTGCTTTACCTGAAGTAGTCACTTCACCCAGGTAAGCTGCTTGATTAACCTGCGAAATATTGACGGTTTGCAGGCCGAATGAATCAGCCAGGTAGGCAACATCTCCCTGGATGGTGATATCCTCAACGATCCCTCCCTGGTCATAATGCCCGACCTGCTTGAGATAGCGGGGATCGGAAACATCTGCACTTCGAAATCCGCTATTCAAATCCGTCAGGTAGGCATAAGCTCCTGCAACTTTCACATTCCTGACAATGCGGGGAATATCGTAAAATCCCACCTCAAACGGCTCGGTCGGATTCGAAATATCTATAATCCGCATTCCACGCGTGTTATCCGCAACATATGCAGTTTCACCCAGTGCTGCCAGGCCATAAGCCTCTCCAGGTGTATTCAGCACACCGGTTTCAGCGATATTCCCCGGATCGGAAATATCCACCACCCGAAATCCCCAACCGCCTGCTGCCAGATAGGCCTGGTTTCCGGACAGGACCACGTCGATCACGGTCTCATATCCGGTGTAAGCACCAATTTCTACCGGTACCTGGGGATTGGTCGCGTCGATCACACGCAGTCCCCCATCACCATCGGCTACATATGCAAGGATCCTTGATTCTTGACCATTTTCCAGTTCTACTGCCACAGCACGCGCCTCCCCTGGCGTATCAATGAAACCAACCTCCGCCGGTTTCGCGCTGTCCAGGATGTTAATAATCCGCAATCCAGAATCACCATCCGCAACATATGCATACTCACCGAGGACCGCAATGCCGGTAGCTGTGCCTGGCGTCTGCTCAGAACCCAGCAATACAGGTTGTGATGGATTTGCCATCCCAATGATCTGCAAGCCTCCAGAACCATCCGCCAGATAGAGATTCTGACCCTCAATCGCCGCCAGATGAGCTTCACCGGGCGAATCTATTACCGCGACTTCGGTCACGCTCAGATCGCCCCCAGCAGTAGATTCAAGCGTTAATACCTGCAATCCCGCAGCGCCATCCGCGAAATAGATAAAATCTCCTGCGATAGTGACCCCGTTTGCGGCTCCAGGGCTATCATAGTTCGCAATTTCTACCGGCACGGCCGGGTTGCTGATATCGATCACCTGCAGACCCTGGTTGGCGTTGGTCACAAAAGCATATTCATCCTTAACTGCCACAGACTGTAAATTCCCCTGCTGTTGTTCGGTGCCGGAAATCCTCTGCAGAGATAAATCTAGCTCCACATCCACCACGTACAAGGCGCTATCTTTATCCGATAAATATACGCCGCCTTCATTCACCTCGACCTGGTTTGCGTACAGGGGTTTTGAAAAATAACCCACTTCTTCCACCGCATTCTCATCAGACAGGTCATAGACCAGCATTCCATTTTCCCCATCCGCGAGGAAAGCAATGGTGCCCAGCGTTACAGCCACATCCTGGAGATTCCCCGGTGTTTCGATACTGGACAGAATTGCCGGCTGGGCGGGATCGGAGATATCAACCGTCATTAACCCATTTGAACCCAATGCCAGGTAAATCCTGGATTCGGAGATATCCATATCCTGGATATCTGCGCCAACGTCCAGGACTGCAACTTCTACTGGCTGGAGTGGCTTTGAGATATTGATCACTCTCAACTGGTTCTGGTTATCCCCCAAATATGCGAACTTGCCCTGTACAACCACCCGCCTTACATTACCAGCGACCTTTAAACTGCCTGACAACTTCGGCGCATTCTTGTTCCCTACATCAAGTATTAACAATCCGGGATTACCGTTTGCAACGTAGGCAGTGTCGCGTACGACGGCAACATCACTTGCAAAACCCCCGTTGTCGAAGGCACTGATCTCCCGAGGTGAGGTTGGATTTCCCGCGTCAATGATCCTTAGGCCTGCGCGGCCATCGGCAACATACACATACTGGCCCGAGACTGCTACCCCACTTGCATGCCCGGTGGTATCGAAAGATCCAATTTCACCTGGCTGCTCTGCGAGTGATACATCGACAATCACCAAGCCCGCTCTCCCGAGTACCATGTAGGCCAGGTTCCCCACAACTTTCAAGTCATTAACCGGTTCTGCGGGACGAGCGAGGAAGAGATACAAACCTACCACCCCCAAGAAAATGAAGAGGCTTGGTCTCCAAAGACGGCGTTTGCGAGGTTGTTCGCTCATGCTGGAATGATTGTATAACAAAACTCAAAATTAGGGGAATTCACTTCGCAGCTGGTGATAAAATCATAGCAAGCTGGCTGCAATCATAAAACCAGCAGCAGATGGTTCGCATGTAGAATTCGTCAGGACAAGCAATCGCGCCCAAATCAAGGAAAAGATCCTCATCCAACCTTGGTAATCCGGTATGTTAATTGCACATCAACTAGATCGTCGGGTGCAGAACGGAAACCTGCTTCGATCTGTATTTCCAAATTACTAATTTCTGCGGAGAGCTAACTAATGACCGAATTTTCTGGAAAAGGGAAGGTTGCCGTCCTCAAAACCACACCGGAAACCGTATTAGATGATATTGAAAAATTAATGCAGCTGGCAGACTATCGCTTTGCATTACCCAAGGATGTTCAAACGGGGTTGAAGATCAACATCTCCTGGCAAACCTGGTACCCTGCCTGCTCTACAACACCCTGGCAGCTGGAAGGGGTTATCAGGGCTCTGAAGAATGAAGGTTACACGGACCTGGTAGGAGTTCACAACGACACCGTGGTGGTCAATACGGAAGATGCCGAGGTAAACAACAAGCACAAGCTGATCACTGACCAGTACGATATCCCCTGCCTTTACCTCTATAATGAAGATTTCGAGTGGATACAATACGAACCCAAACGCCCCTTGTTAGTGCTCGATAAGGTTTACCCAGACGGCATATTCATCCCTAAGGCTTTGATTGGGATGAATATCGTCCACCTGCCGACGGTTAAAACCCACGTGTTTACCACGATCACAGGTGCGATGAAGAACGCCTTTGGTGGCTTACTGCATCGCAACCGCCATTGGACCCACGCGGTGATTCATGACACCGTGGTCGACCTGCTCGCCATCCAGCAGGACATTCACCCGGGTATTTTCGCCGTCATGGATGGCACTTTCGCCGGAGATGGTCCTGGACCTAGGGCAATGCGCTGGCACGAGAAGAATATCCTGCTCGCCTCTGCGGACCAGGTAGCGATCGATGCTGTCTCAGCGAAACTGCAGGGATTCGACCCGCTCAGCCTGCGCTTTATCCGCAAGGCGCATGAACTGGACCTGGGTGTTGGCGACCCCAACCAGATTGAGATCGTTGGCTACAATATCGAGCAGGAACCCCCCTGGAATTTCAAGCGCGAAGACACCTTTGCTAGCCGCGGGCAGCACATGATTTACCACGGCCCGTTGAAACCGTTCGAGAAGCTGCTGCTGCAAACACCCCTCGTCCCCTGGGCATATTTTGCCAGCAATTTCTACCACAATGTTTACTGGTATCCCTTCGTAGGGCGCAAACGTGTGCAGTCTGCTCTGGATACACAATGGGGCAAACTCTTCCAATCCTATGGTGACGGAACCGTAGTCATGCCCGGCATGGAGCCAAAAACAGTCATGCAGGCCGTGGCTGGATTAACGATCCTGACTGCTGCTGCGCTGGGTACGGCTTACCTTCTTCGCAGAAGGAATTAATCACCTCCAGTTAGGAACCTTGACGATTGACGCACGGCCACCTGCGTCAATCTTTTCTCGAGATTTTGCTCCCTGAATCCCGTTGATTCGTGATTGTTTCTTCCTTTATTTATGGTTGAAGATTCTCTGCACCACCAAGCAGACACACAAGAAAAAACTGCTTCACCGGTTTCGCGCAAGCTCATTTATGGGCTGCTGTTCGGATTCCTGGTCTTTGTCGCCCTGATCCTGGTGGGAGATATCCGCCAAATCGGTGCCGAAGTGCGCAGCTTCCCCTGGCAGATCATGCCGGTAGTCCTTGGCCTGACCCTTTGGAATTACCTGCTGCGCTTCATTAAATGGCATTACTTCCTGCAAAAAGTAGAAGTACCCAACTTATCAATCTTGGATAGCGCCAGGCTTTTCGTGGCAGGTTTCCCACTGGCAGTCACTCCAGCCAAGGTCGGGGAAACCTTGAAAGGAGTCTGGTTGAACCAATTGACAGGGTTCCCGACCGCGCGCGGTGTTTCCGTGGTTCTCGCAGAGCGCATCAGTGATGGACTGGCGATGCTGGTGCTCTCCACCGTGGGTGTGATCGCTTACCGGCGCTACTGGCCTGCCTTCGCCATCGTGCTGGGTCTGCTGCTGGGCGCAGTGATCATTTCACAAATCCGGCCGCTGGCTCATTATTTGCTCAGCTGGGGACCGCGCATTCCCCTGGTCCGGCGGTTTGCCAATTCGATCAACGAATTTTACGAAGGCACCTTCACCCTGTTCAAGCCATGGACAACCTTCGTATCTGTCAGCCTGGGAACGATATCGTGGATGGCGGAAGGTGTTGGCTTCTATTTGATCCTGGTTGGTTTAGGGGTTACACCTGGCGTGGGTACACTTTCCATCGCCATCTTCGTGCTTTCTTTTTCGACCGTGATTGGGGCTGTTTCAGCATTACCAGGAGGTTTGCTGGCTGCGGATGCATCCATCGTGGGTATGTTGGTGTTACTGCTGGGCATGGATACCAACACCGCTGCTGCGGCGACCCTTTTGATCCGCTTTGCTACCTTGTGGTTTGGGGTAGGGATCGGTTTCATAACCTGGTTCTTCTCGCGTGATCTGCTCACCATGCGCCTTACCCAGCCCCTGTCCCAAAACTCACCAAGGGAATAAAAGCCCTGATAGAATAACACCTCGGTCCTTCGAAATACTCATTCACCCATGACTGCAGACCTGGAGAATTATGCTGCGCATCGAGACCCACTGCCACACGATTTACTCGAAAGACAGCCTGGTGCGTCCTGAAGATCTGCTCAAGAGCTGCGAGAAGAAAGGCATTGACCGGATCGTGATCACCGATCACAACACTACGCGCGGGGCTTTTGAAACGCGCAAACTCGATTCCCAGCGGGTGATCATCGGCGAAGAAATCATGACCACCAAAGGCGAGCTGTTGGCTGCCTATATGCAGGAAGAAATTCCACGCGGGCTCTCGCCAGAAGAGACCATCGCATGCCTGCGCGACCAGGGAGCTTTTATCAGCGTCTCCCACCCATTCGACCAGCTGCGCAGTGGGCACTGGCAGGAAGAAGATTTGCTGGCCATCGCACCTCTGGTGGATGCGATTGAGGTCTTCAACGCGCGCTGCATATCCCCGGATTACAATCGCAGGGCGAGGGAATTCGCACAGCGGTACAACCTGGCAGGTACTGCAGGCTCGGATGCCCATTCCAATTTCGAACTGGGCCGGGCTGCCATGCTGCTGCCTGATTTCAACGATGCACAGAGTTTAATCTCAGTCTTACCTGAGGTTAAATTTGAGACCCGGCTCTCCTCACCTTTTGTCCATTTCACGTCTCGTTATGCCGTCTGGTATAAGCAGGCTTTTAAGCCTCCTGTACCTTGACCAGAAACCAGTTCTGTGTAGAATTAGGATCAAGTGGAGCGGTGGCGGAATTGGCAGACGCAGGGGACTTAAAATCCCCCGGTAGTAATACCGTGTGGGTTCGACCCCCACCCGCTCTACTTTTTCTACTTTTAGTGGGGATTTTCGGGGAAAAATCCGAATATTTGGAGAATTCGGCACACGGAAAGGAGTGTGCCGTTGTGTTTAACCATATCGAGACCCAGGGGATTATCACAAATACTTTAGTCGATGATTACTTACTAACCTTGATGGAGGTGTTCATAATAGACAGCAAAATCCGTGGATTAGCAGATGGGACGCTACGATTCTGCTATGATTATTAGATACAGGCGCGCGGGCGAGCGAATTTCAGCCATAATTTAATTTGCAATATGGACAAATATGGGTATAAACTAATGATCATTGCAAGAATATAGGCCGGGTCCGGTGGACCATAAACTTGTTCCTGCTCAAATCAACAAACACACTGAAGTAGAACACGCAATCAATGATTCTTGCGTTATAAATATTCTTGGTGATAATTGTTATATCTAACTAAGTCAGCATTTAGAAATCTGGAAGCGAATTTTTTTCACCAAATGACCATCAGCAATGGAGATCTAGATGCGTTTCTGGGCTTGGTCGGTCTATAGACTTGAGTGATGCCCAATATGAATAGCCATAATCTCAAAGAATTTATTAATATCCAACTTAAGATAGACATTCAGCCATTTAATTTGGTATTTTCTGCGGACTTATTCTCATCAGGTGTTGATTTTCATTATTACAAAATGGAATAAAGAACTGCTCAATTGAATGGGCGTCTACCTTTCTAGTAAATTATGGAATAGACAGGAGAACAAATAAAGGAGAATAAATATGAGTGAGGTTAAAGCGAAAGAACATGCAGACAATACTGGTAGGCTGGCGCGTTATCTGCCAATCATCAGTTGGCTGCCAAATTACGATAGGGCATGGCTGAAGACGGATATCATCGCCGGTTTGTCCGTGTGGGCTTTAATGGTGCCCACCTCCCTGGGATACGCCACGATCAGCGGGGTACCGGTGCAGTATGGCTTATACGCTGCTGCAGTGGGGTTGATCGCATTTGCCCTCTTCACCACCTCCAAACAGGTCACCCAGGGTCCCAGCTCATCTACAGCCGCAGTCCTCGGTGCATCTGTGCTTTCCTTGACTGCAGCGGGCTCCGATGATGCAGTCACAGTGGCTTCCGCAATCGTGCTGGTAGCAGGTATTCTCTTTATTATCATGTATTTATTAAAGATGGGATGGATCTCGGAATTCCTGTCAGCCAGCGTGCTGACCGGGTTCACCTTCGGAGTGGCGATCAGCATCGCAGCCGGGGAGCTCTTCAAGATCACCGGGACGGAGTCCGCCGGTACGAACACCTGGACGAAGCTGTGGACGTGGATCACAAGCCTACCAGAGACCAGCATACCAACTCTGATGGTGGGGATTTTTGCGCTCATCTTGATCTTTGGGATCAAGGTATTTATCCCTAAAGTTCCTGGCGCGCTGGTTACTGTCGCGCTGGGCATCGGCGCTACGATGATATTCAACCTGGGTGATCTGGGCGTGGAGTTGATTGGTGAGGTGCCTCGTGGTCTGCCCAGTTTCACCCTGCCAGATCTGAGCCTGATCCTGGATAACCTTGGGTTGATCGTGGGATCTGCGATGGGGTTGCTTCTGATCGGTTTTTCAGTCACCACGGCAGCTGTACGCGAATACGCCAATAAGCATAAGTATCGGATTGATATCAACCAGGAGCTGCTTGCGCAAGGTATGTCCAATGTCTCTTCGGGTTTGTTTCAGGGGGTATTTGACAACGGCAGTCTATCCAAAAGCCCGGTCAACGACCAGGCAGGTGCAAAATCACAAATATCTAACCTATCTCAGGCAGTGCTGATCCTCCTGACGTTGATGTTCCTGGCACCTTTATTCTCCAATCTACCTGAGGCCGTTTTGGGGGCGGTCATCATCGAAGCCGTTATGATGGGCATGATGGATGTACCGGAAATGATGCGCGTCTATAAAGTGAAACGTTTTGAGTTCTGGATTGCAATGGCAGCCCTATTAGGCGTGGTCACATTTGGTATCCTGCAGGGGGTTGTCATTGGTGTAGTTTTATCCATCTTCTGGCTCGTGGCAGTATCTGCCTTGCCCAATATACCGGAACTGGGAAGGAAAATCGGGACCCTGGACTTCATGGGATTGGAAGACCATCCTGATGTACAAACCTTCCCTGGTTTGAGTATCCTGCGTTTCGATGGAGGTCTCTTTTTTGTCAATGCGGCCGCTTTGGAAGATCGTCTGATGGAATTAAACACACAGGCAGTTCAACCACTCAACGGGGTGATCATAGATTTGGAAGGTGTCAATTTTATCGATGTTGAAGGTGCAGATGTGATTAAGAAGATCGCACAGACAGGTGCGGCGCATCATGTTGACCTCCATCTGGTGAATTTGAAATCGGCGGTAACAAATATACTGGAAAAAGATGGAGTAATCGATTTGGTGGGCACTGACCATATCCATGACAACATCCCCATCGCTGTAGTCAGGCATTTAAAGAAATTCCCAGAAGACAGAGTAGATTTTCAGGACATAGTGGACTTATTGGAGAAATCGAAATCCGAAGGTAGTGTAGAAAATGACTGAGAAAATTGTAAATAACAAGCAGCTTGCGATTAGTGAACGTCGTGCACTGGGCAAGAATCATCGTAAGCTCGTCCCGCGCAGCAGTCATGCGGAATGGACATCCGCGACCAACCGCGCCGATCCCATCAAACTGCTCCAGGCGCAGGACAAGGGACGCCTTCAGGAACTGCTGCCGATTAAGTATGGGCGCATGGTCGCCTCCCCTTTTGCATTTTATCGCGGCTCGGCAGTCGTAATGGCTTCCGATTTAGCCCCCACACCTGTCTCAGGTCTGGATGTGATCCTGTGCGGTGATGCCCACCTGTCCAATTTCGGTATCTTCGCAACCCCGGAACGCAACCTGGTCTTTGACATCAATGACTTCGATGAGGTGTACCCGGGCCCCTGGGAGTGGGATCTCAAACGGCTGGCAGCCAGTGCTGTTCTGGCAGGTAGAGAAAACGGCTTTGGCGAGAAGGAATGCCGTAACCTGGCACGGTTAACTGCCAGGTCTTATCGTGAAGCGATGCAGCGCTTTGCTGACGCGGCGATTCTGGACGTGTGGTATTTCCATGTTGACACGGATTCCGTGCTGAATCTGTTCGATAAATTTGCGAAAGAGAGCGCCAAACAGGCAAAAAAATCGGTTGAGAAAGCGGAAAGCAGGACCAGTCAAAAAGAGATGCGCAATCTCACCCAGGTGGTCAATGGCAAGCGGCAGTTTGTAAACAACCCACCTCTTGTGCAGCGCTTGGACGACCTGCTCAGCGAAGAGCAGAAAGCCAAGGTCACCCGCCAGGACCTGGAGAGTGATTGGATTGCGTACATCAACAGCCTGGCCGAGGAAAGACGCCTGCTGCTTGAGCGCTTCCGGATAACAGATGCAGCACTGCGGGTGGGCGGTGTGGGCAGTGTTGGTACCCGTTGTTCCATACTTATGCTGGAGGGAGACACCGAGCAGGATGCACTGATCCTCCAGCAGAAGGAGGCTGGTCCTTCAGCCCTCTCTGCATACCTGCCCGAGAGGCAATTCACCAACCAGGCGGAGCGCGTTGTGATCGGGCAGCGGGCGATGCAGGCTGCTTCGGACATCTTTCTCGGGTGGCATAAGAGCACCTTGACCGGCACCCCATACTATTGGCGACAGCTAAAAGATAAAAAAGGCTCCTTTGAGATGCAGAAACTGGATTTGGATGGTATGGGCACCTATCTTGCGGTTTGCAGCATCTGCCTGGCACGCGCCCATGCCCGCACGGGAGACAGCGCCTGGATCAGCGGTTACCTGGGCAGCGGGACCGTTTTTGATAAAGCGATTAGTGAATTTGCAGTCGCCTATGCAGACCAGGTCAAGCAGGATTATCAGTTGCTTGTAGATGCCGTAAACAGCGGCCAGGTCGTCGCTCAAAAAGGCGTCTGATCGATTATAGAAAAGATTGGATATGGAACCAATCAAAGAGACCAAGAATATTCCAGGGGAAAGCTGGGTTGATTTTTGTGAAACTTTCACCACCGCCAACCGAGGCAGGAGAATATACATAAAGCATGTCGATGAAGAGGATGGCGAGAGATTGGCAGAAGGAACGATTTTTTCAGCCATCGACTACGATCCTGAGGATAAAGGTGATCTCTTCATCGTATCGTACGGCAACCAGGCACCCTTGACCACCCACGTCGTGGACATGCCACTGGAATTGTGGCAAGCCCAAAACGAGGTAGCAAAGGTGATCCTGCTCCAAATCATTGATGCTGAAGAGAAGAAATTAATGATTGAATTCGTTTGAAAACCAGGTCAATACAAGAAACTCATCTTGTGCATTCAAATCGAAGAAAAAACATTGAGGTGTAAAAATGATTCAAAAAAAATTGAAAATCTTGCCCTGGAAGGAGGCGGCGTCTGGGGGATTGCGTATGCTGGCGCGATCGAGGAACTGGAAAAAGCTGGTGTTTTGGGAGGAATAAAACGTGTTGCCGGCACTTCGGCAGGTTCAATCGTTGCGCTTTTATTGGCACTTGGCTATGGCAGCAACGATATTTCGAGGATTGTCGCTCAATTAGATTTTACGAACTTTATGGATAATCACAGCGTTAAGCAGCTTTTTTCAAACTACGGTCT
>JBJYXV010000102.1:0-1524 GCA_046260155.1 Anaerolineales bacterium
TATGGAGGGGTTTCTCCGCATGGTCTATGTTGAAGACGATCCCATCCCAGGGTTAAAGGCACTGAATCCGTCGATCGAATCGAGAAAATGGGGTCTCCACTTAGCTGTACTATACTCAACCCATTATGGAGGGACCATACGAGATCGATTTTCGTGCAGGCAAAGATTATCCAGGAAGTTGGCAAGAGTTCCAGGAATGGTTTCCTGATGACTCTGCCTGTACAAGATATCTAGAACGGCTGCGTTGGCCAGACGGCTTCGTCTGCCCAACATGTGGGCACAACAAAGCGTGGCGGACTTCTGATCACTTATGGAAATGCCAGAAGTGTAATCGTAGAACATCGGTTACTGCGGGAACGATACTGGATAAAACAAGAACTCCCCTCCAATTGTGGTTTGCCGCTGCCTGGTACATCACCAACCAGAAACTGGGGGTCAGCGCACTGGGTCTTCAACGCGTACTGGGATTGGGCAGTCAGCAGACAGCCTGGACAATGCTGCACAAATTCCGAAAGGCAATGGTTCGACCAAATCGCACGAAGCTGGTTGGAGAAGTCGAGGTTGATGAAACATATGTCGGAGGTCCCAGCAAAGGAGGTAAACGAGGCCGTGGAGCGGAAAAGAAATTTATCGTGGTTATTGCCATCGAGCTTCATGAACCGAAAGGATTTGGCCGAGTCCGAATGCGTCACGTACCTGATGTTACTGCAGCCAGCATCATTCCCTTTATTTGCGACGTTGTTGAAGCAGGCTCGCTTATCCGAACAGACGCATACAATGCCTACGACTCTCTACCCTCGAAAGGATATCAGCATCATAGACTCAATCTGTCGAGCAGCGACGACCCGGCGCACATATCGATGCCGGCAGTCCATCTTGTTGCCAGCTTGCTCAAGCGCTGGCTTCTGGGAACCCATCAGGGTTCCATCCATGGTGCACATTTGCAGGCCTATCTGGATGAATATACGTTCCGCTTTAATCGACGCAACTCGCGCAGACGTGGTCTGCTTTTCTACCGCCTACTTCAACAAGTTGTGGTCACAGCTCCGGAACCGTATAGGAAAATCGTGGGGAAATAACAAATTACAATACATTTTTGGGTACAGCTAAGTGGAGACCCCATTTTCTCGGTATTCATTTACCTGGTTGCCTCTTTTTAGCCAAAAGCAGGCATTAACTCTAGCCGTATCTGGCGCGTTTGTAGGGAGATCATTGATCGGAAAAATACGTCCGAATTAAAGGGCATATCAATTTGAATTATCAATTTCACATCTTAAAAAGCAACACCAGCTGGTTTCACCTGAAGAGGCGGACAGTATCGTTGTCCTTGGCGGGGATGGATTCATGCTGCATTCGCTCCATGAATACGGACACCTCGGTAAGCCCTTTTATGGAATGAACTGCGGGACATATGGATTTCTGATGAATGATTTGACCGATGATGACATACTGGAGCGGCTATACAATACAAAGAGAGAAATCCTCCATCCGCTCACCATGAAGGCCATGCTGAGAACCGGCATA
>JBJYXV010000103.1:0-1978 GCA_046260155.1 Anaerolineales bacterium
GCTCTTTTGGATGATGGAATCCTTTTGTTGATATAGTCTTCCAGCAACGGGTGAAAAGGACCGCTGAAAAGTGAATGCATAAAGATGAAGATGAAACCCAAGGCAAACATAAACTGCGATTCCAGGAAAAACACCGCAGCCAGACCCAGTGGAATCAGCAGCAAGGCATTGCGAGTTCCAATCTTACCCTCGAGCCGGTGAGCCTGTTTTGCGGAGAAACCTCCGATTACATTCTGGATGGCATAGATGAACCCGAACCATGCCAGAGGGATGCTGCTCGCAGCAAGGTAAGGTTGCCAAAGCCAAAACCCGATGCTGAAGAAGAACCAGATCGTAGCTGCATAGAAGACAAAATACCCGGCAGCCCCGTGGGTGGAGATTTGCCAGCTATATCCCAGGTGTTGCCAATACGATTCTTCCTTTGCTGTGCTGCGAAAGATCGGTGGTTCGATCAGGGTGAACTTGACGATCATAGCCAGTTGCCCGGCGATAAAATATGCCCACCAGGCGTATGACATATCCAATGCCGCTAACAAACCTCCTATCATGCCGGCAAAGGCCATCGAGAGCGAACCATACCAGCTCATTTTTCCAGCAACCTGCTGAAATTCACTTTCGCGACCCAAGGCTTTGAGCGTGTCATACAGAATTGCGGTATCTGTACCTGAAGTCAGGGCTGCGCCAATGCCGCCAATCGACATTGCCAGCAGCACGATGATGAATGAATCTGAAAAGATGATGATCGGGATAATTGGAATCCCAATCACCGACGCGATCACCAGACTCCATTTTCGGCTGATGCGGTCGCTAAAAACGCCCGTGGGAATCTCCAACAGCAGCGCGATCAGATAGTAAGCCGACTCGATCAGGAAAAACTGCTGGGTGGTGAAACCCTTTGAAAGCAAGAATAGGGTATAGACCACTAGATGGAACTGCGCATTCCCGAAGATATGGATCAGGTAGAGGCGGTTGATATTCTTCTCTAATATTCGGTTCGTCCCGGTCATTATGTACTCGCGTTGATCGATCTCTGCTTAGGGGGAGTGCTTTTCAGGCTGTGTACGCCACCCAATTGTTTAGGCGGCAACCTCTTCCCATTGAGTCATTAGCTTTTCCATTTCTACTTGTGCCTGGGCAAAAGCCTGGCTGAGCTGGTGAACCTGCTGGTAGGTGCCACCATTTGCGGATTTTTGCAATGCTTTGTTCAGGCGGCGCATGGTCTTTTCCTTTTCCTGGATGCGCGCTTCCAGTCGTTCGAGTGCCTGCTGTTGTTTGCGGGTCTCTTTGCTGTTGTCTCTGGCCAGCGGTTTAGGTGTGAAGATGATTTTGCGAATCCCTTCATTCAATTCAGCACGCTGCAAGACGAACTGCCGGTAGTTGCCCATGAAAACGTTCAACCTGCCGTCGCGCAGTTCCCAGATTTGAGTAGCCAATCGGTCGACCAGGTACCGGTCATGTGAGACCAGTAAGATCGTTCCCGGGAAGTTTTGCAGTAATTCTTGAAGCACTTCCTGGGCGGGTAGGTCCAGATGGTTGGTTGGCTCGTCCAGCAGCAGGAAGTTGGCACCATCCAGGGCCAGGATCGCCAGCGCCAGCCGCCCGCGTTCGCCGCCGCTTAAAGCGCTGATCGGTTTAAAAACATCGTCACCGCGGAACAAATAACCTGCCAGGTAACTGCGTGCTGCACTGATCGCCATGCTTTTATGACGCAGCAATTCATCAATAACGGTATGATCTGATTTGAGATCATCGTGCGCCTGGGCAAAATAGCCGATTTTCAGGCTGGCGCCCAGGTACACTTGACCCTCAAGCGGCTGCACTTCTTCCAACAACGTCTTGATAAAAGTGGTCTTACCGCTGCCGTTCGGCCCGATTAATCCCACACACTCACCGCGGCGCAGTTCGACCCCATCGGCGTGGAATAAAGGTACCGTTGGATAACCGAACTGCACTTCATTGATCCGCAGCACGATATTGC
>JBJYXV010000104.1:0-2836 GCA_046260155.1 Anaerolineales bacterium
GGTTATGCTCAATAAAGATTCGAATGATCCAATTCCTTTTACATCGGTGATGAATCCTGTTGATGATCCACCGTTGCTTTCCACTTTTAACGATGAGATTGAAGCATTACGCGCCGCGCTTCATTTACTTCAAGACTCATTTTCAAATGCCGCTTCAATCCATGAGAAGCTCCAGCTGGCTTCTGCCATCAATCACATTACCGCCAGTCTTTCACGTCTCATCCGTGCTCACCAATTAATCCAGGCTCAGCAGCCCTCCCCACTCAATCATGCAATATCCGCAGCCCTGGAGGATGTTTTGCAGGAGTGGAATTCCCCAAAATATTAATTATTTTTTTTACTCAAAATTATGGTTTCTTGTTCTTTTTTAGGGGAGTTTATTGGAGCCACAATGATTTTTGATCATCAATTTCTTCGTAATTGAAATTTCTGATGATTTTTCCTCCATGATATATATTTTATGGATCTTACTGATCAGCAGTGGCAGGTTGTAGCACCTCTTTTCTTATTGGAGGCAGCTGTTTCTGAACAAAGCCATAAGTACGCCGGAAAAATTGGCCGTCCTTCTTATCCCCCGCGTTCAATTCTTGACGCTGTTCTCTGGAAGATCCGTACTGCCTCTCCATGGTATGACCTTCCCGCAGTTTACCCATCCCATCAATCTGTCTATCGGCGCTATCGCCGTTGGCGCCGCATCCATCTCCTGGATCAGATTTTCCTTGCTTTATATGCTGATCTCGTTGATCGGGGAGATTTCAATCTGCAAAATGCACTCTTGGATGGCAGTATATCTGTCCAGACCAGCGGTATTCGTCTGAAGGTATTGGCCTCAGTGGATATTCAAGATACCTGGCAGCTCTCTACAGGTTTGGTTTTCATCCAGATTGCTGTTTCCAGGTATCGAAAAAACAGGTCTTCCTATCGCAATCAAGCCTCTCGTTAGCTTTTTTTTCCAAAAATGCAGCCCATTTTTATAAGCGAATTTGTTCGTTGAAACCAGTCCTTTTTCATTGATAACCATGTAGAAAGACTCAATGACCTTCTTAGCTGCTACGCATCAAAATCTATGCAGTATTTTCAATTTCCACTTCGATCACCACCCGCACCCGGCATCAAGGAGATTGGAATCATGAATCCCTGGCCCTCCAGGCAGGGCAAAAGTGGCAGGCTGAGTTGGCTTTCATCAACCTCGTAACCGTCAGGATCACCTGTCTCCAGAGTTCCTTCACGCAGAATTAAACCCTGGGTGATGGGCCAGGGATCGGAATCCATTAAGTCATAGGAGCCAGAATCTTGGTAAATAAATCAAAAAACAGTTCCAATTTTCCCGCCGGCTTGCCCATGGAGAACTTTTGTACTAAAATCAATCTGGCCTTCCATACACCCACCCTGAGCAGAGCAAATATCTCTCCATGGCGCAAAACGATGTATTCAAAGAAATCGTCTTCATAGCTGATCAGCAGTATGAAGCACCAGCGGTAGCTTGGGGAGTTGCACTGGCTTACCTGCTGGCCCTGGTAGTGGCAGAGGTGCTGACCACCTTTGCCTCGCCGCTGGTGGGGATCATCCTTTACGGGTTGGTCTTATTGGCATTACTGGTCCATTCCACTATCGGCGCCCAGAAGGGGATTCACAATTTCCTGTTGGTCCTCTCCACCTTTCCGCTGATCCGCCTGCTGGTGCTGACCAATCCCTTCTCAAATATTCCTCCCATTTACTGGTACCTGCTGCTCGGGATCCTGCTGGGCGTCGCTGCCTACATCACCGCACGCCTGACCGGCCTGGCAGGCAGTACGATCGGCCTGCGGGTCACGAAATCGGAGCTGCCCTTGCAGCTGCTGATCGGGCTCGGCGGGTTGGCGGTAGGCTTCATCGGGTACTTGATCCTGCGTCCCGAGCCGCTCACCGCCCGCTTCAACGGCTGGCAGGCTGCCCTCCTGCTGATCTATTCCGGCTTGCTGATCGAGATCATCTTCCGCGGCATGCTGCAGACTTCCGCCGTCCAGGTGCTGGGCCGCCTGGGTATCCTGTATGCTGTGCTGGTATCCGTGTTGCTCTATGTGGGTTACCGCTCGCTGCCGGGTTTGCTTTTCATTTTACTGCTGAGCCTGGCTTTTGCCTTCATCGCCGCCCGGACCCGCTGCCTGGTGGGCGTGTCCCTGTCCCACGGCCTGGCCAATATCAGCTTTTTCCTCCTCTTTCCCTTGCTGCTGGCGAATAACACACCCGGTGTCGAGCCCCCTCTGGCAGTCAGCATACCCCCCACAGGCACGCCAACCCGGGTAATTGAAGTTTCCCCGCTGCCAACGGAAACCATCGCCGTGCAGCAGCCCTTGGTGCTCATCCCGATCACCGGCCGTACGGCGACTCCCGAGCCGGCCACCGAACAAATGTCGGGGTGTGATGCGCATCCTAACTGGGTGGTATATGTAGTGCAGGGTGGGGATACCCTGACGTCGATCGCCGCAGTTTACGGGATCAATGCTGCCGAATTGGCTGCTGCGAACTGCCTTGCAGAGGATCTCCAGGTCAGGGCTGGCCAGGGTCTCTTTGTGCCTTTCGACCTGCTGCCCACCCTGACGCCAACCCAGCGCGTGCTTTTTTCCGCCCTGAACACACCAACTGTGACTCCCACCAGGAAGCCCACCCGTAAACCAGGTCCCACTGCGACCACCGCGCCTGTCCAGAAGGTCACCCCCATCCCCTCTTTCCCAACCTCGACCCTCAAACCGCCTCCACCCACGCCACAGGAACTCCCAACCCTGGCACCGACCCAGCTCCCGCCTCCCCCTGCCCCATAAATTCATTCAGCTCTCTTCTGCTGCTCATAGAAGCC
>JBJYXV010000104.1:2936-11873 GCA_046260155.1 Anaerolineales bacterium
CCGGGTAAATGTTGTGCATTGGAAAAAATGAAATTTGCCCCCTTATTTGTATTCACCCTCAACTGCCGCAGCCTCAATCTACAGCAATAAGAAATCGAGTCGAGTTCAGCTCGAATTGCAGGGTTCAGTTCATATTAATATGGAAAGGAATGGCTGATTTAGAGGATTTGAAGCTAATCCGCGCGCTGGAAAATCAGGGCAGTCCGGTCCTGGTGAACCAGCTGCCAGGCAGCGGATTGAGTGGCTTTCTCGACCAGCCCCGCCTGCGCATCCGGATTGAGGAACAGGGTCTGCACTTCATATTCATCCAGCTTTCCCTCCCACCCCGGCCGAGCCCGGGAGATCACCTGGTAATCATTCCAGACTCGCTCTGGAAACAATTCGATGCGCGGGTCGGTAAAGACCTGGTACTCTGGCTGCGCAGCCCAGATCATGTAGCTGCCAAAAGCCATATCATTGAACACCCTTCCTTCAGGCTGCTCCTGCATCAGGAATTTGACTGACTCCATTGGTGTATCCCGGGTCACCAGGCTGCGGTAATCCCCCCGGACCGGCATCATGCTGCGAAACCAGGGCAGGGAGACAAATGCCAGAACCATCAGCAAGCTGAGCAAAGCAAAGTTAATCCAGCGGGTGATCAGGCTTGCTTTGACGGGTTTGTGCCCCAGGGGCAGTCCTTCACTGATCGCGGATAAGTTATTTGCCAGGATGGGTGCCATCACCAGGCCAAACCAGACCACTCCCCTGGTGGTCCACAGACCAAGCGCAGTAAAAAACACAAAGGTAGCCAGCTGGTAGAAGGTAACCCTGCGGGGAGTGATAACCAGCACCACTGCCGAGAATAAAATGCCTGCAAAGAAAAGCGGGCCGATCGGTGAAGTAATGCTTGGCGGGAGCCATTCTGGCACCGTATTCTGCACTGTCGGGTTGGAGCCCATGGAGATCAGGTAGCTGGCTATCCCTGCGCCGCGCGGGTTGATCAAGCAGATCGCAGTAGATACCAGCAGCACCACGCCTGCAATCGAGACTTCCTTTTTGTTGGCAGGCCGCCGCTTCCACCTGGCAGTGGCAAACCGCCAGACTTCATCACCAAACCAGGTGGCAAGCAGCATCAGCCCAACAGGAAAACTGCCGTGGCTGTTAACCCACAACAGCATGCCCACCGGAAAAACCGCCAGCAGCAGCGGGTTTGGCTTGTGCCTGTAGCGGTAGATAGTGGACAGGAAAATCGCCCCAATCAGGAAAGAGATCGCTTGCGGTCTTACACTCCAAGCGTATACCCCCAGCACAACTGCAAATAGTAAACAAAAAGCCGTTACTCCCCACTTCCTGGAATTCTGCCAGCACAGGATCATGATCATCAAGTAGGTGCTGGTGATCACCAGGCTCTGGATAAACAGGATCAGCTCTGCTCCCCCAAGGGAAAACCACCAGTACAGCCAGACATCCATCAGCCAGAACATCTGGTAAGACAGGTAAGGTTGGCCTGCCATGGTGTAAGAGTAAATATCCACGGCTGGGATTTGACCGGTGGCAAGGATCTGCCTGCCCACCGCCATATGCCACCAGAAATCATTCGGTGCGATCTGGCTCATATTCACATATGTAAAAACCACGGTCAAGATACCCAGGGCCCACAACATGCGAGGCGTGATCGCTTTGAGGAAAGAAGTATTGATGTTCACTGGGGTTAATGCATGCGTTGCGCTGAGATAAGATCGAACTGAATTGATCATGGTCATTTTCACCAGTCTGTCAAGGGCAATTCTAATCTGCAGATCCACTAAAAAAGTTAACAATAATGAAGGGCAGTGAAGGGAGCTGCAGCCGTTCGTGATCTGGAGCACAATGGAATCTTGCGGCAAACTGGCTCGAAGTGCTCTTGGTATCCTCTCATTCGATGTGAGAGTAGGATAACGAGCTTTGCTTGACTTAAATTCCCGGGAATTTATCCCGTACATGGGTTTTCAATTCTTGCTGTGAGTATGGAGTTTAAACAAGGCTCTCACTTCTGAAAGTTTTGGTTATTTTCTGGTAATTTACTGTATACTGATCCACACAATCTGCCGGACTTTCATTGATCTGCAAAGGAATAATATTATGCTGAATAAATTAACCCAACGATTGGAACAGTTTCTGCCTCATGCGGAACAAGGCCAGGACCTGGCGGAATATTCACTCTTCCTCGGATTGATTGCACTGGTGGTCGTGGTTTCCATCACCCTGATCGGCGGTGAGATCAGTGATATCTTCAACGCAATTGCTACCGCCATCACTAATGGTCTCTAGTCTCTAGCCAGTGAAACATTGCTTCATTCTTCAGGATTAACCAGCGCCATTTCGTCCCATCAATAAAGCTTGGAACATCGTAATAACAACCAGCACCCATGATCCTGTGGGTGCTGTTGTGATCTATATTCACCTTGAAAAGTATCAACTCAAGGGAAGATGAATCCAGGTAGGTATGCGGAGAAAACCCGGATTTAAAAAAACCAAACCCATTAGCCAGGTGACTAATGGGTTTGGCGTCCCCAACTTCCACTTGGGTTTGCGCACCGGGCACAAACAAAATTAATGTAAAGGGTAGTTACGGGACTTATAAGATCATTATATATCAAGAAATCCAGAAATAATATTAATTTCATCCGGATTTTACAGAAGATGCAGCACAAGCCCTCTTGACAAAGTTCGATTCCACTATATGATTGAATCTATAGATCTCCAATTATTTCATCCCCTTCGGAGTGGATGATAGATGGTCTTTGCTGGTTGCGCGGGGTGAAACTTTTTCTTGGTTTGTTAACCTGCGACTTGATTCATAATTTTGTCGGTTGAAAATCGAATACCTTTACCGGTGCACCAGGATCATTCAATTCCAGGCTTAGTTCGCTGGAAAGAATTCGCTAAGGGGAGCAGGTTTGTTTCTTCATTTTCGAGCCGTAATCACTGTCGCGCATTGTTTCGTACACGCAATACCCGGAAATGTGAATTTGCCGTAGAGGACTCGCTCACCGGCAATTTTTCCAACGGGGAAAGGCTGCTATGCATCTTGCTTGGGAACACGTAGGAGAATAAAGATGAAATACAAATTCTTGCTCACTGCCTTCACATTAACTTCCCTGCTGGGCCTGGTTGTATTAATCCCGGTCGAAGCACTGCCCGCCGCGGCGACCTATACGGTTAACTCGGATACAGATGCTCCAGACAACAATCCCGGTGACGGTGTCTGCGCAACCCTGGGTGGAAACTGCACTCTGAGTGCCGCCATCACCGAAGCCGATCTGGATGGGGTCAGCTCGGTTATCCATTTTGCCTCTCAGTTTCAAGGCACCCACGCTATACCCGGCTGCTCTCTGCCCCAACTGACCGAAGGCAACACTACCATTGATGCCAGTGCCAACTGGGATACAGCGTATGACCGCCCCGGTGTGGAAATCACGCAGCTTGGCTGCAACCTGGGAATGATCAAGATCAATTCCAGCAACAATACGATCCTGGGGCTCTTTTTTGGAGGCAGTGCCAGCACCGGTGTGCGTCTCACCGGTGGGAGCAATAATTCTATCGGCGGCAATGGTACCCACCAGCGCAACGTCTTCCTGATCGGCGATTACGGTGTGCACAACCTGTCCGGCGGGACCAATAACTATGTGCTGAGCAATTACTTCGGTACTGTAGACGGTGAAACCCTGCCCGGGGGCGGAATGGGCCAGGTGGGAATTTTCGACCAATCGGGATACAACATCATCTCGAACAACCTGATTGCTGGCCAGAGCGTTGCCGGGATTGAAATCTGGGGGGATTACAACGTGATTTCCAATAATATTATTGGATTAACCTGGAACACCCAAAGTGCGCTGCCCAATAATTATGGCATCTATTTATACGGGGATAACAATGTCATCGGTTCAGGTAATGTGATCGCTGGCAATTCGGACCACGGGGTTTACGTGTACCATGCGAATAAAAATTCCATTACCCACAACTACATCGGCTATCCATATGGGGCCAATGATCTGGGAAACGGTGGCGACGGTGTGCATGTGCACGCCTCGGCTGATAACAAGATTGAAGATGGCAACGTGATCAGCGACAATACTGGTGATGGCATTAAAGTCAACGGCTCCAGCAATACAAGGATCTGGGGCAATGGGATTGGCGGCAATGATAAAAATGGTGTTTATTTTGCGAACAGCGATGGTGAAGTCGGTGGTGTCGGTGACCTGAAACGGAATCAAATTGGCGGCAATAAACTTAACGGTATTCACCTGGATTCTTCATCAAATGTCACCATCGCCAATAACTACATCGGGCTGGGCTCCGGCGCTTTTGATGAAGGCAATGAAGGTCACGGTGTGTTAATCAACAATGGCTCAAGTGGGAATACCGTTGGTGGAGATACCGCTGGCGAAGGCAACTGGATCGGGTGGAACCACCAGTCAGGGATTTATATTGAAGGCAGCGGTACTGATAACAATTACGTTCTGAATAATATCCTCGGAGCGCCGATCAACTTGGGATGGCAGGCTCCTAATGGACTCCATGGTATTGCCATTTACAATGGCGCCAGCAACAACCGGATCGGTGATTTTGGTGCTGGAAATACCGTCCTGTCCAGCGGTTGGAGCGGGGTGGTCATGGTAAACAGCACCTATAACGCCGTGATCGCCAACCGCATCGGCACCAATGGTTCGGGTGTCAATTGGGGAAATACCTATTATGGGGTGCATGTCGTCAGCAGCCCTTTGGGGAATGCCTATAACAATGCCATCTCTTTCAATGAGATCGCTTACAGCGGTACCCACAATGGAATCGACAATGCCGAAGCCGGGGTGAAAATTGATGGTGCTGTACATAGCGCTATCAGCCAGAACAGCATCCACGATAATGACGGTCCAGGTATCCAGCTGGTCAATGGTGGCAACGCGGCTTTACCCGCACCCACGATTTCAAAGGCCGGCTGCGAGGGTCCCATCAGCGGCAAAGCCGGCGGCCCAGGTTGGCTGATCGAAATCTTCTCTGATACCACCAACGAAGGGCGCCGTTATGAAGGTCATACCACCGCGGATACCAACGGGGATTGGTCCTGGAGCGGCAGCGTTTACGGCCCGCATGTCACTGCCACAGCCCGTAACTCAGTCCTGGACACCTCTTCCTTCTCAGCACCGTTCAACATCGGCGGCTGTTCCCGCCCAGCTGTTTTTCTGCCGCTCATGTATAAATGAAAATTTCAATTTGGATTACGGGGAACAAATTATGCATAGAAAGGGGTGAAACAGGATAATCATTGTCTGCTCTCCTTGACACGCCATCCCGGCTGTGGAATAATGCGGCTAGAGTACGACCGTTAAAGGATGGACCTTATGGCTGAACAAGAGAAAAAGGAACACACGCCCTTCCGGGATCACGTCCCCTCAGAAGCACGTGAGCACGCCAGGAATGCCCGCCAAGAGATGCGCAAGAGCTGGTCAGCCCTGCTGCCCCCGGAATTCATCGCGCACCGGCGCCGGGCTCGCAAAGAAATGCTGCTGGCGGCGCGTGAGCTGATCAACCACGCCTTGGAGCACCTGGACAAGGTCGACGAAACGCCTGGCTGAATCTCAATAAACTGGGGGAAAAACTACTTACCTTTCTTGGCTCTGGCAAACACCAACCCCACCAGGACGATCATTGCCCCTGCGTAGAGCAGCCGGGCCAAGATCAGCTCGCCGCCCAGCTGCAGCTGCACTCCACCGATTAACAGGGCAGCAAAGATCAGCGCGTACAGGATGCGGCGTAAGGTCAGTTCGATCCCACCTAACCGGGTATCCAGCTCTGGTATCCGCATCCCGATTTCATCGCGTTCGATCTTATCCAGGGCGGATCCTATCTTGCGTGGCAGGACCAGCAGTGTCTGCAGTAACGCCCCGGCTTCCGCCAGGAAGAAATCCAATCTTGATTCACCTTCTTCGGCCAGCAGTTTACTGGCATATGGGATCAGGCTCTCCCAGAAGTTAAAATTGGGGTACAACCCGGTACAGATACCAGAAAGGATGGCAATCGTCCTTAACAGGAAAACAATATCCTGGGGGACCTGGAAAGGCATGCTGTACGCCAGCTCGCGAAACTCTTTAGCAAATTCATGCATTTCATCGTAAGGAATATCACGCAGCTCGTCCATTGACTTCCCCCAAAAACGATCGAAGACCCTGGCATCTGCCTGGGCGATCAGCTCCAGGTCAGCGCTGGGCAGGAGCACATCCAGCATCTGGAAGGCCTTCACCATGCGTGCAGCATCCTGTGTTGCCAGGCCGATCGCCATCTCCCGTAAACCAGCTTGCGTACCGGGTGGTACGTGTCCCACCATGCCGAAATCCACAAAGGTCAGCTGCCATTCAACCTCCCCTCCATCCTTTCCAACCACAGGTTCAACGAAAAGATTACCCGGGTGGGGATCGGCGTGAAAGAATCCATTCTCAAAAATCTGGTAAAGATAAATATCGAACAAACGCTCAGCTACCTTGTCCAGCGGAATGCCTGCCGCTTTGATCTGGCTATAATCGGTGATCTTGATCGCGTAAACATCTTCCAGGGTCAGCACACGCCGCGTGGTGAGCGACCAGACAACTCCTGGGATCCTGACCCCGGGTTGATCCTTGAAATTCTCGGCGAAGGTTTCTGCGTTGCGCCCTTCAGCTAGGTAGTCAATCTCTTCATATAGCGTACGGGAGAACTCCGCCAACAGTGCAGGTATATTCGCCCTGCGCCGGATGGGTTCATAACGCATAGCCCAGTTGCCGACCGTGCGTAGTGCTGCCAGGTCTGTAGCGATCACCTGGTCGATATCCGGCCGCTGCACCTTAACCACCACCTCAGCCCGGTCATGATTCTCCTGTTCCTGCTTTTCAAATAACTTGGCGCGGTGCACCTGGCCTAATGAGGCTGCGGCTAATGGGATTTCTTCAAATTCAGCGAATTTATCAGCCAGGACTCCACCTAACTCGGTTTCCATCAACCTACGAATGGCATTGAAATCTTCCGCTGGGACTTCATCCTGCAGCCCGGATAACTCCGAGGTGATCTCCTCCGGCAGCATATCTGCCCGGGCAGAGAGGAATTGCCCCACTTTGATCAGCACACCGCCCATCTGAATCGCAAGTTGGCGATAATTCTGGGCGATTCTTTGCAATCGCATAGACCGGGTGCGCCTCACTCTTTCTTTGAACCCCACCCTGCGCAGGATAATCTCCCAGAAGATCAGGCTCACAAAAACCCGGCCAAAAAAGAACGTGATCCGCTGGTACCTTGATCTGTCCACGCGTGGGATTATAGCATGCAGAACACATCCAGTACGGGCATCCTTGCTCAGATTAGTACCTTGGAAAAATATGATTTAATCGAAAAAATAAATGGATGCCGCGCTGCACACCAGGCAAATGATCACTCCGAACACTATTCCGACTGGAATAGATTTCAAAATGTGCTCACGCATAGATTCCCCTCCCATCGCAGCGGGCAACTGCAGAAACGCAGGTCGCCAGTATCCCAGCACCAAACCATCGATGACCAGGCTGTCAAATAGAAACAAGATCAGGTACAGGCTGAAGTTTAGTGCGAACAAACTCCAAAAATTGAGCGGGTATCCTTTCTGATATAAACCGAAATAATTTGCTGCGACCAGGAAAACAACTATCAGAACCAGGAACCCACCCGAGGTCAAATATCCAGCCAGGGGAATTTTTTCTTTTAACAGGCCGTCTTCTTTTCTGGAGGTGTATACGAGCCTGGATCGAAATACAAATATGACGAATAAACTGAACAGAAAAGCTCCAATGATCCCCCAAACAGCCAGATATCTTACTATTTCACCCGCTAACATGCAGCTCGCTCAATCCGCTCAGAATAATCTCAGGTGATGAAAATTTATTAGTGCTTCATCTTCGGCAAGGTTTATTCAAAGTAATTATATTGCTAATCATAAGCAAGCACCACTTTCTCAAGTACACAAACTCAGAAATGAGGGTTTTCAAGCGCGCAGAGATATTCAAAATGAAGTTAACGAACGCTCTTCAAAACCCCCGGCTGAGTTGGAATTGAATGGAGTGTGATTCCCCCGGAGGAGAATGCAGGCTCAAGATAAGTAATATCAAGTCTTGGATGCTCCTCGAGAGCTGCATTCTCTTTGGAAGAATATCGCAATATGTGGTTCGGTCCGGTTGAATACAGCATAAAACCGTAATTTGGAACGCCATTGACCCATTCTTGGACCAGGGAGGTGAGATCAATTTCCAGCATACAGCTAGTCTGGTTGGGCAGGAAACTTGCGTAAGCCTGCGAACTATCAAAATCTCCACCCGCTGTGATCCAGGGATCATTCCAGGTCACAGAATCTTCAAACCAGGATGAAATTACTTTGTAGATATAGGTAATCTGATCCAGCTTTTGGTCTTTTTCATATAAGTAAAGCTTCGCTTGGGTCACCGTGCTCCCTAAAGGGATTGAACTCACATCAAAGCGAACCAGGCCCCTCCGGTTTGCACCACTGTCTGGCCGGACCTCGATTTCAGGCAGCGTTCCGAAATTAGACGAGGGACCGCTGGCCCGGATGAAAGTATCATCTGATGGGGGGATACCTGGGGGGCTTCCCAAGTAGCAGCTGGGCAATCCAGGTGTTGGGGTTGGGGTGTTGGTCGAGGTGGGGGATGGTTCCAATGTTGAAGTTGGGCTGGCCGCCATCGTCGGTGAAGGTGTGCTGGTGGGTGTTGCGGTGGAAGTCTGTGTGGGAGTGAATGTCGATGTGCTGGTTGCTGTATAAGTTGCCGTCGGTGGGATGGGGGTATTCGACGGCGTACTAGTTGCAGTGTTTGTAGGTGTAAACGTCGCCGTATTTGTAGGCGTGTAGGTTGCAGTGTTGGTGGGTGTGTTAGTTGGCGTGTAAGTTGCTGTCGGTGGGATGGGGGT
>JBJYXV010000104.1:11973-26841 GCA_046260155.1 Anaerolineales bacterium
GTTGCCGTCGGTGGGATGGGCGTGTTCATCGCGGTGTTGGTTGGTGTAGATGTCGCTGTCGGCGGAATGGGCGTATTCGTTAGTGCACTGGTTGCAGTACTGGTTGGCGTAAATGCCACCGTCGGTGGGATTGGTGTGTTTGTCGGCGTGCTGGTTGGTGTAATAGGTGTTGATGTGGGAGTATTGGTCAGTACCCCAGCAGAGGTTGGAGTATTTGTGATAGTCAAAGCCGCAGTCGGTAAATCAGTAACCGTTGCTGGTGCTGGGGTATAGGTCGACGTCTCAGTAGGTGTTGGTGTGATGGTATCAGTCGGACCTGCAGTCGATATATTGGAGGGTGTATTGGTCGCATTGGATATTGGCGTAAGTGTCGGGATCACTGTTGAGGTTGCAGTACCTGGCGCAGTAGACGTCGGGGTGCCGGTTCTAATTTCCGTTGCAGTTGGTGTTGAAGTTTTTGTCGGTGTGCCTACAGATGGGAGTGTACCAGTAGCTTCCAGTGTTGGACTTGCGGGTAGAATATTGGTTGCTGTTACCGTAAATTGCGGTCCAGGTGTAATGGTTGGAATTATCGCTTCGGTGGGAGTGCTGCTGGTTACGCCAGTCGCAGTAGGTGCGGATGTTTTTGTTGAAGTAGGTGTACTCACTCCCGGAGCGGAATTTCTCGGAGATCTCGTTTGTATCGGGGTCGCAGTGGGTGGTATGGGAGGATTGGTGGGCAAATTGATCGGTTTTCTTGTGGGATCTTCAGTTGGAGATATTGACGGATCGCTTGCACCAGGCGATGTTGGTGTCACCTCGGATTGTCTTGATTGAGAAGGGGAATCAGCTGGCGGAATGGAGTTGGTAGTGGCAGGTGGAACAATATTATCTATTGGCGATTCTGGAAAATTAGGCGTGATGGTTGGGACGGGTGTCAACAGGTTGTATGCGATGGCTGTAGACCGGGCAGCAATATTTTCAGCCCCAGGATCATGATCAAATAAGATATCCATGATGATCGCTGAATTCGCTTTTCGAAACTTGAAAACAACTTCATCAGCACTGTAATCCCCCTCGTTGGCTGCATGCAAAGCCACGGGAATGAATTCCTCAGCCAGTGAATCTCCAATTTTGAAGACGAAAGACACGGCACACAAGGAGATGCTGGCGAGTTGAAAAAGAACAATGACGAGGAGCTCTCGCCGTTTCTTTTTTTGTTTTCCTCCTTGGACTATGTTCTCTTCCATAAAGAGTCAATCTTGGGAGATTTTCCAGGTAATGATGGCATTCTCTCCATCCCTCATCAGGTGATAATATAGATCAAGATTCAGATTTCCCGACCAAATATTTTTTATAGACGATTAGGAACGCTTCAACCACCTGGGGGTCGAAGTGAGTTGCCTGGTTTTCTTGTATATACTCCATTGCAATATTGGCTGGTAATGCTTCTCTGTAAGGTCTATCTGACCGGAGTGCATCCCATACGTCTGCAATGGCAAATATGCGAGCCTCAAGCGGGATTTCCTCTCCCGAGATACCCCTGGGATATCCGCTTCCGTCCCATTTCTCATGATGACAGTAGGGGATTGCCAGGGAGGGTTCCAGGTAAGAAATCCTGCTGAGCATCTCGTAAGCATAAACCGGGTGCTTGCGCATTTCAACCCATTCATCTTCGTCAAGAGAACCAGGTTTCTTTAAAATAGAATCAGGAATACCCATTTTCCCGATATCATGCATTAAAGCACCCCGGCGAACATGAATTAGGTCCTGCTCGCTTAAACCCATCTGGCGGCTGATCAACATGGTCAATTCGGTAACCCGCTGGGTGTGCCCTTCTGTCACGTTATCCCGCAATTCAAGTGCTTTACACCAACCTTCAATCGTCCTGTCATAGGCCTGGATGGTATCTTCGTGAGCCCGGATCAGGTCGGAATTCGAGCGCTGTAAAGAAGCAACCATCTGATTGAATGATTTGGCCAAGGCGGTCACCTCGTCATTCCCTTTTGGTGATACAAAGACGTTCAAGTTACCGGAAGCAACCTGCGATGAGGCATCCACGACCTTGAGCAGAGGTTTCGTAAACCGGTCAGCGATATACAAACCCACCGCGATGATAAACAAAAAAGCAGTGGTCACAAAGCCAAAAATCTGGAAACGGGTTGCATTGCTGGCGCGCACCAGGAATGTTTTCGCTAAAGAAGTAGCGATGAAACCCACATCATCCCCAGATCGAACTTCAAGCGGCGCGTATATACCTTGGTAGGGGATGCTTGCCACTGAATGTTCCTGCAGGTAGCTATCATCATCCTGGCGAGCGAGAATTTCGTTCATTGTTTCTGGGGGTAATTGAGATCCTGACTCGAAAAACGTGGTAGTAATTTCTTGACCCTCCAGATCATAGATAGTTACCTGGGAGAGGGTGGCTTTGCGGATTTCCTCTGCAATCTTTGATAAAGAATCCCCAACCAGGATCACTCCAACAATTTCCTGATTTTGGTCGAGAACTGGTCCAGAAACATATAAGAAATCTCCCCAATCTGCTAATGCAATATCTGCGTATTTATCACCCCGGTCATCGAGTTCTTGATTTCGCACCCGGTTTACGATTTCCCAATTGCGAAATGCCGTATTCCCTCGAGAAACGTCATAATCCTCCATCTGACCCTCTTCTCGGTGTCTGAGCGATAGAACGCTTTCACCATTTAGGTCAATAATCTCAAGCGCATCCATCGAACCATTGAGGAGAATTGGATAAGCAATTTCACGCAGGGATTCCGCATCGCCATCCTTAATGGCTTGCTCAGTGCCATCGGTATGGGCGACCAATCTCAGGGTTTCCAGGAGCTCATTTTCTTCTTTCACCATCCATTCAGCAGCAATTTTCCCAGTTTCAATTAGCTGGTTGGTAAATCTCTCTTCAATTGTGTCAAATACGATCTGCGTTATGATGTATGCGCCTACCATGGCAATGATCAGAGCTAAAATGAGGTAAGGTAATGTAACCTTCATCCGGATCGGAAAACGGACAGCCTCGATTTCTTCTGGATGAATATTGGTATTAACATATACGGGAATCTGCGGAACAGCTAATTCCTGCTTTTCGAGTTGCCTTGATTTATCCTGTGGCTTTAAACGATCTAAACTTCCGGCTATGCGCATGGAATAGCTCCTTAAAATGATCACATTGAAGCGACATATTTTGCCCGTTGAGATTAAATTCCCCGCCGAGTTAAGTGATCAGGCTTCGGAGTTAGAGTTCGTACCTTAATCTCAGCCAACGCTATGCAAAAATCATCAGCGTTAAGGTGTTGACCTCAGGCTCCGTACAGTGGTAGGCAGAGATAAATCTGCTGGCAAATGCCCAACAACTGTTCAGGCTATTTTTGCACCTTAAATCTTAATTCGAACTCTTGCGAGATTCCTGACAAAAAAATTAGCTTAACAAATCCAAGAATTCCGCCTGAGAATGGTTAAATATCCCATTTTCAGAGGTTGAACATAGGGGAAGGATCAGGATAGTATATTCTGGATGGTTTTCGAAAATATTTCTGCTCCCCCAAGAATTTCTCCGAAATTCACCATTAGTTCGAGCGACAAACTTGTTAACTTCACCCTTCAGCAGCTTGGCGGAGTCTCTTTAGATTGTTCGCAATATTGTCCTTATTATTGAAAATGCTTGAACCTACCACTAAAACATGGGCTCCTGCAGCTACCACCTCCGCTGCATTGGTGGGATTGATGCCACCATCTACCTCCAGGTCAACTCGATCGAGATCTCGTTCCTGAAGCATCCGGTTTAACCGTCTGATTTTCAAGGTGGAGCTGGGCAGGTAAGATTGGCCCCCAAATCCTGGATTGACGGACATCACCAGAATTAAATCCACTTCTCCCAGCACTTCTTCCAGCGACACCAGCGGAGTGGCAGGATTTAACGTGACCCCAGCTTTGACACCCAGCTCCTTGATTTGCTCTAAGGTGCGATTCAGGTGTGGGCAGGTTTCAACGTGCACCGTCAGTAGGTCTGCCCCAGCTGCAGCGAATTCAGGGATCAATCGTTCTGGCTCTTTGACCATCAAATGGGTTTCTAATATCTTTCCAGCTTGCTGGACAATCGGTTTAATGGCAGCCACGATCAGTGGTCCGAATGTCAGGTTGGGTACGAAGTGCCCGTCCATGACATCAACGTGAATTCGCTCAGCACCAGCCTTTAGGGCAGCTTCAACTTGATCTCCGAGACGGGTCAAATCAGCTGTGAGTAACGAAGGTGAGATTTCCACAGGCATTATTTTCGCTCCTTGATCTGGATTCCATTTTTCCCGGCAACAATGACAATATCAGCCATGTCCAAGAACAGGCCATGCTCAACAATGCCAGATCGATCAGCGAGGACCCTAGCCAGTTGAGCAGCATCTGGAATACCATCCGCGAACCAACAGCGCACAAGATAATTACCGTTATCGGTAATTATTGGCTCTCCATTCTGCTCAAGCCACAATTCTGCCCTGCAGCCGAGACTTCTGAGCCAACGAATCTGAACTTCAAACTCGTACTGCACGATCTCAATTGGTAATGGCCCCTTGCCCAACCGTGATACCAGTTTCGATTCATCGGCAATGACGAGAAATACCTTAGCATGAGTTTCGATAATTTTCTCACGCAGTAGCGCACGCCCCAACCCTTTTATTAAATTGAGCTTTGGATCGATCTCATCAGCACCATCAACTGCGAGATCAAGAGATGGAGCAGCCTGTCCTGGTGATAAATCCGCTAAAGATACTAACGGTATTTTCCGGGTATTTGCTAATTGAATTGTCCCCTCTGAAGTGGGCACACCGGTAACTTTTTCAAGCTCTCCAGAACGAAGTTTTTCACCCAACAATTCAATGAAGTATTTTGTCGTGCTGCCGGTACCTAAACCGAGCACCATTCCATTATGAACATAAGTCAAAGCCTGCCGGGCAGCCTGCTGCTTTAAATCTCCAAGTTCCATTCCATACCTTCCTGATAATATGATTAAGTATAATGTCAGATTTGTTGATCTTCACGACCGGTATGGACCATGTAGATACCCGTTAAGACTGCCAGCCCGCCAAAGATCTGTCCAATCCCCAATGGTTCACCCAGCAAGGGAATCGCCAGGAGAGCTGTTACTACAGGTTGACCGAGCATCGTTGGGGCAACTCTTGAAGCCGATAAATAACCAAGCGCATAACCCACTGCGAGATAACCACCTAGCTGGGAGATCAGTGCGGCCCCCAAGAAAGACAGATAACTCTGCAATGGGTATCCAGTGACAGGCAAACCCAATCCAAGGCTGATCATCAGCAGGCAAATACTGCTGACAAGACCCACAATCCAGATATAGGATATGGTATCCCAATGAACTCGTCCGCGCTGCGTGACAAGGAAATATCCAGCATAAAAACAACCTGCAGCGACAGCCAGAATATCGCCGATACCGAGTGATGGATGACGAAAAAAATCCGTTCCCATAACAATCGCCGCCCCTATTGGAGTGAGCGCTAACCCAAACCAAAATGCTGCCTTCAAGTGCTCTTTCCAAACCAACCATGCAAACAAGGCAACCCACAAAGGAGCTGTATTCCCAAGTAGGGTCGCATTCGCCGCAGAAGTATAATTGACCGCTGTGTTCCAGAAGCCATGATCTAGGGCCATCAGCAAACCTCCCAGGATGGGAAAGATCAAGATTGACCTGGTTATTTTAACGGCCTTATTGCGCCGGAGGAGATACACCGGGAATAAGATCAAAGTCGAAAGACCAATGCGATAAAATCCCATGACAGATCCAGGTGCATTCGCCCAACGCACAAATAATGCAGAAAAACCCAGTGCAAATATTCCAAATCCAAGCGCCAAATAAGGCAACCAGGGATACCTCAATGGTGAAGTTTGTGGCAGGGATGGCATGAAGATTGAAAATCCTTAATGTTAATAAATTCGATTTAAGATTCATTTTGCGGAATCTTAAAGATCGCGGTATAATACTGCCCACTTGCGAGCAGAAGAATCTCCCATCTGGGGGGTGCTATCAAACGCTAAATCTCCATTAGGTGAGTGAGGATGAAAGCCAAAATACTTTGGATTGAGGGAAAACGGGCCTTTGGCCCGTATTTTATCCCCGATTTACGGAAAAAAGGCTTTTCAGTCGAAATAGTTTCAACTGGCAAGGCAGCCAATAAATGCCTATCGGAAGAAAAATTCGACCTGGCAGTCGTCAATGCGGCGACCTTCCGCACCAGTGGAAAACGCATTTGCAGTGAGATCCACTCAAACTGGGAGAAATTACCCATCCTGATGATCGCCAATCCTGACAAGCCGGTCAACAACGATGTTGGTGCAGATGTACTGCTCGAACTGCCATTTACCATCCGCAAGCTGGTCAATCGAATCAATCCCTTGCTGCCTCATTCCAGCAATAAGGTGCTGCGCACTGGACCAATACATCTTGACCTGGAGAGACGTATTGTCCGCTGTTCGGAGAAAGAATCTCACCTTACACCACGTCTGACCAGCTTGTTGCGTATCTTCTTGGAACACCCCAATGAAGTTCTCGAGCGGGAGGACATTTTTCGCAAGATTTGGAACACCGAATATACCGGGGACACGCGAACACTGGATGTGCACATCAGCTGGATCCGACAGGCGATTGAACCTAATCCTCGCAAACCTCATTATCTGATCACGATCCGCAGCGTCGGTTACAGGTTGGACATTTAGAGATCACTCAGATCCCTTTTTCCACAAAATCTTTCAAGGTGTCAAGGTAATATTGGGGCAAGCCAATATCGTACCTGCGACCATCCATGATCAATCCCATGAAGCCATCATCACGCCGCAGGCAATCCAGGGCTGAGGTGAGCTGAAATTCCCCTCGCTCCCGAACATTGTTTTCTATATGCTCTTCCAGGTAATCAAATATCTGGGGTTTAATAATGTACAAACCAAAAACGGTCAGGTATTCATCAGCTGCTAAGCCGGGTACTAACAAGTTGTTACGCGCATAATCGATGGTTGGTTTCTCCGCAAATTCAGTTATGTTGAGCAGGCGCTCTGGTTCAATCCACACACCAGCGACAGTCCCAAAATTTGCGATCTGATCCTCAGGCGTACGGCGCAAACCCAGCAGGTTCATTCCATGCATTTTATAGGCATCCAGGAGCTGCTTGGCACAGGAATTATCATCACCAGAGCGGTAGAGGTGGTCACCAAGCATCAGCAGGAAGGGTTCATCACCAATCGCTTCACGAGCACAATAGACGGCATGCCCAAAACCTTGCTGAGTCTGCTGGGTGACAAAAGTAACCCGGCGCCCAATTTCGAGCAACCTCAGGGCAAATTCCTGGAAGTGGGTTGGTAGTTTATTGTAATTTTCAATCGAAACCTGTTCATTGAAAAAGGAATGAAAATCCTCCAAATCATCTTCCTGGACAATAATGATCACCTCTTCCACTCCTGCATCGAGGGCTTCTTGGACAATTAATAAAATAGCTGGCTTTGCGATGCCATCCTGGTCGATAATGGGGAACAGCTCCTTCTTGGTGGCTTTTGTTGCGGGAAAGAGACGTGTCCCAAATCCTGCTGCTGGAATGAGTGCTTTTCGCACCTGTTGCCCTGGCCGCAGGGTAAGCTCCAGGCCTTCCACCCCAAGGTCACGCTCCAGGATCTCGATCACGGCTTGTTGGTCTGCCAGGCTTCTGGTTATAAATTGGGCGGTCCCATCACCTTGAGAACCAACACCCTTGCCTCCCCAAATATGCGGTTTGAGTGGTTCATATTCCAAGACTTTGTGTAGCACAGGCGCGGTCAACTCCTCGGGACAAACGGGAGTTGCATACCGGTCGAAAAAAGCCTGTGCCTCCCCCATCAGCTTCCCAAGTTGTTCCCCCTTCGAACTGGTCAACAAATCGACAGCCTGTTGCGTTACGCGCTTGTTGATAGGGCCAAGCAATTCCTGGACTCCGCGTTCTATATCGTTTTCCGGGAAAGGATAACAGCGATTTAGACGGTTAAGGATCTCCATGGTGTCTTTCTCAGCACCCAGATCAACCACCACAAAATACAAATCTTCTTCAACCTGCAGCTCGATGGTATCTAATCGATCTCCATCAAATATCATCAGCACCGGCCGGTTGCCAAAGGCGCATCCCTGATCCATGCGTCCACACCGGGAAGGTGTCGTGATTTCCCCCATATATGCCAATTCCATTTCACCGCGGATCGTTAGCTTCAGATCATATATGCGGTTGAACGATCTAGCTGCAAGAACACAGATTGCGGCACTTGAAGATAAACCCTTCTTTACGGGCAAATCGGTTCTGTAATTATTGATTACCAGGCCGCGCACGTGATAATTTGTCATCACCTGGTATGCCACTCCAGCTATGTAGCTCCAGAATCCACCTCTTTGAGCTTCCTTTAGCATAGTGTTCGGTTCCATTGGGATTTCATATGGTCCGATCTGCTCACCTTCCGGCGTTGTGGAAGTGAGCACCAGCGAAGTTGGGTGAGGTTGAACTTCAGCATAAATTCCCTGATCTGTCCCCGTAATCAGCGTGTAGCCTTTTTCAACATCAGCATTAATTCGCCGGTAGCCGCCCGCCCAATCTGAATGCTCTCCAAAAATGCAAATACGTCCAGGTACAAATAACTCCATGAAATCACCCCGGAATTACAATTTGAATTTGTTCACCGTTGATCTTCACCAAGCGGACAGCAATGCTTTGCCCTTTATTCGGGACGGGCAGCAGCAATTCGTGGGAGATTGCCCCTTTATTCCACGGGCGAACAGCTTGGCGCACGCTGCGAAAGATCTGGCCATCCCAATCCGGATCTACTTCCCAAAAATCCAAATCATCGCATAAGACAGGATCAATTTTGACTTTTTGATCGGAAACCTGGATCAGACTGGGTTGTCCAACCTTTCTTTTCACCTTGAGGTTTGAATCTATCTTTAAACTGAATGCTCGATCTGATGCTGAAACATGCCTGGAGCGAGTAGTATGAATCGCTCGCGAAGCAATATCGCTGACAAGAAAGCGACGCCCGAGTTGGGCAGCCACGAAAGAGGTTGTTCCTGCCCCGCAGAAGAAATCTGCCACAATATCTCCTGGATTGGAGCTTGCCAGGATAATACGTTCCATGAGCGCTTGTGGCTTTTGTGTTGGATAGCCCGTGCGCTCATTGTGAAGACGGGCAACCACTGGGAAATACCACCAATCTTCTGGGACTTTTCCACGTTCCAGGTCAGGGATTTTTCCAAAACCCGCTTTTGATGAGGAAGTAAACGTCTTGATTGTGTTTGGATTGTAAGGTTCCCGGACTTCATCAACATTAAATATATAATCCGGGCTCTTTGAATACGCCAGGATCGTGTCGTGCTTACGGTTAAAAGCACTGCGGATGGGCGAGGGACCATGGTAAACCCAGATAATTTCGTTCAATAGACGTTCTGCCCCAAAAATTTCATCCATGAGCAGGCGGGCATAGTGATCCGCATGCCAGTCTAGATGAAGATAAAGTGTTCCCTGCTCAGCGAGCAGGCGGTGCATGAGTTGCAAGCGGGGATAGAGCATATCCAGATAAGCCTCGATGTTAGGCCAGTGATCTGGGTATCCATCTGCCAGCTGCCACTCCTTGGGTCGCCTGGAATCTTCATTCCGTCCGACTCTGACTGGGTAACGACGATTTGTAAAAAATGGGGGATCGGCATAAATTAAACCAATCTGCCCTTCATAATCGGGCAACAATGCCGACATGACCGCCAGGTTATCACCCAGGATAAGCTGATCACTCTGAGCCGCATGGGGATATTCGCTACCCTGGGGATAAATAATTGAATCCAATATCAAGTTGGATTCAATAGGTTGGTAAGGAGTTTTTGATTCCCAGGTGAGCGAAGGCATAAATTTTTAGGCTGGAAAGATTTCTATCCTGGCAAAACTACCAATTATTTCTTGAATTTGGCCTGCAGAATTTCTGACAGGGTTGGCTGCCCAATCTCCTGGAGTTCATACCGCACGCGCTGGCTGGGTTTATTAATCTTCAATAAACTCGCCAGGTCGATGGGGGTCCCAATCACAACCAGATCAACATCAGCATTATTGATCGTTTGTTCCAGCTCACGCATCATCTCATCGCCATAACCCATGGCTGGTAGAATCTCGCCTGTGGTGGGATATTTGCGGTATGTTTCGAGAATCGATCCGACAGCAAAGGGGCGTGGGTCGACGATCTCGGCTGCCCCAAAACGCCGGGCGGCAACCCAGCCAGCACCATAAGCCATCTCCCCGTGGGTTAAGGTTGGGCCATCTTCGATCACCAGGACTCGTTTTCCCCGGATCGCGAGCGGGTCATCGACAAATAATGGTGAAGCGGCTTCTATGATCACAGCTCCTGGATTCAGCAGGTGAAGGTTTTCACGCACCAAAAGCACATCCTCGGGCGCTGCCGTGTCTACCTTATTAATCACGAATACATCGGCAGAACGGGCATTTGTCTCTCCTGGATGGTAGGTCAATTCATTTCCCGGGCGGTGCGGGTCAGCAACCACGATGTGCAGGTCGGGTGAATAGAAAGGCAGGTCGTTATTGCCTCCATCCCACAATATCACGTCCACTTCCTGCTCCGCCTGGCGCAAAATTCGTTCGTAATCCACCCCCGCGTAGACCACCACACCGTTGTCAATATGTGGCTCGTACTCTTCCCGCTCCTCAATCGTGCAATCCTGCAGGTCAAGATCCTCGTAATTTGCAAATCGCTGAACAGCTTGCGCAACGAGATCTCCGTAAGGCATGGGGTGACGAATTGCAGCAACCTTGAATCCCATGTCACGCAGCAAAATGGATACCCGTCGGGTGGTCTGGCTTTTCCCAGCACCTGTTCGAACAGCGCATACTGCCACAACCGGCTTGGTGGATTTGAGCTCGGTTTTGTGTGGTCCCAGGAGCTGGAAATCTGCTCCTGCTGCCAATACTATTGATGCCTTGTGCATCACATATTCATGAGGTACATCGCTGTAGGCGAAAACCACCTGGTCGATTCCCAGCTCGCCGATCAAACTTGGCAATTCAGCCTCCGGAAAGATAGGGATGCCCTCAGGATAATTTCCACCTGCCAGTTGGGGCGGATATTTTCGCCCTTCAATATTGGGGATCTGTGTGGCAGTGAAAGCAGCAACCTCATAATCTGCGTTATCCCGGAAGAAAACGTTGAAATTATGGAAATCGCGCCCAGCGGCGCCCATGATCAATGTTCGAATGGGGGGCATAATCTGAATTATCTCCTATTTTGAATAGTTTAGTATTGATTACAAAAATTTTCCTATTTTACATAACATCTGGAGCCTGGATACTCAAGAGGTCTAGTGCATTGGCGATCGTTTGGCGAGCTGCGGCAACCAATCGCAAGCGGTATTCTCTTACCCCTGGCGCAGCTTTTAAAACCGGACATTGTTTATAAAAATCATTGAAGGCTTTTGCCAGTTCAAATGCCAGGTTCGTGATATGAAGGGTTTTGTACTCCTCTGCAGCTCGCTGAACTTCGCCGGGAAAGCGGGCAATAGCATCAATTAATTGGATTTCAGAATCTTCAAGTTTGTGTTCAATCTGTTTTGAAATCGGAAGCGATTCTTCCAGCCGGCGCAGGATGCTGGTCGCACGTACATGTGCATACTGAATGTAGGGAGCTGCCTGACCATTGAAATCCAGAGCACTCTGCCAGTCAAAGGTGACGATCTTAGCGTTGTCACGAGCCAGCATGGGATATTTTATTGCGCCCAGCCCAACTGCCCGGGCAACAGCTGCCTGCTGTTCCTCATCCAGGTCAGGGTTCTTCTCCTCGACGGTTTGCCTGGCACGCTGCAATGCTTCCTCAACTAATAGTTCAAGTAAAACGATTGTCCCATCCCTGGAGGCCATGACCACATTGCCAGGCATATTCACCACCTCATAAGGCAGGTGCTGGTTGCGGTTTGCCCATGGGTAACCGGCCAATTCCAGAGTCTTGAAAACCTGCTGAAAATGCAGAGATTGTCGAACATCAACAATGTAAATAGATGTTTTAAGATCGAAATCGCCAAATTTCTTGATCGCCAATGCCAGGTCTTCAGTGGCGTAGAGGGCGGTGCCATCTGAACGCAATACAACCAGGACTCTGTATTTCTCCTTCTTCAATCCCAACTTTTCATCGATGCGTACAATAACCGGCCCGCCAGCAGGTCTCTCATCTTCCGCGATACCCTGCTCAATCAGCTCCTGGACAACTTCTTTCCCAGGCTGTTCCATCTGTGAGTTTGAGTACCAACGATCAAAATGGATATCCAGGATGGCATACATTTCCTTGAAATGATCCATCGACCAGCCTCGAGTTTCCTTCCACAACGCAACCACTTCCGGATCACCCTGATCCCAGCGAGTATACAGCTCCCGAACCTCAGCTTCCAATTCCGGATCGCTCTCCAATCGCTGGACAGCTTCGGAATAAAGGTCCCCCATCCATTTCGTCGTGTTTGCAGGGGGTTTCTCACCCATATGCCGGGTCATGTAGTTCCAGAGCCACTTTATCACGTGCAGCCCCATATCCCCTATGTAATTCGATCTCACAACTTCGTATCCCGCGAAATCCAGGATGCGGGAGATAGATTCCCCCAGGATTGCGCTGCGCAAATGACCTACGTGAAAGGCTTTATGTGTGTTGGGATTGGAGAACTCAACCATCACCATTTCGTCTAATGGTTTATGTCTTCCGTAATCTGCTCCTGTTGCCAGGACTGTATCCACTACACGATTGGAAAACAAACTCGAATCATAGTAAAGGTTTAAATATCCCCTGACCGCTTCCACCCGGCTGAAGCCTTCCGGGATATTAAGGTACTCTGCGATGTCGGAAGCGATTTCCTGGGCACGTTGCGGGACATTGATTTTTTTGCCTGAGCGAGCCTCCTGTGCAGCGAGCGGAAAACAGGGTGTTGAAATGCCCCAGCTCCCGGCAAATGGGATCGAACTCCACTGCAAATCCCCCTGTCCGGGTATACCCTGGTTGTGGAGATATTCCCTTATTTGATTATCAATAGCGCTTTGCTCATCTTCAAACATTGCACTTCCACTGGTAGTAGACTCTGGCAGAATATTATTTTCTGCTGGAAGAGGATTATAACATTCAACCCCTCAGCTGGAATTAAATAGAAAACGGGAGCAGTTCAGCTCCCGTCCAGATCCCAAGCATGCTCGTAATTGAAAAATTAATCTTGCTGATTTTCTAAAGCTGCCAGATGTTTCATCAGGCGGCTTTTTCGGCGCGCTGCGTTGTTTTTGTGAATAACGCCTTTTTCAGCAGCTTTGTCCAGGGCTTTCACAGCTCTTAAAGTTGCTTCCCTTGCCTCTTCCAAGTTTTCTTCCATCAGGTGTACGCGGGCATCACGAATATAAGTGCGTGCCTGACCACGGTAAACACGATTTCGCAGACGGCGCTTCTCATTTTGTCGATTGCGTTTAATTGCGGACTTAATATTTGCCAAGTTCTTACCTCCAGCTTGTCTTTCCGTTTATGCAGCGTGTAATTTTACTTGATTCATTAAGATTTGTCCAGTTATTCATGTTAGTGGCCATCTAGACTTTAAAAGTGGACTCCCTGAAATGAGCCAATCCCACTCTATCGTGGTAAATTCCTCCGATCTTCAAACGGGGTTACCATGGGGCAGGTCAACAAACGGTTCACCGACCAAGGTAGGTATCGTATAATGGATATTGCTCAGAGAAACTAGAAGTATTCTATCCTTAGCTTACATGGTTCTATTGCCTTCCCTCGAATTTAGCACCATCAAGGAGAATGCAGTGCTTGATAAATTTTCAGGGAATTATTTGGTCAAGGAACTGGACCCGAACTCTTTAGACATACCATTCAAAGTCCAGACGAATTGGCATGTGATCACCGGAGCACCTTGTTCGGGGAAAACCACGCTGATCGAGCAGTTAGCAAATGCTGGATACAACACACTTTATGAAACAGCACGATTGTATTATGAGCTGGAGTTAGCAAAAGGACGGACCAGCCAAGAAATACGCAATTGTGGAAAACAAACCCAGGCTGGCATATTTCAGCTGCAGCTAAAGCTTGAAGAGGGGTTATCAACATCAGAAGTTGTTTTTCTTGACCGGGCACTCCCCGATTCGCTGACCTTTCACCGGGTATTTGGTTTGAACACGGACTCACTATTGCCCGCATGCCTGCATTACCATTACGAATCGGTTTTCATACTAGAACGATTACCGCACGATCGAAAAATAAAACTCGGTCCTGAAGATGAGATATCAGCTCACTTCATTGATCAGTGGCTCGAACGTGATTATCGAGCCCTGGGATACCGCGTGGTAAGGGTGCCTGTAATGCCACCCCGCGAGCGGCTCGCATTCGTTCTTAAAAAGTGTTTCACAGTTGAGCAAGATTGATTTTTGAGGGATAAATTACTCCAGGTTGTTGAAATATAACAACTCGCGTTATTGGCGGGTTGCGATAACCAGATAATGAAACGGGAAAAAGCCAATTGTTATGACACTGCTTATTGAGCGGGAGTAAGCAACCCGTCCAGCGTACGCTTTGCTGAGCAGCATTCAAGATTCAAACCTGTTTAGAACGTTGATTCCAAAACTCTCTTGCGAATTTGAGAAGCACCAGACCCGATGCGATTAGCATTAACCAATCACGCACGGTGTGAGTTTCGTGGAAATCATGGAATGCAAGCCAATTAACAGCCAAAAGCAAAAGGCAAGCCACAAGCATTAGTAAGTTGTCTGTGTTCAACATGTCGATTCTCCACAGGAAAATAAATGTTATGCAAACTCTAATTTACCCGGGATCTGGTAGGCTGCT
>JBJYXV010000105.1:0-1673 GCA_046260155.1 Anaerolineales bacterium
GGTGGTACCGGCGGGGGCGTATACCCCGCTCTCGTCGTACTCGAGCGACTAGAAAGTGACCTTACTTTGGATGTGTTATGGGTAGGAAGTGAAGGTGGTATGGAAGCCGATTTGGTAACCAGAGCCGGAATTAACTACACAACCATTCCTGCTGCCGGTGTACACGGAGTTGGTTTGAAAGCGCTGCCGGGTAATTTAGCCCGGCTGATGCGCGGTTATGGCGCAGCTAGAAAGGTGGTTCAGAATTTCAAGCCGGACGTGATGTTCTTTACGGGTGGTTATGTGGCTGGACCAGTTGCGCTAGCAGGAAGAAAGATACCGACTGCGATCTATGTGCCTGATATTGAGCCTGGTTTGGCCTTAAAATTACTCGCTCGCTTTGCAGATCGGATTGCGGTAACCGTAAATGAATCACGTCATTATTTTTCTCATAAAGATCGCGTGGTGGTCACAGGTTATCCTATTCGACCGTCACTTTCAAAATGGAAACTTGATGAGGCTTATCGAGTATTCGGTTTCTCGTCAGAATTACCGACATTATTGGTAACGGGCGGTAGCCTGGGAGCGTTGTCGATTAATAATGCCCTGACCGATTCTTTGCCGAAACTGCTCTCAGAAATGCAAATTGTGCATCTGACTGGATCAAATACCTGGGATCGATTTAAAAGTGTCTCTGGATCATTGGATGAACAATACCGTACGCGATACAAGGCCTTCCCTTATCTTCATGAAAAAATGGGTGCGGCTTTCACAATCGCTGATTTAGTCGTTTCTCGAGCTGGAGCATCTTCCATTGGCGAATATCCTCATTTTGGTATACCTGCAATACTGGTTCCATACCCTCATGCCTGGCGATATCAGAAGATCAACGCAGATTATCTCTCAAAGCAAGGGGCTGCGATCACTTTGGCAGATGAGGATTTATCAGAGCAACTTGTACCGATGATACTAAATTTGATCCGCGATTCAGGAAAGCGGGAGACAATGTCTCGAAAAATGCAATCTTTGGCCTTTCAAGATGCTGCTGGACAAATTGCAGCTCAACTAACTGAACTGGCTGAACTGCCGGGAGTTTGAGGTAGAACTATGATTCCACTCTCTACCGTTTTTTGGATATTTGTTATTTTCTTCTCATTGTTAGGATTTGTCCGTGGCTGGGCCAGAGAAATATTAGTCACTGCCAGCGTTATTCTGGCTTTCTTCATCATCTTTGTGCTCGAAACATATATTCCTTTTGTCAGTGATTTTTTTGCTAGATACCAGGTTCCGAATTCTGAAGTGATGCCAGTCCAACAATTCTGGTTTCGAACGATTATTATCGCGGTGTTGGTACTCTTTGGATATGAAACTCCCAGTATTCCTCGTCTGGCTGGACCTCGGTTTAAACGCGATAATTTCAGGGATTCTGCCTTGGGTTTCATTCTTGGTGGTTTCAATGGATATTTGATTATAGGAACTTTGTGGGCATTCCTGGATAAGGCTGGTTATCCATTCGATTTCGTCGTTTTACCACTGAACCAGGCTTCTATGGAAATGATCAGTAGATTACCACCTAATTATTTGCTGCAGATTCCCCATATATTGATCGCGGTGATATTAGTGTTCTTCTTTATTATTGCTGTATTTGTTTAGAAAGGTATGATGCATATTCATTTGGTTGGCATTGGAGGAAC
>JBJYXV010000106.1:0-3300 GCA_046260155.1 Anaerolineales bacterium
TCTGGTTTACACCCCCGCCATTCAATTATCGATCTGGACCCGGAACAAAGATCTCATTTGTTCGTTGAGATAAAAGAAACCATCAGGCAGATTATTGATCTTGGCGGCCGGTATGATGAATTTGACCTCTATGGTCAGAAAGGTGATTACATTCGCCTGATGGATCAGAATGCCCTCCAGCATCCCTGCCCGGGTTGTGGAGGAGAAATTCAGAAAATTCAATACCTGGGTGGTGCCTGCTACCTGTGCCCGGAATGCCAGACATGAGCAACCAGCTGCCCATCCTGTTTCTATAATATTTCGGATCGTTTTATAGTGCTCAGCTCGCCAAACTGATTATGTATAATAATTGGCAATCGCATTCCTCAAAGGTTGAGCCATGCCGACAAATCTACCTCCTGATTTTTATGAGGCCGAAAGACGCTTCCGTTTAGCAAAATCCCCTTCAGAAAAGATCGCCTGCCTGGAGGAGATGCTGAGCATCATCCCCAAACATAAAGGCACAGATCACATCCGGGCGGATTATCGCAGGCAGATCTCAAAATTAAAGACCACGTCTCGAACCCAAAAAGGGGGGAGTGTCCACGTCTCCGCCTTCCGCATCGATCGCGAGGGTCCCGGGCAGGTGGTTGTCTTGGGCCCCACCAATGTGGGCAAATCCGCCCTGGTGGAAAAGCTGACCAACGCCGCTCCGGAAGTCTCGTCGAACCCATACACCACCTGGAAACCCACACCAGGTATGATGCAGGTCGACAACGTCCAGATCCAGCTGATCGATACCCCACCTCTCGATCGGGAATACCTGGAGCCGGAGCTGGTGGATCTGGTCCGGCGCGCTGACCTGGTATTGATCATGCTGGACCTTCAAACCCACCCTGACCAGCAGCTGGAATCCACCTTTAAAATCCTTACGGAGAACCGTATCTTCCCCGCACATATGAGAGAAAATTATTCCGGAGATGAATACGTGTGGTTCGTGCCTGTGATCGTGCTGACCAATAAGTGTGATGATGAAAGCCTGGATGAGATCTGCCAGGTCTTCAGAGAACTGCTCGAAGATGAGTGGCCGATCCTCTCCATTTCAGCGTTAACCGGTCGCAATCTTGATCAGCTAAAACAGGCGGTCTTTGACAGCCTAAATATCCTGCGGGTGTATTCGAAACCTCCAGGTGAAGAACCCGATTTCAGCAAACCGGTCGTGATGAAGAAAGGTGCAACTTTAGAGGATTTCACCAAGGAGATTCACAAGGATTTTCACGAAAAGCTCAAATTCGCCAAAGTTTGGGGGAGCACCATGTTTGATGGACAGATGGTGCAGCGGGATTATGTACTCCAGGACGGTGACGTGGTGGAGCTGCATATCTAAACGCTAAAGATTATATTTCCCTGCAGCCAGTATGGGATTGATCAAGACTCGAGCTGTGTAGAAGCGTAACGGGCATTAATCAAGGTACATCCCCGGTTACCTGGCAGGCGCATGAATCCTCTTTTATTCATATCCCCACCGGTGCTTTGTTGGCAGTTCCAACACCAGCGGGCTGCAGCCGTATTCCAATTTTCTTCCGCTTCCTTACGTATGGCAAGGCAGAGCTCATCTGCCACTTTCCAAGGAATTGGATCGAATGCTGATTGATTCATGGCGACATTTTCTCCTTTCCACATGGAATAATATCAAATCACTTTCAAAATTAGGGGAACCAGTTGTTCGGCGATGTCCTGCGGATTCCCTTGCAAGAATTCTCGCTTGCGTTCTCTGAATGGAGCCTCTGCCAGCCCGCTTACTATGGTCGGTGAACCAGGTAACCCGATTAGCCCGGGATCAACCTCCAGATCCTGCACACCCCAGATGGTGACACGTTCTTCCTCGAGTGACCAGGAGCGGAGTTGGAAATCCATGAAACGCGGTTCGTTGCAAGCTGTCTTTACCGAGACCACGCTGGGTAAATGAACTTCCAGGATCTCATAACCACCCCTGATTTCTCTGCGGCCGCGGGCGGTCTTTTGTTCAAGGTCTAGGTTCACCTCCGTTAGTAAGGTCAGCTGGGATACTTCCAACCACTCCGCTAACCCGGGTGGAACCTGCCCGGTAGCGCCATCTGAGGATTCCTCCCCACACAGGACCAGATCGACGTCCCCGATTTTTCGGATCCCCTGGGCCAGAGTATAAGTCGTTGCCAGGGTATCTGCACCCGCGAAAGCCGGATCACTGAGCAAATATATATGATCCGCTCCCATCGCTAACGCAACCCGTAAATTTGATTCAAAAAAAGAAGGACCCATTGAGAGCAAGCTGATCTGGCCCCCATAGCGATCTTTCAAGCTTAATGCCATCTCCATGGCATTCATATCTGGAGGATTGATCTCGCTGCGGGTATTGCCGCGCACGAGTAGCTTTGTTTCGGGATCCACACGGATCTCTTCCGGTTTGGGCACCACTTTCACGCAGACCACGCTGTGCAGCTCAGGCAAGGCTCACCTCCTGTTCTGCAGAAAGTATATTGATTAGGGCAGGGATAACCTGGTGTACATCTCCCACGATACAGTAATCTGCATGATCAAAAATTGGCGCGCGAGGATCGCTGTTGATCGCCACCACCAGGTCAGCTTTTTCAATACCAACCACAAAATGGAACGCTCCGCTGATCCCGCAGCAGATGGCAACTTTCGGGCTGGTGACCACCCCCGTCTGTCCGATCTGCCTTTCCCGTTCGATGTGGCCCTCATCCACAGGAGGACGCGTTGCCCCGATTTCACCACCCAGTAATTGGGCTAATTCTGCTAGCATGCCAAAATCGCCGTCGACACCGCGCCCCCCTGCAACAAGGACATCGACACCGGTCAAATCTACCTGGTCCCCAGTCGATCGCTCGATCAAGCGCGTATCGATTTGTTCTGCTGATAGCTCGAGATTAATAGGAATCAAAGTTCCAGTGCGGTTTTCATCCGCTTGCTCAATTGAAAATACTCCCGGACGGACAGTTGCCATTTGTGGGCGGTGATTTTCCATTTCGATCAATGCCAGTATTCCCCCACCAAACCCTGATACCTCGCACACCAGCCGGCCATTTTCGGGATTCAAATCAAGATCGGTGCAGTCAGCATTCAAACCAGTGCGCAGTCGAACTGCCAGTCGCCCTGCTAAATCCCGCCCATCTGGCGTTGCTCCCAACCAGAAGACAGAGGGTTTTGCGCTCATGATCGCCTGGTAGGCAGCTATCGAATAAGCCTCAATCGTAAAATGTTCCAGGAGTGGATCATCTCCCAGGTAAACCTGGTCCACTCCATGCGCAATGGCAGCAT
>JBJYXV010000106.1:3400-26598 GCA_046260155.1 Anaerolineales bacterium
TTGGGATTTAATGCTGTCTTCCAGGCAGGTTACACAAAACGGGCAGGCAGTGGCGAGCAGGTCAGCTCCTGTTTCGCTCGCCTGCTGAATGCGCAGGTCAGAGAAACGCTCCCCAGCTGGGGTTTCTAGCCACATGCGGCCTCCACCACCTCCACAGCAAAGGCTATCTTGCGCGGAAAGCTCCATCTCAAGCAGCTGCACTCCAGGAATGGACCTCAAGATCTGGCGGGGGGCAGCGTATTCCCCATTGATGCGGCCAAGGTAGCATGGATCCTGGAAAGTTACTGGATGATCCAGCGATTGGTGCAGTTCCAACCTCCCTTCTTCCAGCAGGCTGGCGATGAACTGGGTGTAATGCTGTGCTTTGAATCCCTGCCCGATCTCAGGGTAATGGTTCTGAAACACATCGTAACAGTGTGGGGAGATGGTCACCACATTCGTGACCCCCCGCTGGTTGAAAAGGTCTGCTGTTTGGGCAGCGACCTCCTTGAAATAATCCAGGTGACCCACACTCAAGGCAGCTTCACCGCAGCATGGTTCTTCATCTCCCAGAAATCCAAATTCTACCCCGGCGCTGGTCAGCACCTTCGTCAGCGCAACCGCAATCCTTTGCGCGCGCTGATCATAAGATGAAGTACAGCCGATGTATAAAAGAACATCGTGAACCTGGGGATCAAAATCTGGTATCGCAACATTCTTTGCCCAGGCAGCACGCTGGGAGGGAGGTTGGTCCCAGGGATTATTGTTCCAAAATATCGACCACAATAAGGAGGGCAATCCTGGTTGGGTTTCGCGCCGCTCCCAGGCGAGGCTGCGCAGCCCCCGTATTACCTGGGGGATATCGACCCCGCGCGGACAGAGAGCTTCACACTGCGCACAGGTCGTGCACAACCATAAACCGCCAGCCTCGCCCTTTAAACCGAGCTGAGCCTGGTGCATCATATTGCGAACATTCAGTGGTTTATGTTTGACTAACCCCCAGGGGCAGGTGGCAGTGCACACCCCGCATTGAAAACATAGTGCAGCTGCACCATCGGTGCGCTCGACCAGTGCCTCCCAAAGTTCATCATCGATCAGCATCACGTCTTCTCGGGTCCTTTGCCTCATTTCTGCCACTAATCTTCTCCTCGGTTGAGCTCCGGCTGCATGCGTTCCCGGGCATATCGCTTTACGATTTCGTCCATTTCAGCCATCTTTTCAGCGAATTCCTTGCCCTCCGCGGCTGATATCCAGCGCAGCTGTAGGCGCTCTGCTTCAATTCCCTTGCGCGCCATTTTCTTCTGCCAGTATTGGAATCGTTTCCAGGTTAGCTGGTTGGCATTATTGTAATGACAATCCGATCCGGTCTCAGTCAGGCGGCATCCTGTGACCAGGACCGCGCCTGCTCCTTGCTCAAACGAGTGGCTGATAAAATCTTCCTCAAAACGGGCGGAACACATGGTGCGGATCACCCGCGAGGATGCCGGGTACTGGCGCTTCTCTATGCCTGCCAGGTCTGCTCCTGCATATGAGCACCAATTGCAGGTGAAGACCAGGCATTTATCCTGCGGGTTTTCGCTCAGGGCGGCATCGATCTGGGCCATGATCTGGTCCTTGGTGAAATAAGGCATCTCGATGGCGGAGAAATTACACTCCGCTGCGCAGGTGCCGCAGCCCATGCAGGCTGCCTCGATGATCCGCACGCTTCCATCCTTACCGGGCTTGCCGATCTGTTCGATAGCTGAATATGGGCACACCTTTACACAGCGCATGCAGCCAGCACATAAATCCGCTATCAGGTGGGCGGTTAAGGGTTCCTTTTCAATCTTTCCGCGCGCCAGCAATGCCCCTGCTTTCCCTGCTGCAGCCATGGCTTGAGCCATCGCCTCGCGCACATCCTTGGCACCCTGGCTTGTACCGGCCAGGAAAACCCCCTGGACTGCGGTTTGAACTGGACCCAACTTGGGATGCAGTTCCATATAGAATCCATCTTCGCTGCGTGACAGCTTCAGCTGGTCAGCCAATGCATCTGTACTGGGATGTAATCCGACCACCAGGACAACCAGGTCGCTTGGTATGCGTAATTCAACACCCAGCAAATTATCATAAACCTGGAGATATTCACCCTGCCAGGTGATCTCTTCTTGCGGAGTCCTTTCAGGGTTATAGCGAATAAATTGAACACCAGCCCGGCTGGCTGCTTCGTAGAGTTCTTCTGCCTGCCGGCTGTAAGTGCGGATTTCCTTGTATAGGATGCGTACTTTTTTCCCCATTTTTCGCAGCCGCAAAGCTTGGGCGATCATCGAAGTACAGCAGTACCGGGAACAACCAGATGAACCCTGGCGTGATCCCACACAGGCGATAAAAGTGATCCGCTGCGCAGATGGGATCGTGCTCTTTAACATTTCTTCCAATTCCAGGTTGGTGATCACGCGTGGATCTTGACCGTAATTGAACTCTCGAGGCTGGTACGGGCGCGAGCCAGTTGCCATGACAATCGCACCTACTTCTTCAACCGAACCATCCGAGAGTGTGGCTGTGAAGTTGCCTACCACGCCGCCAATATTCTCCACGCTCGTCTCGAGATGGACCGTTACACCGCTTTCAAGCACTTGGTGAGTCTTTGCCTCCAAAAGAGCTGCAGCAGGGATATTCGCTGGCGCAATCTGGTCCAGATCATTGAGCATACCCCCGAGACGATTTTCCTGCTCGACCAGGTGAGTCTCGTATCCCTGATCCGAGATTGCAGCTGCCGCTGTCATACCTGCAATTCCACCGCCGATTACCAGCGCTTTTTGGATCAAAGGCAGTTCCGAAATATCCAGGGGAACCAACCTGCGCGCTTTTTCAACCGCCATCAGGACCATGTCATTGGCTTTTTGGGTTGCAGCTGCTCTTTCATGTTTGTGCACCCAGGAATCCATGTTGCGAATATTTGACATTTCAAGCAGGTACGGATTCAACCCCGCACGTAACATCACCCCGCGGAAAATCGATTCATGTGTTTTGGGGGAGCAAGCTGCAATAACTACCCTGTTGATCCTGTTTTCTCTGATCGCAGTCTCGATCTCCTGCTGGGTATTTCCAGCACAGGAAAACATCTGGTGCGAAGCGAAGACCACATCTGGTAAAGCCTGTGCAAATTGGACCACCTTTTCCACGTCCACTACCCCGGCGATATTGCTCCCACAATGGCATACAAACACCCCAACGCGTGGGATATCAATATCCTGGATTGCTGGCACTTCGATTGGTTCAGGCCAGTATTTTTCGGACAGGTGGCTTAAAGCCAGCGCGGCAGCTGCGCTGGCCTCGGATACGCTGTCTGGTATATCCTTCGGTCCTGAAACGCAACCCGCGGTATAGATCCCGGGACGGCTGGTCATGACCAGACCTCCCAGGATTTCATTTGAGCGGATGAACCCATCTTCATCCACCTCAATTCCCAGGCACTGCGCCAATTGTGCCAGACCCTCTTGAGGCGCAACAGCATTCGCCAGGACGACCATATCAAAATCAGAATTGATGCGGGATGATTGATCGGTCAATTCATACAAGACACGAATTTTTCCATTCCTGTCTGGTGAAATACGGGCTGGGCGTCCCCTGAGAAATTTAGCACCCTCGGATTCGGTGCGCTTCCAAAATCCATCAAAACCCTTACCAAAGGCGCGCACATCCATATACATCACGGATACATCACCTATGCCGTGATCGAGAGCCTGGTAAGCATGCTTGATCGAATACATGCAGCAGAACCTGGAACAATAATGGTAGAAACGGTGATCGCGCGAGCCCACGCACAGGACAAACAGGATATTCTCAGGATGTTTCCCATCCGAAGGGCGGATGATCTCCCCTCCAGTAGGTCCTGCTGAATTTACCAGGCGTTCGAACTCCAGGGCGGTCAATATATCCGGGTGTGTTCCATAACCATACTCTGGCATTTTCCGGGGATCGAACATGTCATAACCAACCGCAAGGATGATCGCGCTCACCGTTATGGTCTCAATTCTCTCCCTTGGCATCAAGAAATCGATCGCTTTAGGTGGGCAAACTTGGACACAGCGATCGCAGGGCAGGTAATTTGGGGGATCATTCAAACAATGCTCAATATCAACCAGGTATGTGCCCGGCACTGATTGTGGTATTGGGGTGAAGATTGCCTTGCGTGCAGCCATTCCGGAGTCAAACTCGTTGGGCAGCACAACAGGACAGGCCCGTGTACAATCCCCGCAGCGGGTACACTCATCGGTCACAAAGCGTGTTTCTTGCTTGACTTGAACTCTAAACTCTCCAACCTGCCCCTCAACTTTGATAACCTCCGCTGGTGATAGGATGTGGATATTCGGATGTAGGTCTACTTCTGACATTTTGGGGGCTTCGATACAAATCGAACAATCCAGGGTGGGAAAATTCTTATCCAGAACCGCCATCAAACCACCGATCGAGGCTTGTTTCTCTACCAGGTAGACCTTCGCCCCCGCTTCCGCAAGATCGAGCGCTGACTGGATCCCAGCAATTCCACCACCGATGACCAGCACAGAATTACTCACGATTTCCCCTCCGCCGCCAAAGGTTTTACAGGTGTATTTTGATAACTAAACCCGGATTGAAAAGCAGTGATGTTGAGCTCCAGGATTTTTGGATTTAAGGTGGTTTCTAATGCCTTGATCATCGCCTCCGCGTTCACAATTTCGGTTAATGCAGTCAGAAAACCCAGCATAATCACATTGGCAACGATCCGGCGACCCAAATCCTCTGCCAGCTGCGTAGCGGGCACGGCATGGATTTGATCCCCATCAAGTGGATCAACCAGATCTTGATCGATCAGAATCATCGCATCAGGTCTGATTCCCGGTCGAAACTTTGTATATGCTTCCTGGGATAAAGCGACCAGGAAATGCGGCTTTTGTACGAAAGGATAGGCAATCGATTCATTGGATACCACCAGATCAGCACTCGAAGCACCACCTCTCGCCTCAGGTCCATGGGATTGCGTCATTACTGCCTCACGCCCCGAATAAAGCGCCAGCGCTTTTCCAAGCACATACCCTGCCAGGACCACCCCCTGGCCCCCAAAACCAGCGATGCGAATCTCCTGCCTCATCGTACTTCCACCTTGACCGGTTGATAGGGCGGGCGATCCTGGTCAGCGAAACGGCCAATATAGATCGGTTTATCCTCACGTAAATCGATACTCAGATCATCCTTGCGGACATCACCATCCTGGACCAGCTTACATCGCTGGCGGTAAAGCTCCATTTCCTCCAATCCATCTTCAATTTTGTTCGACTTGCCAAACCCCACCGGGCAGGGAGCCAGCACCTCGATAAATGTAAACCCTGGGCGGGTAAACGCATACAGAATATCATCCCTGATCTGGCGCACGTGGAGGGTGGTCCAGCGGGCGACGAAATTTGCTCCAGACGCAGCCAGAAGGTAGGGTAAATTGAAAGGTAATTCCGGGTTGCCGTAAGGCGCGGTTGTACCCCTGGCACCCCGGGGTGTGGTTGGACCAACCTGCCCGCCAGTCATACCGTAATTAAAATTATTGACACAGATCACGTTCACATCCACGTTTCGTCGGGCCGCGTGGATCAGGTGGTTTCCGCCAATGGCCGTTAAATCACCGTCCCCGCTGAAGACAGTCGTCATCAACTCCGGCTTGACCAGCTTCATGCCGACTGCGAAAGGTATCGCCCTTCCGTGGGTTGTGTGGTAGGAGTCGATATTCATATATCCTGCCACTCGACCTGAACACCCAATTCCCGAGACCACCACGTGCTGGTCAATCGGAACGCCTGAATCGAGGATAGCCTGCGCATAACAGCGCATTACGATCCCGATCCCGCACCCCGGGCACCAGATATGAGGCATGCGATCGGCACGGATGATCTTATCCAGTGGGTGTTCTTGAGCGATCTCAATTCCGATCACGTGGCTGCCTCCCGGATTGCATTCAAGATCGGTTCCGGTGGGATCATCTCTCCACCTGCATGAAAGACACCCGTTACAGGTCGCCGGGTTACGCGTTGGACTTCGCGGCTGATCTGGCCTAAATTCATTTCTGCGACGATGATCGTTCCGACCTTTTCTGAAAGTTCTTCAAATAATCTCTCGGGAAACGGCCACAGCGAGATCAAGCGCAGCAGGCCTGCAGGAATCCCCATCTCCCGGGCTTCCCGCACGGCACGCTGGGCAGAACGGGCGGAGCAGCCATACGCCACCACAACGATCTCCGCTCCTTCCAACCAGTAATCTTCTGTGCGAATAATCTGGTCGGCATTTACTTTGATCTTGTTCACTAGGCGCGTCACGAGTGCATGGTGTGTCTCAGCTGACATCTCTGGATAACCATGTTCATCATGCGTCAAGCCGGTGAAATGCACCCGGTAACCTTCCCCGGCGTGTGCCATGGGCGGCACAAGATCTGGATCTTGTGCCCGGAATGGATCAAAACTCCCATTCCCCTGCACTTTGGGTTTTTTCCGGTTCCATATTTCAACCTGCTCATGGGGAGGGATCACCAGGCGCTCGATCATGTGGCCCACCACTTCATCGCACAGCATCACCACTGGAGTCCGGTAGCGATCTGCGGTATTAAAAGCCAGGATGGTCAGATCGAACATCTCCTGGACGGACCAGGGGCTGTAGGCGACAATCTCGTAATCCCCGTGGGAACCCCAGCGCGCCTGCATTACATCCGATTGCCCGGGCATGGTCGGTAGACCGGTTGAAGGCGAGCCGCGTTGTACATCCACTATCACGCAGGGCAGCTCCTGCATCACCGCCAGGCCTAAATTCTCCAGCATTAAACTGAATCCGGGACCAGAGGTGGCGGTCATTGCGCGTGCTCCTGCCGCAGAGGCGCCTAATATTGCAGCCATGCTGGCCAGCTCATCTTCCATCTGGATAAATACTCCCCCGATCTCAGGTAACCGCCTGGCCAGGTGTTCAGCGATCTCAGTCGAGGGTGTGATCGGGTAGCCTCCAAAGAAGGAACACCCCGCTGCCAGAGCGCCTTCCGCACAGGCCTCATCGCCATTCATGAAGTGCATCCCGGTAAGCAGCCTGCGATCATCCATCCTGATCACCATTGATTGGCAGAGTGAATATGGCAAATTCAGGACAAACCAGGGTGCAAAAACCACAATGCACACACAGACCCGCATTCCCATCCTTCACCATCGGGATGCGGTATCCCTTGGCATTACGTTCGTCCGAGATTGATAATACATCTTGAGGGCAGAAATGGACACATACCTCGCAACCTTTACAGCGTTCGGGTATCAGGTAAACCTGGCCGCGAGCAATGGTAATTTGTGAGATATCAAGCGGTGTACGGGCGAATACTCTCATTACTGCGTCCTGTGAACCACTTCCATACGCCCCCACCTCGAGCGACTCGAGCAGGATTCTAGGACCTGAATGGGTGACTCATCTTGCGCTGTATTCATTGAAAGCAGTGATCACCGAATGAGTCAATAGTTGACCTTGCCTGCATGGCAAGCTGGTTGCACACTTTGTGCCGCTAATCACATTATACAGGAAAAAACACTGGTTTAAAATTAAGGTAAATCACCTGGCTGGATATCAAGATACATCAATGAGCGTCTTTAATCCCTGCCGCTCGTTCGCTGCCTTAAACGCCTGCTTAAAATCTGGAAGCGGGAAACGCTTGGAAACCAGCCTACCCAGATCGATGAAGCCACCTGTTACCAGCTGGATCGCACGCGGGTAGGTGTAAATCATACGTCGTGAGAGTTTAATCGTAACTCCTTTGCGCCGTGCGGTTGAAGCGGTAAAAGCTGTCCAATCCTGGGCAGGAATTCCAACCAATATCACCCTTCCTCCAGGTTTTACTGCCTCCATTGCGGTTTCCACAGCTTGGTTATCACCCGCTGCTTCGAAGGCGACATCGACCCCCCTCCCCCCGGTTGCCTTCCAGATCTCACGTCGATCCCAATCATCCGACACCAGGTAACCCCGGTTCGCACCCAATGCGAGAGCTGCATCCAGGCGGTGAGATAAGCGATCGGTCACCAAGATCTGATCTGCTCCCTGCAGGCGAGCGAGCTGCACGATCATCAATCCGATCGGACCGACACCAAACACCCCCACCGCTGCTCCGGGATGGAGTTTTCCCAATTTAATCGCGTGAAGCGCTACCCCCAATGGTTCCAGAAGCGCTCCTTCCGCGTTGGATATTTTATCTGGGAGAACATGCAGGTTTTTCGCTGGCCAGGCCAGGTATTCGCGCAGGGCACCATCATATTCACCGTGACCTGCAAAATGCAGCCTTTCACAAAAATTCGGTTTACCGTCCAAGCAGTACTCGCATTCCAGGCAGGGAATTGCAGGATCCACAGCCACCCGCTGGCCATCCAGGGTGGATTGGGGATCTTCCACTACCCCGCTGAACTCATGCCCCAGGATAAGAGGCCTGGTGAGGCGTGCGTCTCCAATGCTGGCATCCTCGAACCAGTGCAGGTCTGAGCCGCAGATACCTACGCTGGAAACATGAATCAGCACCTCTCCCGGACCAGGTTCCGGGACAGACTCTGTATTCTCCCGCAGATCACCCGTGCCATGCAAGCGTATAACTTCCATCTTTTTTTCCATTTTTTACCATCCAGGTCGATCTATGGATAAATTATATACGCTATCCAATCCTGGAACGCGGTTGCCAATATTAGCATTGAATCCCATTAGTCTGGGTTTACAATAGGATCAATGGTCGCCTTCAACCACCTGCACACACATTCATATTATTCCTTTCTTGAAGGTTTGCCTTCACCAGCTGCTCTGGTAGAAGCTGCTGTAAAAGATGGCATGCGTGCCCTGGCACTCACCGACCGCAATTACCTGACTGGTGCTGTCGAGTTCTACCAGGCCTGCCAAAGCACTGGCCTGCAGCCCATACTCGGTTTGCAGGTAACCGCTGCCTCGCCGCTCGGACCGGGTCCAGCAGTGGGCGACCTGGTCTTGCTGGCTCAAAACCTGTCAGGCTGGAAAAGTCTCTGCTGCCTGAGCAGTACGATCCTCTCTGATCCATCCGCCAATCCTGATCAAACATTGACCTTCAACCAGCTCGCTGAACAAACGGATGGGTTGATCTGTTTGACTGCAGGGAATCTGGGCTGCCTGGATCAGCTCGTCACCCTGGATCAGATCGGAGCAGCCGCAAGCTACCTCGCCCACCTGATAGATTTATTTCCGGACCGATTGTACGTTGAAATCCAGCGTCGCACCCCTTTGGAGGCAGACTTATCAAACCAAATCGTTAGAATCGCGGGGAAATTAAATATCCCCGTTGTGGCAGCCAACCCGGTCTATTATCTGACAAATGAACAGGCTGAGATGCAAAGGCTGGTTGCAGCCATCCGCCGCAACCAGCCGGTTCCTGCCTTGCCAGTTTCTGCGTACCCTCCACCAGGATCAAATTTCACCAATACTGACCAGATGCGGGAGCGCTTCAGCGATCTTCCACAGGCGTTATCAGCCACAGATGAGATCACCAGCCGCTGCCAGTTAATTCTTCCTTTGGACCAACCTCGCTTCCCCAAGGTTAGCCTCCCGGCCGGAAAATCCGCCATCGAGACTTTGCGCGAAAAGGCAGAACAGGGAGCAGTCAAACGCTATGGGCAGATCAATTTGCAGATAAGGGATCGGCTTGATTACGAGCTGTCCGTAATCGAAGGGAAAGGTTACACTCCCTTGTTCTTGATCATGGAGGAGATTGTTGGCCAGGCCCGGCTGCTTGGTATCCCCATCTCTTCTCGTGGATCTGCTGCCTCCTCCCTGGTTGCTTATTGCCTGGGAATTACTTCTCCAGACCCCATTAAATTAGATCTGTTCTTTGAGCGCTTTCTCAACCCTGCTCGCCAGTCCCCTCCGGACATTGATACAGATATCTGCTCGCGCCGCCGGGATGAGGTCATCAATTTTGTCTACCATCGTTTCGGTGATTCGCACGTGGCGATGGTTGCCACCATCAACCGTTTCCGCCGCCGGTCAGCACTCCGTGAAGCAGCGAAAGCACGTGGTTTCGCACCCCATGAAATCAAAGTCCTGGTAGACCAGCTGCCTCACCGCTGGAGAGGTGGGCCATCTCGCCGTAAAGAACCACCCTTTGCTGGATTGATCGCTCGCTATCCTGGTGAACGCTTTCAACGATTATTTGCTGAGGCAGCGGGCTTGATTGGTGTACCCCGACATCTTTCCATCCATCCCGGCGGCATCGTGATTTCACCGCATCAAATGACTGACCTGGTTCCCGTGCAGCTGGCCAGCAAAGGTGTTGTCATCACCCAATTCGACCTGGACTCGGTTTCTCACCTTGGCCTGGTAAAAATCGACCTGCTTGGTATCCGCGGGTTAACGGTGCTGGGTGACGTTGCAGAAGCAATGCGAGCCCAAAATCCCGGTCAATACCCGTCCTCCTTAGATGCACTGGATGCCATCCCGGAGCATGATCCGGCAACCTCCGACCTGCTCCAGGCCGGGCGTACAATCGGCTGTTTCCAGATCGAAAGTCCTGGAATGCGCGCCACGTTAAAGGAAATCCAGGCCCGCAGTGTAGACGACTTGATGATCGCCCTGGCTCTTTACCGGCCCGGTCCGCTGACGGGGGGTTTAAAAGATGCTTTTGTGCGCCGCCATCGCGGTGAGGAGCAGATCACCCACCTCCACCCCGCGCTGTCTGAGATCCTGGCTGATACTTACGGCGTGATCCTGTACCAGGAACAGGTGCTGCGTATCGCTCACCAGCTGGCGGGATTGAGCCTAGCGGATGCAGACTTGCTGCGCCGGGCAATGAGCCACTTCGATCCAGGGGAACAGATGCAAACGCTGAAACGAAAATTTATCGCCGGTGCTGAAGAGAAAAGCCAGATGCCGCCAGATATCGCCGAACATGTTTGGGAGCTGATGGCTGCGTTTGCAGGTTATGGTTTTCCAAAGGCCCATGCCGCCTCTTATGCACAAATCGCCTGGCGGGCAGCCTGGAGCAAAGCCCACCGACCTGCTGCTTTCATGGCTTCTGTGCTGGCCAATTGGGGTGGTTATTACCTCCAGCCGGTCTATTTAAACGAAGCCCGGCGCATGGGGCTCAAGCTGCATGCACCGCATGTTAACTTCTCGCAGCGGCAATTCAGTGTCAGCTCTCTTGATCACGAACAGGTCCTCTTCATGGGACTGGATCAGGTAAAAGAGCTCACCCAAAACACACAAAAGCGCATCATCGCGGGAAGACCTTTTAAATCGCTTGGAGACTTCCTGGTTAAAGTCGATCCGAGTCCGAAAGAAGCGGATCACCTCATCCGGGTTGGAGCTCTGGATGGATTGGGTGAGATCCCTGCTTTGTTAGTTGCGGTTGAACAGGGTAGCTGGAAGGGTGGGCAAATGTCTTTTTTTAACTTTGGCACCGAATCTACGGAGCCAGGAAAAGATTGGTCCCTGGATGAGAAAGCTGCTGCTCAAAAAGAGCTCCTAGGGGTGAGTGTAATCGCCCATCCTCTTGAACTGCACCGGGAAAAGATCCATGCTGCAGGGGCACTGACCACATCAAGCGCCGCTCAAAAACTCGGCCAGCGCGTGCGCGTGGCGGGTCTGCAGTTCACCCGCGCTCAAAGACGTACAAAAGATGGCAAATCAATCTATTTACTGGATCTTGAGGATTTGGATGGCATGCTGCTGGTGGTGATTGCGGAAGATGTGTACCACCGCCACCGGGCCGCTTTTTCTCGTGAAAACCCTTTCATTGTGGAGGGGGTTATTGGCCTGGAAGGCCGTTTCAACGAAACAGCCATACGGGCTGAAAGAGCCTGGCGCCTGTGATAATTTCCGTTATCCTTTTTTCTTCAGCCTTTCCTGGACTTGATCACTTTTTAATTCGCGCAGTGCATTGGATGCAATCCAGCGCGCACTTCTGGAGTCAAGCTTCTGAATCTGGTTAGCTGTCCTGATCGCAGCTTCATTCAATGCTTGATTGCGCTTGCCGATATTACGCAGTGCCCAATTAACTGCTTTCTTAACAAAATTTCTCTCATCAGTGGACCCTGCCAGGATGAGGGGGAAAAACTTGGTGAACTCATCATCTCCCGCATCCTTGTCGTGCCAGGCCAGGCAGGCGATCAGCGCATAAGCTGCTCGCTTGACAAATTCCTCTTCCCGTCCAGACCATTCATAAATCTTCTTTTCAGCCAGAGGGGTTTTCTCAAAGAGATTCATGCACACCTGGTCGCAAATATCCCACGAGTTGATGTCCACCACCCAGTCTTCCATCTCCTCTTCAGTTAATTGCTCCGCTTCTGCAACCATGCCTGCCACGATCATCGCTTCAGGAACCCCGGTATCCCAAAGATCCAGGGCAAGCTGGTGATTCTTACCGGCATCTTTTGCGATCTTGCGCATATCAGGTACCGATACACCCATCCGCTGATCACCAAGGATGGCGAATCTTGCCATGCCCTCCAATTGATCAGGCTTGGCCTTAGATTCAAGCTCCTGCATGACCTCCTCAACGGTATTCACTTCACACCTCCACCAGATGTTTCAGGCCAGAATCATGGTTGGAATTTCTGAACCTTTATTCGGTGTTGCCAATCAGAGCTTGTATACGACCAGGAAAAGGTTGACAGCTGCCAGGACGAGGATCGCCCCGAACATCACCACGTACGCCCAATCCCCCTTTTGAGCAAAATATCCCGGGCTGACCATCGCCGTATAGAACAGCATACCCATGGCAACCAGGTAAGCAGGTATGCCCCAACTCTGCTGGGTGAGTAATGCTATCCCAGAACAGATCAACAGCAGTGCAGTCGCAAATTCAGCTGCCAGGTGAAATTTAATGCGTACCGGTTCACTTTCAAGCTCTGGGATCTGTTTTGATAAGTACGATACGCTCCACATACCAATCATGCCTGAGCCAACCACAATTGCGAAAATTGAAGGAAAGATCATGCGCATATCTCCAGATGCATATTGGGTAAAAATGAATACCCTATTTCGCTGCAGCTAAACCAGCCGCGATATCTTCCCCGATCATCCTGCGTTTACTTTTCTCGATACCGAAGCTGGGACCTACCTGCAGGTAAGAGGGGTAAACACGAATATCCCGGAAGTAGTATTCACCGCCCCGAATTTTATAAGTTGAACCAGCCGGGATTACTCTTTCCACACCTGCTCGCCTGGCGATGGTATTGATCGCCTTGATCGCCACATCCCCCATGCACATGATCACCTTTGTGTTCGGGAAGAGCGCTAATTCCTCCTCCAATATCAGGGAGCATTCCCTGATCGTGCCTGCCTTGATGCCATATCCGGTCTTGGCACACTTCACCGCGCTGGTGAAATAAACACCCAGCTCAAGAATCTCCTTAAAGGAAGCAGCTTCTTCGCCAGCTCCCCTGAAAGCCTCAACTGTCGTCCGTTCGAAAGCTGCACCACTTCCAGCATAATAATAATCGCTGGAAACGAACGGAGCCGCCTCAGAAACCATGATCATGGAGACATTCTGCGGGTCGATATGGATATCCGGGATGACGTAACCCTCGTGCTGGACATCCAGGCATGGAAAATTCAAACATCCGATTTGATCGCTGATCTTCAACATCACTCTTTCTTTGCGGGGCCTTCAAATTGTTGTTACCTATATTATATTGATCCTGGTCTTGTAAACCAAGCTCTTCTCTCAATCTGTAGCGGTTTCCATTTTAATATGAGCCAATAAATATATCCTTCGCTGTGCATGAAACCCGGCTTTGCCTTCCTCGACAGGATGCTCAACTTTCTTGGTTGCTGAAATGCCATCCAATCAGGCTCATCACTGTTCCAATACCTGCCCCGATCGCCAACCCCACGCCGATGTTATGGAGCAACGCGCCGAGCGCCGTGCCAATCCCCAAGCCCACGGGGAAGAGAAAGGCAAATTTATTAGCAGATCGTTTCTGATTCATGGTCTTTTCCTTCATTTCTGGCATCCGGTTTGTAACCCGCACCATTGATAATGTCCTGAATGATTCACCTGGGACCTCAGATCTTGTTCTTATTCTGACGTACCTTCTCTGCTAAATGAAACACCCCAAGTATTATTAAACCCAGCAGGCTCAGCGCGGCAGAAATCAGCGTTGCAGTGCGCCCCCATCCAAAGATGAATTCATTGACCAGCAATCCGGCGGTCCCGCAAATGAGCATTAAATAGGCAGTTCGCATCAGGTTGTTCATCTCCCTATCCCTGCTGTCTCAGAAGACCTATTTTCCTTCCATTGCTTTCGATAGCCACTTTAGCTTCTCTACATAAGCTTTAAAAGCTGCCCTTCCCAATTTCGTCATGCTGTACCGGGTGTGCGGATAATTATTCAGGAAGCTTTTTTCGATGGTCAGGTATTCTGCTGCCTGCAATTTCCTGGCATGGACTGAAAGATTTCCCTTGGTGAGCTGCGTTGTCTCAAGCAGGAACTTAAAATCCGCCGATTCAACGCCGTACAGAACCGCCATGATCGCTGCCCGGGCAGGTTCGTGGATGATTCGGTCAACTTCTACAAGCTGGCTGAGATCAAGCGGCTGATCTGGGTTCATGAGCTCGCCTCCAGGTACCGGCCAATCCGAGTACTCCGCTGACCAGGAACAAAGCTGCCCATACTAGGCAGGGCAGCACCGGGCTCCCCCACTGCGGGAGGATATTCAGGTAGTTCTGTGGGCCCGCGAGGTAATTCGCCTGGGTGGTAGCAAAGATCTCAAGCAGAAAAGCCAGGACCAGACCGACAGCTGCGAGCCAAAGATAACGCCGTATTTGATAGTACCAGCCGACCCCAACCAGGATCGCAGCAGGCGAAATGATAAATGGGACGCTCATCATGTGAACCCCACCAGAAATCCAGGCGAACAACCCGTACAAAATTCCCAAACCGCAGATGTACAGGATCAAATACCATCCATAAACTTTATGATCCACGCGCATTATAAAACGATGCTCTGCGAATCCGGTGTATGGGGCAACCATTCGTTTCTTGACCAGTTTGACCACGATCCACATTCCCCAGATATAAAGCGCTAATCCGGCTACCAGGATCAGCAATCCGATCCAGACCATACTCCGCCCTGCATTCTGAAAGAACGGCCATGTCCAGCTCGGAAAGGCGGCAAATTGGACGTAGATCGCTCCCCACACTGCGATGATCACCAGCATGCCGCTGATCACCAGGTCCCATAGACCATCCATCCAGAATGAACGCACGGACCTTTTTGTATATCGGTCGAGGACAGCCACAGGGTTATTATTCTGCTCCATCACCAGTCAATGCCTCATTGATTTTGGTTTATAATATAGACTAGTTTACCAAAATAAATAATCCGTGTCAAGTTTTCGAACTCCAGGATATTTTTTGAATGCTGTAAATAAAAAATTTAATGCCAGCCTGGTAGCTTCACCGGATCAGTATAATCATTGACTTTCACATCGGTGAGTGACCACGCCGCGCGAGCAATAACTTTCGCATCTATATTGCTGCAACTTTGGAGCAGAGAGCAATCCGGTCAACCGATTTTATTCTTTCATACTTTAGGGAACACGGGATATGCGATAGACAGCCGGATCATCCAAGATTAACAGAGGTTTATTTACCAATTCCTGGCCCCCCTGCATTGCGAATCCTGCCAGAAAAATTCATAATGGGCGTACGTCATAAGGATCTCACCCAACCCGAAGATACTTGAAATCTGGTTGGTGAAAAGCTTCCTCGAAAAATCAGGGCAGGCTTATTCAATCCTTGCTTATTGATGAAACAAAGCAGGTACAAGGAAGGAGCAGCCCAACCACAGCCAAGGACCAGGTAAAGGTAAGCTAATAAACCCTTCTTTACGATAAATACTTTATTGGTCACCTCTATTTATCCCGGGCCGCAATTTTATAGCTGAGCGCAGAATAAATCTCCCTCAAAAAGCTGCTCGGTACCCTGGCCAGGAGACTCGTCCGCTCAAATCCAGATTGATCTGCCAGCACCTGCCAGCCATCGTACGAGATCGGAAATGGAACCCATGAGTTTCCTCGATCTGTGTTGTATTCCACCAGGATCAAACGACCGTGCGGATTCAAATACCCATGGATTGATTTTAAAATAGCTCTCTTGTCTTCATAGAAATGCAGAGAATTTGCCATCACAGCTCCATCCAGGGCAGGTAATGGCAGCCAGCGCCTGTAATCACCATGTATATAATGGATCTTGGGCTGCTGGTCGGAAAATCTTCTCTTTACAGCTCTGGCCTGCTCCTGGAGTGCAGCTTGGTTTTTATCCACGGAGTAGATCATTCCCTCCGGGCCGATCAATTCTGCGATAGCCATCGTGAAAGCACCTCTGCCTGAACCAAAATCCCCCCAGGTACCACCGCGAGTTACGATGCCACCCTCCAACAAACGTACGTGATCAGCGTGATCCATCACACCTTTGAGAGCAATTTACTTTTTCAGCCATAGGAACTCTGTTCAGGAATTGCATTTGATTGCACAGCTACTAGATGCAGTCTCTTGTGGTTTACAAGATCGATTATATCAACAGGGGAATAAAAACGCCGGACGTGAGGGGGGCACGTCCGGCAATCTAAGGAGGGCCACCGGCACTATCTCCGGTGACGAGACACCTGAATACCAGTAAAAGGGAGGGCAGATGTCTGTTCATAATATACACTAATTTGGTCCAAATTGCATTAATTTATTATTAGAATCTGGATCATTCATCTTCATCAAGGGGATCGATGCCAAAAATTTTCATCCATTCTTCAACAGATTGTGAGTTGACCGTCAGCTCCTCTTCGGACACATCCTGCGGGGAACCAGTCCTGATGCTCTCCAGCTCTTGAGCAAAGACTTCTGAACGCAGGATCTTCGCGCGAGCAGCCCGCGCATTGGCTTGTACTTCGCGATCAGAGCTGACCACCGTCCAGTTGCGTGCTTCACCCCCCAGGCGGGACAGCTTTTCCTGGATGGCGCGATCAGCCGTTTTCCCCTGGCGGATAAAACGTGCCACCACGCTCCCAAATGTGCGTGTGCTTGAACCTCCCGGCGGTGCGTTATCGAAGAACACCTCGACTCGCTTCTGTTTAATCCGGCAGAATTCTTGCAACAGCTGCACCAATCGGATTTCATCATCCAGGTCTCCCAGGCTGATCCCTGGAATCTTGGGAATTAGATTATGACCATCAATTAGGTATGGCACGTTTAAAATTACTCCTCGCCCTGAACACCGGGAATACGATTTCCCCGTCGTACGGCTTAACTGCAGCCATCTGCAAAGCCATATCCTGGATTAAGGTCTTGTGATTGCCAATAAAAATTATACCTATCCGGAATAGTTTGTGCTATGATTTGTTTCGCAATCCAGTTATCAAATTATTTACTAAAATATGATCACCAAATCCTCTGAAGAAAAGTAAATCTCATGAAACGCTGGAAACGCCTATTTTACTACCTGACCATCAATGTGCTGGTCTCAGCCTGTACGATGGTGACAATTCTCTACGTCTGGCAAAATTACCATGCCGAGATTCCTTTCCTGAATACCATCAATCCGCTGGCAATTATCACTCCCCTTTCCCCGCGAGCATTATTTCCAGACTATGAGTCGCAAATCGATACCCCCGAACCAACCATCGTAGCGCTCGTGGCCACGGGTATACCAACTCAGGTTGAACCGGCAGATACACAGATGGCCGAGATGAGCTATACTGTTGAAACCGGTGATACCCTGGGAGCCATTGCGGTTAAATTTAATGTAACCGTAGCAGAAATACTTGCTGCCAATGAAATCCCCAACCCAGATGCTCTAGAGGTTGGTCAGGTCCTGATCATCCTCAGACCCCTGGTTGCGGCGGCTACCCATACTGCACTGCCAGCGGAAGAAATTGAAGAGCCGGTGGAGCCCACTTCTTCAACTCCCACCAGCACACCAGTACCCTTGACGGGTGAATCCCAGGTGCTGATTGACAGCGTCATCGGTGTTGGGGATCTAGCTTCCGAAAGAGTCTTCCTGAAACGGGTAGGGCCAGGTGAGATTTCTCTGACTGGCTGGTCCCTGGAATCTGAAAATGGTGAAACATTCACCTTTCCACAATTAACCCTCTTCGAAAATGGCGCCGTGTTCGTTCATACCAGGTCAGGCCAAACCACCGCGGTTGCCCTTTACTGGAATTTGGATCAAGCAGTGTGGAGTTCTGGTGATACGGTGGTGCTCATCGATGACCAGGGAAATGTTCACAGCTCCTATCAAATCCCCTGATTGCACCTAATGCAGGAAATTTAACGCCATTGATAGACCAGGGATCAAATCCTTTGCCTTATTTTCTACCAGGAATATCAATTAAGCTCACCGAGGTCGTTCCCATCCATGGCAAAGCTCCCCATTGAAGAGATCATCTCACGCGCAATGCAGGATGGGGTATTCGATGACCTGCCTGGCAAAGGTAAACCTCTTAACCTCGATCAATTTCCCCATCAGGACCCGGATTGGCGAGTCGCCCACCACCTGCTCAAATCAAACGGTTTTTCACTTCCGTGGATTGAAAGGTTGGGTGAGATCAACAAAAATCTCAGCGCCGCACGGCAGTATCTCGAGACTGCCTGGATTCAGCAGCAAGCAGCCCGCAGCAGCCCTGAAATGAACCACGGAAACCAGATGGAATGGAGTGCAGCCATCGATCAATTTAAAATTCGACTCAAGGCGATTAACGACCAGATTCATGCCTACAACTTGGAGGTTCCACATCTCCAATTTCAAATCCCTCTCGTAAATATCGACCAGGAACTTGCCCGCATCATGAAGCACCCGGATTCATAGGTGGAGAGTTGCTTTCCTTGGCAGCATCTGATAAACTACTTTTCAAAGGAATCTGAATGCCCCAGGCACTTTACAGCAAGTGGCGTCCCCGTGATTGGGAATCCGTCATCGGTCAAGATCACATTATTCGCACCCTGCGCAATGCGGTTTCCAGCGAACGCATCGTGCACGCCTATTTGTTTTCCGGGCCGCGCGGTACTGGAAAAACAACCACTGCCCGGCTCTTAGCCAAGGCGGTCGACTGTCTGGATCCCGATCTCGCCCTTCGCCCGTGTAACCAGTGCGACCACTGCCGGGCGATCAACGATGGTCGCTTCCTGGACCTGATTGAGATCGATGCCGCATCCAATACCAGCGTAGATGATGTGCGAGATTTGCGCGAGAAAATCAACTTCTCCCCCAATCTCGGCCGCTACAAAGTCTATGTGATTGATGAAGTGCATATGCTCTCGAATGCTGCCTTCAACGCTTTGCTGAAAACCCTCGAGGAACCCCCGGCTCATGCGATCTTCATCCTGGCTACCACCGAAGTGCAGAAAATTCCAGCCACGGTGCTGTCCCGCTGCCAGCGGCATGAATTCCGGCGCATCAAAGTGGTCGACATAGTGGCAAAACTGAGCGAGCTGGCTGAAAAAGAAGGTCTCCAGGTCCCTGAGGAAGTTCTTGAACTAATCGCCCGCCAGTCAACTGGAAGTTTACGGGATGCGATCTCTCTCCTGGACCAGCTCTCTTCAACCGGGGAAACCATCGACCTCGAATTAGCGCAAACTGTCCTCGGAACCGCTACCAGCCAGTCCGTCGTCGCAGTGATCAGTGCTCTGCTGGTTTGTAACCCGCAAGTGGGTTTGGATGAAATCCATCGTGCCCTAGATTCCGGCAGTGATGTGCGCGAATTCGCGCGCCAGATCGTGAGATATTTCCGCAGGTTGCTGCTGATCCAATTGGGTGATTCAGATCAAGGTGGAGAGACTCCCGAAGTGGAGTCCCTGATGAAGGAACAGGCCCTGCAAATTTCAACCCCGCATTTGATTGAAGTAATTCGCATTTTCAATCAGGTCGCCGTAGACACGCGTGCAAAATGGCATCCGGGTTTGCCTCTGGAACTTGCTTTCCTTGAGGCCTGCCAGGTCCTCCAGGCAGACGAGCCCATTTTGCCCCCAGCGGAACCTGCCCACTCTGCACGGAAAACCGATCCTCCCTCCGTGAAAGCCGTTCAAAAAGAGGTCGACCAGGTACCCGCAAACCCGAAAACGGCGAATGACGATCGCGTCGCAGCCAGAATTAGCCAGAATTGGCCCCAGGTGTTAAGTAAAGTCCGCCGGGAGCAGCCCAATCTCTATGGATTATTGAACTCATGCCAGTCACACCATTCGACTGGCAGCGTGCTGATCCTCGGATTTGCGTCTGACATATTAAAAAACCAGATGGCAAAACGAGAGAACGTAGAGATCGTCGAACGCGTGGTCTCTGAGATAGCCGGCACCCAGATCGAGGTTCGCTCAACCGTCACGAGCGCTAGGAATACCGACATTCCATCCGGGGTCGATGACGATGGCATGGTGGCTTCCGCTTTGAGAGATATGGGTGGGGAAATTGTCGATATTCAGTAACTTTATCAAACAAGGAGAGACTTATGGCGAAAGGATTTAAAGGCCCTCAAGGGGGCAACATGATGCAGCAGCTGCAGAAATTGCAGCAGCAGATCGAAGAAACGCAAGCTCAGCTGGCTGAAGAAACAGTCACTGCAACTGTCGGTGGGGGTGCAGTGAAGATTGTTGTCACGGGAGACCAGCGCTGTAAGTCAGTCGAGATCGATTCCTCCTTGCTCGAAGATAGTGACGTCGAAATGCTGCAGGACTTGCTTTTGACCGCTATCAATACGGGATTGGATCAATCGCGTGAAATGGCAGCCGCGCGTTTGGGACCCTTAGCAGGTGGCCTGCCCCTCTAAACGATCACACTATGCTCCTTCCCGCCCCTATCCAGGATCTGATCAATGCCTTTTCTCGTTTACCGGGTATTGGTCCCAAGACAGCCTCCCGGTTGACGTTCTTCCTGCTAACTGCACCAGATGAACTTTCCCAGGACCTGGCTTCCGCGCTCAGCTCGCTGAAAACCAATACCTCCTATTGCCAGACCTGCTTTAACATCACGATGACCGGCAACGTGCAGTGCGAGATTTGTGCTGATGAAGATCGTGATCAGGGTCTCTTGTGTGTCGTTGAAGAACCTTTAGACGTACTGGCCATAGAACGCACTCATGGTTTTCGTGGGCTTTACCACGTATTGCGGGGTGTCCTGTCCCCCATCGAGGGCATCAGTCCTGAAGATTTAAAAATCAAGGAGCTGGTCGCCCGTGTTTCTGAAGGGAACGTTCGCGAGATCATCCTGGCGACCAATCCCAGCATGGAAGGCGACGCCACTGCGATGTATCTGCGCCAGCGTCTGGCTCCTACTGGTGTTCATATCACTCGCCTGGCCCGAGGTCTTCCAGTAGGAGGTGATTTGGAATATGCAGATCAGAACACGCTGCTGAGGGCTTTATCCGGGCGGCAGGAAATGGAAACCTGATGCTCAGCAGTGATTATTTTCTCTTGCGTCGTGCTTTTAGAAGTGCGGCGTTTTTTTATCAGGTGATCAACATTGATTTATGCCATCAGATTCCAAGATTTCCAGGGACATCAAGGGTTTGATGGTTCAAGGATATTTACATTAAGAATCTGTGCAAATCGATATTCAGGGTGAACAAAATGAACCCTTGGCAGGTATTATCAAAACAAGATATTGACTCGATCCATCAGGCTACACTGCGTGTGCTCAGTGAAGTCGGGATTGGCCTCTCGCACCCTCAGGTCAGGGATCTGCTCCAGGACATGGGTGCTTCGGTGATCAAAGATCGGGTTCTGCTGCCTTCCGAGCTGGTAGAAAAGGCGATCAGCAGCTGTGGGAAAAAAATAACCACCATGGGGCGCAGTGCTGAAGAAATCGTGCTCGGCGATGGCACACTGCATTGGCACAATTTAGGTGGCGCAAGAGAGGTGTATGACCCGGTATCCGCTCAACCCCGCCCTGCAAACCTTCAAGATATCCGCGACAGCACCCGCCTGCTGGATGCGCTCGACCAGGCTACGACAATTACCCCTTTTTTTACACCCCAAGATGTTCCTGGTGAATTGATGTCCCTGGCAATGTATCGCTTCGCATTACCGCATACCACCAAGCCGCTTCAAGGACCTGGTGTCCAGGTCCCGCAGGAGGTCAGGTATCTTGTCTTGATGGCCGAGGTGATCGGCCCGGTTGAAAAAGTGCTCACCATGAGCGTTTCCCCGGTCAGTCCGCTTTCATTTCCAACAAAATTAGTTGAATCGATGGTACAGATTGCCCATTATGGCATCCCCTTCGGACCGCTTCCTTGCCCGACAGCGGGAACAACCGCCCCATTTTCATTAGCAGGGGCTTTAACCCAGCAAAATGCCGAAATTTTAGCCTGCATTGTGATCGTGCAGCAGGTCAATCCCGGGCTGCCGGTGATCTACTGCGGGCGCCTGGCGATGATGGAGCCACGTACTGGCAGCTCGATCTGGGGAGGGGTAGAGCTGGGCATCGCCTCAGCAGCGACAGTGCAAATGGGTCACCACTACGGATTGCCAGTGAATGTTTACGGGTTATCTACAAATGCCCATACACTTGACCTCCAGAGTGGCTATGAACGAGCCCTGAATGCGATCCTGCCTGCCTTGGCCGGCGCGGATGAGCTTTCTGGAATTGGTGAAATGGAAGCCGGGGTGATGGGCTCCTATGCGCAAATGGTCTGTGATAATGAAATCGCCGCCAGCGTACGCAGAGTATTAAAGGGTTTTGCAGTTAACGAAGATTCCCTGGCTGTACATGTGATTCAGAAAGTTATGCATACCTCCCGCAATTTCCTGACCGACCAGCACTCGATTAAATACCTCCGTTCGGGTGAGATCATGCTCTCAAAGGTTGCCGACCGGCGTACCTTCGCTGAATGGGACCGGACCGGGCGGAATGGCATGGCAGAAAATGCACAGGCTGAGGCAGAACGACTGCTGAAAGAGCATGAAGTCCCCCCATTGACTGATGACCAGGAGACCGAACTGGAAAGGATCTGGGGTGCAGCAAAGGATGATCTAATTAAATTCATTGATTAACAAAATCGGTATGATCAACCTATTGTCAAAAAGTACGAATCATTCTATATTAAATGTATGACGGTGAAAGGAGGTGCAAGAAAAACAAGAGAAATTAATATCCGAATCTGTAATCTGACCCCATCTTTCAATTCATGTCTAAGGAGGACGAATCATGAAAAATAAATGGTTGCTTTTTACGATGACCTTACTGCTCGTCTTTTCGCTGGTATTG
>JBJYXV010000107.1:0-1541 GCA_046260155.1 Anaerolineales bacterium
ATCTCGTGATCGTGTCTGTGGATGGCACACGCGGCGGTTTCCAGGCCATGGTGGACGGCTGGTTCCAGGCAGACGTCGAATGCAACCCCCTGCTTGGTCCGCAGGTCGCTGAGATGGCTTTGAAGCTCATGAATGGCGAGTCGATTGATCGGGAAGTCCTCACCAATGAAACCGTGTACTATCCCGACAATGCTGAAGAACTACTGCCGACTCGCAAGTACTAAGCCATTCTTGTCGCGCTGAGATTTCCGGGAATCGCGCAAGATTAAGCTGAAAAGAGAAAGGGAGTGTCTAAGACAGTAGGTTTGTGATTTCAACTTGGTATCCCGTATCCAGGGGATTCACGACTTGATTCTGGACCAAACCTGCGACTTTAGACACTCCCCTTTTCAAACCTTGCTAGACTTGCATATCAATCTATGCTATAATTTTTGTGTTAAAGCCTGTATTCCAACCACAAATGTGAACAAGTCCAGTCAAAATAAAAGGCAGGTCATGACTTATGGTAGAGATTCAGAACCTTCTAAGTATGAAAGGAATCACAAAATCCTTCCCTGGCGTCATCGCTCTGGATGGTGTTGACTTCTCTCTGTATAGGGGGGAGGTTCACAGCTTGGTGGGTGAGAATGGGGCTGGAAAATCCACCTTAATCAAAGTGCTGACCGGAGTGGAACACCATGAGGCAGGCTCGATTGAACTGGAGGGTGAACTCGTTCAAGTACGATCTCCTCACCACTCTCAGGAACTGGGCATCAGTACGGTTTATCAAGAGGTCAATCTGTGCACGAACATTTCCGTCGCCGAAAATATCGTGCTGGGTCACGAGCCGCATCGTTTCGGCAGTATTGATTGGCGCAAGATGAATCGATTAGCCAGTCAGGCGCTGAAAAGACTGGAAATTGATATTGATGTATCCCGCCCGTTAGGGAACTATTCACTTGCCATCCAACAAATGGTGGCCATTGCACGCTCGCTTGAATTTACCTCCGCTAAAATTCTGATCCTCGATGAACCCACATCCAGCCTGGCCGTCCAGGAAACCAACCTGCTCTTTGAAGTAATGCGGAAATTAAAAGACGAAGGCATAGGCATTATCTTTATCACCCATTTCCTGGATCAGGTTTACCGGATTTCCGATCGGATTACGGTGCTCCGCAATGGTAATCTGGTGGGCACTTATGAAGCTGCGTCTATCCCGCTCGTTGAATTGATTGCCAAAATGCTCGGACGCAGCATAACCGATCTGGATGCGGTGATAAAATCCAAAGTCGAGCACGAACAAAAGGAAAGTGGAGAGCGTGTGCTCGAGGCAAAAGGATTGGGTCGCACTGGGTCGCTTGCGCCGCTAGATTTGGAGCTAGTGGCCAGCGAGGTACTTGGACTGGCTGGTCTGTTGGGATCGGGCCGGACGGAAGTGGTGAACCTGCTCTTTGGGATCGACAAGCCGGATAGCGGTTCGCTCACGCTGAAAGGTAAAGAGATCGAAAAATTTTCGCCTCTAGAATCCCTCAACAATGGGCTCGCCTTGTGTCCCGAGGACC
>JBJYXV010000108.1:0-11594 GCA_046260155.1 Anaerolineales bacterium
AATTCTCACGGTTGGCTATTTATCCCAGATTATGTATGCCTTCTTTCAAGATGGCGAGCGGTTGGGCATGCAAATCAGCTACAGCCTGGAAGACAAGCCGTTGGGCACCGCCGGCCCGCTGTCGCTGATCCCAGAATTAAATGAAACTTTCCTGGTCGCTAACGGTGATGTGCTGACCACGCTGGATTTCAAGGAGTTGATCCAGGAGCACCGGCGATCCGGTGCGGTAGCCACCATCGCCTCCCACGCCCGGAAGGTGAAAATCGATCTCGGCGTGATCCAATTTGACGGTTCCAACCAGATTGCCGGGTACATCGAGAAGCCCACCTATGACTTTTTCGTCAGCATGGGGGTCTACATCTTCGAACCCAGGGTGCTGGAATACATTCCGCACAACGAGTACCTGGATTTTCCTGACCTGGTACTGAAATTAATCGAGGCCGGGGAATGCGTGCGTGGGTACACTTATGACGGCTACTGGCAGGACCTGGGCCGGGCGGATGATTACGAGCAGGCGATCAGTGATTTTGAAGAAATGCGACCCCAGTTTCTGAAGGAATGAACATTTCACCCTCTCGATAATAACCAATGAGCCTTGAAATTGACTTAGCCATGCGTTCAATTTTGGAATCCATTGGAAATACACCACTGGTTCAGTTAATACATATCTCTTCCGGAAGTGTCTACGCCAAAGCAGAATACCTGAATCCTGGGGGCAGCATCAAGGATCGAGTGGCCAAACATATACTTGAATCCGCCGAAAGGGAGGGCCACCTCAAACCCGGTATGGTGATTATTGAATCGACCTCCGGGAATACCGGCATCGGATTAACTCTGGTTGGCGTGCAAATGGGCTACCAGGTGGTGTGTGTGATGCCGGAAAACATGAGTGAAGAACGCAAGAAGATCATCAAAGCATTTGGAGGAAAGATTGTATCGACACCTGCAGAGGAGTCTTTACCTGGTTCCCTGAAGGTGATGAAGGAAATCACGGTCAGTAAGCCTGACAAGTACTATATAGTCAACCAGTTTGAGAATCCATTGAATCCCGAGGTGCATTATCTTCAAACCGGTCCTGAAATCTGGCAAACATTAAACGGTGACGTGGGGGTGTTCGTCGCCGGGATCGGCAGTGGTGGAACGCTCCAAGGAGTTGGCAAGTTTCTTAAAGAGAAAAACCCGGGAGTAAAAATCGTCGCAGTCGAGCCGAAAAACAGCGCTTCGCTTTTGGGTAGAGAGCCTGGGCTGCATCAAATTCAAGGTATCGGTGATGGATTCGTCCCGGACGTTCTGGATATCAACCTGGTTGATATGGTGATTACCGTTTCAGATGATGATGCCATTGAAATGACGCGTAAACTTGCCTTAGAAGAGGGTCTGCTGGTAGGAACGTCTTCTGGGGCGAATGTTTTCGCTGCTTTGCAGTTAGACAGTGGGCGGAATAATGTCGTCACCGTACTGCCCGACCGGGCGGAAAGATATTTCAGTACTGCCCTTCTCTAAGGAATAGTGTAAACGTTTCCTCAAGTATCGATTTTCCAATAACAGGATGGTTTTCCTGAACAAGATTTTGATCAATATCCATCCGCTGAATGATAATTTTCAAGTGAGGTTAGGAAAAGTATAAAAATGGCCTGGCGCATACCTTTATCTGACATCGAATTTGGCCCGGAAGAAGAACAGGCAGTCCTGGACGTGGTTCACAGCCGGTGGTTGACCATGGGTGCTGCCACGCAGGCATTTGAAAAGGAATACTCCACCTATCTGCGCAGTAAACATGCCCTCGCGGTGGCAAATGGTACCGCTGCCCTGCACCTGGCTTGCCTGGCATTGGGTTTCGGGCCAGGCGATGAAGTGATCGTCCCTTCCCTGACATTTGTAGCTACCGCCAATGCGATTCGCTATACCGGTGCGACACCTGTTTTTGCAGATATCACCAGTCAAAATGACTTGAATATCTCCCCGCAATCCATCGAAGAACGGATCACAGATCGAACACGCGGCATCATCGTTGTCCATTATGGTGGGTATGCCTGCGACATGCAACGCATTAAATCAATCGGGGATAAATATCAGCTCCCGATCATCGAGGATGCTGCTCACGGCATCGGATCCGAATACGAGGGACGCATGCTGGGTACATGGGGTGAGACTGGCTGCTTCAGCTTCTTCTCCAACAAGAACATGACCACGGGGGAAGGGGGTATGCTGGTCACCAATGATGATGATCTGGCAGCCAAATTACGCCTGCTGAGGTCGCATGGCATGACCAGCCTGACCTGGGACCGCCACAAAGGCCATGCCTGGAGCTATGATGTTGTTGCGCTGGGTTACAATTATCGGCTTGATGAAATCAGAGCAAGCCTGGGATTGGTGCAGCTTGGCAAATTGGGGGTGAATAATGAGAAGAGAAGGCAGCTCACCAGGCATTACCGTGATCTCCTCCGAGAATCTGCGCCTGAGATAGGCATCCCATTTGATGATCATCCCGGTGTGTCTGCAGCACACATTATGCCAATTCTTCTACCCTCACGTACCAATCGCTTCGAATTCATGGAACATATGAAATCCCAGGGTATCCAAACCAGCATCCACTACCCGCCCATTCATACCTTTACTGCGTATAAAAACTGGAATAAAACGGATAAACCCAGCTTGCCAGTAACAGAGGAAGCCGCAAGCAGAGAAGTAACGCTGCCATTATATCCATCCCTCGCCATGGATGATGTTAGTTATATCGTCGATCAAATCCAAGCAGGCTTGGAAAAATAACCCGATAAAATCCCTGAATAACTTGACAAATCAGCCAGGAGGGCAGACAGGCAGGAGAGCTTACAACACCTTTTTTCAGCGCTAAAAATCAGCCCACAAAATCCGCGAAATAGGTGAAAATTCTTTTCGAGAATTGAATCAAAGCAATTCAACTTATCTGACGCAAGACTAAGGGAAAAGGCATTTGAATAAAATGCCTTTTTTTGTTTAATTAACTCGTGAAACTAATCTCCAAATTTCGCAGCAAGTATATCTGCATAGGCATTCAAAGCCCGGTAGTACGGCATGATGCTGGGGATATAATGCCGTTCGTCTTTCGCATGCGGCCCTAATCCGCTCTGTCCCCACACGACACCTTGACCATGAGGAGCAAAACGCGCGCTGGTACCCGGTAATTTTTTTGCCAGGCGAGTTTCTTTATCTGAAGCCCTGCGCACAGCCTCAACCAGGGAAAGCAGGTAAGGATTTCCTGGATCGCAGGCAATCCCATTTTCCTTGACCGAAATATTCATCTCAAGATCATTCACCTGGCAGTAACCTTCCAGTTCAGCGATCAGCTGGAAAATATCATCTTGTGGAATGGGGCGGACTTCGACTCCAATTCGCCCCACATCCGGGACAATGTTGTAGACGCCTGGTTGTCCGATCTGGATAAATGGGAATTTCATCTGGGACTGCCAGCCATCTGCACTGGCAAGAGTCAGGTGTTTTTCGAGCAGATTAGTGATCTCGGAGCGGGTGTCCAGCAGCCGCGAGGTCAGGTCTTTTCCCTGTCCTGCCACGCCGCTGTGACCTTTCTCACCTCTGGCGATGATTTCGAAGCGCATCACTCCCCGGTTTTCAGTGCATATCTCTCCCCATAATTCATCACCCTTCTCACCAGTTCTTTCTCCTGCAATAAATATGCTCGGAATAATCCCCTCGCGCTTCAAAATTTCTAAAACATGCGGAGTGCCCATCGGTTCCTGCTCCCCATTTTCTTCATTTCCCACCAGGATCAGGTTGATGGGTGGCAGGTTTCTACCCAGGTGAAGCTGATCCTTCATCCATACCAGGTAGGTTGCAACCACTGTTTTCATGTCCGCAGCACCCCGTCCCCAAAGGTAATCTCCCTCGATTCGCGGTTCAAATTGGGAGTCATCTGGCTCCGGTGCGACAACATCAAAGTGACCGGAGAGCATGACCGGCACCTTGAAATTTCCTTTAAATCCTGCCAATATCGCGGGAAATTTATGATGGTTGAAGTAACGGGCATCCAATCCATGATCTCTGAGGTAATCGTAAACCAAGGTTGCCGCACGCAGGACTTCATCCAACCGCTCCTCAGCACCAGCGGTCACAGATGGAATTTCAATTAATTTCTTCGCCAGACTGATGATTTCAGTCGTTTTATCCGCAAAAGGGATCTCGATCATCGCTTCGGGGCGAGGTCGAAAACGGATCGGCAGTGAGGGATCGAGGTGGACATCTTCGCGACAGAACTGGAACATTTCACCCATTTTTTGCCGGTCATCGGCGTTCGTCTGGTAGGTTTCCGCAATTAATTCCACATCACGCAAAACCTGGTTTTCATGTTCTTCAGCCAATGAATGCAGTAAATCCAATGGAACCGGTACCTGACCGCATTCTTCCAGTGAGATATCTCCCAATTCTTGACAGACTTGCTGTCGCAGCTTCTCCGCCTGATTTAATCCTCCGCCAGCAATTTCCTGCAGTGGGACAAGCTCGTCAGATAAATCGAGCAGTTCTGCGAGAAGTTCAACTTCTGCAAGCGTCCTGGAGAGGAAATCCGTCATGGACAGTAAACTTTTATAAAGTGGATCCTCGATTTGAGCGCGCATCCCGAATTTAGAGGCTAATTCCTCGTTTTTTCTCACCCGCATAATGTCGTCCCGGTTATAACTGAAAGAGCTGCCAAATTCTGGATCAGCATACATACGCAGCATCAAGAGATATTTCAAGGTAATGTTAGCGATCTCCATGTCCAGTGGATTGCCGCCATCATCAGAACGAACCTCGAGTCTCGCCATGGGTATATTGATTCTTGCCAGCAGGTTTTGAATTTCTATCTGGTTAAAAATTTCATCCAATGGTTGGTCTTGACCCAATACATACAAACCTCGTCCATAAAGATCATGCAGCTGATCGCTGGTCATTTGAATCAGGCGTTCTACTGGTTCCGCGAATGACCTGGCTCGAGTTGGAGTCCAGTTATTATTACCAAACCGGATCCCGCGCCGCACCAGGTCATAGGAGATGGTCAGATAAGAATCAAGCGATTGGTACAGGTTCGGCAGGTCCAGGTCAATCGGATTTGGGAAGGTGAGATTGCGGATTGAGTCATATTCTGAAAGAAAAACCACGGGCTGGTTATCCCTAGAACCTGCGATGAAGGGTGTTGCTGCACTCGTCGCAATAAAAAGACTTGCAAAAGCACGCATTCTTCCAGCAGCTCTGATGTAAAATTCGCTCTTGAATTCATCCAAGTGGAGGGGATTGTTCTCACCACCATTTCTTTCTTCTGACGAAAGCTGCATAAAATCCCATTCGAATAAAGCATCCGGCAAAGACAGGTTCGTATGCGTCCCTGTGGTTGATAAAGCATCACCGTAGAGACGAATACATCGTTCAAGATATCTTCTTTTTGCCAGATGCCACGAACCTGGAATTGAATCAAGGTCGACCGAGGTCAGAAATGGCAAATTCCCGTGCCATGCATAAAGTCGCTCACCGAATTCTCTTCCTGCGCGAAACAATGAGTTGATCAGGATCCCTTCCAGTAATCTGGATTCATAAACCGCCGAGCGAGGATGGAAATAAGGTTGAGTTGCCCATTCGATCATCCAGTGAAATACTTCCAATTGGCTGAACTCGCGCAGTCGAGGGGAAATATGCTTTGAACGAAGATAATCCACAAAGGACTGTTGGTCGTGTCCGACTCCGACTTTCAGCAGTGGATGAAATTGGGAGTCCAGGAGATTCCACTCGATCTCCAGCCCGGCAAACCCTCCTTCGGGTTTTGATTGTACTGAGGCTTCGCGTGCTAGGTTGAATTTTTCAGAGAATTCGTATAAGTCACTCATCTGGTGTCACCTGGGATCAACCCTCAAGTAAGCTATTTAATCCTTCCAACAACCTTTCAGCTGCCCCAAGTGTTCGCTCCGGTGGTGTGGCATAAGAAAACCGAATCCATTGCCCACCAAAAGGTGAGAAGAACGCGCCGGGGACGATTGCCACACCATACTCTTCTGCAAGAAATTGTCCCAAGGGCTCTGAATCCTCCCAAGCGCGTCCAGCAAGCCATTTTCCAACATGGATGAAGGCATAATATCCCTTGCCAAGAATGTATTTAAATCCATTCTCATCAAGGAATTGCTGTAGTACCTTGCGGCTTGCATTGGTTGGCTCGACGATTGAGCTGGAGGCATTTTGGTAACCCATTTGGTAGGCAGCAATCGCCACTGCAAGTCCATAATAAGTGGGCATCACACTGTGAGAAGCGTAAGAAACGATGTATTTTACAAAATCTTCAGGAGCAATGAGATGGCAGTTGCGGATGTTGGACGCACCCAAGCTCTTCGTGAGTCCATCCAGGAAGATCAGGCGTTTTCGCTCTTCCGTATTAAAGAATCCAAGGAAAGAATTTAAATCCATGGGACTCTCATCAGTTACAAAATGGTACATCCAATCGAATAGAACATATGCGGAACCTGCTTTCAGAGCTGCTTTGGCTAACTGAGCCTGCTTTTCGGGAGTGATTGTTAAACCAGTCGGGTTGTCAGGGCAGGTGATCACCAGACCCGCGATCCTGCGTCCAGTTTTTGCGACAAATTCTGCGCACGCGTTGATAGCCTGCTCAGAATATACCCAACCTTCATCCGGGTGACCAGGTGCCCATAAAACATTCGCTCCCAGGCCATACGGTCCCCAGTTATAGGAAATCCACGGTACCCTTGATACCACCAGCACATCTCCAATACGTCCATGTCCTAGTGCTAACATTGCCCGGTAAGCTTTTACCAGCGCATCTCGGCCTCCAGCAGTTCCAACAATATTTGCAGGCCCAATTCCCAGGCCAGGATCGAGTTTCCAATAATCCTCGATAACTGACTCTCTGAAGGCATGCGTTCCAAATGGCATATCATAAGCAGTTCCATTCTCGACCTGCATTCGAGCTGCTCGCTCTAGGATTTCTACCGGAGCACCAGATAAACTGGCACCACCATCTCCCTGGGAAGCATCAAAGGTTGGGCTTCCTGGATTCTTGTCCCTGTAAACAACGAGAGATTTATTAATCAAAAACATCCTCGAGGGAGGGATTGGCGTTAGATTACGAAGATAATCCCCGACCGGAACAAGGGTTTCCTGGGGAACTGCATAGGATGGTGTTTCATGGGAAATTGTGCTCTTCATTGTCGTCTCCTTAGAAATCTTGTCTGATAAAAAATGAAAGCACCCCGAGATTTTCGGGGCGCTGGATTACTTCTAGAAATCAAGTATTTGCTTTGAATAATTCAATGCATAATACTACCCGCGCCCGTTTTTTGGGGAGGATTAGTATCATTTTTAATAGTAGTGAAGTCAACTATAGTAAATATATGCATCGTCAGTAAAATATATCACCTGGTATAGATAGCGTCAAGGGAAATGATCGTTATAAATTTGAATCGAAATTCATCCTATCTGACAAGTAACTATCGATGCCGGTTGACGATATACCTCGATAAGTCCTCCAGCGCTTCATGCTCAGGTGTAAAGGGTAGCGTTCCCAGAGCATCAAGAGCCTGGTTGCTGAATTCCCTTGCTTGTTCAATTGATCGCTCAATTGCCCCGCTGGTTTGAATCGCAGACACCAATTGTCCCAACCTGTTTTCACTCAAACTCTCCTGATTGAGCATCCTCACCAGGTTTGGGTCATCAGGATTATCTTCCAGGTAATAGATTACGGGTAATGTCACCAGGCCTTGCCTGAGATCATTTGCCACCGGTTTCCCAACCGAAGAAGGTTGCCCAGTAAAATCCAATACATCGTCAATTATCTGGAAGGCCATACCAATTCCATACCCGAATTGTTCTGCCGATTCATATGTTGAATCTCTCATCGGACTGAGTATTGATGGTGCAGTTGTGGCGAGGACAAACAAAGAACCCGTCTTTGCATAGATGCGGTTTAAATATTCTTCGTAAGAATAAACTGCATCTCGAGAAAACATTTGGGTGATTTCACCGTTAACAATGGTCGCCAGTGTGTCAGCGAATTTGTACATCAGCTCGACAGACTCAGTTTGAGCTGCCAATTTTGCTGCACAGGCGAATATGAAATCGCCCGTCAGCACAGTAGCTCCGGGCGTCCACCTGGCATTCAATGTTGGAATTCCTCTTCGTAGAAATGCGCCGTCGATTAAATCATCGTGTACCAATGTCGCAGTATGAAGAAGTTCGATCGAGGCAGCTAGAGAAACAGTCTTCTCCGGATCAGCCCCAAGCATTGAACCTGTTAATAATGCGACTGCGGGTCTGACTCTTTTCCCACCCGAAGCGAGCAAGTGATTTATTGCAGCTCCCAGATCGGGGTGATGATCGGTGGCGACCTCCCTCATCTTGGTTTCAACTTCAAGAATTTTTTCCTGAACAGGTATATAGAAGGGTGCAGTAGTCAAATGCTTATCACCACCTAAATAACCGGGCTGCATTCGCCGCAGTAATATGCGTTACGGTATTATACGCTTCTTGATGTAGTTCAGCGATTTTTTCTGCAACCAGTCTCACTCTGGCGGGTTCATTCCTTTTACCCCGATTGGGGTGCGGAGTGAGAAAAGGAGAATCAGTTTCAATCAATATACAATCAAGGGGTAATCGCATCACTAATTCCTGGAGATCAAGTGCGTTGTGGAAAGTCACTGGACCAGTGATGCCGATCAAGAAATTTGATTTTCTTATATTTTCGGCATCCATTTCAGTTCCTGAAAAAGAATGAAGTACGCCTGGAAGATCAGCCAATCTTGGATGAGAATATTCCAAATTCTTTTGCCACTCAGATAAGATCGCCTGGACATCTTCCATCGCATCCCGGGAATGTACGACGATTGGTAAATCCAGCTCCGCTGCCAGATCAAGTTGGGCTTGAAATATTTTGATTTGTAAATTTCTGGGTGTTCGATCCCGGTAATAATCAAGGCCAATCTCTCCGATGGCCACCACCTTTGGATGGGATGCTAAATCGCGCAATTCAGATATGGTACTCCAATCCCAGGACATCCCATCATTCGGATGAACCCCAACTGCTGCGTACACTTCAGCAAATTCTTCTGCCAGGTTAACCGCAGATCTGCTCGATTCAACAGTGATCCCGGGATTTAACAATCGGATCAGACCTTCTGCTTTCGCCCGAGCCATTACCTGATATCGCTCCCCCTCAAAACGATCAAAATCCAGGTGGCAGTGAGTATCGGTCAGCACTTACTTGAGGCCTGCAATCCGTAATCCATCATCCAAGATTGCCTGAACAGCTCCTTTGTCCGTGGTTTCAGTATATACCCTGATGATTGGTTCAGTACCGGAAAAACGGATCAGTAGCCATCCATTCACACCAAGAGAGAATTTAAACCCGTCGGTTGTATTGAGATCCGTTACCTTGAAACCACCAATAGTCTCTGGATTGGCGGTCTTGATACGCTCTTTTCTTGTTTCCGTATCACCTGTAAAACGGGTATCAATGCGATCATAGTAATGAGCTCCCACTTTCATAAAAAGTAATTCAAGCAGCTCGGAAGGTTTGCAATTCAATTTGACCATCATATCCAGGATATACAATCCAGCCAGGATACCATCCCGTTCAGGCACATGGCCGTGGAAGGCATATCCACCCGATTCCTCTCCCCCGATCATGGCATCGTACTTGAGCATCGCGGGTGCGACATACTTGAAGCCAACGCCGGTCTCGATGACTGGAACCTTGTATATCTCCCCCAACTTCTTCAACATATCTGTTGTCGATAAGGTTTTTACGATCGGACCTCGTTGCCCGCGGACTTCCAAAAGGTAATATGCCAGTAATCCGTAAACACGTAATTGGTCGATAAAAACTCCGTTTTCATCACCAACTCCAAGACGATCAGCATCACCATCAGTAATGATTAACACATCAGCATTACTTTCCTTGGTTTTTGCCAATCCAACATCCACATTTGGGGGAATTGGTTCCGGCCGAGACATTTCAGGAAAGATAGGATTTCTTACATCGTGGATTTCAATGATCTTTGTTTTGCCTCCAGCTAACAATTCCGAGAACCATCCAGCACCGTTACCCCACATTGGATCAACCAATACCGTTAACCCAGCTGCCTTGATTGGCTCGAGGTCGACCAGGCTATTAATTTGTTTTAGATAAGCTGGCTTGGGATCGAACAGATTGATGTGCCCATCCGCTTCAGCGTCCGAAAAAATTACTCGCTTCACACCATCTATCGATTTGGGAATTCGATTTTCAATTTCTTTTAGCCCATCTGGGGCGATCGCACCACCATGACGATCGCGGACCTTGAATCCATTGTCTGTTGGCGGGTTATGGGAAGCAGTTATGTTGATACCACCCACAGCTCCTTTGTCAACAACGGCATATGAAATTACGGGCGTGGGTGTCGCTTCTTTCGTTAGGTACACAAATAATCCATTGGCCACCAAGACTTCAGCGCATGCAGCAGCAAAACCCTCGGATTGGAATCTCTTATCATATCCAATCACCACGTGTTTCCCTTCAAATCCCTGGCTTAAAAGAAATTCTGCGAAACCCTGCGCACACCGCCGAACATTATCAAAAGTGTAATCTTCTGCGATACCACCCCGCCAACCATCAGTGCCAAACCGGATTGTCCCCGACATATAGCCTCCAATTAATGAGAATTAGAACCCGACTATTATAACAAGGTAATCCTCCACTGAAATTGAATTTTTGGGGTTTTGGAACCGGAAATAACCAAAATTAATTATCCATATTTGTAAATCTGAGACATGCTATAATTTCGCTTGGTTGGCCAAGGTCTGCAAATCATATATGAATGATAAATCACTGATCTTCCTTGATTATGCATCAACCACACCAGTCGATCCCAGGGTGCTTGATGCCATGATGCCATTTTTCAACCAGAATTATGGTAATTCATCTTCAGTTCACAGATTTGGACAGCAAGCAGAATTTGCATTAGAGCAATCCCGAAGATCAGTCTCGGCAATCCTCGGGGCAAAAGAAAAAGAAGTGGTTTTCACATCCTGTGGGTCCGAAAGCGATAATCTTGCCTTGCGCGGGGTTGCGTTTGCCAGGCGACAACAAAAATCTGCTGCCCACATCATCATCAGTGCAGTCGAACACCATGCGGTCTCACAAACCGCCTATCAATTAAGCTCGCTTCACGGTTTTGAGATAGAAATTCTTCCCGTGGACAAGTTTGGAATCGTTGATCCCCGAGATGTCAAGGAACGTATCAGGAACGACACCGCTATTGTGTCAGTGATATACGCGAATAATGAAATTGGTTCAATTAATCCTTTAAAGGAGATCGGAGAAATATGCCGGACCTGGGGAGTCCCCTTTCATACTGATGCAGTACAAGCCGCTGCACACCTACCTGTAGCTGTTGATGAGCTTGAGGTAGACTTGATGAGCATCGGGGCTCATAAGTTTTATGGTCCAAAGGGAGTAGGTGCTCTTTATATCAGGGAAGGGACCCCAATCCTACCGATCCAGACCGGTGGTGGACAGGAGTTTAACTTACGAGCAGGCACTCATAACATCCCTTATATAGTTGGTTTAGCAAAAGCCTTTG
>JBJYXV010000109.1:0-10890 GCA_046260155.1 Anaerolineales bacterium
CGGTTAGAACAGCAAAAGCTCGCCGGTGCTGCCATAATTATAGCTGTCACTCTGAACGAAGCCCTGTCCTGGATCGGACAGACCAGGGGGAAGAGTCTTTCAATATAGAACCCAGATGCTTCGCTGCGCTCAGCATGACAATCTACACTTGTTTAATAGCTCCATTTCTATTTGGGTTAGCTAAAAACCTGCTGTAGATGGAGAATGAAATTAAGTACTACTAATATCAATTCGTTGAGCAATTCCACATGGTATAATGCCCCTACTTAAAAAGGAATTATCTCGATACTTTGGTTGTGTTGCCTCCCAAATTTGAACCTTATAGGTCTTTTAATAGTAAAAGAATTAATATGAACGCTGATTGCGCGCCCATATCTAATATCAGGGTGGGTGATTGTGGACCGATCCAGGTTCGGCGTCCGATTCGCCTCATTAAACCCCAAGAAGAAGGAGCTGTTGAGAGATGACTGCATATTTAATTCGCCGCGCCTTTCAAATGTCAATCGTTGTCCTGCTGGCCACTTTCGCCATTTATTTCCTGCTCAACGTAGCGCCAGGAGGACCGCTCTCTGGGCTTCGCATTTCCGGAGATCGCAAGACCAGGGTCAGTGATGCCGATATCGCCCGCCTGGAAGCCTATCTTGGATTGGATAAACCCTTAATGCTGCGCTACATCACCTGGTTGATCGGGGACGATTGGCTGGGTGCAGATTGGATTTATGTCAGTCTCTCCCAATATGCAGAAGTCGTGACGGGTAAAAATGGTGAACCCATCGTGAAGATTGACTATGAAACCGGAGAGCAGTACTACCAATTAGAGAAACACAGATTCTGGGCTGGCCCCGGTGTGGCAAATCTCAATCCGGGTTACACCCTCTGGGTTTGGGGCGAGGAAACTTCACCTGGTGTGTACCAGGCTGATACGGTGCAGGTCAAACCCCCCGCAACTGCTATTCCCCCAGAAGACGTAATTATCGCAGGAAATATCGTATCACAAGAAAGATGGGATGTGCTGATTGAAAACCCAAATGGTAACAAGTTCACCATCGTCACTTCGAACGACACTACCTGGGATTTTCCTCCTGGAGAGGGAAAACCACGTCCCGAGCAAGGTCGTTGGATGAATATCGCCTGGTTAACCGGTCCCGGAGGGCTTCTAGGCAAATATGCAGGATTCAACGGCTCTACCCAGGGCATGGTACGTTTAGATTTTGGCTGGTCCTGGAAGCTGGCCACAGGTCAGCCGGTCACAGAATTGATCATGAGCCGCCTGGGAAATACGATCCTGCTGATGTCCACTGCAATATTTCTCTCCCTCCTGATCGGTATCCCTATTGGCATTTACTCCGCAGTCCACCAGTACAGCAAAATGGATTATGTTGCGACAACCTTTGCTTTCTTCGGATCTGCGATGCCCGTCTTTTGGTTTGGATTGATGTTAATTCTGATTTTTACCTACCAGTTTAAACAGTGGGGATTACCGTTTATGCCATCCACGGGTGTATTATCTGTGCGTGAAGCACCTCCCGGCAGCTTCCTGGCCTTAATTAATGTCGTCCCTGGCAGCCTGATCGACCGGGGTGCCCACATAGTCCTGCCAGCGATCATGCTCAGCCTGCTGTATATGGCCGGCTGGAGCCGCTATTCTCGTTCCTCCATGTTGGAGGTACTGCGACAGGATTACGTGCGAACCGCGCGTGCTAAGGGTCTTTTCGAGCGGGTAGTCATTATTAAACACGCCCTGCGTAATGCACTGATTCCGGTGATCACGATCCTGGTCTTTGATATCGCCGGCATTTTCAGCGGAGCCATCCTGACCGAGACCATTTTCAGTTATCCAGGCATGGGACGGCTATACTTCGACGCCTTGGCACAAAATGACTGGCCGGTCGTGATGGCTTACCTGTTTATCGTTGCCGTTCTGGTGGTCATCGCCACCCTGGTCAGAGACATCATTTACACGATTGTTGACCCGCGGATACGCTTCTCGTAGATCACATAGTTCGATTTGTTTAGGAGTTCATAATATGGCAAATGTCGTCAGTCTGGAAAGCGAAACCCTGTCCACGGTCGTTGAAGAATCACCCTGGAAAGTAATCTGGAAGCGTTTCCGTAAACATAAATTAGCCCTCGCTGGCATGGTGACCATTGGCGTGATTGCTTTAGCTTGCTACCTGGCACCACTCTACGCGCCATTTGACCCGGTCCGGGATTTGTCCAGGGACGAGAATGGCCAGCTATTACGCAACGACCCGCCATCCATGCAGCACCTGATGGGCACGGATAACATCGGCCGGGATGTATTCACCCGCCTGCTGTATGCCGGCCAGATTTCCCTTTCGGTTGCCTTTATTGTCACTATTTTTGCCACGTTGATCGGAGTGTTTGTGGGTGCTTTTTCCGGATATTATGGAGGCTGGATTGACGATGTCATCCAGCGTTTCGTAGAATTCTTAATCACGATACCTCTACTGCCCCTGCTCCTGGCATTCTCTGCCCTATTGCGCGGCATCAGCATACCTGGACTGCCGCCAGAATGGAGCAGTGCGGTGATTATTACCATCATCCTGATCGTTTTTGGTTGGATGAGTGCCGCGATCCTGATCCGTGGTATGGTCCTGTCTCTCCGCAACCAGGAATTCACTGAAGCAGCAAAAGCCCTCGGTTTAGGCAGCCTGGGAATCATCATGCGGCACATGATCCCCAATTCGCTTGCCCCGATCATTGTTTCCGCTACGCTCAGCCTGGGAGGTGTGATCGTGCTCGAATCAGCACTATCATTCCTGGGTTTCGGTATTCAACCCCCAGTACCAACCTGGGGGAACATGCTGAATGAATACCAAAACGAAATGTGGACCCAACCGGCCAAGGTTTTTTACCCTGGTCTGGTGATCTTCGTCTGCGTTCTGGCTTTCAACTATATCGGCGACGGTTTGCGCGATGCCATGGATCCGCGCTTGAAGCACTAAGATTGCCCCGTGAACAATCAGCCCGCATCGCCTTCACTCCTGCGGATGGCTGGCATGGCAATCATTGTCCTGGTACCTCTGATCTATCTTATTATTGCTTTAAATACGGGTGACCTGCTTTGGGCTTCACCCGTATTTAATGCCTCCCCCCAGACAATTACCATACACTGTTTTGGAGAGGATGTATACCTAGAAGCAGGAACTGCAGATTTTGAAGCAGTGACTGATCTGGTGAACGAAAGCCTTTCTGGCCGAAAACGCTGGGATTCGATCACCATATCCAATGAAACATACCAGGATTACCAATCCCACCCGCAAATGATGGTGGTAGAATTGACCTACCCCAAACCAATTCGGGTTCATTCACGTTATAAGTTCTTTTCAAATGTTGATCGCATAATTATCCCGCTTGTGGGCCGGCATTCCGAAACAAACGCCATTTTTGGGCGCCGCTTGGAATACACCACAGCTGGATCTTTCCATGTGAATGATTTGACGGGGATAAAAGATTTCTTGGCAGATAGTGAATTGTGCATTGAACCTTAATCACTTGGTTTAGATTTGGAGAAACACTTGTGAGCTCAAACAATAAACAACCTTTGCTTGATATCCAAAACTTGAAAACGTATTTCTATACCGAAGACGGTATCGTGAAAGCAGTTGACGGAGTTGATTTCACTGTATATCCAGGTGAAGTGATGGGCCTGGTCGGAGAATCCGGCTGCGGAAAAAGCGTTACCTCCCTTTCAATAATGCGCTTAATTGGTATTCCCGGAAAAGTCGTTGAAGGTCAAATCATGTTTGAAGGCCGGGATTTGTTGAAGCTATCTGAATCCGAGATGGTTGACATGCGCGGCAACCGGATTTCGATGATCTTTCAACAACCCCAATCCAGCCTTAACCCGGTTTTTAAAGTAGGTGATCAGGTAGCCGAAGTACTGCAAATCCACCAAAGCATGGGACGTGAGGAATCCTGGGAAAAGGCAGTCGATTTGCTGCGCCTGGTAGGCATTCCCGATGTAGAGGAGAAAGCACATTCGTACCCGCACGAGATGTCCGGAGGTCAAGCCCAGCGTGTTATGATCGCCATGGCGTTGGCCCTCAACCCGCAATTACTGCTTGCCGATGAACCAACCACTGCCCTGGATGTCACCATCCAGGCACAAATTTTGGATCTGATGCGTGATTTACGCAACCGCATGGGTACATCTGTGGTTTTGATCACCCACGACCTGGGGGTGATTGCGGAAATGGCTGACCGCGTGGCCGTCATGTATGCCGGTCGCATCGTCGAACAGACGGATATTGATGCTCTATTTGCCAGACCCTTACATCCCTATACTCAAGGCCTGATCGCCTCAATTCCGGTGCTTGGAAAAATAAAGGATCGCCTGGATGTAATCCCTGGATCTGTTCCAAATTTGATCAATCTTCCCCCAGGCTGCAAGTTTGCCCCGCGTTGTAGAACGCGTGTCGAACATGAATTAGAAATCTGCACAGAGGTAGAACCCGACCTGATCCCTGTTCTACCCAACCATACCATCCGCTGCTGGCTTTATCAGAGCCATGAAGAAAAAGGCCATACGGCACCGTTAAGAGCATCCGAAATAGGTCCGGTTGCCTGATCCTAAACACATAAACGAGGAAATTAATGACCGAACAAGTAACCTCAACTGGCAATGGAAAAACTGACTTAATTCAAGTTAACCACTTGATGAAATATTTCCCTATCCGTGGTGGTCTGATGCAGCGTGTAGTGGCCTGGGTTCAAGCTGTCGATGATGTCAGTTTCACCGTTAGAGCGGGTGAGACACTTGGTTTAGTGGGTGAATCTGGATGTGGAAAAACAACGGTTGGACGCACCATGCTGCGCTTAACCGAACCAACCGGGGGAGAAGTACTATATAACGATACAAATATCTTTGATTTACACGGTTCCGACCTGAAAAAAATGCGCCGCAACATGCAAATTATCTTCCAGGACCCTTATGCCTCTTTAGATCCACGCATGCCGATCGGCGAATCGATCGCTGAAGGATTAAAGATCCATAATATTGGCACGCCAAAAGAACGCTTCGATCTCGTAATCAAGAACTTGCGTAAGGTCGGGCTGGAGGACTATCACTCCCGGCGTTATCCGCACGAATTTTCCGGTGGCCAGCGGCAGAGGATCGGCATCGCCCGGGCATTAGCATTGCAGCCGAAATTCATCATCTGTGATGAACCAGTCTCCGCCTTGGATGTATCTATTCAATCCCAGGTGCTCAATATTCTCAACGACCTGCAAAAAGAATTTGGTCTCACATACTTATTCATTGCACACAACCTGTCTGTGGTCGAGCATATCTCCCACCGGGTTGCAGTGATGTATTTAGGAAAGATGGTGGAATTGACCACACGCGAAGAGCTCTTCCGCAATCCCCTGCATCCTTATACCCAAGCCCTGATGTCAGCCATCCCCGTCCCCAACCCAGATTTGCAGCGCAAGCGCATCCTTCTGCCAGGTGATGTACCCAGCCCGCTAAATCCACCCAGCGGCTGCCGCTTCCATCCTCGCTGCCCGGTTGCAATGGATCACTGTGCAGTTGAAGAGCCTCCTTTCCTTGAAGTCAGCGATGATCACTTCGTCGCCTGTTGGCGGGTGGAATAATCGAAATACCCTTATCCAGGCTTTGTCACTCACTCTCATATTGCCTTCCCATCAAGGCATATGTTACAATACAGCCCGCTGAAATTAGCAGGGTATACTTTGGGGCGTGGTGCAACGGTAGCACAGCGGACTTTGAATCCGTTTATCCTGGTTCGAATCCGGGCGCCCCAGCCTGATTAATATGTCACGGAAATTTACTTTTCTAGATGAACTACCAACTAAATACCCGCATGAATAGCCAGCTTTGTAGTGGCATAGATCTCCTTTTTTCTTTTCCCCAGCCGTTAAACCGCGATGGACAATATTAAATCAAATACACGTGCCGCGATCTATTTAACCGGCACGGGGGATGGCACGGCTAGGTTCCCCGGATTGATGCAGCCAATATCTGGGTTACCAGCGGTTCAGCATGTGCTCAAATCTGCCCAGGAAGCGACAAATCAATCCCCGTTCCTGTTTTTGCACCAGAAACCCGACACTCTCCCCGAGAATGCCCTTCCTCAAGAAAATATTGTGCATATAGTGGATACAGGGAACCTTGTGGAACTGATCCACCAAGGCAATGAAAAACTGTGGGAGAGCACCGATCACCTCCTGTTTATACCGGGGGACATGCCATTAATAAGGGCAAAAACGCTTGAAAAACTCATCGAAAAACATCTGGAGACCGAGAAATCTCATCCCGCCCAAGTGGTGATCACCGTCGCAAATTCCCGCACCGCTGGTACCGAAGATCTTACTCAGATGACCAACGCAGAAAGTGACAGGATAAGCAATTCCCAGGCTAATGCAGAATCATCTGATGATCCATGGGGAGTGATTGAAGATGAAGGGAGCATTTACTGTATTCCATTCAAGTGGTATGGGGAGCTATTTTCCAAATCACCGGAAGCAGTTTTACGGGACTTCCAGCTCGCGAGTCTGGTCCAGTTCGCCCGTTCTGCCGAACTCTATATTTCTGGCTTTCAAATACCTGATCGAGATGAATTGCTGATGATTACCTCACAGGTTGAACATGCGAAAGCCGAAGCGGTTATGCGGTCGCGTACCAATCTGGATCTTATGCGCAGAGGCATCGCCATTATCGATCCTAACTCAACCTTTATCGATGTGCAGGTGGAGATTGGTGAGGACACCGTTATTCATCCCCAGACTTACCTGCGGGGGAGTACAAGCATCGGCAGTGCTTGCGAGATTGGACCCAACAGCCTGATTCAAGATACCTCGATCGGTGATCGCTGTAAGATCACATTCTCTGTCACCGAGAATGCAGTACTTGAAGATGATGTAGACATTGGGCCATTCGCTCATCTGAGGAAGGGTGCTCACCTGGCACGCGGTGTGCACATGGGGAATTACGGCGAGGTAAAGAATTCCTACCTGGGACCAGGTACCAAAATGGGGCATTTCTCCTACGTCGGGGATGCAACCATTGGAGCAGGAGTGAACATTGGTGCCGGTACTATCACCGCCAATTATGATGGCTCCCGCAAGCATTCCACAGAAATTGGTGCCGGTGCCTTCATCGGTAGTGACACCATGCTAGTCGCACCCCTGAAAATTGGAGCTGGTGCTCGCACTGGTGCAGGTTCTGTCGTCACAAAAGACGTGCCTCCCAATTCTCTGGCGGTTGGTATACCTGCCAGGGTCATTCGAAAAATAGAAGACAATAATGGACCCTGACCCTCTTTATATAACTAGCCTCATAATTTTCCTGCTGCTTGATCTGACCACATCTGCAGCAAGATCTGCCCTGACGAACGCCAATTATGCACGTTTATTAGCACAGAGAGAAGAAAAAAATTCTCAGGTCACCCGCACAACAGCGCTGCTGACCCATCCAACCCGCACGCAAACGAATCTAAAACTCTTCCAAAATATCCTGCGCTTTCTTATCGCAGGACTTTCCATGCTCATCTTTGCAGCCTGGAATACAGCTGCTTATCTGCCAATATATATTCTTATTGTCCTGCTGATCTCATCATTGATCACTTTCTTATTGGAATGGGGAGTTGAAACCGCTGTTTCCCGTAATCCTGAGACGTGGGCTATGCGTTTGAGTGGATATTCACGTGTGATCTATTATGCCATGTCACCGTTCCTCGCCATACCTTACTTGCTGACCAACTCTGCTGAACTAAGTGCGGAAGGTGCAGTAACAGAAACGGAGCTGATCAGCCTGGTCGAAGCTGTACAAGAAGAAGGGGTCTTGGAACAGGATGAACAGAAGATGATCGTCTCAATTTTCCGCCTGGGCGATACACTCGTACGTGAGATCATGGTCCCGCGCATCGATGTCCTGGCACTGGAAGTAAACACACCGATCGATGAGGCGATGGATGCTTTAAAAGCCTCAGGGTACTCCCGGGTTCCAGTGTTCAAAGATTCGGTCGATAACATCCTGGGGCTGCTGTATTCAAAGGATCTTCTGGGGATCTGGAGAGAAGGCAGGCACGAGGTGTCTCTCAGCGACCACCTGCGCCAAGCGTTCTTTGTTCCAGAAGCGAAAAAGGTGGACGAGCTGCTGGCTGAACTGCAAGCAAAAAGAATCCACATGGCAATTGTGGTTGATGAATATGGCGGCGTGGCTGGAATTGTGACCCTGGAAGATATCGTGGAAGAGATTGTTGGCGAGATTCGCGATGAATTTGACCAGGCAGAAGAACAGCTCTACAACGTAATCAACAATGACGAATATCTCTTTCAAGGAAGGATCGACCTTGACGATTTTAACGATATTATGGGGACAGACCTGCCTAACAATGAAGCGGACACTTTAAGCGGACTAATTTACAGCCGGATTGGACGAGTGCCAACAGCAGGTGACAACGTGCAGATCAAGGATCTGCAATTAACTGTAGAACAGGTCAGTGGACAGAGGATCCGGAAAGTGCGAGCTTTGCGGTTGGAATCACCAGCCGAAAATGGAGATGTGGAATAACATGCTGACAGATGACCTGCAAAGTAAATTAATCACAGCCGCACTGCATGCCAGGCAGCTCGCCTATGCGCCTTATTCGGGATATGCAGTCGGTGCGGCACTGCTCACCAAAACAGGTGAAATTTTTACTGGTGTAAATGTTGAAAACGCAGCCTACCCGACTGGCACCTGTGCAGAAAGAGTCGCTGTATTTAAAGCTGTATCTGAGGGGAAAAGAGAATTCGAGGCAATGGTGGTTGCCTCCAGCAATGGGGGAACACCCTGTGGAGCTTGCCGGCAGGTACTTTCCGAATTTGGGTTAGCAACCAAAGTCCTCATCGTCGCAGGTGATGGCAAGCTTGTTCTCGAGACCACAGTTGGGGAGCTGCTGCCTGGCGCTTTTACACCCCAAGATTTACCGCAGCAGGGAGAATAATTTCAGCCATCCCAATTCGGGGCAGGGGTTGCAGTGAGGAGCAAGATCTGCAGTATCCACCCTTCATCACCCTCAAATGTGCGCGCATGGATCCAGATGCCTCCACCTTCTTCAATAGGTGGGCCTGGCATAATCTGAACAGGAGTGCCGTTCAGCAGCAGCTTGATGCTGGGTGCTGAAAATCCTGGTTCAGATCGCAAATGAGCCCCTCCACCAATTTCCGCATCGATTAATGCCAGGATGGGTGTGGGACTCGGAGAAGGGGTCCCGGTAGGGCTGGCAGTTAAGGTTGGGGTAACCGTTTGAGTCGCGGTTGCAGTAGGAGGTTTGGGGGTTGGTGGAATGGGAGTCGGTGTTAAAGTAAGGGTTGGAGAAGGCGTTATTGATGGTGTTTGGGTCGGCAAGGCGATCTGTGCTCCAATCGATACCCCTGCCCCGCTGATGCCGATCAGGACAATAATCCCAAATAACAGGACCACAGCACCAACGGTATAACCAAACAGTGTCAGAGGTCGGAAACCAAGCAGGATAAAGGTCACCGCGGCCACCAGCACTGCACCGGAAAGATATTGGGCAAATACTACCAATCCATCCGGAAAAAGAAACGGCTCTCCACTCCCTAAACCTAAGCCAGCAGCAGCAACCGGTAGATACAATCCGTAAGCCAGTGCAACACTCGGCAGCGCCGCACTTTTCTCCGATCGCAACATGGATGATGAGGTCAAAGCCGCACCCAGAGCGACCAGGACAAACATCGCCCAAGATAGCTGTGTGCTGGCATGCGCCTGGGTAAGATCGAGCGGTGACCACAGGCTGGAGGCATAACCTGCTAATATGCCAACCAGGAAAACCAGCAAACTCCCAATTAACAAGCCAACCAGGCTTCTCAAGAAAAATTGAACCGAGCCCACGACCATACCCAGGGCGATCCCTATCACGGGTGCCATCATGGGCGCCAAGATAGCTGACAGGACCAAAATAGGCTGGGAATCCAGAAGAAAACCAACCGCGATCACCGCTCCTGCCAGCAGGGAAAAAAGAAAGAAATCAAATGAAGGCGAAGCACGGTGAGCGACTTTATCTAAGAAATCAACCCTGTCATCAGCTTCCATCGGAGCCAGGAGGCGACGTGCCCTCCTGCGCCGGGCGGGAGGCAGCTGCTCGGGATCATCGGGTGTCACGTTGGAATTAAATTGGCTCATCTCCGTAAACCTGCCACCACGCGCAGTGGTCTTTCCAATAATTCGAGTGCGTGGTTGATGTCTGGCATCACCAGATCAGCGACCAACAAGGTTTCAACCGCCAATCCTTCGGGAGAAATGATGCAGATACCCAGCCTGGCTTCCTTCAACATACCAGCATCATTTGCGCCTTGGCCAATTGCGACCACTTTTTCCGCACCCAATTGTTGGACATAAGCCACCTTCTTCGCCACCTCATTACCTGGTTCAATGCGTACTGCTTCCAGATTGAGCTGCTGGTCGATAATCTCCTGCCTGCCAAAGGTATCAGCTGTCAGAAGATGAATTGTCAATCTATCTCTCAATACGTTGAACCTGCGAAGGACACCATCCTGCAGCTTGCCATCTACAGCCAATGTGCCATTGACATCACAAACCAGATGCTCGAGTTCAAATTGGTCTCTACCGGGTATATTAAGTTCGATCATGGCAATATTATACAGGAATAAATTAATATATTCTGAGCAAAGAAGGAGGCCGGGTATAGTACAATTGCCGCCAATCAACTACCTTTAGAATGCTGTGAACTTCAATGTCGAATAAGACCATACATAATAAATTGTTGCTATTTGTTTTACTGCTGGTGGGCAGTACCCTCCTTCTGGCATGTTCACCCACATTTGCAGATTCGACAGCAACTTTATCTCCAACCAGCTCACCTGCACTCAACACTC
>JBJYXV010000110.1:0-5177 GCA_046260155.1 Anaerolineales bacterium
TCCGGAGTCTTGGTATATTCTGCTTCTACGCTGATTCCGATGCCACCCCGGATGTTAAATTCGCCACTCACCATGCACCAATGAGGATCCAGTACTGCGACCAGGTCATTCAGCATCTGGTTTACGACGTGTTCATGGAAAACCCCCTCATCTCTGAAAGACCAGATGTAGAGTTTAAAAGATTTCGATTCGAGGATCTTCTGGTCAGGCACATAGCGGACACGAATCGATGCAAAATCTGGCTGCCCGGTCGCGGGACAAACACAAGTAAATTCGTCCGTTTCTAGCTGCACTAGGTAATACCTGTTTGGTGTATGATTAGGAAATGCTTCTAATTTCTTTCCAGGTTTGGCATCACTTCCCAGTAATGTTAAATCTTTTAGATCAGATGGCTGCGTCATTTTCAAATTTCTCCAATCACAGTCTCCACTTCAAACAACTTAATTCAATCAACATTTAACCTCAATTATAAACAGAATAGAAATTTGCGCGCGGGTCCTTTAAACCACGGATCGCCTCGCTGGAATTGATTTCTTCCATCGAGACAAACGAACAGCTTTTTATGGAGAAATTATATGGAGATAGTTTCGAACTGCAGGTTTATCGCAGCAGGAGCACCACTGCCGAACAAATTGTGCAGGCAGACATCAAAACAATCGCAACGATACCTGCACCAAACCACACACTGCGCCGGTTAGCTGCTTTGTACCGTTTAAGATCACCCTCAAATTCCTCTAAATCCCGTTGAGCCATTTCGGAGAATGACGTCGATGGGTACATCTCTTCCTCCCTGGTAAATCTGAACCGCTAAATAATTGCTACCAGATTGCTGATACTGCGGTTATACGTGGATAAGATTGAATAATGAAAAGAACAACAGTTAGAAATCGTTCCTTGTACTAATAATAACGTTAGGATACAGGAAAAGTTTCACTCTTGCACTGGTAAATTAGTACTGAATCTTTACAGTTATGCAAGGTGCCTAACTGGTATCACTTAATATACGCAGAAAGGTGGTTAAAGGTTTTATTAACGGCAGTCAGGAATGCGGGGCGGTTCCTCTTGGAATGACAAAACCTGTATTTGCCTTGTAAGCGGTGTATTTTTTTCCAAAGCGGATCTCCAGGTCTTGTTCCTCATAGAGTGCCACGCCGATGAAAATTGGAATCATGATGATAGAGTAGACCGCTAGGAATGGAGAATTCAAGAACAGCGACAGCGACCACCATAGAGGTAATTCTCCCATGGCCTGCGGATGGCGGATCTTCTTGTAAATTCCCCCAAACAGATTGCCTTTCTTCCTGGGCAGCATGCTTTCCTCGCCAGCATCCAGGACACCACGCAGCATGACATACCCAGCCGGAATACCGATGATCAAAGCGACGGCGACGGATATCCAGGAATCCCAGGGAAAAGTTTCTGGGATGGGTAGTGGCAGCGGGTTGTTCGCATAAACGAAGTAAGTACCGATCACGATCAGCTCAAATACGCTGGCTACCATCCGGTACCGCCCACATTTCTTATAGGCAACACCGCCAATTTTCTTTTCCAGCTGTGCTGGTCGCGAACTCATTAAGTATAGAACGAACATCAGCAAGGTGCTGAGCACCATCACTCCAACATTGATCCAGGGGAGTAATGCATCCCATTCAATACCTTCCATCTGCTCTCCTTATAACGAAACAAAGCCAAACAAAATCGGCCATCCCGATCGATTGGTCCACAGCCCGATTTTATGCCAAAATCTACAGCTAAAATTATACAACCGAAATTAAAATCAAATTTTTGAAAGCCAGGCCTCGATAATTGGAAGGGATATACCAGTCTGATGCTGCAGCAGTTCATAGACCTCACCTGCAGGTTCTATCTGCCCCATCATCTGCTGCTCGGCCCCAGGACGCATCCCCATCGCACCTGCACCGGCAGCCAGCGAAACAGCAATACTGTAAAGACGGCGAGCGCAGGCTGCCACGTCAAAATAATGCAGCTGCTCGATTTGAATACCCGCTTGACGTTCATAGGACTCAAGAAAGGGCTGTCGCCAATGGAAACCCTCGTACGCGGTAATCAACAACAAAGTCCAGGCGAGATCAAACCGCGGATCGCTGACCTGCAGTCCTGTCCAATCTATGACCACCATTTTCCCATCAGGTTGCAGGAGTATATTCTCAGGGTGAAAATCACCATGCAGTACCGCTTGCCTGCCCGGAGAAATTTCTCGTGCATGTTCATATAACCAATCGAACAGCGGCAGAAAATCTGGCAGTGGAAATTTCTCATATAGATTGTGCCAATTATCCAACTGGTGAACCAGCAGGGATTCCGGGTTGACCTCCGGACCTCCCGGAGACCGATCGATGAAGTCTGAAGGATCCAGCTGGTGGAGCTGTACGAACAAGCTGAAGAAACCATCGATCAATTCCTGTCGCCGGTTAACCTGGGCAGTAAAAAGCGGGTCCCAAAGGGTGCGACCTGGAATTTTTTCTATTATGATGAAGGGGGTTTCAAAGGGCGAGTTATCTCTTTCGAGGATCAGAGGGCTTGGGACTGGGTAGTCGTGCTTAACTAAGAACTCCAGGTTGGAAAATTCTCTGCCCGATTTCTCATACCCACCGGTCCCCGGAAAAAGCCTTAATATTAATCCTTGTGGTTTTCCATCCTGAGGGATCAATTTAAATGCATAGATGTCACTTTCCCAACCCGCAGCGATGTGCGAGAGATCGGTGATGAGTCCTCCTTTAAAATGGAAAAATCGCTCCTGAAAATAATCCTGGAGGATCCCTTTAACTTCCAGCTCATGTGATTTCTGGGAGTCCATGATTAATATTTATCAAGCTCCTGCGATCAAATCTGCTCGCCCTGTTTCCTCATCATGATTTACAAATGGATGAACCAGCACATACCAATGCTTGCCGTATCAATAGTCGCTAATTATATCAGGCCGTTGAAAAAGTGCCGATTTCTGTGGGAAATAGGCGAGAAATCAAATATTGAGCCAAAAAACAAAGCTTTTCCAAGCGGTGCTTGATCAGTCTTTTCAGGTTTTGCCCCGCTGCGATCATCATTCCTTCGATATTTACCTTGTGTAGACCTCTCAAAATGAAACGCCTCAAGCGGTGAAAGTCTTTGGCTTCTCCAAGCAGGGGCTCAATCCAAACACTTCTTTTCCGCGCTGCTTTTTTGTAGGCCTCGGTCTCATAGTAAGCTTTCACCTTGTCAATAAATTCCTGATGAAAAGAACGAAATATGTGCCCTCCACTTTTGCTGCCGGTGCACTCATCTTTGACCGGACAAGCATCACACCCTTTGGCATCTGCTCGATAAACATATTTCTCTTCACTCTTGCGGCGTGACCACAACGGCAAGAAATGCTTTTGGGGACAAATGTATTGATCATTCTCGGCATCATATTGGAACATATCAGAAGAGTAATATTCATTTCGCTTGCTCAGATCAGCCGTTGGCAAGTAGGCTTTGATACCACGTTTTTCCAACCCCACCATATTGGGAACCGTGCCATATTTGGCGTCACCAACCGCGATCCTTGGCTCTAGCGACCATCGAGAACATGTCCAATCGATCAAGTCCAGCAAGGGGGTGTTATCCATGATGGAGGCCGGAGACACCAAAGCTGAGAGGATGATGCGCGCTTTGCCACCATCAAAAATGTAATGATCTCGATAACCCAGAACAGCACTACCCCCACCTTGTGCTCGCATAGGAGCGGCATCTGGGTCAGTCAAGCTAACCTTTTCATCGGTGACACGTTTGTAAGATGGTTTATGTAATCCCGTTAACCGTGCACCATTGTATTTCTCAACCAGATCTTGTAGGGTTTCGATTGATGCACTCTCTTCATCATTCACCCAAAGTTCTTCAAGATGTTGGTTAGCTTCTGATTCGGTTCTGTCAACCAAGTTGTTGATCGCGGCATTGGCATCCACTTTAGTGCTGTCAAAGGACAACTCTTCACCCCACACCAATCCAGCTTCCACACATAACTCGACAACCTGCTCAAAGAACTGCTGGAAGATTTGCATTCCATATCGCTCTCTGATCTTGCTCAAGCTACTGTGATCGGGCACATCTTCATCCAGATCATAGCCGATGAACCAACGGTGTGCCAGGTTCAAACTAACCGTCTCCATCAGCAATCTTTCTGACCGGATCCCTTCAAAGAAGGCAATCAGTTGGAGTTTGAAGAAAACGACCGGATCAATCGATGGGCGTCCAAATGCTGAATACAAGTGACACACTAGATCGCGGACAAAGCTGAGATCAATACATTTTTCCACCTGGCGATAGAAGTTATCTTCTGGGACCAAGGTCTCCAAAGAAAAAGAAGGGAAGGTTTTGAGATTCCTGACCTTGTATCCCATCATGATCTATTTCGCAGATTTTCAATATGGATTAGAGATTCAGCCTTTGTGAAACAGCTTGAAGTTCATCGTCAGTGATCCCCAAATAACGTTTCGTGTAAGCGATCCTCTCGTGATTGAGCTTGTGCATGATAAGAGCCAGATCGACACCTTGCATACGGGCATGGTATCCCCAGGTTTTTCGCAAACTGTGTGTGCCAAAGTTGCCATGCAACCCCACCTGTTGGCAAATAGTGGAAATGATCTTCCAGGCCTGGCCACGTCTAATTGGCTGCCTGAAACCATTGTCCTTGGTGTTGAAGAAGATTGAGTTGTTATGATCACCGACAATTTCAGGATGAGCAGCAAAATACTCTTCTAAGGCATACCGGATACTGGAATTCACCAGAACTTCCTGACGTTTGCCTCGTTTCAGTTCTTTGATCCAAAATTGTCGTTTGATGTGTTGGAGGTCGTCCAGGAAATGCCCAACCTGCAATTCCAGCAAGTCTGAAATCCGCAAGGCTGTATTGATCCCCACCACAAACAACAATAGATCGCGATAGCGACGTTGTCCTCTAAGTTGATTTTTGATTTGAGCAATCTTTTTTCGATCACGAATGGGTTCAACAAAATTCATAAAAATCATGTGAACATAACTCTTTCCTATTTAGGTTATGTCCACTAAGAACACCATAGCAAATCCAGAGACAAAAAACAAGGGCCGATTTCACGGCCCTTTTCAATATTCAGTAAACTCATTGCCTATTATGTTTAGTTACCGGAAAGGACCCTCCGCCGGTGGCAGCTAGTTGGATT
>JBJYXV010000111.1:0-8678 GCA_046260155.1 Anaerolineales bacterium
TCTAATATTGATAAGAAAATTATTTTCAGAGATTTATTGCGTTAGCAAAAAAGCAATCAGATTGTTAAGTTCTTCCTGCGTAAGAATTCCAGTTTGACCTACTTCAACTTCTTTAACAACTTTATATGGTGGCATCTGTTTTTCATAACCTTCCACGATATAAGCGGATGGATCGAGGATAGATTGTTGAAGGTAATCGCTGGCTGACATCTCTGGCACACGAGAGCCAGCTGTCTCAGAGATTCCCAGCATTGTTGGTGCGCCTCGAGCCTCACTACCATCAAGTGAGTGGCAACCTTCACAGCGTGTACGGTATCGATCCTGGAAGATTTCACGTCCCAATTCCGGATCACCGATTGATTGAGATTCTATCGTAGCTGTGTTGTTGCAGGCAGCAATAGTGAAAAGTATAAAAATCGCTGAAGAAATCCAAAGAAAGTTCTTCATATTGAAACCTCCCTAACAGGTTTTTCTAGCCTGAATTTTCTGAATTGAAATATTAGAACGTGTATCACTATTGGGAACATACAATTTACTCCTAAAAGCCAGTTGTGTTGAAACAAGACCGATGCTTTTACAACTCCTATTTATTAATAACAAAGAGACCTGATAAAAAGAAACCAGTTCATCCTTTCCTTTTTTTCTGATTAATTTTGTTTCCTTGGTATCCTGTTCGCCTCCTTTTCGCTCTAATCCTACTAGTCTTTTGGATTAGTTTTGTGTGTGAGAGGTCACATACACTCGAAATCATCATCGAAAAAACATCTCTATGATATGGAAGCAGTCGATCTTGTTGTGGTAGTTAGAATTGGCAAGAATGAGAGTAATCCATTCCTTTATAAAATCAATATCAAATATATGACATATTATATCATATTTATCTGATATAATATGGATATTGAGTTGAATTCTTTCTTAGGAATCAGGAAGTGGATTCTAGCCGGATACAAATCTATGTTGGATTTTTCTGCACAGTGGTTTTTGCCTCAAGCAAGTTACCTATGTTGTTGAAGGCGCTCCGTACACGCGATCTCCACTCATACAGCAGGGCTCACCTGGTAATGAGCACTGGCGGCAACCTATTGTATTGGATATACGTCGCAGGATTACCGATCGGACCGGTTTGGTTCCTTCAAGCATTCTTCACTCTGGCTGATATAACGATGTTGTTTGTACTTTTGTCACAGTAAAGCAAACTTTCCAGTTAATCTTGTGAAGAATAATAATTATCTACGCTTATTAACTAATACAAAAAAGAGAGAATTTACAGGAACATAATTGATGCTTAAACAATTTCATCGTTGTCACTTAGACAAACTGGCCTTAGACATTCTCCTGCGCGGCTCAATATCCATGGATCTCACTCCATCGGTCTACAATAAAAATCTATAGTCAGAACGGCAATCATATGTGTTCACTGGCAAAGAACAATGTCCGGCATTGACGTGTGGATAATATTAACTTAGGAGATAAATTAGATGGCCGAGCATATAGATACAATCATCGTGGGTGGCGGTCAAGCAGGGCTTTCTACTAGCTACTATTTAAAACAGTATGGTAGAGAACATGCGATCCTGGAACAGGCAGATCACAGCGCAAAAGTATGGCGTGAACGATGGGACTCATTTACTTTTATCACCCCAAATTGGATGATTCAACTCCCGGGAGCGGAGTACCAAGGTGATGAACCAGATAGCTTTATGGAACGAGACAAGATTATTAATTACTTCGAGGAGTACATCAAACGGTTCGAGTTGCCAATAAGATATGGCATCCAAGTAGTTTCAGTTGAGTCGAATGGTAATGGGTATCTAGTGAAAACAAATAAATCAGATTTCAAAGCTGCCAATGTAGTGATCGCAACAGGTATGTACCAGCATCCAAAAGTTCCTCATCTCAGCAAAAACATATCAACCGAGATCACTCAATTTCATTCCAGCGAATACCGAAATCCAGAAGAATTGCCTTTTGGGGCAGTACTGGTCGTAGGATCTGCACAATCTGGTTGTCAGATTGCCGAAGAACTCCACCAAAGCGGACGTATAGTGATTCTTTCTGTGGGCAACTCGGGCCGATTCCCGCGTCGATACAGGGGAAAGGAAATTACACACTGGTTAGATGATTTAGGTTTCTATGATAAGACAGCAGACAAACTTCCCTCGCCTAATGCCAAGTTTGCAGGAAGCGTACATGGTACAGGAAAAGCGGGCGGTCACACAATAAACCTGCACCAATTTGCAAAAGATGGCGTGATTTTATTGGGGCATATAGAAGATGCGCAAGATTACACGATTATATTGGCACCAGATTTGAAAGATAACCTAGCCAAAGCAGATAAATTTGAAACCGAATTGATAAACCAAATTGATGAATACATTGAAAAAAATGGATTGGATGTCCCTACTGAAGAACTTCCTGTAATGAGGGATGGATATGAGGCAGAAGAAATTCTAGAATTGAACTTGCTTTCCGCTGGAATCACCAGTGTTATCTGGGCTACAGGTTACAAATTTGATTTTAGTCTTGTGAAGTTTCCAATATTTGATGAAGATGGGTATCCTGTGCAGAAGCGGGGTGTCACTCAGTTCTCAGGACTGTATTTTATTGGATTGCCTTTTTTGCACACGACAAAATCAGGGCTTCTCTATGGTGTGGGTGAGGATGCTGCTCATGTATCATCCGCGATCGAATCTTTGGGATAAATGCTGAGGCGATATAAGCAGACTCAAATTTTTCTCCATGGATTACAAGATAAACTTTAATTGCTGTGATCATCTTGATCTTACTTAGTAAAAACCATGACCAAAACCTATGAAGGCTACATTCTCATCGCTGACATTACCGGGTATATGAAATACTTGAGTAAATCAGAGCTTGTACATGCGCAGGAGACCCTGACAGCCCTGCTGGAATTGATTGTTGAAAATACCCGTCCACCTTTTGTTATCTCACGTCTTGCAGGTGATGCAGTAATTAGTTGCGGTTTACGGGAGAACTTCTTTCATGGACAGTCATTTATCGAAATAAAGGAAATAGATGAATAACAATTCAACGAATATGATAGATATTTTTCAGAAAAATTCGCCGTTCGCAATTGTAATTACTAATTACGAGGGCGTCATTGAGGTTGTAAACGATAAAGCTGAAGCGATGTTCGGTTACGGTTCACAAGAGCTGCGTGGGAAAACAATTGAGGTACTGATACCCAAATCTCAGAGAGAAAATCACATTAAACATCGTAGTATGAATAAATCTAAATCATACACTCGGACGATGGGGCTTGGGCTCGACTTAAGGGGTTTAAGAAAAAATGGTGAAGAATTCCCCGTTGAGATTGGTCTTCATGCTAACCATAATAAAGATCAAATAATTAGTTATATTATTGATATCACAAAAAGAAAACAAATTGAACAACACCAATTGAATCATTTTGTGATTGAAAAAAAAGGCATGGATCAAGAGTTAAAACTCGCTCACAAAGTGCAAGTCGATTTACTTCCAAAGGATATCCCAAAAATTCCTGGTTGGTCATTTGCAGTTAATTGGGTACCAGCTGAGGAGGTTTCCGGTGATTTTTATGATTTAGTCCAAAGTAAAGTCAATTATGTCGATCTTCTGATCGCCGATGTTAGTGACAAAGGGGTGCCAGCGGCACTTTATATGGCATTTCTCAGCACTTTGTTGCGCAAATCCATAAATGGTAATTCATCTTTGGTGAAAGTTATACAAAGTAATAACAAATTGATGTGCCTGGAATCAAGTCAGAATATGTTGGTCTCTTTAATTCTCACGCGTCTGAATACCGTAACAGGGGAGATTTCGTATGTCAACGCAGGTCATAACCAACCACTTGTTTATTCATCCAGTCGTGATCAGATATCCAGATTAAATAATTCAAATATGATGCTTGGGTTAGATCCCCATGCAACATTCAAACAGTATGATTATATGATTAACCCTGGTGACTTTATCTTATTTTACACAGATGGAGTAACCGAGGCATGGAATGATCAGAAGCTATTTTTTGGAGATGATCTATTTCAGCAAGTGCTTTCCAATTACCGCCATGATGATCCAGAAATTATCGTAAATGGTATTTTCAAGGCAATCTGTGAGTTCACAGCACCATCCATTCCCTCAGATGACATTACGATTATGATTGCAAAGCGATTATGAATTTTGATTTTATCCATGAATAGTTACATTATAGAATTCTTTGGCTAACCATGTGGATTAGAACAAAATTGACCTGCCCTCTAAAAAAACTGATATTTGGGTAGTGAAATGGTTCAGAAAACTAGGATTTCGCAGATTAGGTAACACGAGTGTCATTTGACACTTCTATTGGAACGAACTTATGATCAAAAGTGTAATGCTTGTGTAAGTTAATTAACCCACCGCGGGAATTCGGATTTTAATACCTGCAAAGGGAACAGCTCAATGTAGAGGCACAAACTCAAGAAGACCGTTCTACAACTGATGTAGTGCGGTTTTTGTCTTTACTATGGCTGGGCTTCAGGGAGATAGCCAAAGATAAGTTGTAGTAGCAGGTAAAATATGCTTGAAAATAAATGATATTCGTGTGGAAAAGATACCTTGACTCCCAAACCCGTCACTTTCCTCTTCACTGACATAGAAAACAGCACACCTTTATGGGAGAAATATCCGGATGATATGCAGAAGGCTTCTGCCCGGCATGATGTGTTGATGCGTGCGGTCATCGAACAACACAGAGGATGGGTAGTAAAGACAACTGGAGATGGATTCCACGCTGCTTTTGAATCGCCCTCAGATGGAGTCGCCGCCGCGCTGGCCGGGCAGCAGAGGCTCACCGCTGAACCCTGGCCCATTGCGATCAGCCCGCTAAATGTCCGAATGGGTCTGCATACCGGGGTAAGCCAGGAACGAGAAGGTGATTACTATGGTCTGGAAGTCAACTTGGCAGCTCGCATCATGGGGCTGGGTTACGGAGGGCAAATACTGCTGTCGGAAGTCACGAGCTCATTGGTTGAGAAATCTCTTCCAAGGAACAGCACCTTGATTGATCTGGGAGAACAACGCCTTAAAGGCATTGCACAAGTCGAACGAATATTCCAACTCTGCCATCCGGATCTGCTTACTGATTTTCCCCCGCCCAAATCATTGGCTGCTTTCAAACATAACTTGCCCAGACAGCCTTCCTCCTTCATTGGGCGCTCGGAAGAGTTGACGGAAATAAGGAGCTTGATCAAAGGCACCACCCTGCTCACCCTTCTCGGTCCCGGAGGGACCGGCAAGACGAGGCTGATGCTGCAAGTGGCTGAAGAAATTATCGAAGATTATCCCGACGGGGTCTGGTTGGTCGAATTGGCCCCACTTACAGATCCTAATCTAATCCCCGGACGTGTCGCTTCAGCACTCAATGTGCGGGAACAACCTGGCCGCCCTATGCTTGACACACTTGTCGAATACCTGCGGCGCAAGGAATTACTGCTTTTACTCGACAACGTAGAACACCTTGTGCGAGAAAGCGCTGGATTTACCGACCATCTATTGAAAAACTGCCCTAAACTGAAAATCATTGTGACCGGGAGAGAAGCTCTCTTCATTGGGGGAGAGACGACGCTTCAGATTCCGTCGCTCTCACTTCCAGGCACAGACGGGGAGGTAACACCTGAGAAGATCCACACATCCGAAGGTGTGCAGCTCTTCTTGGAGAGGGCTCATGCCGTTCGGCCCGAATTCACCCTAAACTCCAATAATGCTGTCCCAGTTGCTGAAATCGTCCTCCGACTGGATGGTATTCCCTTGGCGCTGGAACTAGCTGCTGCCCGTCTACGGATGCTAAACGTTGAACAAATCGCTGCGCGGCTAAATGATCGGTTCCGCTTGCTAACCGGCGGCAGCCGCACTGCACTTCCCCGCCAGCAAACCTTGCAGGCACTTATTGATTGGAGTTGGAATTTGTTGAATGAAAAGGAGCGTGTCCTCCTGCGCCGATTATCTGTCTTCTCTGGAGGCTGGACGCTAGAGGCTGCCCAGTCTGTTTCCGGATTTGACCCCTTGGACGAGTTCGATGTTTTTGATGTTTTGGAGCAGCTCATCAACAAGTCTTTGGTTACGGTACAACATCCTCCGGAAGGGGAAGCCCGCTACGGGATGTTGGAGAGCATCCGCCAATATGCCCAAGATAAGCTATTCGTTGCTGAGGAAGGTGAGACTCTGCGTAACCGGCACGCGGATTTCTTCATCGATCTTGTTGATTTATATGATCAACAAGGACCTGGGGCGGAGTTCTATTCTTGGTTGAACCGATTTGCTTTGGAGGGAGATAATCTGCGCACAACCTTGGAGTGGATCGCGGAGGATCGCCCTGGATTGACCCTGCACTTCACCGGGATACTGCTGCAGTATGAAGCTGGCTGGATACACTACCGGGAAGCGCGCTCCTGGCTGGAACCAGTCATTGAGCAAGCCAGACCCCTTTTAAAGGATAACACTGCAGGCATTCAAATTACCGATTTCATCCGAGCTTTGAGGTCGTTGGGATGGCTGCTTGTCACACATGGAGAAATGATCAACGGTATTTCCATCCTGGATGAGAGTATCCAACTCGCCCAGGAGTTTGAAGAGTTTCGTATATTGTCTTTTGCACTTGGCATGAAGGCACAGGCTATGGGTTCCAATGTAACCTGGGAAATCATTGAACAACTTGAGGAAATAATAGATCTATGTCGCCGGGATGGCTATGAGATGGAACTGATCATGGGATTATTTTCACTGGCACACGCTTATCTCGTCAAAGGTGATCCTCAAAAGGGGCAAAAAGCCATTACAGAGATTATTGATTTGATGGAGAAATTTGACATTCCTTTCATTAAAGGCTGGGTGTATTATGAACAGGCGATACATTCGCAGTTGACCCACGAGACGTCCGAAGCCGAAAAGTATTTTTTACTTGGAGTAGATGCAAATGAGAAATTGGGAGATCAAAGATTGGCGGCTATTGGACGAAGCGAATTGGCTCACCTTTACCGCCATGCAGGAAGAACGGATGAAGCATTGGCTATTTACCGCCAGACTATCCTTTCTTGGCAGGAACAGGGCCATCTATCTGCGGTAGCCCATCAGCTGGAATGTTTCGCCTATATCGGGATTTTAAAGGGAGAATTCAAATATGCTGCCCAACTGCTGGGTGCGGCGCAGATTGCGCGAAAGCGAATAAATTCGCCCCGCACAGAGCGTCAAGAAAAAAACGAGATGGACCAAGCGGTAAAACAATTGGAAGTAGAAATTGGTTCGAAAGAATTAGATCGATTGATAGAAAAGGGGAAATTGATGAGCTTGGATGAGGGGGTAGCGTTCGCGCTGGATGAAGATTAACATTAATAAAATAATCTAAGGACAATATAAGATGGAAAAGCCAGAGAGACAAGGTAGTCATGAAAAACATAACCCTGTTGAATACACTACACTTCACCCCCAGATACCTTTTACAGCATCAGATTTACCAATTGATGATGAAGGAAGGATTTATCACCTTCGGGCCAAACCGGGGCAAATAGCTCCAGATATCCTTTTGGTAGGAGATCCTGGACGGGCTGAATTCATTGGCTCCAATTTTATGCGTGATATAGAGTTTGAACATGAGAACCGGGGACTTGTAACGATAACCGGGACTTCCACAATCACAGGTAACCAGGCAACGATCATATCCCCATTGAAAACCACTGTAGCAACCTCGGGTATCGGGACGCCTTCTCTGGAGATTGTTGTGAGTGAGTTGATAGCACTTAATGAAGTGGACTTCGAAACACGAACACGAAAGTCTGAATTCCCAAGGCTGCATATCATAAGGGTGGGCACCTCAGGTGGACTCCAGGCATCAACAAAGTTGGGTACCCCAATCATCACTACTTATGCGATTGGTATGGATAATACCGGCTTATTTTATGAAGCACCCTATCCAGATGATACTTGTGCGCGGCTAGAAAAAGAATTGAGTCAAGTTGTTAAAGAATCAATGAGTAAAGAATCTCGATTTTATGGCAATATACAGCCATATGTATCTCGAGCGCAACCAATCCTTGTCAATGCATTATTAGAGGCTTCAACAAACCTTGGCGTGTTTGCAAAAGCTGGATTAACGGTCTCTAATCCTGGTTTTTCTGCTCCACAAGGTCGTAACAACTTTCGAGTGCCCCCTAGTATTCCTGAAGTGGATAAAATTTTTTCTGAGTATGATCCCATGGTGGATGGCCAGTGTATCGAAAATATGGAGATGGAGGCGAGTTTTCTGCTCCACTTCCTTGGAGGTATGGGATACTGGGCAGGAGCAATCTGCCCAGCGATTGCAAATCGACGGGAGGAAACCTTTGATGTCCACTATCATGAGTCGATCAAGAATGCGACGAAGGTAGCACTTCTAGCATTGGCAACAATTAGAAACCGTTACCAGGATGTACGAATAAGTTGATTGTTTTGAAGGTTTAATATAGGGGAAGAGTGTTGGCTTCAGTTTTATAAACTGCCTGACATAGCATATACTAGTCAACTATCGCGGCCCGTTTTCTGAAATTATTATCGTTCTTCGTGCCTGGTGCACATGCGGTGCAATTGGGTTATCAAATCATGGAAATACTGGACGGAAGCACGCCGTGGTGCGCGAAACAGTCGTTGTTGGATCAGAGGAATAGCGG
>JBJYXV010000111.1:8778-9923 GCA_046260155.1 Anaerolineales bacterium
CCCTCCATGATCGGGTGGCTGTCGTCATAGGTGCCCAGGCATGCGCTATCTGTATAATCTACGCTACCCCACATGGGGACATAATTCTCATCAATAAACCGGCCTGCAAGAGAATATAACGAATTATAGTCCATAGAAAAGATCAGGTTGATCACTTTACCGCCCGAGTCCACATAGTCAGCCAGCCTGTTGCCCAGGGTAGTGGGATCGTCATATACTGTAGTGAATCCATAAAATTGGACAATATAAAATTAATAATTATGAATATACGTAAGGTTTAGATTGTTATTTGAATCAGAATATTTAAAATTTACTGGTTTCGGATTGTCTAAGGGTTAGTGTCTTTGTCAATGGTGTAAATTTGTTTGTGCTTGTGCCCACCTTCGAGCTTTTTCAAATGCACCGTTATACTGGACTGCACGCCCAGGGGATTATGGCTGAGCAAATTAAAATTAAATTACATTGTTATAAAAACATTTAAATGTTTCTGCGATGGTCATAAATTGTGGCGTGAGCGTAACGAGCGCTTAATGCACCTGGTGTTGGGTGCATTATCTTTCTGCACTCCTAGTAAATCCCCGGAAACAACCGATAACGCACGCGTCGCGTATATTCCTTATACCTTGGCAACTCTTTCTGCAGCGTTCGGTCTTCCAGCGTGGTTCTGACCACCGCTATGACCAGCGCAACAGCTGCCGGAATGAGTGTCCACAATGAGCTCAAAGCCAGCACAATTCCAAGCAGTGGCAGAATATTTCCGGCATAGCCTGGATGCCGAACGATTCGATATGGGCCGCTGTCACACACCACATGCCCTCGATCCGCTTGAATACGCACCACGCTGGAAAAGAAACGGTTCTCCACAAATGCCCACACAGCAAATGCGTATCCGAGCGCGATTAAGAAGATGCCGAGCATGATGAGCCATAGCGGGAGTATAGGTGACCAACCAAAACGATGGTCCAGCCCTGCCACAATGACTAATGGGAAGCCTACACTCAACGCCATCAATGGAGCTAGCACTTTATCCCATGCTTTCGCTTCTTGGATTTTCTCAATATTTTGTCGTTCTGCCGACAATCCCGGATGTCGCCGTTCCGCCAAAATACGCCCTCCCACGCCAGCAGCAACAATTAGCAGGGAAT